>CALBDS010000054.1 GCA_937927415.1 uncultured Rhodospirillaceae bacterium
GCCGGGCCGTTCGGCGCCGCCGTCGCTGCGGTGGCCGGTTTATAGGCGCCAAGCCAAACCCGCGCAACACCTTTTTTCGCCCCTCGTGACGGTTTTTTGAAAATCGTTCCAAATCAATATCTTGCATAAATTCAGGTGGCGTTTTCCTGCCGGTTTAACGCCCTTAAGTAGAATAGCACCCTGCTTTCAGCACAATTCGTTTTCAGGAACGGATTTTAATTTCCCCGCTAAATAATAATCATATATCAACCCTATGCAATAATCACAAAATTAGCAATGAACACACTTAAGACAATAGCTAGATATGGATTTGCAATCCTTGCAAAGCTATATGCTTATACGCGCAGATCCTTTCCTTCGGATGCCCCAACACGATGAAAGACACGCCGATGTTCGACCAGCCGCCTGACCGGAACGCCGTGGCGCCCGACGTGCAGCACTACTTCGGCCTGGACGAGCCGACGAAGGAACGGCTGCGCGCCCTGGCACCCGGCTTGTTGGGAAAGCTGCCGAAAGCCTTGGATAAGTTTTACGCGCACATCGCCGCGGTCCCCCATCTCAACGGGCTGATCGGGGAGACCGGCGGCTCGGCCCGGCTGAAGGCCGCACAGAGCGCCCATTGGACAACACTGTTCAATGCGGGCTTCTCCAGCGATTTTCTTGAGCGCACGCTTCGTATCGGTGCCGCCCATGAACGCATCGGGCTGGAGCCGGAATGGTACCTTGGCGGCTATCTGTTCATGGTGGAGCAGCTTCTCGACCATGTCCTCGACCGGCACCGGGCGGCCAAGGCGGGGGATGATATCAAGGCGCTGCTGCGCGCCATCCTGTTCGATGCCAGCATGTCGCTGAGCGCCTATGTCCGGCTGGGCGCGGTGCAGGCGGTGAAGAACGAGATTCTGACGCTCAGCGACATGCTGGAACGGGAAGCAACCAACACCGTTGGAGAAATCGCCCACAAGGCGGCCTCCTTCGCTCAGATCGCCCGCGAGGTGGCCCACCGCTCCCACACGCTGGAAGAGATGGTGGAAGAGATCGCTGCCGCCGCCGAATCCCTGTCGGTGGAAATCGAGACGGTGGCGACCGCCGCGACCCAGATGCGGGCGGTGGGCGAGGACATCGGTACGCGGATCGACGCTTCCGCCACCCTGTCCCAGAACGCCACGTCGCGCACCGACGAGGCCATGACCAGCGTCACCACCCTGGCCGAAGCGGCCGACCGTATTTCCAGCGTGGTCGTGCTGATCCGCCGGATCGCCGCCCAGACGCGGATGCTGGCGCTGAACGCCACCATCGAAGCGGCGCGGGCCGGCGACGTCGGGCGGGGATTCGCCGTGGTGGCACAGGAGGTCAAAAGCCTGGCCAACCAGACCGAGGCCAGCATCGCCACCGTCTCGGCCCAGGCCGATGACATCCGCCACGGGACGGACACCACCACCACCACCATGACCGTGGTGGCCGATGCCATTGGCCAGGTGGAAAATGCGGCACGCGAGATCAGCCAGGCCGCCGCCGAACAGCGCGCCGCCGCCACCGGCATTTCCCACAACACCGACGCCGCCGCCGGCAACGCCCGCCGGGTGGCCGAGCACATGCGGACCATCGCCCGGCAGGCCGAAGAGAATCAGGCGTCAGCCCAGGAGTTGGAAACCCTGTCGGGCCGCTTGAACACCGACATGGAAATGCTGCGCGATCGCATCCTGCGGATCGTGTCCACATCCACCCTGCGGAGCGATCACATGCGCGTGCCGGTCGCGCTGGACGCGCGCCTGGACCTGGGCCGCGGGCCGGAACCGGCGGTGGTGGTGGACCTGTCGCTGACCGGCGCCCTGGTCCGGCTGCGCTCAGGCGCAATCCCCGATTCCCTGCCGCTGGAACGTTCCTTGGTCGTGGACATCGACAACGTCGGTCCGGTGACCGCGCGGCCGCTGATGCCGTCGTCCGGCGCGTTGCATGTGCAGTTCATCCACCCCTCCGAGGCCATCCTCGGGCGCATCCGCGACGTGGTGCAGGCCACCTCGACGCAGGACAAGGGGATGGGCGCCTTGTGCCAGGAATCGGCGGGGCGCATCACCCAGGCGTTCCAAAACGCCCTCCGCACGGGCCGGATCACCAAGGGCGCCCTGTTCGACGAGCGGTATCAGGAGATTCCGGGCACCAACCCGAAACAGTTTCTCACCGCCTTCACCGCACTGACCGACGACGTGCTGCCGTCGATTCAAGATGCCGTTCTGAACCGCGAACCGGCCATCGTTCTGTGCGCCGCGGTGGACCGCAACGGCTATCTGCCCACCCACAACCGGGCCTACAGCAAGCCCCAAGGCCCTGACCCGGTGTGGAACGCCGCCCACTGCCGCAACCGGCGCATCTTCAACGACCGGGCCGGGATGCTGGCGGCCCACAACCGTCTGCCGCTGTTTTACCAGACCTATGACCGCGACATGGGGAACGGCAAGGTGGTGTTTCTGAAAGAGGTGGATTGCCCCATCACCATCGGCGGCGATCACTGGGGAACCCTGCGTCTGGCTTATAAGGCATGACGCCCATAAGCCATCACGCTCATTCCGGCGCGCCGTCCTCTTTTCCCGATGCGGGCGGCACGCCGTAGATTTCAACCTCGGTCCGGCCGCAGCCCTCGCAACGGCCGTCCTCACCGATGATGCAGATCCCGACACAGGGGTTGTCGTCGTCCATGAAGCGCACCCTCCATCCTGATGAGCGGGCCAAAGCCCGGCTCACGATGTAAGCCGCGCCCACGCTTCCGGCAAGACGGCCTTCAGAGCGGGCCAGCCATTCCCGGTCCGGCGGTTTTCCCGGCCGTCCACTGCGGGCCGAACAGGATCCCCGCCGACGGGGCCGCCGACGGCTTCGCGGCCAGCCGCGTGGTCCAGCCCAGACGGGAACCGTCGATACGGCTGAGGCGGGCCGGCTGCAGAGCGGCCGGCTGAGGGCGCAACTCCACCTCCAGTTCCAGGGCCGGATCGCCGATGCAGAACAGGCTGAGTTCGCACAGGGCGGCAAAACCGCTGCCCCCCGGCAGCAGACGGTTGAAGTCCGCCGGTTCCAGCGGCCCGAGGATCAGCCGCACCCGCGCGTCCTGCTGCCAGACGCGCTGTCCCGACATGGCCGTGCGTCCCAACACATTGTTGCGCCCGTGGCGGCCAAGCCGGGTAAGGTCGCGGGAATCCACCGGCTGCCACCCGCCGATCAGCTTGCGCCCCTGCACCGGCACCCCGAACAGCGCACCGATCAGGCTGCACACCGACGCCAGCGAACGCGGGTGGTGGGTCAGAATGCCCGCGTGCTGCAGCAGGGAACGGTCGGGCGCGGTCAGGCGGTCGCGCGTCTCCGGCGTGCCCAGCCCGATCAGGCTGTAGAGATAGCGCGCCATCGCCGTGCGGTGCGGCGGCGTGCGGTCGAACGCCACCCGGTGCCGACGGCGCACCTGATACATCAGCGCGATCAGCCGGTGTTCGAAGATGCCGAGGAAATCGCGCATCCCCGCATCCTTGCGCGCCATCCGTTCCAGCAGCAGCCGGGTATAGGGTGGCGGCAGCGGGCCATGGGCGCCGGACAGGCCGAGGAAGCTGGTGTGGATCTCGTACGGTTCACCCGGATGCGGCGGCGGGCGCACCGACACCACATCGGACACCGGAAACGCCTGGGACGGGAGATGGACGAAGCGGGCCGCCTCCTGCGACGACAGCGGGCCGGTGCCGACCCCGGCGGTTCCGGGCCGCAGGGTTTCGATCAGGTTGACCACCTGATAGAAGTCGAAACGGTAGGCTTCGCGCAGCAGCAGGCTTTCCACCGTCCGGCCCGGCGGACGGGGAGCGCGGGGGGCCGGACGGTCGGCGGATGGTTCGGCGGACGGCGGCGGGACCGTGCCCGGTGCGTTGGGATCGCTCATACCAGACCACCGGCACCGTCACGGATGGGCCATTCGCGCAGGATCCCCTCGCGCTGCTGGCTGCGGATGGAAAGCTGGGTGAAGGCGTTCATCGAGGCGTGCAGGGCAAAGAAACGGTCCAGCACCCCGGCAAAGGGGAAGATGCTGGAGCCGACGTAATGGCGCTCGTCGAAGCTCAGCACCACCTCGGTCCCACGGCAGAAGCCCCGCCACGCATCATGACCCAGACGGCGCACCACCGTGTTGCAGGCCATGGAGCGGATGCCCTCGATCTGCTGTTCGGCGACCGCGGTGTTGGCCATGTTGTAGACGCGCAGGATTTCCTTCAGCGCCTCCAGCCGGTGCGGCTCGTTGCCGAAGGACAGGCGGTTGACGGTCAGCGTGGACACCAGCCGCCACAGGGTTTCCCCGTGGGACGGCGGCGCCAGTTGCCGCGACGGCTTGGTCAGCAGCACGATGCGCGACACCGGCACGGATTCGTCGGTCTTCAGGATCGTGTTGGCGGTCATGCGCTCGGCCAGACCGCGGTTGGTGCACACCACATCGGCATAGGCCACCTTGTCGGCCACATGGGACGGGTGGAAATCGAGATCCACCAGCGCCAGCAGCAGATCCGTGCCCGATTGCCCCGGTGCCGACGCCGCCAGCCGCCGCGTCATCCAGAACACATTGCCGGAATCGCCGCCGGAATCCCCATCCAGCGGTGCCGAGCGGTGGTTGAGCGCGAAATAGGGACGCACCACCTCGGGCCGGGGACGGCCGGGGGACACCAGCCGGACGGCTTCAAGCGTGTGGATTTCGGTGGTGGCTTCGCGCCGCAGGTCGGCGACGACCCGGTATTCCGGCTGCTGGTGGGTGATGCGGATCGGTTCGCTGGTCCGGCGGAACAGGTTGATGACCGGGACGCAGCCCAGATGAAAGGTGCCCGCATCCACCGCCACCGCCCGTTTGGGCATGTGGGAGAACAGCAGCGCGATGCGCAGGACCGTGCCCGCCGGACGTCGGCTCAGCCCGGAAATCTCGAAGAAGAAAAACTTGTCGGGGAAGGCGAAGTATTCCTGCACCAGCCGGTGCGGCGCCCCCACCAGACTATCGCCGGGCAGGACGGTTTCGTCATCCTCGAACCCGACGAAGCGCAGCGCCTCGGGCGGCAGCACCACCGTCTTGTGCGGGTCGTCGGCCACCAGTGCGATGCCGGCCAGACTGGTTGCCAGCATCTCGTAGATCTGGCTGGCCTGCACCCGGTCGCCGCCGATGAAGAAACGCAGACGGTCGAAGGCCAGCGCGCTCACCGGCACCCCGCTGCCCTCCACCCGGATTTCCGTGGCCCCGGCATAACGCCCGTCGGACGCCGGCAGGTCGTAATCGATGACGCTGCCCGGCCGGGCGTCGGTCACCCGCAGCGGCCACAACTCCAGCGGCCAGGCGGTCTGAAACCGGCAGGGAACCCCCTCCCCCGTTTCGGAATAGAGCTGCAGGCCCTTGGGAATCACCTCGCCCCCCGCCGGGCCGCTGTCGGAGCCGACGACGCATTTGGCAATCGCCATGGACGGCACCGGCGCCATCATCTGGGGAAACAGCACCCCCAGCAGGCTGGCCGGGATTTCCAGGAATTCCGAATCCAGATTGTGCTGCAGCCGCGCGGTCAGATAGGCGAAGGATTCGATCAGCCGTTCCACATGGGGATCGGCGGATTCATCGCCGCCGAATTCCAGCCGGCTGGCGACCTTGGGGTATTTGGCGGCAAACCACCGCCCTTCGCGCCGCAGATACGCGATTTCGCGCAGATAGTGGGGAAGGAGCGGATCGTGTTCGTCACCAGCCATGGTCCACCTCTGCCTCTCCGTCACCGCCCAGATGCACCGGGAAGGTCACCGGCACCGGAACCCCGCCGGTGGTCATCAGGGCGGAAATCTCCATGGTCACCTTGCGGTCCTTCAGCGTCTGCCAATCGACCGACACCATGACCGATGTCAGGCGCGGTTCGAAAGCGGAAATGGCCGCGGCGATCTCGTCGGCGATCTGCAGCAGCCCTTCCCGGTTGCGGTCGCCGGAACGGGCGATGTCGGGACCGCCATAGTCGATGGTGCTGCGGAACGGGCGCGGGGCCGCATCCGGGGGGATGGGGGCGCGGGTGTTCAGCAGCCACCCGATTTCACGGGCGACGGATTCCCGCATGGCCTGGGCATCGACGGCACGAAACGGCGAAGGCTCCGCCGTCCTTTGCGGCTCGTCATCGACGAGCCGCTCGAACAGCAGAGCCCGGCCAGCGTGCGCATGTCCCGAACGGGACGATCCGGATCTGGACTGCGCCACGGGTTGTTAGGCCGCCTTGTTCTGGGCCAGATCCCAACCGGCCGACACGGAGCCGTCCTTGGTGCCCTGGTTGTTGAACAGGTTGTAGGTCCACTTGATCGAGGTGTAGTTCAGGGTCACCACCTCGTGCGGCAGGTCTTCACCGCGCTTGGAGCTGTTCTTCACCGACGACACGTACACGTCGGTCAGTTCGACCTGCCAGAAGATTTCGGTCGAGCCTTCCAGGGTGCGGGCGTAGTAGAGCTGCACCTTGCCCAGGTCGATACCCTTGGAGCAGGCTTCCAGCAGCTTGGCCGAGGCCTTGTCCAGGTACTTCGCCACAATGATGTCGCCGTGCTGCGAACGGCCACGGGTGCGCGAGTTGCCCGAGGTGTCGAAGGTGACCGGCAGGGTGATGGCATGGTCCACGGAGATCAGATCGATTTCCTTGGCGTGGCCGTCGATCGTCGATTCGCCTTCGATCGCAAACTTGTCGGCGATCTTCATGATGATGGCGTCCATCAGATATCCTCCATGCAATGATGTGATGGTTTGATTTGAAAGCGCCGCGGTAAGGGCGCCCCGATTTTTAAAAATCGGCTTTCTCGGTCTGGCCCTGAAGGGCGCCGGACCGGCCGGCGCCCCAAAACATCAGGATCAGTTCGCGGCCGGAGCCGGCAGATCCGCCACCAGACGGATCGAGGTGGTCAGCTCTTCGAGCTGGAAGTGCGGACGCAGGAACACCGAGGCGCGGTAGGCACCCGGCTTGCCCGGCACTTCGAACACGTCCACGCGGGCTTCACGCAGCGGCAGACGAGCCTTGGTCGGCAGCGAGGCCTGGTCGTCCAGGGTGACGAACTGGGCGATCCAGGTGTTCAGGAACTTCTGGATGTCGGCGCGCGACTGGAACGAGCCGATCTTGTCGCGCATGATCGCCTTCAGGTAATGGGCGAAGCGCGAGGACGCCAGAACGTACGGCAGCACCGCCGACAGACGCGCGTTGGCGTTGGCGGCATCGGTGTTGTAGACCTTCGGCTTGTTCACCGTCTGACCGCCGAAGAAGGCGGCGTAGTCGGTGCCCTTGCAATGGACCAGCGACACGAAGCCCAGGTCGTTCAGTTCCTTTTCGCGGCGGTCGGTGATCGCCACTTCGGTCGGGCACTTCAGCGCGATGTCGCCGTTGTCGGTCTTGAAGGTGTAGGCCGGCAGGCCTTCCACCAGACCGCCGCCTTCCACGCCGCGGATGGCCGCGCACCAGCCGTACTTGGAATAGGCGTCGGTGATGCGGGCGGCATAGGCCCAGGCGGCGTTGCCCCACACGAACTTGGAATTGTCGGCACCGCCGACATCCTCGGTGAAGTTGACGCCTTCGACCGGCTTGGTCTCAGGGCCGTAGGGCTGGCGCATCAGGATGTGCGGCAGCACCAGGGTCAGATAGCGCGAGTCCTCGCTTTCACGCAGAGAACGCCACTTGGTCAGTTCCGAGCTTTCGAAGATCTTCGACAGGTCGCGCGGGTTGCCGATCTCGGCAAAGTTGTCCATGTCGAACAGGCGCGGCGACGCGGCGGAAACGAACGGCGCGTGGGCGGCGGCGGCGACCTGGGACAGGGACTTCAGCAGTTCCATGTCCTGGGCGTTGCGGCCGAATTCGTAATCGCCGACCAGCACGCCGTACGGCTGGCCGCCGAAGGTGCCGTATTCGGCTTCATAGATCTTCTTGAACAGCGCGCTCTGGTCGAACTCGGAGGCCTTTTCGAAGTCGGCCAGCAGTTCCTTCTTGGACGCGTTCAGGAAGCGCAGCTTCAGGCCCGGCCCGGTGTCGCTGCGGCTGACCAGATAGTGCATGCCGCGCCAGGTGGCTTCCAGCTTCTGGAACGCCTCGTCGTGCAGGATGGCGTTGAGCTGGGCGCTGATGAGTTCGTCGATCTCGGCGATGCGGGCCTTGATGACGGCGGTGGAGTCCTTGCTGACGGCAACGCCGCTGTCGATGACCTGGGCGATGAACTGCCCGATCAGGTCCTTCGCATGGGCGGTCTGCGACACATCGCGGGCCATCTTGCCATCGGTCAGGATGCGGTCGAGGATCGAGCCGCTGTCCTGAGCCGTTTCAACCAACATACCCTGGGCGTCAAGGGTTTCGGTCGCCATTGTAATCTCCAGATACCGATCCGTGGAGGAGCGTCGTCAATGATGGTCGAACGGCGGGTCAGGCCGGTTCGTCTTCGGCGGCCGGGGCCGGTTCGGCGGCACCGTCCAACGCACCGCGCAGCGCGGTCTGCTGCTCGGAGCTTTCCATCACCGACACCAGCAGCGCGTTCAGCTCGTCGTTGCCTTCCAGCTTGGCCAGCAGGTCGTTCAGGCGTTCGCGGGCGTCGTAGAGGCGGCGCAGCGGCTCGACCTGCTTGATGATCGACACGGGGTCGAAATCGTCCAGCTTGTTGAAGCGCAGATCGATATTCATCTGCGACCCGTCGTTGGCCAGACGGTTATCGACCTGGAGCGGCAGGCGCGGGCCGGTGGCGGCCATCACGTCGTCGAAATTGTCGCGGTCGATTTCGACGAAGCTGCGGTCCTTCAGCTTCGGCAGCGGCGTCTCGGGCTTGCCGGCGGCGTCGGCCAGAATACCGACGATCAGCGGCAGTTCCTTGTTCTGGATCGCGTCGCCGATTTCCACGTCATAGGTGATCTGGACGCGGGGGGGCCGAACACGGTCCAGCTTATGCTGAAGGCTTTCGCTCATCTAGGATCACTCCCAGTTAAAAGTTAGCGTTTGCACTCAAGACGGTCTGACTTACCCGAAACCTGTACCAAGCGGCACGTCGTCAAGGAGAGAATGACCATAACGAACATCGAACCCACAAATAGGTCTATTCAGATAACAACGCACTTCCAAGCAATAAATTCATTTATTATTATAATGAAATAATAACTTTTCGAACATAACCGATTTCAAAATGTTACAAACCTGAAATTTACTAAGCCAAATTTTGGCTCATATCCGAAAACCAAAGAAAGACCTCATAGAAATGGCCAAAAATAATTGTTTGCGCAGCAAAAAATAAAAATACCAAGCAAGGCTTATTATGTTCCATCTATTTTGTTATATTTTTATTTAATAAAATACAAAACACCAAAAACAGGAGCACCAACCGCATTATTTTAATTGATACTTCTCACCCCCCATTTTCCGCCGGCCGTATCAATAAAAACCAGCGGACAAAAATTGCTTCTGCGAAGCATGAACAAGAAATCCAGCATTGTCCATAGGATGATCCATCATTTTACGGCAAATCATTCCATAGGCTGGGAGAAAACCGCGCCACGACCTGGCGGCCAGACCGCAACGCGGTTTTTCAACCATTGCTACGCATTTCGCAGTTTATTGAAACGTATAGAGAAAGCCAATCTCGTTGACGGTGACATGTATGATGGAGAAGGAATCCCCATCGACCATCCGCCGTAGCACCTCATCGGACAGTTCGGCGAGCAGCGTGTTCGACAGGACGGCATCGATGGAACGGGCACCGCTTTCGGTTTCCGTCGCCCGCTCGACGATGGCGTCGATCACCGCCGGGTCGTAGGTCAACTCGGCCCGGTGCGCGTCGCGCATGCGGTTCTGGATCTTGCGCAGCTTCAACCGGGCAATGTCGCCGATCTCCCGCGCGGTCAGCGGGAAATAGGGCACGATGGTGACACGGCCCAGGAACGCCGCCTTGAAGTGGTTGACCAGATAGGGCCGCACGATGTCCACCAGATCCTGCGGATCGGGGCGGGTGCGGGCCTTCAGGCAATGGTCCATGATCGCTTCCGACCCCAGGTTGGAGGTCATGAAGATCACGGTGTTGCGGAAATCGACCACCTCGCCTTCGCCGTCTTCCAGCGTGCCCTTGTCGAACACCTGATAGAACAGCTCCGACACGTCCGGGTGGGCCTTTTCGATTTCGTCCAGCAGCACGACGCTGTAGGGACGGCGGCGCACCGCTTCGGTCAGGACCCCGCCCTCGCCGTAGCCGACATAGCCCGGAGGTGCTCCCTTGAGGTTGGAGACGGTGTGGGATTCCTGATACTCGGACATGTTGATGACGATCATGTCCTTGTGGCCGCCGTACATCAGTTCGGCGATGGTGCCGGCGGTTTCGGTCTTGCCGACACCGCTGGGGCCGACCAGCAGGAACACGCCGGTCGGCTTTTCCGGTTCGCCCAGACCGGCGGATGCGGTGCGGATGCGCTTGGCGATGGTGGCCAGCGCGTCGTCCTGGCCGATCACGCACTCGGCCATGCGGTCGCGCAGGCTCAGCACGCCCTTGATGTCGTCGCGCACCATGCGGCCGGCGGGGATGCCGGTCCAGCCGGAGATGACCGACGCCACCACGTTGCTGTCAACGCACAGCGGCACCAGCGGGTTTTCGCCCTGCATGGTTTCCAGTTCGCGGATCAGGCCGGCGATGCTCTGGCGCAGCCCGTCCACTTCCGCCCGCGCCACCTCGTTGGTTTCCGCCGTGGCGGATTTCTCGAAAACGGTGGTGCGAAGCTGGCGGATGCGTTCGACCAGCCCCTGTTCGGCGGTGAAGGCGGCGTTCAGGTCGGCCTGCTGGGCCACCAGTTCCTCGCGGCGGGCGACCAGCGCGTCGATGCGCTCGGGCTGGCCGATGCCGGCGTTGCGCTCCCGGCGCAGCAGCGCCAGTTCGCTGTCGATGGTCATCAGTTCGTGGCCAATGGCCTCGATCGGGGCGGGGGTGCTGTTCTGGCCAACAGCCACCCGCGCGCAGGCGGTATCCAGGACGCTCAAGGACTTGTCGGGCTGCTGGCGGCCGGACAGGTAGCGCGACGACAGATGCACCGCGTCCATCACCGCTTCGTCGGTGATGACCACGCCATGGTGCTTTTCCAGCCGCGGCAGCAGGGCGCGCATCATGGCGATGGTGGCGGTGTCCGACGGTTCCGGCACCTTCACCACCTGGAAGCGGCGGGCCAGCGCCGGATCCTTCTCGAAATACTTCTTATATTCCGCCCAGGTGGTGGCGGCGATGGTGCGCAACTCGCCACGGGCCAGCGCCGGCTTCAGCAGGTTGGCGGCATCGCCCTGCCCCGCCGAGCCGCCGGCACCGATCATGGTGTGGGCTTCGTCGATGAACAGGATGATGGGAATGGGGGACTTGCGCACCTCGTCGATCAGGCGGCGCAGACGGTCCTCGAACTCGCCGCGCACGCCGGCGCCGGCCTGCAGCAGGCCAAGGTCGAGGGTGCGCACCGAGATGTTGCGCAGCGGCGGCGGCACGTCGCCGGCCACCACCTTCTGGGCGAAGCCTTCGACGATGGCGGTCTTGCCCACGCCGGGTTCGCCGGTCAGGATCGGGTTGTTCTGGCGGCGGCGCAGCAGGATGTCCACCAACTGGCGGATTTCGCCGTCACGCCCGATGATCGGGTCGATCTTGCCAGCCCGCGCCGCGGCGGTCAGGTCGTTGGTGAAGGTGTCGAGGGCGGTGGCCGGGCCGCCCGCGGCGGCGGCGGTGCCGGTGGGGACCAGCGGGTCGGCCGCACCGCGGGCCGTGCCCTCGCCGGTGCCGGCCTGGCACAGGGCCTTCAGATCCACCTTGAGCCGGTCCAGCGGGATGCGGGCCAGCGACGGCACCTTCTGGCTCAAGAGGCCCATGACCTGCTGGTTTTCCAGGATCGCCAGCAGGATGGCGCCGGAGCGGATCTGCGGTTCGCCCAGCGTCAGGGAGGCGGTCATCCACGCCCCTTCCAGGATCTTGGGCACGTCCTGGGCAAAGGCGGGGGTGCGGGTGGAGCCGCGCTTGAATTCGTCGATGGCGACCGACAGTTCCGCCTGCACGGTGCCGGGGGCCACGTCGTACTGGCGGAAGACGGCCTGGATGTCGGACGGCTGAACGTCGATCAGCTTGGCCAGATAATGCTCCACCTCCACATAGAAGTTGGAGCGGGCCACCGCCAGCGCCGCGGCGTCTTCCAGCGCCCGGCGGCAGGTCGCGTTCAGCTTACCGACCAGAAACTTGATTTCCATGGATGGTTCCCTCGGATGGTTCCCCCGCGGGGGAAGCGGGAACCGCCGGTCCCCGCACCCAAGAAGGGTGCCAGGGGAACGGACGGTCCGGGGTTGGCTCAGAAACTTGTGGGCCGCACGTCGGGGAAGCGGGTGGGGAAAGCGGGAACGCCCTTGGCCGGCGCCTTGCCGCCCGCCCCCGCCGTCACCCGCGCCGCCAGGAACACCACCGTGTCCAAGGCCGCCGTGCCGGACACGGTGCGGGTGGGAATGGTCAGGCGGATCACCTGCTGGCCGCGCAGCATGGGATCGAAGCTTTCCGGGTTGCGCACGCCGCGCGCCACCAGCAGGCGGAGCAGCGACCACGGCCCCTTTTCCACGATGCTGGCCTTGTCGTCGGTGACGGTGGGCGCACCGGGACGGCCGTCAACGCGGCGGGGGCGGTAATCGGACCCCGACGCCCAGCGGAGCGAAATTTCCACCGGCTCGGAATAAGACCACGACAGCGTGCGTTCCTTGGTGGTGGAACCCGCCTGCGAAGCCCCCGACCGCATGGACCATTCGATGATCTGGTCGCCGCCCACCTCGTTGTTCCGGTTGACGCCGAACGTCACCTCCACCGACAGCTTCAGGCTGCCCGACCCTTCCGGATCCACGATGTCGGCCAGGAAGCCGCGGCTGCCCTCCACCTGTTCGACGAACTGGCGCAGCGGGCTGTTGCGGCGCTTGTCGGTGGCCAGTTCCTGTTCGATGCGCGGCTTCATGTCGTCGTACAGACGGTAGAAGCGGCGGATGTCGGCGGGATCGGCGTCGGGGGCGGTCAGCGCCTCTTCCGGGCGGACGAAGGGGAAGCGCCCGGCCAGAAGCTGGCTGAAGCTGCTGCCCAGTTCCAGCATCACCGTATGGATCTGCTGCGCCTGGAACCGCAGGCAGCGTTCGTTCAGCCGCGCCAGGGATTGGACATGGATGCGCGAGAAGTAATCCCCGCCGCCGACCATGCCGACCCGTTCGCCCAGCACCTCGCGGCAATTGTCACGGCCCACGGCGTTGCCGACGTAGAGCACGTATTTTTCCAACTCCGACAGGGCGTTGTTGGGGATCTGCTGGTCGAAGCGGTCGATGGACGCCAGGATGTCCTGCCATTCCTGCACCGCCCGCTCGGCCCCCGGCGCCCCGATGCGGTAGGGATCCTTGATGTAGTCCAGCGCCGGCTTGGCGTAGGATTTCGCCAGCACCCGCACCCGCTGACGGGCCGAGGCGATCATGGACGCCAGCTCGCCGCCGTTGGCGGCCCCGAAGGCGCGCGCCAGCGCGCCCGGCTCACCATCCCAGCGGGACACATTGTCCACCAGCGGCTTGTACGGTTCTTCGGACGCCAGCACGTCGGTGACCCGGTTCAGGATCTGAACGCTCTGGGCGTTCAGAAGCTGTTCGATGTCCAGCGTCGTCCCCGGTTCAGCGATGGGGCGCACCCCTTCCATCAGTTCCTGCACGATCGGGGCGACGGTCAGGAACGACGACACCTGATCGGCCAGCGAACGGTCGGTGACGGCGGAGCGGAAGGTGTCGTCGTTGGCCGATACCGTGACCGCGCGGGCGGTCAGGGTCATCACGTTGGACACCATCCGGCGCCCCACCGCGATGCGCAGGGCCGAATGCAGCGGCTTGGGAAAATCGCTCAGGCGCTGCGCCACATAGGTGGAATAGTCCACCTTGTACTGTTTGGCCTGATTGAGGACGGTGGCATCCCAGACCAGATGGCTGTCGGCGTTGACCGGCTCGAACTTGGCGGTGCCGAGGTCGGCCATGAAGCCCTGCGACAGCAGAACCTCCATCGGGTCCATCAGGTCGTGGAAGCGTTCGCTCAACTGGAACGGCGCGCCGGCCTGGGTCTGCACGAACACCCGCCCGACGAAGGGCATCTCCATCCCCAGCATGTCGTCGCGCAGGGCGAGCGAGCGGGTGGCGATGGTCTTGCCGATCTCCTCGAACGTGCGGCCACTCAGCAGCACCGACACGGCGATGCGGCCCAAGAGCGTGTCGATTTCCGCCGGCATCTTGGCTTCCGGCGCCAGAACCCAGCGGTTCACCGGCGCATCGGCCACCGAGCGGAGCTGTTGGAAGGAATACTGGATGTCCTGCAGATCCTTGGCGGAAATGCGGTTGGACACGGCGTTGGCGCGCAGCGTTTCGAGCTGGGCCTGCAGACGCTTGGACCAGAAGGTCAGGCTGTTGCGGGCGAACAGGTCGTCGTAGAGATCCTCGGCATACTGCAGGGCGCCGACACCGGCGGCGGCCTGGAGCGGATCGACGTTGATTTCCTGCAGCTTCGCCATGCGGATGGCGTTGGAGCGGAAACGCTCGTTGTCCTTGAGGATCGAGGGCGGCGACACGCCGAAGACATACTGGGTCAGGCTGGCCAGATCGGCGAAGGAGCCGGTGCGGCGCAGGCGTTCGTAACGGTCGAGATTCTCGCGCAGCGCGGCCAGATGGTCGATGTAGCGCGACAGCCGCTGATAGCCCGGCAACTGTTCGATCGACCGGGGGGCGGCCCGCGAATCCATGCTCACCGCACCGGAGCGCGGCGCATCGCCCATGCCGTTGGCCCCCAGCCCGCCGACGGCGGTGTTCAACTGCTGCAGCAGGCCGCCGCGCAGCGATTTCAGCATCATCCGCTGCATGGCGACGCTGACCAGGGTTTCCAGATTGCCGTCGATGCCGCTGAGCAGCGAGGTCGGCAGCAGGACGGACGACAGATCCTCGCGCTCCACCAGCACCGCCGCCGACAGCAGGCGGGCGATGGTCGGCGGGTCGGCGGCGGCTTCCACCGACAGCCCGCCCATGCGCGCCCGCTCCTCGAACCGGATCAGGTCGCGGCGGGTTTCCTCCACCGTGGCGCCGATCACCCGCGCGCGGTCGGCCAGCACACCGCTTTCATAGACCACCGCCCCGGTCAGCAGCGCCGCGGTCCCCGCCAGGGCCGCCTGGGCCAGACGGGTGCGCTTGGTGGACACGAACAGGGCGCGCGACACCGGCCGCGCCAGCCCCAGTTCCTGGAACACCTTCTGTTCCAGCACATCGCGGACGAAGGCGATGGAGGGCACCGCCGCCGACGGCCCGTTGCCCGGCGGCAGCGCCGTCAGGCCGCGGTAGGTATCGGCGTCATCCTCCGCCGAGGCCCCGCTGGCCCCGGTGAAATACACGCCCCGCAGCACGAACACTTCATGATAGGCGGTGGGGGTGAAGATGCGGCCGAGGAACTGTTCCATCGGCCGGCGCAGATGCTGGAAGCTGTCCGGCAACAGCGCCAGCCGCCCGCGCTCGTCGGCCAGCGGACGGCTGGCGAACAGGTCGGTTTCGATGGCGGTGATGTCGGCGGCGGTTTCGTCGAAGATCTCGTTGACCCAGCGCGGGTTGTACGAGGCTTCCACCCCATAGGGGCTGGACCAGCCGAGCATGGTCGCCGACAGATCCGGCGGCAGGGCGGCGCAGAATTCCGGGAACCCGTCCAGCGCATCGCACTGGGTAACAACCACATAGATGGGGACGTTGATTTCCAGCGTCTTCTGCAGTTCCCACAGCCGGTTGTGCAGGGTTTCCGCCTTCAGCAGCAGGGCGTTGCTGCCCTCCGCACTCTGGTCCAGCAGGTCGCGCGACGAGATCGACAGGATCACGCCGTCCAGCGGGCGCTGCGGGCGGCTGGCCTGCACCAGCTTGATGAAACGCTTCCACAGCGTGCCTTCGGGCGCGCGGCCACCCGGCCCCAGCACCGCCCGGCCCGCCAGATCCAGCACGATGGCCGAATCGAAGAACCACCAGCTGCACGCCGCCCCCGGCTGCGGCACCGTGCCGGGGCTGGAGAACGGGCGGTGGATCGGGGCGGAGGCGAACAGCGTCGTCTTGCCCGCCCCCTCGTCGCCCAGCGACAGGAACCAGGGGATCTCATAGCGGAAGGTGCGGCTGGGAACGTGGCGCTTCAACAGGTCCAGCACGTCGGCGAAGGACCGTTCCAGCGACACCGTGGACACGCCGTCGGGCAGAACGGCGAAGCGTTCCGGCTCCGGTGCGGCGGGTGCGGCGTCCGCGCCGGTCTGGGGCACGCCGCCCTGGCTGCGGAACTGGCGCGACAGGATCCGGCGGCGGATCAGCGCGCCGAACATCGTGACCACCAGATACAGGACCGCCAGCCCCAGAACCACCAGGATCAAAGCGGCGATGTAGGGCCAAAGGGGTTGGATCACCGACCAGGCGGAATAGAACAGCCCCCACGGCGACAGATTCAGTTGGGCCATGACGTCCCCAGATTTTCGATGGCGGCGCGCGCGCCCCCCAGATCTTCCGCGATGCTGCCGGTGTTGACGGCCCAGACGATGTGCGACACCACCAGGAACAGAGCCACCACCCCGCCGATGGCCCAGTACCAGACGCGGGCGGTCGGCAGGAATTTCGGGGTGGCATCGCTGATGAGCCGTTCATAGGCCCGCCCGCTGGCGTGGGACGACACCGGGCGGCCCTTGGCCAGCAGCCGGTGCAGCCGCAGACGGTATTCCGTCACCTGTCCGGCGCTGTCGTTGGCGCGGAACTTGCCCTCGAACCCCAGCCCCAGCACCGCCAGATACACCGCGGCCAGATCGCGGCTGCCGCCGTCGGGCTGCTGGAACAGGCGGTCGATGCGCTGGAAGAACGCTTCGCCGGCCACGTAGGAATTGAACAGGCGCTGCTCCAGCAGCACCGATTTCCACGCCTGCCGTCCCGGCCAGTCCAGGCCCAGGAACACGTCGTCGCCCAGGGCCGCCATGGCGTATTTGGCGTCGGCGAACAGGGCGGCGGCAAAGGGACCGCCGTTGCGCGCCGCTTCCTGGCCCAGGCTTTCCAGAAGCTGGACCAGCCGGTCGGACAGTTCCTCGGCCAGGATCGCCACCGACGGCTTCGGCGCGGTGAAGCCCGCCGGAGCCGCAGCCGGCGGCGGCGCCATGGGCGGAAAGCCGGAAACGGCGGCGGGGGCGGCCAGCGGCGGCGCCGTCATCGCCGGAGCCGCCACGGGCGGCGCCGCAGCCGGCACCGTCATCGGGATGGACGCCGAGGCGATGGCCCGCGCGCGGCACGCCAGCAACTCGGCATAGAATCGGCGAAACAACGCGATCATCGTCGTCCGGCCGCTCAGGCTGGTTTCCATGGCTCAAAGCCTCCTTGGACGCGGACGGGGATCAGCCCGGCGACACGAACAGCATGATTTCCGATGGCTGGATGGTGCGGCGGGCGTCCTGCTGCACGATCATCAGCGGCTCGCCGGGGCGGATGAACCCCTGTGTGGTGTCGAGCGTGAACAGCAGCATCCCGCGGCCCGGCACCACCTGCAGCTCGTCGTCCCGTTCGATCAGGCGGCGCTGCGCCCCCAGAATGCGGCGGGATTCCAGATCGGGAATGGAGGAGGTGGAGCCGATCAGGCACGAATCGAGCCAGCTGACCGTTTCCGCCTGGGTCAGGCTGGAGCCGTGGCGGATGCCGATGGTCAGGCCGGGGCGCAGCCAGCGGTCGCGCAGGTACAGGCTGAACGCCGACTGCACCCGGTCGAACGCCACCGTCACATAGGTTTCGCTGATACGGTCCAGCACCGAATGCACATAGCGCCCGGCGGCGTCGAACGCCGGCCACGGGTTGTCGTGGGCATAGGCCGGCAGCACCGGCGGGATCAGGTTTTCGGTCATCACCGACACCTGCCCGGCGATGCCGGCCAACTCGGTGTAGAGAACCGCCGGGTGGGTGTGGCGGGAGCGGGCGACCACCTCGAACCGCGGCAGGGACGCCACCAGCGCCTGGATCATGGTCTGATCCTGCTGCGACACCACCCCGCCTTCGCGCACCGCCGCCTGGATGCGTTCGGACAGCATCACCGCCTTCTGCCGCATGCGCTCGGCGATGCCCAGACACAGGGCGCCGGGGCGGCCCGCCGGGTCGGACAGCGGGGCCGGCGGAACGAACGTGGTCAGCGAGAAGGTTTCGTTGCGGAACTCCACCTCCGCCAGCGCCAGGGTGACGAAGCGGCGCGACGGCTGGTTGCTGACCAGAAGCTGGAGGTTCGGCACCATCCGCGGCACCCGCAGCCGTCCGTCGGCGGCGTGCTCGTCCACCGCTTCCGGCCCTTCGGCGGTCAGATAGCGGGCGGTGCCGCCCACGGTCAGGGTGCCGTCGGCGGCACCGGCGGGAACCGCCAGATGCACCCGCTGCGGCTTGGCCTTGATCTCGTCCACCGACTGGGTGAGATCGACGCTCAGGGCCTGTTCCGGGCAACCGTCCTGCGGATCGGCGCTGTATTCCACCACCAGCCCGTCGGGCATCACCGCCCGCAGCCGGGTGACGGTGAACTGGCCGTTGACCAGGGCCGCCTTGTCATACAGCAGTTCGATCACGCCCCAGGCATCGGGGGCGGCAGCCCCCAGCCGCGCCGACAGCAGCGCCTCGGCCCGACGGTCCTGCTGCTGGAAATGCTGGGGCGAGAGCATCATGCCCTCGTGCCACAGGATGGCGTGGGGGGTGGACGGCGCGCTCATGCCTGTGCTCCCGCGGGACGGGCGTTGCGCCGAAACAAGTGAAGAACCATGATCGGCCCCTTACGGCGTAAGCGTTTCAACGGTAAAGGTGTCTTTGAGCAGGTGGACGACGATCGCGTCCTCCGATGCCACACGGAAACGGTGGTCCGCCGGGGTCGTATAGCCGGCGAACACGAAGACGGCGATGACGCGCCCGTCGAACGGCGGCAGATCGCGCAGGCCGATGCGCTGGCCCGGCACCACCTCCCACGACACGATGCCGGCGCTGCCGGGGTTGTCGCGCAGGATCTGCGCACGGTTGGCGAACCAGTCCTGCGACGGCACCTTCGCCAACTGTTCGGCCAGGGCCGTGTTGCCCACCCGCACCACGTCCACCGGCACCGGGCGGCGGCCGTTGGCGTCGGAATCGGCCACGAGCTGGATCTTGTCCACCACGACCTTCGGCGGGCGCCCCATCACCCAATCGACGGTCGAGCAGCCCTGAAGCGCGGCCACCGCCGCAAGAGCCATGGCCAGACGCCGGACGGCACGGCCTTTCTTCCCGCAAACGGCCTTCAGCATTCCATCCCCCGCTCGTGTCACTCTCACCCCCCGGTGCCGGAACGCCCGGCCATCACCCGTTGATCGATCTCCATCCGCCACACCTGGCCCGCCCCATCGGGCCGCTCATCCCATCGGACGCGGCACGGGGCGGCGGAACGGCTCGGGCACCCGTTCGCGGGGCACCGGAACCGGCCCGCCATCCAGCCCGCCACCACCACCCTCCACCACCGCGGTGCCGGCGGCGACCGGGGGGGACGGGGGACGGACGGCCAGGGCCATCGTCACCATGTCCACAACCCGCGTCTCGCAGCCGGACAGGGACGCCCGCACCTCGCCCCCCATCTGCACCAGCCGTTCGTCCACGTCGGCCTGGAAGGTACGGATCTGCAGCCGCACATCCCCCATTTGCCGGTCGATCCGCGCCAGCGCCGCGGTCATCCCCCGAACCGATTCCGTCAGCGCCATGATGTCGGCAGGATCAACCACAGGCGGCGCCGGGGGCGGGGGCACGGCCGCAGCCTCCACCCGCGCCTCGGCCACGGCCAACCGCCCATGCAGCGACACCAGCTCCGCCGCCAGCCGGCGGTGCGTGCGGCCGGACCGCCACAAGGCGGCCAGCGCGCCGGCCGCAACCAGGACCGCCACCATAAGAGCGGCCAGACCGCCGGCGGGGCCGCCCAGCACCAGCGCCTGCAACTCTGGATCGATCATGCGCTGCAGTTCCCATTCATGAAGTCAGACATCCGGGGCCGGCGGCTTGAAAGGCATCCTATTGCAGTAACGTCTTTGGCGTCTATCATCTTTGATTGACGTTCGCAAGGTAAGCATCAAATCGCTGACGGATGATTGGCTGGCACGATTATAATCAGATTCGCCGTTGACAGAATATTATCATCTTCTTACCCACCCCCTCTCAGCGCATCGCTCACCAGCTTATCCGATCACTTTTTCCTTCTGATGACACAACCACAAATCAACATTTCAGTTTGGTAACAAACGGCACCCTGCCCTCCTGCCCGAAGAAGACAAGCCCCATGCATCTCCAACACATCACATTTTGCGCCGGAGGAAACGGATGGACGGCCATAAGGATGGTGTCAAACCGCGGAACGCTTGTCAGCGATAAGGATGCCCCCCATGATGTCCGCTCCCGGCGCAGCACCAGCGCCTGCACACTCCAACGTTGAAGAGCCGGAACCGGACCGCGGGGCCGAAACCAGAATTTGTTCGGACAGCTCCGATTATCATGGGTAATGTTTCCTCATGATCGGGACAGCCGGCGCTGCGGGCATTGCCCACGCCGCTGGAAACGGTTCCCCACCGCCATGATGAACGCTGAGAAGGTACGTGCGAATGGACGCCCAACCGGCGACTGTCGAGACGCAGGATTACCGGCCGCGGATCACCGCGCTTCCCTATGCTGCGCTGGTAAAGCCGATTTCCGCCGATTCTCCCTGCGGTGACAGCCTGCGCTACGACGATGCTTACGACCGTCTGCGCGAATACCAGCGGGAGGAAGACGCCGGTCTGTCCCAGGACGTCTGGCAGCGGGAGGTCAAGCGCGCCCAGTGGCCGGAATTGTACCGGCTGGCCGTGGACGTCCTGCGCAACCGCACCAAGGATCTGCAGATCGCCTGCTGGCTGACCGAGGCGCTGGCCCATCTGCACAGCATCCCCGGCATCATCGACGGGCTGAACCTGCTGGGCGATTACTGCGCCCTCTATTGGGCCGACATTCACCCCCAGGTCGAAGACGGTGACCTGGACTGGCGCGCCGCCCCGTTCGTGGCGCTGGACCGCCGGCTGGTGGTGCTGCTGCGCCAGCTTCCCCTGACCAATCCGGCCACGGCCGACGCCAGCCCCTGTTCCCTGGACCAGTACGACGAGACGGTCCAGATGGAGGCGCTGTCCCGCCGCAACGCCAAGCAGTTCGAACGGCTGGCGTCGGAGGGCAAGATGACCCGCCAGCGGATGCTGGCCAGCGCCTCGCTGACGCCGATGGACAGCTTTGTCGGGCTGGCCCGCGACCTGACGGGCCTGCAGGCCGAGGTCGTGCGGCTGGAAACCCGGCTGGAATCGCTGATGGGCCGGGACGCGCCGTCGTTCACCGGAACCCGTGGAACCCTGGACACGATGGTCCGCGTCATCAAGGAGATCGGTGGCATGACCGACACCCCGACCGAAACGGCCCCCGAGACGGATGCCGCCGCAGCCGACGACACCGCCGTGGCCGAAGCGCGCGGCGCCAGCGTGTCGGAATTTCCCAACCGTCCCGCCGGCCCCATCGTCAGCCGCGAAGACGCCTATCGCCGCCTGACCGAAGCGGCGGACTATCTGTTGCGCACCGAACCCCACAGCCCGGTGCCCTACCTTATCAAAAGGGCGGTGGCGTGGGGCCGCATGGACCTGTCGGAACTGCTCCAGGAACTGATCGCCAACGATCAGGATCTGTTCAAGACCTATGGCCTGCTCGGCATCCGCGAGTGGACCGGGCGGAAGTGATGCCGCGCGCGCGCCGCACCGCCTGCCTGACCGCCCCCGCTCTGGTCGCCGTTCTGATCGCCCTTGCCGGCGGTGCCGCGCCGGCCATGGCCGACAGCCGGCAGGCGTTGGAAGCGCGGGCGCAGCGGGGCGACGCCGCGTCGCAATACACGCTGGCGATGATGAGCCGCAAGGCGGGCGCGTCCGGCATGGACCGCTCGGTCGCCCTGCTGTGCCGCGCCGCCGGCCAGGGGCATGTGGATGCCGCCTATCAATTGGGGCGCGTCTACCTGACCGGCATCGGTGCGCCGCTGGATCCCGACATGGGGGCGGCCTGGCTGCGGCGGGCCTCGGCCCGCGGGCACAGCGGCGCCACCGCCATGCTGCGCACCATCGGGCCGACCATGCCGGTGATGTCCCCCACCTGCGGCGGGCGGGCGGTGCCGGCGATGCCGGCGCCGGTCCCGGCCGGATCGGGTGTGGGCCGCACGGGGCCGGACGGGGCGGGGGGCTACAGCAACGCCGCCTTCACGCCCCCGCCGTCGGGGCATTCCCTGTTCGCCAGCCCGCTGTTCCGCGACACCCGCCCCCTGCGGTCGGCGGCACCGCCCGCCGACGCCCCGGCGGATGTGGTGGCGATCGTCAACCGGCACGCCGCCACCATGGGGCTGGACCCGGCGCTGGTGCTGGCGGTGATGCGGGCGGAATCCCGTTACCGCCCCGACGCGGTATCGCCGAAAAAAGCCGCCGGGCTGATGCAGCTCATGCCCGCCACCGCCCGCCGGTTCGGCGTGGCCGACGTCTTCGATCCCGAAGACAACATCGTCGGCGGCATGCGCTATCTGCGCTGGCTTCTGAACAATTTCCAGGGCGACGTGACCAAGACCGTTGCCGCCTACAACGCCGGGGAAGGGGCGGTGGAGCAGCACGACGGCGTGCCGCCCTATGCCGAAACCCAGGAGTATGTGCAGCGGGTGCGCGCCGTCTATGACCGCGACTGGCATCCCTATGCCCCGCCGGCACCGTAAAGCCAAGGAGGCCCGGCCATGCTGGAGCCGCTGATTCGCACCCTCGGCCAGTGGGCCGAACGGGGGGCGCGGGCCGGGAGCGGCTCGACGTCCTTGATTCTGGTCCGGCTGTCCGACAGGCTGACACGCATGTCCTCGTCCTTCACGGCCCCTCCCCGTCCGGCCCCTCCTCCCGCTCCGGACTCCGCGATCGCAACGGCAAACACCGCGGCGACGGGATCACGCACCGCAGCGACGGAGTCCCCCTGGCGGGCCGTGCGGCTGTTCGGCCTGACCGTGCTGTGGCTGTGGCGGGTCACCACGGCCCCCATCCGGCTGACCGTGTGGGTGGCGGAGGCGGTGGTCACCCTGTCCATGGCGGCGGTGATCGTCGGGGCGGCGGCCTGGGCCATGGGGATGATCCCCGACGAGACGGTCCTGCGCCTGGCCCGCCCGCTGGTGGACCGGCTGGGCGGCTTCATCGTTCACAGCCTGGAACAGGTCCTGCAAAGCCGGGGCGGGGGCGGTTGATCCGCACCGGATACTCCGTCCGGTGGGCTGTGGACAGTCCGGGGAATAAGGCTTATGGTTTGCCGCTTCCCCCCAATTTATAGACATCGATCGTCGCTCCCATGAGTCATTCCTTCGGTTTTTCCCCGGAGTCCGGAACGGTCGCCCCAGAGGATGGAGCGGACAACGCCTTCCCTGTTCGGGACAACGCCGTGCAGGACAACGCGCCGGATGCGGAAGCGGCGGCTGTGGAGAATGGGGCGGATGCGGCATCGGAAGCGCCGGGCCGCCGGCGCACGGCCAAACTTCTCGCCAACCATCAGGTTCTGTGCTCCACCCGTTTCCGCAACGCGGTGGAGGGGCTGGCCGAGCGCAACGGCGTCACCCTGGCCGAGATCCTGGAATCCGCCATGATCCTGGCCACCCCGGCGCGGCTGGAGGCCATCGCCGATCCGGGCGAACCGGAACCGGGCGATCTGGCGGTGACGGTGGTGCCGCTGGCCAACGGCCAGAGCCGCACCTTCCGCCGCAAGCCCTGCCTGAAGATCCGCGGCCCCATGGGGCTGGACCCGGC
The DNA here is from genome assembly GCA_937927415.1 of uncultured Rhodospirillaceae bacterium. Classification (GTDB taxonomy): domain Bacteria; phylum Pseudomonadota; class Alphaproteobacteria; order Azospirillales; family Azospirillaceae; genus Azospirillum. Next base: position 23,876 of record CALBDS010000054.1, read on the forward strand.
GCTGATCCGCCGGCTGCTGTCCTTTGCCCTGGCCCTGGACAATGACGACGAATGGCGGCTGGTGCCGGTGGCCGAGGTCACCCGCCCCTATCACCAGATCGCCACGCTGGAACGGCGCATCCATGCGCTGGTGGACATTCTGCGCCAGCAGTACCCCAACGTGACCGAGGAACCACCCCGCAACCTGCGTCAGGCCACGGCACTGATGGGCTTCCCGAACGAATGGTGCATTGACGAGGCGGCGATCAACAAACGCTTCCGGGAAATGGCCCGCGTGTTCCATCCGGATACCGGCCTTGCGGCCTGTGCAAAACGGATGAACTCGCTGATCGAGGCCCGCAAGCTGTTGCTGCGCTTCATCAATACGTCCCGCCGGGCATCCGCGGCGTCGTAAGCGGCGAAGGAGGCATCTCCGAAGGCGGACTTCCCGTTCCCGGCCGGCATCCCATATGGACCTTATCCGAACCGTGGGAGTGCGCCAGCATGGAAATGTCCCGTTCCGCGAGCCTGAAGCTTCTGGTCGGCGATCTGCGCGCGGCGGGGGGCCAGTCCCTGGGTTTCCCCGACCCGGTGCTGCAAACCTATTGGGACGACCTTCTGGGATTCATCGCCACCCATTACCCGATGCACGGGGGCGTGCCCGATGCCGCGTGGGTTGCCGTGGTGCGCAACCGCCTGCTGGCGTCCAACGGGGCCGCACTGGAAAGCCTGGACGGGCATGACGGTCACGGTCTGGTTCTGGGGCTGCTGGTGTGGCTGATCCGCGACTGCCGCATTCCCTACGATCATTCCCTGTCGCTGGTGCGCCAGCCGACGCTGGCGCATCTGGAAGCGTACCGGGTGTGGGCGCAGTTCCGCCATTTGCAGGCCGCCGGGCGGATTTCGGAATAGAGTGCGGCACAACCCGCTGGACGGACGCGCCGTGCTTGGGCACCGTAGCCGGCACTGTCGTCTGTCTGCCGGGGTTATGCTTTGATGATGCGGTGTTTTCCGTCCCAGCGTCCGGTGCCGCGGGGTCTGTGCGTGCGGGTGCTGCTGCCGCTGGCGCTGGCGGCGGGGCTGGCGTCCTGCGGCTCATCCGACACCTATGCGGTGCAGGAACGCAACGGCAACCGCGTCAGCATCGACTACAACACCACCCAGACCGACCCCGCGGCCGTTCTGAAGGCCGCCGAGTCCTATTGCCGGACCATCGGCGACCTGCACGCCAGCCAGATCGACACATCCTATCTGCGCGGCGGACCGGGGACGGCGCTCTGGCGCACCGCCACCTACGCCTGTTTGCCGTAATCGCTCGCCTTATCCACGCAGCACTCTTCACACCGGGGCGGGAACGGTCACGGTGCGGTGCGTCCGGCTCAAGCGGTATGAAACGGGGGCGGACAGGGCCTCGACGATCTCTTCGGCCGACCACACCCGCGGCCAGGGGCTGGAGTCGTCCCCGCGCTGGCGCCGCACGCGCAGCGCGTGGTCGATCCGTCCGTCCACATCGGCCAGGATGGTCTGCCGCAGCCGGCGCCGCTCGTCCGGCAGGGCGCGGGGATCCAGGTAGAAACCCGGTGCATCCGTCACCGCCTGATACCCCAGCATCTCGGTGCCGAAGGGGCCGAAGGCCGGGCGCGGGCAATCGCCCGCAGCCTGGGGGTGCCAGGCTCCGTCCGCATCCAGCAGAAAGCCGTCACTTTCCCCCGCCAGGGCACGTTCCATCAGCACGCGCACGCGCTGTTTCAGCGATTCCGCCTGATCCAGATCTTCCGGCGTCAGGGCCACGCTGCCGATCCCCGACCGCTCCCGGAACGCCGCCGCACGATCCGCCGCGCGGTCCCGCGCCATGGCCTCGAAACACGCGGCCAGATCCAGCAGCGCCCGGCGGGGCGGCCCGTCGGCGGCACGGGCGGCGGCCGCGGCGGCGGCGGCATGGGCGCGCAGTTGCGCCGCCGTCATGGATGCCGCCCGCAGCGGCGTGATGGCGAACGCCTCCACAGGATTGGCGGGGGACGGGTGAACCGACGGTGGTACAGCAGCCCCCTCTCCATCCGGCCCGGTGCTCTGTTCCGGTTCGGGAAGCGGCCGCGGCAGCAGGGCGGCCATCTCCTCTCCCAGGTCGGAGGACAGTGCTGCCCGGAATAATTTTGCCAGCAAAAGAGGTGGAAGATTATCCAGGCACAGTTGCACCAGCAAATCATCGGAAAGATCGAACAAATCCCGACTGTCCAGCCCCCCTTCGCCGGAATGTGGGGAAAGATGGCCCATCACTCTTTTCTCCCGTCCGGGTGCCTGATCCGCCCCGTGATTCGCGTGACACAATGTTACGAGGAAATTTCAAAATAATAAGTATATTTTGGTGGTATCGCTTCGATGGCTCGGGAAAAATCATTCCCAGCCCAGCGCCTGCGTGAAGAAACCATGCCCCGCGACGAACAGCAGCTTGCCGCCCTTCCCACCCCCGCCCCGACCGGCCCGTCCGCCGCACCGCCGGCCACGGCACCGCAACCTCTGGTTCCCGATTTGCTGGTGAACGAGGCGGTGGGAACGCTGCTGGGCGGACAGGGGGACATCCGGGCGCTGGAACAGAAGATCGGCCAGTCCATCGCCACGGCCGGCGTACCGCCGGAACAGGCCGCCACCTATGCCGGCCAGTGGATGCGGACCTTCGTCACGCAGATGGGATCGGCCCCGTCCCCCGAAGCGGCACAGGCGGAAGCCAGCCGCATCGTTTCCGCCACCATCACCCAGGCTTCCCGCTCCGCCGCTCCGCTGACCCCCGAACAGAAGCTGGCCACGGCGCTGGCCGGCGGCGGCAACATCACCTCCGCCCTCAGCGACAGCGGCATTCTGCCGTCCGGGAGCACCGGCAACGATTCCGTCACCAAGGCGGTGTTCGCCGACCTCAACGCCGCCCTGACCCGGGATCCGGGGGGGACCGGGGCGGGGATTGCCCCGTCCGTCCTGGCACAGGCGGGCGACACCGCCGCCCGTGCCGCCGAATCGGCCAACCGTCCCGCCACCACCCCCCTGGACCCGGCGCAGAAGCTGGCGAGCGCACTGGCGTCGGGAACCGGGGTTGCGGCGGCGGTCGGGGGCGGGAACCGGGACGGCGCCTATGGCGCATCCCTGGAACAGGCGTTGGCGCGGGGCAGCGACATCGGCAGCGCCGTGCAGGCGGCGGCGGCCGACTCCGCCCATTCCCACCAGCAGGCCCAAGCCAGCACGGTCGCCCCGTCGCCGGCCGACAAGCTGGTCGCCGCCCTGTCCGGCAACGGTCCCGCCAGCACCCTGCCGGGGGGAAGCAACCCGGCCTTTGCCGCCACCTTGTCGGACGCCCTGGCCCGCGGCTCCGATCCGGGGGCGGCCATGGCCGCATCCGCCCGTTCGCAACAGGTGTCGGAAAGCATCGGCAAATCCACCAGCGTGCCGCTGAATCCCGCCGACAATCTGGTGGCGTCCCTCGCCTCCGGCCACAAGGTTGGCGAAGCGGTCAGCACCTTCGCCGCCCAGACGGGGCTGGGGGCGGGGGGGATCGGCGCGTTCACCTCCTCCCTGGGCACGTCGCTGGCCCGCGGAACGTCGCCCGTGACGGCGGTGTCGTCGTCGCAGCAGACCGCCGTCACCGCCAGCACCAACAGCAGCACCGCAGCCCAGGGGGTGAAAGCCGATCCCGTGGTGGCCGCCCTGGCCAGCGGCACCGGCACCGTGGCCGGCGGCAACGCCGCCTTTGGCGCCGCCCTGGGGCAAGCCCTGAGCGAAGGCAAATCCTCCGGCGAGGCCACGGCCCACGCCGCCCAAGCCGCCACCACCGCCGGCCAGAACGTGGCGGAAAACGCCGTGCCGGTGTCGCCGGAAAACGCCGCCCTGGCGGCCCAGTCCAAACCGGCGGATGGGGCCGGGGAAAAAGCCGTTCAGGTCGCCGAAGGCAAAGCCGCCGCCGAGACCGGGGGCAAGACTGCCGAAGGTGGGGAGAAGGTCGCCGCCGAGGCCGGGGCCAAGGCCGCCGAAGGTAGGGAGAAGGTCGCCGCCGAGGCCGGGGCCAAGGCCGCCGAAGGTGGGGAGAAGGTCGCCGCCGAGGCCGGGGCCAAGGCTGCCGAAGGTGGGGAGAAGGTCGCCGCCGAGGCCGGGGCCAAGGCTGCCGAAGGTGGGGAGAAAATCGCCGCCGAAGGTGGAGAGAAGGTCGCCGCCCACGGGGAGCGGGATGCCGGTCCGGCGGATCGCCTGGAAACGCAGGTGGCCGAAGCCGCCCCTTTGTCCCTGTCGATGGGGACGAAAACGGGCGGTGACCTCAATCAGGTGTTTAAAAGCGTCGCCACCCTCGTCACCGGGACCAACGCCGTGGTGGCCCCGGTGCATAACCAGACGGTGAAATCAGGGCTGTTCGCCTCCTCCTCCCTGAAAAGCGCCGATCTCAATCCCATCAAAAGCCTGCTCGAATCGGTCCGGCAGGAATCGGTCACCACTCTGGTGAAAACCGCCGCTCTGACCGAAAGCACCGACACCAAAACCGACAGCTCCCACACCGAAACCCCGGTCACTCCGGAATCACCGCCGGCCGTGTCGCCGCCGGTCGTGGAATCGCCACCCGTCTCCCCCCCGGTATCCCCGCCGGTGTCCCCCCCGGAATCGCCGCCGGTCGTGGTGTCGCCGCCCGTCTCGCCCCCGGTATCGCCACCCGTCTCACCGCCGGTGTCGCCGCCGGTGTCGCCACCCGTTTCGCCGCCGGTGTCGCCCCCGGTATCGCCGCCAGTATCGCCGCCGGTCGTGGTGTCGCCGCCCGTCTCGCCCCCACCCCCTCCGGTGTCGGCGGCGCCGTCGCTTGCCAGCAGCTACAGCAAGACAGCACTGGCGGCGCAGTTGCACATCAGCGAGGACGCCACCGCCCCCGTCGGCTTCAAGGTGATGGATGTCATCGAAACCATCTTCACCTTTGCCAGCGGCACAACGGCGGCCGGCATCCTGGTGGTGCTGGATCCCTCGTCCCTGTCGGGCAAGGGCGCCTGGCAGTACCAGGCCGCGGGGTCGGCGGAATGGCAAACACTCATGACCGGCGAGGGGTTCGGCAACACCACCTTTCTCAGCCTGAACGCCGCGCTGCGGTTCGTCCCCAACGCCGATTACAACGGCGCCGCTCCGGACTTGCAGGTGATGGGGGTGGACAGCCGGTCCGGCTGGACCAGCGCCCATGACGGAACGCGGGTGATGCTGGCGTCCATCGGATCGCCCGCGGCCGTTTCCTCCACCAGCGCCAACCTGACCATCGACGTCACCGGGGTCAACGACGCCCCCACGGTGAAGGGAGATCTGGCGGCGCTTCCATCCCTGATGGCGGGCGAGGGTGATCCGGTGGGCTTTCTGGTCGGATCGCTGGTGGCTGCCAACTTCTCCGACGAGGCCGACAACGGCGCGGACACCCTGGCCGGCATCGCCGTCATCGGCATCGACGGCGATGTGTCGTCGCAAGGGGCGTGGCAATACTGGTTCCCGCAGTCCGAGCACTGGGTCACGATTGCCGATGTGACGGAGAAGACGGCCCTGCTGCTGTCGGCGGACACCATCATCCGCTTTGTGCCCGACCCGTTCTTCACCGGCGTTCCCGCCCCGCTGGTCATCCGTCTCATCGATTCCTCGGGCGGTCCGGTCACCATCGGCCATGTGGTGGACCTGAGTGCTGCATCCGCCTATGGCGGGACCACCGCCTACAGCGCGGACACGCTGCTGATGAAGACCGGCGTTGCCGATACCAATCTCATCAGCAACGGCTATTTCACCGACGACCTGACCGGCTGGAGCCACACCGGCTCGGTGTCGGTCATCACCGACGGCAACAGCTGGGTGCGGGTGAACGCCGATGGGGTGGACGCCAGCGATCTCGATGCCGCCCTGGGGCTGGCGACGGGAACGTTGAGCACGCTTGGCGGCGGCAACGCCACCACCGGCAGCGCGCTGGTTCTGAACCAGACCATCAGCGTGGCCCAGGACAGCGTGTTGCGGATCAAATGGTCGTTCGATTTTCGGGACATCTCGTCGGCGTATCCCGATTTCGGCTTCGTCGTCATCAATGGCCACGCCTATCTGCTGGCGCAGGGTGGCGACGACAGTGGCGAGTTCACCTATTCGATCGCCGCCGGCCAGACGGTGACTCTGGCCCTCGGCTCGATGAACGTGAGTGCTGCCGCCCCTCATTCGGAACTGTCGGTCTATGGCGTCGAACTGATCGAGCAGTTTCCGCCCACGCCCAGCAACCATGCTCCCATTCTGATCGGCATGGAATTCGCGCTCGACTCCGTCGAGCTGGGAGCGGGAGCGCCGTCGGGACAGGTGGGGTCGCTGGTATCGGCTCTGGTGGGCAGCACCGCCGCGTCGTCGTCCACCGTGATCGACATCGATACCGAAGCCCTGACCGGCATCGCCGTCACCGGAATCGACACATCGAAGGGGACATGGTGGTATTCGACCGACGACGGCACCACCTGGACCCAATTGAGCGATGCCAGCGACAGCAACGCCCTGCTGCTGCGGCCGGAAGACCGGTTGCTGTTCCAGGGCAACAGCACCGGCACCTTCTATGATGCCATCACCTTCCACGCGTGGGATCAGACGTCGGGAAGTGCCGGGGACCGGGTGGATCTGTCAGGCACCCTGTCGCCCTATGGCGCGTTTTCCTCCGACAGCGGCAGCGCCACCATCACCGTGACGCCACAGACAACGCCGGTCACGGAATCCCTGGCCCTGTATGTCAGCGACAGCTTCAGCGACGCGACCCTGAACAGCAAATGGCAGGTTGATACATCCAGCTTCCCGGCCGTCGTGTCTTCCGGCAAGACCCCGGCGGTGGAGGTGGAAGGGGGCGAGCTGAAACTGTCCTACCGCGGGATCCTTGCCACCACCGAGGAAATTCCGCCGGCCTCCCAGCCGATGGGGGTGACCGTCAGCGGCCGCTGGCGCTTCACCGACCAGGGGGCCGACGATGCTCTCTACATCTGCACGCGGGCCGATGCCGGCCGTTCGACGGACAACCCCAGCAGTTTCGGCGAGATCAACAACGGCATCATCGTCAAGCTCAGGGGGTGGACCGATTCCGTCATCATCGGCCACAGCCTGGACGGGACCTTTACCGAAAGCGCCTCGCGCGCCCTTTCCATCAACGCCGACGACGTCCTGTCGTTCATCGTCCATGACGATGGCACCACGGTGTCAGTGACCGTCATCAATGAAACGGTGGGATCGTCGGTTTCATTCTCGACCGATATCACCGCCAGTTTCCCCAACGATTACGTCACCATCCTCAATCAGGAGAATCTCGTCTCCTACGTCGATGACCTGACGATCACCAGCGGGCCGACCGTCTACGCCCACACCCCCTATTTCGGTACGCTGCACGCAACCGACGATACGACGTCTCAGGCCGATCTGGTCTTTGACCTCACCGCGGGTCCCAGCCACGGCGCCATGAGCCTGTCCCCCGACGGGACATACGCTTATATCCCCCTCTCCAGCTACATCGGACCCGACAGTTTCACCTATTCGGTCACCGACGATGATGGGAAGACCTCCACCGCGACGGTGGACCTGTTCGTGCAGTCGGACTCGTTTCTGGCCACCCACACCGCAACACTCAGCGGCGTCTTCACCAACCCGCTGTTCGAAAGCACCGATCTCAGCGATTGGACCACCGCCGGTTCGGTGACGTCCCAGACCGGCAGCATCACCTCCGGCGGCACCATCGACGCCAACGACCATCATGTCCTGTTGAGCAGTTCGACGATCCAGACCGGAAGCGACATCGCCGCGGTGGAAACGGCCACATTGGGGCTGCCGGCCGGAACGCTGATGACCATGGGCATGCTGTCCGAAACCGAAACCATCACCAGCGTCTCGGCCATGACCAAGGCCAGCGCCATCACGATCACCAACGACAGCGTTCTGCGGTTCGACTGGGTCTACACCCAGACGGATCACGACAATCCCGACTACGGCTTCATTCTCATCAACGGCATGCCGCAAACCTTCATGCTGAAGAATTCCGCCGGCACCGATTCCATGCATGGCACCTTCGAAGCGGTCCTGTCCGCCGGATCGACGGTGACGCTGGCGGTGGGCGTGGTGAATGTGGGTGCTGTCGATTCCCAGACATCCCTGGCGGTGGACAATTTCTCCCTGTCCTGCCTGAACGGCGATCCGGTGATTCTGGATCTGGACGGGGACGGGATCAGCCTGCGTTCAAAGGCGGACGGCGTATCGTTCGACATGAACGCCGATGGTGTCGCCGACACCACCGGATGGGTGGGCAAGGGGGACGGCCTTCTGGCCTATGATGCCAACCACGACGGCACGATCACGGGTGCCGGCGAACTGGTGTCGGAATATCTCGCACCGGGGGCGGCCCACAGCCTGGACGCACTCGCCACCTTCGACAGCAACGGCGACGGGCGTGTCGATGCCAACGACGCGGCATACGCCGACCTGCTGGTCTGGCGCGACGACAACGCCGACGGGATCAGCGCGGCGGGGGAACTGCTGACCCTGAAGGATACCGGCATCGCCGCCATCAGCGTGGTCAGCCGCGATGCGTCGGGCAGCATCAACGGCAACCGGGTGCTGGCAACCTCGTCCATGACCATGACCGACGGCCAGACGCGCGATGTGGCCGCCGTGTCGTTCGACGTGGACCACACGTCGAGCGTCCGCATCAGCACCGCCACCAACGCCACGCCGCTGAACACGGCCGACGCACCGCACACCGGCACACCGCCGGCCAGCGCGGTGAACTACGCGGCTCTGCTGCAGCAGGGATTGCACGGGACCGCCGACGCGGCGGCCGGCGGGGAAACCACCGGCGGAGGTGCCGACCACGCGGCCAGCGATCAGGACCACACTCCGGTCGCCACCGATCCGGCCCTCGACCCCCACCACGCCCCCGCCCACGCATAGCGGGCGGGGCGGGGGATGACCGGGATTCAGTCGGACGGCAGCAAGCCGACCTCGCGGTAATAACGCACCGCCCCTTCGTGCAGGGGGGCGGTCAGACCGGCGTGGACCATCGAGGTTTTGTTCAAGCGGCTCAGCGCCATGTGCATCTTCTGCACCGCCGGCAGATCCTCGAACACCTCCCGCACCACGGTATAGACCACATCCGCCGGCACATCCTCCGACGTGACCACGGTGGCCAGCACGCCGAAGGTCTTCACGTCGGTATCGTTGTTGCGGTAATAGCCGCCGGGAACCACCGCATGGCCGTAATAGGGGTTTTCCGCCACCAGCTTGTTCACGCTGTCCCCGGACACGGGAATGATGGTGGACGGGCAGGAGTTGGTCACCTCCTGCACCGCGCTGTTGGGGTGACCGGCCAGATAGACGACGGCGTCCACCTGACGCGCGCACAGGGACGAGGGCAGTTTGGGCTGGGCGATGTCGGCGGCCTCAGCGAACTGGGAATAGGACCAGCCGACCTTGCCCATCACCGCGTCCAGCGTGGCGCGCACCCCCGACCCCGTGGGGCCGACGTTGACCTTCTTGCCCTTCAGATCCTCGAACCCCTGAATCCCGCTGGACGGGTTGGTGACGATGGTCAGGGATTCGGGATAGAGGGAGAACACCGACCGCAGCTTGGTGAACGGCCCGCGCTCCTTGAACGAGCCGGAGCCTTTGTAGGCGCTGAAATGCACGTCGGACTGCACAATGGCGAACTGCCGGCGGCCGGCGCGGATGTCATCGATGTTGGCGACTGAACCGGCCGAGGGCTGGACCGTGCAGCGGACCCCATGGGTGGGACGGGCGCGGTTGACGGACGCGCACAGGGCACCGCCCACCGGATAATAAACGCCGGTGATGCCGCCGGTCCCGATGGTCATGTGCGCCTTGTCGATCCTGCCCAACGTCGGCAGGTCATCCCCTTGCGCGGCGGCAGCACCGGGCAAGGCCAAAACCCCCAGGAGAGCGAACACCCGGACGAAAGGGGTGCGGACGGTCATGAAACCCTCGACTATGAACGAGCGGACAAAGTGCCGCCACCATAGGTCAGATACGCACCCCTGTGCACAGATCCTTTTCATCCGGGATAGCAATCGGAACAGGACGGCAATGGGAGCGCGCCGGTATCATCCCTCGTTGCTACCGCCGCCGTCGGCGAAGCCCTCGCCGAATCCCTCTCCCCCGAAGCCGTCGCCGCCATCGGAATCCAGGCCGCGGGCGGACGGATCATTGCCGGCCCCGCGGTTATCGTCGGCGTCGGGGGACAAAAGCGCCTCCGCCACCGCCACCCCGGCCACAAGCCCGACCAAACCGCCCAGCAGGCCGCCGCCGGACGATCCGCCGCCCGCCGGTCCCGCCCCCGCATCGCCCGCCCCGTCACCGTCCCTGTCGCCGCCGTGCTGATCCTGACGGTTGATGGCCTGCTGCAGCGCATCCGGACCGGCCGGAACATTCCCCCCCGTGGGCGCCGGAGATGGCGGCTGGGAGGAGGGGGGGGCAACGATCTGCTTTTTAAGCCATTTCAGCATCGCGCATCTCCGCTGCGTATCTTTCCGTCACGGACCGGCAAACACCGGGATCATACCACGAAAAATCGGCCTTAGCCGCAAGCAACGTCTGCCAGCGGGAAACTTATTGTGCAAAAATTGAATGAAAAATCAGATATTCAGCACGCCATCAATATTGTCATAGGACCAACAACCATTCGATCCCGTACCGGATTCATCCTTACCACAGCGCAAACTGTGGATCATGGATGCTGTCCGACTCCTACCGCGCCGGTACACGGCCAGCATTTGGTAAACAAACTGTATTGATGCCAACCACGTCAAATCAAGGCTGGAGATGCAAAAAATGCCGTTGACATCTTCTGGTTGCCAATGAAATCCTTAACCAGAACAGCCTTGCCATGCCGCTGCTTCGCCCATAATCCATCCAGATAATCTCCAGAAAGCAGGATGCTTCCCGCACGAACCAATCGTCCGATTTGCATCGTGCAGGAACATTTATTTTCCCGGCCTCCACGTTTTCCCATATAAGGCTTTTGCGAAAGACGCCGGGACGGCTATTATTTGATGGAAACTGACGCAACCGTGGCATAATCTGCCCCAGCCCCTTTGGGAGCCGTTCCGCCCGACAGCCATTCTCCGCAAATGCTCAGAAAAATCAGCACGATAGGCTTCCTGACCGTTGTCGTGGCCTTAATGATGCCCCTCTCTTCGGTTGCAGGGCCGGCAAAACCCGAAAACGAAGCGGCAAAACTGCTGATGACCGCAACCGAAAGCCATGACCGCCTGCAGGCGGCGCAGGCGGCGGCGGATTCGGCGTTCAACGCCCTGCGGGTGTCGGTGGGGGCATGGTATCCCACCATGTCCTTTTCCGCAGGTATCGGCCGGGAACGGTTCGAAAAGCCCGGCCCCGCCAACACCAACATGTCGGCCCGCCAGTACACCGCCCGTGCCACACAACTGTTGTGGGACTTCGGCGCCACCAACGCCGACATCGAACGGGCGCGGCTGGCCTCCATCCGCGCCGACGTGTCGGTGGAGCGCACCCGCCAGGAACTGCTGCTGGAAGGGTTGAGCGCCTATGCCACCCTGCTCAAGGCGCAGATGGTGCTGAAATACGCCCGCCAGTCGGAAGAGAACATCCGCCGCCAGACCGGACTGGAAGAGGTGCGCCTGCGCGAGGGTTACGGCTTCACCACCGACGTTTTGCAGGCGAAAAGCCAGTTGGCCGGCGCCCAGGCCCGCCGGGTGGCGTCGGAGGAAATGGTGCAGGTGGCGCTGAACCGTTTCCAGGCCTTCTTCGGCCATGTGGACATCAACGGCACCACGCTCCAGTCCCTGGCCCTGCCCGAAACCACCCTGCCCCGTCGTCTGGAAGACGCGCTGGCGGGGGCGCGGGAAAGCAACCTGCGCCTTCAGGAACTGGCCCTGAACGTCGCGGCGGCGCGGGAAAACATCACCGCCACCCAGGGACGCAGCTTCTACCCCCGCATCGAAGGGGTGCTGGAGCGCACGGTGAAGGACGATTACCAGGGTACCGCCGGACGCCAGAATGAATCGGTGGCGAAGGTGCAGTTGACGCTGCCCTTCAATCTGGGCTTCACCGCGCTCAACTCCGTCAAGCAGGCGCGCGCCGACGCGGCCGCCGCCGATTCCTCTCTGGCCGATCAGGAACGCCAGGTGCTGGAAGGCGTGCGCAACAGCTGGTCCCGGCTGCAAAGCGCCCGGCAGCAGTCGGAACTGCTGCGCGATCAGGCCACCCTTGCCAAGGGCTTTCTGGAGGTGGCGCGGTCGGAACGCGAGTTGGGCACCCGCTCGCTGATCGACCTGCTGACCGGGGAAACCACCCTCATCAACGCCCAGAGCGATGCGGCGGCGGCGGAAACCGACGTGGCGCTGGCGGGATACCAGCTTCTGGCGGCCATCGGCCATCTGAGCTACACCGACGTCCGCACACGTCCGGTCCAGGCCCCGGACCGGAAGGCCGCCCGCCCCGCCAAGCCCCCGCGCACCACCACACCGGCGCCGGGCCGGGCCGGCAAGACTCCGCCCGCACCGGCACCGGCGGCACCCACCGCTCCGGCGCCCACCGCTCCGGCTCCGGCAGCCCCGCCCCCCCCCGCTCCGGCCCCGCAATGAAGGATCTGGTCACCCGCCTGCGCGCCAGCCCCCGCACGGCGCGGCGACTGGTGGCCGCGTCGGCGGCGGCCAACGGTCTGGCGCTGGCCTCGTCCTTCTACGTCATGCTGGTGCTGAACCGCTATGTGTCCCATGGCGTCGATGCCACCTTGCTGACGCTGACGGTGGGGGTGGTCGCTACCATCGCCTTCGAGCACGCCTTCCGTCATGTGCGGCTGCGCATCGCCGCCAATTTCGGGCGCACGGCGCATGAACGGACCTCCGTCGGCGCCTATGGCGTGCTGCTGAGCGCGCGGGCCGAATCGCTGGACCGTTACCCCGCCGCGCGCCAGCGCGAGGTGCTGCGCGGCTTGGACCTGCTGGATTCCGCCCACGGCCCCGCCAATCTGGCGGCCCTGTTCGACGTACCGTTTGCGGTGCTGTTTATCGGCATCATCCTGCTGGCAAGCTGGCCGCTGGCGCTGGTGTGCGTGGTGTTCGTCGGCCTGTCCATCGCCGCCAACCAGTTCAGCCAGACCACGCTGCAGGCGGTGGGGCAGGAAAGCTCCCACGCCGCCATGGAAACCCAGCGGCTGGTGGCCGCCGGCATCGACAACCGCGACACCGTGCGCGCCTTTGCCGGGCTGGGTCCGGTGATGGCGCAATGGCAGCGGGCGGTGCGCGGCGGGCGGACGGTGCGCGAGCGTCTGTCGCTGGCGCAAGGCCGGTCGCAATCGGTGACCCAGACGCTGCAGTCGCTGCAAAGCGTCGCCATCATCGCCGTCGGCGCCATTCTGGTGGTGCGCGGGCATCTGGACGTGGGCACGCTGATCGGCATCAACATCCTGGCCGGCAAGGCGGTGGCCCCCATCGGGCGGGTCGGGCAGATCGGCGGCACCTTCACCCTGGCGCGTCAGGCGCGCGGCCGGCTGGAGGAATGGGCGCGGCTGCCGGTGGAAACCGGCGGCGGATCGGTGCTGCCGTCCTTTTCCGGGGCGGTGGAGATGCGCGATGTCACCTACACCCCGCCCGACGGGGCGGCGGCGGTGCTGCGGCGGGTGTCGTTTCACCTGCCCCCCGGCGGGGTGCTGGCGGTCAAGGGCCGCAACGGGGCGGGCAAGACCACGCTGCTGCGGCTGCTGACCGGGCTGATCGAACCGCAGGAAGGGCTGATCCTGGCCGACGGCGTGGACATCCGCCGCTTCAATCCCGGCTGGTGGCGGCGGCAGGTGGCGTATCTGCCGCAGGAACCGGCCTTCCTCGACCTGTCCATCCGCGACAACCTGCTGGCCGTACGCCCCGATCTGGACGAGGCCGGGTTGCTGGCGGTGCTGGAGCGGGCGGGGGCCGCCCGGTTCGTCGCCGGGACGCCGCACGGGCTGGACACCGTGATCCGCAACGCGGGCCGGGAATTCTCGCTGGGCCACCGGCGCCGTCTGGCGCTGGCCCGCGCGCTGGCCGGCGGCGGGCGTCTGGCGGTGTTCGACGAACCGACCGAGGGGCTGGACGCCGAGGGAACGGCGCTGGTCTATAAGGCGCTGATCGATCTGGCGCGGGCCGGCTGCACGGTGGTCGTCGCCTCCCACGATGCGCGCATTCTCCAGGGGGCTTCCCACCTGCTGGATCTGGATGCCGCCGGCACCGCCGTGGCGGCGGAGGCGGTGGCACGATGACGTTTGCCGGCTGGCTGATCCGTCTGTCCCGCTTTTCCCGCCGCCCGGCGACACCGCCGCCGGCCCCCCTGCCCGCACAGCTTTCCCCGGCACCGTTTCCCGTGACGGCGGCCGTGGAAGACGATCCGTCCGGCGACGACCGTTTCCTGCTCACCGCCGGGGCGCTGGTGGTCTTCGCCGTCGGCTGGTCGGCCATTGCCGAACTGAACGTCACCAGCGTCGCCCCCGGCGAGGTGGTGCCGCTGTCCTACGTCCAGAGCGTCCAGCATCTGGAAGGCGGCATCGTCCGCGAGATCCTGGTGGCCGAAGGCGACCGGGTGACGGAAAACCAGCCGCTGGTGGAGCTGGACCGCACCAAGACCGGATCGGATGCCGGTGAATTGCGCGTGCGGCTGGCATCGCTCGCCGCCGACAAGGCGCGGCTGGAGGCGGAGGTCGGCGACGCCCCCCAGGTGGCATACCCCGGCTGGCTTCTGGAACAGGGGCCGGAGGTGGTCGCCGCATCGCGCCTGCTGTTCCAGGCGCGGCGGGAGCGGCTGGCCTCCGACATCCGCATCCAGGCCCAGACCGTCACCCAGCGCGAGCAGGATGTGGCGATGGTGGAATCCCGCATCGCCGGCACCCAATCGGCCCTGCGCATCGTGCAGGAGCAGATCGGCATCAGCGACACCCTGCTGCGGCGGGAAATCACCAACCGCATGAAGCATCTGGAACTGCTGCGCGACCAGGCCAACCTGACCGGCAGCCTGGCCGAGGACCGCAACGCCCTGCTGCGCGCCCAGGCGGCGTTGGGCGAAGCGCGCGACCGGCTGGCCTGGATCACCCAGAAATACAAGGAAGAGGTCCGCAGCGCCCTGGAGGAGGCCCGGCGCAGCATCGCCGAGCTGTCCCAGCGCCAGACCCGCATCGAAGACAACCTGGACCGCAGCGTGCTGCGCGCGCCCATGGCCGGGGTGGTGAAGACCCTGGCGGTGTCCACCCGCGGGGCCGTGGTCAAACCCGGCGACACGGTGATTGAACTGGTGCCCGCCGACGGCCAGCTTGTCATCGACGCCCGCCTGCCGGTGCAGGACATCGGCTATGTCCAGACGGGACAGGAGGTGTCCGTCACCCTGGCCAGCAGCGATGCATCGCGCTTCGGCCACATCATCGGGCACGTGCGCACCATCAGCCCCGACACCCTGGTCGATGCCGACAAGCAGTCCTATTACAAGGTGCGCATCGCCATGGAGTCCCGCTCGTTCCAGTACGGCGGGCGGCGTTACGAGCTTTATCCCGGCGTGCGGGTGGTCTGCAGCATCCTGACCGGCCAGCGCACCGTCCTCGATTACGTGCTGTCTCCCATTCTCAGCGGCCTGCACCGCGGGCTGCAGGAACGGTGACCGCAATGCCATCCCCGCTGTTCCGCTTTTCCGTTATTCCCCGGTGATGCCCATGTTCAAGCGGCTTACGCCCCAGCCCCATTCCGCAGCCATGCCGCGGCTGACCAAGAAGGCGCGTTTCATCCTGATCCTCGCCAGCGCCGTCCTTCTCACCGCCCTGGTGTCGGCCATCGTGCGCACCTGGGTGCTGGATGGCGACAACCGCGATCCGCTGGTGGTGGCGGTGGTGACGCCGCTGTCGGGGGCGGACGCCGCCATCGGACGGGCGATCCAGCAGGGGGCGCAGTTGCGCGCCGACATCATCAACGCCGCCGGCGGCCTGTCGGGCCGTCCGCTGCTGGTGCGCGGGTTCGACGACAAGGGGGATCCCGAAACCTCGCGCGCGCTGGCCCAGACAGTGGCGCAGCAGCCGGACGTGCTGGCGGTGATCGGCCATCACCCCGACAGCGTGGCCGACGCGGCCGGGGTCTATGCCGCCCGCGGGGTGCCGCTGCTGGAGCCGCGCCCCATGACCGAACCGGCGGGCGACGCCAATCCGTGGCTGTTCCGCACCAATTTCGACACGCTGTTCGAAACCCGCTTCCTGGCCAACTACATCCGCAACGTCATCGGCGAACCCACCATCGCCATCGTGCGCGAAGACACCCCCCGGGCCGCCGAACAGGCCGACCAGTTCGACCGCATCATCCAGCGGTTCGGCACCCGGCTGGTGACGCAATGGACCTTCGCCCCCGGCAGCACCGACATGCAGGCCCTGGCCGCCGACGTGAAGCAGAAGATGCCCACGGGTGCGGTGGTGATCCTGGGGTCGCCGGCGGACAGCGCGCGGGCGGTGGTGGCGCTGCGCGACGCCAATGTGCGCAACCTGATCGGCGGCCTGTCGGGCATGGCGTCCAACGCCTTCCGCACGCGGCTGGTGGAGTTGGCGGACAAGCAGGCGCCGGAGACGTACGCCAACGGACTGCTGGTGTCGTCGCCCATCCTGTTCGACACCGCCAACGAACGTGCCCAGAGCTTCTACGGCCAGTATGAGAAACGGTTCCGCTCGGTGCCCGACTGGGCGGCGGCCATGGGCGACGATTCCCTGTCGCTGGTCGCCGACGCCATCGGCCGGACGCTGACGGCCACGGGCGCCGCGGGCGGGGCCGGTGCCACGCCCAAACAGATCGCCGACCAGATCCGCAGCCGTCTGGCCGACCGCAACCGCAGCGAAACCGCGTTCCAGGGCGTGGTGGGAAGCTGGATCTTCAATGACAAGGGGCAGGCCAACATCCCGGTGATGATGGCGCTCTACAACGGCCTGAACCCGGTGGCGGCGCTGACCCAGCTTCAGCCGATCCGCGACGTGGGCGTGTCGAACTTTCTGGAAGAGGTGCAGCGGGGCCGGGCGCTCTATGTCAACGACCGCTTCATGTACAAGACGAACGTGATCTACACGGGCGTCCAGATGAACGAGATCCGCGACCTGAACCCCGACCGGAACGAGGCGACGATCAACGCCACCGTCTGGTTCCGCTACCGCGGCAACTTCAATCCCGCCGACGTGGTGTTCGTCAACGCGGTCAAGCCCATCGACCTGGGCAAGCCGTACCGCGAGGAACGCGACGACACCATGACCTATGCCGCCTATCGCATCGAGGGGCGGTTCAGCCTGGATTTCCTCGACGTACGCCAGCCGTTCGGCAGCAAGGTGGCGGGCCTGAGCTTCCGCCACCGCACGCAGAACCGGAACAACGTGATGTTCGTCACCGATGTTCTGGGCATGGGGCTGATCGACACCTCCGACTTTGTGGAAAAGCTGAAGGCGGCGGCTTCCGTCACCCCGGCGCACGAGCCGACGCTGCTGGAACGACTGGGCCGCAACCTGGAGGGGCAGGCGGAAGGCTCCGCCCTGCTGGAGCGGCTGCGCGCGGCCCGCGTGATGGCGGCATCGCCCGGCTGGCGGCTGTCGCGGGCGTGGATTTCGCAGGACGTCGTGTCCATCAGTTCCGAAGGCGATCCCAACTACGTCGGGTTCGGCCGTCCGGCCCCGGATTTCTCGCGGGTGGATTTCGGCGTGATGGCGGTGCCCGACGCGCCCGCCGCCCGCGATGTCATCAACGCCGATTATTTCATCTACATCGCCATCTTCGCCGCCGTGCTGGCGCTGTTCGCCCGCGCCATGGACCGCAAGGACCGCGGCCAGTTCTGGCGGATGCAGACGCTGTTCATGCGCATCCTGTCGTGGCCGCTGCTGCTGATGTCGGTGGGCAACATCGCGCTGGACCGCGCGGTGACCAGCCTGCCGCCCAGCGGCATCAACACGGTGGTCAACACCTTCGATGTGCTGTGGTGGATGGTGCCGGCGTTCCTGGCCAACCAGACGCTGGAACATTTCGTGTGGACACCGCTGGAGGTGAAGACCCAGCGCAAGATCCCCGGCATCATCCGCCGCTTCTCGTCGCTCATCATCTTCGGGCTGGCGGTGTGCGGGGTGATCGCCTTTGTGCTGAAACAGCCGCTGACCAGCCTGCTGGCCGCTTCCGGCCTCATCAGCATGGTGATCGGTCTGGCGATCCAGGCCAACATCGCCAACATCTTTTCCGGCATCATCCTGAACCTGGAACGCCCGTTCAAGATCGGCGACAGCGTGCAGATCACCGACGTGGTGAAGGGCGTGGTGGTGGATATGACGTGGCGGACGGTGCGGGTGCGCAACGGGTCCGGCTATACCGTCGCCATGCCCAACGGCAAGGTGTCGGAGTCCACCGTCATCAATTTCAGCGCCGTGGAACGGGTGTGGATGCGGCTGGAATACTTCGCCGATCCCATCTACGAGCCGGATTTCATGGCCCCCATCCTGACCAAAGCGTTGAGCGTGGCCGAAGGGGCGCTGCCCAGCGCCGGCGGTGCCGCCCCGTTCGTGCGCTATGACGGGATGCGCAACAGCAACGGCCAGTGGCTGGCCAAGTACAACCTGATCTTCTGGGTCAAGGATTACGACGCCACCTTCTCGGTGCCGGAAAAGGTGTGGAAAGCGGTGTACGCCACCCTGCGCGACGCCGGGCTGGACCCGTCGCCGCCGGACCTGCTGGACGCCATGGCGGCAAACGACGACCAGGGAAGCGGCCCGGCCAAAACGGTGGCGGCCACGGCGGTGGTGCTGGCCGACGGCCATTGATATACCCCCCCGGCACCGGGGGACCAGCAACAGGCGGATGATGGAAGGGGGCTTTGTCATGACGGCGTTTTCCCGAACCCCGAAAGGGCTGCGGCGTCTGGTCCTGCCGGCTCTGGCGCTGGGGGCGGCGGTTCCGGCGGCGGGGTGCGTGCCCATGATCGCCGGGCCGGTGGTGGCGGTGGCCGCCCTGCCCGCCGTGGAATCGCGCACCGGGGTGCTGACCCCCATCGCCGAAGGGCGGTACGACCCGCTGGTCCGCTATCCGGCGCGCAACGTGCGTTATTCGCTGACCATCGACGAACAGGACGGCTCCTTCGTCCTGAAAACCGCCGAGCCGCCGCAGGACACGCCCGACGCCGCCCCCGCCACGCCGGACCGGACCGGCGGCACCGCGGCAACCCTGCCCCGTCCGGCCTCGGTCGCGGTCGCCGCCGCGCCGGAACCGCAATCGCCGCAGAGCGACGCCACCTCGCCGCTGCTGCCGGCGCCGGCCCCCCGCGCAGCACCCGCCCACACCACCCAAGCCCCCCAGGCGGTCGCGCGCATCACAACCGAAACCGTGCCGACCCCTCCGCGGGCAGCGCCCACCCCGGCGGCTCACGTTTCGGCGGCTCCAGTGGCGGCTGTTCCGGTGGTGGACGTGGCCGCACTTCCATCCAGGGAAGCCGACATGCCGCCGCCCGCCGCCCCCGCCCCGGCGGCCAAGGCGCCGGTGGTCATCGCCCCGGCTCCCGCCCCGGTTCAGGCACAGCCCGCCCCCGTGGTTCCGGCTCCAGCTCCAGCGCCGGTTCCGGCGGCGGCTCCGCAGCCGGCGGTGCATGCGGTGCCGGTGGCTCCGATCACCCCCGACGCGGTACCGACGTCACCCGAACGCAAGGCGGCCGTGGTGTCGCACTGCCCGTCCGGCGGCGAAAGCTGGTTCCGTTACACCCCCGAGGGGTATGTGTGCATCGCTCCGGCCACGACCCCGGCGGCTGCCGCGGTGGCGGAGAACGCGCGTCTGCCTGACAAGGATTGCCGCACCGGCCGCTGGGTCCAGGCCAAGGCCGGCGATTACGTGTGCGCCCCGATGCCAAAGGACGAATGATCCCGGGAGAGCGGAACGCCCCCACCCCTTCCATGAACAAAATCAAAAGGGGGTTTGGGGGCCGCCCCAAACGGGTTTGGGCGGTAGCCCAACAGATCCGGGTTTCACGACCCGACCCACGGGGCCGTCCACCGTGACAGCAGGCTGATGACCGCGCACAGCACCGCGATCATGGCAAAGGCCGTCGCCACCGACAGGAACCCCGCCACATAGCCGAACAGCGCCGGCCCCATCAGCACCCCGACATAGCCAAGGGTGGCGACGGTGGCGATGGCCCGTGGGGCGTCCGCCGGATGGCAGCGACCGGCCGCACTCAGCAGAACCGGCACCACGTTGGACAGTCCCAGCCCGGCCAGGGCAAAGGCCACCGCCGCCGGTACCGGGTGCGGCATGGTCAGGGCCAGCGCCAGCCCCGCCGCCGCCAGCAGCCCCCCCAGCCACAAAAGCCGCAACCCGCCATAGCGCCGCCGCAGCCCGTCGCCGAGAAAACGGCCCAGCGCCATGGTGCCGCAGAAACCGGCGAAGGCCAGACCCGCCATTTCCGCCGCACCGCCCAACCCGTCGCGCAGGTAGATCGCGCTCCAGTCCAGCACCGCCCCTTCGCTCATGAAGGCCAGCATGGTCAGCACCCCCAGCAGCAGCGTGCCCGGTGCCGGGCGCCAGCCGCCGCCGGACCGCGCCGCACGGGCGGCCCGCACCGGCAACAGCCACGCCTGCACCACCAGCAACAGCACCGCCAGCACCGTGGCGGTCGTTCCCACCTGCTGCAGGGGGGACAGCACGGCCAGCAGCGCCCCGCCGGCACCGGCACCGATCAGGCCGCCCAGGCTCCACATTCCATGCAGCGACGACATGATGGGGCGGCCCAGTTCGCTTTCCACCTGGGCGCCGTGGGTGTTCATCGCCACGTCCATCACCCCGCCCGCGGCCCCCAGCAGAAACAGCACCGCCGCCAGCGACCACACCCCCGGCACCAGCGCCGGCAGCGGCAGGAACAGGCAGAACAGCACCCCGCTGATGCGGGCCAGGGTGGCGCTGCCCATCCGGTGCCCCAACGCCCCGGCCCCGGTCATCGCCAGCAGCGCCCCTACCGCCAGACACAGCAGGGTCGTGCCCAGCACCTCCGGCGACAGGGACAGCCGGTCCTTCACCAGCGGGATCTGCGCGGCCCAGATGCCGAACACCCCGCCGTGAACGAAGAACAGACCCGTCACCGCCCAGCGTGCCCGTTCGGCCATTCCCGGCGGAAAGGACACCGGGGCGGAAAGAGAAGTGCTCATACTCTGTACTACCAGACGTTTTGCATGCGATCAGGCAGCATACGTGAGCACCCCGGCCGGGTCAGCAAGAAGCCGCCACGCAGCACCGCACCCCAGACTTTTAAAAGCCGCACCGCACGCATACACTCGCGTGTTTTTGCCGTCAGGGGGGATTTGCGGTGGTTGCGCGCATCAACACGGTGGCGTTCCAGGGGATCGAGGTGCTGGACATCACGGTCCAGGTGCAGATGTCGGCGGGCCTCGTCGCCTTCACCCTGGTCGGGCTGCCCGACAAGGCGGTGGCCGAAAGCCGCGAGCGGGTGCGCGCCGCCCTGCACGCTCTGGGGCTGTCGCTGCCGGCCAAGCGCATCACCGTCAACCTCGCCCCCGCCGACGTGCTGAAGGAGGGCAGCCATTTCGACCTCCCCATCGCGCTGGGGCTGTTGACGGTGATGGGGGTGCTGCCGGATCTGGAAATCGCCCGCTATTGCGCGCTGGGGGAACTGGCGCTCGACGGGGCGCTGACGCCGGTGGCGGGGGTGCTGCCCGCCGCCATCAACGCCCACGCCCGCGACCGCGGCCTGATCTGCCCCGAAGCCTGCGGTGGGGAAGCCGCGTGGGCGGGGGAGGATCTGGAGGTTCTGGCCCCCGCCTCGCTGCTGGCGCTCATCAACCATTTCAAGGGCACCCAGGTTCTGACCCCGCCGCGCCCGAAGATGCAGGAGGAAGCGGCGGCCCCGCCCGACCTGCGCGACATCAAGGGGCAGGAAACCGCCAAGCGGGTTCTGGAAATCGCCGCCGCCGGTGCTCACAACCTGCTGATGATGGGGCCGCCGGGGTCGGGCAAGTCCATGCTGGCCGCCCGCCTGCCCGGCCTGCTGCCGCCCTTGTCACCGGCGGAGGCGCTGGAGGTGTCGATGATCCACAGCGTCGCCGGACTGCTGGAGGATGGCCGGCTGCTGCGCCGCCGCCCGTTCCGCAGCCCCCATCATTCCGCCAGCCTGCCGTCGCTGGTGGGGGGCGGGTCGCGGGCCAGGCCGGGGGAAATCTCGCTGGCCCACATGGGCGTTCTGTTCCTCGATGAATTGCCGGAATTCCCCCGCGCCAGCCTGGAATCGCTGCGCCAGCCCATCGAAAGCGGGCGGGTGATGGTGTCGCGGGTCAATGCCCACGTCAGCTATCCCGCCCGCGCCCAGATCGTCGCCGCCATGAATCCCTGCCGCTGCGGCCATCTGGACGATCCGTCACTGGCCTGTTCCCGCGCGCCCAAGTGTGCTGCCGATTACCAGTCGAAGATCAGCGGGCCGCTGTTCGACCGCATCGACCTGCACATCGACGTGCCCGCGGTCAGCCCCGCCGACCTCAGCCTGCCGCCGCCTGCGGAAGGATCGGCGGAGGTGGCGGCACGGGTGGCCCGCGCCCGCGCGATCCAGGCCGAGCGTTACGCATCGGTCCCCGATCAGGACGGACGGCCCGTGCGCACCAACGCGGATGCCGATGGGGAGGTTCTGGAGAGAGTAGCATCCCCCGATATCGCGGGCCGCGCCCTGCTGACCGACGCGGCGGAACGGCTGAAGCTGTCGGCGCGGGGCTATCACCGCATGATGCGGGTGGCCCGCACCCTGGCCGATCTGGACGGCAGCGACGCCGTGCACCGCGTCCATGTGGCCGAAGCCCTGAGTTACCGCCGGGTGGCGCCGGGGCGGTGAGCCGCGGCCGTCAGGCCTTCAGCACAAGCTCTTCCACCGCCGCCCGCAAGGGGGCGGGCAGCACGGGCTTGAGCATCAGACGGACCCCGGCGGAGGCTGCCTCCTCCAACCGTTCCGGCGCACTGTCGCCGGTCAGAAGGATGGCCGGGATGTGCACCCCGCTGTGGTCGCGCACCCGCGCCACCACCTCGGCGCCGGTCCGCCCCCCCGGCAGAAAATGGTCGGTAATCAGCAGGGACGGTGTGGCGTCCAGCCCGGCCAGGGCGGCTTCCAGCGCGTCCATCGACAGGGCCGGAACGACGCTGTAGCCCCACGCATCCAGGACCAGCTTCAGCCCTTCGACGATGAAGGGGTCGTCGTCAACGATGATGATGGGGCCGATGGCCGTGGACAGGGCCGAGACCGACATGGAGCCGAACCTCCCGAAAAGGAAGACCGCCGGGGACATCCCCGGCGGCGATCCGCGACCTAAGAATTAGGCCACACGCCGAAAGCTGCAAGACGCAATAAAGCGCATGCGGCTTTCGGCGAGGGGATGCGGCTTAAGCGCGCAGGCTGCCGCCCGTCGCCTTCACCACGGCGGCGACGATCTTCTGCCCGATGGCCTCAATGTCCTGCTCGGTCAGGGTGGCGGTGGCGGGCTGCAGGGTGACGTTGATGCCCACCGACTTGCGGCCTTCACCCACCCCGGCGCCCTCGTAGATGTCGAAGACGCCGACACCGGCGATCAGCGCCTTGTCGGCCCCCTTGACCGCGCGGACGATGCGGTCGGCTTCCACCGCGCGATCCACCACGAAGGCGAAGTCGCGTTCCACCGGCTGGAAGGCCGACAGGGTGAGCAGCGGCTTGGCGGTGCCGCCCTTCTTCTTGGGCGCCGGCACCTTGTCGAGGAAGACCTCGAACGCCACCACCGGTCCCTTGACCTTCAGGGCATCCAGGATCGACGGGTGCACCTCCCCGAACCAGCCCAGGACCGTGGGGCCGAGCCGCAGCGTGCCCGACCGGCCCGGATGGTACCAGCCCGGCGCGTCGGTGGTGATCTGCAGGTTGCCGGCGGGGGCACCGGCGGCGTCCAGCACCGCCAGGGCATCGGCCTTGGCATCGTAGGCATCGACGGCCCGCTCTTTTTCCGCCCAATGGCGGGGCACCGCGTTGCCGGCGCGCACACCGCCGGCAATCTGGTCCTGCCCGTCCGGTTCCGGCGTACGGTAGGCCGGGCCGACCTCGAACAGGCCGACGTCGGCGAAGCCGCGGTCGGCGTTGCGGCCCGCCGCCTGGATCAGGTTGGGCAGCACCGACGGGCGCATAACCGTCAGGTCGCTGGAGATGGGGTTGACCAGAACCAGCCCGTCATGGGCCGCCCCGAACAGCCCCGCCACCTCGGTGGACAGGAACGACCACGTGACCGCTTCCGACAAACCGCGGGCGGCCAGCGCCCGGCGGGCGGTGACGGTGCGGCGCTGGCGCGCGTCCACCGCCGGCTTGGTCACCGTGCCGGCCCGGTCCATGGGCGTGGCGGGGATGAAATCGTAGCCGTGGACGCGCAGTATCTCTTCCACCAGATCCGCTTCGCCGTAGATGTCGGCGCGCCACGACGGCGGCACCACGGCGAAGGTGCCGTCGGCGTTCGGGGTCAGGACGCAGCCCAGATCGGCCAGGATGCGCGCCTGATCGTCCACGGCCAGGTCGATGCCGCCCAGGGCCTTCTGGCGGGTGGGACGCAGGGTGATGGTGCGCCGCCATTCCGGCACCGCCCCGGCGAACACCAGTTCCGACGCCTCGCCGCCGCACAGCTCCAGGATCAGGCGGGACGCCATCTCGATGCCCGCGACCACCGCTTCGGGGTCCACGCCGCGCTCCAGACGGTAGCGCGCATCGGAATCGATGCCCAACCGCCGCCCGGTCGCCGCAACCCGCAGCGGATCGAACAGCGCCGCTTCCAGGAACACCGTGGTGGTCTCCTCGGTGCAGCCGGACGGCTCGCCGCCGATGATGCCGCCCAACGCCTCCGCCCCGGCATCGTCGGCGATCACCACCATGGTGTCGTCGAGCGCGTATTCCTTGCCGTTCAGCGCCTTCAGCGTCTCACCCGCGCGGCCCATGCGGACCACGATGTTGCCCGTCACCTTGTCGGCGTCGAAGGCGTGCAGCGGACGGGCCACGTCGAAGGTCACCAGATTGGTGATGTCCACCAGCGCCGAGATGGGGCGCAGGCCGATGGCGCGCAGCTTGTCCTGCAGCCACTTCGGGCTGGGGCCGTTCTTCACGCCGCGGAAGGTGCGTCCGACATAGTACGGGCAGCCCGGCGTTTCGGTGGTCACGGTGATCGGCGACGGGAAGGTGCCCGGCACCGGATCGGCGGCCAGCGGCTTCAGCTTGCCCAGCCCGGCGGCGGCCAGATCGCGGGCCACCCCGCGCACCCCGGCGCAATCGGCGCGGTCGGGGGTCAGCGCGATGTCGATCACCGGGTCGCCCAGCCCCATGTAATCGGCGAACGACGCGCCGACCGGCGCATCCTCGGGCAGTTCGATGATGCCGTTGTGCTCGTCGGACAGCTCAAGCTCCCGTTCCGAGCACATCATGCCGTTGGATTCGACGCCACGGATGACGCCCTTCTTCAGCACCATGCCCGAGGCGGGAACGGTGGTGCCCACCGGCGCGAAGCACACCTTGATGCCGGCCCGCGCGTTGGGGGCGCCGCACACCACCTGCAGCGGTGCTGCACCGTCGCCGGTGTCCACCATGCAGACGCGCAGCTTGTCGGCGTCGGGGTGCTTTTCGGCGGAAACGACCTGCGCGATGCGGAAGGGGGCCAGCGCCTTCGCCCGGTCCTCGATCCCCTCCACCTCCAACCCCAGCATGGTCAGGCGGCGGGAGATCTCGTCCAGCGAGGCATCGGTTTCCAGGTGCTCTTTCAACCAGGACAGCGTGAACTTCATGGGTCCGGTCCTTCCTTACCGCGTCAGGCCATGGGCCAGCGAGGGCACGTCCAGCGGCACGAAGCCGTAATGCTTGAGCCAGCGCAAATCCGCCTCGAAGAAGGTGCGCAGGTCGGGGATGCCGTACTTCAGCATGGCGATGCGCTCGATCCCCATGCCAAAGGCGAAGCCCTGGTACTTGGTCGAATCGACGCCGCAGGCTTCCAGCACGTTCGGGTGCACCATGCCGCAGCCGAGAATCTCCAGCCAGTCGCCGAAGTTGCCCAGCTTCAGCTCGCCGCCCTTGCGCAAGCACCCGATGTCCACCTCCGCCGACGGTTCGGTGAAGGGGAAGAAGCTGGGGCGGAAGCGCAGCGGCAGATCGTCCACATCGAAGAACGCGCGGCAGAAATCGATCAGGCAGCCCTTCAGGTGACCCATGTTGGTCGTCTCGTCGATGACCAGCCCCTCCACCTGATGGAACATCGGCGTGTGGGTCATGTCATAGTCGGAGCGGAAGGTCCGGCCGGGAATGATGACGCGGATCGGCGGCTTCTTCTTCAGCATGGTGCGCACCTGCACCGGGCTGGTGTGGGTGCGCAGCAGCATCTTCCGCCCGTCCGCCGCGTCGGGCAGATAGAAGGTGTCGTGCATGTCGCGCGCCGGGTGGCCCACGGGGAAGTTCAGCGCCGTGAAATTATGAAAATCATCTTCGATGTCGGGGCCGTCGGCCACCGTGAAGCCCATCTCGGCGAAGATGGCGACAATCTCGTCGATGGTCTGGCTGATGGGGTGGATGCGGCCTTCGGTTTCGGGGCGCACCGGCAGCGTCACGTCGATGCGCTCGGCCTCCAGCTTCTTCGCCAAGTGTGCGGCGGCCAGATCGGCCTTGCGGGCGTCGAGAGCCGCGGCGATCTCGTCTTTGAGCGCGTTCAGCGCCTGGCCGCGGGCCTTCTTCTCCTCGGGCGACAGGGCGCCCAGTTCCTTCATCAGGCCGGTGATGCGGCCCTTCTTGCCCAGAGCGGTGACGCGGATCTCGTCCAGCGCCGCCAGATCGGCGGCGGATGCCACCTGGGACAACAGTTCTTCTTTCAGCGCGTCCATTTTTTTCGCTCCGCGGGCCAGGGACGTGAGCCCCTGGACCCCATCTGGAAAAACAAAAAAGGGAGCCGGTCCCGTGCAGGACCGGCTCCCTTTTCTTGTCTGGCGCTTGAACCCCGAAGGGGGATCAGGCGGCCTTGTTGGCGAGCGCGGCCTGGACCTTTTCGACCAGGGCCTTAAACGCCTCCGGCTCACGGGCGGCCAGATCCGACAGCACCTTGCGGTCCACGTCGATGCCGGCGATCTTCACGCCGTTCATGAAACGGGAGTAGGTCAGGCCATACTGACGCACGCCGGCGTTGATGCGCTGGATCCACAGGCCGCGGAACGCACGCTTCTTGTTGCGGCGGTCGCGGTAGGCGTACCGAAGGGCCTTTTCGACCTTTTCGATCGCAATGCGGAAGTTCTTGGAATTACGGCCCCGATAGCCCTTGGCGAGCTTCAGGATCTTGCGGTGACGGGCGTGGGTGGTGACGCCGCGCTTAACACGAGCCATGGTTCTATCCCCTCAATACCAGTAAAGGCGCGCGCCGGATCAGGCGTTGCGCAGCCAGTTCTTCAGAACGATGCGCGCGTCGGGTTCGGACAGGGTCATCATCCCGCGGGCGGACCGCTTCATGTCGGGGGACTTGTGCTCCAGGCAGTGGCGCTTGTTGGCAGCACCGGCGCGCACCTTGCGGCCCGCGGTCACCTTGAAACGCTTCTTGGCGCCGCTCTTCGTCTTCAACTTGGGCATTTTCGGTCCTCAAGTCTGGGGTCATTACGGGGCGGTTGGGCATGCCCCGGGCATTCGGCCCGGCCTCGCCGCCCGTGGAAGGGCTGGTTTATACGCGCTGGACACGGTTTGCGCAAGAGCGATACGGGCTTCGCGGAACGCCGGTCAGGCAGACCGCACGCGCCGCGGCTCCAGCGCCGGTGCCGCCGTGTCGGCGGACTTGGCCGGTTCCCCGTTCTGGGGCCGGGGGGCATCGCTGACGATGGCGCGCAGGCTGTCGATGAAGCCGCGCCCCTTGTCGGTCAGCGTCACCACCTTGCGGCGGCGCTCGCGGGGGTCTTCCTGGGCCTGCACCAGATCGAACCCGGCCTTGCCGAACGAATGCCAGCGGCTGAGAGCCGCGACGTTGCGGGAGGCCGAGGATTGCGCAATGCCGAGACGTTCCGCCAGCTCGCCGATGGACATCCCTTCGTTCTGCGCGATCGTGATGAACGACAGCGCGTATTGAATGGGCAGATCGGGGTCGAGAGTGCGGAACGCCTCGAGCACGCGCGCGACGGTCAGCACCGCATCAGGGCGGGCGCGGGCCGGCATCAGAAAGCCCTCCGGGGACAAGCCGCGGCGGCGGCGCCCAACGGGCTGGCGTGTGAATGATGTTCAGGCGTCCGATCCATACGACGAACTCCCCGTTCTCCCGCCGGACGGCGACCGTGGTCCCACCCGGACGTGCCCAACGGGCATATTCAGCAAACAGACGATGACCGAACAGGTTCACATAGACACTCATAACACCCTCTCCCATACGACGATTCACCGGAACAGCCCGCGGTCTTGGGCGGTGCGATGTGCCAGGCGGTGCGGCGTACCGCCGGCGGGGCGGCTCGATGGTTTCGGGTGGCAAAAGTCTGTTTCATGATCTCTCTCCTGTGATGAACATGCCGGGCGGGGGCGGGGCCGCCGTCCGGGCGGGTTTCAGGTATCGCCCGTCAGCGGAACGCGGGCAAGCGGCAATAGATGCGGATATCCGCCGGCCCCCGGCTCTGCAGCGAATCGGCAACAGGGGAACCGAAAGCGGACGGGGCGAGCCCGTCGGTCCCCAGACCGATGTCGCGGCGCAGATGGGGGGACAACGTTTCCGCCGGGAACAGGGCCGGAGTGACGGGCCGGTCGGGCGGACGCCCGGACAGCCACCGCGTCTTCCACGCGGACCAGAAAGACATGGGGAAAACCTCCCGATGAGAAAAACCACAGACAAAAGACTGCACCCGCAATATATCCGATATCGGGATGTTTTCGTCAACGGCAAAGCCGCCCGCGGCACTCCGACCGGCAGCGCATGGGTTATCGAGGCCCCGCGTGTGCGTGGAAATCGCCGCTTGCCGCGCCGCAGACCGGGGCAATGGCGGAATAGCTGTTGTCTTGTCCGGGGCCGTACGGTAGAAACGGACAGCCTCAAGGCAGCCGATGTGCGGGCGTGGCGGAATTGGTAGACGCAGCGGACTCAAAATCCGCCGTCCTTACGGATATGTCGGTTCGAGTCCGACCGCCCGCACCATCTTACCCAGGCATGATCCTGTTGGCCTGGGCATCCTATTCGACGACAGCCAGCCGGCTTTTGAAAAACGCCACCGTTTCGGCATTGAACTGACGGTGAAACGCCGTGCGGTCGAACCCCGGCGCGTCGGTGCACAGCTCCGGCAGGGACCGGGCCAGCGGCGGCGGACAGGGGGCGAGAAACGCGAAATGGCCGGCACCCGCCACCACGCGGGACTCATGCCCCGCCGGCAGGTTCTCATCGAGCGTTGCACTGTCCTGCGGGGTGACACCATCGCCGCCATGCTCGGACAACCACAAAAGCACCGGCACCCGAATGGCGCCAAGCGTGGCCGCCGGGAAGAACAGCGCCAGCGGGTCGGCAATCACGGCCGCCCTGATCCGCGGATCATGGGTCAGCGGTGCCGCCGCCTCGGTGCGGGCACGGCGCTGCGCGCACCAGGGTGACCGCGGATCACAGTCCGGCGCCGCCCAGCCGGGTGTGGCGCCGATCAGCACCAGCCCGGTGTAACCGCCCCGCGAGAAGCCGAAGAAGCCGATGCGTCCGGGGTCGATGTGCGCCGCCAGCGGCGACGGGCCGACCAGATGATCGATCAGGCGCCGGATATCGGCCGGTCGCCGGACCATCACCGCCACGTCCCGGGCCTGGCTGAGGTCGCGGGCGGTGTCGCCCGGATGATTGATCGCAGCGACCATGAAACCGGCGTCGGCCAGCGCCTCGGCGGTGTCGTAATGCCCGGCGGCGGTCCCGCCATGACCATGGGAGAAAACGATCAGCGGTTTCCGGCCGTCGGGAATCGGGCAGTCCCGCGTGCCGGGCAGAGGAAAGGAACCGCCCAGCGCAACCGGGGCCGGCGCTTCGGCGCAGGGTGACCAAACGATCCCCGTCAGCGCCGGCCCGTCCGCGTCGGCGGGAATGTCGATGGTGCGCAGACCGGCGGCCTGGAGAGTGCCGGCGGCAAGGCACAGGGCCATGGCGGCCAGGGAGCGGTGGAAGCGGATCATGGAATCTCCGAAGAGGAGGGAGCGGATCGAGGCTTGCACCCCGAAAAGCAGCTTCCGTGCCAGCTTGAGCGGCACACCTCAGGCCCTTGTTTTCCAAGGGGTTGATCCCGTGCGGCGACCATTCCTTCGCCACGGACTTCGCACACTTCGCCACACTATGGCGGTTTTCGCCACCCGTCGCGGCAATGGCCACTGCCCGGTGCCGCGGTGGCGCGGTTGACTGGAACAACCATAACCTGTATAAACTCTTCAGAACTTTCGAAGATATAACCTTCGAAGACATGGCCCGTGCGATGCCGGTGTCTTGGAACCACTGAGAGACGCGATCTTCATTCCACCCTGACAGATCCTGCCGACCGGCAGCGTGACGACAGCCGCTTCCCAAACAGGGCACCCCCACGCCCGGAAGCACTGATCGTTCCGTCCGTCCCTCTTTTTTGCGGATATCCGACAGCCATTCGCCCATGACCGGCCCAGCGCCGGCACGGGGGAAGAGCGGCTGCGGTCCGCCCAAGCGCACGGCGATATTATGAGAACAGAACAGAGCGTCCTTCGGCTTTCGGCCACCGTCACGGCCATGCTTGCCGGGTGCGGCATCCTTTTCGGTGTGCTGTCCGGCTCCGCCGCCATCATTTTCGACGGCATCTATTCGCTGATCGATGTCAGCATGACCGTCCTGGCGCTGCTGGTGGCCAAGCTGATCGCATCGGCCGCGGCCGCCGGCCCGGTGCGCAGCAAGCTGGTGGAACGCTTCACCATGGGGTTCTGGCATCTGGAACCGATGGTGCTGGGCCTCAACGGCACTCTGCTGATGGGGGCGGCGGTCTATGCCCTTGTCAACGCCGTCGAAAGCCTGCTGACCGGCGGGCGGACGCTGGCTTTCGGCCCGGCCATTCTCTATGCGGGCGTGACCGTCCTGGCCGCCGCCGGGATGGCGGTGTTCGACACCCGCGTCAACCGCAGCCTCGGGTCCCATTTCCTGGCGCTGGATGCAAAGGCATGGATGATGTCGGCGGCCTTGTCCGCGGCCCTGCTCGCCGCCTTCCTGTTCGGCGCCCTGATCCAGGGCACCCGGCTGGCGTGGCTTTCGCCCTACATCGATCCGGCCGTGCTGGCGGCCGTCTGTCTGGTGGTGATCCCGATGCCGGCGGGCACGGTCCGGCAGGCCTTGGCCGACATTCTGCTGGTCACCCCGGCCGATCTGATGGATCAGGTCGATCGGGTCGCGCAGGCGGTGGTGGACCGCTACGGCTTCGCCTCCTACCGCGCCTATGTCGCCCGCGTCGGCCGCGGCCGGCAGATCGAGCTTTACTTCATCGTTCCCGGCGGCTGGCCGGCGAAGCGGCTGGAGGACTGGGACCGCATCCGGGACGACATCGGCCAGGCCATCGGCGGGGAAAGCCCGGACCGCTGGCTGACCATCGTGTTCACCACCGATCCGGAATGGGCCTTCTGACCCACCGCGGTCGCACCCTTTTTGTCAGCGCACCTGTTCGACGGGGAAGCGCACGCTGGGGGCGGCCATGGCGTCCTGGGCGGCGATGAGCTGCAACTCGC
Source organism: uncultured Rhodospirillaceae bacterium (assembly GCA_937927415.1). Taxonomy (GTDB): domain Bacteria; phylum Pseudomonadota; class Alphaproteobacteria; order Azospirillales; family Azospirillaceae; genus Azospirillum. The sequence continues at coordinate 55,583 of CALBDS010000054.1, forward strand.
GGGTGCCGGCGCGGCGGGTTTCCTGGAACACCGCGTTGATGGCCGCCGCCGCCCCTTCCAGCGCCGCGGCGGCGTCGCGGGTTTTCAGGTAATGGGCCAGGAACAGGGCGGCCACCGCATCGCCGGCCCCGTTGGGCGGCGGGTCCAGCGGCAGGCGGGGAGTGCCGACCAGAAAGGCGCCGGCATCGCTGTCCACCAGCATTTCGATGCGGCCTTCGGGCGCCTCATCCCGCGTCAGGCTGGTGACCAGCACCAGCCGCGGCCCGCGGGCGCGCAGCGCCGCCGTCGCCGCCAGCGCCCCGTCCAGCGACGACGCGGAGCCGCCGGTCAGGTATTCCAGTTCGAACTGGTTGGGCGTCACCACATCGGCGGCGGGAACCGCGTGGTCGCGCATGAATTCCGGAATGCCGGGGCGCACGAAGAAACCGCGCCCCACGTCCCCCATCACCGGGTCGCAGCAATAGACGGCATCGGCCTTCGCCGCCTTCACACGCGCCACCGCCGACAGGATGACGCTGCCCATGGCGGCATCGCCCATGTACCCCGACAGCACCGCATCGCAGGCGTCGAGCGCGCCACGTTCCTCCACCCCGTCCAGCACCTGCTGCACATGGGCGGCGGAGAACACATCCCCTTTCCACGAGCCATAGCCGGTGTGGTTGGAAAACTGGACGGTGTTGACGGCGATCACGTCGCACCCCAGCCGCTGCAGCGGAAACACCGCGGCGCGGTTGCCGACATAGCCGTAAGCGACGTGCGATTGAATCGACAGGACGGTCTTCATGGCGCGCAGGATGAATCAGCTTGGCCGTACTGTCCACCGCCTGATTGTCACCAGGACACTGGGGCGTCAGACCATGGGGGACCGCCGGGGTGGAAGGCCGTCAACTGGCGGCAACCGCCTTCATGCTGAGCATGGCAATGGTGACCGGGGCGGCATAGCCCGCGGCCTTGGCCAGCCGGGCCAGCGCCGTCCGCCGCCGCTGATCGAAAGCACCCTGCTCCGCTGCCGGGGTGCCGGACGGGGAGATGGCGGAGGTGGTGGAGGTGTCGTCCCGCGGCATGGCCGTTTCCCTTATCTATCCCTGTATTGCCCCGACACTACCCGAACCGCCGCGCACGGAGAAGGCGGCGCGTCATCCTTCGTGATCGCGCCCGGTGAGAAAGGCATGAGCATAACGGGCGAACGCCGCCGGAAGAGCGGTGGGGCGGGCCAGCTTGCGCAGGAAACGGCGGCTGAACAGCCGCTCCAGGGTCTGAGTCAGGAACGCAAGGCGGGGGGTGGCCGTCACCACCGCCAGCCGGTCCACCATCGAGTCATCCGCCACCAGCGGGTTGGGCAACCCGAACAGCCGCTCAGCCAGGGTCAGGAACGGCGGTGCATAGTCGGCCCAGACGGGGGCCGCCAGAACCGCGGCCAGATCCGGCGGCACCGTGCCGCCGAAATCGGCGTGGCACCGGCGCACCGTGTCCAGCGCCTTCATCAACGGCATCCGCCCGCTTTCCATCCGCGGCACCGCCATGGCCGTCGCCTGGATCAGCGAATGGCGCACACGGTCCCGTGCGCACAGCCGGGCGGTGCGGCAGCCCTCCCACTCCTGCCAGACCAGCGCCGGCAACGCCTCGTGATCGGGCAGCAGGGGATCGCACGCGCGCCCGACGATGGTGCGGTGAAGCTCCACCCGAACCAGCCACGCGGGATGAGTGCGGCCGGCGTAATGGTGGGATCCGCTCCACGCCCCGTCCTCCTCCCCCGGCATCGGCGTGTAGCCCAGCCGGTCCAGGCAGGCCAGCGCCGCCGCCTGATCCGCCGGATCGGGAAACCACAGGTCGAGGTCGTTCATCATCCGCCCGCCCGTCTCCCACCCGGGATCGAGCAGTTCCACCGCCCCCTTCAGCCACACCGGCGCCAGAGCGGCGGCGGCGAACGCCTGCGCCATGTCCCGCATCTGGGCGCGCAGAGCGGCGTTGCGTTCCCGGTTCAGGGCGTGGATATCGTCCAGCAGCGCCACCAGATCCCCCGGCGCCCCGGCGGCCAGCCCATGGCGGTGCAGCGCCAGGGCCAGTTCCGGCAACAGAAGATGCTGGTCGGCCAGCGCCACCACCACCGGCCACAGCACGGCGGGCGGGGCCGTCACCGTGCCGGCGGGGAACAGGGGCGACACCGCCCGGCACAGCCACGCCAGGGCCTCCAGCCGCCGCCGTCCCACGGAGCCGGTCATCAGGACACCAGATCGCACAGGCACCGCTCCGCCGTTTCCAGACAGGAATAGGACAGGCGGTAGCGGGGCAGCCCCTCCAGCAGATCGAAGAAACGGCCCAGCGACGCCCCGTCGAGCTGCAGGCCCGTGGTGAAGCCCGCCTGCACCAGTTCCAGCACACAGTCGAGGGTGGAGATGGGCACCAGATTCCCCGATCCCGCGGGATCGAAGCGGGGAAACACGATGGCCCGCGGCACCCGCTCCGCCGGGTCGGCGCCGGTATGGGTGTCGGCCGGCAGCGGCAGGAAACGCGCCAGCTTGTCGGCATAGGGCACCAGCGGCTGGGCCGCCAGGGCGGGGTGGAACCGTTCCAGCACCGGCCAGCTTCCCGGCTTCACCGACAGCGCGCTGGTGAAGGGCAGGATCCGCGGCGGACCGCCGTCCCCCTCGTCCCCGATGGCGATGATATCGTCGCCGGCATACGACCAGCCGCGTGCGGCCAGATAGCCGGTCAGGGTGGTCTTGCCGCAGCCCGACAGCCCCGGCATCACCACCAGCCCCCGCCCCCGCCCCAGTGCGGCCGCATGCACCGTCGCCATCAGCCGGGTGCCGGGATAGCCGGCCAGGAACAGGTGCATCACCAGATGCCCCAGCGCAGCGGACGGGTCGGTGGTCCAGGCCAATCCGTCCGGCGTGCCGATCCAGATGCGCGTCCGGTCCACCACCAGCCGCAGCCGCACCCCGGCGGGGCCGGCGGCGGCGGGAAAGCCGGACAGAACGGCGTGCAGCCGCGGCACCAGATCGGCGGCGACCGGATCGGCGGTCTGCCCCACCTCCACCACCAGCGGCGTGCCGCGCAGGGTGAAGGACACGGCGGTCAGCGGCCCTGCCGGCGGCGCCTCCCCCGGCAGGGCGGCGAACACGGTGTCGGGCGACGATGGCGGCACGGCGGCACGGGTCAGCGCCACGGCGCCCGCCGCGTCCCGCTCGATCCAGCCCAGCCCGGCCCAGTCGTCCAGGCACGCGGCCACGTCCGCCGCGATGGCGGGTTTGTCGCCGAACAGGGCGGCCATTTCCGCCACCAGATCCGCCACCGGGCGGACATCGCCGCCCAGCAGCAGCCACAGGGCCGTCGCGGCGGGGTTGAACACCCGCAGATCCCTCCCGTCCATGTCGATGACCACCAGATGGTCGTCGAGCAGGCGGGCGAAGAAACGCCGGTCGATCGCGGCGACCCCGGTCAGCATGTCATGCTGCAGGCGCTGGCCTTCATGGAAAACATGGCGACAGTCACCGGAGCGGCATAGCCGATGGTTTTGCCCAGCCGGGCAAGAACCGCACGGCGCCGGCGGTCGAAATCCGCGGCCCGGTGGGAGTCCTGATCGGATGCGGCATCGGTGTGCGACTGCGATATTTTATCAGCCATGCGTTTTACCTTGATGGAAGAGAAGGGCCATCCTGTTGGAGGATTGCTCTTACAACATGGTTTGAAAAAGATCAGCACCGTCGTGAAAGCCAGGCTGCGGCCCCTCACCCATCCGTGTCTGTCCCGCCGTACCAATCGCGCTGTGGTTACAGCGGCAAAATCGCTCAATACCGGATTGAAACCAGAATCCACTTCTTGGTGTAACAAGCGGCTGCTAATCTTCGCTGCGCTGCAATGCGGGGAGACGATCTGCATGTCCGTGGAACTCATTCGCCTGAAACTGCGCCGGGCCGACGGGGCGGTGGTGCTTCTGTCCGGGTCGGTGGTGCTGCACCCCGACGGCATCATCGATTTCTTCGGCGACACCATGGCCCACGCCGACAGCATCGCCGCCGCCATCGACGGCAGCAGCATCACCCCCACCCTGGAGGACGCCCGGCTGGAGGCCATGGTGCTGGACACCAGCGCCGGGCTGACCGCCGACCGCATCCGCATCGGCATCGTCACCGCCCTGTCGCCGCTCAGCCTGCGCCGCGGCCAGCCGGCGACGGTGGCGGAGGGGATCGACGCCGACACCCGCAGCCTGCTGCAACGCGAACTCCGCACCTTCCGCGCGTCGCGCGCCGGGGGCCTGCGCACGCCGCTGGCCGCCTGAGCCTTTGCGGCCTTGCGCCCATGGACAGGATGGAAACCGGCGGGTAATCAGGGGGGAAGATCATCACCTTCTGATACGGGGACCGTTCCATGGCCATGACCGTCCGTCCGCGCCGCAGCGTGCTGTATATGCCGGGGTCCAACGCCCGTGCCCTGGAAAAGGGGCGCAGCCTGCCCGCCGACGGGCTGATTCTCGACCTCGAAGACGCCGTGGCCCCCGATGCCAAGGCCGAGGCCCGCGCCACCATCCGCGCGGCGGTGGCCGCCGGCGGCTATGGCGGGCGGGAAATCATCATCCGTACCAACGGGCTGAACACCCCGTGGGGCTATGACGATCTGGTCATGGCCGCGGCCAGCGGCGCCGACGCCGTGCTGCTGCCCAAGGTGGAAAGCGCCGACATGGTGCGTCAGGCCGAATCGGTGCTGACCAACGCCGGGGCGCCCGAGGGCTTGCGGCTGTGGTGCATGATGGAAACCCCCATGGGGATGCTGAACGCCCGCGAGATTGCCGGGGCCAGCCCGCGGCTGGGGGGGCTGGTGATGGGCACCTCCGATCTGGCCAAGGATCTGCACGCCGCCCACACCCGCGACCGGCTGCCCATGCTGACCAGCCTGGGGCTGTGCCTGCTGGCCGCGCGGGCCTATGGGCTGGCGATTCTCGACGGGGTGCATCTGGACCTGAACGACGACGCCGGCTTCCTGGAGTCGTGCGTCCAGGGGCGGGAGTTGGGATTCGACGGCAAGACGCTGATCCACCCCAAGACCATCGCCGCGTGCAACGCCGCCTTCGCCCCCTCGGCGGAGGAGGTGGCCCACGCTCGCCGCATCACCGAGGCCCACGCCGCCGCGGTGGCCGACGGCAAGGGGGTGGTGCTGGTGGACGGACGGCTGGTGGAAAACCTGCACGTGGACAACGCCCGCCGCCTGATCGCTTTGGCTGATGCCATCGCCGTTCTGGAAGCCCCCGGCCACTAATCCGCACCCGATCGGGAACCAAAGCCTCTGCCGCCGGTTAATCCGTCATGGCAGAGGTGGAGGTGCTCCCATGACCGACAAGGAGGCGGGCCGGACGTCGAACCGGGGTTTCGCGTCCATGGACCCGGAAAAGCAGCGGGAAATCGCGGCCAAGGGCGGCGAAAGCGTGCCCGCCGCCAAACGCAGCTTTTCCCGTAACCCGGAACTGGCGGCCGAGGCCGGGCGCAAGGGCGGCCGAAGCGTGCCCGCCCAGGCCCGCAGTTTTGCCCGCAACCCGGCGCTGGCGGCGGAAGCCGGGCGCAAAGGGGGGCAGGCCAGCCACACCGGGCAGCAAGGGGGCGGACAGCCGGGAGGCGGGCGCTCCCGCACCCCGCCCGGTGAGGGAGGCCCCGGCGACTGAGACGCAAGAACGGCGTGCATCAGACCTGATGTGTCCGGCAATGGTGAAAACGTCTGGCAGCCTTACCGCCCCGGCCACGTTTGTCCGGGGCGCTTTTTTCGACAGGTCCCGCGCGTCCGCATCAGCCCGGTGCGGCATCCCGGAACACATAGCCGACGCCATAGACGACGCTGACGGGAAGGTCGATGCCGCACGCCTCGGCCACCTTCCGCCGCAGCCGGCTGATGAGGGCGTCCAGGTTGCGGTCGTTGTAGCGCATGGACGGCCGGTCGAGTGCTGCAATCAGATCGCTGCGGGGAACCGGGTTTCCCCGGCCCTGGAACAGGACGGTGATGCAGGTGAACTCCGTCGCCGTCAGTTGCACCGCCGTCCCGGACGGGGAAACCAGCCGCCAGCTTTGCGGCTCCACCCGCCAGCCCCGGACGGCAGGGGATGAGGGGGCCGCCGTGTCCGAAGCCGGGGCGGCGGACAGGCGGCGGAGCAGGCCGCGGATGTTCGCCTCGATCTCCCGCAGGCTGGCGTGCTTGACCAGATAGATGTCCGCCCCGCTGGCCAGCCCCTCCACCTTGTCTTCGACGCTGCCGAACCCCGTCAGCATGATGATGCCGCAGGCCAGCCCGTAGCGGTCGCGGATGTCGCGTGCCAGATCGAAACCGTTGCAATCGGGCAAGCCGATGTCCAGGACGATGACGGACGGCAAATGGTCGGTCAGGACCCGGCGCGTCTCGTCCCCCGATGCCACGCCCGTGGTGTGAAACCCCTTCAGGGACAGGTAATCGACCAGATCGATCCGCGGTCCCTCGGCATCCTCCACCACCAGCACCTCAGGGAGCGCGTCAGGCATAGCGGGCCTCCGGCATGTTCGTTTCCTCCGGCCGGACCGGCAGGGTCAGGGTGACACATGTTCCCACATTGCCGGGGCCGGGATCGTGCTGCATCGTTCCCGCCATTTCCTCAAGAAACCGGCGGGCAATGAAAAGCCCCAGGCCGGTGCCATGATGATTGGCCGCGTTCGATGCACGGTAAAACCGCCGGCCGATGGATTTTCCCTCCACGGCCGGAATCCCGATGCCGCGGTCGGTAATCTTGATTTTTATCTCACGATCACTCGCCGCGAAAGAGATGGCGACCCCGGAATCGGCCGGGGAGTATTTCAATGCGTTTTCGATGATGTTGCGCAAAACGGCAATCAACATGCTGAGATCGGTTTCCAGCCGAATCGGCTGTTCGGGAAGGGACAGCCGGACACGGCGACCGGCATCCAGATGGCCCAGCCCTCCCAGCACGGTCTGGATCACCGGCAGCAGATCCAGCGGTTGCGGCTGGAACTGGACACGGCCGGCGCTTTCGCTGACGGTGATACGGTCCACCAGCCCGGACATGCGGCGCACATCGGCACGGATGTCCTCCAAACGCCGCCGGCCGGTTTCCGGCAGGCCGGCGGCCTGGATTTCCAGCATCTCGGCCGCCCGGTCGATGCCGGTCAGCGGCGTTCGAACCTCGTGCACCACAATGTCCAGCAGTTGGCGGTATTCCGCATGGGCTTGCCGCTCCGCCGCCAGGGTGGCGGCCAATTGCTGTTCCAGATGGCGGCGATGATCGATTTCGGACGCCAGATCGCGGTTGCGCGATTCGACGTTGGCCTGCAACCGCGCCCCCAGCATGGCCAGGAAACACACAAACCACAGATGATGAGCCGTTCCCGTTTCGATGACGGTCCAGGGGATGAACATGGTTGGGTCCCCTTCGCCCATCAACCGCCCCCCCGCCCGGTAGAGCGCCCATCCCCCTTGAATAATCAGATGGAGAAAGAGGCCCGGCAGCAGCGTCCAGCGCAGCCAGGAGCAATCACCCTGCCGTTTCCATAAGACGGGGGCCACCGACCCCGCCACGACGGCCAGCACAAAGGCACCGGCCACGGACCGTAAAGCCCCGTCCCCCCCATCCAGGACAAGAGCAAACGGCCAGTAGATCATCGGAAAGACGATGCAAAAGGGCAGAAGCCAACGCCGTGGCCGCTGCCCGAGAAACACCATCAATCCGTTCACAGACAAAGCCAAAGCTGTGTAGATCAGAATGTTTGGAACAAACCCCGTCATCCCGTTGATAAATCCAGGGCCTGGATGATAAAAAATGCCAGCAACCACCGCTCCGGCCCCGACAATGAAACTGAATGCTATCTGCCTGACTCCTTGCAGATGTCGATAGGCATTCAAAATCAATGCAGAAATCGCTGCATTCAAAATTGTCATGATAAATAATATTATCAAAAGCTCTTTCATGACTCATACAAATGAATGTCGCAATCCGTCTTATTCTCCAATATTTAAAGAAGATTTCCTAACAAAGAGGAAAACAGAATTCAGAAATTGATGAAATTCAACAAAATATTTTAGTAATTTTTGATTTTATTGCAATAAAGCACCTTCTTTCAGGCGCTCGGGTATGGCCCATTGATGAAATGGGGAGAGGTCTGGAGGTGCCAACCTCCAGGCGGGGTCGGGGCGGCAGCCCCGCTCATTCGGGGGCCTTTCGAATAAGAAAAGGCCCCCTCCCAGAAGGGAGGGGGCCTTGGCGTGGTTCCGGAGAACAGCCGCCGGAGAACCGGATCAGGCGGCCAGCTTGTCCAGTTCGCGCAGGATGCTGTCGCCCATCACGGTGGTGGAGCAGCGGGCCATGCCGGGGGCCATGATGTCGGCGGTGCGCATGCCGCCGGCCAGCACGTTCTGCACGGCCTTTTCGATCAGGGCGGCGTCGGTGTCCAGATTGAACGAGTAGCGCAGCGCCATGGCGAACGACAGCAGGGTGGCGATGGGGTTGGCCAGATCCTTGCCGGCGATGTCGGGGGCCGAGCCGTGCACCGGCTCGTACATGGCCTTGCGGTTGCCGTTGGCGTCCGGGTCACCCAGTGCCGCCGACGGCAGCATGCCCAGCGAGCCGGTCATCATCGCCGCTTCGTCCGACAGGATGTCGCCGAACAGGTTGTCGGTGACGATCACGTCGAACTGCTTGGGGTTGCGGATGAGCTGCATGGCGGCGTTGTCGGCGTACATGTGCTGCAGCTCGACGTCCTGGAACTCTTCCTGGTGCAGGCGGGTCACTTCCTGGCGCCACAGCAGGCCGGATTCCATGACGTTGGCCTTTTCCAGGGAGTGGACCTTGTTGTTGCGCTTGCGCGCCAGCTCAAAGGCCACCCGCGCCACCCGGCGGATTTCCGAGGTGGTGTAGACCTGGGTGTTGATGCCGCGCTTCTCGCCGTTGCCCAGATCCTCGATGCCGCGCGGCTCGCCGAAGTACACCCCGCCCGTCAGTTCGCGGACGATCATGATGTCCAGGCCCTTGACGATCTCGGGCTTGAGGGTCGAGGCATCGACCAGCGCGTCGAACACCTGCGCCGGGCGCAGGTTGGCGTACAGGCCCAGTTCCTTGCGCAGCGCCAGCAGGCCGGCTTCCGGGCGCTTGTCGAAGGACATGACATCCCACTTCGGCCCGCCGACCGCACCCAGCATGACCGCATCGGCGGCCAGGGCGTCGGCCAGGGTGGCGTCGGCCAGGGGCACGCCGTACTGGTCGATGGCCGCACCGCCGACCAGGCCTTCCGACACGTCGAAGGTGACGCCGCGGCGACGGTCCATCCAATCGATGACCCGGCGCACCTGGCGCATCACTTCGGGGCCGATGCCGTCACCGGCGAGGAACAGGATCTTCTTGTTGGCGGGCATCGTCCATGCACTCCGCTGGAGAATTGAGTCAGGTCGAAAAGGGGCGGGACGGGGGGATCAGCCCCACATCCACGACTGGCCGGTCTTCTGCTGGGCTTCGAACCCGTCGATGACCGACACCTGCTGCAGGGTCAGCCCGATGTCGTCCAGGCCGTTCAGCAGGCAGTGCTTGCGGAAGGGGTCGAGATCGAACGGGATGCGGCCGCCGTCCGGCCCGGTGATTTCCTGGCGTTCCAGATCGACGGTCACCACCGCGTTGGCCCCGCGCGACGCATCGTCGAGCAGCAGGTCCACCTGTTCCTTCGGCAGCTTGATCGGCAGGATGCCGTTCTTGAAGCAGTTGTTGTAGAAAATGTCGGCGAAGCTGGGGGCGATGATGCAGCGGATGCCGAAATCGGCCAGCGCCCACGGGGCATGCTCACGCGACGAGCCGCAGCCGAAGTTGTCGCCGGCGACCAGAATGCTGGCCTTGCGATAGGCCGGCTGGTTCAGCACAAAGCTGTCAACTTCCTTGCCGTCGGGCGTGTAGCGCATCTCGTCGAACAGATGCTTGCCAAGCCCGGTGCGCTTGATCGTCTTCAGGAACTGCTTGGGAATGATCATATCGGTGTCGATGTTGATCATCGGCAGCGGCGCCGCGACGCCGGTCAGAACGGTAAACTTTTCCATCGCCCAATAGCCTGTCCGCGCGAGCATGGGCCGGCGAGGGCCGCCGGCCGGAGAGTTCGCTGAATACCAGACCCCACGCGGCAATTCCAGAGGAACCATGGCTATTCATGGCAGCTTTGTTGCGTTGTCCACCATGCCTTGCGCAAGCAAGCGGGTGCGGCGGGGGTCTTTTCGCGCTTGAAGCGAACCCGGCGGGTCATCACTTACGGACAGCCTCCTTTACACCCACCCTCCCTCTTTTGCCCAATGTTGCACGTGAAACGGGTTTCATGATCCTTCCGCACCCCCCCCTGTGGCGCCGTCTGGCGCTGGCCTTCCTGCTGCTCGCCCCGCCGCTGTACGGGCTGGGATCCCTGGGGTTGGGGATGGATACCAACTGGGATCTGCGCAATTACCATTGGTACAACGCCTATGCCTTTCTGACCGGGCGGATCGGGTTCGATTTCCTGCCCGCCCAGATGCCCAGCTTTTACTCCCCGCTGCTGGACGTGCCGTTCTATCTGGCGGCATCAGCCCTGCCGGCGCCGGTGGCGGGGTTTCTGCTGGGCACGGTGCAGGGGGGCAACCTGTCGCTGGCCTTTGCCCTGGCACTGGTGGCCCTGCGGTCGTGGCCGGAGGGGTGGCGGGTGGCGTGGGCGGCCCTGCTGGGGCTGATGGCGGGCCTGGGCGGCGGCACGCTGGGGCTGGCGGGCACCACCTTTTACGACAACGTGACCTCGCTGGGGGTTCTGGGGGCGTGGCTGCTGGTGGCGGTGGGGCTGCCGGCGATGCGGGCGGGGGGCAGGCTGGGGTGGGCGGGGCTGGGGTGGGCGGGTGCGGCCGGGGTGCTGGCCGGGGCCGCCATGGGGCTGAAGAATCCGGCGGTGATCTACGCTGTCGGCCTGTGCGCCGGCTTTCTGGCGCTGCCGCTGCCGCCGGTGCGGCGGCTGGCGCTGGCCTTCGTGTTCGGGGTGGGCGTGCTGGCCGGGCTGGCGGCGGCCGGCGGGCCGTGGATGTGGCATCTGTGGACCGAGTACGGCAACCCGCTGTTCCCCCATATGAACCACATCTTCCGCTCGCCGCTGGCAGCACCGGAGGATTACCGCAACACCGCCTTTGTCCTGCGCGGCTGGCGGGAGGCGCTGGCCTTTCCCTTCATCATGACCGCCGACCCGCTGCGGGTGGGGGAAGTCCCATGGTTCGACCTCAGGGTGGTGGTGCTGTACCTGCTGGTCCCGGCGTCGGTGCTGCTGGCGCTGGCAGGGCGCCGGCTGGGATGGACGGGGCGGAGCGACGTGGCGCTGGCCGATCCGGCGCTGACCCGTTTCACCCTGCTGGCGCTGGCAGCGGCCTATGGGGTGTGGCTCTACCTGTTCTGCATCTACCGCTATCTGGTGACGGTGGAGATGCTGGCGCCGCTGGCCATCGTCATGGCGGCCGGGTTGCTGCCGCTGGGGCGGCGGCTGCGGGTGGGGCTGGCGCTGGCGCTGCTGCTGCTGGTCCAGGCGGCGATGACGCCCGCCAACTGGGGCCGGATGGCGTGGACGCCCCGCTGGGTCGAGGCCGAGGTGCCGCCCATCGCCGATCCCGACCACACCATGGTCCTGATGGGGGGCTATTGGGCGATTTCCCACGTCATCCCGTTCTTCCCGCCCCAGATCCCCTTTGTCCGCATCCAATCCAATTTTCTGCAGCCGGATTCGGTCCGCAACGGCCATCTGGCGCGGCTGCAGGCGCGGGTGGCGGCCCACCGCGGCCCGTTCCTGATGCTCAGCACCATCCCCGACACCGCCGGGGCCGGACGGGCGGCGGCACTGATGGGGCTGCGGCTCGATCCCGCGGGGTGCCGCACCATCCCCAACAATCTGGGCGAACCTCTCGCCCTGTGTCCCGTGGTGCGGGACCAGGAAAAACGGGAATGATAGGGGGGGATATGCTGTTTATTCCGACATCGGCCTTTTTTTCGCCAACCGGGGGTCTGTCATGAACGCTCCAGCGACGGCCTTGGCACCGGCGCCATCCCCGGATGGGGCGGATGCCGGGGGGATGCCGCCGGGGGTGCGGGTGGCGGTGTTAATCCCCTGCTACAACGAGGAAACGGCCATCGGCCGGGTAGTGGCGGATTTCCGCACCGTGCTGCCGGACGCCACGGTCTATGTCTACGACAACAATTCCGCCGACCGCACGGCGGAGATGGCGCGCGCCGCCGGCGCCACCGTCCGGCACGAGCCGCTGCAGGGCAAGGGCAACGTCATCCGCCGCATGTTCGCCGATGTGGAAGCCGACGTGTACGTTCTGGTGGACGGCGACGACACCTATCACGCCGCATCAAGCCCGCAGATGATCCGGCGGCTGTGGAACAACCAGCTCGACATGGTGAACGGGGCGCGGGTCACCGACATCGTGGCCGCCTACCGCCCCGGCCACCGGCTGGGCAACCGGGTGCTGACCGGGCTGGTGGCGCGGGTCTTCGGCAACCGCATCCACGATATGCTGTCGGGCTATCGGGTGTTTTCCCGCCGCTTCGTCAAATCCTTCCCGGCCCTGGCCTCGGGCTTCGAGACGGAAACCGAGCTGACCGTCCACGCACTGGAACTGCGGATGCCGGTGGCGGAGGTCAAGACCCCCTACAAGGACCGGCCCGAAGGATCGGTCAGCAAGCTGAACACGTTCCGCGACGGGTTCCGCATCCTGCGCACCATCCTCACGCTGGTGAAGGCGGAACGGCCCATGGCCTTTTTCTTCGCCATGTTCTTCGTGCTGTTCATGGCCGGGCTGATGCTGGCGGTGCCACTGGTCGATACATGGCTGCACACCGGGCTGGTGCCGCGGCTGCCCACGGCGGTATTGTCCATGGGGCTGGTGCTGCTGGCCTTCCTCAGCCTGACCTGTGGCCTGATCCTCGACACCGTGACGCAAGGGCGGCGGGAAATGAAACGCATGCGCTATCTGGCGATCCCCGCCCCCGGCTCGCGGCCGGTCCGTCTGGACGATCCATCATGACACGCCTCTCCCCCTCCTCCCTGATCCATCTGGCGGTGCAGTTCGGCAAGTTCGGGCTGGTGGGCATCGCCGGGCTGGCCGTCGATACCGCGGTGCTGTACGCCCTGCTCTACGGTGCCGGGCTGGAACGGGTGGCCGAGGGCGGGTTCCTGCTGGCCCGCGTGCCCTCCTTCCTGGCGGCGGCGACGGCCACCTGGGCGCTCAACCGCATCTTCACCTTCCGCCACGCCGATCATGGGCGGTCGCTCATCCGGCAGTGGGCGGCCTTCGTCGCCGCCAACGCCTTTGGCGGGGTGGTGAACTACGGTGCTTATGCCGGCTGCATCGCGGTGGGCGAGCCGTTCCTGACCCATCCCGTGCTGGCGGTGGCGGTGGGGTCGCTGGCCGGCATGTTCTTCAACTTCGCGGCCAGCAAGAAGCTGGTGTTCAAGGGGGCGTAAGGGGGCATGACCGCGCTGGTGCTGCTGTCGGGCGGGCAGGATTCCGCCACCTGCTTGGCCTGGGCGCTGGACCGTTTCACGCGGGTGGAAACCGCCGGCTTCGATTACGGCCAGCGTCACGCGGTGGAACTGACCTGCCGCGCCACTTTACGCGACGGCATGGCGGCGCTGAACCCCGCCTGGGCGGAACGGCTGGGGCCGGACCATATGCTCGACATGCGTTCCCTGGCCGGCATCGGCCAGACGGCGATGACCGAGGACACTGAAATCCGCATGACGGCGGAGGGGCTGCCCAACACCTTCGTTCCCGGCCGCAACCTGCTGTTCTTCACCTACGCCGCTGCGGTGGCCTACCGCCGGGGCCTGAAGCATCTGGTGGGCGGCATGTGCGAGACGGACTATTCGGGATACCCCGATTGCCGCGACGACACGCTGAAGGCGCTGCAGGTGGCGCTCAACCTGGGCATGGAGCGGCGGTTCGTGGTGGAAACCCCGCTGATGTGGCTGGACAAGGCGCAGACGTGGGAACTGGCCCGCCGGCTGGGCGGAGACCGGCTGGTCGGTCTGCTGGTGGAGGACACCCACACCTGCTACACCGGCGACCGCACCCGGCGGCACGAGTGGGGGTACGGCTGCGGCACCTGCCCGGCGTGCGAACTGCGCGCCCGCGGCTGGAATGCATGGCGCGCGGGGGCGTGAGCGGCCCCGGTCATGGGGGTTCCCATGGACTCACCCGTGACATGGCCCTATAACAAGGGCCATGAGCCGCGATTTCCTCAAGATGCATGGCCTCGGCAACGACTTCGTCGTGATCGACGCCCGAACCGCCCCCTACGCCCCCACGGCGGAGGAGGTGCGCGCCATCGCCGACCGCAAGACCGGCGTGGGCTGTGACCAGTTCATCGTCATCGAGCCGCCGGCCCAGCCGGGATCGCAAGGCTTCATGCGAATCCGCAACGCCGACGGCGGCGAGGTGGGGGCGTGCGGCAACGCCGCCCGCTGCGTCGGCTGGCTGCTGATGACCGAGGCGGGAACCCGCCGCACCCTGTTCGAAATGCCCGCGGGCCTGGTGGAAGCCACCCTGGGCGACGGCACGGTCACGGTGGACATGGGACCGGCGCGGCTGGCATGGAACGAGATCCCGCTGGCATCACCCATGGACACGCTGCACCTGCCGGTGGATGTGGCCGGGCTGCCGGCGCCGGTGGCGGTCAGCATGGGCAACCCCCATTGCGTCTTCATCGTCGATGACGCCGAGGCGGTGGACGTGGCGGCCCTTGGCCCCGGCCTGGAACACCACCCGCTGTTCCCCGAGCGCACCAATGTGGAGTTCATCTCCGTCATCTCCCCCACCGCGATCCGCATGCGGGTGTGGGAACGCGGGGTGGGCATCACCCAGGCCTGCGGCACCGGGTCGTGTGCGGCGTGGGTGGCGGCGGTGCGCCGCGGTCTGGTGGGCTGCCGCGGCGACGTGGTGCTGGACGGCGGCACCCTGACCATCGAATGGCGCGACGACGGGCGGGTGCTGATGACGGGGCCGGTGGCCGTGTCGTTCACCGGCACCCTGTCGGACGCCCTGGCCTGACATTTTCGAGAAGCAGCACGAGCGTGAGCAATATGGGCACCCCGGCCAACCGTGACGGCCCCGAGATCGTCACCTTCGGCTGCCGGCTCAACACCTATGAGTCGGAGGTGATGCGCACCCACGCCCGCAACGCCGGGCTGGAGAACGTGGTCATCGTCAACACCTGCGCCGTGACCGGGGAGGCGGAACGGCAGGCCCGCCAGACCATCCGCAAGCTGCGCCGCGACAACCCCGACGCCCGCATCGTGGTGACCGGCTGTGCGGCCCAGATCGACCCCGCCCGCTACGCCGCCATGCCCGAGGTGGATCAGGTTCTGGGCAACCAGGAAAAGCTTCAGCCCGAAAGCTGGGGTCTGGCCCCGGCGGACAAGGTGCTGGTCAACGACATCATGTCGGTCAAGGAAACCGCCGGCCATCTGATCGGCGGGTTCGAGGACCGGGCGCGCGCCTTCGTCCAGGTGCAGCAGGGGTGTGATCACCGCTGCACCTTCTGCATCATCCCGTTCGGGCGCGGCCCGTCGCGCTCTGTGCCCATCGGGGCGGTGGTGGAGCAGGTGCGGGCCTTGACCGCCGCCGGCTACAACGAGGTGGTGCTGTCGGGGGTGGATATCACCTCCTACGGTCCCGATCTGCCGGGCACGCCCACGCTGGGGCAGATGGTGCGGCGCCTGCTGGCCTGCGTGCCGGAATTGCCGCGGCTGCGGCTGTCGTCGCTCGACTGCATCGAGATGGACGAGGATCTGTGGCGGCTGATCGCGGAGGAGCCGCGGCTGATGCCCCACCTGCACCTCAGCCTGCAGGCCGGTGACGATCTGGTGCTGAAGCGCATGAAGCGCCGCCACAGCCGCGCCGACGCCGTGGCGTTCTGCGAGCGGGTGCGGGCGCTGCGCCCCGACGTGGTGTTCGGCGCCGACCTGATCGCCGGCTTCCCCACCGAAACCGAGGCCATGTTCCGCAACACCCTGGCGCTGGTGGAGGATTGCGGGCTGACGTGGCTGCACGTTTTCCCCTACAGCCCCCGCCCCGGCACCCCGGCGGCCAGGATGCCCCAGGACAACGCGCCCTTCCGCAAGGAGCGCGCCGCCCGCCTGCGCGCCGCGGGCGAGGCGGCGGCGGCCGGCTATCTGGAACGCTGCGTCGGGGGCACGGCCATGGTGCTGGTGGAAAAAGACGATCTGGGCCGCACCGAGCATTTCGCCGAAATCCGCCTGGGCACCGCCTTTCCGCCCGGCGCCCTGGTGCCGGCGCGCATCACCGGCATCGCCGACGGGTGTCTGACCGGACAGCCGCTTTCCCCGCCCCTCACGCCCCCGGTTTCGCCATGATTATGCGCTGGTTCCGCAAGAAGCCCGCCGAGGAGAAGACCCCCGCCGGCACCCCGCCCGAAGAGGTTCGGGAGCCGGAGGCCGAGGCCCCCATCCCCGAACCGGCCCCGCAACCGGAACCCGAAGCCCCCCTGCCCGAACCGGAATCCGTCCCGGTGGAGCCGGTGGGCGTCCCGGCGGAGCCGGTGGCCGTCCCGGCGGAGCCGGTGGCCGTCGAGCCGGAACCGGAACCCGAGCCGGAACCCGTTCCCGTGGCCGCGGCGGAGCCGGTGGCGGAGGAGCCGAAGAAGAAGGGCTGGCTCTCCCGGCTGAAGGAAGGGCTGTCGAAGTCCTCTTCCAAGCTGACCGAGGGCATCACCGGCATCTTCACCAAGCGCAAGCTGGACGACGAGGCGCTGGAGGAGCTGGAGGAACTGCTCATCACCGCCGACCTCGGCCCCGCCACGGCGGCGAAGATGACGGCGGAGCTGGCCCGCACCCGCTTCGGCAAGGAAGTTTCCCCCGACGAGGTGAAGCGCACGCTGGCCGAATCGGTGGCCCGCATCGTGGCTCCCGTCGCCCAGCCGCTGGTGATCGACGCCGGCCTGAAGCCCCATGTGATCCTGCTGGTGGGCGTCAACGGCACCGGCAAGACCACCACCATCGGCAAGCTGGCCCGCCAGTTCCGCGACGAGGGCAAATCGGTGATGCTGGCCGCCGGCGACACCTTCCGCGCCGCCGCCGTCAGCCAGCTTCAGATCTGGGGCGAGCGCACCGGCTGCCCGGTGGTCGCCAAGGAAACCGGGGCGGACGCCGCCGGCCTGGCGTTCGAGGCGCTGGAACGCGCCCGGCGCGAACAGGTGGACGTGCTGCTGATCGACACCGCCGGCCGGCTGCAGAACAAGGCGGGCCTGATGGCCGAGTTGGAAAAGATCGTCCGCGTCATCAAAAAGGTGGACCCGGACGCCCCCCACACCACGCTGTTGACCCTGGACGCCACCACCGGCCAGAACGCCCACAATCAGGTGGAGGTGTTCCGCGACATGGTGAACGTGTCGGGCCTGATCCTGACCAAGCTGGACGGATCGGCCCGCGGCGGCGTGCTGGTGGCGCTGGCCGAACGCTTCAAGCTGCCGGTGCACGCCATCGGCGTGGGCGAAGGCGTCTATGACCTGCGCCCGTTCGATGCCGAGTCGTTCTCCAAATCCCTGATGGGAATTTCCTGATCTGGAACGGGTGCCGGGACGGGGTGAAAAAGCGGGGGGTGCCGGAAACGGCGCCCCCCTTTCGTTTGAGAGGCCTGCACAAATCGCTATATTTTTTAAAACATAGCGTGTAGCCTTTTTCCCATCGGGCACCCCCCGGCTGCCCGCCGTTTTTCATCCAATGGACCGCCCCCCGGAGGATCGCGCCATGAGCACCCTGTCCCGGCTGATGCCCCTGCCCGGCCCGTTCGGAGGCGACGAACCGTCCCTGGAAACCGACCTCTACCGCGTGATCGATGGCGAAGGGCTGCTGCGCGGCCCCCGCGGGCTGACCAGCCTGTCAGTCAGCGTGCGGTTTCTGGAGGTGGTGGAGGTGTGGATCTATGCCGCTGAGATGGTGACCACCGCTCCCAGCCGCGGCCTGTGGCGGTGGACTCCGGACACGTGGGAATTTCTGGGCGGTACGGCGCACGGCACCGATCCGGCTGCCCTGATCCGCCGGGCGTTGGGGGAATCCGCCTGGATCCGGCTGCCGACGGTGGCGGCGGAGCGGGAACGGCTGCTGCGGGTGCTGCGTCTGGTGACCGCACCGCCGACCACCCTGTCGTAACGCCCCTGTCGTAACGCCAGATCCCGGCGGGACTTTCCGCCGGCCGGTGCGGTCCCCATGTCAGAAGCTCCGGCCCCGACACACGCCGGACGTTCCGACGCACAGGACACCGCCCAATCATGCCTTTCCCCGCCGACGCTCCCCTGCCCCCCGGCCTGCGTGGCCGTTACACCGACGCCGATGCCGCCGTGCAGGAGGTGCGCCGGGTGTGGGAGCATCAGACCGCGTACTTGCGCGGCTGCTTCGCCGCCTACACCGGCGGGGCGGATCTGGACGGGCCGGTGCGCGCCCATTACCCCTTCGTCCGGCTGCAGGTGGAACGGGGGGCGGCGATCGACACCCGCCTGTCCTATGGCTTCGTGGAAGGCCCCGGCCTGTGGGGCACCACCGTTACCCGCCCCGACCTGTTCGACCGTTACCTGCGCGAACAGTTCAGCCTGCTGCTGCGCAACCACGACGTCCCGCTGGAGGTGGGGGTGAGCGACGAGGCGATCCCCATCCATTTCGCCTTTCCCGACGGGCTGTATGTGGAAGGGGGGCTGTCGGCCGACCGGCTGCACCGGCTGCCGCACTTCTTCGACCTGCCCGACCTGTCGCGCACCGACGACACCATCGTCAACGGCACCTGGAGCTTGGGGCCGGACGGGGAACGGCCGCTGGCGCTGTTCACCGCCCCGCGGGTGGATTTCTCGCTGCACCGGCTGCGCCACTACACCGCCACCGCACCGGAGGATTTCCAGAACTTCGTGCTGTTCACCAACTACCAGTTCTATGTGGACGAATTCATCCGCATCGGCCGGTCGATGATGGACGAAACCGCCGACCCGGCGCTGCGGGCCTACCGCCGGCAATACGACCGCTTCGTGGAACCGTGGGGGGTGGTGACCGGCAACCGCAACCTGGACGCCGCCACAGCCTCGCCCGCCGATGCCCCGCCCGCCGACGCCCTGCCCCACCGGCTGCCGCAGATGCCGGCCTATCACCTGACGCGGCCCGACGGGAACGGCATCTCGCTGGTCAACATCGGCGTCGGCCCGTCCAACGCCAAGACCATCACCGACCACATCGCCGTGCTGCGGCCCCACGCCTGGATCATGCTGGGCCATTGCGCCGGGCTGCGCCACACCCAACGGCTGGGCGACTATGTGCTGGCCCACGGCTATGTGCGCGACGACCACGTTCTGGACGCCGACCTGCCCATCTGGGTTCCGGTTCCAGCATTGGCCGAGGTGCAGCGGGCGCTGGAAACGGCGGTGGAGCGGGTGACGGGCCTGTCGGGCTATGCCCTCAAGAGCATCATGCGCACCGGCACCGTCGCCACCATCGACAACCGCAACTGGGAACTGCGCGACCACCGCGAGCCGGTGGAACGTTTCAACCAGAGCCGCGCCATCGCGCTCGACATGGAATCGGCGACCATCGCCGCCAACGGCTTCCGCTTCCGCGTGCCCTACGGCACCTTGCTGTGCGTGTCGGACAAGCCGCTGCACGGGGAATTGAAGCTGCCCGGCATGGCCGATCACTTCTACCGCGAGCGTGTGGACCAGCACCTGCAGATCGGCCTGCTGGCCATGGAACTGCTGCGGGAAAACGGCATGGAAACCCTGCATTCGCGCAAGCTGCGCAGCTTTGCCGAGGCCGCGTTCCAGTGAGAGAAGCGGGCTGCCGCCCAAACCCGCTTGGAGGGTGCACCTCCAAGCGGGGCGGGGATGTTGGCCCGCGGTATCAGTTGGGCGTAACGCCGACGTTGATGATGCCGATCTGGTTGCCCAGACGGGTCTGCACCGAGCCGGTGGCAAAGCCCTTGGAGAACAGCAGCACGTTCATCGACCCGCCGTAGAAGAAATTGCCGATGCGGGTGTAGCCGCGGATCACATGGGCGCCCGGCACGATGTCCTTGGCCAGCACCACCGAGCCGATGGTGTCCAGCCCCACGGGGATGCTGGCGACATAGCCGGTCAGGAAATCGGGCTTCTGGCCGGTGGCGTTGCGGTAGGTCACCTTGATGATGACGACGCCGCGCTGATAGACCTCGAACTGGCTGAAATCGGTGCCGAGTTGGGCCGGGTTGTGGTTGGACGGCATCAGATTGGCCCAGTCGTCATAGCCGAAGGTGGTGCCCTTGACCACTTCGGCATGGACGACCTCGCCGTTCACCGGGGAATGGAAGTTGTGATAGGTGTTCGGCATCAGGATGCACGACAGGCCCGTGCCGCCGACGAACGCCTGCTTCAGGTCGTCGGGGGCGCTGCCCAGCAGTTGCTTGACCGTGATCGGGATGTGCTTGATGTCGAGAACGGTATCAAGCTGCAGCGGGTTGTCGATGAACTGGCGCTTGCCGCCCGGCACCGTGTCCAGCGCCTGGATCAGCGGGTTCATGATGCAGTCGGTCGGCGACACGATGATGTAATCGCGCTCGGGATACTCACGCTCCGGCATGGTGGACGGGCGGCTGGGGATGAGCTTCTCCGCCTCGTTGATGGTCAGGATGCGCGCGAAGAAATCGTTCCACGACGTGTAGTCTTCCGGCTTCCGGCGCGGGTAGTCGGCGATTTCGGTGCGCGGGTCGGCGATCCACTGGGGGATGGTGGCGGTGGACGCCGGGCTGTCCATATAGGCCCCGTTCTCCACGCTGAACTGGTGGAAGAAATCGAAATTGCCGGGCAGCGGCTGGGTGGGATTGGTCGGATCGCGCCCCTGGGCGAAGGCCTTGCCGGCCAGGTTCTGATAATAGAACCAGTACATCGGGCCGATGTACTTCATGCCGTCGTCGGAATTGCCGTTGATCTGGGGCAGCGCCACGCACCAGTCCAGGGTGTAATCGACCAGCTTGAACAGCAGGTCGTTGGTGGTGGCCACCTTCCAGATGTTTTCCTGGGGCTTGGCACTGGGCGGGGTATCGACCATGCCCGCCCGCGCCATCTCCAGCCCGTTGCGGATCGTCGGGTTGGAAAGCCCGTTCACCAGCAGGCTGGAAATGGACGCACCGCAGGGGGACGCGGCGATGCGGGTCTTGACCGTTTCGGAAACCTCCGTCACCCCGTCCAGCGTCTTCAGCCGCTCGTCGTAAGCGGCCTTGGAAATCAGCGTGCGGTGGGCGGGCGGAACGGCCGTGTCATAAGGGGTGGCGGCCAGCGCCCCGCCGGCTCCCAGCGAACCGGCCATGGTTGCGGCCAGCAGGAATGCGCGCATGTTATGCATCTTCCGGATATCCCCAAACAAATTGAATGGAGAATCCAGTGATGGAAATGCAACCAACTCAATTCAACACAAACAAAGCGCAAACCGATAGAATTACTTATGTATGATTGCGCTTTGTTTGCGTTCTATTATCCCATCAGACACCATGAAAGCGCGGCGGCCGCTTCTCGAAGAAGGCCCGCACCCCCTCGGCGCAATCGGGGCTGTGCAGGTTGTGGGTGAAGGCATCCGCCTCGCGGTCGAGCTGGGCGTGGAGATGGCCGGCGTAGGCATCCTCCAGCAGCTTCTTGACGGAGGCCTGGGCCGCCTGCGGACCGGCGGCCAGACGGGCGGCGCGCTCCACCGCGGCGTCCAGGGCGGTCCCCGGCGGCACCACCGCATTCACCACGCCCAAGGCGTGCAGCCGCTCCGCCGTCAGCGTGTCGCCTTCCAGCGCGATCTGGGTGGCCAGATGGCGGGGCATCACCTGGGACAGGAACGCCGTCGCCCCGCCGTCGGGGCTGAGGCCCACCTTGATATAGGCCAGCACGAAGCGGGCCTCGGCCGCCGACACGATCAGGTCGCAGGCCAGCGCGATGGAAAAGCCGGCGCCCGCCGCCACCCCTTCCACCGCCGCGATCACCGGCTTGGGGCAGTCGCGCATCATGCGGGTCCAGGTGTGCAGATGCTCCACCGCCTGGCGGGTGGTGGCGGGATCCTGGCCGTTCAGGGCGGCGAGATTCTTGAGGTTGCCGCCGCTGCAAAACGCCCCGTCCGATCCGGTCAGCACCACCGCCCCCACATCAGGGTCATGGGCGGCGCGATGGAGGGCGTCGGCGGCCTTCAGGAAAATCTCCAGCCCCAGCGCGTTGCGGGTGGCCGGGTCGTGCATGGTCAGCACCATCACCCGCCCGCGGCGTTCTTCGATCACGTCGGCCATCGTTCGCTCCTCCCCTGAATGTCGGTGTTCGGGTGAGCAAGCCACGAGTTGACGTTTGCGTCAAGTCGGTTGCTCGTCCCCCCCTACCACAGCACACGATGCAGCAGCGGCACCAGAACGGCGGTGGCCAGCCCGCACAGCCCCATGGCCAGACCGGAGAAGGCGCCCGCCGTCTCGCTGTGCTGGAACGCGCGGGCGGTGCCGATGCCCCCTGCAGCGGTGCCGAGCGCGAAGCCCACGTCGCGGGCGTGGCGGATGCCCCCCAGCCGCAGCGCCCAACCGCCCAGCGTGGCACCGATGATGCCGGTCAGGATGACGAACACCGCGGTCAGCGACGGCAGCCCGCCGATGCGCTCGGCCACCCCCATGGCGATGGGGGTGGTGGCGGATTTGGGCGCCAGCGACAGCACCGTCTGTTCCGACGCCCCCAAGACCCGCCCCAGCACCACCACCCCCACGGCGGAGGTCACGGCCCCCGCCAGCAGCGCCGCGGTCATCGCCCCCGCCGCCCGGCGGACGGCGCGGATCTGGTTGTAGAGCGGCACCGCCAGCGCCACCGTCGCCGGCCCCAGCAGGAAATGCACGAACTGCGCCCCGGCGAAATAGCTGCGGTAATCGATGCCGCTCACCGCCAGCCCGGCCACCAGCAGCACCACCGCCACCAGCACCGGATTGACCAGCGGGTGCCCGCCGCAGCGGGCGGACAGCCACGTGCCCGCCTGATAGGCCAGCAGCGTTGCCGTCAGCCCGGTCAGCGGGCTGGCGGCCAGATAGACCCACACGTCATGCAAACTGGCGCCGTTCATGACCCGTCCCTCCCGTTCATCATCCGCATCACCCATCCCGTCGCCAGCAGGGCGGCCAGCGTGCTCAGCACCAGGGCGGCGGCGATGGGCAGCGCCTCCCCCTCCAGCCGGGTCAGGTGGGCCGCCACCCC
The DNA here is from genome assembly GCA_937927415.1 of uncultured Rhodospirillaceae bacterium. GTDB lineage: Bacteria > Pseudomonadota > Alphaproteobacteria > Azospirillales > Azospirillaceae > Azospirillum. The sequence continues at coordinate 78,813 of CALBDS010000054.1, forward strand.
GGCCCCCGCCGGCACGAACAGCAGCGACAGGTGCCGCAACAGCCCACCCGCCACATCCCGCAGCCCGTCCGGCACGCCGCCGCGCACGGCCAGCCCGACGAACAGCAGCACCATGCCGATCACCGGCCCCGGCACCGGCAGCCCCAGCACCAGCGCCGTCCCCTCCCCCGCCAATTGGCAGGCCAGCAACACCGTGATCCAGGCGATCATCGCATCCGCCCTCCTTCCCGTGACGGACATGACGGTACGCTCTGGTATTACCTTTGATAATCACGGAATTTATGCCATCATTGTTCCGTTCAGTTTGAAAATGGGGACGGTGATGGATCAGGCGTCGGACATGGCGCTGTTCGTGCGGATCGTGGCGGCGGGGGGCCTGTCGGCGGCGGGGCGGCAGATGGGCTATTCCCCGGCGGTGGTCAGTGCCCGGCTGGCGAAGCTGGAGGAACGGCTGGGCGTGCGCCTGCTCCACCGCACCACCCGCCACATCAGCCTGACGCCGGAGGGGGCGGAATTCCACGACCGCGCCCAGCAGATCCTGGCGGAGATCGAGGCGGCGGAAGCGGCGGTGTCCCAGCGGGTGGCCGATCCCCGCGGGGTGCTGCGGGTGACGGCCCCGGCGGGGTTCGGGCGGATGCATGTGGCGCCGCTGGTGGCCGGGTTCCTGCACCGTCATCCGCTGCTGCGGGTGGAACTGGTGCTGACCGACCGGGTGGTGGATCTGGTGGAGGAGGGGTTCGACATCGGCGTGCGCATCGCCCGGCTGGAGGACGGCGCCCTGATCGCCCGCCGTCTGGCCGCCAACGCGCGGGTTCTGTGCGCCGCCCCGTCTTATCTGGAGCGGCGCGGCGTGCCGCACGGCACCGCCGACCTGTCCCACCACGACGCGCTGATGCTGGAGGGACAGCGGAGTTGGACCATCCAGGGCCGCACGGGCCTGGTCACCGTCCGTCCGCAGGTGCGGCTGCAAAGCAACGACGGTGCTGTGCTGCGCGATGCGGCCCTGGGCGGGCTGGGGCTGGCCCTGCGGTCGGTGTGGGAGGTGGGGGACGATCTGGCCGCCGGGCGGCTGGTGCCGGTGCTGTCCGATCATGACGTGACGTTCGGCAGCGGCATCTACGCCGTCTATCCCAGCCGCCAGCATCTGGCCGCCAAGGTGCGCGCCTTCGTCGATGCGCTGGTGGAACGGTTTACCCCGGTGCCGCCGTGGGAGAGGAATTGAGGATTTTTGCAGGCTTCAGCCGATCCTTGAACCTTTTTGCAGAATGGGGAAAATTTCAGCTGCTTAATGCACGGTTTTGAAAATTTTAGCGCCCTCAGCCGCCGTGATCGCCTTCGTCTTCGTGTTCATCCACCCGTTCGGGGACGGCAACGGGCGCATCCACCGCTATTTCGACGCCACCCCGCAGGCGGAATATCTGTACGGCTGCGTGATCGACACCGTGCGGCAGGATCTTCCAAACGACGTTCTGTTCTTGGAGATCTTCGACCGCGCCATGCGGGGGGTGATGGACCACATCGGCAAGGACAAGCGTGCCAACCTTACTCCCGAACTGACGGACACCGAGATCGACGATCTGGAACGGATCATCCTCGACGCCCGCACAAGCGTCACGAACCGCTGAGTATCGGTCGATCATCAGCATGCAACGCATGGGATGCCTCGTTCCGGTGACCGCCGGTTCCGGGATGGAACCGTATCACCCCACCAGACGATCGACCCCGCCCGGTTTCGACAGGGGCCGCGGATTTTTTACACCGCCCGCACGTCGCGCAGAAAATCCTCCACCGCGCGGCTCAGCCGTTCGGCGTTGTCGGACAGATCGCCCACCTCGCCCAGCACCTGGGCGGCGGCACTGTCGGCGTTCCCGGCGGCGGCTTTGACATGCTCGATGCGTGCGGACACCCCATGGGTGCCGGTCGCGGCCTGTTGAACGTTGCGGCTGATGTCGGCGGTGGTGGCGTTCTGCTGCTGGATCGCGGCGGCGATGGCGGCGGCGATTTCCGACACGGTGGCGATGGTGCCGACGATGGAGCGGATCGCCGCCACCGCGTCGTGGGTCACCCCCTGCATGGCCTGGATCTGCCCGGCGATGTCCACCGTGGCTTTGGCGGTCTGGTTGGCCAGGCTCTTGACCTCTCCCGCCACCACGGCGAAGCCCTTGCCGGCCTCGCCCGCGCGGGCGGCCTCGATGGTGGCGTTCAGCGCCAACAGGTTGGTCTGGCCGGCGATGTCCTGGATCAACTGCACCACGGCACCGATGCGCCCGGCGCTTTCGGCCAGCATTTCCACCATGCCGTCGGCGTGGCGGGCCTCGTCCACCGCGCGCTCGGCCACCTCGGTGGAACGGCTCACCTGACGGGAGATTTCCTGGATCGAGGCGGTCATCTCCTCGGCGGCCGATGCCACGGTCTGCACGTTGACCGCGGTCTGTTCGGCGGCGGCGGCGGTGGCCGCCGCCTCGGATTGCGCCTCGTCGGCGACCGACTGCATCGAGCGCGCCGACACCCCCAGCCGCTCGGCCGAGGTGGTGACCGCCGTCAGCATCCCCGAAATCGAACGGTCGAACGCCGCCACCAGCCGTTCCAGCGCCTGCGTGTGGCGGGCCTTGGTGGCCTCGTCCTGCTGGTGAAGGGCGGTGAGCCGGTCGGCCTTCTCCAATTCGAGGCGGAATCCTTCCAGCGCGCGGGCCATGGTGCCCAACTCGTCGGCACGGTCGCAATGGGCGACGGTGAACGCGCGCTCGCCGCGGATGATCCGCTGCATCGCGGCGTTCAGCCCGTTCAGCGGGCGGGTGATGCTGCGGGCGATGGCGGTCAGCGCCACCGCCGCCCCCAGGCTGAGCAGGGTCAGCACCGCCAGCGTTGCCATCAGATGGGTGGAAGCCTCCCCCTTGGCCGCTGCGGCCAGGGACAGCAGATCGGCGGCGAAACGCTCCTCCACCGTGCGCAACAGGTCGATGTAGGCGGTGGCGGCGTCGAACCACCCCTTGGCGGTCACACCCTGCACCGCGCCGCCATAGCCGGCGCCGATGGCCACCCCCAGCATGCGGGCCACCGAACGGGCGCGCTCATCCTCCACGGTCTGGGTGTAGAGGCGCTTTTGCTCCGGCGACAGCGCCCCGGCCAGTTCCAGGGACAGGGCGTTCACCTCTCCCATCAACTGGACCAGCTTGGTGTGGCGGGACGGCTCGAACGCTCCGGCCCGGAAGCCGCCGGCGGCCATGGCCCGCTGCTGCCCCACCCGTTCCTTCAGCTCCGACAGCACGATCAGGCTGTTGGCCGCCGCCACCATCGCCGGGTCGTCGGGCACCGACGGCAGCGACCGGCCCAGGGTGAGCGCCGTGCGGATCAGGGCGGAATAGGCCCCCACCGCCTCTTCCGGTGCGATCTGCAGCGCCGACACCCGCCCGCGCAGGGCCGACAGACCGGCCAGCCCGTCCCGCGCCGTCGCCAGCGGCCCGGCCAGCAGCCCCCCGCCGCCGTTGGCCGCCACCGCCGCCATCCGGTTCTGGGCCGCGGTCACGGCACGGTCGGACAGGGCGCGCTGCGCCTCCAACGCCGTGCGGTCGGCCTCGGCCCCCTTGCCCGACACGAAGATGGAGGTCAGGCCGCGCTCCTTTTGCAGCTCGTGCACCGCCGCCGCCAGCCCCATGGCAAGATCGGCGGTTTGCTCCACCGCCGCCGCCCGCTGCTGCGCCTCCACCGTGCCCCAGGCGAAATGGGCCACCAGCCCCAGGCTGATCAGGGCGGGAACGGCAAAACCGATGACCAGCCGGTGGAGCACGCGGCCCTGCCCGCTCAACGCACCGATGAACGACGACGACACCATCCGATCCCCCAACCCTTCATACCTGCGGATGCAGAGCAAAACCCGTACCGCGCAGGCTGACATGAAAAGGTTAGAGATTAATCAATCCGGTCACAGTGTCGGCAGGCGCACACAAAGAATACGTGCCGCACGCTTTGCAGGATGCGTTGCATTTTGCAAATCGCAACGGCCCCATCCGCCAATTCCGCAAAGCAAAACACCCGCCCGACGGATCATCGTCGGACGGGTGTTCTGGAAACGGTCCGGGCGCAGGGCCAGCGGACAGTTACTCGGCGCTGGCCTTGGTGTTGGTGCCGCGGCCGGTGGTGCGCTCGGCGATGCGGGCCGACTTGCCGCGACGATCGCGCAGGTAGTACAGCTTCGCGCGGCGCACCGCACCCTTGCGGACCAGCTCGATCGAGTCGATGCGGGGGCTGTACAGCGGGAACACGCGTTCCACGCCTTCGCCGTAGCTGATCTTGCGCACGGTGAAGGAGGAGTTCACGCCGGCGTTCTTGCGGGCGATGACGACACCTTCATAGGCCTGGATACGCTCACGCGAGCCTTCCACCACCTTCACATTCACGCGCAGCGTGTCGCCGGGCGAGAATTCCGGGATGGTCTTGCTGCCCAGGGCCTTCTCGATCTGCTCCTGTTCGAGCTGCTGCAACAGGTTCATGGCACTATCCCTTTTCCTCGGTGCGCCTCGCGGCGGACCGTTTCTCTGTCCTGCGCCCGCGGATGCGGGCAGCCGTTTCAACCTCGGCCCGGCGGGCCTCCTCGTAGCGGGTCCACAGGTCCGGGCGCCGGACTTTCGTGATCCGCTCCGCCTCGGCAAGCCGCCAGGCGTGAACTTTTGCGTGGTGGCCCGACAGCAGCACCTCCGGCACCGCCCGGTCCACCCCCTGCCCGTCGGTCCAGACCGCCGGGCGGGTGTAGTGGGGATATTCCAGCAATCCCCGCTCGAAACTCTCTTCGTCCGTCGTCGCCACATTGCCCATGACGCCGGGCAACAGGCGCACCACCGCGTCGATCAGCACCAGGGCCGCCGGTTCGCCGCCGGACAGCACGAAATCGCCGAGGCTGACCTCTTCGACCTCGTGGGCGTCCAGCAGCCGCTGGTCAACGCCTTCGTACCGGCCGCAGAGCAGGGTCACCGCCGGGGTGGCCGCCAACTCCTTCACCAGCGCCTGATCCAGCACCCGCCCGCGCGGCGACAGGTAGATCACCCGCCCCCGCTCCGGCGATCCCGGCACGCCACATGTGGCTGTCAGGGCCGCATCCAGCACGTCCGGGCGCATCACCATGCCGGCGCCTCCGCCGAACGGGGTATCGTCCACGGAGCGGTGTTTATCGCGCGCGAAGGCACGGATGTCCACCGTTTCCAACGACCAGACGCCGTTTTCCAGCGCCTTCCCCGCCAGACTGTGCCCCACCACCCCCGGAAACATCTCCGGGAACAGGGTCAGCACCCGAACCGACCAGACCTTGGGGCCGGCGGCGCCGTGGTTCACGGCTCCCCCTCCCCCACCGCGGCGGTTTCGGCCCCGTCGGAGTCGCCTCCGTCGGGACGGGCTTCCACCACCGCGGGCGGCTCCACCACCACCCGGCCGCCCTTCACATCCACCACCGGCACGCAGGCGCGGGTGAAAGGCAGGAGTTCCAGCTTTCCGTCGGGCCGCTGGATTTCCAGCATGTCGCCGGCGCCGAAATCATAGATGGCCTTCACCACCCCGAACCGCGCACCGTCCGCCGTTTCCGCCGGCAGGCCGATCAGGTCGGTGTGGTAAAACTCATCCTCATCCTCCGGTTCCGGCAGGGCGGAGCGGTCCACATAGAGCCGCACCCCGGCCAAAGCCTGGGCCTGCTCGCGGGTGGAGATCCCCTCCACCCGTGCCAGCCACAGCTCCTTGACCTGCCCGTTCAGCGTCACCCGGAAGCGGCGCTGCCCGTGCTCGTCGCTCAAGGGGCCATAGCCGGCGATGGCGGCGGGATCGTCGGTGAAGCTGCGCAGCTTCACCAGACCGCGCACCCCGTGGGAGCCGGCGAACTGGCCGATGCAGACCTTCGAAGAGGAAGAGGATGATGCCTGGGACATGGTTCAACAGACGAACAGAGCCGCCGGACGGGTGCACGCGGCACCGCCCGGCACACCCGTTGGGTCTTACGCTTCGGCGGCGGCGGCGCGCTGCGCTTCCAGCTTGGCGCGTTCCTGGGCCTTGGCCTTCGGCGCCGACTTCTTCGGGGTTTCGCGGATGGCGGGCTTTTCCACCAGACCCAGGTTGGCGAGGAACAGCACCACGCGGTCGGTGGGCTGGGCGCCGACCGACAGCCAATGCTTGGCACGCTCGCCGTCGATCACGATGCGCTGTTCGTGTTCACGCGGCAGCATCGGGTTGTAGGTGCCGATCTTCTCGATGAAGCGGCCATCGCGCGGGCTGCGGGCGTCGGCGACGACGATGGCGTAGAACGGACGCTTCTTCGCGCCGCCGCGGGCGAGACGGATCTTCAGAGCCATTGTTGAAACAGCTTTCCTGTCAAGTGGTTAGAAACGATCACGGGACTGATGGAGCGTGACTGCCCCACCCGTGGGTTGGTGAAAAAACAAATCAGCGGATGTTGGGATCGCCGCCGCGCAGGCCGCGGGGCAGCAGCCCCCCCAGCCCGTGGCGCATGATGCCCTTCTTCCCCAATTTCTGGACCTGCTTCATCATCGAGCGCATGTCGTCGAACTGCTTCAGCAGCCGGTTCACGTCCTGCACCGTGGTGCCGGACCCGGCAGCGATGCGGCGGCGGCGCGATGCCTTGATGACTTCGGGGTTCTTGCGTTCGGCCTTGGTCATGGAGGAGATGATCGCCTCCTGCCGCTTGATGACCGAATCGTCGAGCTTGGCGTCCTTCATCTGCGCCTTCAGCTTACCGATGCCGGGCAGCAGATTCATCATCCCCGACAGCCCGCCCATCTTGCGGATCTGGCGGAGCTGCATGGCCATGTCGTCCAGGTCGAAGCCCTTGCCCTGCTCCATCTTGCGGGCGAGCTTCTCGGCCTCGTCCTGGTCGATGGTCTCGATGGCCTTTTCCACCAGCGACACCACGTCGCCCATGCCGAGGATGCGGCCGGCAACACGGTCGGGGTGGAAATCCTCCAGCGCGTCGATCTTTTCACCGACACCCAGCAGCTTGATCGGCTTGCCGGTCACCTGGCGCATGGACAGCGCCGCACCGCCGCGGGCGTCGCCGTCGATGCGGGTCAGCACGATGCCGGTGATGCCCACCTTGCCGTCGAAATTGGTGGCGACGGTCACCGCGTCCTGGCCGGTCATGGCGTCGGCGACCAGCAGCGTTTCCACCGGGCGGGTGGCGTCGCGCACCGCCGCCACTTCCGCCATCAACTCCTCGTCGATGGACAGGCGGCCGGCGGTGTCCAGCATCACCACGTCATAGCCTTCCAGCCGCCCGGTTTCCATGGCGCGGCGGGCGATGGTGACGGGGTCCTGGCCGGGGACGATGGGCAGGGTGGCCACACCGGTCTGGTCGCCCAGAACCTTCAACTGTTCCTGTGCCGCCGGGCGCCGGACGTCCAGCGACGCCATCAGCACCTTCTTGCGCTCGCGGGTCTTGAGCCGCAGCGCGATCTTGGCGGTGGTGGTGGTCTTGCCCGACCCCTGCAGGCCCACCATCAGCACCGGGATGGGGGCCGGGGCGTTCAGGTTGATCGGCTCGGCGGTGCCCAGCATCTCCACCAGATTGTCATGGACGATCTTGATGACCTGCTGGCCGGGGGTGACGGAGCGCAGAACCTCCTGCCCCACCGCGCGTTCCTTGACCTGGGCGACGAAGGACTTGACCACCGGCAGGGCGACGTCGGCCTCCAGCAGCGCGATGCGCACTTCGCGCAACGCTGCAGACACGTCCTCCTCCGTCAGCGCGCCGCGGCGGCGCAGCTTGTCGAAGATGTCGCCCAGGCGTCCGGTCAGACCTTCGAACATGAAATCCCTCGCTTCCCAGTCCCGTCACCCGGACCCGTATGCCCAAACAGAAACGCGCCAGTGCGCGACACTCGCGGACTGACGGACACCCCCCACAGTGGGCGGCGCTGCTTGGAAACATGGGCCAAGGCAGGAACCCGCACCATAGGCTCCGGCTCTTGCAGAGTCAAAGGATAAGTAACGTTACGTTTCCTCAAAGTCCTTGAATAAGCCCGCCGTCCACCCGGATGGATGCCCCGGTGATGTAGGAGGCCCGTTCGCTGACCAGAAACGCCACGGCGTCGGCGAATTCCTGCGGGGTTCCGTACCGTCCCATGGGGATCGACTTGCGGGCGGCGGCGGCCGCTTCGTCCCGCGTCCAGCCGTTGCGTTCGGCGGTGGCGCTGTCGATCTGGTCCACCCGTTCGGTGTGGATCCGGCCCGGCAGCACCACGTTGACGGTGATGCCGGCGGGCGCCAGTTCCGTCGCCAGAGTCTTCGACCAGCCGCGCACCGCCCCGCGCACCCCGTTGGACAGGGCCAGATTGGGAATCGGCTGTTCCATGCCCGACGAACCGATGGTGACGATCCGCCCCCATCCCCGCGCCCGCATGCCGGGAATCACCCGGTTGGTCAGATGGAACAGCGATGCGGCCATGGCGGCGAACTGCCCGGTCCACAAAGCTGCAGCGGCACCCTCGGCCGGTCCCGGCGGCGGACCGCCGCTGTTGTTGACGAGAATCGTCAACTCGCCGTCAGCCAGCGTGCGGTTGGCCAGTTGGTCGATGCTGTCGATATCGGCCAGATCCACACAGTCGACCACGATCCGGGACGCAACTCCCGGCTGCAATTCTCTAGTCCATGACTGGATTTTGTCGGGCGAGCGGGCGGCGGCGATCACGCTGGCCCCCTCCTCTGCCAGGGTCCGCGCGATGGCGGCTCCCAACCCGCGGCTGGCACCCAGCACCAAAGCCCGCTTTCCGGTCAGGCCAAGATCCATGGATCACCCACTATCATCGTCGATGAAAATCATCCCAAGCATGCTCCCGTCGCGGGTGAGAGTCCACAGACCTATGACGGAGACTGTGGTCCTGTGTTATAAACACGGCCATGTCGATCCGCCGTTCCCCTTTGCCTCCAGATTGGTTGTCCATCAGCCGGCGCCTGCGGTTTGAAATCGCCGGTCCTCATGGTGCCGGATGCTGTTGGCAATGCGGGCGCCCTCACGGGCGGGTGGTGCAGACTCTTCCCGATGGTCGTTGGCTGCATCCCGACCGCAAGGTCTGGCTGGATGCTGCAGGCCAGGATGGTTTGTGGCCCGATATCGTCGAAGCCTGCAAAGCCCGCAGCACGCGGGTGGTTCTGGCGGCCTGCCGTATGGATGCGGCTTTGCCGGAATACCGTGTGGTGCTGAAGGGTCTGGATGACACCTTGTCGGGCATCGCCGTGTGGTGCCAGCGGTGTCACATTCTTTCCCGGCAATACCGTGGGCGGACCCGCTTGGCTGTCTTGTCCCGCCGTGCCATGGGCGATCTGTTCAGCGGACTGTACCGGCGCTGATAAGCGCCGGCCCCCGGACATCTCCGGAGCTGCTTTTGCGAAAACGTGGGTGAACTTGGCCGTTGCGACCGTTCGCGCGGGCGTCAGCCCGCGCGCCTGCAGCCGTGGTGGTTTTTTCGTCTTTGGTGCGTGTGGGGAAGGGGGATTCCTGCTTGCTCTGCAGCTTTGCCCACCACTTTGCCCACAGGCCGGGGCGTTAGAAACGTTAGAAAAGACTCTGTTAGAACAGTTAGGGGATGGAATCCCTCAGTGATTCCAAGGCGCTGGAGCAAGTTTCGTGGGCGGACTGCTGAATCGGTGTGGGCGGACTGCCGAACGCGAGCGTGGGCGGACTGCCGACTCGGTGTGGGCGGACTGCCGATTCACGCGGCTTCGGGTGGCAGGATTTCCACAAGCGGCGTTTTCGGCTCGTTTGTGGCCCGTTTTTCCCCGGTTTTCGGCATGAAGGTCACGATCACCCGGTCGTTTGCGCTGCGGCGGCGCTTGGGTTTCGGGCCTCCGGACACGGTTGCGGCGGGATCCTCCTCCTCGGGAAGGGTCAGGACGGTGCCGCGCTCGGCAAAGGCGATGTGGTAATCGGGGATGTTGTCGCATTCGATGATGCGTGACAGATCCCGTTTGAAGGACCGCAAATCCTGTGTCGTGCCGCAGCGTTCCGCCAGTTTCGGCAAGGAAATGTGCCAGAATTCCTGATTTCCGCAGTGCTTGCGCGCCAATTCATACAGGCGGCGTTCCATGCCGCTTTCCAGATTGTAATAATCCCTGGAAATGGTAATGACGCGCCGGTCTTCGGTGATTGCCTTGTAGGTCCAGCGGTTCAGCGTGATTTCCACATGGGTCATTACGCGGCGTCCGTTCATCTGCTTGGTCTTGATCTCGTAATCATCCAGCCAGCCGAACCCGCGCTCCTGTGCCTCGTCACCGGATTTGATGTTGGTTTCGATCACCGTGGTCTGAAGCCGCTGCAGCGATTTCTTGACCAGCTGGTAGCCGTCCTTGCCCGTCGAGCGGCCGGTCACCCGCATATAGTCATGAAGGTTGATCGCCAGGGTCCGCGCCACGGGAAGCCCACGGTTTACCCGGTCCATCAGCAGTGTCTGACAGTAGATCAAAAGATCCTTGTCGAAAATCGTCGCCATTCCATAGGGGCCTGGCTTGACGTCGATTCGGATCGTGCCGTGCTTTGTCTGCTTTTCATAATGGAACGGTTCCGTCCGCCCGTGCTTTTGCAGGGAAAACCACGGATACTCCATCAGCTTGGCATCGTCCTTGACCGGAACGTCGATCAGCGTATCGACGAACAGGCAGATCTGGCGATCATCCTGGGCAACCATGGCAAGCCTCAAACCGTGGGTGAACAGCCGAATGGTAGACACCCTGTTGTCGTGCCGTCCACAGAAAACGTGGGCGGACTGCCGAATCAAAGGTGCTTTTTTGCTTCTATCAGCCCTGCGCGTTCAGCGGTTGGAGCGAAAACGTGGGTGAAACACCGAGTCGCCCCGGCAAAACGTGGGCGAAGCACCGATTCACCTGATCCATGGTTGACTCGCGCAAAGAGAGTCCCGCACGGCGTGTTGAATCGTCGTGCGGGCGGTTTTCCCCCTAAACGTGGGCGAACTGCCGAATCATTGTTTGAAACGTGGGTGAAGTGCCGACTCCCCTGCGTTCTAAGCGTGGGTGGACTGCCGACTCGGGTGGGGCAAACCGTGGGTGAAGTGCCGACTCGCTGTCGGGGAACCGTTTTATCGCCCTGCGAAACCGTGGGCGGACTCCCACTCTGCCGGTCGGGGAGACTCGCGGGGGGTAAACGTGGGTGAAGTGCCGACTCAAGACGGTGGGCCGTGGGGGGAGGTTGGCACGAAAACGTGGGTGAAACCGCCCCGCGGCCCGTGGTGGATTCCGAAGAGGTCCTCTATCCGTGGGTGGACTGCCGAGTCAGAGGCCGGCAGGAGGTCCGGGAGGGGGGCCGGCAGGGGTGATGCGCGGGGGGCGGGAGTCCCCACCCCTCCGGCACGGCATTTCGCCCACGTTTGAGTCGGTGGAATCCCTAAGGATTCCGCCATTGCCGCGCCGTTCCGGCCCGGAGCCGATGGGGCCGGAAGGCGGATCGGGTTTCACCCACGTTTTGACAAAGGGGGGCAAGGCTCAGCCGGCGGGCATCACGCCGGCGGCCAGGGCGGCACGGATCAGGTTGGACAGCCCCCGCACCTGCAGCTTGTCATTGATGCGGGCACGATGGACATCCACCGTGCGGGCGCTGATGCCCAGCCGGTAGGCGATGACCTTGGTGGGCAGGCCGGCGACCACCCCCTCCAGCACCTCGCGTTCGCGGGGGGTGAGGGTGGCGAGACGGGCGGTGAAGTCGGCGGCCCCCGTCGGGGGGCGGCCGGCGTCGGTGCGGGCCAGCGCGGTTTCCACCGCCGTGCGCAGGGCGTCGGACCGGAACGGCTTTTCCAGAAAATCCACCGCCCCGGCCTTCATCGCCTGCACCGCCATGGGCACGGTGGCGTTGCCGGTCAGGATGACGACCGGCATGGCGATCCCGCGGGCGGCCAGTTCGCCCAGCAGCGTTATCCCGTCCACATCGGGCATGCACACATCCACCAGGGCACAGCCCGGTGCCGCCGTGGCGGCGGCGGTGATGAAGGCCCGCCCGCCCTCGTATTCCTCCACCCGGTATCCCATGGCCCGCAGCAGGGTGGCGAGCGAGGCGCGGAAGCCGCTGTCGTCATCGACAAGGTGCAGCGTCATCGGCCGCGCCGGAGCGCAAGGGGACGGGGCGGGCGGTCCCGCGGTCTGACGGTCGCTCATGTCGGGGTGGCGGGGCAGGGGGCCGTGCCGTTTGCGGGCGCGGCGGCGATGGTTGCCGCCGGAAGGGTGAAGCGGAAGGTCGCCCCGCCAAGGGGCGTCTGGCCGCGGTCGCACCACAGCCGGCCGCCGTGGGCTTCGACGATGGCGCGCGATATGGCCAGCCCGATGCCCAGCCCGTCGCCCTTGGTGGTGAAGAACGGGCGGAACAGGGCCGCCTGTGCTTCCGGCGTGATGCCGGGGCCGGTGTCGCTGACGGCGAATTCCACCATCGGCGGGGTGCTGCCGGGCTGGGGGCGGGCGCTGACGCTGATCCGGCGGATGGGCCGCCCGGCGGTCGCCTCCGCCGCGTTGCGTACCAGATTGACCAGAACCTGCTGAGCCTGGATGCGGTCCACCAGAACCGCGGGGCAATCGGGGGCGATGGTGAGAAACAGGTTGGCCCCGCTGCCGGCCAGCCCCATCAGCCCCAGGGAACAGGCATCCTCGACGATTGCGTCCGCCCGCTCCTGCGTCCAGTCGCATCCGCGGTTGGCGGCGAAACCGCGGATGCGGCGGATGATCCGGTCGGCGCGGTCGGTCTGTTCCAGCGCCCGGTCCAGGGTGGGGCGAAGGGCGTCCACCTGCCCTTCGTTCAACTGCATCCGTGCCGCTTCCAGATAGTTGGACACCGCGGCCAGCGGCTGGTTGATCTCGTGGGCGACGGTGGAGGCCACCTGTCCGATGGCGCTGAGGCGGGCGGAGTGGAGCAGCTCGGCCTGCAGCGTCTTGGCCCGCTGTTCGGCGGCATCCCGTTCCCGTGCCCGGCGGTCCAGGTCGCTGCCGGCCTGGACCAGCACCGCCGCCACCCGGTCCACCTCCGCCAGACCCGACGGCCGGGGCACGCCCGTCAGCCGTTCCCCCCGGCCAAGGGCCGCCGCCGCTTCTTCCAGCGTCTGCATGGGCCGGCGGATGCTGCGCGCGATGCCGAGCGCCAACCCGATCCCCACCAGCGTCAGCACCACTCCGGCGGCGGCCAGCAGCATCAGCGACCGGCGCATGGGCGCTTCCACCACCGTCTGCGGTACCCCCAGAACCACCGACCAGGGGGTGGTGCTGGTGGCGCTGTAGCCGCTCAATACAGGAATTTGTTCCTGGCTGGATCCCGACAGGGTGCCGTCGCGGTTGGCGGCCAGGATCGCTTTGAGCCGTGGGGCGACGGGGGCGCCGACAAAGCGTTCCGGAGCGAGGGTGCGGGCGATGATGATGCCGTTGCCGTCCACCACCGAGGCCATCCAGCCGGGCGGCAGCCGCTTGCCGGCGATGCGCTTCAGCGTCCTATCCATCTGGATTTCGCTGCCGAACAGGCCGGCGAAGCTGCCGCGGCGGAACACCGGTTCCAGGATGATGAGCGCATGGTCCCCGCGCAGCCGGGCGGGGAAGCGGTTGGACACCTGGGGCGTCTGGGTCTTCAGCGCCCGGTCCACCAGATCGGGGGTGGGGTGGGGCGGTATGGCGCCCCCATAGGGGACGTAGGTGTTGAACCGCCGATGCCCATCGGTGTCGACGAAGCCGATCGGCGCGCCGTTGATGGCCGCCACCGCCGTGGCTTCATGATAAAGCCGCTCGTAATCCTTCTCATCGAACGCGCGGGACACCGACAGCCCGCTCAGCCGGGCGCCCATGATGGCCACCTCGGTGTCGATGTCGTCGGCCACCTCGCGGGCGGTCAGCAGCAGGCGGTTGCGGATCTCCTCCTCTTCCCGTGCCACATAATGCAGCGTGGCGACGGTCGCCAGCAGGAACATCGGCAACATGCTCGCCACCGACAGCAGCACCAGCCGCCGCTGCAGCCCACCCGCGGCAAAAGCCCCCCCCGCCCGTTTCTGTGGGGAAGAGGAGGCCCGGTTCATGGGATCAGCCCTGTTCCAGCATGGTCGCCGCCGCCTCCACCGCCGCGGCGGCATAGGGGCGCACGCGCGCCGGAATCTGCGACGGGTTGATGCCCGGCCCCAGGATGCCCACGCCGACCGGCTTCATGAAGGCAAGCTGCAGGTCGATCAGGCTTTTGATGACCGCATGGCCCATCACCGATCCGTGTTCGGTTTCGCCGCGTTCGATGATGCCCAGAACCACCGCCCCGGCCACGTCGTCGCGCTGGAGCAGCCGCTTGACCGCCAACGGCTTTTCCATGGAGCCGGGCACCCACACCTCCGCCACGATGGTCAGGCCACGGGCGGCGGCGACCTTGCGGGCCTCGTCCAGCATCTCCTCGCCTTCCCGGCGGTGGAAACGGCCCAGCACGATTGCGATGTTCGGCATCCGATCCTCTCGGTTGACTCTCAAGCGTTCCGTCTGCCGGTCTACCGCAAACGCCCGATTCGCGGAAGGGCAAACCGTGTGACCGTATCCCGCGTGCCGTGTTGTGGAGCACACAAGCATCACAACAGTTGACACACACCATCACCTATCCGAATGTGCGGCCCGCAGGGGATTCCAAGGGGGGTATCCGTGGCCCACGATATGAGCGGCGAGGAGCTGCGCAGTTACCGCGAACAGCGCGGCATGAATCAGCAGGAACTGGTTACGTGGCTGAACGAACAATTGGGGCGGCGGTATGACCGCGCCAAGATCTCGCGCTGGGAAACCGGGGCGGAGCGCATCCCCCAGACGGTGGCCGCGGCGCTGAAATCTGCCACCGTGCCCGTGGGCATCCCCGCCGCGTCCGTCCGTGCCGCGCCGGTGGTGTTCTGTGCGGCCAACCAGAAGGGCGGGGTGGCGAAAACCACCACCTGCGTGAACGTGGCGTGGCTGTTGGCGGCGGCGGGGCGGCGGGTGCTGCTGGTGGATTGCGACCCCCAGGCCAACGCCACCGTGCATCTGGGCGTCGATCCCCACGAAACCGAACTGGCCAAGGCCACCCTGACCCACGCGCTGAAATCGACCCGGCCGATGCGGGAATTCGTGACGCCGGTGTGCGACGGGGCGTTCGACCTGCTGCCCTCGTCCATTTCGCTGGCGGCGGCCGACCGGGAACTGCTGCGCCAGCCCAACGGCACCCTGATCCTGCGGGCCAAGATCGCCCAGCTTGCCGGCCAGTACGATGTGGTGGTGCTGGATTGCCCGCCGCACCTGGGCGAACTCACCGTGTCGGTGCTGAACGCCGCCGATCAGCTTCTGATCCCGACGCAGACGGAAATGCTCTCCATGATGGGCATTCCGCAGTTGTTCGAAACCATCGCCGGGGTGCGCGAACTGGTGAATCCGCGGCTGCAGGTGCTGGGCATCCTGCCCACCATGTACAGCCCCCGCCGGCTGCAGGACGAACAGGTGATGGCGGAACTGCGCGAACTGGCGGCGGCGGAACAGCTTCGCCTGTTCTCCCCCGTCAAGCGGGCGGCGGACTATTCCAAGAGCGTGATGGCCGGGCGCCCCGGTCTGGCGATCAACCCCAATTCCGCCGGGGCGGAAAGCTATCAGGAAATCGCCGACGCCCTGCTGGTGCTCATCAACGACGAAACAGGGCGGGGGGGGATGACCCATGGTGCGTAAGCTCGACACCACCAACACCGGCCTGTTCAAGCGGGCCATGAGCCGTGCGGGGGCCGGGGGCGGCAGCAACAGCGCGCTGTTCGGCCTGTCCAGTGCCGTGCGCTACCGCGAAATCCCCCTGGCCCAGATCGAGCCGAACCCCGACCAGCCCCGCCGCAACGCCCGCGGGGTGGAGATCGCGGCGCTGGCCGCCTCCATCGACCAGAAGGGGCTGCTCCAGCCCCTGAACGTGCGGGAGGTGGCGCCCGACCGTTTCCAGATCATCGCCGGGGAACGGCGCTATTGGGCGCTGCTGTCGCTGGAGCGCACCACCGCCCCCGCCCTGGTGCTGGACACCGACGATGTGCAGGTTCTGGCCCTGATCGAGAATGTCCAGCGGGTGGACCTGCATCCGGTGGATCTGGCCCTGTCGCTCAAGGGGCTGATCGGGGACAAGGGGCTGACCCAGGAGCAGGCGGCGGTGCTGATCGGCAAGTCGCAGGAATACATCGCCCGGCTGGTGGGCATCCTGCGCCTGCCCGCCGACATTCTGGACGACGCCCCCAACCACCCGCTGGTGTCGGCCTCCCTGCTGATGGAACTGGCCGAGCTGGGGGACGAGGCGGCCTTGCGCGCCCTGTGGGCACGGGTGGGCGACGGGCTGACGGTCAAGGAGGTGCGCGCCGCCAAGCGCGAGCGGCGGGAGAACCGCCCGCCCGTGGCCGCTCCCGCCACCCCGGCGGCGCTGTATGTGCCGGTGCTGCGCAGCCTGCGGGCCTCGGTCCTCAAGCTGCGCAACCTGTCCGACGAAGGGACGCGCATCGACGAGGATCAGCGGCGGGAGCTTCTGACCCTGCGCAACGCCATCGACGCCGTGCTGAACGAGGCATTAGACGGCTAATAACCGTTCGGGATAGTGGGGTAAATGTCAACAACGGGGCGATCATCGTCCCGTTGTTGACGTTTTGGCAGTTCATTCTGTTTTTTCAAAGGCTTGGTTCTTCTTTCAACCCAGACCGAACACAGTGTTCGGCGGTGGGTGGGGTTACGACGGTGGGCGGCGGTGGTATGACCACCCAGCCTTGACCCAAACATCCCCACCGAAGGGAACCGCCTGATGAAAACCGTTTCGATCCTCACCCTGTCCGACGCCAAGGCCATTGCCGCCGCTGCCGAGGACGAAGCCCGCCGCCAGGGCTGGAACGTGGTCATCGCCATTGTCGATGCCGGCGGCCATCTGGTCTATCTGCAGCGCATGGACGACACCCAGGTGGGGTCTGTCGTGGTGGCCCAGGAAAAGGCCCGCACCGCCGTGCTGTTCCGCCGCCCGAGCAAGGCGCTGGAAGACACGGTGCTGGGCGGCAAGCCCCACATGATGACCCTGCCCGGAGCCACCACCATCGAAGGCGGCCTGCCGCTGGTGCACAACGGCCAGGTTCTGGGCGCCATCGGCGTGTCGGGGGTGATGTCGCACCAGGACGGCGTGGTCGCCAAGGCCGGCGCCGACATCCTGACGACCCTGGCCTGATCCACGGGGTACAGGGGCATACGCCCCTGTCCGGGGAGCGTCGAGGGGAGGATCCCCTCGACAACGCCCCACGATCTTGACGTCCCCCTCATCCCCGTCCATGCTTGTCGTCGGCGTGACCGGCGCCTCCCCGTCCGCGGAAAGGGCTGCGCCCACGGCTCGCGAGGATTGGCTTCCCCCTCCTATCCCTTTTCGGTCTTTCCGGCGGACGAAGACGCACGGGAAAGGGATGTGTGATGAGCGGGCAGACACCGCGGGCGGCCGGCCCTTTCCGGCTCAATCTGGAACAGCAGAAGAAGCGGGCGAAGGAATTGCTGGCCGCGGTGCGGTCCGGCGATGACGATGCCCTGGCCCGGTGGAACCGTCACCGGCCCGCGGATGCCGCCGATGGCCTGAGCACCACCCAGCATGTCATCGCCCGTGAACTGGGCCTGCCCAGTTGGCCGCGGCTGAAGGCCCATGTGGCGGCCATGGACACCGCCCGCCGGGCGATGGAGCGGGGCACGGCCCCGGACGGCGACCGCCGCACGCTGCACATCCGCTGCGGCTCCGACATCCGCGCGCCGCTGCGCGAGGCCGGTTTTGCCGGTGACTTCCTGGAATACGCGAACCCCTTCTGCCAGGGGCCGGTGACCGCCGGGCCGGATTTTCTCGACCGGCGGGCGGCCTTTCTGTCCGCGGCTTTCGGCTCCACGTTGGGGCTGTCCGCCGACGCCGCGCGCGCCCGATTGGAGCAGGAGGAGGCCGGGCTGGCGGCGGCCAACCGCTGGGATCGGGTGGTGCTGTGGTTCGAGCACGACGGCTATGACCAGTTGATCCTGGCCCGCTGCCTGGAGCGTTTCGCCGTGCTCGGCCCGCCGCCGGTGCTGGAGATGGTGTCGCTGAACCGCTTTCCCGGTGGCGCCCGCTTCATCGGGCTGGGGCAGTTGCCGCCGGAGGCCTTGCGGCTTTTGTGGGCGGGGCGCCGGACAGTAACGTGGGCGGACTGCCGGGCGGGGCAAGAGGTGTGGGACGCCCTGACGTCCCCCGATCCGCGGGAACTGGCGGCGGTGATGGGGCGGATGGGCGGCGGGCTGCCCTATATGGCGGGGGCGGTGCAGCGGCATCTTCAGGAACTGCCCGGTGCCGGTGACGGTCTGGCCCTGACCGAACGGCTGGCGCTGACGGCCCTGGCGGCGGGGGACCGGACAGTGGAAGACGTGTGGCGTGTGTTGATGCGTGAGACGGACCCGCTGCCTTTCCTGACCGACCTGATCCTCTGGGCCATCCTGCGCGGCCTGCTGAATGCGGCCGACCCCGCCGTAACCGTCACCCCCGACACCACCACCGCCCCCTGGCCCAAGCGGTGTCTGGCGCTGACCGCGACCGGGCGGGCGGTGCTGGACGGCCAGCGGGACTGGCTGTCCTGCGGCCCGGCGGAACGCTGGGTCGGTGGGGTCCGCCTTACCCCCGGCGATCCGGCGTGGCGGTGGGACGACGCGGCGGGGGCGGTGCGGGGGCCTTATTAGCCGTCGCAAACCGTCTTTCGCCACCCTATGCCGGATGACGGGGACAGTTTTCAGGCGATATTGACTTTGCGAGGACAACCCGTAGCATCTTAAAAAACGGCGTGCGGGGGGCTGTCATGGCAGGAGCGGGCAAGGGCATGGCGATGGTGGCGCTTGGCGGCGCCCTGCTGCTGGGGGGCTGCAACGCCCAGAGCGCCCGTGACACCGGCGGGGCCATCGGCACCCTGTTCGGCGCCGTCGCCGGGGCCGCCATCGGCAGCCATGGGAACATGGGGGCGGCGGGCGGCGCCCTGTTCGGCGGGATGGTGGGCTTCATCGTCGGTTCCTTTGCCGGGCAGGTGATCGATGACGCCGACCGCGCCCGGCAGCAATCGGCCACCCAGGCGGCGCTGAACGGTGACGGCACGACGGTTCACTGGATCAGCCCGAAAACCCCGGCCACGGTTTATGGGCGCACGGAAATCCTTCAGACGGTGACGGTCCCGGTGAACGCGCCGGCCTCTGTCGGAACCGTTGTCCCCCCGGCCCGCCCGTACGACGGTCCGGTTGTGTATTGCGATCCGGGAAACGCCCATCCCTATCGCCTGGAGGCGCGTCGGTGTCCCTCCAACGGCCGTGTGCAGGAGATCAGCCGCGAACGCTATCTCACCATGGTGCCGGAAGCGGCCGACCAGCCCGCCCTTCATCCCGCGCCCCCCGCCGGGAAGAAGGCCGCCCGCCGATCGGCCCCCGCCTCCGCCCCGGTGTCTGCGGCGCCGGCGCAACCGGCCCCCGCCGCGGTGACGGTGTGCAAGACCGCCCGCGAAGTGATCTACGTGGATGGCAAGGAAACCATGGAGCAGGTGGAATACTGCCGGGCACCGGGGGCCGTCGGATGGTCGCGCCGGACGGCCTGACCATTGTCCGGGCCGGCGGGCTGGCGGTTTTGGTCCTGGCCGTCTGTGCCGTCCGCCCGGCGGGTGCGCTGGAATTCACGCAGCGGATGGTCGGCGCCGAACAGATCCTGTCGGTCACCGGCCCGTTCCTGCCCGGTGACGAGGGGCGTTTCGTCAAAGCGGTCGAGAAGGCCGGACGGGTGGACGAGGTGTGGCTGTCCTCCGACGGTGGGTCACTGTTCGCCGGGCTGGCCATCGGGCGCGCCCTGAGAAAGGCCGGGCTGGCGACGCGGATCCCTGCGGGGGCGGAATGCGCCAGCGCCTGCGCCTATGCCTTCATCGGCGGGGTGTTCCGCACCGTCGATCCCAAGGGCCGGGTCGGGGTGCACATGACCAGCCGCTATGTCGATCCCGAAGTGCTGGCCGCCATCACGGGGATCATCCAGCGGTACGGCCCCGGCGGTGCCCGCGAGGTCATTCCCTATGTCGAGCAATGGGCCGCCCGCAGTGCGGCCGCCCAGGCGAAATATCTGGTGGAAATGTCGGTCAGCCTGGAGCTGATGACGCCCATCGTCGAAACCCACAAGCGGGAAATCCACTGGCTGAGCCGTTCGGAGCTGCAGCGGTACAATGTGGTGAACCAATAACCCGGCCCATCCGCGGCGTTATTAGCCGTCGAATAACGCCGTCACCGCCGCGTCCGCTCCACCGCGCGGCCGAAGCGGGAAGGGGCGGTGGGGGCAGCCTCCACCATGCCGCGGGCGCGCTCGGCAGCGCCCTTCACCAGATCGGGGATCAGGGAGGCTTCGGGCAGGTTCTCCCAATAGCGTTTGGGCATGTTGGTCTGCAGCACCGCCGGGTTGACCCGCGCCGGGTTGAAGGTGGCCGCGTAATAGGTGCGCCACAGATCATCCAGCGCATCGCCGTCGGGGGCGGCATCACGGGTGACGCCGGGGGAAAAGCGCACCGCCCGCCCGTCCCAATGGGCGCAGCGCCGCGGCGTCAGGATCGACCAGCGCATGGCGGCGAAGCGGTGGACGAAGAACGGCACCGCCGCTTCCACCACGTGATGGGCCGGGTCGAACCACGCCACATAGGGGCCGTCATCGTCTTTGCCACCATCACCGTCCGCCGTTTCGACGGCGCGGAAGCGCAGGAAGGCGGTCATATGGTGGATGTCCCGCCGCACCGCCCGTTCCAGCGATTCCGCCCGGCGGACCAGGGGATCGGCCGGGTCGTGCAGCACCCCGCGGTCGTCGCGGTTGACCCGCCACAACAGCCCGTAGAGCAGGGCGAACCGCTCCGGATCGCTGTGGCGCAGGGCCATATCCGCCAATTCCACGAAGCGGCGCGGCACCCGCACGGTGCCGGTGGGCGGCTCCATCAGCGGGGCGGGATCGTCGGCGAACAGGGACGGCTGTTCGCCCGCCACGGTCCAGGTGACGGACACCGGCGGCACGCCGTCGGCCAACAGGCGGCGGGCGGCGGTGCGCCAGCCGTCCACATCGGCGGGGTGGGACAGGGTGATGTCGGGCATGGGTTCCCCCGGTTTTCAGAACAGGCTCAATTGCTCCGGCGGCGGGGCCAGCAGGGCGCGCAGATGCTCGCGGTCCAGCAGGCGGGTGGGGCGGTGGTCCGCCGTCACCACAAAGGGCGTGATCTTGCGCAGCGGCACCCGCATCCGCCCCAGATCCTCCAGCCGCAAACGGCGGTGGCGGCGGCTGTCGATCAGCCGGTCCACCATCCGCACCCCCAGCCCCGGCACCCGCAGCAGCGTTTCCCGCGGGGCGGTGTTGAGGTCCACGGGAAAATGGTCCCGGTGGGCCAGCGCCCAGGCCATCTTCGGATCAATGTCCAGATCCAGCATGCCGCCGGCCCCGCCGATCTCCTCCACCCCGAAACCGTAAAAGCGCAACAGCCAGTCGGCCTGATACAGCCGGTGTTCGCGCACCAGCGGCGGCGCCTTGGACGGCAGCGCGTGGCTGGTGTCGGGGATGGGGCTGAAGGCGGAGTAGTACACGCGCTTCAGCCGGAACCGCCGGTACAGCGTGTCGCTGGTCCGCAGCAGCGTGCGGTCGTCCGCACCGTCGGCCCCGACGATCATCTGCGTGCTCTGCCCGGCAGGCGCGAAGCGCGGGGCGCGCCGTTCGGCCTGCGTCTCTTCGATGCGGCGGTGAAGCTGGCCCATGGACCGGCGGATGGCGGGCAGGGTCTTGTCGGGGGCCAGCGTGGCCAGCCCCTGTTCGGTCGGCAGTTCCATGTTGACGCTGAGCCGGTCGGCGTAGCGCCCCGCCTCCTCCACCAGTTCGGGGGAGGCTTCGGCAATGGTCTTCAGGTGGATGTAGCCGCGGAACCCGTGATCCAGCCGCAGGCAGCGCACCACCCGCACCAGCTCCTCCATGGTGTGGTCGGGGGTGCGGATGATGCCGGAGCTGAGGAACAGCCCCTCGATCATGTTGCGCTTGTAGAAGCCGAGCGTCAGCCGCACCACCTCGTCCACCGTGAAGCGGGCGCGCGGCACGTTGCTGGAGCGGCGGTTGACGCAGTACAGGCAATCGAAGACGCAGACGTTGGTCAGCAGGATCTTGAGCAGCGCGATGCACCGCCCATCGGGGGCGAAGGAATGGCAGATGCCCATGCCGGTGGTGGACCCGATCCCGCCCGCGAGCGAATCCCGCCTCTGCCCGCCGCTGGAGGCACAGGAGGCATCGTATTTGGCGGCATCGGCCAGGATTTCCAGCTTGCGGCGCAGGTCCATCATCTCAACCCTCTCTCCCCCGGCACAGGCGGAGCCGTTCATCGGGGCCGAGTATGTTCCGCAAATGTTCCGCACGCAAGGGGGGACGGGAGAACATGTTGCCTTGGGTGGGCGACGGGGGGATTCCCGTTCCCTGCGGGTGGGGGAGCCGGTAGAGTGCCGCACGGATGTTCCCTTCCCGCCGGTTTCCCGCCCGTGTCCGTTCCCCCGCCCGCCCCCGACTCCGACGCTTTGCGCGCGCGCCTGTACGCGCGCTACCGTTCCGCTTCGCCCGATGGGGCCGATGTGCCGCTGGCCGTCCGCCAGCAGCAGGCGCAATCCCATCTGCTGCGCATCGTGGACCGTTGCTTTCCGCCCGACCGCGGGGCGGTGGTGGTGGATCTGGGCTGCGGCCCCGGCTTCCTGCTGGCGGCGGCGCGGCAGTGCGGCTACACCGCCGTGCGCGGCATCGACCACGCGCCGGAGCAGGTGGAGGCCGCCCGCACCCTGGGCATCGGGGGGGTGGAGCAGGGGGACCTGTCGGCCACCCTGGCCGCACTCGCTCCCGGCTCCCTTGACGCCGTGGTGATGCTGGACGTGCTGGAGCATCTGCGGCGGGACGAGTTGCTGCCGGTGGTGGACGGGGTGTGGGCGGCGCTGAAGCCCGGCGGGCGCTGGATCATCCAGGTGCCCAACGGCGAATCACCGTTCTTCGGGCGGCTGCAGTACGGCGACCTGACCCACGAGACGGCCTTCACCCGCTTGTCGCTGGGGCAGGTGCTGCGCGTCTCGGGCTTTTCCCGCACCCGCTTTTTCGAAACGGAGCCGGCGGGGCGGGGCCTGCGCGGTGCGGTGCGGCGGGCGGCGTGGCGGGTGATGCGGGGGCTGCTGCGGGCGTGGATCCTGGTGGAGACCGGCGACAGTGGCCGGGGGGCGGTGTTCACCCAGACGCTGCTGGCTGTCGGTATCAAGGACGGCGGAGCCGTGGGGAACAACAGGGACGGTGAGGCGTGATGGAAACCGTGGATGTCGCCGTCGTCTCCACCCATGTGGCTCCGGCCAAGGGCTATGGCGGCATCGCCGAATGCGTGGGTCGGGTGGCGCAGGCGTGGGCGCAGGACGGGCGGCGGTTCCGCCTGTGCGCGTCCGATGCGTCGGAAGGGGCGCCGCTGACCCCCGCCGACCTGGGGCTGCCGCCGGGGGTGACGGTGGAGCTGTACGCCACCCGTCGCTGGCTGCGCTTCGGCTTTGGGCTGGGGGCGGTGCCGGCGCTGCTGCGGGCCTGCCGGGGGGCGCGGGTGGTCTATGTGAACGGCTTGGGCACCTGGCCGGTGACGCTGGCGGCGATCATCTGCGCCGTGCTGGGACGGCCCATGGTGGTGGCGCTGCACGCCGGGCTGATGCGGCCCCATGTGGCGATCATCCGCGCGCGCAAGCCGCACAAATGGGCCTTCTACCGCCTGCTGACCCTGCCGGCGCTGCGGCGGGCGGCGGCGCTGCACCTGACCAGCACGCTGGAGGAAGACGGGCTGGACACTTGGGCGCCCGGCCTGCCGCGGGTCATCGTGCCCAACGGCCTGGATCTGGGGGAATGGCCGGTGCTGCCGCCCCGCGCGCCCGACGGCGGGTTGACCCTGTGCTACGTCGGCCGCTTCTCGCCGGAAAAGGGCATTCTGCGGTTCCTGCGGGCGTGGCGGCGGGCGCGGGGGCCGGGCGACCGGCTGCTGCTGGCGGGATCGGGGGAGGGAGCCTACGCCGACGCCGTGGCGGCGGAGGCCGCGGCCTGCGGCGGGGCGGTGGAAAGCCTGGGCTATCTCGACCGCGCCGGGGTGCAGGCGGTGCTGGCCCGCGCCGACATGCTGGTCCTGCCGTCGGGCATCGAGGATGGCGACCTGCGTGAGAACTTCGGCAATGTGGTGGTGGAGGCGATGGCCGCCGCCCGCCCGGTGCTGGTGGCCCGCGGGCTGGCCTGGGACCGGGTGGAGGACGAGGGGGCGGGCCTTGTCTTCGACGGCAACGAGGACGGCATCGCCGCGGCCCTGCAGCGGGCCGCCGCCCTGCCCCCCGCCGAACGGGCGGCCATGGGCACCCGCGGTCGCGCCTGGGCGGAACGGTCGTTCGACATCCGGCGGACGGCGGAAGATCTGTGGGATCTGATGCAGTGCTGTGCAGCGGGGCTGCCGCCCCATAGGCGCTAGGATAAGGGTGGACGAGAGGAATCTCGGTG
>CALBDS010000055.1 GCA_937927415.1 uncultured Rhodospirillaceae bacterium
TCCACCCTTATCCTAGCGCCTATGGGGCGGCTGCCCCGACCCCGCTTGGAGGCTGGCGCCTCCAAACCTCTTCCCTTTTTATCGATAAAAGAAAAGGGGGGTCGGGGCATCGCCCCGAACGGGTTTGGGCGGTAGCCCAATCACCCCAACGGATCAGGACTCCAGAATTCCCAGGGCCTCTTCGCAGATGGCCACCCATTGCGCCTCGTACGCGATGCCGGCCTTGAGCACCAGATGCTGCAGGCGCCGTTCCCGCGGCATGTCGGGATCGGCAAAGTCGCGGGCCTCGATGGCGCGATAGTGATCGCACTTCTCGCGGTGGCGTTCCAGATGGCGTGACAGGGCCAGGGCCAGATCCCCCGGCCCGACCGCCGCCGCCGCCCGCAGGGCGACCATCATTTCCTCGCGGATGGGGCGCGGATCACCGATCTGCCCAACCCAGCGGCGCAATTCCTCCCGCCCCGCCGGAAGCAGGCGATAAAACCGCGTCCGCCCCTGGCCGGGGCCGGGGTCCGAGGACTCCACCCAGCCGGACGCCTCCAGCGTGCCCAACTCGCGGTAGATCTGCTGGTGCGTCGCCGGCCAGAAATAGCCGATGGAGCGGTCAAACCGCCGGACCAGTTCCGCCCCCGTCGATGGGCATTCCGCCAGGGCGGTCAGAAGAGCATGGGAAAGGGACATGTCAGATCGCAGCGGCCAGCCGCGTGCCCTGGTCGATGGCGCGCTTGGCGTCCAGTTCGGCGGCCACATCGGCACCGCCGATCAGATGAACGGTGCAGCCGGCCGCCTCCAGCGCCGCGAACAGGTCGCGCTGCGGTTCCTGCCCGGCGCAGATCACCACCGTGTCCGCCGGCACCAGCCGGTCCTGCCCATCGACGCTGATGTGCAGCCCCTCGTCGTCGATACGGCGGTAGGTGACGCCGGGCTGGGTGGCGACACCGCGGGCCTTCAACGCCGTGCGGTGGATCCAGCCGGTGGTCTTGCCCAGCCTGTCACCGACCTTCCCCGTCTTGCGCTGAAGCAGGACCACCCGGCGGGGCGACGGCTCCGGCCGCGGCGGACACTGGCCCCCCGCCCCGCTGTAGCGGGAATCGATGCCCCATTCGGCGTTGAACCGCTCGATATCGGAGCCATGACCGTTGGCGGAGCCATGGCCGTTGCCGCCATCAGACGGGGCGCTGTGCGTCAGGTATTCGCAAACGTCGAAACCGATGCCGCCGGCGCCGACGACGGCGACGGTCTTGCCCACCGGCTTTTCATCCCGCAGCACGTCAAGGTATCCCAGCACCTTGGGATGGTCGATCCCGGGAATGTCCGGTTTGCGCGGCCGGATGCCGGTCGCCAGCACGATGGCGTCGAAACCGGCCCCCACCAGATGGTCGGGCGTCACCCGCGTGTTGAGGCGCAGCGTCACGCCCGCGTTTTCCAGCCGGCGGCGGAAATAGCGCAGCGTTTCGTTGAATTCCTCCTTGCCGGGGATCTTCTTCGCCACGTTGAATTGACCGCCGATGTCCGCCCCCGCCTCGAACAGCGTCACGGCATGGCCGCGCTCGGCGGCGGTGGCGGCGAAGGCCAGACCGGCGGGACCGGCGCCGACCACCGCCAGCGTCTTTTTGTGCGCCGCCGGTTCGATCACCAGTTCGGTTTCATGGCAGGCCCGCGGGTTGACGAGGCAGGAGGTGATCTCGCCGTTGAAGATATGGTCCAGACAGGCCTGATTGCAGGCGATGCAGGTGTTGATCTCGTCCGCCCGGCCCTCGCGCGCCTTGCGCACGAAGGTCGGATCGGCCAGGAACGGCCGGGCCATGGACACCAGATCGCACCCGCCCTCGGCCAGAAGCCGTTCGGCCAGATCCGGCGTGTTGATACGGTTGGTGGCGACCAGCGGGATCGACACATGCCCCTTCAACTGGGCCGGCACCCAGGAGAAGGCCCCGCGGGGCACGCAGGCGGCGATGGTGGGGATGCGCGCCTCGTGCCAGCCGATGCCGGTGTTGATGATGGTCGCCCCCGCCGCCTCCACGGCCTTGGCAAGCCGGATCACCTCGTCCAGGGTGGAGCCGCCCTCCACCAGATCCAGCATGGACAGGCGGTAGATGATGATGAAGTTGGCGCCCACCCGCTGGCGCACACGGCGGACGATTTCGACCGGAAAACGGATGCGGTTTTCGTACGACCCGCCCCAGTCATCGTCACGGCGGTTGGTGCGGGCGGCGATGAATTCGTTGATGAGGTAGCCTTCCGACCCCATGATCTCAACGCCGTCGTACCCGGCATACTGGGCGAGTGCGGCGCAGCGGGCGAAATCGTCGATGGTCTGCCCGATCTCTTCGACGGTCAGGGCGTGGGGCACGAACGGGCTGATCGGCGCCTGCAGCGCGCTCGGGGCCACCAGCGCCTTGTGATAGGCGTAGCGGCCGAAGTGTAGGATCTGCATGGCGATTTTCCCGCCGGCCGCATGGACCGCCGCGGGAACCGGGCGGTGCCGTTCCGCCTCCTCCTCGGTGGTCAGCATGGCGCCGCCGCGGATCGACCGGCCGCGCTCGTTGGGGGCGATGCCGCCGGTGACGATCAACCCGACCTCCCCGCGCGCCCGCTCGGCATAAAAGGCGGCCATGCGCTCGAACCCGTCCGGCGCCTCTTCCAACCCGACATGCATGGATCCCATCAGCACGCGGTTGCGCAGCGTGGTGAACCCCAGGTTCAGCGGCTTCAACAGTTCGGGATAAAGGCTCATGGGACCCCCAATGCAACAAGTTGCATCAAGCTACGGCGGGGCGGGGCCCGATGCAACAAGTTTCAAAAGGGGTGGATCGGATCGATCTGGGAACCTCAGGAAACCAAAAGATCGCTAAGAAACTCCAAATGCGATTTTTCATTATGATTTCGGAGTTTCGAAGAAAACGAGCCGGACCACATTGGGCGTTGACCCGGATAGAGTCATGGTTCGAGCAGGGTGCCGACAAGCCCCCTCTTCCTCCTGACGCCAAGAACGGGAAACATTTTCATTTCCTATCAACCTATCCATGCAATGGTATGTTATGGTGGGATGTCGTATAATCCTCAGGCCCGGCGTTTGTTTGATTCAGGAGCGTTCGACAAGGAGCGAAGCTCTTGTCGCAAAGCTGCGGTCACCTCACCGACCTGGGTCAAGCGGTCATCCGGGTCAGACGAGCTGATTATTATGCGGTCATGTTCTTTGACGGCACGCTCCGTTGCCTGATGGATGGCGATTGATACGCCCATTTCTTTATAAACAAGAAGTATTTTTTCAACAAGACGCCCCATCAAACGCGCATCCGTTTTGGGAAAATCACCCACAATAGGCGTATCGGCCGAAGCGTCATTGTTGGTAATTTTTACTTTATCGACATTGGCAGATTTAATATCGGCATTGTTTTTCACCACCTCCTCATTCAGTGAACCCTGGCCACGCAACAGCCAATCCAGGGACACGCCCGTGACATCCGCGATCCTGTTGAGGTGATCCCCCGTCGGAATCGTCCGTTCTTTCCAAATCCGCGCAAAAGTGCCGGAAGGTATTCCCACCCGCTTGGCCCAGGCGAAGGGCTTTTCCCCACCAATCAACAGGGCGAGCCGGGTATGGAAAGCCGCCGCATCTGCCCCTTTGTTCATTTTTGGAACTCCAAAGCACGTCCCAACACGGGAAAGATATCAGGGAATGCAATTTTATTAATTATTATCAATGCATTAGGGAAACTCGCGGCGGACGGGAGGCTCCCAAAACTCCAAAACCGAATTTTTTGTTGATTAAACTCCATTTTCAACCTACACTTTCCCCGTTCATTCAAAATTGAACCAGGCATTGACCGGCTGGCGGGCCGATCCATGCGGGAGAAAACCACTGACTGCGAAACAGAACAGACCACTGGACAACACGGCAAGCGCATCAGGATGGTGAAAAGCCATCGCGTAGCTGCTTGCCGTGCCCACCAGCGGGGAACTCTGCCCCTCGCGGTTCAGCGTCAGCGGTGAACGCCTGACACCTCATCCCATGAAAAACTATACGGACCCGCCGTGCCTTTCGCATCGTCAAAAACCGAAAGCCGTGCAAACATGAGATCCCTTGGTTTACAGGATATTACCATCGCCGATATCGACACGGGCCTCCGACTGCGCGCCATCGATGACGGGTACGTGGCGCTGCTTGCCGACAACATCCGGGAAACCGGGCGCCTGCGTCAGCCGATTGAGGTTCGTACAGTCAAAAGCGGTGGTTTTCGGCTGATCGCGGGTGCCCATCGGCTGGCCGCCTGTTCGTTGCTGGAATGGACCGTTATCCCCGCCTTCGTTTTCGAAGCAACAGAGGATGAGGCTCGAATTGCTGAAATCGACGAAAATCTTGTCCGGCACGAACTGAACCCCCTGGACCGTGCCGTGTTCCTGTTCGAACGGAAGACCATCTACGAACGCCTGAATCCGGAAACAAAGGCGGGGGTGGCGGGCGGAAAGGCCCGGCAGGGGACAGCGGGCGAAATCGTTTCGTTTGCTCGGGATACCGCCGAACGGGTCGGCCTGACCGACCGCACCATTCAACTGGCCGTCAAGATCGCCACTGGCCTAGCCCCCGACGTCAGGGCAGCGGTGGCCCGCACGCCCATCGCCAAGACCCAGGCCGAATTGCTGGCGCTTGCCAGGCTGGAGCCGGCGGAACAGCGCGCCGTGCTGGAAATGCTGCTGGGCAAGGCCCCCAAAGCCCGATCCGTGCGTGAGGCTACGGCTTGGCTGAACAACCGTCCGGCCAGGGCAGCGGACGGCTATGCCAAGCTGCTGACCGCGTGGCGCCATGCCGGAACCGCCGAACGCCGGGCCTTCGTTTCCTTCCTGCAAACCGACGGCATCCTTGGTATCGGGAACGAATCAGCCCCTTTCCAACCGGCGTAAAGGGTTAGACCCACAAAAGAGTGGCGTTCCCGGCTTGCGGGAATGACGGCTGCCGGACGCCGCGCCGTCCACGCCGCCCTATTCCCCGGTTGGCAGGCCTGCAAGCGGACGGCCGCTGTCTGCGACTGAAAACGGTGGCCCTGAAACACGACGCCCTGATGCGGCGCGCCTTCGCGTCTGATCGAAAACCGGGGCCGCTACAACACAATACAATCACGAGATCCTTATCCCATGACCATCACGCCCTTTCCCGCACACGCGGAAGACCCCACCCCCATGGGCACGGTCCCCCTGCCCCAAACCACCAACCTCGTCTTCGATTTCAATACGCACAAGGTTCTGGGAACGAACCAGCCCATACCGGATTCCCGCCATGCGAAGCGTTGATCCGGTCATTCCCATGGCGGACTCCCGTCTCCTCCAACTCCTGCTTCTGTTCGCCGAGCATGAGCGGGACGGACGCCCCCCACCCGGCTGCCGTGACGCCCGTGCCGTCATCGCCATGCAGCCGTCCGAATTCGTCCAGGCACGGCGCGCCCTGCTGGCCGACGGCCGGTTGCGGGAAACCAAGAAACCGGGACAGACTACGGTCACGACCCTGACCGATGCCGGCTGGATCGCCATCAACCGCAAACCATCCAGACCCCACGGCACCGGCCCCGCCATTCGGACCTGCCTTCACTGCCGGCAGGCGTTCAACAGTTCCGGTGCCGGCAACCGTGTCTGCCCACGGTGCCGTGTCCTCGACATTTTTCATGCGGGGAGCATCGCGTGGTGACGATCGCACGGATTCTGTTCAGCACCTTTGGCCTGCCGGTACCGGACATATGTCCCGAACCGGCCCCGGCGGAACGCTTCCCCACCCTGTTTCCACCCGCCCGCAAACGCCGGCCCCCGGCGCCGTGCTCCCCTGCCGCCGTTGATCCCGTCCGCCTTGCCGTCGGCGGGACGATCATCGCCCCCCCGGACAAGGTCAGAAAGCCATGAAGGCCATGACTGCCCCCTTACCCCCGCCCCCCCGGAGACTGTCTTGCGGGGCTGACCATCTGATGCCGGCCCCGTCGCTGGAAACGCCCCGTCAGCGGTACGGCTATCTGCCCGCCAACCTGATGACGGTTCTGGAAACCGTCGGGGAGGATACGATGCTGCGCCTGGTGGCTGCCTGCGGCGGGACACGCCTGCATCTGGGCCGCCCGCCGCGGGAAGGCGGCCGGCTGGCCGCGGCGGTGGGAATGGACGCCGCATGGGCAATCTATCGTCGCTTCGTCGCGGACAGCATCATCGCCATCGACGTGCCGATGATGTCGGCCCTGCTTGCCCGCCACCGCATCCAACGCATCCTGGCAATGCGGGCGGCAGGCCTTACGGTGGCCGAGGTGGCGCGCCAGCTCGGCATGACCGAACGCGGCGTTTATGCCGCCTGCGCACGCGCCAGACAGGATGCCGAGAGCGGGATCCGTCACCTCCCCCGGCTTCCCTGAACAGCTTCAGGCGAACAGCGCGGTGCGGAGCGGCGGATAAATCCTCACGCTCCCTCGGGTCCGCCCGGCCGAAGCAACCCGAGGACATCGCCCCCAGACAATCACTTTGTGCGAGGTGATCCCATCATGCAGCCAAACCCGCATCTTCCCGCCGGATACACCGTGTCCGATGCGGATCTCGACACCCTGGCCCGGACGCTGTTCGGCGAAGCCCGCGGAGAAGCCGAACCCGGCCATATCGGCGTGATCCATGTCATCCTCAACCGGCTGCGCCTGCCCGGCTGGTGGTCGCGGCATGGGAACGACGGCATTCCGGACGACACGATCGCGGCGGTCTGCCGCCACCCGTTCCAGTTCAGTTGCTGGAACCGGACCGATCCCAACCGGGCAAAGATGGATGCCCTGAGCCGGACCGATCCCCTGTACATCCGCCTGCGCACCCTGGCCGAAGGGGTCATCACCGGCAACCGCCATCCCGACCCGACCGGCGGCGCCACCCATTACAAGGTCCGCGGCTGGAAAGCCGCCTGGGCACAGGGGAAAGCCCCCACCGCCGTTATCGGCAAGCATGAATTCTACCGCATCGGCCCGAACGGCTGACCCTCCCCTCCCGCGCATGCCTTCATGCGCCCCTAGCGAAAGGCATCACCGATGTCCCTGAACGAGAGTGCGGGCGACAAGCCCTGGTACCAGAGCCGCGTCATCTGGGGCGGCATCATTTCCATCCTGACGCCCGTCGCCGGTCTGCTGGGGTTGGAAATCGCTCCCGACGTTGCGTCCGACATTGCCGCGCTGGCTGCCGCTGCCGGCGGACTGGTGGGGGGCGGGCTGGCCATCTGGGGCCGGGTGCGCGCCACCAAATCGATCGGCCGTTAAGCGGAGACCGCCGTGGCATCCTGGATCGACATGGATATGCTCCTCAAGGTCGCCGGGGTGCTCGGCGGCGGCGTCAGCATGGTCTTCGGCATTGGGCTGTGGATGGCCCGCCGGGAATGGCTCACCCGGTCCGATTTTGCAAAATGGGCCGCGGAACACGCCCAGGCCCACAGCGACCTTGACCAGCGGCTCGATAACGGGGAGCTGCGCTTTACCCGGATCGAAGGAAAGATCGACCATCTGGCGACCCGTGAAGACCTCGTCAGCCTGAGCCGCTCCGTGTCGGAGGTGTCGGCGTCGGTCGCCGGCCTGAGGGGGGCGGTGGATGGCGTGGCCGGCACCGTCGCCGCGGTCAACCGGCTGACCGAAATGCTGATCCAAAACGAATTGAAGCAAGAAGGCCGATGACCCGTGTCGGGTCTTTCTAAAAGATGACCCGTGTCGGGGCTTTTTTAAAAACCGCGCCTTTCAAAAATTCCCTTTCAAACCACCTCCCGGCGGTACGGGCAGCCGCCCCGATCGAATGATCGGGGCGGCTTCTTTTTTGCGCCCATGGTCCACCCGGCCCGCGGAGCGGTCCCGTTGCACAGGGGGCCGGGACAAGCCCCTTCCCTCTCATCGAACATCGGGCTAGGCTTCCACCGTCGGCCTATCGGCCGAGCCAAGCCGCCCTTTTCTCTGGGCCGCTTCCTTCGTTCCCCGATTTCCGTTCCGCTTCTCCCCGGCCTGCGCCCTGAACTCCTTCAGGCGTACCCCCCCCGTTGAAACGCCTATGGTGCGGACATGCCCGACGCCGCTCCTGTCCACAGCGCCGCACGGTGCGTCTCCCGCCCCGGCTCTTCCGCCGCCGGCGAAAATGGACAGGGGAAGGGATCGGGCCGCTGCCGTCCGCGCCGGTGTCCGGCGTGCCGGGATTGGGAGATGCCGAATGATTTTGGGCCTTGAAACCGCCTTGGTGAACCGGCTTGCCGCCGCCCTGCCGATGGTCGAAGTGGTGGCATACCCGGGACCGGCGGAACAGTACGCGCTGACCCATCCCTGCGGCGCTGTTCTGGTCGGCTACAGCCAATCCACCTACAGCGCCCCGGAACCGACGGATCTGCTCGCCCAGACCCGCACCATGAGCTTCGAAATCACCGTCCTGGCGCGGGATCTGCGCTCGGACAACGGAGCCTATCGCTTCCTGGAAACGGTCCGGACGGCGCTGGCGGGATGGATGCCGGAAAACGCGCACAAGGTGGTGCCGGTACAGGACCGCTTTGTGGGCGCCAATGACGGGGTATGGCGGTACGCGCTCACCGTCTCCCTGACCACGATCACGCTGGAAACGGCCGAACCTCAGCCGTTCGTGCCCCTTCAGCGGATCACGTTTGCTGAACATCTGACCATGGAGAATGGGACGTGAAGCGATATCGCTACACCGGGCCGCTGTCCGGTGCCACGGTCGGCGGCCGGGAAGTGCTGCTGCACCCCGGCAGCGTTGTGGAACTGGACCCGGCCACCGACTACACGGCCACGCTGCTGGCGCTGGGCCATCTCGCCGAAGAGGCTGAACAGGCCCCGGCGCCGCACGACAACCAGATCGAAGGGACCCCCTGATGGCCGCAAACTTCCTGCACGGCGTCGAAACGGTCGAAGTGACCAAGGGGCCGCGTCCGATCCGCGCGGTCAAGACCGCCGTCATCGGTCTGGTCGGCACCTCGCCGGTTCATCATCTTGCCCCGGACAACCGCACCGTCAACACGCCCACTCTGATCCTTTCCGATGTGGACGCCGGCAAGCTGGCCGGTCCGGAACTGGCCGGCTACACCATCCCGCAGGCGCTGAACGCGATCTTCGATCAGGGCCGCGGCACCGTCATCGTCATCAACGTCTTCGACCCGGCCGTCCACAAGACGGCGGTGACGAACGAGGCGGTGACCCTGGGCGCCGACGGTACGGCCAAACTGGCCCACGGCGACATCATCGCCGCCACGGTCAAAAGCCAGGACGGCGCCGTCACCTATGCGGCCGGCACCGACTATGCCCTGAACCGGATGACCGGCCTGCTGACCCGGGTGGTGGGCGGGTCCATCCCTGCCGGAGCACCGCTGACCGTCAGCTACGACCGCGCCGACCCGTCCAAGGTGACCGCCGCCGACATCATCGGCAGCGTGGATGTCGCCGGCCGCCGGCTGGGCATGCAGGGGTTCCTGAACAGCTACAACCTGTTCGGCATGTACCCCAAGATCCTGATCGCCCCCGTCTACTGCACCCAGCAGTCGGTGGCGGTGGAACTGGAATCGCTGGCGGCGACGTCCAAGTGCCGCGGCATCGCCCTGGTGGACGCCCCCATCGGCACCACGCGGGACCAGGCCATCAACGGCCGCGGCCCCAGCGGAACCATCAACTTCACCTTCAGCAGCGAACGCGTGGTTTTGTGCTACCCGCACCTGAAGGTCTATGACCAGGCCACCGACAGCAACCGGCTGGAACCCTACAGCCAGCGGTTGGCCGGGGTGATCGCGGCCACCGACGACGAATTCGGCTATTGGTACAGCCCGTCGAACAAGGTCATCAAGGGCATCGTCGGGGCGGAACGCGACCTGTCCGCCATGATCAACGATCCCACCAGCGACGTGAACCTGCTGAACGAAGCCGGCATCGTCACCGTGCTGAACAGCTTCGGGACGGGCTTGCGCAGTTGGGGCAACCGCTCCAGCGCCTGGCCGGCATCAAGCGCCCAGGGGAATTTCGTCCAGACCCGCCGCGTGGCGGACATGGTTCACGAAAGCCTGGAGTACGCCATGCTCCAATTCCTCGACCTGCCCATCAACGACGCGCTGATCGATTCCGTGCTGGAAAGCTGCAACGGTTTCATCCGCGTTCTGATCGGCCGCGGCGCCCTGACCATCGGATCGCGCGCCGAGTTCAACAAAGACAAGAACCCGGCGGTCGAATTGGCGGCGGGGCATCTGCTCTTCGACCTCATCATGTGCCCGCCGCCGCCGGCGGAACGGATCACGTTCGAAAGCTTCATCGACATCACTCTGCTGTCGAACCTGGGGGGCTGATGCCATGTCGGTTGAATTGAACAAGATCTACAAAGCCAACGTCTATCTGGACGGCACGCTCAATCTGATCGGCCGCGCCAGCGAAGTGGCGCTGCCGGATCTGGCGGTCGAAGTCGAAGCCCACAAGGGCCTGGGCATGTTCGGCGAGGTCCAGATCCCGTCCCGCCTGAAGGCCATGAAGTGCACGATCAAGTGGACCGGCTTTTACGCCGACCACCTGCGCGCGGGCGCCAATCCGTTCAAGGCGCACAACCTTCAGATCCGCGGCTCGCTGGAAACCTGGACGGCCCAGGGGCGCACCCGCGAGGTGCCGGTGGTCTGGCACATGACCGCATCGTGGAACACCGTCAAGCTGGGCACCATCAAGGCGGGCGATGCCGCCGACTTCAGCGGTGACGAGCTGCGCGTAACCCAGGTCAAGGTTCTGCACGACGGTGCCGCCGTCTGCGAAATCGACGTCCTCAACAACATCTGGACCGTGAACGGCGAGGACATCCTGGCCCGGTCGCGCGCCAACATGGGGATCTGATCCATGTCCATCACCACGGAACCGAAGACCGTCATCCTGTCGGGGGGCCGAAAGGCGACCATCCGTCAGGGCAAGGGCCGCGATCTTCTCCATGCCGCCCGCATGGCGGGCGGTGCCCAGGACACGATCCGGCTGGCGTTCGGCATCATCGCCGCCCTGACCCTGATCGACGGCCTGCCGATCGCCCTCGAAGACGTGGAGGACATGGGCATGGCCGATGTTCAGGCGCTGATGGCGGCGACCATGGGAAACGAACCCTCCTCTGCGAGCAGCATTTCGTCCAGCTCCGGCTCGACGGAGGATTCTCCCACCGTGAACTGATGGCGATGGACTGGGACGACCTGATCCGGGAGGCGGAGGCGCTGGCGGAATACGCCAGCCGCCAGCGGGCAGCGCAAGAAGCCCGCTCCCCCCCGGGCGATTACTGATCCGTCATCCCATCGGCCGCCCCCCGGCCGGGTTGTCCGGCCGGGGGGCGCATCTCGACCGATGACGCCGGCACGGCCGGCGGCACACGGATGTCTTCGGCAAAACGCCGCCTCCCTTGCGGGGAGCCGGCATGTCTCTTGCGGACCTGGAGAGCATGGCCGATTTTCCCAACACATCCCTCACGCAGATAAACCTGACCAACATAGCCATTGTTGTGCGGGTGGTTGACGAGTTCACCGCGCCGCTTCGGGCCGCCAGCGAGGGGCTTCACAACCTCGACACCGCTGTGAAAACGTCCTCGATTGCGCAACGCCTGCAATCCATCGGGCAGAGTGCCGCCCAGACGGCATCCACCATCGGCACCGCCGCCAACGCGATGCAATCGGCGTTGAGCGGGTTGGTCAAGCCGTCGCAGGACTTTGAAAAGGCGATGTCCAACCTGTCGGCCATCGCCGGAGCGGATCAGGCGGGCCTGAACGCCCTGCGCGCCAAGGCGCTGGAGGTGGGTCAGACCGGCTGGGCTTCCGCACCGCAGGCCGTAGCGGCCATGAGCGAGCTGTCGGGGTATGGTTTCAAGCCCGATCAGATCATTGCGGCCATGGCCCCTGTGGTCAACCTCAGCCGGGCCGCGGGCATGACCGCGGCGGAAGCCGCGGCCCTGACGGGTGCCGCCCTGCGCCAGTTCTCGCTGGATCCGGGCGAAACCAACCGCATCACTGACATGCTGTCGGCGGCGTCGAAGAATTCGTCCATGTCGGTGCCCGCCATCGGCAGCGCGCTGACGGTGGCCGCACCGGCCGCCACCGACGCCGGGCTGTCGCCCGCACAGACCATCACCATGGTCACGTTCCTGGCCAACAGCGGCATCGCCGCATCGGAAACCGGGAATGTGCTGGCCGGTATGATCGCCCGGCTCGCCACCCTGCCCGCGCCGGCAGCGGAGGCAATGGAGAAGCTGGGCGTGTCCACACGGGACGCCAACGGCAACCTCCTGCCCCTCCCCACCACGCTGGCGGCCATCGACAAGGCCATGGCCGACAACAATTACGGCAGCGCCCAGCGCCTGGAGGCAATGGGCAAGATCTTCGGTCCGCAACCCGGCACCCCCGGACAGCAGAGCATCCCCGGAAGCAACAGGCTGATCCAGGGCATGGCCACGGGTGGTTTCGCCGATCTGCACGGCTCCATCGCCAACAGCGCGGGCCAGACCGCTCAAATGGCGGCAACGAAGGACGACAACCTGGACGGCCGTTTCCAGCAATGGAACAACGCCCTGCAAAACCTGGAAATCACGCTGGGAACCGCCCTTCTTCCGCTGCTGACCGACGCAATCCAGTCCTTGACCCGCCTTGCCAACACCCTGAGCCGATTTGCGGAGGCAAACCCGGAACTGACCCGCATCGGCGTCACCCTGGCGGCGGTGGCCGCCGCGGCCGTCGCGGTGATGATGGTTTTCGGGGCGCTGGCATCGGGGGCTGGAGTCGTCATGGCCGCGCTGGGGGGACTGTCCGGGCCGGTTCTGGTGACGGCCGGGGCGATGGCGGCGGCGGCGGTGCTGATCTATCGGCACTGGGACAACATCGCGGCCTTTTTCCAAGGGCTGTGGTCCGAAATCGCGGCCGGGGCTGCACCGCTTCAGCCGGTCTTCGATCGTCTGGTGACGGCAATCCAGCCTTTCCTGGCCGCCGGTTCCTGGCTGGGCGGCGTGATGGAATCCCTTTTGTCCCCGGTGCAGGGGGTGAGCGGTGCGGTGCAGGAATTGGGGGAAAGCTGGGGACGGGTGGCCGCCCCATGGCTGGTCAGTTACCTCACCATGCTCATGGATCGGTTTACGGGGCTGGTGAATGTCATCACAGGGATACTGACCCTGGATTTCGACACCTTCTCGGAAGGGCTGAGGCTCAGCTTCAGCAACATCCCCAAGTTCTTCAACGCCATGATCGACCAGCTCACCGGCATCAATATATGGAGCCTGCTGACCGTCGGTTCGAGCGAGGGCCTCGAAAACGTAAAAGCGGTGATCGATCGGGTCATCCTCACCATGCTCCAGGAGTTGCAGGGCGGACTGGCCAGCGGTGTCGGCTTCGTGGAAACGGCGATCAACGACCTCTGTTCGCTCATCATCGATACCTTCAAAAGACAGTTCGGCATCAACAGCCCCTCCACGGTGTTCGCCGAGTTCGGGGGCTGGCTGATGGAGGGTCTCGCCGCCGGACTGCTCATGCAGGCGCAGACGGTTCTGGATACCTTGGCCAGCGTGGGGGACAGCATCCTCAACAAGGCCAAGTCGCTTCTGGGTTTCGAAACCGCGCCCGCCACCCCCGCCCTGCAGGCGACCGGCGCCCTGGCCGGTGCCGTCAACGACAACAGCATCGCCGGCAGAACGGGGCAGACCGCGCAGATGACGGCCAGGGCCGCGGTCGTTACCCCCTTCGTCCCGCCACCGGCGCCGGCGATGGCGAAGCTGGCCCGCGGACCGGGAACGGCCGGCGGGGGGATGGGGCCGGGTGGTTCCGGCGGCGGGCCGGTGACGGTCAACCTGTCGGTCAACATCACCGGCGCCACCAACGAAGACATCGTTCGCAAGCTGGAAAACTGGGTCCGCCACGACGGCGGCCGCCTGATTGCCGATGCGGTCAACCGCGAAACCCAGCGCCGCGAACGAACGCAATTCATGTCGGGAGGTCGGTAATGGGCGTTGTTCTGCTGGTCGGGCCGGTGGCGTTCGAAGCCCTGTCCGTGACCGAACTGCTGGTGAAAGACGGCTGGACATACGCCAGCCAGGATGTCTTCCGGACCAAGCCGAAGCTGCAATGGACGAAGAACCTGTCCCGCAGCATCACGCTCAAGGTCCGGTTCAACACCGCGTGGTCCGAGCCGGAACTTCGCATGGAAGCGATCCGGCTCCTGGCCCAGAGCAACCGCTGGTGGCCGGTGGTCCGCGGGTGCGGCTTCTGGATCGGGCGTTTCGTCATCGGTGCGGTGGATGAAACGGTCACCCAAACCTCGTCCTTTGGTCATCCCCAACAGATCGACGCGGTCATCACCATGACCGAGTGGGGAGAGGGGGACGAGGCGCAATACCGGCCCGCCCTGATCGCATCCGCTGCATCCGCCGTCCTGCGGAGGACACTATGACCACAACCTGTATCGAGCACATCACCGTGGCCGGCGACCGCTGGGATCTCCTGGCCTGGGACTATTACGGCGATGCCTGCGGCTATGCCCGGATCGTGTTGAGCAATCCCCATGTGGCGCGGACCCCCGAATTGCCGACGGGCATCCGGGTGGTGATCCCGGTGATCGAACCGCAGCTTTCGGCCGCCGGCCTGCCGCCCTGGAAACGGGGGACGCGATGAACAAGGTCGATACGCCCACATGGACGCTGCTGTGGGGTGGCACCGATGCCACCGAAGCCCTCAAGACCATGGTCGCAAGCCTGACCTATTCCGACAAGAAGGCCGGGGAAAGCGACGAGCTGAGCATCACGGTGGAAGACCATGACGCCCGCTGGCGCAACGAATGGATGCCCGCCAAAGGCGATGTGCTGGAACTGGCCATCGGTTACGAACAGCGTCTGGTCGATGCCGGGCGGTACGAGATCGATCAGATCGAATACAGCGGGCCGCCCGACAAATTGGCGATCCATGCGCTTGCCGCGGGAATCACGACGGATCTGCGGACCAAAAGGAACACGCAGTATGTCAAAAAAACCCTTCCCGAAATCGCGGCCATTGTTGCCGCCCGTCACGCGATGACGGTGATCGGCAGCCCTGATACGGATGTCATCGATTATACCGCCCAATCCGACCAGAATGATCTTGAGTTCCTTTCAAAAATATCCGCCGATTTTGGATACATATTCAGCATCAAAGGGAAAAGCCTTGTCTTCATGTCCGATGACGAATTGATGTCCGGACCAATCGTCGAAACGATTTCAATGAACGAAAGCGATGTCATCAATTGGCATTTCGTGAGGAAATCAGAAAAAATATACAAGGATTGTGAGGTCACCTATTTCGATCCGGCCACCAAAAAAACCCAACGGGTCATCTACCCGCCGCACAACAAACCCAACCGGGAAGCATCCCAAGACACGCTGAAGAAGCGGTTGCGGGTGCAGGACAAGGCCCAGGCGCTGGCCAAGGCCGAGGCGCTGCTCAAAAGAGCCAACATCGGCGAGATCACGGTCACCCTGGCGGTCTATGGGCGCCCCACGCTGGCCGCTGGAATCAACATCAAGCTGAATGGTTTCGGAAGCGGGTGGGACGACACCTATCACGTGCAGAAATCCACCCATCAGTTCGATGCCCAAAAGGGATACACCACCACAATCGAGGTGCAGCGTGTATAGGCGTGCCATCGTTTCCGCCGTCGATCCGGCAACGGCCCGCGTCCGGGTGAGCTTTCCCGACGCCGACAACATGGAATCCTACTGGCTGGAGGTCATGCAGCCACGCACGCTGGCCGATGGCGACCGTGCCTATTGGCTGCCGGACGAAGGGGAGGCCGTCGTCGTCCTGATGGACGAGAACGACGAGGCCGGCGTCGTCCTGGGCGCCATCTATTCCAGCACCGACCCGCCTCCCGTCGCCAGCCGAGACAAGCGCCACGTCACCTACAAGGACGGCGCCACCGTCGAATACGACCGGGCCGCGCATGTGTACCGCGTGTCGGTGCCGGCGGGCGGACGGCTGGAACTGTCGGTCGGGGCGGCCTCGATCGTCCTGGACGATGCCGGGGTGAGCTTGAAAGGCCCCCGCATCAACCTGAACTGAGGAGGGAACGATGCCGGCCATCACCCGCCTTGGCGACCTGTGCACGGGGCACGGCTGTTGGCCGCCGCGCCCCAGCAGCGGGGCATCCCCCGATGTGTTCGCGGACGGCATCCCCGTTCACCGCGTGGGCGATGCCTGGGCCGCGCACACCTGCCCGTCGATCCCGGAAACCCACGCCAGCGTGCTGGCCGGCGGCAGTCCCACCGTCTTCGTGAACGGACGGCCCGCCGGCCGGATCGGTGACGGCGTTGCCTGTGGATCGTCCGTGGCCGGCGGCAGCGCCACCGTGTTTGCCGATGATGGGGGTTGATATGGGTGTTTCATTGCAGGCGGTCGATTGGTCCCTGGCGCTTGGACGCTTGGGCGAGACGGTCGAGGGGATTGGGGATGTGTCCCAATGCGTATCGGTGATCCTGACAACGCCGCTGCGCAGCGATCCACACCGCCCGGATTTCGGGTGTGATCTCCAACCCTGGATCGACATGCCGGTGTCCAGTGCGGTCCCCGGCATCGCCGCGGCGGTCCGCATGGCGCTCGAACGGTGGGAACCCCGGCTGACCATCCTGGACGTCGCGGTCACCCCGGCCGGCGGCGCCACGCAACAGGCGTCGTCGGCCCCCGATACCGGCAAGGCCGGTTTTTTCATCACCGTGCGGTGGCAGTTGGCCGGCTCGATCGCAGCCCCCGGAACAACCACCGTCACCATTGGCGAGATCCTGTCATGACGGTTGATCCGGCGGCCCTGCCGCACCCGACGTTCATCGACCACGACCCCGCAGCCGTCAGCCGCCGGCTCATCGAAGGGTTCGAAACCGCGATGGACCGCACCCTCCAGCCGGGACAGCCGGAACGGCTGTTCATCGACTGGCTGGCCTATCAGCTGGCCCTCCTGCGCATCGATGTCCAGGAAACCGGCGAACAGATGTTGCTGGCCTTTGCCCGCGGCGCCGTGCTGGACCATCTGGGCGCCTTTCTCGGCATCGCTCGCCTGCCGGACGAAAGCGACGACCGCCTGCGCGAACGCATCCGGGAAGCACCGGAAACCTTCAGCGTCGCCGGGCCGGTCCTGGCGTACCGTGCGCTGGTGTTCGGTGCGACGGCGGGGATCGTGGATGTGGCGATCACCCAGCCGCGGGCCGGAACGGTCCGGGTCGCGGTGCTGACCGCCGACGGCGCTCCCTCGGACGAGGTGCTGGCGGCGGTCCGGGCCGTCCTGTCGGGCGCCAAAGCCCGCCCCTTGAGCGACACGGTGGAAGTGGTGCCGCCGGAGCGGGTGGCCTGGACCCTGTCGGCCACCGTCACCCTGTCGGCGGGCGTGGATCAACCGACGGTCACGGCGGCGGTGGAAAAGGCGGCCGCGGACTATGTGGCCCAGCAACGCCGCGGCCTGGGCCGCACGCTGGTCCCCAGCCAGGCCATTGCCGCCATGCAGGCCGTCCCCGGCGTGTACCGCGTGGATCTGGCATCGCCGGTTCTGACGGTTCTGGACGGTCACCAGTGGGCGGATGGCGCCGTGGGTACCATCGGCATCGTCGTCGGGGGAGGTGCCGGTGGTTGACCATCGCTTCCCGCTTCCGCCGCCGCTTGCCCGCGATCCGCGTTTCGCTGCCATCGCTCGGCTTGCCCAGGACGAACTCGACCTTATCCGTGCCCGGCTGCCGGCCCTGCGCGTCCGCGTGATCGACACGGTGTCCGACCCCGGCATTCTGGCCCATCTGGCGTGGCAGTTCCACGTCATGGGCGTCGAGGGGTGGGACTTCGTTCCCGACACGATCGAAGCCAAACGGGATCTGATCAAGGACGCCATCGAACTGCACCGCTACAAGGGCACCCGCTGGGCCGTGGAAACCGCGCTGTCGCGGGTGCTGAAGCTGGAGGCCGGGATCGAAGAGGCCGACGGCTTCCGGCGTGCCGATGGTCATTGGGCGGAATACCAGATTGATCCCGGCCGTGTGCTGGGCCATGCCGACGCCCGCGCACTGATGCGGGTGGCACCGGCCTGGGCACCGGCACGGTCGCGGCTGGTGCGCGTGTACCACGGCTATGACCTGCGCGCCGCACGGTACGACCTGCCGCCGGGGGGCAACGCCCTGATGCTGGACAACTGGTCCGGCATCTCTGTGAACGGGGTGACGTTCAGCTTTTCGACGCCGTTTGGAATGCTGGCAGCGGAAGACGACCGGCCCCCCCCCGCCTGGGGCAGCGTGCCGGTCTTCGGCATCGCCCACATCATCCGGGCGGGTCTGCGCTACGACGACAATGCCTTCGACGGGGAGCACGACACCGCCCCGGTGCGGCCGGGAATGGTCGTGGTCAGCGCCTGGCCGGTTCCCGACCGGGCCGTCGAACTGCCAAGTTTGGGCGACCGTGCCAGTCTGACCGCCGGCATCAAGGACGGTATGGCCCACGATGACGTGAATGTCGTTTGGGACATTCCCGTGGTGTGGCGGATGACGGGAAATCCCCCCTGCTACGACCAGGGACCGGATACCCGGCCGGTGGCATGGCATCTGGATCTGCTGGCCACGCTGCACGCCCCGGCGATGGGGGACGTGATGGCCGCACCGGATCTCCCCGTCCCGCCGGCCTTTGGCGTGGTGGTGTCGATGGGGGCCGGAGCCGGACGCCCGCCCGCCCGTTTTGATGCGCCTTTGGATGAGCGGCCTCTGCCGGGACTGGGGCGGTCCCTGCCCCGCGGCGAGGTTCTCGAACACCCGTCCATGGGCTGGGGTGCCGGCCCATGGACCGAGCAGCCCTGGGGGGCTGCAACAGCCGATTTCATGATGGAGGTGGTGGAGTGAGTGTACCCAATGGACATTACGTCCCTGTGGGGGGACGCGAAGGCCTGGCCGCGGCGGCCAAGCTGATGCCATGGTCGGTCGCCCTGGGCCGGGGGAAACCGGATTGGGACGGCGTGGACCGGACCAACGCGGCCTGGCAATCGGCCCTGCTGCCCGACGCGGCACAGGCCCGGACCCTGGTCGATGAATATGGCCGCCGCCTTGCCGACGAGGTGGCGTTCGTGCTCCCCGACCCGAACGGCGAGATCACCGAGGTGCCGGGGGGGCGCTGGCGGCGCACCGGCGATGAGGTCAGCGCGTTCCTCTACGTCCGCGTCTTCCTCGATTTCAACGATGCCACCGACATCGTTCGTGAAATCGGCCTGTTTGCCGGCGGCACGGCGGTGGCCGGCACCCCGCCGGGCCTGCGCTGGTGGGGACCGGCGGACCTGGACCGGCCCGGCCATCTGATGCAGCTCGTCCGGCTGGCGGTGCCGCGCACCTACGACGCCGGCGACCGGCCACAGTTCCATTTCGTCATGCCCTTTTAAAGGTGGATTATGCAGAAGATTGATGATTATTACGAGCGCCAGACGTCAGGTTTCGAGCGGGTGCTGTTCCGCGCCGGTCAGCGGCATATCCAGTCCGCCGAATGGAACGAGATGCAGACCATCGAGGCGAACCGGCACCGGCGCCTCGGCGATGCTTTGTTCAAGGAAGGGGCGGTGGTCAGGGGCGCCGACGTGATCATCGACGCCGATACTGGTGCGGTGCACATCACCGGCGGCGCTGTCTATGTGGTGGGCGACATCCGTGGCGTGCCGGCCGCCGACCTGACCATCCCCACGTTGGGAGCGGTGGAACTGGGGCTGCGGCTGACCTACACCGTGGTGACCGAACTGGACGATCCCACCCTGCTCAACCCGGCCCCCGGTTCGGGTTTCCACGCCCCCGGTGCGGCGCGCCTGACGGTGACCGTCGTGTGGGGCTGGCGGGCCGGCACCCAGGGGGATGGCAGCGAGGGCCAGTTCTATCCGGTGTTCAGCATCACCAACGGCGTGCTGGACAGCCGCGATCCGCCCCCGCAGGTCAGCGGCGTCACCGTCGCCCTTGCCCGCTATGACCGGGCGGCGACCGGCAGCGGCAGCTATGTGGTGAACGGCCTGGGCGTCACCGGCCTGTCGATCCAGGACGGCCAGCAGGTCTTCAGCCTTCAGGAAGGCCGCTGCCATGTGGATGGTTACGAGGTTGAAAAGCCCACCGCCACCCGTCTTGCCTTTCCCGACGATCCCGACACCCTGCTGATCGAAGCGGAGCCGCACACCTTCCTGCCGGTCAACGGCTCCATGCGCGTCGATCTGGTCCATCCGCCGCTGGCGTCCGTGGTCAAGGTGAAGGTGACGGCGGAACGCACCGGCGTGCAGATCGTCCACGGCGCCTTCACCGGCGCTGCCGATGCCCTGCCGGATCTGTCGGTTCTCCAGATCCTGTCCGTCAGCCAGGGGGCGA
This sequence comes from uncultured Rhodospirillaceae bacterium, assembly GCA_937927415.1. Classification (GTDB taxonomy): domain Bacteria; phylum Pseudomonadota; class Alphaproteobacteria; order Azospirillales; family Azospirillaceae; genus Azospirillum. The sequence goes on from CALBDS010000055.1 coordinate 20,341, forward strand.
CCACTTATACCCAGGGCACCGACTACAAACTCACCGGCAACACGGTGGACTGGTCGCCGTCGGGCGCCGAACCGGCACCGGGTTCCACCTACACCGTGAACTATCGCCATTACACCGATGGCACGGTAACGGCAAAGGACACGCGCGGCTTCACCGTGTCCGGTGCCGTACCGGGCAGCGTGGTTCTGGTCGATTACCAGACCAAGCTGTCCCGCCGCGACCGGCTGGTGATGAATCGTGACGGGCAAGTGGTGCGCGTGCGCGGTGTTGCCGACCTGCGCGCCCCGGCGTTGCCGCCGGCCCCGTCGGGCACGCTGCCTCTGGCGACCCTGAACCAGGACTGGTTCGGACTGCCGACCATCGCCGCCGAGGCGCCGCGGGTGATGTCGGTTTCCGACGTGCAGGCGCTGTCGGGGCGCGTGGACACTCTGTTCGATCTGGTGGCCACCGAGCGCCTGAAGACCGATGTCACCGCCCGCGAGCCGACTGGGGCGAAGGGGTTGTTCGTCGATCCGCTGTTCGACAACGACATGCGCGACGAAGGCATCACCCAGACCGCCGCGGTGGTGAACGGCGAACTGGTCCTGCCGGTCACGCCGGTGTTCCCCAACACGCTGATGCCGGACGGCGAGGCCAGCATGCTGTCCTATGTGCTGGAGCCGGTGGTCAAGCAGGAGCTGGCGACCGACTCCATCAAGGTTAACCCCTACGACAGCTTCGCGCCGATCCCGTGCACGGTCAGCGTGGTGGTGCCGGTGGACCGCTGGACCCAGCAGATCGACAATTGGGATACCGCCAGCGTCCGCTTCCTGCGCACCGGCCACTTCGTCGAAGGCGTCAGTTGGGTCACCCGAACCACCACCCTGTCGGAATCGGTGGAAACGGTGCGCCAGTCCACCACCGCGGCCCAGTATCTGCGCCAGATCCCGCTGACTGTGAAGGTCGGGAATCTGGGGGCCGGCGAGATCGTGCGGGCCATCCGTTTCGACGGCGTGACGGTCGCCACCAATCTGGTGGCGAATTCCAGCGGTGTGGTCGAACACACCTTCACCATTCCCGCCGGCGTGCCGTCGGGCACCAAGCGGATCGAGGCGGTGGCCACCGCCTCGGGCACGGGCGTGACCACCTTTATCGGTGAAGGGCTGATCGAAACCACCACCCGCCGCGTCGTCACCACGGTGGAGGAATACCACACGGATCCGGTGGCGCAGAGCATGACCCTGCGCGACGGCCGCCACATCGGCGGGATCGAGTTGCTGTTCCGCGCCAAGGGCACATCGGACGTGGTGGTCCAGATCCGCGAAATGACCAACGGCTTTCCCGGCCGCCGCGTGCTGGCGGAAAGCCGCCGTGCGCCAGCCACCATCCGCACCGACGGCCAGCCGACCCGGTTCGAATGGGCGCCGGTGTGGATGCCGGCGGACGAGGAATTCGCCATCGTCGTGCTGTGCGACGACGCCGATGCGTCGGTGGCGATTGCCAGCCTGGGCCAATTCGACGCCGCGGCCCAGAAATGGGTGACGGCCCAGCCGTACCAGATCGGGGTGATGTTCAGCAGCTCCAACGGCACCACCTGGACCGCACACCAGATTTCCGACCTGTGGTTCCGCCTTCTGGGGTGCCGTTTCACGGCGACCAGCCGCACCGTGCCGCTGGGATCGCTGACCGCATCGCAGGTGTCGGATCTGGTGGGGCTGTTCAACGCCGAACGGCCGGACTCCGCCACCCGGATCGGCCTGCGCCTGATCGCCGCCGACGGTCGCGTGCTGACCCTGTCGGATGGGCAGCCGGTCAACCTGACCGAACGCCTGACCGGCAGCGTGGCGGCCCAGTTGGTGCTGGAGGGAACCGACACCCGGTCGCCGGTGGTGTACCCCGGCGTGCAGGCGATCTTCGGCGTTCAGACCGACACGGCGACCTATGTCAGCCGGCAGTTTGCTTGCGGTTCGTCGTCCAAGCTGCGGGTGGTGCTCGACGCGGTTCTTCCCGGCACGTCGGGGGTGACCGTGGAAGCACAGGCGGCGAACGGCACCTGGATCGCCGTGCCGTTCAGCACGGGTCAGTCGGTCGGTGACGGCTGGGAAGAGCGGGTGTTCCTGCTGACCACCTTCTCCGCCCCCTCCACCCGGCTGCGGATCACGCTCAGCGGCTCGGCGCTCTACCGCCCCCGCATCCGCCGCATCCGCGCCATCGCCGCATAAGGGCGGAGCGTTTGACCATGGGTTCCGGCCCCACCGCATCACCGGGCTCAATCCGGATGGCGGTGAAACAGGCCGGACTCCGTTCCCATGATGGCGTTCACAACGGTGGCGGCTTCGGCCGCCACCCCTGCCGCCATCATCCCGCCTCCGTCTGTTTCTGACAGCTTTACCCCACAGCGGACGCCCCTCCTCCTGTGTTGCCCGGCACGGACCCGACCATCGGCGATGGCCGGAAAGGAGCGGCGTCGTCTCCTGCCGTCGTCCATGTCCGCCCTGCCGGCCCCCGATGGCTTCCGTGCCCATTCCATTCCCACGATCACAGTGTAAAGGGCTTGTCATGCCGCACATCACCCCTCACCTTGGCCTGCCGCTGCCGTCCCCGGATTCCCCCTCCCAGCGGGTCGATATCGAGCGCATCCAAACCGCCTTGACGGAAGTGGATGCCGCATTGGCCGGCATGGCGCAGGAAACCGCCAATCTTGGCGCACAACAGGCCAATCTTGGCGCACAACAAGCCGATCTTGGCGCACAACAGCAGGATATGGCGCAACAGCTTGAGACACGTGCCTTGAGCGACCTGTCCAACGTGCCCAATTCCGTCTTTGGGCAGAAGATGGTGGCCGCCGGCGGCGGTTCCGCCACCGTTCGGCAGACGGCGCCCATCTACATGGTGTCGGGTGTGCCTGTGACCATAGAGGGGCAATCGGTCCTGTCGGTGAGCGAGCAAATCGCAGGGCAAACGTTCGCCCTGCAATACAACAGCGAGGCCGACTACGCCCAGGAGAACGCCGCAACCGGCACTGATCATGGAGCCGGCGCTTTTCGCCTGCACAACACGACAGGGGGGGAGATCGACAACGCCACGAAACTGCTGATCCATGCCGATGGGCCGGACGGTTCGACTGAAATCATTGACGCGCGCGGGATTACCCCGTTCGGGACTCACTGTGCGTATTTCGATGGCAATCAGTCCTTCACTGTGCCCGCCAGTTACAAAACGGCTTTTGGCACATCTCAGAATTTCACGATTGAATGCTGGGTCAATCCCACCAGCACCCCCATGAACTGGGGACGCATCTTCATCCTTGGGGACCTTTTTTTGAGTTACCATACCGCCGTAGGCTCCGCGGGTGGATTTGTCATGTCCGATGGGGTGAATACCGGCCCTTGCGCTTCCAACCCCGATGCATGGTGCCATACGGCTATCGTCCGGAATGGCTCAAGGCTGACGCTGTATGTGAATGGCACTGAACGCTCTTCGTTCCCGACGTCGCTCACTCTGGGGGCCACACCGCTCTCCATCGGCGGGGCTGCTGAAGCGTTTTACGGTTGGATCGATGAACTGCGCGTCTCCAAGGTCGCGCGCTACACTGGGAATTTCACGCCGCACACATCGCCGCATGTCCGGGATGCCGACACGGTGTACCTGTTCCATTTCGACGATGGACACGGATCGCAGTTCATCCGTGACGACAGCCGCAGCGGGCATGAAACGGCGCTGCTGGGCAAGGCGGCTCTTTCGACCTACTCGGCAAAGTTTGGGACATCATCGGCCTTTTTCCCCGGTACGGCCGACGGCAGCGCGGTCCGCATCGCGTGCAGCAAGCCGCATGCTGATTTTGCCCTCGGCGCTGATGATTTCACCATTGATTGCTGGTTCCATTCCACCACCACGAGCCACACACAGACCGTTTGGTATCTGGGGACGTCTTCATATGCACCGCAGATCCTCCTGCGACCCGATGGCACTTACGGTATGTCGCTGTCAACCAACGGCACGAGCTGGAATATCGACGGAAACAACGCAGGTTTCGGGTCTTGGTCCACCAATACATGGACCCATCTTGCTGTAACCCGTTCGGGATCCAACCTGTATGTGTTTGCAAACGGTGGGCTGATCAAGACCTATTCGGTTGGCTCCAGCTCCATTACCAGCAACAACGGCAACCCCAGTGTGTTGATTGGTGTTGATACCAGTCTTGCGGTTGGGAGTGCCCTTGTCGGGTTCGTCGATGAATTCCGCATGAAGCGTGGTGTTGCCGAATGGACCGCCAATTTCACCCCGCCGACCGCTCCTTACACCACCGACGACCGTACCGTTCTGCTGCTGCACTTCGATGGGACCAACGGTGACAAGGTGACGTTGGATAGCAGCGAAAGCAGCTATGGAAACACGGCCACAGGCGAAAGCATCATTCCGATGCTGGTCATGAACGGCACCGCCGCCCTTGTTGCTGTGAGTGTGAATGGTTCGCCTACCTCCATGTCATTCTCCACAGCGAATTACGCAAGTTATAGTTTTCCATTCAGCAATATCGCTCCCTTTCATCCGACACAATGGGAACATTTCTGTTTTGAAGGATGGTTTTCCCTTTCGACGCTATCCTTCGACTGCGTGTTGTTCGGCGTGTCCGGAATCAATGGGTCATGGGGATGGCATGTTCACGGGACCGGGACCGGCCTGGAGGCGTGCGTTTACAACATTCAGACGAACAATGTTTTTTTTCTGCCAAGCGTCACCGTTTCTAAGGACACATCGGTTCATGTGGCGTTCGTGCGGGAGTCGCGCGGTTACGTGCTGTACGTTAATGGTCGGGCAACCGCCAGTCCCCTTCGCCACATTGATCTCTTCTTCGGCACATCGCCAACAGGGATCATCCTTAAGATCGGCGGCACACCGATCGACGGTTCTTTGTCCGGCTCCGTTGGTCAATTCCGGGTGACGCGCGGGAAACCGCGCTACACGGCCAACTTCACCCCTGCTCCCCTGGTATCCGACGACGATACCGCGCTGTTGTGGACGTTTTCCGGCACCGTCGGCCAGAAATGGGCCAAGGAGTTGAGTAAAAACAGCACTCTTGTCGCTGCAAACAATGCACGGACGGTAAAAGACGGCATATGGATTCCTCCTGGTACCAACAACCCCACCGTTTCAAATACACAGTCTAAATTTGGAATAGGATCTTTATACTTACCCGGTTCACCGTATGGCATGGACACCTATCCGCAATCCGTGGATGGATCCACAGGCAATTGGGTGTTTGACTGCTTTGTCCGCCCCGACCCAAGCTATACACAATTTTCCCGTATGTTTGTCGATGTATATGGTGGCGCAGGCGACACATGGGCTATTACTGGAGGTGGCGTTCAATGGAGCGCCGGCATAAATTCCAATAACAACTTGTACATAAGATTGGCAACAAATGACAATTCTGGGGCATATTATACAGCACCCTCCACTGTATCTCTGACGCAGGCATGGCATCATTTTGCCGTTGTTCGATCAGGATCAAGTATTTACATGTATTGGGATGGCAATCGCGTCAACAATATCAGCAATGTTACGATACCCACTGTAACCGGCGGCAAATTGCGCATGGCGATCGGGGCAAGCGGGGGGCGGAGCAACTGTTGGTACGGCTGGATGGATGAAATTCGTTACAGCTACGGCACTGATCGCGGCTGGACAGCTGATACGATTCCCGTTCCAACGCTTCCCTATGGCGAACAGTACGTCCCCGGCCCCAGTTGGGTGGCAACCAAGCCCGGTGTGTCCGCCCTCGATTTGTCCGCGTTCTCATCCATCGACAATGCCTCTGCCGCACTGTCCCTGCCGCCGGGAACGTCGATCCGGTTCCTCGTTTCCACCGACAATTATGGCTCGCCGCTCAAGCGGTGGAATGGCTCGGCCTGGGTAAGCACCGCCTACAATATGACATGGAACGGTACGGCTCTGACGACGCCCGCGTCAGCCGCACAGTTGAATGTGGTCGGCAATACCTGGCCGGAAATTCAGGCTGGCCTGCTGGGGATGAACGTCTCCGGTGTGACCAGTTTCAACATTGTGGCCGTCCTCTCCACGGCCAACACCACATTTACCCCGGTTCTCGACGCCATCACCGTGACCATGGATGAATACACGCTGATCAACCCCGTCCTTGACTATACGATCAAGCGGAAGCAAGCCTCCGGCAACCAGCCACTCACCATCACCCGTGTGAAGCCGGGCAACGCCCTACACATCATCGATTATATCTGAACCTGAACCGCGATGCGGAAATCGGCCGGCTTGTCCCGGCCGGTTTCCGGCACGCCGCCGGTCAGGCCCGCCGCAACGCCGACAGGAAACCATCAACCTCATGACGCATGCGGCCAGCATCGGCGGTGACGGCCTGCACCGACTGGACCATGACCGCACTGGCCTGCTCGGCCGAGGCGGCGGCCGCGGTCACGCCGGCGATGTTGTCCGATACCGTGCGCGTGCCGTCGGCGGCTTGGTGGATGCTGGCGCTGATTTCCTCCACCGCGGCGGCCTGCTGCTTCACGGCGGCGGCCACCTCGCCCGCGATCTCGTTGATGCGGGCGATGGTGCGGGTCACGGCGCCGATCGTATCCACCGCCGTGCCGGATGCCGCCTGAATTTCGGCGATGCGCGCCTGGATTTCCGCGGTTGCCCGGGCGGTCTGACCGGCCAGTTGCTTGACCTCGCCGGCGACGACGGCAAACCCCTTTCCCGCCTCCCCGGCCCGCGCCGCCTCGATGGTGGCGTTCAGGGCCAACAGATTTGTCTGGCCCGCGATGCCGTTAATCATGTCCACCACCTTGCCGATTTCCGCGGCGGCCTCGGCCAGACTGCCCATCACCGTGGTGCTCTGTTCGGCATCACGGGTGGCATCGGCGGCGATGCCGGCGGAATCCGCCACCAACCGGCCAATGGCTCCGAAACTGGCCGACAGCTCGGCCGTCGCGGCGGCAACATTGTCCACATTGGCCGACGCGCGGCCGGCGGCGGACGACACCGCGTCGGAATGGCTGGCCGTCTCGGCGGCCCCGTGCGCCATGGCGGTCGCGGCCGATGCCATTTCGGCGGTGGAGTGGGCCAGCGTTTCCACCAGATGCTTGACCGTCGTCTCGAACCCGTCGGCCAGCCCGTCCATCTCCCGCCGGCGCTCTTCGGCGGTGGCGGCCTTCAGCCGTTCCTGCTCCTGCTGCACCCGTTCGGCGTTCAGCATGGTGTCGCGGAACACACGGGCGGCGGTCGCCATCCGGCCGATCTCGTCGCGCCGGTTTTCATCGAACACGGCGGTGAAATCGCGGGCGGCCAGCCGCTCCAGCGCCGAAGCCACCGCCAGGATCGGGCGGGATATGCTGCGCACCAGCGCCACCCCCACGGCCAGCGACAGCAGCACGCACAAAGACACCCCGGCCACCACCATCTGGTGCGCCTCGCGGTAAACGGCCGCACCACGGTCGGCCACCGCCCCGGCATCCACCATGGTCCCTTCGACCAGCGCGTCCAGCGTTTCCTGCACTCGGGCAAAGGCGGCAGCACTCGGCCGCTTGAACACATTGGCGGCGGCTTGGGCGTTGCCGTCGCGGGCCAGCCCCCGCACCCGGTCGGCCGCGGCGGCATAAGCCCGCCACGCTTCGTCAAAGGCGGCCAACCGCGCCGCCCCCTCCCCGGCCGTGAAGCGTTCCCCCACCGCCGCGCGCTTTTGGGCCAGGGCCGCCGCCGCTTCACTCAACCCCTTTTCGGCGTGATCCACCTGCATGGTGTTGGTGGCAAGGGCATAGGCCGCCTCGGCGATGCGGTGCTGCTGGGCGGCTGAGGTCAACTGCCCGGCAAGCTGGGTCGCGGGCAGTGACCGGCCGCGCATGGTTTCCGCCGCACCGTTTAATGTTTCAAGTCGGCTGAGGGTGAAAAGGCCGAAAGCCCCGGCCATCACCACCACACCGAGAACCGCCACAATGATCCGTGATCGCAGGGTGAGGCGATGAAAAGCCCGAAATTTCACCATTGTGCTCACTCTTTTTGCCTGTTGCCCGCGGAGCATCGGAATCGGCCCCGGTTGATTCGTCTCTTAATCAAATTACCGGGTGCGTTTAAAATAATCAACATAAAGGACAATGCCGATCCCCAACACTCAAGGTCGCAAAAGGCTGTGCCACCATACGCATGCGACGGGAAAAGAGCGAAGGGAGACGGCGACACAATCAACGCGCCAGACGGTAAGCCTGGTCACACCCACGATGCCGCCCGGTACAACCATCCAGGGGAGCATCAAAATGCCCAACGGCACTTTCCGGGCCGTCGCCTTTTTCCAAAGCCTTCCCCAACCGTCACCCGCGCACAGGAAAAACACAAACCCCCGTTAAATCCAAATTGATTGCAGTAACTTGCTTTGACTACGATAATAAATTCTCGAATTATTATTAAATCTAATGATATTCAGCCCGGCTAAAATTAAGTGATTCCATGTTTTTATATGGACATCGGGTTGTTGTTTATAAATTGTCGGAAAACACAAACCGCCGCAATATCAAACACTCGCTTTTGCATACAATATTATTCTACGCGTCAAAAACAGGCTGCCTGGAGAATCATTATTGTGGCGGGGAACAATCATACATGACTGATGGAGGATCATATGACGATGTTTCAGGATTTCTTCTTCCGCCCCAACATGTCGTCCAACGGCACCGTTCCGGCACAATCGCCGTTCTACACCAGCCCGGATATCATTTGCGGGCAGACATCCCCGATCCAGAACTTCACGGCGATCTTGCGGGATAATTACGAATTCAATGCGTACAACAGCAACATCATGATTGGTTATGAAAATTACCTGTATCTGCGCGGGAAAAATCTGGCGGCGGGGCCGGTCAACCGCCAGGTTTCCCTCTATTACAGCCCCAGCAGCCTCATCAGCTGGCCCAACCAATGGGTCAACAACATCCTTTCCACCGATAAGGGCAGCACGATTTCACTGCTGACCAATGTGCAACCCGGCGCGGTTGCGGTGGCCCCCGACACGTTCCTGTGGAAACCGACCGCCCCGACGGGATCCGACCATTATTGCCTGTTTTCCTATTCGACCGACCCCAACCATCCCCAGCCGATCCCCGGCTCCGACGGCATGACGTCGGAAGAGATGGCCGACCTTATCCGGAACAATCTGAACATCGGCTGGCGCAACACCGTCGCCATCACCAACCAGCCGCCGACCTGGACCCACAATCACACGCTGGCCGTCCTGCCGTCCGTGACCAGCGCCGAAACGGTGGCCATCACCCTGACGTGCAACAAGGTGGTCGGCTGTGCGGTCGCCTTTCAGGGATCCAATTACGAAGGCGCCGACCGGCCGATCAAAATGGACAAGACCACCGTCACCTACGACGGCCAGATCCTGGGGGAGAAGGTGGTCCTGCAGCCGGGATTCCAGTGCGTGATCACCGTCGATTTCTGGTCCAACGGCGTCGTCGTTCCGACGGGCGGCGGCATTGAACTGGGGATCGACTTCGACGTCGGGGCCAAGACCAGCACCAACGCGCGGATGCGGACGGCGGCGATGCGCAACCTGATCGATGCCGACCGCGCCCGTGCGTTCAGCACCCGGAGCAACGTGGATGTGGCCCTCCCGGTCTTCCTGGGGGCCATCAACCACATCTACACCTGACCTCCCCTGACCGGCCCGCCGTCCCCGCCCGCCCCGGCGGGGACGCCAGACATCCCATGACTTCATACAGGGCAATCCCATGAATTACTTATCGCTTCCCCGGATTTATTTCAGCGGGGAATGGACGGTCAGCGTCGCCACCGCCAACAACACCGGCCTGCTGTACACGCCTCCCGAAGGAACCAGCACCGACCCGACGATCCAGCAGCTCCTGAATTTCGCCGATGTGGTCATCAACCCGGTGCTGGTTGACGGCTCGGCGCCCACCGACCCGGAACTGCGCCAGTACCTGACCATCGAGAATGCGCTGTACGGCAGCGGCCCGATCAACTGGAATTATTACGGCTCCAACACCGCCAGCTTCAGCACCAGTGTGGTGGGCGTGGATCTGGGCCAAGGCTTCAGCGCCAACGACCCGCTGGTCGGTCAGGCCGCCGCTTTCACGAGCACCGCCCTGTGCGACCTGAACCCCGTGGGATCCCAGACCACGCAGATGTTCACCCACGCCTTCATGCTGGGCAAGACCGCCCTGCCCGGCGGCGATCAGGTTCCCGAGCCGCATTTTTCCCGCTGGGTCTGGTTCTACCGCAACATCAACCCGAATGCGTCGGGCGACACCGCGGCGTCGGGCTATTTCGAAACCAAGATCCCCATGGATGACGCGGCCTGGAACGCGCTGTCGGCCACCGGATCCCCGGCCATCGCCCAGCTTCGCCAACAGGCGACGCAGACCGGCGCGACGGCCCTGTCGGTGCGGTATTGCCTGTATCTGACCACCAGCCAGGGCATCAACCAGACCGGCACCTACATCAAGAAAATCGGTCAGGTGGTGGGGGCCATCGGCCTGCTGACCCCGGACGAGATGTATTCCTATCCCGTCGGGCGGCGTCTGCGCGGCGCCACCATCACCGTGCCGCTGGACGCGTCCTATTCCAACCAGCCGCCCACGAAGACCGTGCCGCTGGCCCCGGCGCTCATCAGCGTCGATTCCGCGGCCCGGCGCATCACGCTGGATCTGGTCACCGCCCTGCCGGAAAACGGGCTGGACGGCACCCGCGTCGATCTCGGCACGCTGACGCTGGTTCTGGTCAGCGGCCAGACCATGGTCCAGGTGGGATCGCTGAGCTATGACGGCTATTCCGCGGCGGCCTATCGCAAGACCTCGGGCATCGTCGATTTCTATTACGGTGCCGGGTCGGATGTGGAAACGGCCCTGGCGTCCAGCGATTTCCAGCTTCTGAGTTCCACGTACGGCACCATCTTTACGGAAGTGGACGCGCTGGAAACCGATCAGCGCGACACCTATGTGCACACGGGCGATGCCGAAACCATCACCGTGAAGGTCACCCGCCGCGGCCAGCCGCTGGCCGGCGCCACCGTCCATCTCAAGCAGTACATCATCACCTACAATGATGAGAGCGGCGTGACGGCCGTCCCCTCCGACCAGTGGCTGGTGTCCATGCCGGAAACGGTGGAGGTGCAGGCGGACGGCACAGCCGCCATTCCCGTCACCGCGGCCAAGACCGGCCAGTGCGGCATCGGTTTCTTTCTGGACCCGGCGCAGGGGGAAAAGCTCGATATCCTCAACGACGGCTGCGGCTTCATCCGCATTCTGCCGGTGGACGATTATTCCCACTACACCGACGAACAGCTTCTGGGCGAATCCGGCTTCCAGATCATCTATCAGGATGTTCTGCGCTATTTCTACCTCGCCTATCCGGTCATGCAGGGGATTGTCGATTTCTCCAACTACACCGTCATGACCAGCCGGATGGCACTGCAGCAGCTCCAGACGCTGACCAGCAAGGACAAGTGGCGGGATTTCGACTACATGCCGCGCACCCGCGAACTCAGCGACGCGCGCCGCGACCTGCTCCATCGCTGGTGCCGGGTGAACTACGCCGCCCTCTACCCCACCCCGTGACGTCCTGCCAGGGAAAATACAATGCTCAAGAATCCCCTTTCCGCCCTGCTGGCCGCCGGTGCCCTGGGCCTAGCTGCGCTCTCCGCCCCGGCCGCCACGGCGGGCGACATCGTCATCAGCCCGCAGATCCCCTATGACGTGACCCTGCCGTCCAACGCCGACAGCGCGACGACCCAGCGGGCGTACAACGTCTATTCCTGGAATCTCTTCATCGCCACCAACTGGGTGGCCTCCCAGGCGATGCGCGGCGAAGCCGATACCGGCAAGCCGTTTTCCGCCCCCGGCCCGCGGGTCTGGGAAACCTACAAGGACACGGCGGAGGTCTTCACCACCCCCCCCACCCTGCCCACCACCTGGAACGAGTGGAGCGAGGAGGTGCCGTCCTATTGCACCGACTCCGGCACGGCCGGCAAGGGCCTGAACAACCCGGTGTTCGCGGAAATCGGCAAACAGACGCCGGTGATCGACGGCACGGTGCAGCCGATGAGCGGCAAGCTGGGCTATCTGGTGGACCAGAACGGCAAGCGGGTGTGGATCGACGTGCGGATGAACAAGCCCGCGTTCGATTTCATCTACGACAACAAATACTATGACGCCAACGTCCAGAACGCGGCCAAGCGCACGCTGCTGTTCCCGGTGTCGGGTGACAACGCCACCAGGACCGTGGGGCCGATCAACATCAAGCCGGCGTGGAAGGTGATGGGTCCCGGCGACGATCCGTCCAAGTTCTACACCCGCGACGCCTATCTGGTCGATGCCGCGGCCGGGAAGTGCGAAAAGGCGCTGGTTGGGCTGGTGGCGTTCCACTACACGGTCAAGACCACCTCGGCCAGGCAATGGATCTGGGGCACCTTCGAGCACAAGGACAACGCCCCGTCCTGTGCCACGTGGGATTACAACAACCCCAAGAGCACCTGCACGATCGACTGGAAACAGGCGCACTACAGCTTTGCCAACCCCAACTGCCCCACCTGCGCCATGAACGCGCTGCCCACGCCGGAGACTGCCAACACCCCGGTGCAGGTGGTGCGCATCATCCCGATCCCGGACGAGGTGAAGGCGCTCAACGCCGAAGCCGCCGCCCTGCTGAAGGGGACGGTGTGGGAAAATTACGAGCTACTGAACACCCAGTTCCCCTCCGATCCCAGCCAGCTCTACGGCAACCCCTGGCCGACGGCGCTGGCCAACGCCGCGCTTGAAACCTACAACCAGGGCACCACGCCGTGGACCCAGACCAGTTCCTGTCTGGGCTGCCATTTCCTGGCCCCGACCACGGCCCAGCCCTACGGCAATTATTTCGCCGATTTCGATTTCCAGTTCGCCCACGCCAAGCCGTTCCCGGCCAAGTGAACGGCGGGACCATGACCGCTCCGGCAACGGGGCGGTCATGGCCGCTGGGAATCGCACGCACGACCGCCGAAACACAAACGGCGCCGGGATCATCCCGGCGCCGTTTGCGCTCCGGCCCTTTGGCTCGGAAGATGGTCCTTACCCGCCGAACCAGCCGGCGGCCGAATGGATCTGAACCCCGATGACCACCGGACGGGATTTGGTGCTGGTGATGGACGTCTGCATCGCGCCGTCGGCGGTGAAATCGACGCTGGTCCTGGCGTTGGCGCTTTCCAGGTAATAGGGCCACAGCCCCCCCGCCGTATGGCTGTGGATCTGGTCTTGCTGGTCGGCGGTGAAGCCGGCGTCCGCCTCATACGACACCTCCACGTCGCTGACGCACACCAGCCCGATCACCACCCGCCGCAGGATGCCGTTGGCGCCGAACGTGCTTTCCCATGTGATGGGGGAATTGGGATTCCAGGGCGGGCCGCTCGGATTCTGATAGGCCACCGTCATGACCGAAGGGGTGTACCAATCCCCCGGCAGCGGCGCGAAGGTCAGCAGGTGCCCGAATTTGATGCGGCCCGACAGCGCGGCGGCAGCGAATTGGACGGACAGGCCCGACGCCGGGGCCGACCGCCGCCACAGCCCCCAGAACCCTTCATCGGGGGTGGCGGGATAATCGATGGAGAAAGCCATCTGCTGGGCGAGGCCGAGCCGCTTCGCCAGGGTCTTGTAGCCGTTTTCCCAGCTTGGGGGAGCGTTTCCCCAATCGGCCAGGTTCCGCTTGGCCGCCGCCACCGGGTCGAGCGGGTGGTTGGAGGCGACCAACGCCCCGACAAGAGCGGAATAGGCGTCGAAAAAGCTGAGCGGTCCGGCCTCTTGAATCGGGCCGGGAGAGGGAAGCTGGTTCAAAAGAGTCCAAAGCGCCTGATCGTCGTTGGCGGCCGGGACACAGGCACCCTGGAAAATCCTCATGGTATCGGGCGAATAGCCGATGACCGTAGCCTGCCGGGCGGCGAACTCGGCCTGAAGCTCGTCGAAACTGCGCATGGTCCGCACATGCTCCTGCGGATAAGGATGCCCCGGCGGTCAGCCGGGGCATCCGGTTGCGGTAACGGCCCGTCCTTACGTCCGGGGGGCCAGACGCTGCAGTTCCAGGCGCGACACTTCCTTCAGATGGCCCAGGAACTGGTCCACCGGCTCGACCAGGGCACCGACGATGGTCGGCACGTTCTTGACGGTGGAGGTGGTCACCAGCAGATGGCCGCTGGTGTCGAAATCCACCGAGGTTTCCGACGAGTCGCCCGACGAACTGTTGTAGAATGGCCACAGGCCGGCGCTGCTGTTCTTGCGGATTTCCTGCTGTTCGGTCTGGGAGAAGGTCGCCTCAGAGGAATAGGTCAGATTCATCTGGTTGGCGATCAGCAGAACCGTGGTGAACCGCAGCATGTCACCGCGGGCCGAGAAGGTGTTTTCCCAGGTCTTGAGGCCGGTCGGACTCCAGGGCGGGGTGCCCTTTTCGCTGTAGGCGATGCCCAGGGTGGCGGAGTTGTACCAATCCCCCGGCGTGGCCTTGAAAGCCAGCAGGTTCTTGAAATCAGCCTTGATATGCACCCCGCTGGCAGAGAATTTCTGGCTGATCTGGGTGTTGGAATAGCTGTTCGACCACAGGCCGAAGACCGCCGACTGTTTTCCGCCGGTCCACGTCTTCTTGTATTCCTGATTGCTGATGCTCAGCCGCGTTTCAAAGGCGCGGGGCGGCGCCTTCTTCAGCTGCTTCATCATCGTGGCGTAGCCGGGCACGAAGTCCACCGGCTTCTTGCCGATCGGCTTATAAGGCAAAACGTTGTTCTGGCCGGCGAAGATCGGGTCCAGCAGCATGGCGGCATAGGCCGAGGCGCCGGAATTGGCGTTTTCGGAGCATTTGCTGGTCAGGAACGCCCAATCACGGTAGCCGCGCGGGGTAGCGGTGGCGTTGCCGTTCTCGACCGCGGCGACAAAGGCGTCGTAGCAGTATTCGCCGATGGTGGCTTTGAAATTGTTCGGCGGGCTTTGCAGCGACGACATCACCGCCGAATAGGTGGACAGGAACTGTGCCCCCGACGCCAGGCTGGTGTTGCGGGTCAGCGAATCACCCGGCAGAGTGTTCAGATAGTTCCACAGCAGGGTATCCGCTTCGTCATCGTCTTCACCGACGATGGGCGGCGCCGGCTGCACGACCTGGGCCGGCTGGTCGATACTGTAGCCGACCCCCTGGATGAAAGCGGCAAAGAAGACTTTCTGCAGATCAGCAAAGCTATCGGTATCAGCCATTGTTCTTTTCTCCCCAAATTTATGAGTGTTCGTTCAAGGCCGTTCAGTGGAATACGGCTAAAGAAATTGTTTGTTTTATAAGAAAGCGGGTGACAGACCGCGGCCGTTTTTCTGGAAAATTAGGCAAAAACCATCGGGTCCGGCACAATGATGAGCCGGAAAAATTTGCTTCATGTATGATTTTCAAAATCAAAAATTAGTCATCAATGATTACAAATTATCGTTTCTCCAACCACTTGACAGTGAATCAACTACTCTTGAAATTTTTGACTCGCAAGAGATTCTTTTTAAATACTTATGGATGATTCACTGTTTTACAGTCTGGTCAGATAATGATTCTGATTTTATTGAGCGTTCTTTTGCATCACTCCGCAGGCGAACGTATTGAAAACAATAAATTTTGCATTGCATATAATATTATCATTTGGAGTGAGCGGAAAATTCCTGCCCAAACGGATTAACGCCTTCAGCGTCATCACTCAAAAACACAGAAAATTTCTGGAAGCTTTCTTCATTATGGCGAATGTCTATGAAATTGCCCATGTTTTGGGAGAGAATCACAGAAAAGCCAAACGTATTGGGAATCGTCCACGGACCGGCCTTTCCCGCATCCGAAAACACCACACCCCGCCGTGCCGGATCGGGCAGGCGGGGTGCGGGTCTTTGGCACTGGGGTTGGGCAACAGGGCTGGCAGGGGCAGCACCCCGCCGGCTCACTCCCCGATCAGTTTCTGTTCGGCGGCGGCGGTACGGATGGCCTTTTGCAGCTTCTCAAAGGCCCGCACCTCGATCTGGCGGACACGCTCGCGGCTGATGCCGTACTTCTGCGACAGGTCTTCCAGCGTCGTCGGCTCGTCGCGCAGACGGCGCTCCATCAGGATGTCGCGCTCGCGGTCGTTCAGATGGGCCATGGCCGCGGTCAGCAGGGTGCGGCGTTTGCCCAGCTCCTCTTCCTCGGCCAGATTGTGTTCCTGGTTGGTGCTTTCATCCACCAGCCAGTCCTGCCACTCCCCTTCCCCCTCGGCGCGCAGAGGGGCGTTCAGGGAATGGTCGGGCGTGCCCAGACGGCGGTTCATCTGGATCACGTCGGTTTCGGGCACGTCCAGATCGGTGGCGATCTTGGTCACCTGCTCGGGGCTGAGGTCGCCCTCGTCGATGGCCTGCATCTGGCCCTTGAGGCGGCGCAGATTGAAGAACAGCTTCTTCTGCGCCGCGGTGGTGCCCATCTTCACCAGCGACCACGAATGCAGGATGTATTCCTGGATCGCCGCCCGGATCCACCACATGGCATAGGTGGCAAGACGGAAGCCGCGGTCGGGGTCGAACCGCTTGACCGCCTGCATCATGCCCACGTTGCCCTCGGAAATCAGTTCCGACAGCGGCAGCCCATAGCCGCGGTAGCCCATGGCGATCTTGGCCACCAGACGCAGATGGCTGGTGACGAGCTGGTGCGCGGCGTCGGTGTCGGCGTGTTCCTGCCAGCGTTTGGCCAGCATGTATTCCTGTTCGGGCGCCAGCATGGGGAACTTGCGGATCTCCTGGAGATACCGCGACAGGTTGCTTTCCGCCCCGATGACGGGAAGATTACCGGATGTGGCCATGCGTGACGGACCCTTCTCTCCTTCGGCCTGGGGTGTCCCTGTGCCGTGTGGCGGCACGGGGGCGCGGCCCCGGCGGCCTTTCACCGGGGAGTCTACGCCTGCACCCGGCGTATTGCCAAGGTGCTGGGGCATATATGGGATAATATCCCGGTTTCAAAAGGGGGTACGTCACCTTAAATTGATTCCAGATTCTTCAGCAGCTCCGTGAAATCGGCAGGCAGCGGCGACTCGAAGCGCATCGGCTCGCCGGTGCCGGGGTGGGTGAAGCGGATGGCGGCGGCGTGCAGTGCCTGCCGGGGAAAGCCGGCCAGGGCCGCCCGCGCCGCCTCGGGCAACGACGCGGCGTTGCCCCCGCCGGCCCGCCCGGTGCGCCCGCGGCTGTAGAGCGCATCGCCGACCAGCGGGTGGCCGATGTGGGCCATGTGCACGCGGATCTGGTGGGTGCGCCCGGTTTCCAGGGAGCATTCCACCAGCGCCGCCCCGTGGCCGCGCTTGGCCCCTTCGAACGCGCGGATCACGCGGTAGCGGGTGGCGGCGGGCTTGCCGCCGTGGGTCACCACGGCCATGCGCTTGCGGTCGGTGGGGCAGCGGCCGATGGCGGCCTCGATCCGGCCTTTCGCGGGCTGCGGGATACCCCAGACCAGCGCCAGATAGGTGCGCGACAGGCTGCGGTCGGAAAACTGGGCGGTCAGGCCGTGGTGGGCGCGGTCGTTCTTCGCCACCACCATCAGGCCGCTGGTGTCCTTGTCCAGCCGGTGGACAATGCCGGGGCGGCGCACCCCGCCGATGCCCGACAGGCTGTCGCCGCAATGGAACAGCAGGGCGTTGACCAGCGTGCCGTCGGGGTTGCCCGCCGCCGGGTGAACCACCATGCCCGCCGGCTTGTCCAGCACCAGCACGTCGGCATCCTCGTACACCACCGCCAGGGGGATGTCCTGGGGCTGGGGCACCGGCGGGGCGGCGGCGGGAATGCGGACCTCGAACCGCTGACCGGGTTTGACCCGCTGGGAGGCGTCGGTTATGGTCCGCCCATCGGCCACAACCCACCCCTGTTCCATCAGGGCCTGGACCCGCGACCGCGACAGGCCGGCGATGGCGTCGGCCAGCAGCTTGTCCAGCCGGCTGCCCGCCGTCCCGGCCGTGACGGTGACCGTGTGATGGCCGGCAGGCCCCGCACCGCCGCCATCCTCGTCATCCGGGTCGGTGTCCAGGTCCGCAAGGTCGGCCGGGGTGGTGGCGTGATCGTCCCTGTTCACCGGATCGGATTCCCTATCGTGCGCGTTCTCAAGGCGGCCCTCATCATCATGGGCGTGTTCATTCTGGCCGGATATGCCTATCTGGGGGTGGAGGTCGTCAAGCGATTCACCAACCACGAAGCCCGCGACGCCGCCAAAGAGGCGCGTGAGGCCACTGAGGACCGCGCCGTCACCCCGCCGCCGGGCGGCGAGGTGGCGCTGGGCCTGCCCCAGGGTGCCCGCATCGCCGGCATGGTGTCCACCGGCAACCGGGTGGTGGTGCAGGTCACCGTGCCCGACGGCCCCGACCGGCTCTACACCCTCGATCCCCGCACGGGGGCCGTGACCCCCGCCCTGACCACCGGCGCCAAGACGCCGTAACCGGAAAGACCCGCCCCGCCATGCCCGGCCACCTTTCCCGCGGTTATGATTTCCGCAGCGACAACGTGGCCGGGGTGGCACCCCAGGTCATGACGGCCCTGGCCACCGCCGCCACCGGCACCGACGCCTCCTATGGCGCCGACGCCTGGACCGCGCGGCTGACCGACCGGCTGTCATCCCTGTTCGCGCGGGACGTGGCGGTGTTCCCGCTGGTCACCGGCACCGGGGCCAACGCCCTGGCGCTGGCCGGGCTGGTGCCGCCGTGGGGGGCGGTGCTGTGCCACGCCGACAGCCACATCAACGTTGACGAATGCAACGCGCCCGAAGCCTTCACCGGCGGCGCCAAGCTGGTGGGCCTGCCCGGCCCCCACGGCAAGCTGGACCCGGACACGGTGGTGGGGGCATTGGAACGGTCGGGCATCGGCACCGTCCACCACGCCCAGCCCGCCGCCCTGAGCCTGACCCAGGCGACCGAGGCGGGCACCGTCTACACCCCGGCCGAGGTGACGGCCCTGAGCGCCGCCGTCCGCCGTTTCGGCCTGTCGGTCCATATGGACGGGGCACGGTTCGCCAACGCCCTTGCCCATCTGGGATGCTCCCCGGCGGACATCACGTGGAAGGCCGGGGTGGATATGCTGTCGCTGGGCGCCACCAAGGGCGGGGCAATGATGGCCGAGGCGCTGGTGGTGTTCGATCCCGCCCGCGCCGAGGGGCTGTCCTTCCGCCGCAAGCGGGCCGGGCATCTGGTCTCGAAGATGCGGTTCGTGTCCGCCCAGTTGGATGCCTGGCTGACGGATGGCCTGTGGCTGCGTCTGGCCGCCCACGCCAACACCCAGGCCCGCCGGCTGGCTGCGGGGCTGACCGCCGCCGGCTATCCGCCCGTGCATCCGGTGGACGCCAACGAGGTCTTCGCCCCCCTGCCCGACGCCGTGCTGGCCCGGCTGGACGCCGCCGGCTTCCTCTATCACCGCTGGGACGGCGCCGCGGTGCGCTTCGTCACCGCCTTCGACACGCCGCCGTGGGCGGTGGATGGGGTGGTGGCGACGGTGGCGGGCTGACGCCGCCTCACCCCGTCGTCCGCGCCGACAGCCGGTCGAGCCGCAGCCGGTGCCGATGGTCGGTCAGCCGGTGGACGGCCCCCAGCGAGGCCAGCAGCACCGCGATCCCCGTCGCCCCGGACAACAGGAACATGATGAGGATCTGGTACTTCACCGCTTCGTGAGGATCGACGCCGCCCAGGATCTGGCCGGTCATCATGCCCGGCAGCGACACCAGCCCGGTGGCCGACATGGCGTTGACGATGGGCATCATGCCCGTGCGCAGCGCGTGGCGGTGAACGGTGCGCAGGGCCTCCCAGCGGGTGGCACCCAGCGCCAGACGCGCTTCGATGGCGGTGCGGTCACGCACCACGGCGGTGGTCAGGGTGTTGAGCGCCAGCGACACCCCGCTCATCACATTGCCCAGCACCATGCCCAGCATGGGGATGGCATAGCGGGCGTCGTACCAGGGATCGGGCCGCACCGCCACCAGCAAACCCAGCAGCATCACCGTCGCCGCCGCCGTCACCATGGCGCCGGTGCCAAGCCCATAGCTCCAGCCCCCCGACAGGCGGCGGTCCTGGCGGGCCAGGATCTCCTGTCCGGCGAACAGCCCCATGACCAGTGCCGCCCCCAGCGTCAGCCACGGCGATTGCAGGGCGAAGAGCTGTTTCAGCACCAGCGCCACCAGGAAAAGCTGCACCACCATCCGCACGGCGGCGATGGCGAGCGGCCGGGCCACGCCCAGCGACAGCACCAGCGATGCCCCGCCGTTGACCAGCAGCAGCAGCGACGCCAGCGCCAGATCCCAGACGGTCAGGGAAATCAGGGGCATTGGGACACCTCCCCCACCTCACGCACCATACCGCCTTCCACCCGCATCCGGCGATGGGCCAGCCGGCGGGCCTGCCCGGCATCGTGGGTCACCAGAATGATGCCGGTGCCCGCGGCCAGCAGGTCGCGCAGCACCGCCTCCACCCGCGCGGTGGCGTCGGGATCCAGGGCGCCGGTCGGTTCGTCCAGCAGCAGCACCCGCGGGTGCTGCACCAGCGCACGGACCAGCGCCAGCCGCTGCCGCTCGCCGGTGGAGGCGCGGGCGACCGGCCAGTCGAGCGCCCCGTCCGGCAGCCCCAGGCGGGGCAGCCACTCCGCCGCCGCCCGTTCATCGGAAAAATGATCCCCCACCCGGTCGGTCCACCACCCGGCGTCAGGCCAGACATAGGTGACCAGCCGGCGCCAGCGCGGGGCGGGCATGGCGCTGCGCAACCGGCCGTCCAGCCGCACCTCCCCCCGGTTGGGATCCAGGTCGGCGATGGCCCGCAGCAGCCGCGACTTGCCGGAGCCGGAGGCCCCCTCCACCGCCAGACATTCCCCGGCATCCAGCCGCAGGTCGGCCGCGCGCACGACCGGGGTCTGCAACCCCACCACCGACAAGAGGGCCGGCATCGCCGCTCAGCCCCCCGCCGGGGACGGCGGGGCCAGCGGCGTCACCCCCAGCATGGTTTCCCCGATCAGCCAATCGACCACCTGGGCCAAAGCCTCCCACCCGGTTTCCCCCGCCTCCAGCGCCTGTTCATAGATGGCGACCTGCCGGTGGGCGCTGGTGCCGCGGGCCAGGATGGCGCGGGCGTTGTCCAGTTCGGCGACACAGCCGAAACGCTCGGCATCCTCGCGCACCATGCCCAGCATCTCGTCGAGAAGGTCGGCATAGGGCACGATCTCCCCCCGTCCGAAATCCACCAGCCCCTCGTCGAAGCCATACCGCTGGGCGCGCCAGCGGTTTTCCCCGATCAGCAGGTTGCGGTACGGGCGCCAGGTGACGTTCTTCAGCTTCAGCCGCCACAGCATCCGCAGCAGGCACAGATAGAACGCCGCCACCGTGACGGCATCGTCCAGCCGGGTGCAGATGTCGGTGATGCGCATCTCCAGCGTGGGAAACCGGCTGGACGGGCGGATGTCCCACCACAGCTTTGTCGCGTCCTCGATCACCCCGGCGCGCACCAGCACGTTGACGTGATGCAGGTATTCGCCATAGCTCTCGAAACGGTCGGGCATGCCGGTGCGGGGCAGCTCGTGCCACACCGACAGGCGGTAGGATTTGCGCTCCATGGGCCGCCCGCGCCAGAACGGCGAGGATGTCGCCAGCGCCAGCAGGTGGGGCAGGAAATAGCGCACCTGATTCATCAGGTCGATGCGCAGGTCGTCGTCGTCGATCCCCACATGGACGTGCATGCCGCAGATCATCAGCCGCCGGGCCGGGGCGCCCAGGTCGCGGGCCAGCATGTTGTAACGGTCGCGGTCGGTCGGCCGCTGCGGTTCCCACGCCGCGAAGGGGTGGGTGGACGCGGCGATGGGCGCCAGCCCATAGGCATCGGCCACCCCGGCGACGATGCCGCGCAGCCGCGCCAGTTCGGCCCGCGCGTCCTGCACCGTGGTGCAGACGGGGGTGCCCACCTCGATCTGGCAGCGCAGGAATTCAGGGTGGATCTGGCCGGGGGCCAGTTCCTGGCAGGCGGCCAGCATGGCGTCCGGCGGCGACGGCACGATGTCGCGCGACCGCCGGTCCACCAGCAGATATTCCTCTTCGATGCCGATGGTGAAGGCGGGTTCTTTCACGCCGGCCCCCGCGGATAAAGCCGGACCCGGTAAAGGGCGGGGTCGGCCAGGATGGGCGCCAGCGCATCCCCCAGCACCCCGGCCCAGGCCGCCACCCCGGCGTCGTCGGCGATCAGATCCTGGCGGATTTCGATCAGCACGTTGGGCAGGCCGGCAGGGATGGCATGGGTTTCCACCGTGCCGCCCAGGGTGCCGCGCCCGGAATAGGGCTGGTTGTCGCCCACGCACCACCGCCCATCGGCGCGCAGCCGCTCCATCAGCGGCACCGGGATGCGCGGATCGTAATCCCACAGGATGCCCACATGCCACGGGCGGGCGAAGCCGCGCATGACGGGGGTGAAGCTGTGCACCGACACCAGCGCCGGCACCCGCCCCGCCGCCCGGTGCCCGGCGATCACGTCGGCGATGGCGTCCTGGTACGGCGTGAACAGGGCATCGACCCGCCGGTCCTGCTCATGGGCGTCGATGGTGCGGTTGCCGGGGATCACCACCTCGTCGCTGATGACCGGGATGGCGGTGGGGTCGTGCAGCGCGCGGTTGGTGTCGATCACCAGCCGGGAATAGTTGGCGAGCACCGCCGCCGCCCCGAACCGCGCCGCCAGCGCGCGGGTGACGCGGGCCGCCCCGATGTCCCAGGCGATGTGCCGCTCCAGCGCGTCGGCGTCCAGCCCCAGCCGGTCGAGGGAGGCGGGAATCGCCCGGCCCGCGTGGTCGCACACCAGCACCACCGGCACCGCGGAGCCGGCGTTGAGCCGCGTGACCGGCGGCGGGTCGTCCGGCCCCAGCAGGGGCGGCGGCGGTGCCTTGGACGGAACGGGAACCGATGGGACCGCCGCGGGGCGGCAAGGATGGCGGGCTGTCATGCGCGACACTTTAATCGTCTCGCGGCAAGGCTGGAAGCCATGTCCTTGCTGGTACGACGTTGGTTATGTTGTTAAGGAGAAAAATACCCCTTCTCCTGCGCCGTGCGAGGATTTGATGAACCGGCTGCTGCGTCTTGCTCTTCTCTGCCTGTCCCTTGCGACGGCCCTGGCCGCCTGCGGCCCGGTGATCGAAACCCGCTACAGCTTCACGCCCCCGAAATCGGCCCAGGGCCGGATGATGGCGACCCAGTGCCAGCAGACCCAAAGCCTGTGCCGCCAGAACTGCCGGCTGGAAAAACAGGCCTGCACCAGCGACGCGCGCTCCCGCGCCGCCCTGGAATATCAACGCTACGCCGCCGAGCGGAACGCCAAGAACGAGCCGCTGAAACGCTCCCCCGAAAGCTTCGTCAGCGATTGGCAGTGCAGCAACAGCGAGTGTGAAAGCACCTGCGCCGAGGATTACCGCATGTGCTACATCAACGCCGGCGGTTCGGTCACATCGCGGCAGGTGTGCACCGCCTTCTGCGAGTAAGGGGCAGCCCTGCCCCACTCCGTCGGGCGGTTTCCAACCGGTTCAGAATGAATCGCCGGGAACGCGCACCCAGCCTTCCATCAGCACGCGGGCGCTGCGGCTCATGACCGCTCTGGTGACGGTCCATTGCCCGTCCACCAGCGCCGCCTGCGCCCCGACGCGCAGGGTGCCGGACGGGTGGCCGAAGCGGACGGCGGTGCGGGTCCCCCCGCCCGCCGCCCGGTTGACCAGCGTGCCGGGCACGGCCGCGGCGGCGGCGATGGCCACCGATGCGGTGCCCATCATGGCGTGGTGCAGCTTGCCCATGGACAGGGCGCGCACCAGCAGGTCGATGTCACCGGCCGCCACCCGCTGGCCGCTGGACGCCACATACGCGGCGGGCGGGGCGACGAAGGCGATCTTGGGCGTGTGCCGGCGCCGGGTGGCCCCATCCAGATCGTCGATCAATCCCATGCGCAGGGCGCCGATGGCCCGCAGCGCCTCGAACCGGGCAAGCGCCGCGGCATCGCCGTTGATGTCATCCTGCAACTCGGTGCCCCGATAGCCGAGGTCGGCGGCGTTGACGAAGATGGTGGGAATGCCGGCGTTGATGAGCGTCGCCTGCAGCCGCCCGCCGGGAACCAGGGTATCCGGCACGTCGAGTTCATCGATCAGGTTGCCGGTGGGGAACATGGCGCCGCCACCCCCCTCCCCCTCGTCGGCGGGATCGAGGAATTCCAGCACGATCTCGGCGGCGGGGAAGGTCACGCCGTCCAGTTCGAACCCGCCGGTTTCCTGGACCGCCCCGTTGGTCACCGGCACATGGGCGATGATGGTCTTGCCGATGTTGGCCTGCCAGATCCGC
This sequence comes from uncultured Rhodospirillaceae bacterium, assembly GCA_937927415.1. Lineage (GTDB taxonomy): Bacteria > Pseudomonadota > Alphaproteobacteria > Azospirillales > Azospirillaceae > Azospirillum. Next base: position 44,680 of record CALBDS010000055.1, read on the forward strand.
ACCGCGCACACGCCATCGCGGGGAACGCGCGCCGGATCGATCAGACCGGCGTGAATGGCAAAGGCGCCCGCCGCCGTGGACAGATTGCCGCAATTGCCCGACCAGTCCACAAAGGCGCTGTCGATGGCCACCTGTCCGTACAGGTAATCCACATCATGATCCGCGCGCGCGCTTTTCGACAGGATCACACACTTGCTGGTGCTGGAACTGGCCCCGCCCATGCCGTCGATGTGCTTGGCGTAGGGGTCGGGGCTGCCGATCACCCGCAAGAACAGCCGGTCGCGCGCCTCTCCCGCCACGCGGCAGCGTTCGGGCAGGTCGTCCAGGCGGAAAAACACGCCCTTGCTGGTGCCGCCGCGCATATAGGTGGCGGGGATACGGATCTGCGGTGCAAACGTCATCGGACGGGTCCTTTCTGCGCATGGGGTTCCGCCAGGGGCGTCGCCATGCTGCTGAACTTTTCCCGCCGCAACAAGAAGAAGGATATGGGCCGGATCAGGAAAAAAGCCCCCGTCCCGTTGATGCGCGGAGGGTATCCCCGCCCGCCCCCAGGGAGGAGACAGGGCGGGCAAGGACGGCGCCGGGACAGGGGCAAGGTTGGTGGTGCGAGGACGTCAGAACGCAACCACCTGTCGGTAAAAGGCGATGGTCCGGGCCAACCCCTCCGCCAGGGGGGTGGGCGGGGCGTCAAGCCCGTCCATCGGATCGGAAACAACGCCCGCGGTGATGGGCAGCGGCGGGCCTTCGCACGACAACGCCGCCCCCGGCACCTGATCGCGGATCAGGGCAACCACGGTGTTCATATCGGCCGCCTCTCCCGCCAGATTGACCACGCGGGCACCGGCACACGGGCCGAACAGGGCCGACTCATAAGCCGCGGCCACATCCTCCACATAAACCATGCCAACGGTGCCGGTAAAGGGAATGGCATAGCCCTCCCCCCGTGCCGCCGCCCGGCAGGCCAGCGTCGGGCCGGCGCTGACCCCGGTTTCCCGCCCCGGTCCATAGACGATGAAGGGGCGGAAACCGACGCTGGGCATCCCCCGCCCGGTCCAATAGGCCCGCGCACTGCCCTCACAGGCCAGCTTGAACGCGCCGTAGTGGCTGGCGGGGGCCGGGTTGACGGGATCGTCCGGGCCGAACACCCCGGCGCTGCTGGTGTAGATCACCCGGTCCAGCCCGTGGGCGATGGCGGCGTCGAACACGTTCAGCGTGCCGATCAGGTTGATCTCGGCACCGCGCACCGGCTCGGCGGCGCAGAACGGCGTCAGCACCCCGGCCAGATGGACCACCCCGCCACAGCCGTCCATGGCGGCCAGCACATCGGCCGCCCGCGCGATGTCGCCGGTGTGCCAGGAAACGCCGCACGCCGAATCCGGCCCGGCGATGGCATCCACCAGCCGGCGATCCTCCGTCCGGTCGAACACCCGCACATGGCAGCCGCGGGCCAGCAGGCGGCGGATGATCCAGGCCCCCATGAAACCGTTGCCGCCGGTGACGAGAACGCGCACGGCGCCGCCCTCCTCAGTTGGACATCAGGACGGGCACGGTCATGTGCGTCAGCACATGGCGCGCCCCATTGCCCCGCGGCAGGTGGGGGAAAGCGTAATGCCCATGCCCGCCCATCACCAGCAGATCAGCACCGCAATCGGACACCCGGCTCAGCAGCATGTCCATGACGCCCACCCCTTCCACCACCAGCCGTTCGGCACGGGCGGGGATGCCGTGGTCGGCAAGATAGGCCAGGCAATCGGCGGCCCCGCCGTCCCCCGACCCGCCGTCCTTGCCGGTGAAGGACACCACCACCGCCTCTTCCGCACCGCGGATCAGGGGCAGGGCATCCTTGACGGCGCGGGCGGCTTCGCGGCTGTTGTTCCAGGCGATCAGCGGGCGGCGCCCCGCCTGGGTGAAGCGTCCGGAACCGGGGATCACCAGCGCCGGGCGCCCGGCAGTCAGGATCACCTGTTCGGCCATACCGGTCGGGGCGGCTCCGTGGTGCTGCCCGTCGCCGGCATCCTGGGCCATGATGGTCAGGTCGGCCCCACGGGCGGCATCGCTGACCGCCCGGATGACCTCCGCCGCACCGCCACGGTCGGCATCGCGCCATTCCGCCCGCAGGCCGGTGGCGGCGGCCTCGAACCGGGCGCGGCTGTCGGCGGCGGCGGCGCGGTAGGCGGGGGTCGGCCAATGGGCCACCACCCCGACCGTGTGCGCCTTGGCCCGTTCGGCGAACAGCCCGATCAGCCGGGCGTCGAACCGCCGGGCCAGCGGCACCGCCAGTTCCAGCCGGGCCGACGGATCGTCATGGTCCAGATGGACCAGCAGGGTTTTGATCGTCATCGGTTCACACCTCCTCATGCACCCGCGCCAGGACCGCTTTGGCCGCGTCGAGCGCGCGGCGGATGCGCTCCTCGTGCCCGACGGTGCGGGCCAGGGTGTCGGTGGGAATTTCCAGGCTGACCGGCAGGTCGGACGGCAGCCGTTTCCAGATGGCCGGCAGGTCGATGCCGCCGTCGCCGGGGAACAGGCGCTCGGCCCGCGCGGTGTGGATCATCGCTTCCACCGTCGCCGGCTTTTCCGCCGGGGCATCGCACATCTGGGCGTAGTGCAGCCACGACCGCGGCAGGCCGGGCAGATCCTCCAGCCGGCTGTCGGAACGGTCGAAATGCAGCGCGTCCACCAGGATGCCGCCGTTGGGCCGGTCCGCCGCCGTCACGATGCGAATGGCGGTGGCAAGGTCGCGCACGTCCGTCCACGGCATGAATTCCAGATCCGCCGTCAGCCCATAAGGGGCGGCGGCGTCGCAGAAGGCCGCGTAGGTGTCGGTCAGCCGCGATTCGTCGGGATCGTTGCCGGCGGTCAGGATGGCCTTGGCCCCCAGCGCCGCCCCGGTCTCGAAGAACCGGGTGAAGGACGACACATCGGTGGTCGGCTCCAGCCGGATGATCTCCAGATCGAAGATCTGCACGCCGGTGTCCCGCGACGCCGCGACGGTTTCCCGCAGCATGGCGGGATCGTCCAGCAGATAGGCGGCACCGCCCGGCGTGGCGGGAAGCAGCCGCACGCCGATCGCCTGATACCCGACGCGGGCGGCAAGGGTCACCATCTGCGGCGGCGCCAGATCCAGCACCGTCAGATGAGCCAGGGAGAAGTTGGGGGCCATGGCCGTCGCTCCGTCAGGTCAGGGGGGACACGCCGTGCGGCAGGGCGATGGTGGAGGTCATGTCGGGGCTGACCCACACCGCACTCTTGGGCGGCCAGGCCCCCACCTTCACCGATTCCGCCCGGATGCGCGCGCGCTCCTCCAGGCTGGCCCACGGCCAGATGTGGGTGATGCGCGGGGAGCCATCGACCGGGTACATGGCCAGCAGCAGCTTGGACATGGCGGTGCGGGCCGGCAGCTTTTCCGCCCAGCCTTCCAGCGTCGGCGCGATGCCGCCGTGCTTCAGCACATAGGTGCGGAATTCATAGATCGGGCCGAAGGCACCCGGCTCCACCGGCGGCAGGTCGGGGAACGGGATCATGGTTTCCAGGCTGAGGCCGGTCATGATGTCGGCGCTGTGGAACGGGTTGCTGTGCAGGAGCGTGCGGCGACGCTCCGCGTCGGCCTCGCCTGCGGTCTGGAAGCCGCGCAGCACGAAGATCTGGTTGAGCTTGCCGATCTCGGTCACCCAGCAGCCGAGGAAGGCGCCGCCGGCCTCCCCGCTCTTGCAGAATTCGGCCACGTTATCGCCAGCTTTGGTTGTAGAGCCAAGGGTGACGGTCAGGGTCGCCAGTTCATAGCGTTCCATCGAAAATCCTCGTCTTTTCAAAGAAAACGGATCAGGCGGCGGCGGTGCCGCTCATGTGCAGAGCCGCCAGATAGCCAAAGGTCATGGCCGGACCCAGCGTGATGCCGCCGCTGGGGTAATGACCGCCCATGATGCTGGACAGGTCGTTGCCGGCGGCGTACAGGCCGGGGATCGGCGCCCCCGCCCCGTCCAGCACGCGGGCGTTTTCGTCGGTGCGCAGGCCGCTGAAGGTGCCAAGGCTGCCCGGCACCATCTTCACGGCATAGAACGGGCCGTTCTCGATGGGCGCCACGCAGGGGTTGGGCTGGCAAGACGGGTCGCCCTGGGCACGGTTGTAGGCGGACAGGCCGCGGTGGAAGGCCGGGTCGTGCCCCTGATGGGCGTGGCGGTTGTAAGTGTTGATCGTCGCCGCCAGCCCCACCGGATCGATGCCGCAGGCCGCCGCCAGTTCGGTGATGGTGGACCCGCGCTTGAGATAGCCTGAGCGCAGGAACGGCCCCTGCGGCACCGGAAACGGCTTGGCCGCCCCCAGCCCGTAGCGGCGCTGGAATGTGTGGTCGCAGATGAACCACGCCGCCGTTTCCTGCCCCGGACCGATGGCGCGGAAGAAATCGCGCATGAAGGCGTGATAGGAATTCGCTTCGTTGGCAAAGCGGCGGCCGTCGGCGGTGACGGCGATCAGCCCCGGCTTGCCGCGGTCCACCAGATGGGGGAAGTTCATCACGCTGCCGTCGGGCCGCGGTACCTGCGACACCGGCGCCCAGGCCCCGGCGTCGAACAGGGTGTCGTCCACCCCCGCCCCCACGGATTCGCCCAGCCGCAGCCCGTCGCCGGTGTTGGCCGGCGGTGCGGCCGACCAATGTTCGCGCCCGGTCGGCGCGTGGGGATAGAGCGCCCGGCGCCGCTCGGGATCATGGGGGAAGCCGCCGGCGGCCAGCACCACGCCGCGCCGCGCCAGCACCTCCCGCTCGCCGGCGGACGTGCGCAGGACGGCCCCGCGCACAGCCCCGCCGTCACTGGTCAGCAACCGGACCACGGGCGCATCGGTGCGGAACGACACTTTCAGATCCAGGGCCGATTTCAACAGGCGCCCGGCCAGCGCCTCGCCGTTCACAAGCTGCATGGCGCGGCCGTGGCGCACCACATCGAGCGCGTGGCGCCCCAGCCGCTTTCCCGCGTAAAGGGCCGAGTTCAGCGACCGGCGGGCGTTGAGGAAGTGCCAGAGATCCGCCCCCGACGCCAGCCCCATGCCGCGCAGCAGCATTTCGGCCGGTGGCCGGCGCAGCGCATGGACCATCGGCCCCAGCTCGCGCCCGTCGAACGGCGCCCCGCACACCGACCGTCCGCCGTTGGCCGATCCCGGCATGGAATCGTCGAAATCGGGAACGGCGTTGCCGGCCAGGAACTGGACGGATGTGTGCTGCCGGAAGAACGCCACCATCCGCGGCCCGTGTTCGAGAAAGGCGTCGATGCGGGCGGGGTCGAAGGCGTTGCCGAGGATGGATTGCAGGTAAAGGCGCGGCTCGGTGATGTCCTCGCGGATGCCGGCCTCGACCGCCAGCGGGTTGCGCGGGATCCACAGCCAGCCGCCCGACCAGGCGGTGGTGCCGCCCAGGACCGAGTCCTTTTCGACGACCAGAACATTCAGGCCGCTCCAGGCGGCGGTAACGGCGACGGACAGGCCGCCTGCCCCGGATCCCACCACCAGAACATCGCATTCCGGCGGTGGTGGGGCGTGAAGAGACGAAGAGACGGATGGTGGCAGGGTCATGTGGTGGGTCCGATGAAGATGTCGGCCCCGTCGCGGTCGCGCCGCGGACGGCTGAACGCCGACGAGCCAAGCCCGGTGGCGGCCAACTCGGCCGCCGCGGCCAGCAGATCGGGGGCCATATCGTGGAGACGCTGTTCGGTGACCCGCACATGCGGGCCGGCGATGCTGATGGCGCCCTTCACCTGTCCGGTGTCGCGGCGGCGCACAGGGGCCGCCATGGCGTTCATGCCGGCGGCAAAGGTTTCGACGGTGATGCTGTAGCCGCGCTGGCGGGTCTGGTGCAGGTGCTCCAGAATCTCGGCGGTGGTGGTGGGGCGGCGGGGGCCTTCGTCATGGTCGGGAATGCGGGCGCGCTGCCGCTCGATCAGGGACAGGGCCTCGTCGTCGGACAGGCACGACAGCCACGCAAAGCCCGAGGCGGAACAGTAAAGCGGCGCTTCCATCCCCATGTCGGGGTCATAGCGCAGGCCGGTGCGCGCCCCTTGCGCCTTGGCCACCCAGGTCAGCCGGTCGATGTCCACCACCGACAGCCGCACCAGCTCGCCCGTCTTCAGCGCCAACCGGTCCAGGATCGGCTGGGCCAGATCGACCACGCCGCAGCCCGACAGATAGGTGAAGCTGAGCGACACCAGTTTCGCCGTCAGCATGTAATCGCCGCGGTCGCCGTCCTGGCACACATAGCCCTGTTCGATCAGATCGTTGAGCAGCCGGTGCGCCGCGCTGCGCGGAATGTCCAGCCGGGCGGCGATTTCATGCAGCGGCAGCCCTTGGGTGTTGCTGGCCAGCAGTTCGATGATCGCCAGAACCCGGTCGAGGATGCCGGTGCGGTCGCGGGTGCCCGGCTGGGGGGTATCGGTGGAGGTGCGCGCCATGGTTGAATCCTGCCTGTTCGTTAGGAAAGATCGGGGGAGACGTGTCCCGGCAGATAACGCAGGCAACAGTCAAAGGCAAACCCGCTCTCCATAAGAAACCGAGCGGGTGGACAGCCCGTCGTCATCGAATATCTGCGGCCCATGATCGGCGGCGGTCAGCACGGCCACGGCCGCGGCCAGCGTGCGCGCGGCATCCGCCGCGGTGATGACCGGCGCCTCGTCCCCGCGGATCACCCGGGCAAAATGCCGCAGTTGCCGGGCATAGGGGCTGTCATGCTCCACCGGCAGGGTTTCGGTGTTGATCGGCGACCGCCACCCCGGTTCCCCCGCCACCCCGCGATAGCTGTGGAAGGTCAGGCGCGGCAGGGTCAGCGCCCCTTCGGTGCCGGTGATGAAATGGGAATCCGCCCCCTCGCTGCGGGCCAGCGAATCCCATTCCCCCGACAGCAGATCCCAGTTCCACGGACAGGCCGCGGTATCGGACAGGGTGATGGTCGCCAGCACGCCCGAGCGCATGCGGAACACCACCGCCGCCGTATCCTCCACCGCAAAGCCGCGCACCGCGTTGGACCGGATCGCCTGCACCTCGGCGATTTCTCCCAGCAGAAAACGCAGCAGGTCGATGTCGTGGATCATGTTGATGAGAACGGGGCCGCCGCCGGCCTGCCGCCGCCACGCGGCGGAGAAATAGGATTGCCCCTTGAGAAATGTCGCCATCACGGTGGCGGTGACCGGCCGCCCGAGCATCCCATCGTGAATGGCCGCACGGGCGCGGCGGATGATCGGGTTGTGGCGGCGGTGGTGGCCCACCAGCACCGGCACCCCGGTCGCATGGGACGCCGCCGCCATGGTGCGCGCCGCCTCCACCGTATCGGCCACCGGCTTTTCCACCAGCACCGCCACGCCGCGGGACACGCAGTCCAGCGTCACCGGCGCGTGGGTATCGTTGGGGGTGGCGACGATGGCGCCGTCGGGACGCACCGTGTCCAGAAGATCCCGGTAATCGGCGAACCACGGCACCCCTGCCTGAGCCGCCAGATCGCGGGCGGCGTCGCTGGGGTCGGCAATCCCGCACAGGGTTCCGCACCCACCGCAGGCCAGAACATCCATGTGCATCCGCCCGATGGCCCCGGCGCCGATCAGCGCCAGGCGGACATCCGAAAGGGGCGCGGTTGCAAAAGGCAAAGCCTGTGTTTCAGCGTCCGACATGGCGGCGCTTCCTCCTCAATCATGGTTTGTTGGTGCGGCGCAAAACTGGAACGCCGTTTCATTTTTTAAAATTCATACTGGAATGCCATTCCAGTTTCAAGCTATAACCGTTTCACCAACGAGAAAGGCGGCATCGACCGCCCGGCAATAAAATGTCTTTAAAGAGAGGAGATGCGTATGTCCGAGAATGCGAACGGGTCCGGTCGGACCCGGCGGCATTTCCTGGCGGATACCGGGAAGGTGGCTTTGGGTGCGGCGGCGCTGACGGCGGGCGGCCCCTTCATCCTGTCGGCGCGCGGGGAAACCCCGCTGAAGCTGGGCATGGTCTTCGCCAAGCAGGGCACCTGGACCGAACAGGGAGAAATGCTGGTCAACGGCGCGCGGATCGCACTGGCCCAGGCCAAGGGGCAGGTTCTTGGCCGTCCGGTCGATCTGGTGTGGTACGACGAACCCAGCCCCCAGGCGGCCCAGCAGAATTTCCAGAAGCTGGTGGAAGAGGAAAAGGTTTCCGCCATTCTGGGCGGCACCAACAGCGGCACGTCGCTGGCCATGGCGGCCATCGCCAAGCGGCTGCGCATGCCCTACATCACGCCCAACGCCGCGGCCCGCGAGATCACGGGCAAGGAATGCAACCCCTTCACCTTCCGCGTTCTGACCACCACCCCGGTGGCGAGCCGGGCGCTGGCTCCCTATCTGGCCACCGTGGGCAAGAAGTGGTATTTCATCTGCGCCTCCTACGCCTATGGCCAGGATGTGTACGCGCAGATGAAGGCGCAGCTCGACCAGTTCGGCGGCAAAGAGGCCGGCGTCGATATGACGCCGCTGGGCACCACCGATTTCAGCTCCTTCCTGCTCAAGATCCGTCAGGCCAAGCCCGACGTGATCGTCGCCGGCCTGCCGGGCGGTGACCTGTCGGCCTTCCTCAAGCAGTTCGCCGACATGGGCATGAAGGGCAAGATCCCCGTCGCCTGCCCGATCATCGGCGATTCCGACCTGTGGTCCATCGGCCCGGCGGCCGCCACCGGCATCTATGGCAAGCCGTGGCATTTCAGCGACCCCAACAACACCAAGGAAGACCGCGCCTTCACCGCCGATTACGCCAAGGCCCACGGCAAGCCGCCGTCGGACAAGGCATGGTTGGGCTGGTTCTCCATGCGCACGCTGCTGCTGGGGATGGAACAGGCCAAGGCGCTGGACGGCGCGTCCATCGTCCGCGGTCTGGAAGGGATCAGCATCGACGAGGGCGGCATCCCCGCCCATTACCGCCCCTGGGATCACCAGATGCTGCGCAAGATGCTGGTTTTGAAGGTGAAGGACACCATCACCGACAAGTGGGACTGGATGGACGTTCTGAAGACCGCGCCCGAGCGGCCCGAGGATCTGGAAACCCAGTTCGGCAGCCGCGAGGAAATCGGCTGCCAGATGGAATCCCTGTAAAGATCACCCTCCGGGCCTGACCGCCCGCGGACAGCCGCCTGACACCACGGGTCTCTTCTGACGACGGGAGCGTTGCGCGCACTCGCGAACGGGTACGCGCAGCACCTGCCGGCGGCTGCCGGTTCCTCAAGGAACGGACGATGCTTGATATCCTGTTGCCACAGATCGCCAACGGTCTGGTGCTGGGCTTTCTCTACGTGCTCATCGCCGTCGGTCTGTCGATCATTTTCGGCCTTCTCGGCGTGGTGAATTTTGCCCACGGCGCCTTTTTCGCGCTGGGGGCCTATTTCGCCCTGTCACTTTATCAATGGTTCGGCTGGCCGGCGGTGATCCTGGCCCCCTTCATCGTCGGGGGCCTGGGCATGGCGGTGGAAGTCCTGCTGATCCGCCGCCTGTACGGTAAGGAGCCGCTGATCGGCCTGATCCTCACCTTCGCCCTGTCGCTGCTGATCGAGGCGCTGGTGCGGCTGGTCTGGGGGGCCGGCGGCCACCCGTTCAGCCCGCCGCCGTTCCTGGCCGGCATCGTCGAATACGGCCCCATCCTCATCACCAAATACCGTCTGGCGGTGCTGGTGGTGACCATGGCGCTGCTGGCGGGGCTGTGGCTGTTCCTCAACCACACGCCGTTCGGGCGCATCCTGCGCGCCGGCAGCCGTGACGCGGAAATGGTGGGGATGCTGGGCATCAACCTGCCGCGGGTGCTGACGGGCGTGTTCGGGCTGGGCTGCTTCCTGGCCGGGTGCGCCGGGGTGCTGGCCGCCCCCTTGTGGACCATCACGCCGTCCATGGCGGCGGGGGCCATCATGCCGGCCTTCGTCATCGTCACCATCGGCGGTCTGGGATCGTATCTGGGGGCCATCGTCGCCGGCCTTCTGGTGGGGATCGTCACCGCCCTGACCATTCAGTTCATGCCGGAAGCCTCGGCCGCCGCGATGTACGTGCTGATGGCCGTCATCCTGCTGGTGCGCCCGCGCGGGCTGTTCGGCGAACGCTGGGAGCGTTTCGAATGAACGCGCGCACATATCTCTCTCATCCCCTGACCGTTCTGGTGCTGGTGCTGGCCGGGTTGTCGGTGGCGGTGGAACTGACCGGCACCCCGCTCAGCCGCGTGACGCAGATCGCCATCTACGCGCTCTATGGTCTGGGCGTTAACCTCCTGCTGGGCTACACCGGGCTGGTGCCGTTCGGGGCGTCGGTGTTCTTCGGCACCGCCAGCTATGCCACAGCCCTTGCCATGATCCACGGCTTCGGCGCCTTCGGCGGCGAGGTGACGGGGCTGGCGCTGACCGTGGCCTTTTCCGGCGTGCTGGCGCTGGTGCTGGGTCTGGTGATTTTGAAGCGGCGGGGCCTGTATTTCTCGCTGCTGACGCTGGCCTGCTCGCAGATCGCGTTCGAAATCGCCTTCAAATGGACCGCCGTGACGGGGGGCGAGAACGGGCTGCAGAACGTGCCGCGGCCCATGTTCGCCGCCATGCCCGCCTTCCACGTCTTCACCATCGCCACGGTCGCTTTGGCGGTGTGGTTCCTGTGGCGTCTGGCCCACGCGCCGTTCGGGCGCACGCTGCAGGCCATGCGCGACAACGAACAGCGGGTCATCAGCCTGGGCTATGACACCTATCGGCTGAAGCTGGTGGTGTTCGTGATCTCCGCGGGCGTGATCGGTTATGCCGGCGGCCTGCTGGCCTTCATGCTCCAGGGTGCCTACGCCAACAACCTGAGCTGGCAGCACGCGGGCGACAGCCTGCTGATGACGGTGCTGGGCGGCGTGCATCACTTCCTCGGGCCGCTGTGGGGCGCCATCGCCTTCATCCTGCTGGAAGACAAGCTGAGCAGCCTGACCGAACATTGGTGGCTGATCTTCGCCCCCATCGTCATGGCCTTTGCCCTGCTGTCGCCGGAGGGCATCCATGGGCTGGCGCAGCGGGTGCTGCGGCGGGAACGCTGGACGCTGACCCGCGCCGGCATCCCGCGCCGCCCCGATGTCATCGCGCCGTACCGCAGTGCCGAAACCCACGCCGATCCCAACCGCCCGCTGCTGGCAATCACGGGTCTGAGCAAGAGCTTCGGCTCGCTGGTCACCGCCAACAACATCAGCCTGGAGGTGATGCCCAACCAGCTTCACAGCTTCATCGGCCCCAACGGGGCGGGCAAGACCACCTTTTTCAACATGCTGACGGGCGTGCTGCCGTCGGATGCCGGGCGCATCGTGTTCGACGGCCACGACATCACCCGCCTGCCGATGCACCGCCGCATCCGTCTGGGCATGGGCCGGTCGTTCCAGATCCTGTCCGTGTTCCGCAACCTGACGGTGTTCGAAAACGTGCGTGTGGCGGTGCAGGCCCGCAGCCCGGCGCGCTTCAACCTGTGGCGCGACGCCCACGACCTGGACGACGTGAACGCCCGCACATGGTCGCTGCTGGCAGCGGTGGGGCTGGAGGACCGCGCAGGCGAACCCTGCACCAACCTGTCCCACGGTGAACAGCGCCTGTTGGAAATTGCCATCACGCTGGCCACCGACGCCAAGCTGCTGCTGCTGGACGAGCCGCTGGCCGGTCTGGCGGAGGCCGACCGCGTTGTGGTGTCCACCCTGATCCGCCAGCTTGCCAGCCGCCACGCCGTGCTGCTGATCGAACACGACATCGACCGCGTGCTGTCGCTGTCGGACCGGGTGACGGTGCTGCACCAGGGCCGCCTCATCGCCGATGGCCGCCCCGCCGATGTGGCCGCCAACCCCGACGTGATCGCCGCCTATCTCGGCAAGTCCAAGGACGACGACAACACCGTCGCCGCCGCCCCGCGCATCGAACGCACCGCAGCCCCCGCCGTGGCCCCGCGCCCCTTGCTGCGGCTGGACAATGTGTCGGCGGGCTATGCCGGCAGCCGCATCCTCGACGGCCTGTCCATGGTCATCAACGAGGGCGAGGCCCTGGCTCTGCTGGGCCGCAACGGGGTGGGCAAGACCACCACGCTGCGCGCCATCATGGGGGCGTGCCAGATCAGCGGCGGCACGGTTCATTTCGATGGCCGCGACATCACCGGCGCCAAGCCCTATGAGATCAACCGCATGGGCGTGTCGATGGTGCCGGAGGGGCGGCGCCTGTTCCCCAACCTGACGGTGTACGAGAACCTGCGCCTGGCCGAACGTCCCGGCGGCATCTCGGTCGCCGAGGCCTACGAGCTGTTCCCCCGGCTGGAAGCGCGGCAGAAGGCCAAGGCGGAAAACCTGTCGGGCGGCGAACGCCAGATGGTCGCCATTGCCCGCGCCCTGATGGTGCCGGCCCGCGTGGTGCTGCTGGACGAACCGTTCGAAGGGCTGGCGCCCGCGGTGGTGAAGGAGGTGATGGAGGCGGTGGCCAAGCTGCGCGGGCGCGTGGGCATGGTGATCGTCGAACACCACGCCGAAACCGTGCTGCCGCTGGTGGACCGCGCCTATGTGCTGGTCAACGGCCGCGTCGCCTTCGAAGGGGCGGCGGAGGTGCTGGAACACGACATCGCCCTGCAGCAGCGTCTGCTCGGCATCGTCCACGGCGACGACGACACCCATTCCCACGGGACCGGCCCGGTGGCCGCATCCCGGTCCTGAACCCGGAGAATCCGTCCCATGCAACCCAATCTCAGCGGTGCGACGCGCATGCACTTCATCCTGGGCGACCCCATCGCCCAGGTGCAGTCCCCGGCCTTCGTGACGCAATCCTTCGTCGAGCGGGGGGCGAATGCCCTGTTGGCCCCCATCAACGTCACGCCCGCCGACCTCGACGGCTTCATGGCCGGGGTGGCGCTGGCCCGCAATGTGGACGGTCTGATCGTGACCGTCCCGCACAAGTTCGCCTGTGCCCGCCATTGCAACCGCCTGACCGAGCGCGCCCAATTTCTGGGCGCTGTCAACGTCATGCGCCGCACCAGCAACGGCTGGTACGGCGACATGGTGGACGGGCTGGGCTTCGTCGGCAGCGTGAAGGCCAAGGGCGTGGACCTGCCCGGCAAGCGGGTTCTGCTGGTGGGGGCCGGCGGCGCCGGCACCGCCATCGCCCTGTCGTTCCTGGAAGAAGGGGTGGGCGAACTGGCGATCTATGACGCCGATGCGGCTCGTCTCGACACGCTGGTGGGCCGTCTGGCCGAGCGTTTTCCGGGCCGGGTGCGCGTGGGCACCCCCGACCCGGCGGGCTTCGACGTGGTGGCGAACGCCACGCCGATGGGCATGAAGCCGGAAGACCCGCTGCCGGTGCCGGTGGAGCGGCTGTCCCCGTCCACCTTCGTCGGCTGCGTCATCACCGCCCCGCCCGCCAGCCCGCTGGTGGAAGCGGCACGCCGCTTGGGCTGCAACACCCAGGTGGGCAAGGACATGTTCCAGACCCTGCTGGCCCGCATGGTGGACCACCTGCTCCAGCCGGCGGATTAAACCGCAGACGGTGGCCTGTTTCCCCCTCTCCCCACCGGGGAGAGGGGGGCGCGAAGCGCAGGGGTGAGGGCCGATTTTCGCGCGATAGCCCGAAAATCGAGCCGTCAGGCTCCCGAAACTTAAATTTGGAGTTGCTTCGCAACGGATGTCGGGCTGACGCGCGACATCCGGCCCTCACCCCGACCCTCTCCCCGGTGGGGAGAGGGGGAAACAGGCTGCCGCCTCAGACCATTCCTCACTTTGTCGAACACACCCCGCCGCCATCCCGTGCGGCGGGAACGGAGAAGCCGTGCCATGACCGTAGAGCTGGAAAAGATCGTCGAAGGGGCGGTGTACGACGTGGTTGTCGTCGGCGCCGGGGGTGCCGGGATGTCCGCGGCCCTGTTCGCCGCCATCGAAGGGCTGAAGGTGCTGCTGGTGGAGCGCACCCCCTTCGTCGGCGGCACGACGGCCTATTCCGCCGCCACCACCTGGGTCCCCAACACCCACCATCTCGCAAGCACCCCCACCAAGGACAGCGTGGAGAAGGCCGCCCGCTTCCTGGATCTGGCGGTGGGCAACCATTCCTCCGCTGACCTGCGCCGCGCCTTCCTCGAAGCCGGGCCGAAGGCGGTGTCGGTGATCGAAGCGAATTCCGAGGTGAAATACCGCGCCCGCCCGGTCCACCCCGATTACATCTCGGAACTGGAAGGCTCCACCGTCTGCGGCCGGGCGCTGGAACCGCTGCCCTTCGACGGGCGGCGGCTGGGGCGCGACTTCGCGCTGATCCGCCCGCCGATCCCGGAATTCACCGTGCTGGGCGGCATGATGATCGACCGTGACGACATCGGCCATCTGCTGAAGCTGACCAAATCCTTCGCCTCCTTCCGCCACGCGCTGAAGCTGATCGGGCGCCATGCCTCGGACCGTCTGCGCCACCCGCGCGGCACGCGGCTGGTGATGGGCAACGCGCTGATCGCGCGCCTGCTCTATTCCCTGAACGCGCGGGAGGTGGACATTCTGGTCGGCACCACGGTGGAAAGCCTGAACCGCGACGGCAACGCCATCGGCGGCGTCACGCTCAGCCGCGGCGGCACCCGGCGGACCGTTTACGCCCGCCGCGGGGTGATCCTGGCGTCCGGCGGGTTCAGCCGGCACAAGGAGTTGCGGGCCAAGATGCTGCACGCCCCGGTGCCCGAACACAGCCCCATCGCCCCCGGCAACACCGGGGAAATGCACGATCTGGCGCTGGCGGCGGGCGGGCGCTACGGCACGGCCAACCTCGACAATTCCTATTGGGCGCCCATGTCGGTGCGCCGCCGCGCCGACGGGACCCAGGCGGTGTTCCCCCACTTCATCCTCGACCGCGGCAAGCCGGGGACGGTGACGGTGAACAAGGCGGGACGGCGGTTCGTCAATGAATCCACCTCCTACCACCTGTTCGTGCGGGCCATGTATGAATCGCACAAGACGGTGCCGACGGTCCCGGCCTACCTCATCACCGACGCCGACGGCCTGCGCCGCTATGGTCTGGGCATGGTGCGCCCCGGCGGCAAGGGCTTGGAGCCGTTCATCGACGAAGGCTATCTGGTGCAGGCCCCGACGCTGGCCGATCTGGCCCGCCGGCTGGACATCGACGCCGCCGGGCTGGCGGAGACGGTGGCCTCCATGAACCGCTTCGCCCAGACCGGCATCGACACCGATTTCGGGCGCGGCACCACCGACTATCACCGGGTGAACGGTGACAGCACCCGCGGCCTGCCCAACCCCAACCTCGGCCCCATCGGGGAGGCACCGTTCTACGCCGTGCGGCTCTACCCCGGCGACATCGGGGCGGCCACCGGCTTCGTCACCGATGCCGACGCGCAGGTGCTGGATGCCGACGACCGGCCCATCGGCGGTCTGTACGCCATCGGCAACGATATGAATTCCATCATGGGCGGGGTTTATCCCGCACCGGGGATCACCATCGGGCCGGGTCTGGTCTTCGCCTACATCGCCGCCCGCCACGCCGCCCATCGGACCGCGTGACTCACTCTATTAAGGAAGGAGAGGACCATGCGCGCACTGGTGACAGGCGGCAGCCAGGGGATCGGCGGGGCGGTGTGCCGCCGGCTGGTGGCGGACGCGGTGATGCGGGGGGATTCCCCGTCCATCGTGCTGACGGTGCGGCGCCTGCGCCCGGATGTGGAGGCGCTTGCCGGCGACCTGCGGGACATGGGCGCCCGCGTCCTGGCGCTGGAAGCGGAACTGTCCGACCCCGACACACCGGCCCGCGTGGTGGCGTCGGCGGTTGACTTCGCCGGGGGGCTGGACGCGCTGGTGTCCAACGCCGGGCTGATGGGATCGGGGGGGCCGCTGGCCGCCCTGGACCCGGCGGACTGGGAACGGGTGTTTGCGGTGAACGCCCGTGCCCCCTGGCTGCTGGCCAAGGCCGCCCTGCCCGCCCTGGCCGCGGCCGGCGGGGCGATGGTGGCGGTGGCGTCCATGTCCGGGGTGCATCCGCACCCCAACGCCGGGGCCTATGCCGCGTCGAAGGCGGCCCTTATCATGCTGTGCCGGCAGTTGGCGCAGGAATGGGGGCCGCAGGGGGTGCGGGTCAACGTGGTATCACCGGGCATGACCCGCACGCCGTTGACCGAGCACATCTACGCCAACGCCGACGTCGCCCGGCGTCGGGCCAGTCTGGTGCCGCTGCAGCGGGTGGCCGACCCCGCCGATGTGGCCGAAGCGGTAGCATTCCTGCTGCGCGCCGCTCATGTGACGGGGGAAAACCTGACGGTGGACGGGGGGTTCTCCAGTTCGATTCTGGCCCATATGCCCGGGTTGCCCAAGCCCGGAGGTGCCTGACACCGGATGATTGGGCTGCCGCCCAAACCCGCTTGGGGCGATGCCCCATAGGCGCTAACAAGAG
>CALBDS010000056.1 GCA_937927415.1 uncultured Rhodospirillaceae bacterium
GCGCCGCCGTCGCTGCGGTGGCCGGTTTATAGGCGCCAAGCCGAACCCGCGCAACACCTTTTTTGCAGGCGCGTGAAAAATATCTGACCGGCCTGTGGCGGGCGCCCTCTCCCCTGCTGCCGGGTCGGGAATGCCCCCATCTTGGGCACGGCGGCATACCCCTTATATGATGGCGCCCCCATACAATGGCGTTATGCATTTTGAGGGGTTTGCCAGCGGCGCCATGAATGGTTCATTCCAGCCCCTCAATCAGAAGCAGGGGAAACGGGATAAAATGATATGACCTTTGATATTTATCCCTGACACCTTGAACGGCACCTCATTCCTATCATCGGATGAAAGACACAAGGGCTTTCCTCTTTGGTCTTGATACGTCTCTCTCTGATGAATACAGTACCGACACCACCGACACTGTTCATGCTGACCGGACCGAGACGCCGACCACGTTCGGGATGGAGCGAGCTTCATGCATCTCAGCCGCTTTGATGGAATGCCCCCCCAGACCCCCAGCACCGCCCGCCGCATTGCGCAGGGGCTACTGTTCGTCAGCCTGATCCCGCTTGCCGCGGGGATCGGCATTGGGGCGGAGACGGTTCGGGGTGTCATGGTCCAAGCACGTCTGGCGCGGGCCGTGGATGAGGCGGCACTGGCCGGCGGGCGGGTCATGCATGATTCCCAACGCGACGGGCATGTGCGGCGCTTCTTCGAACAGGCGTTCCCCGCCGGCTTTCTCGGCGCCCGGACGGCGCCGCTGGAAATCGACGCGGATATGGAACAGGGGATTCTGTCGGTCCACGCCCAGGCAACGGTCGAAGCCACATTTTTGCGGCTGATCGGGGTCAATGACATGACCGTGGAGGCGGAAGCCCTGGTCCGGCGGCCCAGCCGCAGCGGTGGGGAACCGAAGCTGAAGCGGGCCTCATCCTGAGGCCCGGCGGATCAGAGCCGAATCCCTCTTTCCCAAACGCACCGTCCTTATTAAGGAATGGGTGACGGTTTCATCCTTAGGCTAAACCTCATCCGCATCCTTCTGTCGGTCGGCCCTTCGTGAGCATCCTGCCCGCCTCGTCCCCTCTCAGCGGTTCCAACGCGTCGGCGTCGGGCTTGGGACGGCTGCGGCAGATGCTGATGTCGGATGCCATCCCCGTCACCCCCATCCGGCCCATCCCCGACGAACGCCGCCGCCGCCAGGTCAGCGAGCAGGTGGGCAAGGCCGACGACGCCATTCGCGGCGGGCGGCAAACGGGCGAGACGCAGGGGCGTCGGTCCGGTTCGGTGCAAAAAGAAGGGGGGGCGTTCGAGCTTCCCGCCGGCCTGCAGGAAGAGGGGCCGGTCACCGCCAACCCCATTCCCCTGTCCGCTGATCCCGTGACCGGCTTCGTCACGCAGAGCATCTATCAGGAAGCCATGGGAACGGGGCTGCACATCGAACCGTGGGACATGGCCATCGAAGCCTATCGCAAGGCCGGCTCGGTCCCCCTGCCCCGTTCCGCCGCCGCCTCCGGCGGCCAAGCCGACATTCCCGCCTGACAGGGACGGGAATGCCGGCCGGCTTTGCGGCTCAGCTTTCGCCGTAGATCTGTTCCTGCTGGTACGCCTGGGCGCCGACGCGCTGGATCAGGTCGAGCTGGGTTTCGATCCAGTCGATGTGCTCTTCGGTGTCTTCCAGAAGATCCGTCAGGATGTGACGCGATTCGTAGTCGCGAACGCTTTCACAGTAAGCAATGGCCGACACCAGCGCGGTGTGGGCGGTGCGCTCCACCGACAGGTCGTTGGTGAGGATTTCCGGCACATCCTCCCCGATCTTCAGCTTGTGGAGATCCTGGAGATTCGGCAGGCCTTCGAGGAACAGGATGCGCTCGATGATCTTGTCGGCGTGCTTCATCTCATCGATGGATTCCTCATAGATCTTATGGGCGATCCGCTTCAACCCCCAGTTCTTCAGGATGCGGGCGTGAAGAAAGTACTGGTTGATCGCCGTCAGCTCGTTGGTGAGGATTGCGTTCAGATGCGCGATAACCTGAGGGTCACCCTTCATGACGTTGCCTTTTCTTTGATGAGAATGAATATCATTGGAAGCCGTGTAGCGGACAGCTTGAAAAAGACGGTACCTGAAGCCCGTGATCTTCGCAAACGATACCGTTGCAATTGATAATCGTTCTTATTAACATCGCTCGGACAGGACGCCGTGCGCCGCCCGTTTCCCCCTCAAGGCGCCCGGCCCAGACCCGACCAGGAGTGTCCGGCATGTGCGACCGTTGCGTCACGTCCCCCGCCCCGTCTCTCAGCCTGGGATCGCGCGGGCGGCTGAAACTGTGGCTGGTTCCCCGTGATTACCATTGTGCCATCATCGGCACCTGCTTCAGCCACGAGGATATGGCGTGGATGATCCGACGGCTGGGGCTGAAAATGTCGTCGGAGGCGCGGGAATACGACATCCACCGCTATTTCGTGGAGCACGCCGCATCCCCCGGCCCGGTGTCCAAGCTGATGACCAAGCGGCTGGACGAGAAATACGCCGGCGAGATCCGCCGCTTCGCCCGTGAAAGCACGGACGCCGGGTGGATCGCCCTGTGGGACGCCGCACGGGAAAGCGGCGGGGTGGCCGCCGCCTTCTGGGCGCTGGTCAGCCGGGAGGATGTGCCCTCCAGCGTCAAGATGCGCGCCTACGCCGACGTCCACATGCTGTCCCACCTGATGGGGGGTGAGAATCGCCGGCATCTGCGGGAAAAGCAGGAGCTGACCCGGCGAATCGACGACCTCACCGGACGGTTGGCCCGTGCCGAGCGGGCGGAAACGGAAAAGCTGGCCGAGCGGGACGCCCGCATCAAGGCGCTGGAAGCGGAGGTGGCCGCCCTGCGCCGCGCCGCGCCGGCACCGGCCCGTCCGGCCCTGCCCGTCATCGCGGCCCGTCCCACCACCCGCGCGGTGCGGGAAGCCGAGACCCTGCGCCGCCGCGTCGCCGCCGAACGCGCCCGCGCCCGCGCGGCGGAGGCCGAAGCCGAACGGCTGCGCCGTCTGCTGGACGAACCGGCCCGCACCGCCAGCCCGGACACAGGTGCTGTGAAGGAGGGGGCCGACACGGACACCGCGGTTCCCACCGATCTGGCGGGACAGGCCATTCTTTACGTGGGCGGGCGCCCGCGGGTGCTGGCCCACATGCGCTCCACCATCGAGGCCCGCAACGGCCGTCTTCTCTACCATGATGGCGGCTGCGAGCAGGCGGCCCGCTGCCTGGAAGGGCTGGTGGAGCGGGCCGACGTGGTGCTGTGCCCCATCGACTGCATCAGCCACGACGCCTGTCTGCGGGTAAAGGGGCTGTGCCGCCGGATGGACAAGCCCTTCATCCCGCTGCGCAGCGCCGGTGCCTCCAGCTTCGCCCGTGCGCTGAGCACCTTGAAACCGGGGGGCGGCGGGGCGGTGGCCACGGCGTGACCCGCCGCCCCCGTGCGATGGCGGGCTTGGGCCGCACATCCTCCCGACATCAGGACGATGGACCGCCCCCATCCCCTCACCCCGCGGGACTCACATTTTCCCGCCGCACCGCCCTGCCACGTTGCGAATCATTTTCAAACGTGCTTAGGAAGGGCGGGTTCGACCGATCGCTGGAACAGGTGCTGCCGAGGTCATGGCCGAAAAAGACAGGACATCCCTTCTGGGGCTGCTGCTTGTCCATTATCAGGACATCATCGGGCACCTGGCCCGGCGTCTCGGGTCGCCGTGCCTGGCCGAAGAGGCGGTGCAGGACACCTATCTTCGCCTGCACACGCTGGGAACGGTGCCGGACATTGACAACCCGCGCTCCTACCTGTTCCGCATGGCCGGCAACATCGCGGTTGACCGCATCCGGGCGGAAAGCCGGCTGGGCCGCCGCTTCGTTCCCGTCGAACAGGGGCTGGAGCAGCCGGACGAGGAACCGGCCGCCGATACCGCCCTGGAACACAAACAGCGGCTGGACCGGCTGCGCCGGGCGCTGGACGAGTTGCCGCCCCGCTGCCGCGAGGTGTTCCTGCTGCACCGGTTCGACGGGCTGAGCCACGCCGACATCGCCGCCCGGCTGGGGATTTCCCGCAGCATGGTGGAAAAACACATCATGAAGGCGCTGGCCCACTGCCGTGATCGGGTGGGCCACGATCGGGTGGGGTCATGACGGCCGGGCCGGACACCGGCGATGGGACGGAGCCGCCGGACAGCGGGCACAGCCCCCGCAATGCGGCTCTGGCGTGGTTCGTCCGCCTGGAATCCGGCGATGCCAACGCGGCCGACCGGGCGGCCTTTGCCCGCTGGCTGGCCCAGGATCCGGCCCACCGGCGGGAATACGCGCACCTATCCGATGTGTGGGGCGATCTGGACCGGGTTCCCGATCCCCGCATGGCCGCCAGACGGCCCGCCGTTACCCGCCGCCGCCTGCTGGCCGGTGCCGCGGCAGCGGCGGCCGCCATCGGGGTCGTTCCGGTCATCGGCACGGACACCATCCGCACCGGCACCGGAGACCGCCGCAGCCTGACCCTGGAAGACGGGTCATCGGTGGACCTCGACGCCGCCAGCGCCGTTATCCCGGAGTTCTCCCTGTCGGACCGGCGGGTCCGCCTCTCCGAGGGGCGGGCACGCTTCACCGTCGCCTCCGGACGGGACCGCCCCTTCACCGTCACCTGCGGCGACCACAGCGTGACCACCCGCGATGCCGTCTTTCTGGTTCACCAGCGCGCCGACGCCGTGGTGGTGGCGGTGGAACAGGGGATGGTGGTGGTGGCCTGCCATGGAATTCACCAGGATCATGTGACCGCCGGGTCGTGCCGGACCTATGGCCCGGACGGCTCCGGCACGCCGGTCCCCGATGGGGTTGCCATCGAAACCGCGTGGCGCCGGGGGCGGCTGGTGTTCCGCGACCAGCCGCTGGAAGCGGTGGTGGCGGACCTCAACCGCTATCATCCGGCCCGGATCCTGCTGTGGGGCCGGTCCCTGGCCGATCTTCGCGTCGATGGCAGCGTCGATATCTCCCGGCCCGACATGGCGTTGAATGCCATCGTCAGCACCCTGCCGGTGCACACCCAGCATCCCCTGCCCGGCCTGATCCTTCTGCGCGCCACCTGATTTCCCCGCAAAAATATTTTCCCCGGAGGGTGAGGATCCCCCCTCCGGCCGTCGTCCTGTCTCTGTCGTGTTTCGACAATGATACGCATTCTCATAATTAGGGGCCGGGGCGATGGTGCAGCGTGCGGGGTGGCCGGGGCGGGCCGTGGTGGGGATTCTTCTGGCGACGGTGGCGGTGCCCGCCCTGGCGGCGGAAACCGGCGGACGGGCGGTGGTGGTGCCGCAGCCGGGCGGAACCATCACCTTCGCCATCGCGGGCGGCCCGCTGCCGGCCGCTCTGGCGGCTTATGGACAGGTGACGGGACTGCAGGTGATCTATCCCTCGGGCCTAGCGCAGGGGGTGGCTTCCGCCGGGGTTTCAGGCACCATGACCGCGCGGGAAGCCCTGATCCGGCTGCTGGCCGGGACCGGCCTGACCGCCCGTTTCGTTGACGCCGGCACGGTGACCCTGGAAAAGCCGGCGGCCCAGGGGGCGGAGGTGCTCGATCCGGTGACGGTCGAAGGTGCTGCCGCCGGCAGCGACCGCGGACGCAGCGAGGGCACCGGGGCCTACACCGCCGCCGGCCCCTCGGCCACCGCCACCAAACTGCCCCTGACGGTGCGGGAAACGCCGCAGTCGGTCAGCGTCATGACCCGCCAGCGCATGGACGACCAGGGGCTGAACGAGATCCAGGATGTGCTGGACCAGACGGTCGGCGTCACCCTGATGGAAGCGGGGGCGCTGGGGACCGACGGCAAAAGCGTCTATGCCCGCGGCTTCGCCATCGACAATTATCAGGTCAACGGGATTCCCCGCTCCACGGTCTATGGTTTCGGGGATTCCATCTCCGACATGGCTATGTTCGACCGGGTCGAGGTGGTGCGCGGCGCCACCGGCCTGATGAGCGGGGTCGGCGACCCGTCCGCCGCCGTCAATCTGGTGCGCAAGCGCCCCACCGCAGGATTCAGCGGCCACGCCGAGGCCCAGGTGGGATCCTGGGACCGTACCCGGTTCGAAGGGGACGTGTCCGGCCCGCTGACCGCCGACGGACGGCTGCGCGGGCGCATCGTCGGGGCGCGGCAGGAGAATGATTCCTTCATCGACCGTCTGCACCAGCGCAAGACCGTGCTCTACGGCGTGATTGAGGCGGACATCACCCCCGATACCCTGCTGACCGCCGGGCTGGAATACCAGAAACACACCTCCAACCACGCATCGCGCTCCGGTTTCCCGCTGTTCTTTTCCGATGGCGGAAAAACGCACTTTTCCCGCTCGGTCAACAGCGGCGCCAACTGGGCCTATTTCACCCACGACAATCTGACCGGCTTTGCCGAGGTGAAACACAGCTTCGGCGACGGCTGGACGGCGACCGCCACCCTGGAACACATGCAGCGGGAATACGACGGGGTGATCGGCTATGGGGCCCGCGGCACCCTGAACCGCGACGGCACCGGCATGGGCATCTGGCCGGGGCGCTGGAACTCCCAGCTTCAGCAGACCTCCATCGGCCTGGACCTGACCGGCCCGTTCGAGCTGTTGGGGCGGCGGCACGATCTGATGGCCGGGGTCAGCGGCTATTACGCCCAGCGCAGCGGCCTGGATTACCCGTTGTGGTATCTCGACGGCTACGATCCGTCGATCACCAACTATTTCACCTGGGCCGGGGTCATCGCCGAGCCGGTGCTGAACCCCACCGGCGCCTCCCAAACCACCGAGCGGCAGATGGCGGGCTACCTCGCCACCCGCCTGCGGCCCACCGACGCCCTGTCGGTGATCCTGGGCGGGCGCCTCAGCCGCTGGCAGGAGGGGAAGGCCGCTCATCCCCATGGCGGGGAGGCCACGGCGTCGGCCCGTGCGGAAAACGGGGTGTTCACCCCCTATGCCGGCATCGTCTATGACCTGGACGACGTGTGGTCGGTGTATGCCAGCTACACCAGCATCTTCAAGCCGCAGGATTACAAGGACACCGCCGGCAACGCCCTCGATCCCCTGGAAGGCAACGCCTATGAGGCCGGGGTGAAGGCCGAATTCCTCGGCGGGCGGCTGACCGCCAGCGCCGCGGTGTTCCGCATCGACCAGGACAATCTGGCCGTCGCCGATCCCGGCCGCTTCACGCCCGAGGGCGAACAGGCGTACCGCGCGGCCAAGGGCGCCAAGAGCAAAGGCGTGGAGATGGAGGTGTCGGGCGAGGTGCTCACCGGCTGGCATCTGGGCGGCGGCGTCAGCCACACCATCATCCGCGATGCGTCGGGGGCGCGGATGATGACCTATCTGCCCAAGGACATGGTGAAGCTGTTCACCACCTACCGCCTGCCGGGCCGCTGGGACCGGCTGACGCTGGGGGCCAACGTGAAATGGCAGGGCGGGATGTTCTCCGGCTCCGGCAGCCGGGAATACCGCCAGGACGGCTTTGCCGTCGCCGACGTGATGGCCCGCTATCAGGTGACCGAGGCCGTGTCGGCCACGCTCAACGTCAACAACCTGTTCGACAAGCGGTACCTGACCAACCTGAACGGCAACGGCTATTACGGCGAGCCGTGCAACGTCCTGCTGTCGCTGCGGGCAAGCTGGTGACCCGATGGCAGGAGAACGCACGATGAGCGGCGGTGCATCACGAAGCCGGCTGTGGTTTCTGTGGCATTCCTGGCTGGCGATGCCGGTCTGGGCCTTCCTGTTCTTCGTCTGCCTGACCGGCACCGTTGCGGTGGTCAGCAGCGAAATCATGTGGCTGGCCGATCCGGCCCTGCGGGCGTCGGCCGACGGTGCACCGCTGCCGGTCAGCGCCCTGATCGCCGCGGCGGAAGCCGCCGCCCCCGGCGGGCGGGCGGCGTCGGTGTCGTGGAGCGGGGCGCACATGGCGGTGGGCGTCGGGCTGTTCCTGCCCGACGGAACCATGGCCACCGCCTGGGTCGATCCCATCACCGGGGCCGTCCGGGGGATGTCGGGGAACAGCACGTTCCGCAGCTTCATCCGCGCGCTGCACGGCTGGCTGCTGACCTATCCCACCGGCTGGTACGCGGTCACGGCGCTGGCGGTGCCGATGGTGGGGTCGCTGGTCACCGGGCTTGTGGTCTACAAACGGTTCTGGCGCGCCTTCCTGCATCCGCGCGTGCGCTGGTCCCAGGGGGAACGGGTGATGTGGGGCGACCTGCACCGGCTGGCCGGGGTGTGGTCGATCTGGTTCATCGCCGTCATCGCCGTCACCAGCCTGTGGTTTCTGGTCTATGTGCTGCTGCTGGATCTGGGGATGGGGCTGGGCGGGCGGAAACCGCCGGTGCTGCTGGCGCGCGACGCGCTGCCGGTGACGCGGACGGCACCGGCCATCGACACCGACGCCGTGCTGGCCGCCGCGGTGGCGGCGGTGCCGGACATGCGGCTGCGCTACCTGTCCCTGCCCGAGAGCGCCTTCGACCCCGTTCTGGTGATCGGGTCCAGCGGACAGGCGCCGCTGCTGCCCGACTATGTGCGGATCAACCCCCACACCGCCGCGGTGATGGATGTCACCGGCGGGCTGGAGGGGGCGTCGGGCATCGAGCTGACGCGCACGGTGATGCGGGCGCTGCACACCGGGGATTTCGGCGGGCTGCCGGTCAAGCTGGTGTGGATGGTCTTCGGCATCCTGCTGACCGGCATGGTGTTCAGCGGCATGGTGATCTGGATGAAACGCACGGCACGCGCCATGAGGGAGGGACGCCATGGGTGAGCGGATGCGCCGTCTGTGGCACCGGGGGAAATTCCATTCGAGCGCGCTGGTGCTGCTGGTGCCGCTGCCCTTCGTGCCCGGCCAGTTCGGCGGCAACACGGTGTTCGACCCGCCGGAGATCGAGCGGACGCTGACCGCCGGCCCCTACACCGTGCGCGTGGTCACCGGCGACCGCGGGCCGCACCAGGAACCCACCGGCGACCGGATGAAGGACTACGCCGTGCATGTGACCGCCGGCGATGCGGACACCATCCGGGCAATCTTCCTGCGCGTGGGCAAGCCGCGCAGCATCCGCACCCTGGGCGCGCTGGCCGAGGGCAACCCCTATGAACGGGAGGCGGAGGTGGTCATTCCCCCCACCCTTTCCGGTGCGGAGGAACTGTGGTTGACGGTTGAGAGTTGGGACGGGCGGTTTCATCAGGCCGCCCTGCCCCTGGATCAGCTTTTGGGAGGCCGCTGAATGCTGCGACGCCTGTTTTCAGGGACCGCGGTGCTGCTCGTCACCGCCATCATGGCCCCCACCACGGCCCTGGCCCATCACCCGGTCTGCCGCTGCCGGATGGAGAATGCCGTCACGGTGGTGTGCACCGGCGGTTTTTCCGACGGATCGGGGGCGCCGGGGGTGGTCATCGACGTCATCGCCGATGACGGGGCGGTGCTGGTCCCCGGACGGCTGGGGGCCGATTCCACCGTCCGTTTCCGGCGGCCCGACCAGCCGTTTTATGTCCTGCTCGACGCCGGGCCGGGCCATACGGTGGAAATCGACCACACGGCCATCCGGTAATCAGCTTCCACCGTTGATCTGTTCCTGCTGATAGGCGGTGACGCCGATCCGCTGGATCAGGTCGAGCTGGGTTTCCAGCCAGTCGATGTGTTCTTCGGTGTCTTCCAGGATGGCTTCGAAGATCTCGCGGCTGACGTAATCCTTGGCCGATTCGCAATCGGCAATCGCCACCTGCAGACAGCCGCGGTTGTGGCTTTCCACCCCGAGATCGGCGTTGAACATCTCCACGATGTCTTCGCCGATCTTCAGCTTGTGGAGATCCTGCAGGTTGGGCAGACCTTCCAGAAACAGGATGCGCTCGATCATCTTGTCGGCGTGCTTCATCTCGCCGATGGATTCCTCATAGACCTTTTTGGCGACCCGCGTCAGGCCCCAGTTCTTCAGCATGCGGGCATGCAGGAAATACTGGTTCACCGCCGTCAGCTCGTTGGTGAGGATGGTGTTGAGGTGCCGGATGATGCTCGGATCGCCCTTCATCGAAGGATGCCCTTTCCCTTCTTGCCGCGGAACGGCCGCGAACCGTCGGACAGAAATGCGTGCTGGACCAATCAGATAAACCGCCGATGCAAAAGAGCAACCGGAAAACGGTCCAGGGCCTCCGCAACAGGCAGCCGTCCATCGTCGTCGGGCGTCCGTTCGGCGCCGGTCAGAGGGTCGGTCCAGTTCCCCGCCGGGGCGGGAAGCACCAGGGCGGTGTCGCCCCATGTGTCCGGCGGCGGCAGCGGCCGGGTGGCCCCGGCCATCCGGCCCAGCACCAGCCGCGGCACCACCACCACCAGCGAGGCCGCCGGGCTGCGGCGTTCGAAGGCGACGATGTGGGCGGCCCCCTCCCCCGTCACCTCCACCGGGCGGTAATCGCCGGCGGCGAACAGGGTGGGATCGGCCGTGCGCAGGGCCAGGGTGGCGGCGATCACCCGCTGCTTGATCCGGCCGTCGGTCCAGTGCTCCAACAGGGTATCCGGGGGCGCGTTGCCCGCCAGGGCGGCGGCGCGGGCGGTGTAGTCCACCGGGCGGCGGTTGTCGGGATCGACGAGGCTGAAATCCCACCATTCCGTGCCCTGGTAGAGGTCGGGCACCCCCGGCACCGTCAGTTTCAGCAGGGTCTGGGCCAGACCGTTCACCGCCGCCGCCGGGCCGATTTCCGCCACCAGTGCCGCCACATCGGCGAGGAAGGGGGCCGAGCGGGCGGGATCGAGCACGGTGCGCACGAAATGCTCCACCCCCGCCTCATAGGTGGGGTTGGGGGTGGTCCAGGATGTCCGCACCTTCGCCTCCCGCACCGCCTTCAGCATATAGGCGGCCAGACGGTCGGCAAACGCCCCCAGGCCCGCACCGTCATCGGGGGACAGGTCCGGCGGCCAGGCACCCACCAGGGTCTGATAGAAGATGTATTCGTCGTTGCGGCTGGGCGCGCGGGTCCCGTCCCCCGTCCCCTGCCTGCGCTTCATCCGGTTGAGCCGGGTCCAGCGCCGGACGCGGGCGTGCCAGCCCTCGGCCATTTCCGACAGGACGGCGATGCGCAGCCGGGTGTCCTCGCCGCGCTTGTGGTCGTGGGTGGCGGTGGCCAACAGGCCGAAGGGGAAACGCGCCAGCCGGTCCTGGTTGACATGGTGAAAGGCCGCGGCACTGGTCCCGAACCGCCCCGGCTCGCCCCCCACCTCGTTCAGGCACAGAAGACGGGCGTAGCGGTAGAACACCGTGTCCTCCAGCGCCTTGGCCATCACCGGGCCGGTGAACTGCTGGAAGGACATCGCCACCTGGACCACATCCTCCGCACGGTAGGCGGGGCGTTGGGCCAGATCGGTGGTCAGCGCCGCATGGATGAAGTCGAGCAGGGAGGAATCGGCCGCCCCCGCCAGCCGCCGCGCCCGCCCCACCGCCCAATCCAGATATTTGCGGTCGGTGTCGGTCACCTGCTCGCCCGTCACATAGGTCCGGTAGACCGGCAGACAGGCGGCCACGTCCACCAGCGCCCGCCGCATCCCGGTCAAGGTGAAGTCGCGGGTGCACCAGCTTTGCTGAGCCAGCCGGTGCAGCCGGGCCGCCAGCATGTGCAGTTCGCTGGACAGGGAGGTCAGCATGGTCCGGCGCTTGGTGTCGAGGACCAGCCGCTCCAGATCCACGCTGCGCCCGATGATTGCGTGATAGGCGGCGGTCATCGCCTCTTCCGCCGCCGGATCGACGAACAGGCCGCAGACCAGAGTCATGAACTCGTAGCCGGTGGTCCCCGACACCGCCCAGCCGTCGCGTAAGGATTCGTGATGGGCCAGGATCTTTTCCACCAGCACATAGAACGGGTGGGGCAGCCGCAGCCCCGGTGCGTCATGGGACGACGGCGGCGTCTGCACCGTCAGATAGGCGGCGCGGTCCTGCAGCTTCTGGCAATAACCGGCGGGGTCGAACAGCCCGTCGATGTGGTCCAGCCGCAGCCCCTGCAGCGTGCCCTCCCCGATCAGGCGGAAAACGAGCTGGTGGGCCAGTTCGAACGCCTCCGGCCGGTCGATGCGCAGACCGGCCAGATCGTTGATGTCGAAAAAGCGGCGGTAGTTGATCTCATCCGCCGCCACCCGCCAGAAGGCGACGCGGTAATGCTGATCCTCCAGCAACTGGTGCAGGGTGGTGAAGCTGTCGGAGTCCCCCGGCGTGCCGTTCAGCGCCGCCAGCATATCCCCGATGGCCTGATCCAGCGGCGGGCTGGCGGCGACGGTGGCGGCAAGCTGACGGCGCAGTTCATCGGCCTGCCGGTGGGCGGACGCCTGACGCTGCACCGATCTGGCCCCGTTGCCCAGCCCGGCAAAACCGGCGATCAGGGCGTCCAGGGCCATGCCCGGATCATCCCCCGCCCGGTCGCGCGCCTGTTTCAGCAGGCGGGCGTAATGGCGCACGGCGATGGGGAAGCGGTGGTTGTGGTACCACACGGCAAAGGCGCCGCGGTCGGTGTCGAAACGCGCCTGCAGCTCGCCCCGCTCCAGCACAGCACCATAATGGTCGCCCAGAAAGGGCAACAGCACCTTGCCGTGCAGGGCCGGTTCCAGCGGTTCCCAGTCAATGTCAAAGAAGGGGGCGAAAGGGGACGCCGGCCCCCATTCCAACACATCGAGCCACCACGGGTTGTCATTGCCCCCCACCCCCATGTGGTTGGGCACGAAATCGAGGATCAGGCCGATCCCCCGCTCCTGCAACGCCGCCGCCATGCGGTTCAGGGCGGCCGTGTCGCCGATTTCCGGATTGATCAGGGCGTGATCGGTGATGTCGTAACCGTGCGACGACCCCGCCCGCGCCTTGAGAAAGGGGGAGGCGTAGACGTGGCTGATCCCCAGCGCCTCCAGATACGGGGCCAGCGCCGCCGCCTGATCGAAGGTGAAACCGGCACCGAACTGCAGGCGGTAGGTGGCCCGCGGAACCGTGGGGGCGGTCATCCGCCCCCCTCCTCCCGCCCCCGCCGGACGGCGGCGGCCATGGCCTGCAGGCCGTCGTCACCGGCCAGATCCTCCACCGCCACGGCCAAGCGGCGGCGCCAGTTGGGATGCTGGTCGGTGGTCCCCGGCAGGTTGGGCTGTTCGACCTCGCCCAACGCATCCTCGATCTGCATCATCACGATCCGTCCCGTTGTTCTGCCGAGGTAACGGTGGACGGCCTCCGACAGTTCCCGGGAAAACGGCTGGGCGCCGTCATCGCTGACGTAACGGGCGGGTTTCAGCCCCTGCGCCCCCAGCGCCAGCAGCAGCCGCCAGCGGTCCACCCCGCGATCCCAGGCGTCCTTGTCCGCCGCCGCGGCGTCGGGATAGAGGTCCAGCGCCCGCCGCACCTCCAGATCATGGCCGGTCCAGAACCCCCGGAAGGTGGGCAGGTCGTGGGTGGACACCACCGCCATGGAATCCACCGGATAATCCCCCGGCGCCACATAGCCGCCGTCGGCGGTACGCTCGAAATAGACCACGCGGTAGCTGAGCACCCCTGCCGCCGCCATGGCCGGGCGGAACCCTTCGGGAACCGTCCCCAGATCCTCGCCGATGACGATGCAGCCCTGACGGCGGGATTCCAGGGCGATGATCCGCACCATGTCCTGGAACGGGTAGCGGACATAGGCCCCCTCCGCCCCGTCCGTGTCGGGAATCCAGAACAGATGCTTCAGCGCCATCACATGGTCGATGCGCAGGGCGCCGGCATGGCGCATGTTGGCCCGCACCATGGCGGCGAAGGGGGCGTAGGCCGCATCGCGCAGCCCCACGGGCGAGAAGGGGGCAAGGCCCCAGTTCTGCCCCTTCATGTTGAACTGGTCGGGGGGCGCGCCGACGCTGGCCCCGCGGACCAGCACACCGGGCTGCGCCCACGCCGCCGCCCCGCCGGGGGATCCGGCGACGGCAAGGTCGCGGTAGAACCCCACCGTCACCCCCGCGTCCCTGGCCCGCGCGGCGGCGGCCCCCAACTGCCGGTCCGCCTCCCACTGCAGATAGGTGAAGAACTCCACCCGTTCAGCGTGTTCGGCGGCAAAGGCCGCCACCTCCGGGCTGTCGGGACGGCGGTAGGGTTCGGGCCAGGCCTGCCACGCCCACAGGGCCTGATCCTGGCGGAAGAAATGCTCGTGCAGGGTGTCGAACAGGGCGTGGCGGAACAGGGCGTCGCCCATCGCCGCCTGGAAGGCGCGGAATTCCCGCCCGCGCGCGCTGCCGTCCACCGCCAGATGGCGGGCGCGGAAGCTGCGGTGCAGGGCCTCCAGCACCGGCATCTTGAGGGCCGACACCGCCGGATAATCCACCAGTTCCGCCGCCCGCGCCGCCGCCAGCCGCTCCTGAAAGGCGGGATCGGCGATCATGGCCTGGGCGTCCGGCGATTCGGCCAGATCGGGCACCGCCTCCGCATCGATGTAGAGCACGTTGAGGAAACTGCGGGACGACGGGGAATAGGGGCCGAAATGGTGGGGATCGGCGGGGAACAGCGCGTGCAGCGGGTTCAGCCCCACCAGCCCGGCGCCCAGCCGCCCCATGGTTTCCCCAAAGCGGGCCAGATCGTCGAAATCCCCGATCCCCCAATCGCTGTGCCCGCGAAGCCCGTACAGCTGAAGCGCCACGCCCCAGGTGCGGCCACCCGGCACCACCTCCTCCGGCATCAGACAGCGGCGGGGGCTGAGAATCAGCACCATGTCGGCCCCCACCCCACCGGGGGACAGGGTGACCTCCAGCCGGTGATAGCCCAAGGGCGGCACCTGCGGCAGGGTCAGACCGCGGCGGACGTACGCCGTCCCCTCATACGTCCCGTTTTCAAGAACCGGGAGGGAGGCCAGGGGCACGGTTTCGCAACGATGCGCCCCCCCCTCTTCCGTCAGGGTCCAGGTCAGCGACGCCCCTTCGCCATCCACCGGGGTGCTGATCGGGATCACCGCCGGCTCATCCTCCACCAGCACCAGAACCGGCGGCAGCATCCGCCGCCACGCGCGGCCCTCCAGCGCCGTCAGGCTGGCCACCGCCGCGTCCTCGGTGCCGGCGTCCAGGCCCATGGCCGCCAGGAGCGCCCGCATCGTCTCCGGCGAGGTGTCGCGGCGGTTCCCCCAGATGTCGTGATAGAAGGGTTCGATCCCCGCAACCTCGGCCAGCCGCGCAAGAGCACTCATCAACCACTCCCCTGTTCCCGGTTATGGACGCCTGGGTGATATTAGGACTGTAGGAACCACAGGGCTGTCCAGCCGGAAAGCCGGTCCGCGGCCCCATCCCCCACCAGCGGTTCCCCCTTGGGGCGTTCCGGCACCGCGACCGGCGCATCCCCCAGATTGGCCAGCAGCGTCAGCCGCCCACCCCCGGACAGGCTCCAGGCCAGGGCAAAGCCGGTGCCCTCCCGCCACAGAACCGTGCCGCTGCCGATGCCGGGCAGCCGCGGGGTGATCCATTCCGCCCGCAGGCGCAGCAGGCGGCGGACCAGCGCCAGCCGGGCGGCGTGGGGTTCCTGCGTCACCATGCCCCAGTCCAGGCACGAGCGCCGGAAGGTGTCCGGGGCGTTGGGGTCGGGGATGCGCGCCCGCGCCTCGGGGTCGGCGAAGGCGGGGAAGGCGGCGAATTCCCGCCGCCGCCCCTCGCGCACCGCGTCGGCCAGATCGCCGGTGAAATCGGTGAAGAAGGCGAAGGGGCGGGTTTCCCCCCATTCCTCCCCCATGAACAGCAGCGGGACCGACGGGGCCAGCAGGGTGACGGTCAGCAGTGCTTCCACCCGTTCCGGCGGCGCCAGGGCGGTCAGCCGTTCCCCAAGGGCACGGTTGCCGATCTGGTCGTGGTTCTGGAGAAAATGCACGAAGGCCAGCGGCGGCAGGTGCCCCGACGGTTCCCCCCGCGCCTCGCCGCCACGGAAGGGGGACAGATCGCCCTGATAGATGAAGCCCTCGGTCAATGCCCGGCACAAGCCGCCGATGGGATCGGCGGCATAGTCGGCGTAATACCCCCCGCTTTCGCCCGTGGCGATGACGTGGGCGGCGTGGTGGTAGTCGTCGTTCCACTGGGCGGTGTGGAAGCGCGGCCCCGACCCGCCGCGTTCGAGAAAGCGGGGCCGGTTGTCGTCGTTTTCCAGCACCAGATGCACATGGCGGTCCCGCCCCACGCCGTCGCGGACCCGGCGGGCCAGTTCCTCCAGGATATGGGGGGATGAGTCGTCATGGATGGCGTGCACCGCATCCAGCCGCAGCCCGTCGAAGCGGTATTCCTCCAGCCAATAAAGGGCGTTGTGGATCATGAACTCCCGCACCGGAAGGGAGCCGGCGCCGTCGAAGTTGACCGCCCCGCCCCATGGTGTCCGGTGCCGGTCGGTGAAGAAGCCGCCGGCGTAGGCGCTGAGGTAATTCCCCTCCGGCCCGAAATGGTTGTAGACCACATCGAGAAACACCATCAGCCCCCGCCCGTGGGCCGCGTCGATCAGCGCCTTCAGATCGTCGGGCGTGCCATAGGCCGATTCGGGGGCGAAAAGCTGCACCCCGTCATAGCCCCAGTTGCGCCCGCCGGGGCATTCGGCCAGCGGCATCAGTTCCACCGCCGTGATTCCGGTGTCCACCAGATGATCCAGCCGGCCGATGGCGGCGCGGTAGGTGCCCTGGGGCGTGAACGTGCCGATGTGGAGTTCGTACAGCACCGTCTCGTGCCACGGCCGCCCACGCCAGTCCGCCATGGTCCAGCGATAGGTGCGGGGGTCCACCACCCGGCTGGCCCCATGCACCCCGTCCGGCTGCCAGCGGGATGCCGGGTCGGGCACCGCCCGCCCGTCGGGCAGGCGGAAACAGTACCCGGTGCCCGGCCCGGCCCGGTCCGTGGTCACGGAAAACCACCCGCCCTCCTCCGCCGTCATGGGAAGCCGGGGGCCGCCGGCGATATCCACCGACACCGCTGCTGCGTCCGGCGCCCACAGGCGGAAGCGCACGGCGCCGTCGGCCCGGACCTGCGCCCCAAAGGGCATGGCGTGGGCAAAACGGGCGGGAAGCGTCTGGGTCATCGCGGGCAATCCCCCGGTTGTGCGGCGTGTCCTTTGCGACAACACCGCACACCCCCGGTTTGCTCCCCGGCTATCGACGGTTTGCCGGGGCGGGTCCGTTCGCGGGTCCGGTCAGAATGTTCTTGATTTGTTCGAATTGCAGGGCCATGCTCGGGCTATGCAGACACCCCTCCCCCCCGACGACAGGCTTCCCGACCGGGCCTATAAGGGCCGCGGTGCGGTGGGGAATCCGGCCCCGCGGTTCGACCGTCTGGCGGCGGAAGCGGTGGACGACGGGTGGGAACGGCAGCCGGGGGAGGAGCCGCCGCTGCGCACCACCGTCCTGCCCGACACGGCGCGCACCCTGATCTGCCGCAACGATTCCCCCGACATTCCGCTGGAACAGTCGGTCAACCCGTACAAGGGGTGCGAGCACGGGTGCGTCTATTGCTTCGCCCGGCCCAACCACGCCTATCTCGGCCTGTCGCCGGGACTGGATTTCGAAACCCGGCTGTTCGCCAAGTTCAACGCCGCCGCCGTGCTGGATGGGGAGTTGCGCTCTCCCCGCTACCGCTGCCGCCCCATCGCCATCGGCACCAACACCGACGCCTATCAGCCGGTGGAGCGGGAATTGCGCATCACCCGCGGGATCTGGGAGGTCCTGTCCGCCTTCAACCACCCGGCGGCGCTGGTGACCAAATCGGCGCTGGTGATGCGGGATCTCGACATTCTGGCCGACATGGCGGCGCGGCGGCTGGTGCAGGTGGGGATTTCCGTCACCACCCTCAACCCCGACACCGCCCGCACGCTGGAGCCGCGGGCCGCCGCCCCTCACCGCCGGCTGGACGCCATCGCGGCGTTGAGCCGCGCCGGGGTGCCGGTGACGGTGATGGCGGCGCCCCTGATCCCCGGTCTGACCGATCACGAGCTGGACGCCATCCTCACCGCCGCCCGCGACGCCGGGGCGGTGGGTGCGGCCTATATCCTGGTGCGCCTGCCCCACGAGGTGAAGGATCTGATGCGGGCGTGGCTCGACACCCACACCCCCAACCGCACGGGCAAGGTGCTGGGGCTGATCCGCGATTGCCACGGCGGCACGCTGTACGCGGCGGAATTCGGGCGCCGCTTCACCGGCCACGGGGTTTATGCCGACCTGCTGCGGGCGCGGTTTCACGCCGCCTGCCGGCGGTTGGGGCTGAACGCCCGCAACCGCGACAGCATCACGCTGGATTGCACCCGCTTCGCCCCGCCGCCGCGGGCCGGCGATCAGCTGGCGCTGTTCTGAACCGCCGCCAGATCCTTGGGCGGCGGCTCCTTGACCCGCCCCATCAGCCACAGCAGCACCAGAAGCCCCGGCACCGCCCCGGCGGTGGACAACAAAAAGAAGTCGTTCCACCCCAGCCGGTCGGCCAGCCAGCCGCTGTTGGCGCCGAACAGGTCACCGCCCAGCTTGTAGAAGCTGGACAGCAGCGCGTACTGGGTGGCGGTGTAGGCGGCATCGCACAGCCCCGACAGATAGGCGACGAAGGCCGCGGTGGCGATGCCGCCGCACAGGTTTTCCACCGCCACTGTCACCGCCAGCGCGGCGGTGTCGTGCCCGGCCCAGGCCAGGAACAGATAGCCCAGGTTGGACACCATCTGCAAAAGCCCGCCGACCAGCAGCCCGCGCATCACGCCCAGCCGCCCGACCACCACCCCGCCCATCAGCCCGCCGATGATGGTGGCCCACAGGCCGAACACCTTGGTCACGGCGGCGATTTCGTCCTTGGAAAAGCCCAGGTCCACATAAAAGGGGGCGGCCATCACCCCGGCCAGCACGTCGCCCAGCTTGTAACAGGCGATGAACAGCAGAACCGCCAGCCACGCCCGCCGGGTCATGAACTGGGCGAACGGCGCCACCACCGCGCCGTGGAACCACGCCAGCACCGCCGCCTGCCGCGGCGACAGGTGCGGGCGGGCGGCCAGCCATTCCGCCGCGTGGCGTTCGCGCGCCGCCGATGCCGCCGACACGGCGGGTTTGGGTTCCGGGGCCAGCAGGATGGTGACCATCCCCACCCCCACCAGCGCCGCCATAGTGGCATAGGCGGCGAACCACCCCTCGGCCGCGGCGATGAACAGGGCGCCGGCCCCCGCCGCCAGCATGCCGAAACGGTAGCCCAGCACCAGCGTCGCCGCCCCCGCCGCCTGCTTCTCATCCTCCAGCAGTTCGACGCGGTAGGCGTCGATCACGATGTCCTGGCTGGCGGAGCAGAAGGCGACGATCACCGCGCACACCGCCATGGTGGCGACATCGGCCGCCGGGTTGCTGGTCCCCAGGGCCAGCAGGGCCGCCATCAGCGCGGCCTGGGTCGCCAAGGCCCAGCCGCGCCGCCGCCCGAACACCCGCGTCAGCACCGGCAGATGCAGCCGGTCGATCAGCGGCGCCCACAGGAACTTCAGCGCATAGGGCATGGTGACCAGGGCGAACAGGCCGATGGCGGTGCGGCTGATGCCCTCCTCCCGCAGCCAGACCGACAGGGTGCTGCCGGTCAGCGCCAGCGGCAACCCTTCGGAAAAGCCCAGGAACAGAATCGCCACAACCCGCGGGTCGCGGTAGAGCGCCAGCGCCCGACCCCAGGAGGATGCCATCTCCACCGTCCCTTCCCATTATCAGCAGACGACAGGACTACCCCACCGCCGCCCCCGGGTCCAGACGGTCCGGCTGCCGCGGGTCAGTCCCGCGGGGGATAAAGGCCGTTCAGCGCGATGATGTAGGCGAGATTCGACTCCGGCCCGGCCAGCTTGGGCAGGGCGAAGGTCTTCATCCCATCACCGCCGAACCGGGTTCCCAACAGGGAAAACAGGGCGGGGTACTGCTGGATCGGCAGCAGCCGCCCATCGCACAAGGCCCAGTCCGTCGGCACCCACGGCACCGGCCACAGGATAATCGTTCCGATAAAAGCATCCATGCCACCCTCCATCGTTGTGATGGCGCGATGGTATCAGAAATTGAATGCACGCGAATGCGTTCGTTTTTTACGATAATCCCGAACGACAACCCAACCGTAAGATTTTTACCGCACCTGCGACAGGCGGTCCAGACGGCGCAGGTCGGGGAAGCGCCACGCCCAGATGCCGGCCAACGCCACCGCCCCGACACCGCCCACCACCACCGCGGGCACCGCCCCCAGCAGGGCGGCGGCGACCCCGGATTCAAACTCGCCCAACTGGTTGGACGCGCCGATGAACAGGGACGACACCGCCCCCACCCGCCCGCGCATGTCGTCGGGCGTGGACAGTTGGATGAGCGTCTGGCGCACCAGCACGCTGACCTGATCGCAGGCCCCCAGCACGAACAGCGCGCCAAAGGACACCACAGCACTGGACGACAGGCCGAACACCACCGTCGCCACCCCGAATCCGGCCACCGCCGCCAGCATCCAGCCGCCGGCGTTGCGCTCCACCCCCGTGCGGGCCAGGATCAGGGCCATCATCAGCGCCCCCACCGCCGGGGCCGCGCGCAGCAGCCCCAGCCCCCACGGCCCGACCAGCAGCACGTCGCGGGCGAACACCGGCAGCAGCGCCGTCGCCCCGCCCAGCAGCACCGCCACCATGTCCAGGGAAATGGCGCCCAGAATCGCCTTGCGGCTGCGGATGAAGGCGATGCCGGCCAACAGCGACGACAGGCTGACCGCACGGGCCGCCAGTTCCACCTTGCGCGGGCGCAGCAGCAGAACAAACATCACCGCACAGCACAGCAACACGGTGCTGACCCCATAGACCACCGCCGGCCCGGCGATGTAGAGCACGCCGCCCACCGCCGGCCCCGCCACCATCGCCGTCTGCATGGCCGAAGAATTCCAGGCGATGGCGTTGGGCAGATCCTCCGCCGGGACCAGGGCCGACAGGATGGCCTGCATCGCCGGCCCCTCGAACGCCTTGGCGGTGCCGATCACCGCGACCACGGCAAAGATCAGCGGCGGGCTGACGGTGCCGGTCACCGTCATCAGAAACAGCGAGCCGATGGCCAGGGTTTCCAGCATCACCACCACGGCCAGGATGCGGCGGCGGTCCACCATGTCCACCACCTGCCCGGCCACCAGCGCCAGGGCCAGGGTGGGCAGGAACTGGAACAGGCCGACCAGCCCCAGATCCAGCGCCCGGCCGGTGATGGAATAAACCTGCCAGCCCACCGCCACCACCTGCATCTGCATGGCGATCCAGGCGCAGATGCGCGCGCCCCAGAACCAGCGGAAGGAGGCATGGCGAAACGCCGATCCGAACCCGCCCACGGCGGACGAAGCGGCGGACGCGGACGGGCCGGGCGAGGAAGCGGGGCTGGATGGCATCGGACGGCTGGCCTTCTTGACGTCGGTCAAGGATAAGGAGGGCTGGAAAACAGGACAATGAGACAGAACTGTTCAGTGATGCCCGAGGCGGCAGCCGGCAGCACCCTGCAATTCACGGGCATCACCCATGCCGCACTCTCCCTTGACGTCGATCAATTTCCGGTTTCCCCGACACAGGTTCCCGATGAGCATCCCGCCCACCATCGTCCCCGCCCCCATTGATGCCGATGATGACGGCCACGGCGGCCCGTCCGGGCCTGAGCGCCGGGCCGAGGTCACCCGGCGCATCCACGCGGAAACCGGCATCGACGCGGCGATGATCGCCCGCGTGGTCGATACCTTTTACGGCCGCGTCCGCGGGGATGCCGAGCTTGGCCCCATCTTCGACGCGCTGATCCAGGATTGGGAACCGCATCTGGCGCGGATGCGGTCGTTCTGGGCCTCGGTCACGCTCAAGACCGGATCGTACCAGGGACAGCCCATGCGCGCCCATGTGGCCCTGCCGGTGGACGCCCGCCATTTCGACCGCTGGCTGGCCCTGTTCGAGGACACCGTGGCCGAGGTCTGCCCGCCGGCGGCGGCGGAGCTGTTCCTGCTGCGCGCCCGCAACATCGCCGAAAGCCTGGAACTGGGCATCGCCGGGGCGCGCGGCCATGTGCTGCGCCGGGGCGAACGGCTGCCGCCCACCGTTTGATTTAGAGTTCCGAGCGTTTAATCTGAGGCATACCCAGCGTGCTTGAGGTAGTTCCAGCATTCATCGGGAGTGTAGAGGTCGCAGATGGAGCCGACGGCTTTCCACAACTCTTGGATGCTGCGGGCGCCGATGCGGCGGAGATGAGCTTTGAGCTTGGCGAAGGCCATCTCAATGGGATTGAGGTCGGGGCGAGTTGGGTTTCGACATAGGCCTCGAAGAGTGCCCGATTCATCGCGCTCTTGATGATCCACGGGGCGGTCAGCCCGTCGCAGCGCAGGGCGGCGATGAAGGTCTGGGTGCCCCAATGGCCGAACGGCGCCGTGGCCTTGAACCGCTGGCCGCGCTTTGTCCGTCCGCGCAGTCGGAACATCTTCGTGGTGATGGCCGTCTCGTCGAGGAACACCAGCCGGTCCGGCTCCTCACGCATTCGGGGCTGGCGGTGGCCACGCCATGTCCGGCGGTCCTCGTCCGGCGGTCCTCCGCGACGTCAGCGCGACAGCGAGGCGGGGTGAACCATGAGCCCGCGCTCGGCTTTCAGCTTGGCCGCCAGTTCGGGCATGGTGACGACAGCCGGCCAAACGCAACCCTCCATTCGGATTTCAGGCGCTAGCGCCTATGGAGCGGCTGCCCCGGCCCCGCTTGGAGGCTGGCGCCTCCAAATCTCCGGCATTTTTATCAAGGAAATCAGAAAATTATTGGATGGGCGGACTCAGCCGGCGGTGGACAGGACCATGCGCACCATCTGCGCCACGGAATCGGTCGCCAGCTTCTCGCGGATGTTGGTGCGGTAGATTTCCACCGTCTTGGCGCTGATGCCCAGTTCGAACGCGATGATCTTGCTCGATTTCCCTTCGACCAGCTTGGCCAGAACCGCGTGTTCGCGCGGGGTCAGGGTCGCCAGCCGCTCCCGCGCCTCCAGGCGCTGGCGCGCACGCTCCAGCGCCTCGGCCCCGGCGCGCAACGCCGCCTCGATGATGTCCAGCATGTCCTGGTAATTGTAGGGCTTCTGAACGAAATCGAAGGCGCCCTTCTTCATGGCCCGGACCGACATCGGCACGTCACCGTGCCCGGTGATGAAGATGATCGGCAGGGGACAATCGAACTGCCGCAGCCGTTCCTGCAAATCCAAGCCGCCGATGATCGGCATCCGGATGTCCAGGATCAGGCATCCGGGCTGCGACGGGTCGTAGGCGTTGAGGAACTCCTGCGCGCCGCGGAAGGCCAGCGCCCGCCGCCCGACGGATTCGACCAGCCAGACCAGCGATTCCCGCACCGAATCATCGTCATCGACCACATAGACGACGGGTTCGCGCGGGTCCTGCGGGTGGGATGAAAGCTGCATGTCACACCGGCCACGTCATCGGGGGCCATGTCGTCGGGGGCCACGTCGTCGGATTGAGCCGCGAGGGCAACAGCACATGGAAGACGGTCCCCTGGCCGATCGGTGCCGTGACCCACACATGCCCGCCATGGCTGTCGATGATCGACCGGCACAGCGACAGCCCGATGCCAAGCCCATGCTTCTTCGTGGTGTAGAAGGCTTCGAAAAGGCGGTCCGGGTTGATGCCGCCCAGCCCCGGCCCGGTGTCGGCGATCGACAGGCGCGCCCCGTCCCCGGCCGGTGCCGTGGACAGCGTAAGCCGCCGGTCGCCGTGCCAATCCGTGTCCATGGCCTCGATACCGTTGAAAGCGATGTTGAGGATGACCTGCTCGATCAGCACCCGATGACAGGCCACCGGCGGCAGTTCGTGCCGCAGGTCGTAAATGACATCCACCGCCGCCATCTCGGCCTTCAGTTCGATCAGTTGCGCCACCTCGGTCACGAGATGGGTCAGGTTCGTCTCTTCCCGCTGATGGTCGCCGCGGCGCGTGAAGCTGCGCAAGCCGGCGATGATGCGCCCGGCGCGCAAGGCCTCCGCCTGGGCGCGGTCAAGCCCGTGCAGCACGCTGGCCAGCGTCCCCTGGCGCTTGGACAGCCGTTCGACGCTGCCGCCGATGTAGTTCGCCACGGCGGCAATGGGCTGGTTGAGTTCATGGGCCAGCGAGGCCGCCAGTTCGCCCAGCGTGCTCAGCCGGGCCAGATGCTCCACCTGACGCTCCTGCGTACGGGCGGCGTTCTCGGCGCGCAGCAGGTCCGTCACGTCGCGGAAATTGACCAGAAAGCCGCCGATGGCCGGATCGTGGCGCAGATCCTTCACAAAGGCGTCGTGGTGCCGCCAGCGCCCGTCACGGTGCAGGATGCGGTAGCTCAGCCGCCGCACCTCCCCCACCCGCAGACCGTCGCCCGTGCCGCGCAGCAGCGCCCGCACCTCCCCGGCATCGGCCGGATGCAGGAAGGGAATGACGCTCCGCCCCAGAACCTGCCGCTCACTGAAACCCAGAACGGCGGTGATCGACGGCCCGACATAGCGGACCCGCCCCTCGTCCGACACGATGGCGATGCCGTCCACCGCGTTTTCGATCAGCGTCCGGTAATAGCGTTCCCGCTCCACCAGGCGGCGCTCGGCCGCCTGCCGGTCGCTGACGTCGCGGAACGCGGCCAGCACACGGCGCCCCCCCGGCCCGTCGATGGGCTTCAGGCGGACCTCCACCGGGAATTCGCACTCCTGCCGCCGCAGCCGCCATTCGAAGATCTGCGGCCCGTCGGTCAGCGCCGACCGGATCCGCGACAGGGCGGCCTGCGCGTGGAATTCGGCCGCCGGGGCGCTGATGGCATCCACGGTGCGGCCCTTCAACTCGCCCCGCGCCCGCCCGGTCAGTTCGCACGCCTGCCGGTTCATCGCCAGGATGCGCCCGGATGCGGCGTCGTGAACAAAAATCGCATCCGACGAAGCATCAAAAACGCAGCAATCCTGATTGACGATGCAACGATTGGAGAAAAGCGTACTAATTTGCCCGCATGGCGCCAGACCAAAGCGTCGCGTTCTCTTCCTCACTCCGCGATAGGGCTTTCCCATCAAAGGCAGCCTCTCCGAACAGCAGACGCTTTGCACAGTTTGATTGTGGAAATAAGACTATGTTATGAAGTTCATGCCCGGTCAATGCTTATCTTAGTTCCCGGCCGGGCATCGTAAATCCCGGTCGGGTGCTGCGTCCGTGCCGCTTCGCTCGGTTCCCCCGCCTTCGTCGGGCACTGGCCCGGAGCGGATCGGCAGCGACATGGAAAAGCGGGCACCGGCCCCCGGCGCCGAATCCACCCACAGCCGGCCTTCGTGGGAATCCAGGATCGACCGGCACAGCGACAGGCCGATGCCGAACCCGTCGGGCTTGCCGGTGTAGAAGGCATCGAAAATGCGGGCGATCTGCTCGTCCGACAGCCCGCACCCGTTGTCGCTGATCGCCACGATGGCCCGGCCGTCGCGGCGCGCGGTTTCGATGCGCAGCCAGCGGGCGTTCTCCGGGGTGGCGTCCATCGCCTCGATGCCGTTGACGGCGATGTTGAGGATGGCCTGTTCGATCAGCACGCGGTCGCATTCGACCGTCAGCGGTTCCGGCCACTGGGACAGCACCACCGACACGCCGCTGTCCCTGGCCCGCAGTTCGATGAATTCCAGCATGGCGCCGGCCAGATCGTTGAGGTCGGCCGGCTCGTGCTTGACCTCCGTCCGGCGGGTGAAGCTGCGCAGGCTGGAGATGATGCGCCCCGCCCGCTCCGCCTCCCGCACGGTTTTTTCCAGAACCGGCACGAGGTCCTGCGGCTCCATCGTCCCCGTGCGCAGCCGTGCCAGCAGCCCGCCGATATAGTTGGAGACGGCAGCGAACGGCTGGTTCAACTCGTGCGCGGTGGCCGATGCCATCTCCCCCATCACCCCCAGACGGGCCAGATGTTCCAGTTCGCGCTGGTGGCGCCGCGCTCTGGCCTCGGCCTCCATCCGCTCGGTCACGTCGCGGAAGTTGACGAGGATGCCGGCGATGTTCGGATCGGCGCACAGGTTCTGAAAGGATGCCTCGTGAATCCGCCGCCGCCCGTCCCGGCCGATCACGCCGTAGCTCTTGCGCAGGGCGGGGCCGTCGGCCGCCAGCTTGCGCAGAGCGGTGCGCAGCGGCGCCCGGCACGCCGGATCGATCATGCCGAAGAAGCTCCGCCGGACGAACTCGGCCTCATCATACCCCGTAAGCTTGACGATCGACGGGCCGACGTACTTCACCCGGCCCCCCGGCTCCAGGATGGCGATCCCGTCGTCGGAATTCTCGATGAGCTTGCGGAAGTGGAGTTCACGCTCCGACAACCGCCGTTCGTTTTCCTTGCGGTCGGAAATATCGCGGGCGATCGAGATGACGCACGACCGGCCG
Organism: uncultured Rhodospirillaceae bacterium; assembly: GCA_937927415.1. Lineage (GTDB taxonomy): Bacteria > Pseudomonadota > Alphaproteobacteria > Azospirillales > Azospirillaceae > Azospirillum. The sequence goes on from CALBDS010000056.1 coordinate 26,323, forward strand.
GACATGATGATGCTTTTCAGCTCCACCTCGACCGGGTATTCGCGCCCGTCGCGGGTGCGGTTCATCCATTCGGTGCGCATGGCGCCGCGCCGGATGGTTTCGCGCATCAGACGGCGCACGGCCTGGTTGTTGTACCGGGGGCCGCGCGCGCTGATGTCGGTCACGCTCAGCGCCCTGAATTCCTCGGCCGTGTAGCCGTTGACGGCGGCTGCACGCGCGTTGGCGTAAATGATCGTGCCGTCCGCATCATGGACGACGATGGAGTCGGTGGCGTTCTCGCAAATGACCTGATAGTCGATATCGATGCTCATGGTCCTGCCGGTCGGGGGGCGGGCGCTAACCAGGGTTGAAGCGTAGCGTGACGGACGGCGGACGGACAAGACGGATCCCGGCCGCCCCCTGTGACGGCGGCCGGGATCCGGTCGGCCTATTCGGCCGCAGCCGCGGCCAACACCGGCTTGGGTTGCAACACGGAAAGCCGGAGCAGCGGGTAGAGCGTCGCCGACACGCCGAGCGAGGTGAAGAACTCGATGGGCACGACGGAGCGCAGGACATAGTGCGCCAGAACGAAACCGGCGCACAGCGACAGCACGCCGGCCCAGTTCACCGTCTCCTGCCGCGGGATGCGGCCGCGGCGGGCCAGCGCCGGCGCCACCAGAAAATAATCGGCGATCATGATGCCGGTGAAGCACGTCGTCAGCACGCCGAGGATCGTCAGGAAGGAGTTGAACCAGACGAGCATGTTGCCGCTGAGGAAGACCAGCGACAGCAGGTTGGCAAGCACGACGAACAGCAGACGGCCGGGCCGCCACGCAAACACCGAATCCGCCAGATTGGTAAGGGCGAGCGAACTGCTGTAGGTGTTGAGCACCTGGGCCTTGGACTGGGCGAGCACCATCAGCACCGTTCCGACCACGCCGCCGAAAATGATGAAGGCGGCGGCGACGCGATCGGGATTCTCCAGCGCGATGCGCCCGGCATCCGCCGCCGACATGCCCTCCACCCCGACGTAATACTCGATCAGGCTGGGCATGCCCGCGTACATGGCGATGCCGCCGAAGGCCACCATGCCCACATCCATGAACAGGTTGCCCAGCAGCGCCGCAACGCCGATGTCGCGCGAACTGCGCGCGTAGCGGCCCAGATCCGCATCGACCAGCGCCAAGGCCCCCGCCGTGCCGATCAGCAGGTTGACGCAGAAGGCCAGCTTGCCGCTCACCGTATCGGCCCCCAGCAGCGCCAACTGTTCGGCCGGGATCTGCGCCTGGAAGGTCAGCACACCGACCCACGACTGCCCCGACGCATCGACGATGCGCACCATCATGTACGCCAGCACCGCCAGAAAACCGATCAGGGTCACCGACGCCACCCGCGTCACCAGATCGAAGCCGTAAGCCGTCAGACCGATCCAGGCCGCGGTCATGATCCCATAGGCGATCAACTGGTTGGCAAGCGTGTCGGAAGCACCGAAGAAGAACAGGAAGCCCTTGTACAGCAGGACGTTTTCGGCCGCGATCAGCCCGATCATCATAAAGGCCAGGATCGAGGAGGTGATGACCGCCCCCTTGTCGCCGAAGCCATGGCGCCGGGCGATCATGGTGCTCGACAGGCCGGTCCGGCAGGCGATATGGCCGAGTGCCGCCCCCAGCGCGGCCCCCACCAGCATGACGAAGACACCGGCCGTCAGACCGATGACCATGCCGCCGACAAAGGTCACCAGCGCACCGATGAAAAGCTGGATCAGCGTGGTGACGATGCCGACCGTGCTCCACGAGATGTCAAGCCAGGTGTGGCGGTCGCCGTCGGGAACCCGTTCCAGGGCGTGGTCGTCGCCCAGGTCGTGAAGCGTGCTTGGACTGTCCATGGTACACACCTTTCTTGTGTGTCTGCCCGCTGCCGCGGGCCGGATCATGTGCGTCGGTCAGAGCGGGATGGCCAGCTTCAGCCAGAAGCGGTCACCTTGGGATTTGTTGACCGCCCCGAATTCCCGCGTGTACTTGACATCGAACGACAGCCCGCCCTGCTGGTAGCGGACGTTCGGACCGAGGGCGAAGACACGCCCCTTGAAATCCCCAAGAGCCGCACCGCTGCCGTAATCGCCGGTGACCTGCTGATAGGCGTATCCCGCCACGCCGGCGGCGACATTGCCGAAATGCTTGGCGACCAGGAAATCGGCGTGCAACTCGTTGCCCGAACCATAGTCGGTGTCGGTGTTCTTGAAGTTGACGTCGTACATCAGCTTCACCGACGCCTCGATCCCCTGCTCGTTCAGATAGGTGACGGCGACGACCGGCTCGATGGCCCAGTAATTGCGGCCCAGATTGGCAAGGTCGGTCTTGCTGTAGCGGCCCGTGGGCGCCACGATGTCCACCCCGACCGCGTAATGCCAGTTGCCCCGGTTCCAGCCGAGGATGGCCGGGCTGAAAACGATGTCGCCCAGGCCGGATTTGTGCTGGCTCATGCCGTTGATATCGACACGGGCATCGACGAACGGCAGGACCAGATGGACCGCCCACACCCCGCCGATGAACGGCGCGTCGAACACCGGCAGGAAACGGGTGGCGTTCGCCATCACCGTGGCGTTGAAACGGTCGATGCCCGCCTTGCCGCTCTTGAACGTCCCGGCGTGATAATACTGGTCATAATTGACGATGTAGGTGCCGGGCGGTGGCAACGCCCCGGCCAGGAAACTCTCCGACCCCTGACCGTACACACCGCCGCCCCCCTCCGTCGCGGCGGCCGGAAGGGACCAAGCGGCGAATGTCGCCATGCAGGCAGCAGCACACACCCCATGCGCAGAAATCTTCATGAGCGGCTCTTTCGATATGATTTTGTGTCATGCGGCCGATGTCGGAACCGGCGGCACAGGGGCCGCGGTGCGGCAGAGCATTCCGGGGCCATGGCCGGCACGCGCGGGACCGATGCCCGCCCCGGCCGCCGCAATGCCGCTTGTTGACGTCGGATCCAGAAAATTCGGTTGGCCCCCTATCCGGCCAACCAACATCTGTAGGGTACGGAATTTCGGTTCCGCCGAAAATCGGGGGTGTTTCTTAGGACACTAGGGGTTTTCACCTATCCCCAACCGGCACGGGATCAGCCGGCGGCACCATCGGGCGGAGGCGGCGGTCACACCGCTGCGCGCGGGAAGAGATGGGCGAGAAGCAGGTCTTTCACGCCCGTGTCGGCCACCGGCCCGGCGGGCAGATGGTCGGGGTCGGAGGTGATGAACACCGGCCCCGCCGCCGGATCGTCGGTGGGGCGGCCGTGCGATCCCTTCACCAGACCGGCATCCAGCGGGATCACGTCCAGAAGCGTGCGGAACCCCAGCCGCCGCTTCAGCAACCGCCAGCCGATGGCCAGTTTCGGCCAGCCGATGGCGGGATCGAGGAACAGTTCGGCGGGGTCGTAGCCGGGCTTGCGGTGGATTTCCACCATGCGGGCGAAATCGGGCGCCCGGTCGTCGTCCAGCCAGTAAGGATAGCTGAACCAGCGGTCGGCACGGCTGACCGCCACCAGATCGCCGGAGCGGGGATGATCCAGACCGGCGGCGCGCTTGGCCGGCGCGTCGAGCACGCGCTCCACCCCGTCCAGACCGGCGACCACGGCGGCGACCTCCGCCACCCGGTCGGGGTTGCGGACGTAGATGTGGGCGATCTGGTGGTCGGCGACGGCAAAGGCCTCCGACGCGCCGGCGTCCAGCAGTTCCCCGCCCTGCTCCGTCCGCACCGCCAGCAGATCGGCGCGGCGCAGGGCGCGGTTGATGGCGATGGCGCCGGTGACCGGGGTGATGCCGTATTCCGACAACACCACCACCGCCATCCCCGCCCGTTCGGCCATGGTGATCAGCCCGCCGGCCAATTCATCCACCGCCGCCACCTGGGCGGGGATGCGCGGATCGCCGGGGCCGAACCGCTGCAGGTCATAGTCGAGATGGGGCAGGTAGACCAGCGACAGCGACGGGCTGTATTCCTCCTCCACCCGGTGGGCGCACGCGGCGATCCAGCGGCTGGACACGATGCCCGCCCCCGGCCCCCAGAACTGGAACAGGGGAAAGGGGCCGAGGTTTGCGGCCAGATGGTCGCGCAGATCCGCCGGATGGGTGTAAATGTCGGGCAGCTTGCGCCCGTCGGCGGCGTAGATGGGGCGCGGCGTCACGCTGATGTCGGCGCCGGAATACATGTTGTACCACCAGAACAGCTTGGCCCCGACGAACGCCGGGTCGCGGCGCCGCGCCTCGTCCCACAGGGTTTCGCCGTGGATCAGGCGGTTGCTCTGTTTCCAGAACTGCACCTCGGCGGCGTCGCGGGCGTACCAGCCGTTGCCCACCGCCCCGTGCCCGGCGGGGGGCAGCCCGGTCAGCATGCTGGCCTGGACCGAGCAGGTCACCGCCGGCAGCCCCGGCGTCAGGGCGCGCATCCCGCCCCGCCGCGCCAGCGCGGCGATGGACGGGGCGTGGGGCAGCAGATCGGCGGTCAGACCGACGACGTTCAAAACCAGCGTGCGGCGCATCGGTGTCTCAGGCGTCCACGGTCACGGCGGCCGCAGGCGTGCCGACCTGCGGGGTCTGGCCACGCAGCACGGTGTTGCCCTGCCACAGCAGGCGCTGGTCCACCGGCAGCGGCACCGCCACCTCCGCCGGGTCCAGCCGCCCGCTCTGGGCGTAGAAGGCCACGGGGTTGTGCCACACCACGGTTTCGATGGCCGCATCGGGGATGCCCGCGTCCCGCATGGCCGCCACCGTCTTGGGCACCTTCAGCGGGTCGCTGATGCCCCAGTCGGCGGAGCTGTTGACCATGATCCGCTCCGGTCCGAACCGCTGGACCACCGCCACCATGCGCGGCTCGTCCATCTTGCTGCCGGGGTAGATGGTGTGACCGGCCCAGCAGCCGCTGTCCAGCACCATGCCCACGGTTTCCTCGTTGTTGTGGTCCACCAGCACCCGTTCCGGCGCGATGCCGGTGTCCCGGATCAGGTCCAGGGTGCGGCGGGTGCCCGCCTTCTTGTCGCGGTGGGGGGTGTGGATCAGGATCGGCAGATCATGGTCGATGGCCATCGCCACCTGACGGGCGAGGATCTCATCCTCCGCCGCCGTCATGTCGTCATAGCCGATCTCGCCCACCGCCACCGCGGTTTCCTTTTCCAGATACAGGTCCACCAGATCCAGCACGCCATCGACGATGGCGGGGGTGTTGGCCTCCTTGGGGTTGAGGCCGATGGTGCAGTAATGGCGGATGCCGAACTGGCTGGCGCGGAACCGCTCCCACCCCACCAGGGACAGGAAGTAATCCTCGAAGGTGCCGGGGTGGTTGCGCGGCTGGCCCAGCCAGAACGCCGGTTCCACCACCGCCAGAATGCCCGCCGCCCGCATGGCGGCATAATCGTCGGTGGTGCGTGACGTCATGTGGATGTGGGGTTCGAACAGCTTCATGGCGTCACGCTTTCCGGTTCGAGAAGAAGGATCAGATCGGGCGGCACCGGGCGGCCGGCGGCGTCACGCTCGGCCCGCGCGTCGGCGGCCATGCGGCGCAAGGTGCCGTTCATCCGCGCCGCCAGCCCATGGATGCGGGCAACGGGGGCGCCGGTGAACACCGCCTTCAGCACCATGCGGTTGAAGGCATCGTCATCGAAGCAGCGGGCGGGAAAGCCGTTGCCGCAGGCCACCGCCTCGAACACCGGCTGCACGCTGGTGCGGCACGCCTCCGCGGCCAGGGGGGCGAAGCGGACGGGGTCGGGCAGCAGGATCAGGGCGCGCATCAGCGCCACCCGCTCGGCGGTGTCGGAGGTGCGGAACGCCGCCTCCACCCGTGCCGGATCATCGCCCTGCGGTTCGGGCAGGGCAGCCAGCAGCAGAGCGGCGCGCACAAGGTCCGCCGCCGTCCAATCCGCGGGTGCTGCGACGCCGGCATCCTGCAGAATCGCGGCTTCGTCGGGGGTGGGGGCCAGCGGCCCCTTCAGCGTGCGGGCGGCGCGGGCGAACAGGCGGGCGAAGCCCGGCGTTCCCGGAACCGGCGGGGCGGCGGCCTGGGCATCCAGCCAGTCCGCCGCCGGCCCGTCACGCCGCGCGGCCATGGCCCACAGCCGGGAATAAACACAAGGTCCGTCCGAAACAGGAAGCACGGCGTCACGCATCCCCACCGTTGGCAGCACCGCCGCCATGGTAGGAAAGGAAACCGGGAAAAGACAACCCTTTCACGATTTAAGATGCATTTATACAGCCATATGGCATGCCGCAGGCCACAGAATACATATGCATGATTGCGCCAAACCAGCGCGCGCCCGCGTCATTGCAACGGCAAACGGGCCGGCTCTTCCACCGTTTCGCCGCGGTTGAGCAGCCACACCAGAACGCTGGCGTCCCGCACGGCGGAGGCCGGAGGCGGCGGCACCGCCGGGATCGGCCGTCCGATGGACAGGTAATGGAAACCCGCCGCCGCCATGGCCGCCGGGTCGTAGAGGTTGCGGAAATCCACCACCACCGGCCGGCGCAGCAGGCCCCACACCCGCCCCAGGTCGAGCGCGCGGAACTCGTTCCATTCGGTGAGGATGGCGGCGCAGTCGGCACCGCTCAGGGCATCATAGGCGTCCTGCGCCCACAACACGCCGGGCAGAAGCTTTTCCGCCTCGTGCATGCCGGCGGGGTCGAAGGCCCGCACGGCGGCACCCGCCGCCTGCAAGGCCGGCACGATGTCCAGCGACGGCGCGTCGCGCATGTCGTCGGTGTTGGGCTTGAAGGTCACCCCCAGCACCCCCACCGTCTTGCCGGCCAGCGAGCCGCCGCAGGCATCGACGATGCGTCCGGCCATCGCCTTCTTGCGCTTGTCGTTGACGTCCACCACCGTTTCCACGATGCGGATGGGGCTGCCGTGCTGCTGGGCGGTGCGCACCAGCGCCAGCGTGTCCTTGGGGAAGCACGAACCGCCGTAGCCGGGGCCGGCGTGCAGGAACTTCTTCCCGATGCGCCCGTCCAGCCCCATGCCGCGGGCCACATCGTGGACGTTGGCCCCCACCGTCTCGCACAGGTCCGCCACCTCGTTGATGAAGGTGATCTTCACCGCCAGGAAGGCGTTGGCCGCGTATTTGATGAGTTCCGCCGTCTCCAGCGCCGTCATGACGATGGGCGTCTCGATCAGGTACAGCGGCCGATAGAGCTGGCGCATCACCTCCGCCGCGCGTTCGGTCCCGGTGCCGATCACCACCCGGTCGGGGCGCATGAAATCGCCGATCGCCGAGCCTTCGCGCAGGAATTCCGGATTCGACGCCACGTCGAAATCGGCGTCCGGGCGGGTGCGGCGGATGATCGCCTCCACCTGGCGCCCCGTGCCCACCGGCACCGTCGATTTCGTCACCACCACCGTGTAACGGTCCATGTGGGTGGCGATTTCCTCCGCCGCGGCGAAGACGTACGACAGATCCGCGTGCCCGTCGCCCCGCCGCGTCGGCGTGCCCACGGCGATGAACACCGCGTCGGCCCCCGCCATCGCCTCTTTCAGGTCGGTGGTGAAGGACAGACGCCCCGCCGCCACATTCCGGGCCACGAGATCGTCCAGGCCCGGTTCATAGATCGGGATCTCACCGCGCTTCAATCGCTCGATCTTGCCGGCATCCTTATCGACGCAGCACACGTCCACGCCGAATTCCGAAAAACACGCTCCCGACACCAAACCGACATAGCCGGTGCCGATCATGGCAATGCGCATGGGTTAGCCTTTCGACAGGGGAGGAATGGGAGAGAGCATGGCCTTTCTTTCAGCCTGTTTCCTTTTTCAAAAGATTGATGCACCAGTACAAAATATTCTAACAGGAAAGCCAAATAAATCTTGGAAACGAAGAATTCAAAAAAGAAAATGCCGTCAAAGATCATGATGCGATGTCTGCGGCGTTGGGAAGGGGAAAAGGGCGCGGTACGCCATCGGCGGCGGTGTTCCCGTCCGCCGGGGTAACACCGGCACGGATGTTCCGCCATGGCTATCCCTTTATCACACCGGAAATTCGTCGTGTTATCTGCAAGAGTAGAAGAATAATTTTTGGTTAAGCCGTCGCTTGTCCGTCAAAAAACCGTTTGAAATCAACAAAGTTTGGAAAATTACTTTTTGGAAAGATACCCCTTTATTTCGCAGAAACCAGACAATAAAGCGCAGGCTTCACCACACCCGGACCGATTTTTCCTTTGCACCCCGTTTTTTCAGAAGACCTTCTCGCGGCGGCGCTACACCCAACGCCCGTCTGGTTTTGGCGGTGGAGCGGTGATGTGATGACTGCGGGGCTTCGCAACCGCGAACAAAAAGACCGAGACAAATGCCGGAATATCAGAAACATCAGCAATGAATTCTTGGTTTTATTTGTAGCCGATCAGAAGCCATCCAACCGGGTTATCCCGTTACTCTCCGGCCGCAGGGGCCGGGCACAAGGGGGCCGCATGACCGTTACCGACATCCCGCTCACCTCCTTTTCCGAGCCGCCACGGATCGATGTGCTGGGGGTGGAGGTCAGCGCCATCAACATGGACGTGGCCGTCGCCGCCATCCGCCGCTGGATTGCCGAACAACGGCGGACCTATGTCTGTGTGACCGGCGTCCATGGGGTGATGGAAAGCCAGAAGGACCCGACGCTGCGCGACATCCACAACCGCGCCGATCTGGTCACCCCCGACGGCATGCCGCTGGTCTGGCTGCTGAAGCACGCCGGCCACCGCACGGCGGACCGGGTGTACGGCCCGGACCTGATGGCGACGGTGTTTGCCGCCACGGCCGGCGGCGACGGCCCGCGCCATTTCCTCTACGGCTCGACGCCGGAGGTGCTGGAGCGGCTGTCCCAGAACCTGCAGATCCGTTATCCCGGCTGCCGCATCGTCGGCACCCTGTCCCCCCCGTTCCGCCCGCTGACGGCGGCGGAAACCGCGGACGTCACCGCGCGCATCAACGCCAGCGGCGCCGATATCGTGTGGGTCGGTCTGGGCACCCCCAAACAGGAACGCTGGATGGGCGAGCACCGTCCGCTCCTGACCGCTCCGGTGCTGATCGGGGTGGGGGCCGCGTTCGATTTCCACGCCGGGCTGAAACGGCAAGCGCCGCGCTTCATCCAGCGCAGCGGTTTCGAATGGCTGTTCCGGCTGGCGACCGAACCGCGGCGGCTGTGGCGGCGCTACGCCACCGGCAACCCGCGTTTCATGGTGCGCATCGCCGGGCAACTGTTGCGGCAGCCCCGCTCCCCCGCGACGTGACCCTTTCCCCTTCCCCCTTGGCCCGTTTTCGGAGACGCAATGAACACGAACGACACGATTCTGGTAACCGGGGCCGGCGGTTTCATCGGCGGCCATCTGGTGGCCGACCTGCTGCGCCAGGGCTACACCCGCATCCGCGCCGTGGACTGGAAGGATCCCGCCGACTGGCACCAGTTCTTTCCCCAGGTGGAAAACCGCCAGCGCGACCTGAAGGACGCCGCCGCCTGCTACGAGGTGACCGAGGGCGTGGATTACGTCTTCAATCTGGCCGCCGACATGGGCGGGATGGGCTTCATCGAAACCCACAGGGCCGATTGCATGCTGTCCGTGCTCATCAGCACCCACATGCTGCTGGCGGCACGGGACTGCGGGGTCAAGCGGCTTCTCTACACCTCTTCGGCCTGCGTCTACGCCGCCGACAAGCAGACCGACGCCGACGTGACGGCGCTGAAGGAAAGCGACGCCTATCCCGCCCTGCCCGAAGACGGCTATGGCTGGGAAAAGCTGTTCAGCGAGCGCATGTGCCGCCATTTCTCCGAGGATTTCGGGCTGGAAACCCGGTGCGTGCGCTTTCACAACGTCTATGGCCCCTTCGGCGCCTATGACGGCGGCCGGGAAAAGGCCCCCGCCGCCATCTGCCGCAAGGTGATCGAGGCCAAGCTGTCGGGCCGGCACGAGATCGAGATCTGGGGCGACGGCGAACAGACCCGCAGCTTCATGTACATCGACGATTGCCTGTACGGCACACAGATGATTATGACGGGTGGCTTCGCCGACCCCATCAATCTGGGCAGCGATCAGATGGTCACCATCAACGAACTGGTGGACATCGCCGAAGACATCGCCGGCATCCGGCTGAATCGCCGCTACAAGCTGAACGCGCCCAAGGGTGTGCGTGGGCGCAACAGCGACAACACCCTGATCCGCGCGGTGTTCGGCTGGGCGCCGTCGATCCGGCTGGAAGACGGGCTGGAACGGACCTACCGCTGGATTTACGATCAGATGGCCGCCCCCCAAACGGCGGGCGATGCACAGCCCCTGAAGGTGATGGCCGGCGGGCGGCGGTAACGTGCCCATGGCCCGCCCGGACGCCCACACTGTCACCCGTTTCGACGCCCTCGACGCCTGGCGCGGCGTGTGCGCCGTGCTGGTGGCGCTCTATCACCTGCCCGTGGGCTGGAGCCTGGGGGACTGGGCGGTGGTGCGCAACGGGTTCCTGTTCGTGGACTTCTTCTTCGTCCTCAGCGGGTTCGTCATTTCCCATGCCTATGGGGAGCGGCTGTCCGGCGGGCGGGCCTATGGGGCGTTTCTGATCCGGCGGTTCGGGCGGGTCTGGCCGTTGCACGTGGTGGTCCTGCTGGCTTTCGCCGCCGTCGAAGCCGTCAAGCTGGCGCTCCTGGCCGATCCCGCCGGCGGCGAACGGACCAGCGCCTTCGCCTTCCTCACCAACCTGACCCTGGTGCACGGGCTGGGGATTCACGGAACCTTGACCTGGAACCCGCTCAGCTGGTCCATCAGCGTTGAATTCTGGGTCTATGTCCTGTTCGGGCTGGCGGTTCTGGCCGGCGGACGGTGGCGGGTGGGGCTGACCGTGGCCGCAGGGGTGGCGGGATTGGCCGTCCTGGCCGTCTTCTCCCCCCACGGGATGGACGCGACGTATGATTACGGGCTGTTCCGCTGCCTTTACGGTTTTGCCGTCGGGTGCGGAACATACGCCCTGTGGCGCCGCACGTCCCGCCGCTCCATCCCCGCCCCGGCGCGCAAAGGCGCCGCCACGGCGCTGGAAGGGGTGGCGGTCGCCGCGGCGGTGCTGTTCGTCGCCAACAGCGGCCACGACCCGGCGGCCCTGGCCGCCCCGCTGGTGTTCGCCGGGGTGGTGTGGGTTTTCGCCCATGAGGCCGGGGCCGTCAGCCGTGCCCTGACCACCCCCGCCCTCCAGTATTTGGGAGCCATATCCTACGGAATCTACATCATCCATGGATTGCTGCTCTACGTCGTGACGAACGCCATCGGGCTTTCCGCCCGGTGGGGAGGCAAGGACGGCGGAGCGGTGGCGGTGCACGGCCCCGCCGGGGATGCCCTGGCCATCGCCTATGCCGCCGCCGTGATCGCCCTGGCGGCGTTGGCCGCCCGGCTGGTGGAAGGGCCGGGCCGCCGCGCCTTCAACCGTCTGGCCATCGCCCACGAACGCCGCGGCGTCACCGCCAATGCCTATCCCTGACAGGAGGACCGGGAATGCGTCTTGCCCTTGCCGATGGCCCACGCACCACCCTGACCGCCGGCCTGACCGCCGGGCGTGCCCTGGGGACATCCCGTGCCGGATCCCTGGCCGGAATGGCGGCGGTGAGCGAATTCGCCCTGCTGCTGCTGGTGGCCTTTCTGTTCCAGGCCATCGGCGACACGCCGGAAGAGGGCAGCCGCACACCCGCGGCCTTTGTGGTGACGGCGGTATCGGGGGCGCTGGTGATCGTCATGGCCAACGGGCTGGCGGGGCTGTACGACCGCCGGGTTCTGTTCGATGCGCGGCGGCGGCGCGGACGGCTGGCGGCAGCGGCAGCCCTGGGCACCATGGTGGTGATGTTCGGCGCCCTGCTGCGCGACGGCGGCACGGCCCTGGCGCCCACCGCCCTGGCGCCGGTGCCGCTGGCCGTGTGGTTCCTGGCCAGCATGGCGGCGCTGCTGGGCAACCGCTGGCTGCTGGCCGTCTGGCTGCGGCGGCAGGCGGCGGCGGGGCGGTTCCGCCGCAACGTTCTGGTGATCGGCAACCCGGACCTGCCCGACGGGCTGGTTCCGCTGGCCGACAGCGCCGACGAGGCGGACGGCCCCGCCATCCGTCTGGTGGGAATGGTGCGCGTCGCCGATCTTCCGATGGCGGGGCTTCCGATACCCAATCTCCCAATGTTGGGAGAGGTGGGCGAGTTGTGGCGGATCGTGCGCGACCATGACGTGACCGACGTGGTGGTGGCCCCGCCGTGGAACGACCCCGCCGCGGTGTGGAGCACGCTGCGGGCGGCGGGGATGGCGCCGGTTGACGTGCATCTGCTGCTGGGGCCGGCGGCGGGCGGCCGTGCGATGGTGCTGGAGGTGGCGCGCAACCCGTCGCGGGGCTGGGCGGCGGCGGCCAAACGGGCGGAAGACCTGCTGCTGGTGTCGCTGCTGCTGGTGCTGCTGGGGCCGCTGATGGCCCTGGTGGCGGTGGCGGTGCGGCTGGACAGCCCCGGCCCGGTGCTGTTCCGCCAGCAGCGGTACGGCTACAACAACCGCCCCTTCGCGGTGTTCAAGTTCCGCACCATGCATGTGGACCGGGGCGATGCCAGCGGCACCCGGCGCACGGTGCGCAACGATCCCCGCGTGACCCGGCTGGGCCGGTTCCTGCGCCGGTCCAGCCTGGACGAGCTGCCGCAACTGTTCAACGTGCTGCGGGGCGAGATGGCGCTGGTGGGGCCGCGGGCGCACCCGGTGACCATGCTGGCGGGCGACGTGCCCTATCACGAGGCGGTGGCCGATTACGCCGCCCGCCACCGGGTGCGCCCCGGCATCACCGGGCTGGCCCAGATCAACGGGCTGCGCGGCGCGGTGGATACGGTGGAAAAGGGCCGGCGGCGGGTGGCTTATGACCTGCTTTACATCGACAACCTGTCGCTGTGGCTGGATCTGAAGATCCTGGCCCTGACCCCGCTGTGCCTGCTGAAAGACGACAACGCCTATTGACCGCAACCAAGAACCATAAGGATGCCCAGGCCATGAGGGAAGCGACCCCATCCACACCGGATGCCTCCTTTTCCCTGTGGCTCGATGCTTTCCGCTGGGTGGCGGCGCTCTGCGTCGTCATCACCCACACCGGCAACCGGCTGCTGACCAACATCAACGACATCGACCTGCACCAGCGCACGCTGGTCCATTACGGCTTCACCTTTCTCACCGGCTTCGCGCATCAGGCGGTGATGGTCTTTTTCGTTCTCAGCGGCTTTCTGGTGGGCGGCAGCCTGATGCGCGAATGGCAGAGCACCGGCACCGTCGATGTGCGGCTCTATCTGATGAAACGGCTGGTGCGGTTATGGGTGGTGCTGCTGCCGGCGCTGGTGCTGGTGGTCGCCGCCAACGCCGCCGCCCTGTGGCTGTTCAACGCCCCGTCCCATGGGGTCTTCGACAGCCGCGACGTGCTGACGCGCATGGCGCCCGGTGCTTTTGCCTGCAACGCCCTGTTCTTGCAAACGGTGGCCTGTTGGGAATACGGGCGCAACGCCGCCCTGTGGTCGCTGTCGAACGAATTCTGGTATTATGTGGCCTTCCCCCTGCTGGTGCTGGGGCTGCTCCCCGGACGCGACGGGCGGCGCAAACCCCGGCTGCTGGTGCTTCTGGCCGGGCTGCTGACGCTGCTGACCGCGTTCCAGTTCACCGGGGCGTGGATCGGGCCGTATTTCGTGATCTGGCTGGCGGGGGTGGCGGTGGCGCTGGCCGCGCGCCCGCTGGTGCCCATGCGCCCATGGGCGGCGGGGGCGGTCTTCGCCGTCTTCGTGGTGGTCACCCGCATCCTCATCCGGCGGGAGGTGTTCGAGGACAGCGCGCTTTTCACCCTGGGCTACGATCTGGTGGTGATGCTGCTGTTCACCAACCTGCTCCTCTGCCTGAAGACCGCCGCCCACCTGCCGCCGCCGCCGCTGGGACGGCTGAACAGCCGGTTTGCCGGGGTATCCTTCTCCCTCTACTGCATCCACACGCCGATCCTGTACCTGTTCGCCGCCGCCAGCATGCAATGGTTCGGCGTCGGCTGGCTGATGGTGCCGCGGGGGGCGGAAACCTGGATCCTGGTGATGGCGGCCATGGGCCTGTGCGTCGGATCGGCCTTTGCCTTCGCCCACGTCACCGAGCACCGCACCGACGCGGTGCGGCGGGCGGTGCAGCGGCTGCTGGCGCCCAAAACCCCCGCACCCACCCTGCCGGCGGCCCCGCCCTACCCCGACAAGATCATGTACCCGCGATACGGCGCTGGAACAGATGCGTGAGCGGGAACGCCGCCGCCGCCGCCAGCCCCAGAACCGGCTGGCCGGCGGCGGCCACCAACACCCCATCCAACAGGGAAATCCCGGCGATCAGCGCCCCCACCGCCCGCGGCACGTTGCGCCGCCCCGGCATCAGCAGCCACGACAGGGCCAGCCCCACCCACGCCGCCAGCACCGCCAGCAGGCCGAACGCCACCCCGTTCACCGAAAAGACCAGCGGCACCGCCACGAACGGCACGGCCAGCACCGCCAGCGGCCACCATGACCCGACAGCGTTCGCCGCCTCCATCTTGGCGGCATAGGTCAGGCCGATGACGTAGCACAGAAGCAGCCCCGCCCCCACCGCCACCGCCGCCGGGAACCCGCCGCCCAGCGCCAGCGCCGCCCCGGCATAGACCAGCGCGCGGCAGGCCGCCATCACCACCGGGCTGAGCGGGTTGCCCTTGTGATGCATGTCATAGGCGACGATCACCCCGGCCAGCGCCAGCCCGGCGGCAAAGGCCGCGGTGCCGTGCAGCCCCAGCAGCAAGACCCCCGCCGCCAGCATGGCGAAACCGGCGGCAAAGACGGTGCCCGCCGCCACCTGCCCGGCGGGAATGGGGCGGCCGGGCCGTTCGCGGGCGTCGATGGCGCGGTCGAAGGCGTCGTTCAGGTACATCCCCGCCACATAGAGCAGGGAAAAGGCCAGCATGACCGCCAGCAGCGCCCCGCCGTCCAACCGCCCATCCCCCGCCGCCCCGGCCAGCACCGCCCCGGCGACGGTGTTGCTCCACACCGTCGGCAGGTTCGACACCCGCCCCAGGCGCAGGGCGACATCGACCCCGCCCCGCAGGCGCCCGATCACAGCCGTTCCCGTGTCCATTGCAGCTCCAACGCCAGACTGTCCGTCAGGGAAAGGGGCCGTGCGCCGTGGGGCAGCACGTCCCAGGTGTAGGTTTCCACCTCCACATGGGCGGTCAGGCCGTCGCGGCGCTGGCGTTCCAGCACCGCGGCGGTGAAGCCTTGGGTGGTGGCAAAGGGGCCGCAGCGGTCCGCCCACACCGGCACATGGAAATGCACCCGCCATTCCCCGTCATGGGCCGACGCCAGGGCATCGGGCAGGTCGGCAAAGCGGGTGGCGGTGCCGTCGGCGGCAAGGGCGGTGGTCTGGTGCAGATAGACCCCCTCGGCAAAGGGGGCCAGCGCCGCCCGCCCGCCGGCATCGGCGCGCGGCAGGACCAGACCGGAACTGACCTGGATCTTGGCAATGGTAATTCCCGCCGCCGCCAGCCGGTCCAGGGCCGCATCGGCATCCTCGGCCATCACCGCGGCGTGGCAGGTGTCCAGACACAGGCCCAGATGGCGGCGCAAAGCGGCCTCGGCAGCACCCCGCCCATGCCCGGTCAGGGCGGCGAAGCGGGACACGGCGGCGGGGGAAAACAGCTCTTCGGTGAAGAAGGCCACCGCCTCGTCGATGGTTTCCAGCAGGCAGCCGGGTTCCGGCTCCAGCGCCAGGACCACCACCCGCCCCCGCTCGCGCGCCAGCCGGTCGAGGGTGGCGGCGTGGCGCACCAGACCCTCGGCAATGGCCGCGTGGTCCGCCGGCCCGGACAGATGCGCCTTGTAGCCGCCGGGGACGGTGCTGACGCTGCCGCCCACATCGTCGGGCTGGCCATCCAGCAGGTCCACCAGCACCGCGGCCAGGGTGTTGGAATAGGCCAGCCGCCGCGGGTCGCGCCAATCGGGGCGGTAGACCGCATCCTTCACCGCCGTCCCGTGGAAGGTGCCATAGGGAAAGCCGTTGATGGTGAAGACATACAGCCCCTGATCGGCCAGCCAGGCGCGAAAATCCGCCAGCGCCGCCCCATCGCCCGCCAGTTCCGCCGCCGCCCGCGCCGACAGCCGCAGCCCCACGCCGAACGGGGCGCCGTGCGCCACCCGCTCCTTCACATCCGGCAGATGACGGCGCAGCGCCTCCGCCGTCTCCGCCCAGCTTTCCCCCGCGTGCACGTTGGTGCAGTAGGTCAGGTGCGCGCCGCCGACCCTCATCGCCCGCCATCCCGCCCGCGCAGGCCGTCCAGCACGGCGTCGATGACGGCGGTGTCCATGGTGTGAACCTCCACCCCCCGGCCGATGGCGTCCGGCAGGCTGATGGACAGCTCGCCGCCCAGATGCTCGCGGAACTCCGCCAGACCGCGCAGCACCAGCCGCTCGCCCGCCGCGTCCCGTTCGTCCAGCGCATCGTCCCACAGACGGAAGCCCAGCCGCGCCAGCAGCCCCACCACCCGCTCGCCCGCCGCCGCCGGCAGCATACCCGCCGCCACGGCATAGCCGGTGTCCAGCGCCATGCCGATGGCCACCGCCTCCCCATGGCGCAGGCGGTGATGGGTCAGCATCTCCAGCCGGTGGGCGGCCCAATGGCCGAAATCCAGCGGGCGGGCGTTGCCCATCTCAAACGGGTCGCCACCGCCGGCGATGTGGGCCATGTGCTGTTCGGCGCAGCGGCGGATCATCACCGCCATGGCCGCCGGCTCGAACGCTGCCAGCGCGTCGGCGTGCTCTTCCAGCCATGCAAAGAAACCGCCGTCGCGGATCACCGCCACCTTGACCGCCTCGGCCATCCCCGCCCGGCGGTCGCGGGCGGGAAGGGTTTCCAGGAAATCCAGATCGTTCACCACCGCGAACGGGGGCGTGAAGGTGCCCAGGAAGTTCTTGGCGCCGAAGGCGTTCACCGCCGTCTTGACCCCGACGCCGGAATCATTCTGCGCCAGCACCGTGGTGGGCAGCCGCACCAGCCGCACCCCGCGGTGGCAGACGGCGGCGGCATAGCCGGCGGCGTCCAGCACCGCCCCGCCGCCGATGGCCAGCAGGTGGCTGTGCCGGTCGATGCCGTTCCCCTGCAGATGGGCCAGCAGGGACGCGACCACGGCGGGATCGTTCTTCGCCGCTTCTCCCCCCGGCACCGTCAGCGGTTCACCGGCCAGCGCCATCCGCCCGGCGTAGGCATCGGCATAGGCGCGGATGGCCTGTGTCAGGTGCGGCCACGCCGTCAGCACACCGGCGTCCACCACCACCGCCACCCGCTGGCACCGCCCCGGTTCCCGCCGGGCCAGCGTGTCGGCCAACAGCGGGTTGGCGGGATCAAACACGCCGCGGGTGAAGCTGACGGGAAAATCGAAAGCGACGGTGATGCGCTGGTGAATGGTGCCCGCCGGGCTGCACCCCGCCCCATCCGCCGCGCAGGACGGAGCCGTCACCACCGCGTTGCGTGTCGCCGCGTTCATTCCCGAATCCCCGATGCAACCGCTGTCAGAAGGCCGATGCTGCCCACGCCATCGCAAAAAAGCAACTTCTGAGGGTTTTCCCCAAAAATCATACATGAATATGTCGGAGCATTCTGGATAACGCATACAAAAGAATTCAATTTCCACATCAGCACAGTCGATAAACGTAATATTGTCCCACATGATTATTATCAGATGTATTGTACGTGGAATACAATCCAATTACGTGTTATCCCGCTCTGGCTTGGTCCAGGATTTTTCGGATCGGAAGGGGTAAGGGATGAGCTATATCAGCCTGCCGCGTCTGACCTTCACCGGCGCGTTTCAAGCCGACGTGAACACGGTCAACAACGACGTCCGCCATTACGACAAAGAGACATTCGAACCGCGCTTTCAAAAGCTCCAGGTGCCGCTCGCTGACGGCAACGCCATGGAGTATAACGGCTGGTGGAACCCGGACGGGGGCAACACCTTCCGCCTGATGAACTGTACCGTGTCCGGTGCCGTGGGGCCGGATGGGGCGCCGGTTGCGGGCGACCCGGTGCTGACCATGGGCATCAACGTCCAGTTCGACCGCACGGCGTCCAAGATCGTCGATCTCGACCCGCAGATGCAGTTCTGCTCCGCCCTGTGGGGGCTGCGGGTGATCCTGACCAGCAACGGGGCGGCGGTGGCCTCGGGTGATCTGGTGCCGACCCCGTTCCGCGACATCTTCTTCGGGCGGCTGACCGGACTGGATGGCAACCCGGTGTCAGCCAGCCCCGGCGCGTCCGCCCGTTTCACCGGCACGCTGCAAAACGTGACCTGGACCGGCGCGGCCGACGCCTCCCCCCTGCTGGCCGCGCTGAAAGCGGTGGCGGTGGCCAACGGCAACCGGCTGTCGCTCAGCCTGATGACCTATGGCTACACCCGCACGCCGGGGATGGATGAGAAGACCTTCGGTCTGGTGCTGGGCACCATCGGCACCTGGACCGAGGGCGACCCGCTGACCTTCGCCCCCAGCCGCCGCTTCGCCCAGCCCGCCGGAGGCCTTGAACCCCCGCCGCCCTTTTCCATGAACTTCATGGACGGCGTGGTGTCGCCCGGCAACGGCTGGCTCAGCCTGGATTTCGGCAACGCCCTGCCGCTGTCGGAATTCGCCGGCCCCGGTGGCCAGACCCTGATCGCCCCGACCAATTACGGGCCGCTGACGGTCGCCGTGCTGACCGCCGCCGACACGGTGGCAACCGATCCCAAGACCGGGCTGACGCTGACCGCCGCGTCCCAGGCGGGGCAGCCGCTGACCGCCGATCAGTACGTCACCATCGGCACGCTTGACACCTATGATTATGCATGGCTCCAGGCGACCGGCGGCATCGCCGATTTCGCGGTTCCCGCCGCCGCCGCGGCCCTGATCGCCGACCATCCGCTGGCGATTTTGGGAACGGCCGACACCTGGACCACCGATCCGGTGATCCTGATCCGCGAAACCGTGGGCGGCATCTGGGTGCGCGCCGACGATTTCGTCCAGCGGGTGGACGCCGCGGAAACCGGCTGGGTGGACTCCCCCATTACGCTTTACGCGATGCGCTACGGCCAGCCCTATGCCGATGCGCCGCTGCAATTCACCCTGGCGGCCCCCGATCCCGACGAGGGCGGCACCGGCCCCACACCCAAGCCCGTGCGCCCGCCGCAGGCACCGATTCCCGTCCTCAACATCCCCGACAGCGCCGTCCGTCTGCCCCAGCCGCAAACCACCGGCGCCAACGGCACGCTGACCGTCACCTGGCAGGCCGCCAACCCGCTGGACAAGGGCGGCAAGCCGGTGCGCGGCTACATCGACGGGCAGATCTTCAACATCCTCTACGCCTTCGGGGCGGAGGAAACGGCACCGGGGCAATCGCCCATGCCCTCGCTCGAAAGCGTGTGGGCGCATGTGCGCAACGCCTTCACCCCGCCCGCCACGCCGTCGTGGGAAACCGACATCGCCCCCATCCTGGTGCAGTACGGCAACCTGTACCCGATCATGAGCCGGGGGCTGTTCAGCTTCTCCGACTACAACGCGGTGGTGGCGAACGCCCGGCTGCTCTATCTGGCGTTCACCCGCCCGATCGAGGACACCAACTACATGCCCAGCAGCCGCGACATGTCGGCGGGGCAGATGCGGATGCTGATCGACTGGCTGAGCGGCTATCTGACCGACGCCCCCAACCCCAGCGCCAGCCTGCCGGTCCCGCCCGAAGGCTCGACCCTGGAGCATCCGCACACCCAGCCCCCGACGCTGGCACGGGACAGCCACCCGACCCGCCCGGCCCTGGGCCGCAAAATTCAGGCCATGGCGTTCAAGTCGCTGGCGTGACCGCCCGCGCACAGCCGACACCGAACCGATCGCTCTTGGGGGACCACCCGCCATGCTGACCATCAAGCGCACACTCATCAACCGCGTGAAACAGGCCACCAAGGCCGCCGACCTTCACGAGATGGTGCAGACAGCCATCGTGCTGGAACACGCGACCATCCCGACCTATCTCTGCGCCCTCTACACCCTGAAGACGGGCACCAACCAGGAGGTGGCGGAGATCATCCGCAGCGTCATCATCGAAGAGATGCTGCACATGACCATCGCCGCCAACCTGCTGATCGCCATCGGCGGTTCACCGCAGATCAACACGCCGGACTTCATCCCCACCTACCCCGGCCACCTGCCCGACGGCATCGGCGGCGACCTGATCGTGACGCTGGAGAAGTGTTCCATCGATCAGGTCAAGAACGTGTTCATGAAGATCGAGGAACCGGCCAATCCCCTGCCCCTGCGCGCCGCCGCGGGCGAGGAGGAGACGGAATACGGCACCATCGGCGAATTCTACGCCGCCATCGACGCCAAGCTGCATGAGCTGGGGCAGGCCGCCTTCACCGGCGATTTCACCCGCGAGATGGTGAACAACAGCTGGTTCCCCGCCAACGAGCTGTTCCCCATCACCGGCCCGGATTCCGCGTCCAAGGCCATCGAGGTGATCGTGAGCCAGGGCGAGGGCCGGTCGTCGCCGACGACACCGCCGCTTCGCACCGCGTCCGACACGCTGACCGCCGCCAGCCCCGGCGAAAGCCCGCTGGATTTCGAAGGGGCGCCCGCCCACTATTACCGCTTCGAACAGATCGTGCGCGGGCGCCGGCTGGTCGCCAACGCCGATGCCCCCTATGGCTATTCCTTCACCGGCGCGCCCATCGTCCTGGACGAGCGCAACGTCTGGAACATGCAGCCCAACCCCGATCCCACCACCCTGCCGGCGGGGTCGCGGGCACGGCGGCTGTCGGACCAGTTCGATTTCTCCTACACGCTGCTGCTCAACACGCTGCACCAGACCTTCAACGGCCAGCCCGGGATGATCGACCGGGCCATGGGGCAGATGTACGAGCTGCGGCTGCTGGCGCAGGAGGTGCTGTCCACCCCCGTCCCCGGCCAGGAGGATCTGTCCACCGGCCTCGCCTTCCGCTACCAGCCGTTCAGCGCCTGATCCGTTTTTTCTCCCCACCCGATTTTACGGAGCGATTTCATGACCGCATGGTTCCGCCCGGCCGTATTCCCGGCTGCCGTATTCCCGGCTCTGGTCTTCGGTTCGGTGATGGCGCTGTCGTCCGCCGCCCACGCCGACGACGGCGACATCTATTCCACCTACGGCGCCCACAACCCGCCGCAGTTCAGCCCGTGCGAACCGAAGGATTGCCTGCCGCAGCGCCCGCCCGGCACCCCCAGCGATCCCGAATGGCCGGCGTACTGGACCACCGAATGGACCATGTACCGGGTGTTCAACAAGTACGAAGAGAACCCGCCCCCCTACAACGGCAAGCCCCCGGCGGCCCTGAAGCCCGGCGAGGATTACGAGGCGTCGGAAGGCATGACCTTCTATGACAGCACCTGGGAAGGCCCCAACGGCCAGAAGGGGGCGATGATGGAGCATTACGTCAAACGCTGCCTGCCCATCTTCCCGCTGTCCAACGCCTATACCTGTTCGTTCGTGTCGCTGGGCGACACCGCCTATTTCCTGACCTATGACGAGGACCGGCCGTCGGGCATGCCGCCCTGCTGCATCTTCTCGCCGCTGAACCACCCGCCGGCCCGCGATTTCATCAAGCATCTGCCCTTCGCCGCCGGTGACGGCGCGCGGCTGGACAACCGGGTGCAGGGCTATTCCTTCTGGGTCGATCACGAAAGCGGCAAGCCGATCCAGGTGGGCGCCAGCCCCGACCGCACCAAGGACGACGCCATCCTGTTCGGCTATGGTTTCTACAGCGAAGCCACCCCGGACACGGTGGACAAGACCGCCGCCCCGTACCGCCACCCGCAGTCCTTCTATTTCTCGGGCGTTCCCAACGTCGTGCCGGGCGGCCCCAACGCCCCCATCGTCAGCCAGAATTTCCGCAACTTCTCCATGACCCGGCCCGACCCGGCCATCACCTGGATGCAGGTGGCGCAGCAGTGCACGGGCAACATCCCCAAGTGCCAGCTTTTCGAGCCGCCGCCCTACTCCTCTCCCGCCACCCAGACCAACCCCATCATCGCCAGCGGTCCGAAGGCCACCGCCGCCACCGCTGCCGAAGCCTCCCACGTCCCCACCTGGGGCACCATCGGCCAGGGGGCAAAGAAGGCCGCAGCGCCGAAATAAGGCAACCGGCATAAGACGGGTGCGGGCCGGCGGGAATCCATCCCCGCCGGCCCGTTCCTTTTCTACGGCATCGGCAGCAGCCCGCGCGCCCCCAGCCCCCACAGGATCAGGCTGATGGTGCCGAACGATGCGATGGTAGCGGTCACCAGAGCGGCGGCGCACAGGGATTCCTGGCCGCACCGCTGGCCGAACAGCGGGTAGATGCTCATCATCGGCACCGATGCGCTGAGGATCAGCCCCGCCTGGAACGCCGGTTCCATGGGCGGCAGCAGCATCATGACCGCGGCCACCGCCAGCGGATGCAGGATCAGCTTGCCGGCGGCGATCTGCACCACATCACCCACCATGCCCCGCACCGTCAGGCCCACCAGCGTGCCGCCGATGGCGAACAGCGCCACCGCCCCCGACGCCATCGCCAGCATATCGACGGCGCGGAACACCGGATCGGGCAGCCGCATCCCCGACAGGGAAAAGACCAGCCCCGCGACGATCGCCAGGATCATGGGGTTGGTCGCCAGCCGCCGCGCCGTCTTTGCCAGCACCGCCGCCACCGGCTCGCCCCCCTTGCCCCCGCCTTCCAGCAGCACCAGCAGGACCGGCAGCAGGACCACGTTCTCCACCGTCATGTTCAAAGCCAGCGCCACCGCCGCGTCATGCCCCAGCGTCTGGAGCAGGATGGGGTAGCCGATGAAGCCGCTGTTGGAACAGCACATGCCCACGGCATAGAGCGCGCTGACCTGCAGCGGTTTCTTCTGCACCACGCGGGCGAACAGGGTGGCGGCGGCCATCACCGCCAGCGACCCGGCGGCATAGGCCAGCATGTAGGATGGGTTGGCGATCTCGGACAGCGACCGCTGCGACAGGGAGCGGAACAGCAGTGCGGGCAGGGCGAAGCCGATGACCAGCTTGCCCAGTGCCCGCATCTCGCCCTTGTCCATGGCACCGGAACGCACGGCACCGAAACCCAGCGCGATCAGCAAAAAGATCGGGCCGGTGATCGACAGGATCGTCAGCATGAAAAACCGTCTTGCGGGGGGAACGGCGGGTGATGCCGGGACCAGCCCCTTCACCCACCTACGATTGTCCGCAATTGGATCCCGATGCGCAACTGTTCCTGGTTCTCAGGAATCACAGGGGGGATCGGCCCTAAAACAACACCGCCCGGAAGCGGGTGCTTCCGGGCGGTGTCGGTCACGGGACGGCTCAACCGTTATTCGTCGCGCTGGCCCAGGAAGGACAGCAGGAACTGGAACAGGTTGATGAAGTCCAGGTACAGGGTCAGCGCACCCATCAGAGCCAGCTTGCCCGAGGATTCGCGGTCGTAGCCCTCGGCGTACATCTGCTTGATGGACTGGGTGTCATAGGCGGTCAGGCCGGTGAAGATCAGCACGCCCAGGATCGAGATGGCGAACTGCAGGGCGCTCGACTGGAAGAAGATGTTGGCCAGCCCGGCGATGATGAGGCCGAACACGCCCATCATCAGGAACGACCCCATGTTGGTCAGGTCGCGCTTGGTGGTGTAGCCGTACAGGCTCATCGCCAGGAAGGTGGAGGCGGTGACGAAGAAGGTCAGCGCGATGCTGGCCCCGGTGAAGACCAGGAAGATGGCCGACATCGACAGGCCCATGGCCGCGCAGTACGCCCAGAACACCCCCTGCGCCGCCGCGAACGACAGCCGGTTGATGCCGAACGACAGCACCATCACGAAGGCAAGCGGGGCCAGCATCACCACCCACTTGAGCGGGGTGCCGAAAATCGCCTGCATCAGGGCCACGTTGGTGGACACGAGGAAGGCCACCAGGCCGGTCAGCACCAGGCCGCCGCCCATATAGTTGTAGACGCGCAGCATATGCTGGCGCAGGCCCTCGTCGAAATACCCCCGGTCGATGGTGTGGCCCGCCGTTGCGTAACGCTGGAAGGTCGGGTCTGCCATGATGTCCCCTCATCATAATGGTGGCACGAATTTGTCCCACCATATTGTCGGGATCACGGGATTGTTCAATACGCCAAAATCCGTCACGGCCGGGATTCGGGGGAAAATAACAGGGATTTCATGATTCGCGCCTATTCATTGCGCAAAAGCGGGGCGGCCGACTGTCCCAACGCCCGCCAGGTGCCGTAAAAGCCCAGCGCCAGCGTGATGGCGGTGGACAAAACCACCGTTCCCCCCACCGCCATGGGCAGGAATACCCAATCCCAGCGCATGATCCACACCAGCACCGCCCACGCCGCCACGCTGCCGATGGCCGCGGCGATGACGGCGGTGACCACCCCCAACAGGCCGTATTCCAGCAGGAAGGCCCGCACCACGTCGCCACGGGTGGCCCCCAGCACCTTCAGCACCACGGCGTCATAGGTGCGGCGCCGGTGCCCCGCCGCCACCGCCCCGGCCAGCACCAGGGTTCCGGCCAGCAGAGTGATGCCGGCAATCGCCCGCACCGCGGTGCCGATGTGGCCCAGCATGGCGCCCACCGTGTCCAGCGCATCGCGGATCCGCACGGCGGTGATGTTGGAAAACCGCTGGAGAACCGCGCGCTGCACCGCCTGTTCCGCCGCCGCCGGGGCGCGGACGGTGGCGATCCAGGTCTGCGGCGCCCCGTCCAGCAGGCCGGGGGAGAACACCAGGGCGAAGTTGATCGACAGAGAGGAGAAATCGGCGGCGCGCACGTTGGCAACCTCCGCCTCCACCACCCGGCCCAGCACGTTGACGCCGATGCGCGCCCCCACCCCGATGCCGAAAGCCTCCGCCACCGACGTGTGAATCGACACCAGCGGCGCCCCGCGGTAATCGGCGGGCCACCATTGCCCCTGAACGATGGTGCCGTGGACCGGCGGCGTGGCGGAATAGGTCAGGCCGCGGTCGCCGCGCAACAGCCACTCGCCTTCCCTGTCCTTCAGCGCCTGCTCCGCCGGAACGCCGTTGATGCTCTCGATCCGCCCGCGCAAGGACGGCACCGCCTCGAACTGGCTGGTGCCGGGCACGGCGAGCACCGTGTCCTTGAAGGCCGCGAACTGGTCCGGCTGGATGTCGATGAAGAAGAAGCTGGGCGCCCCCTCGGGGATGGTTTCCTGGATGCGGCGGCTGAAATTGCCCTGGATCAGCGCGATGATGACCAGCACGGTCAGCCCCAGCCCCAGGGACAGCACCACCGCACCCGTGGGGTTGCCGGGGCGGTGCAGGTTCGCCAGCGCCAGCCGCAGGCCGGGATGCCGGGGACGGCCGAGCGCCGCCGCCCCGCGCACCACCGCCCATGCCGCCAGCCGGAAGATGCCCAGCGCCGCCAGCGCCCCGGCCACGAACCACAGGGCAAAGCGCGCCTCATTGGCCGTCAGCACGGCCAGCGCCGCCAGCAGCACGCCCACCGCCGCCAGCATGACCAGATAGACCGCCCGCGGCCGCCCGCCCGCCGGGGCGATGGTGTCGCGGAACAGGGCGGCCGCCGGCACCTCGCGCGCCCGGCCCAGCGGCCACAGGGAAAACGCCAGCGCCGTCAGCAGCCCGAACGCCGCCGCCGACGCCAGGGCGCCGGGATAAACACCCACATGCAAGGTGACCGGCAACAGCCCTTCCACCAGACCGCCCAGCAGCGGCGGTGCGCCCGCCCCCACCACCAGCCCGCCAACCACGCCCAGCGCGGCCAGGGACATGATCTGCAGCAGATAGACGCGGAACACCAGCGCCCCCGGCGCGCCCAGGCATTTCAAGGTGGCGATGGTGCCGCCGCGGGCGTCCAGATGCGCCCGCACCGCGTTCCCCACCCCCACCCCGCCGACCAGCAGGGCCGTCAGCCCGACCAGGGTCAGGAAGGTGTCCATCCGTTCGACGAAGGTCTGGATCTGCGGGGCGGCATCGCTCACGTCCCGCACCCGCCAGCCGGCATCGGGGAAGCGGGCCGTCAGTGCGGCCTTCCACGACGCCACATCGGCGCCGCCGTCCAGCCGCACCCGCGCCGTCCACCCGATCAGGCTGCCCGGCTGCTGCAGCCGGGTGTCGGGCAGGGCGGCCAGACTGACCATCAGCCGCGGGCCGAGGGTGAAGCCGCCGCTGGACGCCCGGTCGGGTTCGCGGGCGATGACGCCGCGCACCTGCACCTCCGTCTCGCCCAGCCGCAGGGTGTCGCCGATCCTCAGGCCCAGCCGGTCCATCAGCCCCGGCTCGGCCACCGCCCCCCAATAGCCATCACGCTGGGTCAGCGCCGTTTCCAGCGCCCCCCGTTCCGCCGTCCCCTCCAACGCCAGACGCCCGGCCAGGGGATAGGCGCCGTCCACCGCCTTCAGCTCCACCAGGGTGGCCTGCGCCTCGTCCGCCGTCCGCACCATGGCGCGCATCTCGGCGGAGGTGGACACCCGGCCGGAATCGTGCAGGAATTCCATCACCGGCTCAGGCAGCGGCTGGTAGAGCTGGCGCAGCGCCACATCGCCGCCCAGGATCGCCCGCCCGTCGCTGCGCAGCCCGTCGAGGATGGCCGAGGACAGCGATTGAACCGCCGCAATGGCCGCCACACCCAGGATCAGGCAGGCGAGAAAGATGCGGAATCCCTGAAGCCCGCCGCGCAGCTCCCGCCACGCCAGACGCAGGGCCAACGCCCATGAGGCGGCGGACGGCTCACTCACCGGCCACCCGCACCGCCGTCTGGCGCTGTCCCTGCCGTTCGTTCCGGCCGTCGTCGGCAATCACCCCATCCTTCAGCGTCACCGTGCGGCCGCAGCGGGCGGCCAGCGACGGGTCGTGGGTGATGAGCACCAGGGTGGTGCCGCGGCTCTCGGCCAGCCCGAACAGCAGGTCCACGATGGACGCCCCGGTGCCGACGTCGAGATTGCCCGTGGGTTCGTCGGCCAGCAGCAACGCCGGTTCGGTGACGAAGGCCCGCGCCACCGCCACCCGCTGTTGCTCGCCCCCCGAAAGCTGACCCGGATAGTGGGTCAGCCGGTGGCCCAGCCCCACCGCCTCCAACCCCGCCCGCGCCCGCTCGAACGCATCCGCGCGCCCGGCGAATTCCAGCGGAACCGCCACATTCTCCAGCGCGGTCATGGTGGGGATCAGATGGAACGCCTGGAACACGATGCCCACCTGATCGCGGCGGAAACGGGCCAGCCCGTCCTCGTCCAGCCGGTTCAGCACGTGGCCCGCCACCGTCACCGTGCCGCTGGTGGGACGCTCCAGCCCGGCCATGACCATCATCATGGTGGACTTGCCCGACCCCGACGGCCCGACGATTCCCACCCTTTCCCCCGCCGCCACCGACAGCGACAGACCGCGCAGGATGTTGACGGGTCCGGCATCGCTGTCCAATCTCACATGCACATCGTCCAGATGGACGAGCGGGGAAACGGCTGTATCGGGTCGGGACATTGCAATGGATCTCAACAGACTGCGGGCAAGCCTTCCGCCATATGGCAAGGCACGGCGCCGTTTCAACCGGGGGGCGGGCGCTCTTTTCGCGCTGGCTCTGGCGGTGGGATGGCCAGTGGGATGGGCCGGCATGAGCGATGATTCGCACGCCGCCCCGGCCCGGCCGCTGCGCCTGCTGGCGCTGGGCGACAGCCTGACCGCCGGCTACGGCCTGCCGCCCGGCGACGGATTCGTGCCCCGGCTTCAGGCGGCACTCCAGGCCAAAGGCTACAACGTCACGGTGCTGAACGGCGGGGTGTCGGGAGACACCACCGCCGGGGGGCTGACCCGGCTCGACTGGGCGCTGGCCGACCGGCCCGACGCGGTGATCGTGGAGCTGGGGGCCAACGACATGCTGCGCGGGCTGAACCCGTCGGCGGTGCGGGCCAATCTGGACGCCATCCTCACCCGGCTGGCGCAACGGCGGTTGCCGGTGCTGCTGGCCGGGATGCGCGCCTCCCCCAGCCTGGGCCGGGAGTACGGGGAAAAATTCGATCCCCTTTATCCCGATCTGGCAAAGGCCCATGGTGCTCTGCTCTATCCTTTCTTTCTGGATGGGGTGGCGGCGGACGCCACCCTCAACCAGGGCGACGGCATCCACCCCAACGCGGCCGGGGTGACGGTCATCGTCGAACGCATCCTGCCCACCGTCACCCGCCTGCTGGATCAGGCCGCGCGGCCCGGAGAATAATCATCATGACCGACACCACCACCCCTTCCACCGCGGCGGCCCCCCGCTTTCACGCTGCGGCGGCGGAAGGCGCCGACTGGACCGCCGCGGTGGCGGCCTGTGCGAACCGGCTGGGGGATGTCAGCGGCTGCACCCTGGGGTTTCTCTACATCACCGAGGAACTCGCCCCCCATGCCACCGGCATCGTCACCATGATGCGGTCGCTGACCGGCATCCACGACTGGATCGGCACCGCCGGGCTGGGAGTGATGGCCGGCGAGGGCCGCGCCGACGAGGAGGAGGAGTTCTTCGACCGCCCCGCCGTCGCCGCCATGGCCGTGCGGCTGCCGCCGGAGTCCTTCCGCCTGTTTCCCGCCGTCACCGGCGACATGGCGCCGCTGCGCCGCGCCGCCGGGGCGTGGCTCGACCGCCGCCAGCCGACGCTGGCCATCGTCCACGCCGACCCACGGACCATGAACCTGCCGGAAACCATCGCGCTGGTGGGCGACACCACCGGCGCCTTCGTGGTGGGGGGCATGACCTCGGCCCGCGGCGAGGATTTCCCGCAATTTGCCGTTCCCGCCTCCACCGCCACCATGGCCGAGGGGCCGGTGACCGGCGGGCCGGAGGGGGTCGGGGTGTCCGGCGTGCTGCTGGGCGACGGGGCGGATGTGGCGACCGGCCTGACCCAGGGCTGCACCCCCATCGGCCCGGCCCGCACCATCACCGAAGCCAACGAGAATATCATCATCAGCATCGACGGCCGCCCGGCGCTGGAGGTGTTCAAGGAAGACATCGGCGAGTTGCTGGCCCGCGACCTGCAACGGGTGGCGGGGTACATCTTCGCCGGGCTGGGGGTGCCGGGATCGGACACCGGCGATTATCTGGCCCGCAATCTGGTGGCCATCGACCCGCGCAAGGGCTGGATCGCGGTGGCCGAGCATGTGGAAGCCGGCCAGCCGGTGCGCTTCACCCGCCGCGACAAGCCGTCGGCGGAAACCGACCTGCGGCGGATGCTGACCGGGCTAAAACGCCGCCTGCCCGGCCCGCCCAAGGGGGCGCTGTACGTCAGTTGCATCGCCCGCGGCCCCAACCAGTTCGGGCAGGGCCGGGAAATCGCCATCATCCGCGAGGAGCTGGGGGACATCCCGCTGGCCGGGTTCTTCGCCAGCGGCGAGATTTCCCACGCGCGCCTTTACGGATACACTGGTGTTCTGACCGTGTTCCTGTAAAAATAATCCTATATTAGAACTAGGGAAATGGGAATTTCCATGGATTACCGCCGCATCGGGCGCACCGACCTTCAGGCCAGCGCCATCGGGCTGGGCACCATGACGTGGGGCCGGCAGAACACCCAGGACGAGGCCTTTGCCCAGATGGATCTGGCGCTCGACGCCGGCATCACCTTTTGGGACACGGCGGAGATGTACGCCATCCCCCCCACCGCCGAGACCTATGGCCGCACCGAAACCATCATCGGCAACTGGTTCGCCAGCCGCGGCGGGCGCGAGCGGGTGGTCCTGGCTTCCAAGATCATCGGCAACCCGCGCGGCGGTTTCGACTGGGTGCGCGGCGGCACGGCCCGGCTGGACCGCGCCAACCTGACCGCGGCACTGGACGCCAGCCTGAAGCGGCTTCAGACCGACTGGATCGACCTTTATCAGCTTCACTGGCCCGACCGGCTGACCCCGCGCTTCGGCCAGCGCATCTACCGCCACGCACCCGAGGACGACGGCGTGCCGCTGGAGGAGACGCTGGGGGTGCTGGGCGAGTTCATCACCGCCGGCAAGATCCGCGCCGTCGGCCTGTCCAACGAAACCCCGTGGGGGGTGATGCACAGCATCCGGCTGGCGGAAACCCGCGGCCTGCCCCGCGTCGCCACCATCCAGAACGCCTACAGCCTGCTGAACCGCACCTATGAAAGCGGTCTGGCCGAGATGGGATTGCGCGAGGATGTGGGGCTGCTGGCCTATGCCCCGCTGGCCGCCGGCACCCTGTCGGGCAAGTATCTGGGCGGCGTCATTCCGCCGGGCACCCGCCGGTCCATCGACCCGCGCCGCTGGCGTTACGACACCCCCAACGCCGACCCGGCGACGAAATCCTATGTGGAGATCGCCCGCCGCTACGGCCTGTCGCCGACGCAGATGGCGATTTCCTTCGTCGCCCACCAGCCCTTCGTCACCTCCGCCCTGATCGGGGCGACGACGCTGGACCATCTGCGCAGCAACATCGCGGCGTACGAGGTGCGGCTGAGCGACGAGGTCTTGAAAGAAATCGAAACCGTCCATATGCGTTATAACGATCCCTGCCCGTAATGGCGGGGCGACCCCGCCGACGGGGGGAAAGCGCAAAGCCTGACGTATCAGGCTTTGCGCGGAACGGTATGACGCAGGGTATGGGATGATACGGCTTTTCGTTGCGGTGGATTTTCCCGAGGACGTGCGCGAACGGCTGGCCGGTCTGCAAGGCGGGGTGCCCGGCGCCCGGTGGAGCGAGCCGGACGCCCTGCACCTGACCCTGCGCTTCATCGGCGAGGTGCCGGAGGATCAGGCCCACGACATCGACGCCGCCCTGGCGGAGGTGCGGGCGCCGGCCTTTCCCCTGACCCTCGACGGGGTGGGCAGCTTCGGCCACGGGCGCGGCGCGCGGCTGCTGTGGGCGGGGGTGGAGCGCAGCGACGCGCTCGCCCATCTGGCGGCCAAGGTCGAATCGGCGCTGGTCCGCACCGGCCTGCCGGCAGAAGAGCGGAAATTCACCCCCCACGTCACCCTGGCCCGGCTGCGCGATGCCAACGCCGACCGGGTGGCGCGGTTTTTGTCGGAGCGCAGCTTCTTCCGCGCCGGCCCCTTCCTTGTGGATCATGTCACCCTTTACCGCAGCCATCTGGGCAAGGGCGGCTCGGTCTATGAACCGCTGGCCTCATATGCCCTGGCCTCCCCGGACTCCGAACAGGTGTGACCATGTGCAGTGTCGTGATTCTGCGGCGTCCGGGCAGCGATTGGCCGCTGATCGTGGGGGCCAACCGGGACGAGATGGCCGGGCGCCCCTGGCGGCCCCCCGCCCGGCACTGGCCGGAGGATTACCCCGATGTGGTCGCCGGGCTGGATGAACTGGCCGGCGGCTCGTGGCTGGGGGTGAACGACCAGGGGATGGTGGCCGCCGTGCTCAACCGCACCGGCACCTTGGGGCCGCAGGATGGCAAGCGGTCGCGCGGAGAACTGGTGCTCCAGGCCCTCGACCACGCCGACGCCTCCGACGCCGCCCTGGCCTTTGCGCATCTCGATACGCGCGCCTACCGCCCGTTCAACCTGCTGCTGGCCGACAACCGCGACGCTTTCGTGGTCAGCCATCGGGGGGAGGGGGGCGGCAACCGCCCCACCGTGGACCCCATCGCCGAGGGGCTGCACATGCTGACGGCGGTGGATCTGGACGATCCCGCCGACCCGCGTCTGGCCCTGTACCTGCCGCTGTTCCGCCATGCCCCCGCCCCGGTCCCCGATCCCGCGCGGGAGGACGGTGGCGACTGGTCCGCCTGGGCCGAATTGCTGGGAAGCCGCATCTGGGACGGCGACGACCCCCGCGGGGCCATGGATTTCCGCTTGGCCTCCGGCTTCGGCACCAGCTCCAGCGCGCTGATCGCCCTGCCCGCCATCGGTGCGGCGGACCCGGCCCCGGTGTGGCTGTTCGCCGCCGGACCGCCGCACGCCACCCCCTACCGGCCCGTCACCGCCGCATGACAGGCACCCCGAACCGGGGATGGGCCGCTTTGCCGGGCCAATTGTGTTCCGCGGAACGGCTTGCTATATCACTTTGGTCTTTTCCAGGAGCGGCCCCACCCGCCGCCCCACACGCGAGTTCGGATCATCACCCATGACCAGACGCCGGCGCATCTATGAAGGCAAGGCGAAAGTCCTTTTCGAGGGACCGGAGCCGGGCACCCTGGTGCAGTACTTCAAGGACGACGCGACCGCCTTCAACAACCAGAAGAAGGGCGTCATCACCGGCAAGGGGGTGTTGAACAACCGCATCTCCGAATATCTGATGACCCGGCTGACCGAAATGGGCATCCCGACCCATTTCGTCCGCCGGCTGAACATGCGCGAGCAGTTGATCCGCGAGGTGGAGATCATCCCCATCGAGCTGGTGGTCCGCAACGTCGCCGCCGGATCCCTGTCCACCCGCTTCGGCATTCAGGAAGGCACGCCCCTGCCCCGCTCGATCATCGAGTATTACCTGAAGTCCGAGGAACTGAACTTCCCCATGGTGACCGAGGAGCACATCACCGCCTTCGGCTGGGCGGCTCCGCCGGACCTGGACGACATGGTGGCGCTGGCGCTGCGGGTGAACGATTACCTGTCGGGGCTGTTCCTGGGCATCGGCCTGCGGCTGGTGGATTTCAAGCTGGAATTCGGCCGTCTGTGGGAAAACGACGACATGCGCATCGTCGTTGCCGACGAGATCAGCCCCGACAGTTGCCGTCTGTGGGACATCAAGACCAACGAGAAGTTGGACAAGGACCGCTTCCGCCAGGATCTGGGCAAGGTGGAGGAAGCGTACCAGGAGGTCGCGCGGCGCCTGGGCATCCTGCCCGAAGGCGGGGCCAGCGACCTCAAAGGCCCAAAGACCATGCAGTGACGACAGACAGTCAGGAAGAAAAGGGTTCCCCGATGAAGGCCAAGGTTCACGTCACCCTCAAGCGCGGCGTGCTGGACCCGCAGGGCAAGGCGATCGAGCACGCGCTCCACACGCTGGGCTTCGGCGGGGTGGAGAATGTCCGCGCCGGCAAGGTGATCGAGCTGGAGCTGAAGAGCACCGACGCCGACGCCGCCCGCCAGGAGGTGGAGGCCATGTGCACCAAGCTGCTGGCCAACACCGTCATCGAGGACTACGCCATCGAACTGACCGCGTGAGCGGCCCGCCGTACGGCACGGGCGGAGGGTTCCCCCCTCCGCTCCCCATGACGCCCGAGGGCCTTGCCGCCCTTCACCCGGTCTTTGCCGAATGCCTGCGCGTGGGCGGCCCCTTTGCCCGTGATTTCCGCCGCCCGGCGGGGTTCATCGGCCTGTTGCGCATCATTCTGGAACAGCAGCTTTCCACACAGGTGGCCCTGGCCCTGTGGCGCAAGCTGGGATCGCGACTCGATCCCATCACCCCCGCCGGGCTGCTGGCCCTGGACGACGACACGCTGCGGGCCTGCGGCTTTTCGCGGCAGAAGATGATCTACGGCCGCGGACTGGCCCAGGCGGTGGCGTCCGGCGCGCTTGATTTCGACCGCCTCCACACCCTGCCCGATGATGCCATCGCCGCCGAACTGATGGCGCTGAAGGGGGTCGGGCGCTGGACCGCCGATATCTACCTGATGATGGCGCTGGACCGGCCCGATGTGTGGCCGGTGGGCGATCTGGCGATTCAGATCGGGGTTCAGCGGTTGCTGGCCCTGCCCGCCCGCCCCGGCCCGGCGGACCTGACGGCCCTGGCCGAACCCTGGCGCCCCCACCGCAGCCTGGCCGCCAAGCTGATCTGGCACCATTACATCGCCTGTCAGGAGGCCGCCCGCACCAGCCGCACCCCGCGGCGCTGACGGCGCGGCACCCGGCCGCTGGTATGACCATCTTCCCCCCGCCGACGATGTGTGCGACACTGAAAACCCTTGTGTTGATAAGGTTTTTCTAACGCACGAGACCGGGGGTACCCGTGTTCAAACATCTGTCGCTGACGGCGAAACTCTGCGCATTGAACATTGCCGGCTTGGTATTTCTGGCCGTCGTTCTGATGGCATCCGCCGGTTACGTGCTGGAAGACCGCAGCGCCCAGGGCGCCCAGGAACAGCGGGAACGCAGCATCGCCCTGGCTCATATGCTGCTGAAACAGCGTGGGGACACCTATTCCCTGCGCGACGGGGCGCTGTACGTGGGCGACACCCGCATCGACGGCGACACCACCGTGGTGGACACGGTGCGCGACCTGACCGGCGGCATGGCGACGGTGTTCCGCGGCGACCTGCGGGTCTCGACCAACGTGCTGAAGGACGACGGCAGCCGTGCGGTGGGCACCCGTCTGGCTCCCGGCCCGGTCCATGACGCTGTTTTCACCCAGCGCAAGGGCTTCCGCGGGGTGGCCGACATTCTGGGGCAGCCCTACTTCACCGCCTATGACCCCCTGTTCAATGCCAAGGGGGAGGTGGTGGGTGTGCTGTTCGTCGGGCTGAAACGGGCCGAGGTGCTGAAGATCGTCACCGACGTGCAGGACACGCTGCTGATCCTGGCGCCCCTGGTGACCATCGGCTTCGGCGGGCTGAGCTTTCTGCTGGTGCGGCGGCAGATGCGGGCGGTCAGCGCCATCGAAGACACCATGCGCCATCTGGCCGATCACCGGCTGGATGTGGATGTGCCGGGCCTGGACCGCCACGACGAAATCGGCTCCATGGCCAAAGCGGTGCAGGTGTTCAAGGACAACGCCATCGACAAGAAACGGATGGACGAGGCCGAGCGCACCCGCATCGACCAGGAACGCCGGGAGAGCGAGGCCCAGCGCGCCCGCGAACACGCCATCGGCGCGGAAATCGCCGCCCTGATCGATGCCGTGTCCAAGGGCGACATCAGCCGGCGGATCGACCTCAGCGGCAAGGACGGCTTCTACCGCACCATGTCGGAGGGCATCAACCGCCTGACCGACACCGTGCAGACGGTCATCACGGATCTGGGCCGCGCGCTGGAGGCGTTGGCCGGCGGCGATCTCCACACCCGTCTGGACAAGAGTTACGAGGGCGCCTTCCACGCCCTGAAGAGCGATTTCAACGGCACCTCGGAAACCCTGTCCCGCATCGTCGGGGAAATCACCCAGGCGGCCAACTCCATCGCCAGCGCCGCAGCGGAGGTGTCGCACGGTGCCTCCGATCTGGCCGAACGCACCGAACAGCAGGCCTCCTCCCTGGAGGAAACCTCCGCCAGCATGGAGCAATTGGGGGCGACCGTCCGCTCCAACGCCGACAACGCCCAGCGGGCCAACCGCATGGCATCGGATGCCCGCACCACCGCCGAAGCCAGCGGGCAGGTGGCATCCTCGGCCATCGAAGCCATGCGGCGGATTGAGGATGCCAGCCGCAAGATCACCGACATCATCGGCGTGATCGATGAAATCGCCTTCCAGACCAACCTTCTGGCGCTCAACGCCGCGGTGGAGGCGGCGCGGGCGGGCGATGCCGGCCGCGGCTTTGCCGTGGTGGCGCAGGAAGTGCGCACCCTGGCCCAGCGGTCGGCCCAGGCATCCAAGGAAATCAAGTCCCTGATCATGGACAGCGATGCCCAGGTGCACGACGGGGTGGAACTGGTGCGCAAGGCCGGCGGTGCGCTGGACGGCATCGTCCGCGGGGTGCAGGAGGTGGCGGCACTGATCGCCGAAATCGCCACCGCTTCGGCCGAGCAGGCCTCGGCCCTGGACGAGATCAACACCGCCGTTGCCCAGATGGACGAGATGACCCAAAAGAACGCCGCCCTGGTGGAGGAAACCACCGCCGCCGCCCAGCAACTGACCGGCCAGGCCCAAGCCATGCAGCGGCTGATCGGCTTCTTCCGCCGGGCGGGCTGAGTCCTGCCCCGGGACAGAGGGAATACACGCTGGTATAAAATCCAAAACGTCTTTCCCCGACCGCGCAGGACAACCATGAACCCCGGAAAGCCACGTTTTCTTGCAACCGCCGCCGCACGGTGGACGCTGGTGGCGGCGGTCCTGTTCGCCACGGTTCTGGTGCCGTTTCTGTTGTTCGCCGACCGCATGGACCGTGTGGCCGACTGGGTGGTTCTGCACGGCAGCGGTTGGGCCGGAGCGCTGTTGCTGGGCGGGCTGCTGGCCGGTGACATTCTGCTGCCGGTACCGTCCAGCGCGGTCAGCACCGCCTGCGGCCTTCTCCTGGGCTTCCCCGCCGGCACCGCGGCCTCCACCATTGGGCTGAC
Organism: uncultured Rhodospirillaceae bacterium; assembly: GCA_937927415.1. Lineage (GTDB taxonomy): Bacteria > Pseudomonadota > Alphaproteobacteria > Azospirillales > Azospirillaceae > Azospirillum. The sequence goes on from CALBDS010000056.1 coordinate 62,466, forward strand.
CGCCGGCTGCCTGTTGGGCTATGCGCTGGGGCGCGGACTGGGCGGCCGGCGACTGGACCGGCTGGTCACGGCGGATGGGGCGGCGCGGGTGTCGGCCCTGATGGCCCGGCACGGGGTTTGGGCGCTGGTGCTGCTGCGTGGCGTGCCGGTGCTGGCGGAAATGTCGGTGGTGGTGGCCGGCATGGTGCGGATGGCCCCGGCCTCCTTCATCCCGGCGGTGCTGCTGGCCAATCTGGGGCTGTCGGCAGCCTATGCCGCCGCCGGGGCCTATGCCTGGGACGGCGGAGCGGCGGTGCTGCTGCCGTTCGCCGCCGCCGTCGGCCTGCCCGCCGCCGCCCGCGCGCTGGGGCGCCGGCTGGTGCCCCAGCCGGTGCGCGGATAGGACGCGCGGGGCGGCTGCCCCGACCCCGCTTGGAGGTTGGCACCTCCAAACCTCTGCCCGTTCTATCCGTCGGGCGCCCGGTTTCCCCGGCCTTGCAGCAGGCCGGACAGCATGGCGCGCAACTGGGCGGGCTTCACCGGCTTGTTCAGAACCTGACAGCCGCTGTCGCGCGCCTCGTCCGCCAGTTCGGCGGTGCGGTTGGCGGTCACCAGCACCGCCGGCACCGGCACGCCGCAGGCCCGGCGCAGCCGCGCAATCTCGGTGGTGCCCAGCGCCCCATCGTCCAGATGATAGTCGGCAATCAGCACGTCGGGCACGGCCTCCGGCCCGCTCAACCGCGCCAGGGCTTCGTCGCCCGAGGTGGCCGACACCACCGCACAACCCCAGCCGCGCAGCAGCGCCTCCATCCCCGCCACCACCGCCGGTTCGTTGTCCAGCACCAGCACCCGCGCACCGGCCAGACGGTCGCCGGGGGCGCGGGCCACGGCGGGGGTGGCGCGGGCGATGCGCCGCTCGGTACCCCTCGGGACCGTCACCGCGAACACCGATCCCGCCCCCACCCGCGACCGCACGGTGATGGGATGGTCCAGCATCCGCGCCACCCGATCCACGATGGCCAGCCCCAGCCCCATGCCGCGGTCGCGCCCGTTGGGGCCGGGGGTGTCGAGACGGCGGAATTCCTGAAAGATTTCCCCCAGCTTGTCGGGCGGAATGCCGGGGCCGGTGTCCCACACCTCGATGCGCACCCCGTCGGCGGTGCGGCGGCAGCCCACCACCACCCGCGCCCGCCCGCTGCCGTCCGGGCGGGTGTAGCGCAGCGCGTTGGACAGGAAATTCTGCACGATCCGGCGCAACAGCCGCATATCCGACCGCACCACGGCACCCGATGCCACCACCGTCAGGTCGATGCCCCGTTCGGCGGCCACCGGCGCGTATTCGGTCGCCAGCGGCGCCAGGATGCCGCGCAGGGGGAAATCGCTCACCTCCGGCGTTACCGCCCCGGCGTCCAGCTTGGAGATGTCCAGCAGCGTGGACAGCAGATCTTCCACCGACGCCAGGGCAAGGTCGATGTTGAGCACCAGCCCGGCGTTGGCCTCCGGCTGTTCCAGGTCGGAGAGCGCCGACACGAACAGTCGGGCGGCGTTCAGCGGCTGCAACAGGTCGTGGCTGGCGGCGGCCAGGAAGCGGGTCTTTGACAGGTTGGCCTGTTCGGCATCGGCCTTGGCCAGCCGCAGGGCTGCTTCCGCCGCCACGCGCTCGCCCACCTCCTGCTGAAGCTGGGCGTTCAACTGGGTGAGTTCGGCCGTGCGCTCGATCACCCGTCGTTCCAGGCTGTCGCGGGCATCCTCCAGCGCCTGGGCCACGCGGCGGCGTTCGGTGATGTCGTGGATCAGGGCGAAGAAACCCATCACCTCCCGCTGCGGGCCGAAATGGGGGATGTAGGTGGCGACGGCGAAGCGCGTTTCCCCCCCCTCCCCCGCCAGTTCCAGTTCGAAGGTGACATCCTCCCCCGCCAGCACCCGATCCACATAGGGGCGGCGGACGGCGAAATCGGCCTCTCCCAGCAGATAGGGCATGGTGTGGCCGATGATGCTTTCCCGCGACCGCTTGAACCACGCCTCATAGGCGTGATTGACGAAGCGGTAGCGGCGTTCGGCGTCCACATAGGCGATCTGGGCCGGTACGGCGTCGGTGATGAGGCGGATGCGCCGTTCGCCGTCGCGCAAGGCCTCCTCGGTGCGTTTCCGTTGGGTGATGTCGGTGAAGGTGATGACGAAGCCGCCGCCGGGCATGGGGTTGCGCCGCACCTCCAGCACCGTGCCGTTCAGCCAGGGCTGTTCCCCCTCGCCCGTGCGGCGCAGCATGCCGGCCAGCGCCAGCCCGCGGTTGCCCTGGGCCAGGGCGTGGCGCATCAGGTCGGTGAAGCGCGCCCCCGGTGCCGCCGCGTCCGCCGGCAGCCGCAGCAACTCCACATAACGCCCGTTCCACGCCACCAGATCCTCGTCGGCGTCGAACACCACCACCCCTTGCGCGATGTTGTCCAGGGTGGCCTGCAGCAGCGCCGATTTCTCCGCCAGTTCCCGTTCGCGGCGGCGGGCCTCGTGCTCTTTCAGGTCGGTGATGTCGGTGTAGACGCCGACGATGCCGCCGTCGCGGGTGCGGCGTTCGTTGACCTGCACCCACCGCCCATCGGCCAGCCGGTTGATGAAGGGGCCGGTCAGGTCGTGGCGGTGGTTCAGCCGTTCCTGCAGCCACTGGTGCGGGTGGGGGTCGAGCACCCCGTGGGCCTCGGCCACCATGGCGACCAGGGCGGCGAAGGGCAACCCCGGCAGGATCTTTTCCGACACCGACGCCGGCCAATAGGACAGGTATTTGCGGTTGCACAGCACCAGCCGGTCGTCGGCGTCGAACAGGGCGAAGCCCTCGCTGACCGACTCGATGGCTTCCGACAGGCGGGTGCGCATGGTCTCCGCCAGTTCCTTGGCGCGGGCCAGGTCGCGGTTCGACACCTCCAGTTCGCGCAGGGCGCGTTCCAGTTCCAGCGTGCGTTCGCGGATCTTGTGTTCCAGCACGATGGCGGTCTGGAACAGGGAGAAGGCGCCGCCCTGGAAATCCATGGACCGTTCCACGCGGTCCATCAGCACCTTGTTGATGCGGCGCAGCTTGGCGTTTTCCCGCTCAAGCTCGGCGATGCGCTGGGTGTCGTCGGGGACGGGGCTGCTGGAATCCATGCTTACCGCCTCCCGATCGCAACGCCGGTGAAGGTCTGGTTGACGTGCATGCCGTTGATCTGTTCGCCGTACGCGCAAAAGCCGAGGACGCGGTGGGCAATCAGCCGCTCGGCCATGGCGGCGGCCAGCCCGCGCTGCTCCATCTCCAGCCGCCGCAGGATGCAGTCGCAGCCGAGGATCAGGTCGGGGGGGCCGATTTCCGCCTCGATCCCCTCCATCAGCGATTCCATGTTGAACAGCGGGTCCACCCCCTCGGCCACCGTCAGCACGATCCCCTCGTCGATGGCGCAGAAGAAGGTGAGGCTTTCATCCTCGTTCACCTTCTGGATCGAGCGCACATGGTACTGCCCGCCCACCCGCACGACCACGGGATGGGCGGCGAAGATCATCGGCGTCAGCGGCTCGCCCGCCAGCCCCACCAGCCGGGCGTATTCGCGCCCCGCCGGTTCGGCGTTGATTTCCGACACGATGCGCCGCTGGGGGTCGGCGCCGGTCACCACCATCTTGCGGTCGGAACTGACGAAATGCTGGGTGCGGAACACGGTGAAGGGCCGCGCGGTGGTGACCAGCGCCACCACCGCGGCGTTGGGGTGGAACCGCCCCTCGTGCAGCACGAAGGTCTGCTCGAACCGCAGGTCGTCGCCCGCCGACGCGCCGAACAGCGGGATGTCGATCAGCGCGTTGTGCAGGGCGCTGACCACGATCTCCTCGCTCATGGACAGGCCGTCGATCAGCAGCATGGCAAAACTGTCCTGCGCCCCGTCCAGCGGGCGGGAGCGTTCGGCCAGCGCCCGGTCGCGGGCGGTCAGCAGGGCGCGGGCGATGGTGGTGCTGTCGGCCACCTCGAATCGGTCGATGCCGTCGATGCGGGCGGTGACGACGCTGAAATCCTCCGCCGGGAAGCCCACCCCCACCAGGGCGCCCGACAGATAGCCGCACGGCCCGATCTCCCCCGCCGTGGTGCAGCCGATCACCGGCACCGTGCCGAACCGCTCGGCCAGGGCCGCCGCCAGCGCGGTGCGGTCGAAGCTGGGGGAGCAGAACACCACCACCGCCTCCAGCCCCGGCCGCCAGAGGGCGGCGTGCAGTTCGCGGGCCGCCGTGCGCGGATCACCGGCCAGCGACACGGCGCGCGGCAGGGTCGGCGCACCCGTGGCATCGGGCGTCCCGGTTCCGGCGGCCGGCGGTGCGGTGGCGGCCATGGCGGCATCCCCCGTCTGCGTGTCCTGTTTCGCCAAAGTACTCCAGGGATGGCGGCGGGCAAGGCCGATCCGGTGCAAGGGGGATTCGACCATCGTCTAAGGCACCTCGAATCGTGCGGGGGCGGGTCTTGCAGAGGGCGGGACGCTATTGGGCCTCCGCCCGCCGGGGTGGGGTGACGGCGGGCAGTTCGTCATCGGTGAACAGACGCGAGCGGGCAATGAAGCGCACCCCGTCGGGCGCTTCCAGGGAAAAACCGCCGCTGCGCGCTTCCACCACATCCAGCAGCACCTGGCTGTGTTCCCAATAGGCGAACACGTCGTCGGCCATGTAGAAGGGCGCCCCCTCCGCCTCACCGATCAGCAGATCCCGCCCGCCCAGCCGGAAACCGCCCATGGGCAGGCACAACGGCGCCGAGCCGTCGCAGCAGCCCCCCGACAGGTGGAAGATCAAGGGGCCATGCACCGCGGTCAGCCGTTCGATCAGGGCGACGGCGGCGGGGCTGACGGTCACACGCGGAATGGTCACGGATCGGCTCTCCATACGGCAGCGATGGGAAAAGCAAAAAAAGCCGGGGGCTGTGCGCCCCCGGCTAAGTCTCACCCGATAGGGAGGAACGCACCGGCTTAGAAGAAGCCGAGGGCCTTCGGGCTGTAGCTGACCAGGAGGTTCTTGGTCTGCTGATAGTGGTCCAGCATCATCTTGTGGGTTTCACGGCCGATGCCCGACTGCTTGTAGCCGCCGAACGCCGCGTGGGCCGGATACAGGTGGTAGCAATTGGTCCACACGCGGCCCGCCTGGATGCCGCGGCCCATGCGGAAGGCGCGGTTGCCGTCACGGCTCCACACACCGGCACCCAGGCCGAAGCTGGTGTCGTTGGCGATGGCGAGAGCCTCCTCTTCGGTGTCGAAGGTGGTGACCGACACCACCGGGCCGAAGATTTCTTCCTGGAAGACGCGCATCTTGTTGTTGCCTTCCAGAACGGTCGGGGTGACGTAGTAGCCGCCCTCCAGCTCGCCGCCCAGATGGGCGCGCTCGCCGCCGATCAGCACCTTGGCCCCTTCCTGACGGCCGATGTCGATGTAGGAAAGGATCTTCTCAAGCTGTTCCTGCGACGCCTGGGCGCCGATCATGGTGTTGGGGTCCAGCGGATGACCCTGCTTCACCTTGGACACGCGGTCCACGGCCTTTTCCATGAAGCGGTCGTAGATCGACTTCTGCACCAGAACGCGGGACGGGCAGGTGCACACCTCACCCTGGTTCAGGGCGAACATGGCGAAGCCTTCCAGCGCCTTGTCGAAGAAGTCGTCGTCCTCGTTCATCACGTCGGCGAAGAAGATGTTCGGCGACTTGCCGCCCAACTCCAGCGTCACGGGGATGATGTTTTCCGAGGCGTACTGCATGATGAGACGGCCGGTCGAGGTCTCACCCGTGAAGGCCACCTTGGCGATGCGCTTGGAGGTGGCGAGCGGCTTGCCCGCCTCGATGCCGAAGCCGTTGACGACGTTCAGCACGCCCGGCGGCAGCAGGTCGCCGACGATGTCCATCAGGACCATGATCGCCATCGGGGTCTGCTCGGCCGGCTTCAGCACGATGCAGTTGCCGGCGGCCAGTGCCGGGGCGATCTTCCACGCGGCCATCAGCAGCGGGAAGTTCCACGGGATGATCTGGCCGACCACGCCCAGCGGTTCATGGAAGTGATAGGCGTAGGTGGTGTGGTCGATCTCGGCGATCGAGCCTTCCTGGGCGCGGATGCAGCCGGCGAAGTAGCGGAAGTGGTCGATGGCCAGCGGCACGTCGGCGGCGCGGGTTTCGCGGATCGGCTTGCCGTTGTCCAGCGTTTCGGCCATCGCGATGGTGTCAAGCCGCTGTTCCATCCGGTCGGCGATCTTGAGCAGGATGTTCGACCGCTCGGTCGGCGACGTACGGCCCCAGGCGTCCTTGGCCTTGTGGGCGGCGTCCAGCGCCTTTTCCACGTCGGCGGCCGAGGAGCGGGCGACCTCGCACAGCGGTTTGCCGGTGATGGGAGTAAGATTGGTGAAGTAACGGCCTTCCGCCGGCGGAACCCATTCACCGCCAATGAAGTTATCGTACCGGGGACGCAGCGCGATTTCTTTCTGCAGCGTTTCGAGAGCCTGGGGGATCATGGGCCGTTCCTCTGGATCTGGCGGGCCGTTCGTGGATCATCGGCCCGATAGGTTTTGACGGGTCCATTGATCCGCTTTTCCAGGGAACGGGTAAATTATACTATGGTCGCACACGCCGACCGCACCGCAGTATCAGGCAGCCGGATCACCGGGGCGGCAGGACCGCAGCCGGACGGGCGTAGTGATAGCCCTGGACCAGATCCGCCCCGGCATCGGCGGCCAGCCGGTGCTGTTCGGCGGTTTCCACCCCTTCGCACACCACCTGCGCGCCTAAGGAGTGGATGAGTTCCACCAGCCGGGGCAGGATCAGCCGGGCGCGGCGGTTGTGGGTAGCCTGATCGATCAGGCTGCGGTCCAGCTTCACGATATCCGGCGTCAGGTGCCACAGCCGATCGAAATTGGAATGGCGGCAGCCGAAATCATCCAGCGCGATGCGGTAGCCGCGGCGCTGGTACGCCTCCACCGCCACGGCCAAGTGACCAAGATCATCGATTCCCGATTCCAGGATCTCCAGCACCACCCGGTCGGGGGTCAGGCCGCATTGGGCCAGCAGGGCTTCGAACGTGGCCCCATGGCCGCCGCCGACGCTGAGCAGGTGGCGGGCATCGACGTTGAGGAACAGGATATCCCCCGCCAGCGCCTGCCGGGCAAAATTGAGCGCGTGAACCGTGCGGCACAGCCGGTCAAAGGTCACGATGTCCCCGCCTTGGGGCCGGGCAAAGGCGTCCGGGGGGGCGAGCGGGCTGCCGTCGGCGTCGGTGGCACGCAACAGAGCCTCGAACGCCACGGGCCGCTGGGTGTGGGAATCGAGAATCGGCTGAAAGACGCTGCGCAGTGTCAGCCCCTTGAAACGGGCAAAAGCACTACCGGCCCCATCCCAGTGCAACCCCACCCCATCATGCCCGCAAAAATAGCCTTCGATGCCAGGGCTACGCCGCATGGATGGGGGTTGGAGATTGATTGCAACATTCATGGCGCCCTCCCGGCCTTCTCATGGAACCGAGGATAGGTGATCCCGATAACAATGTACAGGAGAACGCCGGAAAAGAACCGTCTATTTTACAATTTTACATACGGGAATGATGTTTAATCCACAGCGATCATAAGCCGCGCGCCCAGCAGGCCCAACGCGGCAGCCGCGGCCCGGTCGAACCAGCCCTTTCCCCGCAGATAGGCGGCCCGCGGTGCGGGCGCGGAAAACATCACGGCGACCAGCGTGTACCACCCCGCCTCGATCACGAAGACCGCGGGCGGCAGGGCGGCCATGATCCATCCCGGCGGCTCCGCGGGCAGCAGGGCGGCGAAGATGCCGCCATAGACCAGGGCGGTCTTGGGGTTGCTGATCTGGGTCGCCAGCCCCAAACCCAGGCTGCGCCAGAACCGCGGCGGCTCCCCGGCACCGTCCAGGCTGACCGCCATGGGGGCGCCGGCCCCGCGCCACAGCCGCCACGCCAGCAGCAGCAGATAGCCCCCGCCCAGAATCTTCAGCCCCAGATAAAGCCAGCCCACGGTGCCGAGCAGGGCATAGAGGCCCCCCAGCGCCAGGGCGGCGAACACCACCCCGCCGGCCCCCATGCCCACCGCCGCCGCCACCCCGTCGGCCCGCGACCGGGCCACGGCCGTGCGGGCCACCAGAACGAAGCTGGGGCCGGGGCTGGCCGCTCCCATGGCCAGCGCGGCCAGAATGCCGAGGAACGCGAACGCGGGGTCCATGAAAAGATCCTTATACGACCAAGGAAGGGCCGTCAGATTACAGCCGCGCCGGATCGGCGACCGTGCGTTCGTTGGTCACATTGCCGGTGTTCAGCGTGGTCTTCGGTTCCAGCAGCAGCACCGCGCATTCCTCCGGTGCGACCGGCATGTGCTCGACACCACGGGGCACCACGATGAACTCGCCCGGTTCGACCCACACGTCATGGTCGCGAAAGCGCATCAGCATCCGGCCCGACACCACAAGGAACAGCTCGTCCTCGGCCTCGTGATGATGCCAGACGAATTCCCCCTTCAGCTTGACCAGCTTCACATGGCTGTCGTTGACCTCCCCGGCGATGCGGGGACTCCAGTGCTCGGAGAAGGAGGAAAAGGCATCGGCCAGATTGACTTTCTCCATGGGAGAAAACCCCTTCTTGGAAAGCGGGACTCAGGGATCGGGGGTCGACAGCGCCGCCATGGCATCCCGCCCTTCCGCCGCCAGCCCGGCGGCGACACCGGCCCGGTCGCCGGCGGTGCGGTTCTGGCTGGTCTTCCACTTGCCTTCGATGCGGGCAATGGGAATGCGGATGCCGACGATGCCCTTCAGTTGGGCGGCGATGAAATCCGCCGGCGCGTCATCCACGGCCCACGGCTCGGCCCGTCCGGCCTCGTGGCGGTCACTCAGCCGGGCCACCAGCCCCCGCAGGCGGTCGGGATCGTCGAACACCTCCAACGGGCCGCGGGCATAGACGGCGACATAGTTCCAGGTGGGGACCACCCTGCCCGTTTCCGCCTTCGACGGATACCACGAGGGGGAGACATAGGCGTCCGGCCCCTGGAACAGCGCCAGCGCCTCCACCCCGGTATCGAAACGGCGCCATTGCGGATTGGCGCGGGCCAGATGGCCGTAGAGCGTTCCCCGCTCCCCCTCCGCCTCGTCCAGCAGCAGGGGCAGCGGCGTGGCCTCCAGCCCGTCCGCCCCCAAGGTCACGATGGTCGCCAGCCCCGCCCGCCGCATGGCGTCGAACAGAACGGGCAGACGGTCCTCGGCGAAATGGGGCGGAGCGTACATGGGAAAACCGTCCTCAGTTCTCGTAATCCAGGCCCCACACCCGGTAGCGTTCGGGATCGTCCAGCCAGCCTTCACGCACCTTGACGAACAGGATCAGGTGGACGCGCTGCTCCAGCATCTTTTCCAACTCGGTGCGGGCGGCCGAGCCGATCTGTTTGATGCGCTGGCCGCCCTTGCCCAGCACGATGGCCTTCTGGCTTTCACGCTGGACATAGACCACCTGGCTGATCTTGACCGAGCCGTCCTGAAACTCCTCCCACGCCTCCGTTTCCACGGTGGTGGCATAGGGCAGTTCCTGGTGAAGCTGAAGGAACAGCTTTTCCCGGGTGAGTTCCGCCGCCAGCAGACGCATGGGCATGTCGGAAATCTGGTCTTCGGGATAGAGCCACGGCCCTTCGTCCACATTTTGGGCAAGGTAGGAGCGCAGCCGGTCCACCCCGTCACCGGTCTGGGCGGAGATCATGAAGGTGTCGGTGAACACCCCGTCGGCGTTCAACTCCTGCGCCAAGGCCAGCAGAACTTCGCGCTTCACCAGATCGATCTTGTTGAGGATCAGGATGGCCGGGCGCTTGACCTCCTTCAGCCGGGCGACGATGCCGCGGGTGTCGTCGTCGATGCCCCGGCGGCTGGAGTCGTACAGCACGGCGATCAGGTCGGCTTCCTCCGCCCCCTGCCAGGCGGCGGCGACCATGGCCTTGTCCAGCCGGCGGCGGGGGGTGAAGATGCCGGGGGTGTCCACGAACAGCAGCTGGCTGTCGCCCTCGATGGTGATGCCCAGCACGCGCGAGCGGGTGGTCTGCACCTTGGGGCTGACGATGGACACCTTGGCGCCGATCATGGTGTTGACCAGCGTCGATTTGCCGGCGTTGGGCGCACCCACCAGTGCGACGAAACCGCAGCGGGTGGTTCCCCCCTCCCCGTTCCCACCGGCCGTATCGTCGTCGTCCGCCGGGTTCCGGGCTTCGAAATCGTCACTCATCCACCACCACTCCCACCAGCCGCAGCAATGCGCGTGCGGCGTTCTTCTCTGCGATGCGTTTGTTGGGGCCGGCGCCGTCCGCCGTCCCCACACCCTCAACCGTGACCGTCAGGTGGAATTCCGGCGCGTGGGCCGGGCCGCGGCATTCCACCATGGCATAGGTGGGCAACGGCTTGCCCTTGCCCTGTGCCCATTCCTGCAAAATCGTCTTTGGATCGCTGGGCGGTGAAGCGGAACGGTCGATGCGGTCCGCCCAGCGGTCGCGCACGAAACGGTACGCCGCCGCCATGCCGCCGTCGAGATAAAGCGCACCGATCACCGCTTCGCACGCATCGGCCAGGATGGTGGCGTTGGTGCGCCCGCCCCCGGCCGCCTCCGACGGCGATAGCCGCAGATAGGTGCCCAGCCCGATGGACAGCGCCACCTGCTCCAGCGTTTCCCGCCGGACCAGGGCGGCGTGGCGCTTGGCCAGCGCCCCTTCCTTTTCCCGCGGGAACCGTTCCAGCAGCCATTCGGCGATCAGCAGCCCGACCACCCGGTCGCCGAGGAATTCCAGCCGCTCGTACCCCGCCCCCGGCGCTCCGGGCTGATTCTGGCGGCCGGCGCGCTCCAGCCCCATCAGGCTGGGGTGGGTCACCGCATCGGCCAGCAGCGACGGATCGGAAAAACGGTGCCCCAGCGCCGCGGCCAGCGCATCCAGCGCGGGCGGCGTATCCGGTAGCGACGTCATGACGTGCCCTTTGCCTTCGCTCATACCCTGCCGTTTCACGGGAACGGTCATTTCACGCCGGTGAACAGCCGGCCCAGGCGCAGATCGAACGGCCAGCGCCAGATTTCATAGAACGACGTGCCGTCCGCCAGCGAGAAGAACAGGAATTCGGCCCGCCCCACCAGATTTTCCATCGGCACGTATCCGACCATCCCCGGAACCCGGCTGTCCAGGGAGTTGTCGCGGTTGTCGCCCATCATGAACAGGTGCCCCGCCGGGACGGTGTAGACGGGTGTGTTGTCCAGCGGCCCCATGTCGGTTTCTTCGAGAATCCGGTGCTTGCGGCCGTTGGGCAGGGTTTCGAGGTACTGGGTGGTGCGGATCTGCCGGCCGTTGGCGTCGGTGGTGATGAAATCCTCGATGCGTTCGCGGGGCACCGGCTGGCCGTTGATGTGCAGGATGCCGCCGATCATCTGGATGGTGTCGCCGGGCAGGCCGATCACGCGCTTGATGTAATCGGTCTTGTTGTCCTTGGGCAGCTTGAACACCGCCACGTCGCCCCGCTCCGGCACCTTTTCCATGATCCGGCCCGGGAACAGAGGCAGGCCGAACGTGACCGAATAGCGGCTGTAGCCGTAGGAGTATTTGGAAACGAACAGATAATCGCCGACCAGCAGCGTCGGGATCATCGAACCGGACGGAATATTGAACGGCTCGAAGGCGAAGGTCCGCACGGCGAACGCGATGATGACCGCGTACAGCACGGTCTTCACGGTTTCGGCGAAACCGCCGTCTTCCTTCTTTTTGTTCTCGATCAAGGCCATGGGCTTTCAGTCGCAAGGGCCGGGCCGGGGGCCGGCGGGCAGGGAAAAGGCGGTCAGGACGGGTCGGGCACGGCGCTGATGACCACGAAAGCCTCGGCCAACGGGTATTCGTCGGTCAGGCTGACGTCGATGCGGGCGGTGTGGCCGGGCGGCGTGATGGCCTCCAGCCGCACCCGCGCGCCGCCGGTCAGATGCAGCGTGGGCTGGCCGCCGGGGCGGTTGACCACCCCGATGTCACGCAGGAACACGCCCTGGGAAAAGCCGGTGCCCAGCGCCTTGGCGCAGGCCTCCTTGGCGGCGAAACGCTTGGCGTAGCTGGCTGCCCGCCCCATGGCGCGGCGGTCGGAACGGGCGCGCTCCACATCGGTGAACACGCGGTTGATGAAACGGTCGCCGAAGCGGGCCAGACTTTTCTCGATGCGGCGGATGTCGGTCAGGTCGTTGCCGATGCCCAGGATCAGGCCCGCGGGGGACATGCCGGCGGCCCTCATGGCGCTCCCGTCCAGGGCGGCAGGTCTTGCCGTGCCGCATCCATGGCGGCGCGCATCCGCTTGATGGCGGCGTCCAGACCGATGAACACCGCCTCGCCGATCAGGAAATGGCCGATGTTGAGTTCGACGATGGTGGGAATGGCCGCGACCGGCCCGACGCTGTCGAAGGTCAGCCCATGGCCGGCGTGGCATTCCAGCCCGATGGCCGCGGCATGGGCGGCGGCGCGCTGCAGCCGGATCAACTCGCGCTCCCGCTCCGTCCCTTCGGGAGCGTCGCAATAGGCGCCGGTGTGCAGTTCGACCACCGGAGCGCCGAGAGCGTGGGCGGCATCGAGCTGCTCCGGCTCGGGATCGATGAACAGCGACACCCGGACACCGGCGGCCCCCAAGTCGGCGATGTACCGCTGCAGGTGGTCCCGGCCCCCGACCACATCCAGCCCGCCTTCGGTTGTGACCTCGGTGCGTTTTTCCGGGACGATGCAGGCGGCGTGAGGCTTGTGGCGGAGCGCGATGGCCAGCATCTCGGGCGTGGCGGCCATTTCCAGATTGAGCGGCAGGGCGATATCAGCCATCAGCCGGTCGATGTCGGCATCGCGGATATGGCGGCGGTCTTCGCGCAGATGGGCGGTGATGCCGTCGGCCCCGGCCTCCTGCGCCGCCAGGGCCGCGCGGACCGGATCGGGGTGCGCACCACCGCGGGCGTTGCGCACGGTCGCCACGTGGTCGATGTTCACACCGAGACGCAAGGCATGGGAGGTCAGGTGGCGGGTCATGGTGGCGGGTGGCTCCGGCAACGGTCCCACCGCGACAGGACCGGCGCGCGGCGATGGACTGCCGTCTATATAGCGGCGCGCCGGCCTGCCGTCACCTGGGGAAGCTGTGTCTTGCGGGCATGGAACCTCCCCGCCACGCCCACCGCAGAGGGGGCTGACGAAAAAATCGCCTCCACCTGAAAAAAGCTCTTTTCAAGCCGAACGCACGGTGCTAAAAGCCCGCCCACACCACGGAGCACGGCGCACAACGCCGAACGCGCTAAAGCGCAAAACGCTCCGGTGACGGTCTGGGGGATCGTCTAGCGGTAGGACAGCGGACTCTGACTCCGCCAGCCTAGGTTCGAATCCTAGTCCCCCAACCAACCTTTTCAAGCACTTAGCTCGGTAGCTCAGCTCGCGAGGCGCTCCAGTAAGCACCGAGTAAGCACGGCATGCCGCGTGCTGATCGGGTCTGTGAGCCGATCTTCGTGGTTGGGATTGGTGCACTGCTGTCTTCGGACGCTGACAGACGGTTTGCGCAACCCTATGCGCGCCATCAGACGCCAAACTTGTTGCTGTTGACCTTATGGCTGTGCCAGCGCCGGGGCATCGGCTGGCTGCCGTGCCGCAGCATTTCCAGGACCTGCTCGTCGGGCAACGGCATGAACTCCAGGTTCACGGCCGGTTCGCCCTATGCCTTCCCCTTTGACCATCGTTCGCGCCCTCGGGGAGACGACGCCCCCAGAGGCTTGGAAAAAGCGAAGTTGGTTGCCCAGCAGGACACTGCAACCAGTGGCTTACGGGAAAAGGGAGAGGACTGAGGGGAGGGCTGCGACGGGCTGAAAGGCTGAAGGAGAGGCCTCCGGCTGGCCCGTCGCGGAGACCCGCCATGCCCGATGCCTCGCGAACCGCCCGCTCCGCTGGCGACCGCGCCAGCCTGTACACCGAGATCACCACCCGCATCATCGCCGAACTGGAAGCCGGCCGGCTGCCCTGGGTGCAGCCCTGGGGTGGGATCGACACCGCCGCCCTCGGTCTGCCGCGCAACGCCTCTTCCGGGAGGGCCTATTCGGGAATCAACGTCCTGATCCTGTGGGGCGCCGTCTTCGCCGGCGGCTTCTCCGGCCAGACGTGGCTCACCTACCGGCAGGCCCAGGCGCTCGGCGGCAACGTCCGCAAGGGCGAACGCGGCACCACTGTCGTGTACGCCGACCGCTTCATCCCAGATCGGGAGCGCCATCGGGCACGCGAGGAGGGCGACGATGCCCAGCCCATTCCTTTCCTGAAGCGCTTCACCGTCTTCAACGTCGATCAATGCCAGGGCCTGCCCGAGGACATCGCCCCGGTGCCGCCGCCGATCCCGGACGGGCTGATCCTGCCGCGCGCCGAGGCGTTGATCCGCGCCAGCGGTGTCGATGTCCGTATCGGCGGTGCCCGGGCCTTCTATCACCTCCAGCACGATTACGTGCAGGTGCCGCCTCCGCAGAGCTTCTTCGAGCCGGTCAACTGGCACCGCACCGCGCTCCACGAGCTGGGGCACAGCACCGGCCACCCGGCTCGCCTTGGCCGGGATCTGTCCGGGGCTTTCGGCTCGCGCAAATATGCCGTGGAGGAACTGGTGGCGGAGATCGCCTCGGCCTTCCTCTGCGCCGCACTGGGGATCGTGCCCACCGTCCGGCACGCCGACTACATCGGCGCCTGGATGGACGTGCTGCGCAACGACGACCACGCCATCGTCCGCGCTGCCAGCCAAGCGAGCAAGGCCGCCGATTATCTCCTCGGCCTCCTGCCCCAGGACGTCCCTACGGCCGACGCTGCGCAGGAGGGCGTGTGATGCCGGCGCCCTTCGCATCCCGCGCCGTGCCGGAATTGGAGGCGCCGGTCCGGCTGCGCGTGCTCAGCCTCGGCGCCGGCGTCCAGTCCACCACGCTCGCCCTGCTGGCGACGCACGGAGAGATCGGGCCGATGCCGGACTGCGCCATCTTCGCCGACACCGGCTGGGAGCCGCCGGCCGTCTACCGGCACCTCGCCTGGCTGATGGCGCCCGGCGTCCTGGCCTTCCCGGTCCATGTCGTCTCGGCCGGCAACCTCCGCGACGATCTCCTGGCCGGTGCTCGGGGCCGGCGCTCAGCCTCGATCCCCGCCTACACCCGCACCGCCGTTCCGGCTGGGGATGATCGTTCCGCGGTCGACGAGGCCGACGACCGCATCGTCGGCCTGCGGCGGTCGGCCGACGGCCGGGACACGATCGGCATGATCCGCCGGCACTGCACGTCGGATTACAAGGTGGTGCCGATCCGCCGCAGGGTGCGCGCCCTGGCCGGTCTCGCCGGCCGGCGCTCGCCATCCTGGCCGGTGGTCGAGCAGTGGATCGGCATCTCGCGGGACGAGCTGGTCCGCATGAAACCGTCGGCCGAGGACTGGCAGGTCAACCGCTGGCCGCTGGTCGAGCGGGGGATGACGCGCCGGGACTGCCTGCGTTGGCTGGAGCGGCACGGCTACCCCGAGCCGCCGAAGAGCGCCTGCATCGGCTGCCCCTTCCACTCCGACGCGGCGTGGCGCCAGTTGCGCGACGACGAGCCCGACGCCTGGGCCGACGCCGTCGCGGTGGACCGTGCGATCCGCACCGGCTTCCGGGGGCTCCGCGGTGCGGTCTACCTGCACCGGTCGGCGGTGCCGCTCGACACGGCGGACCTGTCGGACGGGGCCGATCCGGGACAGCTCGACCTCTGGCCCAACGAGTGCGAGGGGATGTGCGGGGTCTGACCGTCGTCCGTCCCGTTCGTCCAGGGGCGATGAGAGGAAAAGGAGGGTGGGGATCGGGGTGACGGGTGAGAAGGTCGAGAGACAGGCTCCCGGCTGCCCGTCGCGGAGAAGACCACCATGGCGACGCCCAAGATCGTTCTCAGCCCGTCGCGCGACATCCCCTTCAACAAGCTGGTGCTGTCCCAGGCCAACGTCCGCAAGGTCAAGGCCGGCGTCTCCATCGAGGAGCTCGCCGAGGACATCGCCCGGCGCACCCTGCTGCACAGCCTCGCCGTCCGCCCGGTGCTCGACGCCGAGGGCGCCGAGACCGGCGTCTTCGAGGTGCCGGTCGGTGGCCGCCGCTTCCGGGCGCTGGAACTGCTGGTCAAGCAGAAGCGCATGAGCAAGACCCAGCCGGTGCCCTGCGTCGTCCGCGACGCTGGTTTGGCCGAGGAGGACTCGCTGGCCGAGAATGTGCAGCGCGCCCCGCTGCACCCGCTCGACCAGTTCCGCGCCTTCCAGACCCTGCGCGAGGCCGGGCTCGGCGAGGAGGAGATCGCCGCCCGCTTCTTCGTCGCCCCCGGCGTGGTGAAGCAGCGCCTCAAGCTGGCCGCCGCAGCGCCGGCGCTGCTCGACGCCTACGCCGAGGACCGCATGACGCTGGACCAGCTGATGGCCTTCACCGTCAGCGGCGACCACGCCCGCCAGGAGCAGGTGTGGGAGGCGCTGTCGCGCGCCTACAGCCGCGAGCCCTACCAGATCCGCCGGCTCCTCACCGAAGGCGCGGTGCGGGCGTCGGACAAGCGGGCGCTGTTCGTCGGCGTGGAGGCCTACGAGGCGGCCGGCGGGGCGGTGATGCGCGACCTGTTCCAGCACGACGACGGCGGCTGGTTGCAGGACCCGGTACTGCTCGACCGGCTGGTCGCCGAGAAGCTGGAGGCCGAAGCCGACACCGTCCGGGGCGAGGGCTGGAAGTGGGTGGAGGTGGCGCTGGCCTTCCCCTACGGGCACAGCCGGAGCCTGCGCCGGCTGTCGGGCGAGCCGGTGCCGCTGACCGAGGCCGAGCAGACGCGCTACGACGCGCTGCACGCCGAGTACGAGCAACTGGAGGCCACCGATCCGGCCGACCTGGAGGCGCTGGAAGCCTCGGCGCAGCGGCTCAACGCCATCGACGTCGCGCTGCGGGAATTGGAGGAGCGGCCGCTGGTCTTCGAGTCGGCCGAGGTGGCGCGGGCCGGGGTGTTCGTCAGCGTCGATGCCGAGGGCCGGCTCCAGATCGACCGCGGCTATGTCCGTCCGGAGGACGAGGCGCCGGTCGAGCCGGTGCCGGTGGGCGGCAGCAACGACGCCCCGGCAGCCGAACCGGCGGGCGGTGCCGGCGGCCCCGTTGCGGCCCAGCCCGCCGCCATCAGCGGCGGTAGCCAGGTTTCGGCGCCGGTCCCGATCCCCGCCACCGGATCGGACGGTGCGGACGAGGAGGAGGGCATCCGGCCGCTGCCCGACCGTCTGCAGACCGAGCTGAGCGTCCACCGCACCCTGGCGCTGCGCGACGCGCTCGCCCGAGAGCCGGACACCGCCTTCCTGGCGGCGCTGCACGCGCTGTGCCTGCGCCTGTTCTATCACCGGGGCAGCGGCACCTGCCTCGACCTGGAGGTGAAGAGCGCGACCTTCAGCGTGCAGCCGCCGGACCTCGCCACCAGCGCCGCGGCGAAGGCGATCGACACCCGCCAGCGTCTGTGGGCCGAGCAGTTGCCGCGGGAGCCGGACGAACTGTGGGCGGTGCTGCTGGGGTTCGACGGCGACAGCCGGGCGGCGCTGTTCGCCCACTGCGTCTCTCTGGGCGTCAACGCCGTGTATGAATCCTGGAACCGGGCGCCGCAGCGTGCCGCCCACGCCGACGTGCTGGCCGAGGCGGTCGGGCTGGACATGGTGGCGGCAGGCTGGACGGCGACGGTGGACGGCTATCTCGGCCGGGTGCCGAAGGTGCGCATCCTCGAAGCGGTGCGGGAGGCGCGGGGCGTCGAGGCGGCCCGGCTGATCGACCATCTGCGCAAAGGCGACATGGCGAAGGAGGCCGAGCGGCTGCTCGCCGGCAGCGGCTGGCTGCCGGAACCGTTGCGCGCCCGGCCGGAGGAAGCGCCGCCGGCCGGGGATGGAGACGTGGCCGGTCATGGGGGCGCGGTTGACGGCGCCGATGCTCTGCCCGCCTTCCTGACCGGCGCCGGTGGTTCGGGGGATGAGGGAGAGGAGGCTCCCGCCGAGGCGGCCTGATCGCGACGTGGCGGAGCGGCGCTCGGCCGCTCCGCTTTCTCCCCTTCCTTCTTCCGGAGGTTCGCCATGACCATGATCGCCGATGCCCGCGGCTTCTCCGCGGACACCCTGGCCTCCGCGCGCGGGACCACGGGCTCCGCCTTGTTCGCCGTCGCCGAGCGGCTGCTGCCCGACCTCGAACGTGGGCGCGCCATCGACACCACCGCGTTGCGCACCGCGATGACGGCGGCCTTCGGCGGCACCGACGCCGAGGGCGCCTGGACCTGGAAGCTGGCCTACGACGCCGGCGAGGCCGCGCAGCTTCTGTTCCTTCGTCGCTTCGGCGCCGCCATGCGCCTCCGGGCCGGTGACCCGGCGGCCTTCGCGGCGCTGCTGGCGCGGATGGCGGCGCTGCTGCCGTCCCAGACCCGCCGCTCCGAGGAGAGCCAGGCCCGCCAGCAGTTCTCCACCCCGCTGCCGCTGGGCGCGGCGGTCGCCGCAGCCGCGGCGCTGACCCCGGCCGACCGTGTGCTGGAGCCCTCCGCCGGCACCGGCCTGCTGGCCATCTTCGCCGAGCTGGCCGGGGCCTCGCTCGTCCTCAACGAGTTGGCGGACACACGGGCCGGCCTGCTGGAGCGGCTGTTTCCCGGTGTGCCGGTGACCCGGTTCGACGCCGCCAGCCTGCACGATCACCTCGACCCGGCGGTGGTGCCGACGGTGGTGCTGATGAACCCACCCTTCTCGGCCCTGGCCGCGGTGGACGGCCGGGTGGCCGACGCCGCGCTCCGGCACATCGCTGCGGCCCTGGCCCGGCTGGCCGAGGGCGGGCGCCTCGTCGCCGTCACCGGTGCCGGGCTGTCCCTGGATCATCCGGCGTGGCGGGACGCCTTCGTCCGCGTGCAGGAGCGCGGCCGGGTCGTTTTCTCCGCCGCCATCGACGGCTGCGTCTACGCCCGCCACGGCACCACCGTCGATACCCGCCTCACCGTCATCGACCGCATCCCGGCCGAGGACCCGACCGTCTTTCTGTCCTCCTTGGGCACCGCCCCCGACGTCGCGACGCTGCTCGGCTGGGTCCGACAGGCCGTCCCGTCCCGTGCACCGATGGCAGCGTCCACAGCGCCGCTCCGGCCGACGATGGCCCGGCCTGCGGCAGGGCGCAGAACGCACCGGGCGATGCCCAGCCCCGGGGCCGTGGCTCCGATGGAACCGGCGGCGGAACTGCTCTACGGGACGCACGACTGGACGCCGCCCGTCGACGCCCGGCTCACCGCCGGGATCTACGAGCCCTACGCGCTGCAATCCATCGTCATCCCCGGCGCCCGGCCACACCCGACGCCGCTGGTGCAGTCCGCCGCCATGGCGTCGGTCGCACCGCCCAAACCCCGCTACCGGCCGCATCTGCCCGCCGCCCTGGTCACCGGCGGCATCCTCTCCGACGCCCAGTTGGAGAGCGTCATCCTCGCCGGCGAGGCGCACGCCGGCCACCTCGCCGGCTCCTGGACGGTGGACGAGACCTTCGACACCGTCTCGGCCGCACCGGAGGGGGCCGAGGGGGCGGTGCGCTTCCGCCGCGGCTGGTTCCTCGGCGACGGCACCGGCGCCGGCAAGGGCCGGCAGGTCGCCGGCATCCTGCTCGACAACTGGCTGAAGGGGCGCCAGCGCGCGCTCTGGGTCTCGAAGTCCGACACCCTGATCGAGGACGCCCAGCGCGATTGGTCGGCCCTCGGCCAGGAGCGGCTGCTGGTGACCCCGCTGTCGCGCTTCCGCCCCGGCGTGCCGATCGCGCTGGAACGCGGCATCCTCTTCACCACCTACGCCACCCTGCGCGGCGACGGCGGCGAGGACGCCGTGCCGCGCGTCCAGCAGATCGTCGACTGGCTGGGACGGGGGGAGTTCGACGGGGTGATCGTCTTCGACGAGTCCCACGCCCTGCGCAACGCCGGCGGCACCGCCGGCTTTGGCCGCGACGGCGGTCCCGTCACCCCCTCCCAGCAGGGCCGCGCCGGGCTGCGCCTCCAGCACGCCCTGCCGGACGCCCGCGTGCTGTACGTCTCGGCCACCGGCGCCACCACCGTGCACAACCTCGCCTACGCCCAGCGCCTCGGCCTGTGGGGCGGCGCGGACTTCCCCTTCGCCACCCGCGCCGAGTTCGTCCAGGCCATCGAGGCCGGCGGGGTCGCCGCCATGGAGGTCCTCGCCCGCGACCTCAAGGCGCTCGGCCTCTACAGCGCCCGCTTGCTCTCCTTCGACGGCGTCGCCTACGAGATGGTCGAGCACCGGCTGACGCCGGGACAGATCGCCATCTACGACGCCTACGCCGCCGCCTTCCAGATCATCCACGCCAACCTGGACGCTGCGCTGGAGGCCGCCAACGTCACCGGGGCCGGCGGCACCCTGAACCGCGCCGCCAAGGCCGCCGCCCGCTCGGCCTTCGAGAGCGCCAAGCAGCGCTTCTTCAACCACCTGATCACCGCGATGAAGACGCCGACCCTGCTGCGCGCCATCGAGCGCGACCTGGCCGCCGGCCACGCGGTGGTGGTGCAGCTTGTCTCCACCGGTGAGGCGCTGATGGAGCGCCGGCTGGCCGATCTGCCCACCGAGGAATGGGGCGACATCCGCATCGACGTCACGCCGCGGGAGTACGTGCTCGACTATCTGGCCCACTCCTTCCCGGTGCACCTGCACGAGCCCTTCACCGACGGCGACGGCACCCTGTCGTCGCGGCCGGTGTGGCGGGACGGCCAGCCGGTGCTGTGCCGGGAGGCGGTCGAGCGGCGCGACCGCATGATCGAGCGGCTGGCGGCGCTCGATCCGGTGCCGGGGGCGCTCGACCAGATCGTCCAGCGCTTCGGCGCCGACATGGTGGCCGAGGTCACCGGCCGCTCGCGGCGCATCGTGCGCAAGACCGGTCCCGGCGGGGACGAGCGGCTGGCGGTGGAGAGCCGCCCCGGCTCGGCCAACCTCGCCGAGACCCAGGCCTTCCTCGACGACGAGAAGCGCATCCTGGTCTTCTCCGACGCCGGCGGCACCGGCCGCAGCTACCACGCCGATCTCGGGGCGAAGAACCAGCGGCTGCGGGTGCATTACCTGCTGGAGGCCGGCTGGAAGGCCGACAGCGCCATCCAGGGGCTGGGGCGGTCCAACCGCACCAACCAGGCGCAGCCGCCGCTGTTCCGCCCGATCGCCACCACCGTGCGGGCGGAGAAGCGCTTTCTCTCCACCATCGCCCGCCGGCTCGACACGCTGGGGGCCATCACCCGCGGCCAGCGCCAGACCGGCGGACAGGGGCTGTTCCGCGCCGACGACAACCTGGAATCCGTCTACGCTCGCGCCGCCCTGCGTCAGCTCTACGGCCTGCTGCACGCCGGCAAGGTCGAGGGGTGTGCGCTGGGCACGTTCGAGGCGGCGACCGGGCTGGCGCTGAGCGACCGCGACGGTGGCCTGCGGGACGAGTTGCCGCCGATCACCACCTTCCTCAACCGCCTGCTGGCGCTGACCATCGGCTTGCAGAACACGCTGTTCACCGTGTTCGAGCAACTGCTCACCGCCAGGATCGAGAGCGCCATCGCGTCGGGCACCTACGACCGCGGCGTCGAGACGCTGGTGGCGGACAGCTTCACCGTCACCGGGCGGCGGACGCTCCATACCCACGCGGCGACCGGGGCGGAGACCCGGCTGTTCACGCTGGCGCGGCGCGACCGCAACCAGCCGATGGCGGTGGAGGAGGCGCTGGAACGCGGCGCCGGACCGCAGGCCCAGTTGCTGGTGAACACGCGCTCGGGGCGGGCGGCGGTGGCGGTACCGGCGGCGAGCCTGATGCTGGACGACGGGACGGTGGAGCGCCGGGTGCGGCTGCTGCGGCCGATGGAGCGGGTCACGGTGACGTTGGCCGAGCTTGCCCAGAGCCACTGGCGTCCGACCGAACCACCGGCCTTCTCGGCCGCCTGGGAGACGGAGGTCGCCACGGTGCCGGAATTCTCCACCAGCACGCTCCACCTCGTGACCGGGCTGCTGCTGCCGGTATGGCGGCGCCTGCCGGACACGAACCTGCGGGTGGTGCGGTTGCAGACCGACGCGGGCGAGCGGATCATCGGCCGCGTGGTGGCGCCGGACGTTCTGCCCGAGGTCGAGCGGAGCTTCGGCGTTGGGGCCGGGGCAACGGTTCCCGTGCCGTCGGTCGAGGAGGCCTGGACACGGGTGCAAGGTGAGCGGGTGGCCCTGCATCTGGCCGACGGGCTGTGGCTGCGCCGGGTGACGGTGGCGGGCGCGCATCGCATCGAACTGTTCGGTTTCACCGGCGGGATGGTGGACCGGCTGAAGGCGCTGGGGCTGACGGGGGAGATCATCGCCTGGAGCCTGCGGCTGTTCGTGCCGGTGGGCGAGCGGGGAGCGGCGGTGTTCGCGGCGCTGCTCGCACGGCACCCGCTGCTGCGCGTCGTCGATCGGACGGAGGCGTGAGCGGCCGGCACCATGTCCGCGGCATCGGAAATGGCGCAGCGCCTCGCGCGGGAGGCCGAGGCGGTGTGCCGGCGTTACCTGCCGGTTGGCCGGCGGGAGGGGCGCTACTGGCGGATCGGCGACGTTCAGGGCACGCCAGGGGGCAGCCTTTACGTCCACCTGCACGGCGTCGCCGCCGGCAAATGGGCCGACGCCGCCACCGGCGAGCACGGCGACCTGCTCGATCTCATCGGGGCGAACCGGGGGTTCGACCGCCTACGCGACGTTCTGGCCGAGGCCCGGGCGTTTCTCGGCCAACCGAGGATCGGCCCTGGTCCCGGCGATCGTGAGGCGCCGGTGTCGGCCGGATCGCCGGAGGCTGCCCGTCGGCTGTTCGTGCGGTCCCTGCCGATCGCCGGCACGTTGGCCGAGGCGTATCTGCGCAACCGAGGACTTCCGGACATCCGGAATTCCGGCCACCTGCGCTTCCAGCCGCGCTGCTGGTACCGGGATGCCGAGGACCGGTTTGCCGCCGGTCCGGCGCTGGTGGCGGCGGTCACCGACCTGGACGGCCGGATCACCGGAGTGCAGCGGCTCTGGCTCGACCCGGTCGGCGGGGGCAAGGCGGCCATGCCATCACCGCGCCGGGCGCTGGGGCACCTGCTCGGCAACGGCGTCCGCTTCGGTGTGGCGCGCGACGCGCTGGCGGCGGGGGAAGGCATCGAGACCATGCTGGCGCTGCGGCTCGCCCTGCCGGTCCTGCCCGCGGTGGCCGCGCTCTCGGCCGGTCACCTTGCCGCCCTGCGGCTGCCGTCGGCGCTGCGGCGCCTCTACATCGCCCGTGACAACGACGCGGCCGGGCAGCGGGCCGTGGACCGGCTGGGCGAGCGTGCCGACGCGGCCGGCGTCGAGGTCCGGGTGCTGGCGCCGCAGGCCAAGGACCTCAACGACGACCTGCGGGACCTCGGTCTGGCGATGCTGCGGGCGCATCTGCGGGCGCAGCTCGCTCCAGAGGAGGGCACAGCGGGCTGGGAGACTGGCGATCCGGGGGGCTGACGGATCGGCGGGCGGGTAGGATGATCGTCGGTGGGGCCGCCGGCTGGCCTAACGCAGACCGTCCGGTCTGGGAGAGGCCGCGGCCACGGCCTTCCAGCGGGCGATCGGGCGGCAGCCGGGGCGGGACCGCAACGGCGGCGGTCAACTTTCTTCCCCGGCCGGCCAAGCCGGCCTTCCTCGCGGGACAAGAAAGCCGCCCCCCGCCGTCCTCCGCTGACGCTGCGGCCCAAGAGGGTGCGGACCCGCCCCGCCCGCCGCTGGGGGATCGCCACGAAGGCCGCGGTGGGCGCGGCCGATCCTCCAGCCGAAGGGCAGCCGCCATGATCACCGACACCGACGCCGCCGGGCTCCACCACGCCGCCTCCCCCACCGACCACGCCCTGATCGAACTCCAGCTCTACGGCCACCGGCCCTTCCAGGACGATCCCGATCCCCGGCCGCTGCCCGACGAGACCGCCATCCGCGCCGCCCTGGCCGACGTCTTCGACGCCCTGGTGGTCACGCTGAAGGACACCCGCCTGGAACCCGACCTGGCCGACCTGCTGTGGTCCACCGTCAACCTGTTCCACCGCGCCGCCGATCGGGTGCAGCGCGAACTCGACGACAACGAGGACGCCCAGAAGCGCAGCCAGCGCGAGCAGGATGGCTCGGAGGTCCGCTCGGTCGAGCTGGAGCGGCTGATGGCCGAGGGGCTGACGCTGATCGAGCGCCGCACCGCCATGGAGGCCTTCCGCGACCACGCCGCCGAGCTGTTCGAGGTCCACACCGGCTCCGGCTGGCGGCCGCGCGCCGGCTCGCTGGTCAGCCACCGCACCCTGACCGCCGCGCTGATCGACAGCCGCGACTTCCTCGCCGCCAAGCGGCGGGCCGAGACCGAGCCGCTGCTGCCGGCCGGTCCCCGCATCGCCTTCACCGGCGGGGTGGAATGCAACGACCACCACCGCATCTGGGCGGTGCTCGACAAGGTCCGCGCCAAGCACCCCGGCATGGTGCTGCTGCACGGTGGCAGCCCGAAAGGCGCCGAGCGCATCGCCGCCTGCTGGGCCGAGCACCGCAAGGTGGCACAGGTGCTGTTCCGTCCCGACTGGGCGCGCCATGCCAAGGCCGCTCCCTTCAAACGCAACGACCGCCTGCTGGAGGCGCTGCCGATCGGCATCGTTGCCTTTCCCGGCTCGGGCATCGTGCAGAACCTGGCCGACAAGGCACGGGCGATGGGCATTCCGGTCTGGTGCTTCGGCAACGACGGTGTCTGAACACCATCAATCAGTCCGGCGATCTGCACCGGCGGATCGCCGGCTTTCTGCAAATCCGTACCCTGGATAACCGGACCGGCGGCTATGCGCCATTCCCGGCTTTCAGCTTTTTGGTACGCGCAAGAAAGGTCTCGTGTTCGTTTGGGTCAATGCTTTCATCTGCAAAATTTTATCGACTGAAATTACTACGGATCAATGTGTATTCATCAAAATTCATAGAACAAATGATAATAAAAATAAGCTATAATTATGGTGAAGTGCTTATATTATATCATATTTGACATTAACAAGATAAACTATCTGCTCTACTGGAGTTTTTCTTTCTTTTTGCAGAAAGCATTGATTATTCTCGCAAAACAACACAAAAGCGCGAGAACTATTATTCTTGGAACTGTTATAGATAATACCATCGATAGCGCTACCGCCAACATCTCGAAATATCCGCCTGAAATACTCGGTAATGATCTGGGTCGGGACATATTCGATATGCTCGCGGCCGTCTCGCATGATCGGCTGCACAATGTCGCTCGCGAAGGCGTGGAGGAAGCGGAGCGGATGGATGCGCCGGTGTCCATCCTGCTCGAACACACTCGGAATGTCCGGTAGATCAGCAAGGTCAAGCACGCGTAGATCGCGCGTCGGACGGAAGGTGCCAATCGACATGATCTGGCCAGCATGGAACTTGGGATCCAAGGTTTCAGCGCGCGCGGTATCCAAATCGAAGGCGCCGTAAAACATTGCAATGCCAGCGGGGCTCATGCGGTTGGACTGGTTGGCGAACTCGGCTGGCGGCGTGCCGATCTCGGCACCGGTCGTGTAGCGCTTGTCCCCGATGCGGATGCGGATCAGATTGGTGCCAGCGGTGATCGTCGTGATCAGATTGAGATCTGCAAGCTCATCAATGACTGTCTTGCCAATCGCTGAGAGCATCTTCGAAGGTGGTATCTCCACCATACAGTCGTTGCCGTCAGGTGCGAGGAACACGTAGCGGGTTTGATGCTTCACAACCTGCTTGAACCGATCCCATCCCCAAGAGAGGCGCTGGCTCTTCCCACCGACATAATATTCACGTTCTACCCAGGCATTGTTGCCAACAGCATTAATGATCGCGTCAATAACGTCGCTGCTCTTACTGATGTCATAATCGGCCAGCACGTCCCAGGTGTCGCTGATCGAGGCCTGATAACCTCCCTCGGTGGAGACGTACGAGATTCCCTCATCATCAGGGTGGTTCCAGTCAAACCGCACGCCGGTCAGGACGATGCCGATGAAACCGTCAAAGCTCGCCGCGATCGGCTTTTCCGCTTCCTCGCCGCAGAAGGTGCAGTTACGGCTCTCGGCATTGGCGGCGATCCACTGCTTGAGTGCCGGATCGGTGACGCAGTCGGCGCAGATATCGCCAGCGGCCTCATCATAACCGCGCTCGTATTGTTCGAGCTGCCATGCTTTGGCCCTGCCCACGCGCAATACCCTTCAAGTTGGCGCCGCCTCAGCGAGAGAGGTTATCTATTAGCTCAACTTTCCTCCTTTTCGTCAAACGAAGACTTTGCGGAGTATATGGACGACCTCAGTGTGGTTACGCCGGGGGTTAGGCTATGGGACGCCGGGCTATAGGATCTTGAGCATCATCCTGTCGATGAGGGCCTTGGCCGCGACCCGGTTTGCCGAGCATTCATAGACGAGTTCAAACAGGTGCTCGTACATGCTACGCTTCTCCTCGGGAAGCCGTGCCATTGGGCTCTCGGTTGGGCTTCGGTTCGCGAGCGTGTCCAACTTCCCGCGAAGTTCCTCGATCTTCGGCCGGAGCCTTTCCTCCGCGTCTGCGGCCAAGTCCTCCATAGCCGCGATCTTGGTCATGGGGACGATGGAGCGCTCCACTTCCGCCACCATGGCGTTGCGCGCCGCCTCGCCCAGCGTCCCCTGGGCAAGGATAGCCAGTTTCTCCCGGGCCACGGTCTCGTGGAGCTCGAACTCGCGGAGCCACTTCCGCTTGACCGACGACGTGCGGCACCGTTTAGCGATGTCGCGTCCGATGGGTGACAGATGGTTCCGCAGGTTGCGGAGGTGGACCGACTCCTCGTAGTTGTCGCGGCGCCCGTTGGGCAGAATCCGCGGATCGAGGACGTGGACCTCGCCCACCGTCCAGCTGTTGAAGCGCGGCTCCGGGAACAGGTCCTCGGCAAGGTTGTGGCCGCCGACCTGGATGTCGCCGGACCTAAACCTCAACCCCTTCACCAGCGCTGCGCTCGGGATGGCCCCCCGGTAGCTGTGGTGGAGCAGCCAGCCTACGGCGGCCATGCCACCGTCCTGTCCTGGCAGCTCCTTGAACTCGACGTCGGTGAAGGCATCGGGCTTCCCGTCGTCGGCCTCGAAGGTGTCCCGATAGGGACGGACGAGCGGCTCACTTCCGTTGATCCGGATCTCGATGGCCCCGAGGGCGGTGTGCCGCCGCAAGAACGCGTCTATATCGGCCCCGAGCGTGAACTCGGGCGAGAACGGTACCGGGGACACCTGCGACAGGTACTCCGACACGGTGCCGGCATCCAGAATGGTGTCGTTCCGGTGCCGGATGATGCCGCCCATTTCGATCTCGAAGAAGCGGTCAGGATACCGCACAGGGGCTGCGGCCTCACCCAGGTCCACGATGTCGGCGATGAACTGCGGCAGTCCGGCGGCGTACTCGGCCGACCGGAGCAGCAACTTGAGCCTGGCGCAATCCCACCGGATCTCCTGCACCGGCTCGCTTGCGGCGGCCCGCGAGCGGAACGTCAGCTCCCGGCAGTAGGCAAGCCCGGCTAGGCGGCCCACGCCCCGGAAGCCGCGCGCGCCGGTGCCGCGCTTAGGGCTGGCGCCGATGGCCGTCATGCGGGCCGCGAACGCATCCGCAGGAATGCCGGTCCCCGTGTCCCTGATCCTGACGGTACGGAGGCCCGGGTCGATGGTGACCGCAACCTGGGGTTCAGCCGGGTCGGGCGGCAGTCCCGCCTCCACAGAGGCCGCGAGGGCGTCGGCGGCGTTCTGGACGTATTCCCGGTAGACGGTGAGTGGGTCCACGTACATCCCGGAGCTGAGGAGCTCCAGGATGTCCTTGCCGATGACGACGTCGGCGCCGTTCATGCTGCGGCTATCTCCAGGTCGTCGTCGAGTCCGGCGTCCTCGACCATCTCCTCCGCCGGCACGGGCAGCACGATTTTGGCCTGCCTGAGCTCCCTCGACTTGTGGTTGCATTCCTCCTTGCTCATTGGCACGTAGTAGGGAAGGATCCGGCGCAGGGCTGGGTTCGCGGTCATGGCGCCCAGTCCGGCAATGCCGCTCGGCGGGCAGGAGGAGAGCAGGCTCAGCAGCTCGACCCGATCCTCCGGCGTCAGGCGGCGCGCCTCGGCCGCGAACTCGTCCCGCACCACCCGGCCGCCACTCGACTCGAACCAGTCCCTGAAGAAGATATAGTCGTGCGGCATGAACAGGATTTCTTCGAACTCCGCGGCCGTGGACCCGAAGGCCCTGGCGAAGAACTCCGGGTTGCCGCTCACGATGCCGTGGGTGGCCTGCAGAATGATCTGCACCGAGCGGAGCTGGTAGCGCGTCCACCTCTCGCCCACGTGGTTGCGGTCGGTCCGATCGACTGGCTGGTACCGCATCGGGAACGACCAGATGCGTATGCCGAGCTCCTCGTTGAGCCGCACGTTCAGATGCATGCGCGCGAACAGGTCGGCCGGGTTATCGTGGAAGTTGAAGAGCATGTAGTTGGAGAGGTCCTTCATGCCGAACTCGTGCGCGATACGGACCGATTTCTCGTACGGCTTCCGCAGGCCCATGTGGTCGAAGGCGATCCGCAGCGGGGACAGGCAGATGGTCGACAGTTCCTTGAGGTACATCGGGTCCCCGGCCAGGATGCGGGCGTCGACCCCCTGATTGAAGTCCACCCGCCGAAGCGACCCGACGCGTTCATGGTCGCGCTTGAGCTTCTCGCCTGGGGTGAAGCCCAGGTCGCGGATCTCCGCAATGATGTCCCGGAAGCGGGCCGACGCGGTGATGTTGTTATCCATCAGGACCAAGTCGCGCTTCGGCCCGTAGATTTTGTCCACGGCGGACACCAGCGACGTGAGGGACGTGGCGTCTCGTTGCGGCCCTTCAAGGACCGGGACACCGCAGAAGTGGCATTTCCGAATACAGCCTCGGCTCGCATAGCCGAAGTATGCGTCCCGGACAGGATAGCGGTATTTCACCTGCTCCAGGATGCCATAGTCAGGCACGAGGTCCTCGATCGGCGTGCCGGCCCGGTCGTCGGAGTAAAGCTCCTCCGCGAAGTCGTCCAACTGTAGCGAGATGGCTGGGGCCTTGTCGAGTAGACCCTTGATGAAGCGGATCCCGTGCCAGCGCCGCTCCGATTTAAAGCGGTCGTGCGCCAGGGAGGCCGCGATGCCGCCGACGAATACCTTTTCCCGCTGGCCATTGGCCGCTTTGACTGCGAAGTCGATGGTGTGGGCGGTCCGGTCGAACTCGAACGAGAACAGGGTGGCCACGTAGACGCGGTCCCAGCCCACCGAGAGGACTGATTTATCCTCCCCCTTGATGAAGCGGACGTTGTCGTTCTTGCCGCGCGGTCCATGGTACTGGGCGATCTTCATCAGCCCGAGCGGGGGATACTTGTTCCGGTAGCCCGGCTCGATGAGAAGAATGTTGCGTCCCGTCACCACCGCCCCCGTGTCCACACCGCGGATCTGTCGCCAGTGTCCATCGGCCTGTCAATCCTTCCTGGCCCGCTTGGCCTTGAGCTTCTTGTTCACTTCCTGCGCAGCCCTTGTCGCCAAGTCACCGCCACAGACCTTGTGCACAACGTCCATGACCAGCCTCAAAATTTTTCGCTCGTCGCGGTTCAGGGAGCTCTCGTCGATTAGCGACCGGGGACCCTCCATTAGCTTCGTGCGGCGGGCGGCGCCTTCCTCCTTCTTGCGGCGCAGGGACTCGGCCTCTTCCGCCGTCCGCTCGGTCGTCATGGCCTTGTCGATCCGCTCCTCCTGCTCGCGAAGCTTGTCGATGGCTTGGGCGCGGAGGGCGTCAGTGGCAAACCCTTGGGCGGCCTCCCTGTCCACGGCTTCGAACACCATGTCGGCGTCCCGCTCCACCAGATCGACTCCGCGCCGGCGCTCGTCCACGTTCTGGTAAACGCGCCTCACAAGCAGGCGTGCCCAGTCGATAAGCGTCCTCTCCGCCTCGCGCCACGCCTCGTTGTCCTCGAAGAAGTCGCGGCGCGAGTTCGGAATAATGTCGGTGTCCAGGATGTGGACTTCCCCTGAATAGTACCCATTCATCCGGAAGTAGGATTTCTGCACCTTCTCGAAGACGCGTGAGAACGTCCTGTGATCGCCGATTAGGATGTTGTTCGACCGGAGCCGGATGCCGCGCACGTCTTCGGACGTGATCACACCCTTGAGGTCGCGCGCCGTGGACAGCCAAGCGATCCACCGTGGGGGATCGGACGGGTCGAGGCAGGTTTCGATGCCCACGATGTCGACCCGGTTGCCGATCTTGTTTCCGGCCTCATGGTAGGTCTTGTATGGCTTCTTGACAGCCTCTTCCCGGCCGTTGGCGAGCAGGGTGAGGTTGATGGTTCGTCGCGCGCCGTGCTCATCCAGGAAAGGATTGATCCTCGACCGGCCATAGACGAACGACTGCATGTTGAACTCTACGGGAGACACTTGGCGAAGGTAGGCGCGGACCTCCTCGACGTCTAGGAAGAGGCATGCCTTGGGGTTTACGCCAACCAGCTTGACCTCGAAGAACGGCATGCCAGGCTTGCGATCGACAAGGCGGTGTGTGGTCATCCGGCCGAGCAGTGCGGCCGCAGTCTCGTTTTCGGCTGTCCGCGACGTGGCCGAGATGCTCCTCCGGATGCCCGCGGCATCGAACACCAGCTCCGTGGCCTGCGCCTCGTCCCTGTAAGCGGTAGAGAAAACCAGCTTCTCGCAGTAGGCCAAGCCGGCCAAGCGTCCGATGCCGCGGAACCCGGCGTCGTCGCCCACCCTCTTCTTCGAGGCCCCGATACTCAGCAGTGTCGTCCTTGCCTCGGCGGCGGGGATGCCGAGGCCGTTGTCCCGAATAGCCACCTCCTGTCTTTCGGTATCGATGCTGACCACCACCTCCCCGAAGTTGGGCTTCAGGATCTCGACGCGTTCGGCCCGTCGGATGGCGTCGTAGGAGTTCTGCACGTACTCTCGAAGCGCGTCGAGCCCGTCCGGGTACATGCCAGTCGTGAGGACGTCCAAGATGCGGGAGCCGATAACGATGTCGTCCATAGCGTCCTCACTTCCCGCCCTTGGGCTGCGCGTAGGCCGGACGCGGGAAGTTCACCTTCACGGTGGCCGAGGTGAAGACGGGATGCTGGATCATCAGAGTGCCTTGCGGCAGCCGGGTAAGGGACGCTTGCTGGGTCTGGTTAAGCATCCGGTATTCCGACGCCTTTTTGATCTCCACAGCGGACGTTCGGCCGAACACATTGGTCGCGCAGTTGCCAATGACACGGTCATGTACGCCGGAACGGAACTGCTCCGCACCGAACAGGACGATGCCGAGCGAGCGACCGCGCTCGGTGATCTCCAGCAAGGTGTCGGTCAGGGAGCCGCCGCCCTGCTTGGGGGCGTACTTGTTCAACTCGTCGGCAAAGATGACGACGCGGCCAATGTCGTGCTGGTCATCCTGTTGTTCCTCGGAGCTACCCAGCTTGGCTGCGATGATCTGCTCTAGGATGTCACCAACGACCAGAGTCTGGAGGTAGTCGGGCAGCGGCTCGATGTCGATGACGACGACCTTGCCCGGCCCCAAGTGCTTCAGAACCTCGGCGGTCGGGCACTGGCGGCGCTCCTTCGGGCGGCTGCCCGCCACCTCGGTAAAAATGTCGTTCTTCGTGCGCGTCCTGAGCAGGCGGTAGAACTTCCGCCAGGACTGTACCGTGATGGCCCCGGGTTTCGGGCCGCTCCCCTTGGCTGCGGCCTTCGTCTTCTCCGACAGCAACTCCCGCAGGGTGTTCCAGTTGCCCACCTCCTTGTCCTCGGCAACCTCGGCCGCACAGTCCTCCATCGTCCGGGTGCCGTCGTCGATATCGGTCAGCAGGAGGGACAGCTTCTGCTTCCCGTAGGCAACCGGGTAGATGTAATGGTGGCAGGTGCCTGCCATGAGCTGCCGCTTGTGGACGTCGCGCGGTACCTTGGAGGCGTTGTACGCTAGGGATTCGCTGTCGGCGTAAGGGTAGAAGTAGGAGACGTTTCCGAAAGGCTTGGGCTCCAGCCCGCACTTGCGCCAGTTCTCCTGGTCGGCCTCGGACAGGTCCTCGGGCTTGGCCGGCTCATCCAGGGAAAGGAGGTCAAACCCCTTGACGTTGAAGATGACCAGCGAGACATCGTTCGGGCGGCGCTGCTGTAGGGCGCTGCATAGGAACATGGCGTAGCTGGTCTTGGTCGCTAAGCCAGAGATGCCAGCGATGTTGAGGTGGGCGCCTTCCGGCCCGATTAGGTAGTTGCCCTCGAAATCGACGACGACCTCCTGGCCGTTCGACATCCGGAACCAGCCCGCTGGCACCGGGTGCCGCAGGCTGAGCAATCCCAGTGCCCTACGGATGCCGTCGGAGTCGGCCCATTCAACCGGGGCGCCGTTACGGATCGGCATCTCCAGGTCCTGGTCGTTGTACAGGATCTCGGCGTCGGCCACCGTGGTACCGATCCGCTCATTGCGCGGCTCCGCCGCCACGTCGCCGAAGTCGGACGACACCCAGTCAGAGAGGTATCCAGCGCTATCGGTAAGGTACCGGAGTTCGGTGATGATAGCGTAGGTATGGCTTCCCTTGATGTGCCGGATCATGACGACGTCGAAGGGCTTAAGCACCATGTCCTTTTCGACCCAGAACTGAACGCTGTTCGTGGTCGAGGGGTTCTTCTCGGTCGCAACGACCCGGCCGATGATCTCGGGCATTAAAGCAGTCCCTTGAAGTAGACGTCTGAGAGAAACCCCGATTTGAGGTAGCTTTCCGTCAGGTGGATCGGGTAGAGGTGGTTGGCCCAGCGATTATCGGAGCCATAGGGGGTGACATTGCGCTCGGATAGGATCAGGGCCGACAGGTGATCGACTCTGTCGCCGTTGAGTCCGTCGTCGGTTTCGCTTCCGTTGGCTAGCACCTCGACCTTGACAACCCCCGCCAGTGGGTTGCTCATCTTACGCCGTGGCCGGATTCGCAGATACCAAACACCCAAAACCTTGGCGTACGCGTCATCCCCCGCCTTGAACACGGGTGTCCGCTGGCCGAACTCCAACTCCTGGAGGATCGCCCCAAGGTGTTTTCCGCCCTTCATTCCGGCGACGGGTTGGCTTGGCGTGAACGACTTGCTGATCCCGACCATGTTGCCAAGCTGGCCGATGGGGAACTTGTTCCGGTCGAGCACTTCCTTCCTGAACTGCAGGCTCCCGTCGATCACGAGCATGGCGTCGTCCCGCAGATCGCGGTTTGCCATCATGCTGGCGACGGCGCCCAGCTCAAGATCATGCATCAGGTCCAGAATCCGCTTCGTTCCCTTGTTGATGTAATCCTCGCTGGCATTTCCACCTGACGATCCCACCTCGTAGTCGGCAATCTGGAACTGCACCTTCATGCTCGTGGACAAGGCGTCCCGCATGGCTTGCTGGTCCGGTCCGTCGATGGTGTTCGGCAACACCAGGATATTCTCGTACCGGACGTACTGGCGCATGGGTGACAACGAACCGTCTTCGCATCGCTTGAGGACGGCCACCCCGACTTGGCCAGCAAGAACTGGAAAGTATCGACCGTCCGTAAGGATGATGTCAGAGAATCGGAAGACTCGCCGTGAACCGTCCATGAAGTATGTGAGGATGCTTGGGGTCTTCTCATCGATCCCTGTTGTAGACACCGTGCGGATAGTCCTATTTTCAGGACTCTCAAACAGCTTCCCTCGAATGCGCTGATCGCTCTCACTATATTCCGAATACGGGTCTTCGTCGAGATTGCGCTTTTCGTGGACCAAGCACTTGAAGCCGGACCCATCGAAAACATCCCTCATCACATCGCTGACGGTTTTCAAAGGCATAGGATATCGGCCACAAGCCACGGCTGTGCAAATAGAGAAAACTGTACGCGAAATTTAGACGCTATCCCGCCAGAATATCAAGCTTTGCGTGAAGTGGCATGGAAATTTTCGGATAAGATCTGTTGTGGCCATCGCTTACTGTCGTGAGGGTCGTGGAAAATCCTATCCATCTAACTTTTCCAGCATAACGAGTCGAAAAGCAACCAGCGCTGGCCCATGGCTACCCATATCCTCTCTTAGCTCGACTTTGCTCAATTACGCCGGAAAGCAAGCGGCCTGAATGAGGCGGTTGAGCCCAGCGGCGAGGAGTTTCGCGCTCTCCCCGCCCAGCGTTGACGACGAGAAAGTCGTCTCGCTCCAGAGCCGGAAGCGGATCGCGGCCAGGGCGTCACTGAAGGTCGGTTCGGCCTTGGCATACCATCCCGCGGCGCGTGGTCTGATGGCCACCTCCGCCGCGATTTCATTGGCCCACAGCGTGACCAGGGAGAACAGCCCGAGCAGTGCCGGGGTGGTGCGGGCGATCGCCGGGTCCGACCATTGCCGTTGGGTCTCGACGCCCAGGTGACGGCGGACCTCGGCGAAGGTCACCTCCACGGCCCAACGTCGAACGAACCAGCGCAGCACCATGAGCGGATCGGCCTGCAGGTCGGTGCACAGCAAGCCTTGCGGCTCGAATGCGCCGTGCGGATCGCGCACCAGAACCCAGCGGATCGGAACCTGCTTGCCGGGGTGGTGCCACAGGGCCGTGCCGGAAGCGATGTCCAGTTGGCGCTCCTCACCGCCATACCAGCCGGTGACCCGGACGCGCTGCCAGGCGGTGGTGGGGTCGTTCAAGCGTTGCGTCAGCGAAGGCAATCGGGCTCCCGACACCCGGGGCCGTCCTATCGTGCTTGGCGACCGCGGTGGGGCCGGTTCGAACAGGCGGGCATCCAGACGCAAGCGCGTGACGACGGTAAGATGAGCTCGCAGGTCGCGCAGCAGTTCGATGGCCGCGTAGCTGCTGTCGGCGACCGCGATTACGGGACGGTCGGGCAACCAGCGCCGGACCTGGAGCAGGAGTTGGCGGGCCCAGTCGGTCAGCTTCTTGTGGCGACGTCCGGTCTCCCGGGCGAACCGTTCCGAGGGCGCCAGGGCGCTCAGAAACGGCAGCGCCCAGACCCGTCCAGCCCACGGAATAGGGACCAGCAGCATGACCACCATCCAGCGCAGACCGCTGGCCTTGACGAAATGGCCGTGGCTGGAACGCACCGGGTCGCGGTAGATGCCGCGGGCCTTGATCTTCGCCCCCCAGCGGCGCTCGATCGTCTCGTCGATGCCGATGACCACGGGCCCCTGCGGCACGAAGCTGGCGACCAGGAGCGTGAGCAGGCGCTGCGCGACGGCACGGCTCGACCAGCGGTTCCGATTGAGCACGCGATGGAATTTGGCGAAGCCGCCGTCCTCGCGTCGCCCCATGATGCTCAACGCGGCGGTCACGGTGCGCCGCCCCGGGGTGAGGAGCGCTCCCGCGACCAGCACCAGGGCATGCCGCCATGTCGGCCGAGTGAACAGCGCCGCGAACGGCGCCATCCAGCGTTCGAGGCTGTATGGAACGGCTGGCATGACCGCGGCTCCCGCTGGTTGCTACCATCGGGCAACCCGGTCGGAACGGGAGGGTCACGATGAACGCCGATGCCATGCTGAAGCGCATCGAGGGATTCAACCAAGCACGTGGCGGCGGCGTGATCGTGCGCAAGGCCGCCCGCGGCTACACGCTCCTCAGCGAGCGCACCGGCGCCCCCATCACGCGGTTGCGGCCGACCGGCAACGGCGACACGGTCCAGGTGCTCTGGTGGAACGGCGAGCGTTGGGGAGCCTCAGGCCCGCTGGGGATTGCCACCATGGCGCTCGACCGCGCCCTCGACTACGTCGCCAACCAGCCGAACTTCTGGATACACATCTGATCCACCGACCCCAAAATTGGCCAAAGTCGAGCTTAGAGTGCGTAACAAAACCGGCGCGGGGTGGTTGGGAGTGGCATGGCAGCCCCTCTTGTCTCCGACGCCTTGTGGACGATCATCGAACCGCTGACCCCGCCGGAGCCGCCCAAGCCGAAAGGCGGCCGGCCGCGCTTAGACGACCACGCGGTGCTGACCGGCATCCTGTTCGTGCTGCGCACCGGCATTCCCTGGGAGTTGTTGCCCATGGAGATGGGCTGCGGCTCGGGCATGACCTGCTGGCGGCGGCTGCACGAGTGGCATCAGGCTGGCGTGTGGGAGCGGCTACACCGCGTGCTGCTCGACCGGCTCGGCTACGCCAACGCCATCAACTGGGACCGGGCCGCGGTGGACAGCGCCAGCATCCCGGCAAAAAGGGAGGCCAGGAGACCGGGCCGAACCCGACCGATTGTGGTCGGCCGGGCACCAAACGTCACGTCATCACTGATCGCAATGGCATTCCGCTCGCCATCCGCCTGACCGGGGCGAACCGCAACGACTCCATGATGGTGGAGACGATGCTCGACGCAGTGCCACCGCTCAAGGGGCCACGCGGGCGACCACGCCGAAGGCCGGACAAGCTGCACGCCGACAAGGCGTATGATCACCAACGCTGCCGGCGCGAATGCCGTGACCGCAACGTCATCCCCCGCATCGCCCGGCGCGGTGTCGAGGATAGCAGGCACCTGGGACGTCACCGCTGGGTCGTTGAGCGAACGCTCGCCTGGATCAGCCGCTTCCGCCGCCTTACCATCCGCTACGAACGCCGCGCCGATATTCACCAAGCCTTCTCAACCTTGGCCTGCGCGCTGATCGCCTTCAAAAAGATCCAACGTTTCTGTTAGGCGCTCTTATCCATAATCGGGCGGAAATCAAAGGCCCGCTCCTGGCGCACAGCAGAAGCCGGTATGTTTTACGTGCTGGAACGGTGTGTTGACGGAGAGCAAACGACCTGCGAGAGCCGATGACTCGAGAAGCAGCGCTTGCGCGTTCCCCTGGTTGTAACGGGCTTTTCCTCATTCCGTCAGGCCGGCTTGTCCGGTAGACGCTGTTCACGATGCCGTCCGGCTGAAACCTGCGCGTCCCATCCCGATAGCGTCACGCGGGCAACGGCCTCCAAATCGGCCCGGCTCGCGCCATCGCGCGCCTGAAGCGACATGCCGCCCTGCACCGCCAGCACGAAGCGGGCCAGCCCATGGACATCGGCCGAGGCGGCAAGCTCGCCGTCCGCCACCGCCCTGCCGAGACGTTCCTCCACGCGCTTAAGCGCAAGGGCGCGGCTTGACCGTACGCGGTCGCCAAGCTCCGCATGGCCTTCGCTGCCGACAGCCGAGAGCGTCACCATGCAGCCGAGCGGGTCGTCGGCCCCGCAAGACCCGGTCAGAGCCGCGGCCGAATCCATCAGGAGGGCCTCGACCGCTTCGCGGGCGGTTCCGGCCGCGGCGAAATTGGCCCAGACGAGCGCCTCGTACCGGCGGCCGTACCAGTCGAGGGCCTCGGCGTAGAGGGTCTCCTTCGAGCCGAACGCCGCGTAGAGGCTGGGCGAGCCGATGCCCATCGCCTCTGTCAGGTCGGCGATCGACGTCGCCGCGTAGCCCTTGCGCCAGAACAGGCGGGTCGCCTGCGCCAGGGCGGCCTCGCGGTCGAAGGCGCGTGGCCGGCCACGGGCGGGGGCCAGCGCCGCGTTGGGTGGGAAAGGGGGGCGGTCCTGTTTCTGCATCGATCGATACATAAATCGCTTGACCACGCTTCGCAACGGGTTTACGCATTTCTGTATCGATCATTATATAAATGAGAAGACGATGACTGACCTGACCGGCAAGCACGCCCTGGTGACCGGAGCCTCGCGCGGCATCGGCGCCGCCATCGCCCTGGCCCTCGCGGACAAGGGCGCGGACGTGGCCATCACCTACCAGAACTCAGGCGAACAGGCCGCCGCGCTTGTCCTCGCCATCGAATCGCGGGGCCGGCGCGGTTTCGCCATCCGGGCCGACAGCGCCGACGCGGCGGCGGTGAAGCGCTCGGTCGACGAGGCCGCCGCGGCGCTGGGCGGCCTCGACATCCTGGTGAACAACGCCGGCATCGCCCGCGGCGGCCCGCTGGCGGAGATGAGCCTGGCCGACATCGATGCGGTGCTCGACGTCAATGTGCGCGGCGTCGTGCTCGCCTCCCAGGCCGCCATCCCGCACCTGGCGGACGGCGGCCGCATCGTCTCCATCGGCTCGTGCCTGGCCGAGCGCGTCGCCTTCCCCGGCCTGACGGTCTATTCGATGTCGAAGTCCGCGCTGCTCGCCCTCACGCGCGGGCTGGCGCGTGAACTCGGCCCCCGCGGCATCACCGTCAACCTCGTCCACCCAGGACCGACCGACACCGACATGAATCCCGCCCAGAGCGAGCGGGCGGACGCGCAGCGGGGCCTGACCGCGCTCGGCCGCTACGGCACGCCCGAAGACGTCGCCGCCGCGGTCGTCTTCCTGGCCGGCCCCGCCGCCCGGCAGATCACCGGAACCGGCATCACGGTCGACGGCGGAACGAACGCCTGAACGATCGCCTACGGCCGGCTTGTTTCCAGGGCGACGCCGACATGCCGGTCGCTGCGGATGAACGTCTGTTGTGACCCGGTTACCGGCTCCGCCTGC
This sequence comes from uncultured Rhodospirillaceae bacterium, assembly GCA_937927415.1. Lineage (GTDB taxonomy): Bacteria > Pseudomonadota > Alphaproteobacteria > Azospirillales > Azospirillaceae > Azospirillum. Next base: position 100,897 of record CALBDS010000056.1, read on the forward strand.
CAGCCTGAAGCGATGCCATCGTTGGGCGGCTGTGCGGGCAAGCCCGCCCACCGGGCTCTCGTGAACCGAGCCACCTGCGGTGTCTCTGCCCTGCGGGCTTCGATCCCTTCCGCGGCCGCCGTCTCGGTGGGAGCGAATACGAGAGGCCGGTGTGTCCTTCACATTGGTGCAAGGGCAATCCATCGGGAGGGTGGAGCTTACGCCATCATTCCGCCGGATCGCTGACGCCCCCGGCAGCCTCGAAGGCCTGCCGGGGGCTGCCCGACACGTAGCCTCGCGACCGACTCTTTGCCGCTCTCGAAGCGGCGCACCATCAACACGGACAAGGCGGCCTTCTCGGCACGCATCCCTGGGGTCATCGAAACCGGCTCCGGAAGGGCCGGCACCGGTTGGGGGGCACGCCACGTCCCTATCGCTCCTTCGAGGCGCAACGCTGTCATGGTCGGTCGATCAGCTCACGCCCCTTCTGCCGGTGTGATCGCTGTCGTGCGCTGATGGTGGGGTGCATGGGAGCCCGCAGCACAATCGTCCCCTTCCGGGTCGAATCCGCTGAGCCATCCGGCGTTCCCAGCGGTCTGGAGTCCGGTACGACCGGCGCGGCTTTGTCTGCTGGCGACTCTGGCGCCGGGAAGGCTGCCCCGGCAGCCCGACCTCGATCCCGCAACCGGCGAACGCCAACCGTCTTCCCCGCCGTGCTCGGCCAAGGCCGGCGCGCGGCTTCCTCGCGAGGCAAGACGCCCGGCTCCCGCCGGTCCTCCGCTGCGCTGCGGCCCTCTGGGTGCGGGCCGGTCGCCCGGCGCCCTTTGATCGCCATCAAGGCCGCGATGGTCGCGACCGCACCCCGTCAAGGAGACGACAGATGGCCCAGATCGGCAGCTTCACCCGCAGCGACGACGGTTCCTTCACCGGCACGATCAAGACCCTCACCCTCACCATCAAGGCCCGCTTCGTTCCCATGGAGAAGGAGCACGACAAGTCCCCCGACCTGCGCGCCCTGTGCGGACCAATCGAGATCGGCGCCGGCTGGCGGAAGGCCGCCAAGGACACTGGCCGGTCCTACCACTCGGTCAAGCTCGACGATCCCAGCTTTCCGGCCCCGATCTACGCCAGCCTGGTCGAAGCTGATGGCGGTTACGCGCTGATCTGGTCCCGCTGAGGCCACACGCCGGTTGCAGCGCTCCGTCCGGGAGGCTGCAACCGGCAGGTCTGTCCGCCCGGTCCATCACGGCGGCGGCGGTCCGACCTGCGGTGTCCCCGTTTTCCCGAACGTTCTATCTGCCTTTTCAGACCTCCCAGCCTACCATGCCGGATCGCCCCGCATCGAGGACGAGCGGTGCCCCCAAAATGCTGTGCATTTCGGCTCCCCCGCTCGCCGGCCGGCCGGTCGCCTGCGGCGATCCTCGACCCGGACCGCTCAGGCACCGTGAGAGCCCTCCTGTCTTCAAACACAGGAGGGACCGATGCTCACCATCGACCGGCAAATCCAGGAACTCCGCGTGGAACTGGCTGCGTGCTTCCTGACCCGTCGCGAGCGTGTCCAGGCCCGGCAGGAGTTGGACACCCTCCTCACCCGGCAAGCGGACCGGGAAGGCGCTTTCGAGACCCTGGTCGCCGACGACCCGGCGCCCGATTGAGGCGCCGCTTTCCCTGCGCCGACCTGTCGCCCGAGGAGAACCGGTGGGCGGCGGCGGTCGCGAGCCATGTGCCGCCGCTGCGGCGCTGCCCCCCCGGCTCAACGGCACCGCCGTCAGCCGGCGATGGTGTCGAACAGCAGCTTCAGGTTCAGCCCGACGATCAGGGCGGTGGCCGCCCAGCCGAGGACGCTCTGCCAGCGCGGCGCCGCCAGGATACCGAGCCGGGAACGGTCGGTGGCGAACAGCATCAGCGGGATGACGGCGAACGGCAGTTGCAGCGACAGCGTGACCTGGGACAGGATCAGCAACTGCGCCGTCCCGCTCTCGCCGTACTGCCAGGTGACCAGCACCGCCGGGACGATGGCGATGAGCCGGGTCACCAGCCGGCGCAGCACCGGCGGCATGCGGAAGCGCAGGAAGCCCTCCATCACCACCTGCCCCGACAGCGTCGCCGTCACCGTCGCGGTCAGCCCGCAGGCGAGCAGCGCCACGGCGAACAGCGTCGCCGCCGCCCCGGCGCCGACCATCGGGGCGAGCAGCCGGTGGGCCTCCTGTATCTCGGCGATACCGGTCTGCCCGGCGGCGTGGAACACCGCCGCCGCCAGGATCAGGATGGCGGAGTTGATGACCAGCGCGAGCGACAGGGCGACCGTGGAATCGATGGTGGCGAAGCGGATGGCCTCCCGCCGCCCCTGTTCGTCCGGCCGGTATGCCCGCGACTGCACCGTCGCCGTGTGCAGGTAGAGATTGTGCGGCATGACGGTGGCGCCGAGGATGCCGATGGCCAGATACAACTGGGTCGGGTCGCTCAGCAGAGCGGCCGACGGCGTATAGCCGGCGAGCACGGCCGCCCAGTCCGGGTTGGCCAGCACGATCTCGACGAGGAAGCAGCCGGCGATGAGGGCGATCATGGCGATGATGAACGCTTCGAGCCAGCGCATGCCGCGGTGCTGGAGCCAGAGGACGAGCAGCGCGTCGAGCGCCGTCAGCACGACGCCGGCCAGCAGCGGGATGCCGAACAGCAGCTTCAGCGCGATGGCGGTGCCGATGAGTTCGGCCAGGTCGGTGGCGCAGATGGCGACCTCGGCCAGCGCCCACAGGCCCCAGGCGACCGGGCGCGGGAAGCGGTCGCGGCACAGTTGGGCGAGATCCCGTCCGGTGGCGATGCCCACCCGCGCGCACAGGGCCTGCAGCAGCATCGCCATCAGCGAGGAGAGCAGCGCCACCGACAGCAGCGTGTAGCCGTACGCCGATCCCCGGCCAGCGACGTCGCCCAGTTGCCCGGGTCCATATAGCCGACGGCCACGAGGTAGCCGGGACCGACGAACGCGAACAGGCGCCGCCCCGCGCTGGCCGCGGCGGGGATGCGGACGCTGCGGTGGACCTCCTGCAGGCTGGGCGGCACGATCGACGGCGCGTCCGTGAAGGGCTCGCTGGTCCGGTGAAGCATCCGTCTCCCACCCCTGGCACGAGGACGCCGCATCGCGACCGGTCCCGCACCGGCCCGGCAATTGTGCCCGATGCCATAACATGTAGCCTCGGCTATAATTCGCAACCGCCGCCCGGAGCTTCTTTCGGGGGAGGCCGAAGCGCCGCTGCCGCGCTTTTGGACGGTGTGGCACACTGCGCGGGCGACGGGAGGATGGGGCGGTGAACGCACAGAAGACGCGCGGGCAACCGGTGTCGCTGCCGGACGCGGAGCGGCAGGCGGCGAACTTCCGGCGGGTCCGGGAGGCTCACCAGACCGAGGTAGCCGAGGACTACGTCGAACTCATCGCCGGCCTGATCGACACCGCCGGCGAGGCGCGCGCCGCCGACATCGCCCGGCGTCTCGGCGTCGCCCACCCGACCGTGGTCAAGACGATCGCCCGCCTGCAACGGGACGGGCTGGTCGAGAGCCAGCCGTACCGCTCCATCTTCCTCACCGGGGCCGGGCGTGCGATGGCCGAGCGGTCCCGCCGGCGGCATGCCATCGTCGCCGGCTTCCTGAAGGCGATCGGGGTGAGCGACGAGACGGCGGAGCGCGACGCCGAAGGCGTCGAGCACCACGTGAGCGACGAGACCCTCGCGGCGTTCGAGCGCATCATCAAGGCCAACATGCCGGAATGAGCCGATCGGGCCGCCCCCACCCGCCATCGGGCTGCCAGCAACGGCGATCACGACCGCCGCCAGGCCTCCCTTCGGTGTCCGGCTATGCCGCCGGTTCCAGCAGCGTGGACGGCGGGACACCCAGCGCGTCGGCCAATTCCTTCAGCACCGTGATGGTCGGGTTGCGGGCGCCGCGCTCGATGCCGCTGATATAGGTGCGGTGCAGCCCCGACTCGAAGGCAAGCTCCTCCTGCGACCAGCCGCGCGTGCGCCTGATCCGCTGAACGTTGAGCCCGACCTGCTTGCGGATATCCATCCGGGCAGCTAGCCAGTGTGTAGCCTATTGGTCTACAGACTATGAGTAACATTTTCTTGAGAGCATGCGCGCTACGGTCCATGCTGCACAGCCGGCACGCGAGAAAAGGCATGGTCGTATCCCGCAGCCGAACGGGCGATGCAGGAGGAGGCTTCGTGGACGTCGCATCAGAGGCGAGACACAAAGGGCGCGGTCGCAGGCCAAAGGCCGGGACCGGCCTGGACACGGTAGACACGCACGTGGGTGGGCGGTTGCGGCTGCGCCGCACGCTGCTCGGCCTGTCGCAGACCGAGTTGGGCAGGCGGGTCGGCCTGACGTTCCAACAGATCCAGAAGTACGAGCACGGCACCAACGGCATCGCCGCGTCGCGGCTCTGGCAGTTGGCGGAGGTGCTCGACGTGCCGGTCAGCTTCTTCTTCGATGACATGCCGGACGCGGCGCCCCGTGCCTCCGAGCCGTTCGATCCTGAAACGCTGCTGCTGGGGCGGCGGGAAACGCTGGAATTGGCGAGATGCTACTACCGGATCAGGAATCCATACATGCGCCGACGGGTGTTCGATCTGGTCAAGGCGACGGTGGGCGCCTTGGAGTACGCGGTGGCACCTCCGCAGGCTTCAGATCAGCCTTGAAACGCATGCCTGGCCCCTTGCCCCCATCGGCGGCAACAAACTCGATCCCAGCCGCATCAAAGGCCCGGATGAGGGCTTCAATGGTAAGGGTATTCGCTTTGACATACCCGTTCATCGACTCCAGCCGCTTGACAGTCGGTTCGGACACTTTGGATGCGTTCGCTACATCCTTTTGTTCCCAACGCAGGCTGGCCCGTGCCGCTCTGAGTTGTTCGCCCGTAAGTGAGGTCGTAGCCGCCAATGATATCTCCCGAGTATAAAAATATCTCTAGCGTATTGACTGTTGCCCAGAGACCATGTTATCTCTCAGGGATAAACGACAACATGGCCCCACAGCAAGGGTTCGTGCTCGGCCGGCTGTGCTCAAGTTGGCCGCTGCACGGACGCTGACTGCGTTTATCAGAAGGAGCCAGAGGTGCCCTCAAAAGCGCAAGCACCAGGGAGGAAAGCGACCCGCCGCACTGGATTAGCTGCGGCTGCCCGCTTGCTGTCGGCCTCCCTATCGGATGGGCGGTCGGAGGACCCGCTCATCCTGCTCTGGCAGGATTGGCGGGAGACCTTCGCCTCCTCGCAGCGGCTGTGCCGCGAGGCCCAGCGCCTGGAACGGGAACTGGCCGGGAAGATCGGCTTTCCCCGTGTCGAAATCCCTCTCGACGATCCGGGGCGCCCTTCGGCTGTTGCCACGGACGCCCGCCAGATCGACCGGGTTCTGGGGACAGCACCGGCCACCCTCTCCCTGCGCCGACGGCTGAAGCGTGACCTTGCCGCCGCGCAGGCGCGCTGGGACGCCGAGGCGGCGGCAGTCGGCCTCACCAGCGCCGTGGAGCGGGAGGCCGCCGCGGACCGGCGGGTGGACAAACTGCTCAAGACCGCGTCCCGCACGCCCGCACGGTCGATCCCCGGCGTCATCGCCAAGCTCGCCATCGCCACCGAATGGAGCGAGTTGGAGCCGGACGCCGACGGCTATCCCTGGGATTTCATCCGCGGCGTTCTCGCCGATCTGACCGCGCTGACCGCAAAGGAAGCGTAGCGTGGTTCGTGCCCCTTCCCCGCCTTCGATAAGTGATCGTCAAAAGAAAATCGGATAAGGTCCGCAACCATAGGAACCATGTTCGGGCGCGCGAGTCGGGATCATTTGACGGCCACCATACGAAGCCTCGTTGCCGCGCTGGTCGGATCGGCGGTCGCCGTCACCATCATCGCCGTGAGCGCCACCACCATCGTCGATCACCGGACCACCCGCGTCCACGCGGAGCGGGAACTGGATCAACGTACCCTCCTGGTGGCCGAGCACGTCCGGGCGGTGATCCAGACCGACGTCATGCTGCTCGGGCGGGTCGCCGACCATTTCGCCGACCGGCCGTTACCCACCCCCGCGGCAGCCAATGCCGAGCGGGAAGCGCTGCGGGCGATGCTCCGGGACGCCGACGGCGTCGATTCCCTGTGGGTGTACGACGAGCGCGGCGACGCGGTGCTCTCCACCGCCGAGGAGAAGCTGGGCCGCTTCAGCGTGGCGGACCGGGAGTATTTCCAGGCGGCCAGGGCCGGCGAGCGGCTGTTCGTCAGCCCGCTCATCTGGGGACGGGTGACCGGGGGATTCTTCTTCGTCGTGGCCAGGCGCCTGGAGGACCCCGCCGGGGCCTTCCGCGGCATCGTGGTGGCCGGGGTGCCGGCCGGCCGGTTCGCCGACTTCTACCGCCGCATCGCCGGCGACGAGAACGCCTCGATCGCCATCCGGAAGCTGAACGGCGATGTCGTCGTGCGCGCCCCGCTGCCCACCGCCGAGCCCGCCAAGGGCTGGCCGACGGAGTCCTACATCCAGGAGCGCTTGACGGAGGAGGCCGGGGTCTATGAACGCTCCTCGACCATCGACGGGGTCGCGCGCCTGTACGCCTTCCGCCGCCTCGACCCGGAGGGGCTGGTGGTGATCGCCGGCCGGCCGCTGGACGCGCTGTTCGCCCCCTGGTGGTCGCGGACCCTGCTGGTCTGGGGGGTGGGCGGCGGCGGCGTGGCGCTCAGCCTGGCGCTCAGCGTCCTCGTCCTGCGCGCCGCGCGCCGCGAGGCCGCCGCCCTGCGCGACGCGCTGCGGGCCGTGCGGGAAAGCGAGGAGCGCTTCGACATGGCGGTGGCCGCCACGGCGGACGGTATCTGGGACTGGGACCTTCGCACCAACAAGGTCCGCCGGACGGCCAGGATGAAGGCGCTGTACGGTCTGGCCGACCACGAGATGGGCGACGACTCGCGGGAGTTCTGGGACCTTCTGCACCCGGACGACGCCCCGCACCTCCGGGCCGCCGTGCAGGCGCACCTGGAGCGCCGGGCCGAGCAGGTCGAGACCGAATGCCGCGTGCGCCACACGGACGGCTCCTGGCGCTGGCTGTTCATCCGCGGCCGGGCACAGTTCGATGCCGATGGCGAGCCGCTGCGCATGGTCGGCATGATGACCGACGTGACCGACCGCCGGGAGCGCGAATTGCAGGTGCAGGCTGCCCACCGGGCAGCCGAGGCGGAGAAGGACCGCGCCCGGCACGCCGCCAACCACGATCCGCTGACCGGGCTGCCGAACCGCGCCTACCTGACCGAGCGCCTGATGGCTTTGACCGGGGCCGCGGCGCCGGACGGCGTCCGGCAGGCGGTGATGCTCCTCGACCTCGACGACTTCAAGGCGGTGAACGACACGCTGGGGCACCCGGCCGGCGACGAGCTGCTGCGGATCGTCGCCGCCCGGCTCCGGAGCTGCCTGCGCGACGGTGATTTCGTGGCGCGGCTCGGCGGCGACGAGTTCGCCGTGCTGGTTCCGTCGGCCTGCGGGACGGCGTGTGGCACGCTGGCGCTGGCCGAGCGCATCGTCGCCACGGTGGGGCAGGATGCGGTCATCGCCGGCCGGCCGGTGCGGGTCGGCTGCTCGGCCGGCGTGTCGGTGTGGACAGCGGCCGAGCTGGAGCCGGAGGAAGCGATCCGGCAAGCGGACGTCGCGCTGTACGAGGCGAAGCGCACCGGCAAGAACCGGGTGGTGCTCCAGGGATGCGGGGACGGACCGTCTTCCGGCCGCTGCAACGGAACGGCCTGAACGGCGGCGCCCGTCAATCCCCCTTGTGCAGTCGCCGGCTGGCTCGGCCGAGGCCCCGCGCCTTGGCGAGCGCGGAGCGGGTGGCGGCATAGTTCGGGGCGGTCATCGGGTAGGTGTCCGGCAGGTTCCAGCGCGCCCGGTACTCCTCCGGCGTCATGCCGTGGACGGTCCGCAGGTAGCGCTTCAGCATCTTCAGCTTCCGGCCGTCCTCCAGGCAGACGATATGGTCGGGCGTCACCGAGCGGCGGATCGGCACCGCCGGCGTCCGGTCGGCGTGCGGCGGTTCCGCAGGCGTGCCGAGGGTTTCCAGGCCCCGGCGCACGGTGGCGATTAGGATCGCCACCTCCTCCACACCGACGCGGTGGTGTCGGACGTAGGCGGCCACGATCCTGGCGGTCTGCGTGATCGTATCGGTCATGACTCGGAACACTCCGCGTTGGTGTCGGACGGAACGGTATGGGCCGGTTCTGACGGCGGGAAATTTCTCACGCTCATGACCGCTTCCCGAGCAGGTCCCGGATGGCGTTCAGGACCGGCCGGGGGCCGATGGGCTTGGTCATGACGACGGTGGCGGCCGCCAACTCGCCGCGCAGCTCCGCGAGGCCGCTGGCGTCGGGAGTGCCCGTCATCACGATCACCGGCACCATGGGATGCCCGGCGCGCAGTGCGCGGATCAGTCCCCGCCCGTCCAGACGGGGCATCTGAAGGTCGGTCAGCAGCACGTCGACGGGGTCCCGGGCCTGGAGGGCGAGCGCCTGCTCGCCATCGTGGGCGACGGTGACCCGGTAGCCGGCCTCTTCCAGGATGGAACGCAGCGCCCAGGCAACCAACACCTCGTCGTCGACGACGAGGACATGGACGGGCGTGTCGCTGGTCATGGGGATCGTCCTCGCTGCTCCTCAGGATGCGCCATCCCGGATCGGGCGGGCGCCGACGGTGGCGACTCCTCCCTCCGGACCGGTCATAGGGCGCAACGCGGCCATGGTCGAACGCAGCCGGTGGACCTCGGCCCGGTATGGCCACAGTACCTCCGCAGGGCGGTGCGGCGGCCGGCCGCAGGCGGACAGGACGGTGCGGGACAGGGCGGCCAGCGTGCCGAAGCCGAAACCGGCGGCGAGCGACAGCATCGCCCGGGCGTCATCGCGGATGGCGGGCCAGTCCCACGGCTCCCGCTGAACCGAACGCAGCCGGTACTCCATTTCGTCGTCGAGCGCGGCCAGGACATCGTGGAACACCGCGTCGCCGAGATCGCGCCGGAGGATGATCAGCAGCGTGCCGTCGTTTCTGGCGGACGCTTCCAGCAAGGGGGCCGGCCCGGCCGGTTCGTGGTCGTCATCGCGGCACGGGGCGGCGGGAAACCGGGCCGCGGAGCAGGTCTCGGCCATCTACTGCCAGCCGCCCCCGGCGATGAACGCCTGCACGGTCCGCAGATCGTCCTGCCAGCAGCCGGTGCCCGGCATGGGGACGCCGAAGCGCACGGCCTCGTGGTAGATCAGCTCCTTGATGTCCACCGCCTGCCAATAGCTCTCCACCGCGGCGGGCAGATCGGTGGGCGTCAAGATGTCGCCGTCGGTCATGCACTGCTCGTAGCGCGTGACCAAGGCGGCTAGTTCCCAGACGCGCGGCATCGCCCTCGTCCTCCATACCGTTGTCGGCTCCTTCCCGGGCGTTTGTCACCGCGTGGCTGGACAAGGCCGGCGGCAAGGCGGGAGGGAGCGCGCCCTCTCCATGGCCACCCGACCACCGGGAAAAGGCAGCGGGTCCTTGCAGCCGGGGAGTGTAGCGCCTTCAGGCATCATAAGCGACTAAAATAGTCGTATTTGTGGTGCTGGGCGCCTGCATCGGGAATGTGATCGTCGATGATCACATCCAGGCAAATACGGGCGGCACGGGCGCTCCTCGGCTGGACCCAGGAGGCGCTGGCGGACACGGCTCTGGTCGCCTTGACCGCCCTGAAGCGGCTGGAGTCGGACCGTCTCGACCTTGAGGTGCGCGACACGACGCGCGATGCCGTGCGCAAGGCGCTGGAGGACCACGGCGTCATCTTCCTGTCGTCGGCCCGCGGGCTCGGCGTCATGCTGGTCGATCAGCCGGACGACGTGCCGGCCGCACAGCCGGAGACGGCCGGGCCGCCGCGGCGCAAGCGCGGTCGGGGCGTGTCGTGAACATTCGGGGATGCCCGCTTGCGGGGTGAAACCGGCATCCAAGATCAATGACGTCACGCCCGTCTTCTGACCGACGAAGTGTCCGTTGCCCTTGGCGGCCAGGGCGAAACGACCCATCCGAGGGTGGAGACGTGCGCCTGGGCGACCCACCCCGAAAGACGGCGGAGGGGAAGACAGGGCCGCAATCACCTCAAAGCGAAAGGACATGCGATGGCAAAGAACACGATTTGCCTCTGGTACGACAAGGACGCCGAGGCGGCCGCCCGCTTCTACGCCGAGACCTTTCCCGACAGTGCGGTGAATGCCGTTCACCGTGCTCCCGGCGACTACCCGTCCGGCAAGGCGGGCGACGTGCTGACGGTCGAGTTCACCGTGGCCGGCGTCTCCTGCCTCGGTCTCAACGGTGGGCCTGTGTTCAAGCACAACGAAGCCTTCTCGTTCCAGATCGCCACCGACGACCAGGAAGAGACCGACCACTACTGGAACGCCATCGTCGGTAACGGCGGCCAGGAGAGTGAGTGCGGCTGGTGCAAGGACCGGTGGGGTATCTCCTGGCAGATCACGCCGCGCGTGCTGACCGAGGCGCTGGCGGCTGGCGGCGACGAGGCAAAGCGCGCGTTCGAGGCAATGATGGGCATGACGAAGATCGACGTCGCCGCGATCGAGGCGGCACGGCGTGGCTGACACCCCCACGCACGACCGCACCGATGCCCATCCCTGGGATCGGTCTCGTCCATCACGCATCGCTAAAGAATAGACTGAAAGTTTAGCTAAACCCCGCCAGATGCGCCGTTGGCAACCAGCCATTATAAGGCATCTAAAGACACGGCGGCGCTGTGATATCCCATGCGCGGCGCCGCCGTTCAGGACCTACGGATTTCCGGCAAGCCGCGCGAGGTAGGGGTGGTTGGGAGGGAGTTCCAGGAGATCGCGGGGAAGCACCGAAAGGGCCGCCGCCAGACGGCCGACGGTGACGACCGTCGCCTTGTGCTCGGCGCGCTCGATGGTGCCCAGATAGCTGCGGTCCATGCCGGCGCGGTGCGCCAGCTCCTCCTGCGTGATGCCCTTGGCGAGGCGCAGGCGGCGGATGTTCAGGGCCAGGATGTCGGGCATGTCCTCCATCGGCAGGATGGAGCAGGATTGCGGGACAGGTCTCCACGGGATACATCTCCCATTCGGAGCGGGCCGGGCAAACCGGCACTGTTTCGGTGCCGATCCGCGACACCGCTCCGGATCGGGCCTACATACGACAGTATGAAAATGTCCATCGCTTCGGTTCGGGGCCATACACAGAGGGGAGAGATCAGCCGATGACGATGCCGCAGCTCGAACCGCCGGTCGCCGACGCGCCGCCCTGTTCGGACACCCTGACCGACTACGACCGCCTGCACCTCGTCACCTATCTGCGCCTGCTCGATGCCGAGGCGGATGGAGCCGACCCGGACGAAGTCGCCCGCATCGTGCTGCGCATCGACCCTGCCCGCGAGCCCGACCGTGCCCGGCACGCCCACGCTACCCATCTGGCACGGGCGCAGTGGATGACCCGCGTCGGCTACCGCGACCTTCTCCGCCAGGGCATGCACTGAGTCCCACATCGCCGGATTTCCGGAAATCCGCCGTTCCGGATGGCCGGATCGGCGGATTCCGCGGAAGTACGCCGTTCCCGCCGCGCTCTACGCCATCGGCGTTGTCGCAATTTCAGGGTAGCGACTCACTTTTTCGATTCGGGCGCAACCTGACGCTGCGCGCGAGCGAAGATATCATGACGGCAATGAATGATTGGCGAACATCGGGCACCTATCAGTATGCCCTGACCGTCCCTGTTTCCTGTTGGGCGTGGGAGTTCCTGCGCCGCAACGGGGATTATCAGGCGGACGCCGCCGGACAGAGCGGGCAGCCGACCTCTCCGGACGGAACCGGCCATTGGGGGTTGCACTGTCCTGGAGGACCCAGGAAAAAGCGGGGCTGAGACGCTGGTGTTCTGGCGGCCCGAGGTGCTGCCGACTCTGGTCCGGCTGTCGCCGGCCCCCAGGCCCTACGCCGGGCCGGATACCTGCCTCGATCTCTGGTGGGGAGCGGCGCGCCAAGCCGTCCTCGACACGGGAGGCGGATTCCACATCGCACTAGCCGAGGGGCCGCGCGAGCGACGCTTCTGGATCGAGGGCAAGCACCTTCCCAGACGCGGCACACCGCTACGGGCCCTGGTTGCGTTGGACGATGATCTGGAAGCCCAGGTCGTGGCGCTTCGCCGATTCCACGATGCGGTGACGAACCCAGCCGCCCCCCCAGACCTGACGCCGTACCAGACCCGCATGCTGATGCGCATCCTCCAGGCGCTCGACGCTAACCTCGATGGCGCCAGCGTGCGGCAGACGGCCGAGGCGCTGTTCGGCGCCGAGCGCGTCAAGGCCGACTGGTATCGGAACACCCCCTTGCGCGACCAAGTGCGCTACCTGATCCGCCGCGGGCGCCAACTGATGGACGGTGGGTACCGCGACCTGCTGCGCCGGATGCTGCTGTAGACCTGCTTCGGGCGGAAGCACCGAGAGAAGGGGGCTTGGTCGCTGGCTGATCAGGAGCGGTCGGGACCGAACATCGCGTGCATCTGGCGCTGATAGTGCTCCTCCGACGTACTCCACCGCAGATCGGCGAGAAGCCGCGTGTCCGCCCCTGCGGGATAGCGGATCCTGAAGCCTTCGTCCGTGGCGGCCGCGTAGACGGCGCTGGCCACCTCTGCCTCGGTGCAGAAGGCCGTGGGGTAGTTGGCGAAGCGGGAGAAGCAGGCCTGCGCGAAGCCGGCATAGTCGTCGGGAATCAGGCCCTGCATCCGTGCGCCACCGTTGGCGCTGAAGCGCGTGGTCGGAGCGTAGCCCGGTTCGACGAGCCGCGCCCTGATGTTGAACTCGGCCAATTCGTATGAAAGCGATTCGGTAAAACCCTCCACGGCGCACTTGCTGGCGGCATACACGGCGACCAGCGGCATCACCCCGACCGTGACGCTCGACGTCACGTTGACGATCACCCCGCCACCTTGCCGGCGCATCTGCGGAATGATGGCGCGGCAGGCGGCGATCACGCCGAACGTGTTGGTCTCGAAGACGTCGCGCACCGTGCCGTCGGGCGTCGCCTCGACGATCGAGGCGAGGCCGATGCCGGCGTTGTTCACCCAGGCGTCGATCGCACCGAACGCACCCACGGCGGAGTCGATCGCATCGGCGATGCTCCGCTCCCTGGTGACGTCCAGCGGGAGCACCTTCAGCCGTTCCGCCTTCAGCGGGAACAGGGTCGGGTCCGGCCGGCGCATCGTGGCGACGACATTCCAGCCGCGGTCGAGGAAGAGTTCCGCCGTGGCCTTGCCGTAGCCCGACGATGTTCCGGTGATGAGGATCGTTTTCTGCATGGAGACCTCCGTCGATGGGACGAGGCCATCCTAGACGGCTGGCTCTGGATGGAACATAATCAGACGTCCGCCTCTCTTTATGGATCGTCCATCATGGACCCGCTCAGCGCGATCATCGCGTTGCTCCGTCCCAGCACTGCGGTTTCCAAGCCGATCACGGGCCGTGGGCGCTGGGGGGTCCGCTATGCCGCCCATGATGCGCCCGGATTCACGATCATCCTGCGGGGGGAGTGCTGGGTCGCGTTCGACGGCAGGGAGCCGGCAAGGTTTCGGCAAGGCGACTTCGTGCTGCTGCCGTCGACGCCGCCGTTCGCGCTTTACAGCCATCCGGGTGTCGAATGCCCTCTCAGGGAACCGTCGGATGCCGCTGTCCGGCACGGGGACCAGGATGGCGACCCCGACTTCGTCTCCCTCGGCGGGACCTTCCACATGGACAAGGTTAACGCGTCTCTGCTGCCCGCGCTGCTGCCGGGCATCATCCATATCCGGGCGGCGGAGGGCCACGCCGGCAGGCTCGGCCAGGTCATCGGGTTGATCATGGACGAGTGCGCAACCGAGGCGCCGGGCAAGGAAATGATCGTTCAGCGGCTGCTGGAGGTCCTGCTTGTGGAAGCCCTGCGGTGGCGCAGCATCGATCAGAACGCGGTTTCCACCGGCCTCCTCAGCGGTATGCGCGATCCGGGTCTCGCTCGCGCCCTGCGCGCGATGCACGCCGACGTCCGCGCCCCCTGGACGGTGTCCGGGCTCGCCCGGATCGCCGGCATGTCGCGGTCCGCATTCGCCGCCCGCTTCAGGGGGGCTCTGGGTTGCGGGCCGATCGAATATCTCGCGCGATGGCGTATGGCGTTGGCGAAGGATGCGCTGATGCGCGGTGCAAAGACGCTCGCCCGGATCGCCGATGACATCGGATATGAGTCAGCCAGTGCTTTTAGTACAGCCTTCCGCAAGCGGCTTGGTTGCTCGCCTGGAAGGTTTGCACGCTCCCATGACTTTGCAGATCTTCAGTAACTAACTGCCACAATATTTTGGCGTTTCGCTGTGTGCTGACTGGCAAAGCTGACGATCTCATCATCCGGTAGGGGCCAGTCCGGATTGCCCCCGATCCGGCGGCGTGGGGCTGTTCTCCAGGCAAGATTATTGTCCATTTTGCCTTGCCTTGGTGATTGAAGGGCGCTGAGATCAAGCTTTTTCAAGGTGTTGGCCGTATTCTTCCGGGGGACTCGCCCCAGGAAAGTCTTTCCCCTCCCTGACGATGCTTCCGCTCCGCCACCGTGCTCCACGACGCGCCCCTCTGTCCCAGGGGCGCCCGCAACACACGGAGACGGACGAATGGACGACAAAACCGCCGGCCTTCCGCCGCGCTTCCTGCGCACGCCCGAGGCGGCCCGCTTCCTCGGCCTGTCCACCCGGACGATGGAGAAGCACCGCCTCTACGGCACCGGCCCGCGCTACCGCAAGATCGGCGGCCGGGTGGTCTACGCCGTCGAGGACCTGAGGAGCTGGGCCGACCAGGGCCTGCGTACCTCCACCTCCGATCCCGGTTCCGGCACCGTGCGGCCCGCTCGCCCGGCACGCCGCTGAGGCTGTGCCATGGACGGGGTCTTCCGCGCCGGCGACCGGCAGATGCAGCTCGACCTGTTCGTCGCGCTGCCCGGCGACATGGCGGTGCGCGACCAGCAGGACCTGATGGCGCACCCGTTCTTCTCGCTCGCCAAGTCGAAGCGCACCGAGCCGATCGACTACGCCGCGGGCGACACGCGCATCCGTGTCGAGGGCACCGCCGAGCACGGCCTCGCCACCATCTGGGACGCCGACGTGCTGATCTGGGCGGCCAGCCAGCTCGTCGAGGCGCGTGACGCCGGCCTGCGCACCGCGCGCCTACTCAGCGCCACGCCGCACCAGATCCTCACCTTCACCGGGCGCGGCACCTCGCTGCGCGACTACCAGCGCCTGCGCGCCGCCCTCGACCGGCTGCAGGCGACCACCGTGGTCACCAACCTGCGCCAGCCCGACCTGCGGCGCCGGCACCGCTTCTCCTGGATCAACGAGTGGAAGGAGCGCACCGACGCCGCCGGCCGCCCGCTGGGGCTGGAACTGATCCTGCCGGACTGGTTCTACCAGGGCGTCCTCTCCGACGCCTTCGTGCTCACCATCGAGCGGGAATACTTCGGGCTCATCGGCGGCATCGAGCGCTGGCTGTACCGGCTCGCCCGCAAGCACGCCGGCCGCCAGGCCGAGGGCTGGGCCTTCGACTTCCGCCACCTGCACGCCAAGTCGGGCAGCCTCGCCCGCTTCGCCAACTTCGCCATCGACCTGCGCACCCTCGCCCGGCGCCAGCGGCTGCCGGGCTACCGGCTGGCCGTCGAGCGCCGGCCGGACGGCAGCGAACGGCTGCGCTTCGCGCCGCGCGGCCCGGCCGAGGCGCCGATGAACGCTGCCAAAGTTATCCACAGACACGGGGGATAAACCGGTGACACCGCTCGTGCTATCGGGTGTGCAAACGCTCGTGCCATCGGGTGCACGGCACTCGTGCTATCGGGTGCACGGACACCGTCCAAGCCCTTGGTATACAGGGCCGATTCGCGCCCTTAACGTATCTAACAGAGACTCTAACGAGTCTTTGTTGATGGGTCGTAGGGATGCCGGGGAGAACCAGACCCATGCTGCGGCCCGGGGGGCGGCGTCATGATCGTGGCGCTGCTCAACCAGAAGGGCGGCGTCGGCAAGACGACGCTCGCCACCCACCTCGCCGCCGAACTGGCGCGCCCAAACCACCGGGTCCTGCTCATCGACGCCGATCCCCAGGGCTCCGCCCTCGACTGGTCCGAGCAGCGCGACCGCATGGGCCTGCCCCGGCTGTTCGCCATGACCGGGCTGGCGCGCGAGACGCTGCACCGCGAGGTGCCGGAGCTGGCCCGCGGCTACCGGCACGTCGTCATCGACGGGCCGCCGCGCGTCACCGGCCTCGTCCGCTCGGCGCTGCTGGCCGCCGACCTCGTGCTCATCCCGGTGCAGCCGAGCCCCTACGACGCCTGGGCCTCGGCCGAGCTGCTGCGCCTGCTGGACGACGCCCGCGGCTGGAAACCCGGCCTGGAGGCGCGCTTCGTCCTCAACCGCTGCATCGCCCGCACCCTGCTGCTGCGCGATGCCCGCCGGGAACTCGCCGGCACGCTGCCGTCGGCCTTGGCGACGACGGTGGGGCAGCGCGTCGTCTTCGCCCGCTGCGCCCGTGCCGGCCGGCTGGCCGCTGAGGAAGCCCCCGGATCGCTGGCCGCCCGCGAGATGATGGCGCTCGCCGCCGAAGTGCTGGGGACGGCGGGATGAGCGGCGGGCGGATCGGCTTCGGGGCGCGTCCCGGCACCCCCGACACCTGGGTGCGCCACGGCGAGGACCCGGCCACTCCCAAGGCGGACCTCTACACCGCGCGGCTCACGGTGGACGTCACGCCCGAACTGCGCGGCCGCATCCGAATGGCCGCCTTCCGCCGGGGCGTGACCATGGCGGTGCTGCTGCGCGAGCTGCTGGACGGCGCCTTTCCCGAGGAGGGCACATCATGATCGTGGCGCTTGTGAACCAGGCCCGTGGCGCCGGACGGACGACGCTGGCGGTGCATCTCGCCGGCGAGTTGGCGCTCCAAGGCAAGCGGGTGGCGCTGCTCGACACCGGCCAGCGCTCCGGTGCCCTGGAATGGGCCGAATGCCGGCGGCGCAACGACCTGCCGGCGCTGTTCGAGACCATCGGCATCGCCAGCCCGGACCTGCGCTGCGGCGTCTGGGGCCTGCACACCCGCTTCGACCACGTGGTCATCGACACCCCGGCGGCGTCCACCGCGGCCCTGCGCGCGGCGCTGCTGGCGGCGGACACCGTGCTGGTGCCGACGCATTCCGAACGGGCCGCCGTGGGACGCTGCGCCGCCACCATGCAGCTGGTGGTCGAGGCGCTGGCGGTCGAGCCGGCCATGACGGCGTCGGTGGTCCTGACGCATGCCCCCGCGGGCCTGGAGATCGAGCCGGGCACCGAGATGACCGTCTGTGGCCTGCGTCTGCCCGTGGCCGCCGCGGTGGTGGGCGAACGGATGAGCTTCGCCATGAGCCGGGGCACCGGGCTGCTGGTGCAGGAGATCGACTTCGTCGGGCCGGCCGAGGTCGATGTCCGGCGGCTGGTCGATGAGGTGTTCGGCCGTGGCCGGACGGGGAAAACGGGCTGAACAGGGCGGGGGCCAGGGCGGTTCCGGGATCGGGTGTGGCGTGGCGTAGGAACGGCGGCAAAGACAGGCGCCCGGCGGCCACCGGAAAGAATAGGCAACGGCTGTTTGGAAGGTAAGAAGTACCATTCAGCAAGATAAAAGAGCGTCTGCGCCGTCGTTTCGTCCCGTTCCAGATCAACAGCTTATCTGTATTCCAGAGATGTTCAGGAATGCAGGCGCATTCAACGCACCGATCCTCTTAACTCATCCGAGATGTTGAGAAAGAGCGACGCGCGGCTCAACGATGATCATGCCGGACTTGCGTCCGGTGATCTGTGGGGGTGGAGCATGGGAAAGCGGTTCGGCCTGTTCGGCGGCATCCTCGACGACGACGGCTTCAAGGCGCGGATGAAGGCGCTCGCCGACCGCGGCCGCCGCCTCGCTCGCGCCTACACCCGCCGGCCGATGCAGAAGGTCCGCGTCAAGGGCGCGCCGCCGCAGGCCGGCCCCTACGCCCGCCCGGTGATGGTCAAGGTGCTCTACCACGACCGCGCCCGCGGCGCCTACCCGAACACCGTCTCGGCGCTGGCCAACTACCTCGCCAAGGAGGGGCCGCTGTTCGACCGCGACCGGCTCGGCATCGACACCGCCGAGATCGTGGACGCCTGGTCGGCCGACCGCCGGGTGTTTCACCTCATCGTCAGCCCGAACGACGGGCACCGCATCGACGACATGGTCTCCTACGGCCGCGACGTCGTCGCCGCCTGGGAGCGCCGGGTCGGTCCGCTGGAGTGGGTGGCCTCGGTCGAGCGCAAGCCCGACATGGCCCACGCGCAAGGCAACCAGCACCTGCACATCATGGTGCGCGGCGTCCAGCACGACCGCGACCTCCACCTCGATCCGGACGTCGTCTCGCGCTGGCTGCGCCATGACGCCGTCGAGGTGACCACCGACCGCCTCGGCTACATGACCGAGCGCGAGCGCCGCGACTTTGAGCGCCAGCTCGTCGAGATGCAGCGGCTGCGCGAACAGCAGCGTGGCCGCGAGGCCGGGCGCGACGACCTCCACGACCTGGGAGGGCGCGAGCTGTGACGCCGTACCTTCTCCGTTTCGGAACCCTGCTGCTGGTCTGGCTCGCCGCGGTGTTCGCTATCACCGAGCTGACCGGCTGGCTGTTCGCCTGGCCCCCGGTCTTCGGTGGGCTGCGCATCGGTCCCATCGCCCTGTACGGACCCGGCCAGTTCTTCGGCTGGCGCGGGCTGCTGGCCCCCGGCCACCGCTGGATCGTCGATGGCGCTGCGGTGGTGTCGGGGCTCTGCGCGCTGGCGCTGGCCACCCGCGTCGCCCTCGACCTGCGGGGCACCCGCCGGCCGGAGTTCGGCGCCGGCCGCTGGGCCACGCGCACCGACGTCCGGCGCAGTGGCCTGCTGGGAGGGGGACGGCGATGACCGACCGCTCCTCCGTCATCCTCGGCGCCTACGGCCGCGACCTGCTGCACGAACGCACCATGCAGCCGGTCCTCGTCATCGGCCCGACCGGCTCGGGCAAGACCACCACCACCGTGCACCCGACGCTGCTCGCGGCCTGGGACGAGAGCGCGGTGGTCTGGGACTTCAAGGGTTCGGTCACCGAGGACACCAGCCGCGCCCGCACCCGCTTCGGCGACGTCATCGTGCTCGACCTCGCCCGGCCTGGCGGCCCCCGCTACAACCCGCTGATGGCGGTGCGGCCGGAACCGTACCTCGTTCCCGACTGCCAGCACGCCGCCCGCGTCCTCACCGAGGGCGAGCAGGAGGGGCACTGGCGCAACGCTGCCTTCTCCTATCTGACCGGCGTCTTCGTCTACCTGCTGACCGCGGCGGCCGACGGCGAGAAGTCGCTGGCCGGCGCCCGCCGGCACATCCTGCTTGGCGACGACGGACTGACGCTGATGCTGGCCGAGGGCGTCCACCCGACCGCCCAGCGCGCCGCCCAGGAGCTGTGGGACAAGAGCCTGGCGCTGGCTGAGGAGCGCGGTACTGGCGAGGGCGAGGGGAAGGGACGGCCGGGCGGCGGTTCCGCTCCCCCCGACAAGAGCCTGCACTATCGCAAGTCGGTCTACGTCACCGCGTCGGTGCTGCTCGCCGAGTTCGAGGACTCCGTCCTGGAGGAGCAGACCGCCGCCAGCGACTTCTCCATCGCCGACCTCGTGGCGGGCGAGCGGCCGGTGACGCTCTACATCGTCGCCCGTCCGCTCGACGCCCGGCGGCTTCGTCGGGTGTTCAAGCTGATCCTGACGCAGATGGTGGACTTCCTCACCATCGACCGCGCTCTGGCCGACGACGGCCGGGCGCGGCGCTGGCGGCTGCTGGTGGTGCTCGACGAGTTCCTGCAGTTCCACCTGCGCGAGGCGGCGGAGTGGATCAAGTACGTCCGCGAGTACGGCATCCGCCTGCTGCTGCTGGCCCAGAGCCTGTGGGAGGTCGAGGAGGAGTACGGCCGCGGCCTCACCGCCAACTGCCGGCTGGTGGTCTTCCGCCCCAACTCGTCCGACGAGGCCGAGCGGATCAGCCGGATGGTCGGCGAGGCCATCGAGGAGGTGCCGACGCGCTCGACCTCCAAGGGCCTGTTCGACCTTTTCCCCACCGTCAGCCGCGGGGTGCGGGTGGACCGCCGGCCGGTGCTGCCGATGCACGCGGCGCTGGAGATGGACGGCAACGACCTGATCGTCTTCGGCTACGGCAAGCCGATCCGCGCCACCCGCCTGCACCCCTACGCCGATCCGCGCTGGCGCCCGCTCTACGGCCGCGCCGCGGCGGCCTGGACTCCCAACCCGGACGCCAATCGCTGGTTCGGCACCGCCAACCCAGCCCCCGAGGGCGATGCACCCGCGGCACCCCGGCGTCCCGGCAAACCCCCGAGGCTCTGGACATGACGGACACCCCCGACACCACCGCCACCCGCCCGGTCTCCGCCCGCGTGCCGACGCTGCTGGCCGACCAGCTCGCCCTGGTCCAGACCCGCCAGGGGCTGCGCACGCTCAGCGACGCGGTGATCCACGTGCTCGACAAAGGCCTCGACGCCATCGCCAACGAGCGGGCGAAGACTGAACGGCTGGAGGCCACCGTCGCCCGCATCGACGACCTGCTGATCACCGTGGTCGCGGTGCTCAACCTCGTGCACGACCTCGACCCGGCGGACGTGGCCGCGACCAAGGCGGCGATCCTGGAACAGCTCGGCCATCCCCGCCGCACGGTGCCCAGCGTGCGCGACGGCTTCCACCCGAAGGAGGCCGACGCATGACCGAGCTGGTGGTGATTGACGAGCCGGCACGGCGCGAGATGCTGCTGCTGGCCCTGCGCCGGCTGATGGACGGGCTGTTCGGCGACCTGCTGTCCCGCGAGGACGTCGCCAACGTCCTGGTGCTGCCGCCCCTGCGCGGGCAGGGGGCCTGCCGGGTGCTGGTCAAGAACGGCCCCTCGCCGGAGTTCGTCCGCGAGGCCGACCCCGATCAGGTGCGCCGCTTCCTCGCCTACGTCGCCGGCTTCCAGCGCAAGGAGCTGCGCCGCGACCGCCCGACCCTCGACGTCACCCTGCCGGAGACCGGCGAGCGCATCCACGCCGACATCGAGCCGGTCACCACCGGCCCGGCCTGCTCGATCCGCAAGCCCTACCGCGGCCGCATCACCCTCGACGACTGGGTGCTGTCCGGCGCCGCGACAACACTCCAGGCGCGGCTGATCCGCCGGCTGATCGCCGGGCGCCGCACCGTGGTGATCGCCGGCGACGTCGACACCGGCAAGACCACGCTGCTGCGCGCCTGCCTGGAGGAACCGGCCTTCCGGGACGGCCTGCCGGCGGTGTTGCAGGACCCCTACGAGTTCGAGCCGCCGTGCCCGCACGCCTACGCCATGGTCGCCGACCCCTGGGCCGACCCGCCGGTCACCCTGGAGACGCTGGTCGCCAACGCGCTGCGCGTGCCGATGACGCATCTGGTGCTGGGCGAGGTGCGCCGGGCCGAGGCGCGGCAGATGGTGGTCGGCTGGACCACCGGGCATCCGGGGCTGTGCACCGTGCACGCCGGCTCGGCCTGGGACGCGCTCGACCGCATCGCCCAGATGGTCGGCCTCGGCGGCGTCGCCATGGACGCCCTGCAGATGCGCTGGATATCCCGGGCGGTGCACGCGGTGGTGCACCTCGCCCGTGACGGCATGGGCAAGCGCTTCGTCAACGAGATCGTCCGGGTCGAGCGCTTCGACCCGGACCGGGGATTCGTCCTCCGCCCGCTGGGGGCGGGGGAGCTTGACGGTGGAGGTGAGCATGCGGAGCAACGGTAACGCGCGCCGGGGATTGGCCCTGGCGCTGGTGCTGGCGTGGACGGCGCTGCCGGCGCACGCCCAGGTGATCGCCAACCTCGGCGCGGAACTGCTGTCCTGGCAGGCGGTGTTCGACACCAACTTCGTGCCGATCGCCGTCACCGCCGGGCTGCTGCTGGCGCTGGTCGCGGCGATGTTCTCCCGCATCGCCGGGGTGGTGGTGTTCGTCTTCACCGTGGCCGGCGCCGCCGCCTACGGGGCGCGCGACGCCATCGTCGCGCTGGCCGGGGTGTGACCATGCAGGCCCCGCCGCTGCCCGAGGGATGGGAGAAGCCGGTGCGCCGCACCTCGGTGCGGCCGACCAAGATGCCGCTCGGCGTGCCCATGGAGCTGCTGGCCATCGCCGTCTGGCTGGCCGCGGAGCTGTGGCTGGCGCTGGGCGCCATCCCCCAGGCGGTGGCGGGGTTCCTGCTCGTCTTCCTGACGGCGCGCTATCTCACCCGCCGCGATCCCTGGTGGCTGGAGATCGTCCGCCAGAACGCCTCGGCCTGGCTGCTGCGGGCGCTGCGCACCCGCGGCCGCTCGCTGTCCCTGTCCTCCTACCGCGCCCCGAGGTGAGGCATGCTCGACCTGACCGCCTTCGATGACGGCTTCGATTCCCTGTCGCGGCACCTGCCGTGGGACTGCTTCGTCTGGCCCGGCGTGGTGCTGTTGGAGGAGGACGGCGCGCTGATGGCCGTGGTCGAGTACGGCGGGCGCGACCAGGACGGCCAGGACCCGGCCGAGCGGATGCAGACGGCGCTGGCCGCCGGCAACGTCCTCTTCCCCTTCACCGGCGGCTGGACCTTCCATTTCGAGATGCAGCGCCGGACCGTTGCCGGCTATCCCCGCAGCACGGGCACACACCCGGTCTCCGAACTGATCGACCGGGAGCGGCGTGACCGCCTCGACGACGCCGGCCGGCAGCTCCGCACCCGCACCATCGTGGCGATCACCTACACGCCGTCCCGGCCCACCACCCGCACCGTGGCGTCCTGGTTCACCCGCAACCCGCCGGAGCGCGCCAAGCCGGACGTCATGCGCGACCACGTCGAGCCGTTTCGCCAGCTCGTGCTCCAGTTCGCCTCCCTGCTCGGCCGCGCCGTCGGCTGGGCGCGCATGCTGGACGACGACGGCGTGCAGACCCTGCTGCACAACTGCGTCTCGCCGCTGTACCAGGGCCACGTCATCGCCCCCGACATTCCCGGCTTCCCGATCAAGGCCAACCTCGTGGATGTCGGCTTCAAGCCCGGCTCGTTCCCGGCCTGGAGCAACGGCGGGACCGAATGGCCGGTCCGGATGATCAGCATCGGCGGCTATCCCAAGGTCAGCCACCCCGGCCTGCTCAACGTGCTGGACAAGCTGCCGTTCGAGTTCCGCTGGTCGGTGCGCTTCGAGGCGATGGACCACGTCCAGGCGCGCGGCGTCTTCGCCGCTCTGTGGCGCAAGCACGACGACACCTCCTACGACTGGCGCTCGGTGCTGCTGCGCGCGGTCGGCGGCTACGCCGCCCTGCGCCACGACCCGGTCGGCGTCATGGAGGCGCTGGAGGCCGAGGCCGCCCGGCTGGAGGCCGAGCAGGCCGGCACCAGCTCCGGCTGGATGACGCCGACTGCCGTGCTGTGGGGCCGTTCGGTGGAAGAGGTGGAGGAGCGCCGCGACGAGCTGGTCAAGGCGCTGCGCACGCTGGGCTTTACCGTCATCGAGGAGACCTGGGGGGCCGAGCGGGCGTGGTACGGCACGCTGCCCGGCCACGTGCGCCCGAACCCGCGCAAGGTGCCGCTGACCCAGGTCCAGCTCGCCGACTTCCTCATCCTGTCGTCGGCCTGGGGCGGGCCGGAGCGCAACCCGCACCTCAAATGCGATCCGCTGATGCAGTTGGAGGCCGAGGGTGGCACGCCGCTCATGCTCGATATCCACCAGGGCCAGGACGGGGCGGCGCTGGTGATCGGCCCGCCGCGCACCGGCAAGTCCACCGTGCTGGCCTTCATGGGCCACCAGTTCCTCGCTCGGGTGCCGAATGGGCGCGTGGTGTGGATCGACGTCGATGCCACCGAGAGCACGTCGCTGGTGGCGACCTGGACGGCCGGCGGCGAGTTCCTGTCCATGGGTTCCGGCGACGGCGCGCTCGGCGACCTTGCCTTGCAGCCGCTGGCCGACGTCGCCACCCCGAACGGCTTCGCCTGGGGCCACGGCTTCGTCATGGACCTGCTGCGCCTTCAGGGCGTGCTGGCGCCAGGCAACCTGTCGGCCGCCGAGGCCGGCGACGCGGTGGACGCGGCTCTGCACCTGCTGGCGGTCTCGCCGCCGTCCGAACGCACGCTGTCGCACCTCGCCCATCTGGTGCAGGACAACATCATCCGCATCGCGC
>CALBDS010000057.1 GCA_937927415.1 uncultured Rhodospirillaceae bacterium
AGCACTCCCTTGGTAAGGGAGAGGTCGAGAGTTCAATCCTCTCCAGCAGCACCATCCTCCCGATAAATCCCCCCAAATTCGTATCAGCCTTTCCGCGTTGGGTTCAGCGCCAGGAAATGCGCCACCACCGGCGGCTCCGGCCCCTGGTGCAGCGCCCGCTGCGCGGTTTGCAAATCCGCATCCGCCCGCGACACCCGGCGATGCTGGCGCAGGTGCTCGGCCCAGCTTTCGACGAAGAACCATTCCAGCAGCCGTTCCGGGTCGGCCGCGTCCTCACTGATGCCCCAGGCATAGGCGCCGTCGCGCCGCCGCTGCTCGGCCAGATGAGGAAGCGTGGCGGCGAAGGCCGCGCGGTCGGCGGCGGCGATGCGGTATTCCACGGTAATCAGCACCGGCCCCCGGTCGTGCAGATCCTGATGCCGGTCGCCGGCCAATGGCGGGGCCACCACCGGCTCGGGCCAGTGGTTGGCGGGGGTCAGGTCGTCCTCGCCCAGCGGAAGCGCCATGCCACGGGCCACCAGCCCCACCGCCAGCAGCCCGGCGGCCGCCGTCAGCAGGGTTGCCGGCACCCCCACCGCCTCCGCCACCGCACCCCAGGCCAGGCTTCCGGCGGTCATCGCCCCGTTGAACATGGTCAGGTACAGCGCCAGCCCCCGGCCCCGCACCCAATCGGGCAAAATCGCCTGAGTGGTGGCGTTCAGCGTGGTCAGCACCGCGATCCACGCCATGCCCAGCAGCAGCAGAACCACCAGCGCCGCCCACAACGGCGGCACCAGAGCCAGAACCGCCAGAACCGCCGCGGTGACCACCGCCGCCCCCGCCAGAACGCCGCCGGGGCCGAACCGCCCCCGCACCCGCGGCAGAACCACCGCCCCACCAATCGCCCCGGCCCCCACCGCCCCCAGCGCCAGCCCGTAAAAGCCCGGTCCACCTCCCAACAGGCGCCCGGCGACGATGGGCAGCAGCGCCCACACCGCGCTGGCGCACGCGAAGAACAGACCGCCGATCAACAGAACCCGGTGCAGGTCGCGGCTGGCGCGGGCGAAACGCAACCCGGCGCGCAGGGCGCCGGTGAAGTGCTCCGACAGCTCATCCCGCGGATCGGGTGCGCGCTTCCACCACAGCAGTGCTGCGATCACCACCATGTACGAGGCAACATCGGCGCCATAGGTGGCCGCGGCCCCGAACCCGGCCAGCAGCACCCCGCCCAGCGCCGGGCCGATGGCGCGGGATATGTTGAAGCCCAGACTGTTCAGCGCCACCGCCCCCTTCAACGCCGGGCGCGGGACCAGTTCCGGCACGATGGATTGCCAGACGGGTGCTGCCAGCGCCGCCCCCACCCCGCCCAGAAAGGTCAGCGCCGCCAGCGACGCCACGCTGGCGGTCCCGGTCAACGCCACCAGCAGCAGCGCCGTGCTGACGCAGGCCAGCCCGATCTGGATCAGGATCAGCATCCGGCGCCGGTTCACGATGTCCGACAGCACCCCCGCCGGGATCGCCAGCAGAAAGACCGGCAGCGTCGCCGCCGCCTGCACCAGCGCCACCGCCGACGGTGACGACGACAGGTCGAGCACCAGCCACGCGCTGGCGACATCCCGCATGAAGCTGCCGACGTTGCCCAGCACGGTGGCGACCCAGATCACGGCGAACAGCCGGTGACGCAGCGGTGCGAACGCCCCGGCGGGCCGCGGCGTGGTGTCGGTCATGGTCGAAATCCCGTTGCGCAAGGGGCGTGAATTGGGCTACCGCCCAAACCCGTTCGGGGCGATGCCCCGAACCCCCTTTTCTTTTATGGATAAAAAGGGTGGAGGTTTGGAGGCGCCAGCCTCCAAGCGGGGTCAGGGCAGCCGCCCCGCTCTCCGGGATCAGACAGCCCAGCAACCGCAGCCCAGCGCGCCCCAAAAGGATTGCACATCCGCCGCCGGCACCGTGGCCCCCAGGGCCGCCGCATGGTCGTGCCCATGGACCCCACAGGCCGTCTGGCAGCCGCAGGCCGCTGCCAACCGCCGCCCGCCCGGCTCCCGCCAATAGCCGCCGGCGGTGGCGACCGGCGACCAGTCGGGCATCGGCTTGGGCAGGTCGGGGGCCAGACCGGCGAAATCGCCGTCACCGTGCACCACCCGGCCCCCCAGCAGGGTCAGGACCGAGCGCAGATGGGCGATGCCATCCTCGGGCACGCTGAAATAATCGTCGCTGAGCAGGGCGAGATCGGCCAGTTGCCCGGCTTCGATACGGCCCTTCTTGCCCTCCTCGCGGGAAAACCATGTGTTGGCTTCGGTCCACAGGCGCAGCGCCGTTTCACGGTCCAGCCGGTTGGCGGGGGGATAGAGCCGCAGCCCGCCGACCGTCCGGCCGGTGACCAACCAGGACAGCGATACCCACGGATTGTAGCTGGCGACCCGTGTCGCGTCGGTGCCGGCCCCAACCGGCACCCCGGCGGCCATCATGGCGGCGATGGGTGGGGTGGTTTCCGCCGCCGCCAGCCCGTACCGTTCGGCGAAATACTCGCCCTGATAGGCCATGCGGTGCTGGATGGCGATGCCGCCGCCCAATGCAGCGATGCGGTCGATGTTGCGGCGGCTGATGGTTTCGGCATGGTCGAAGAACCAGTTCAGCCCCTGAAGCGGAATATCGCGATTGACCTTTTCGAACACGTCCAGCGCCCGCCCGATGGTCTGGTCATAGGTGGCGTGCAGCCGCCAGGGCCAGCGGTTTTCCGCCAGCAGCCGGATAACCGGCTCCAGATCCGTTTCCATGGTCGGCGGCATGTCGGGCCGGGGGACGCGGAAATCCTCGAAATCGGCGGCGGAATAGACCAGCATCTCACCCGCACCGTTGTGGCGGTAGATGTCGTCACCCTGCCCCGGCGTCACCGTCCCGGCCCAGGCCGAGAAATCCGCCAGTTCCTCCTTCGGCTTCTGGGTGAACAGGTTGTAGGCGATGCGCAGGGTCAGCGCCCCCTGATCGTGCAGCGTCTCGATGATCCGGTAATCGTCGGGGTAGTTCTGAAAACCGCCCCCGGCGTCGATGACGCTGGTGACGCCCAGCCCGTTCAACTCGCGCATGAAATGCAGGGTGGAGTTGATCTGATAGTCCGGCGGCAGCTTCGGCCCCTTGGCCAAGGTGGCGTACAGGATCGTGGCGTTGGGCTGGGCCAACAACAGGCCGGTCGGGTTGCCGGCGGCGTCCCGCACGATCTCGCCCCCCGGCGGGTCGGGAGTGTCCTTGCCATAGCCGACCACCCGCACCGCCGCCGCGTTCAGCAGCGCCCGGTCGTAGAGGTGAAGGATGAACACCGGCGTGTCCGGGGCGGCGGCGTTGATTTCCTCCAGCGTCGGCAGGCGTTTTTCGGCGAACTGGTGCTCGGTGAAGCCGCCCACCACCCGCACCCACTGCGGCGCCGGGGTTCGCTGCACCTGGGCGCGCAGCAGCGCCATGGCGTCGGCCAGGGTCGGCACCCCATCCCAGCGCAGTTCCATGTTGTAGTTGAGGCCGCCGCGGATGACGTGGATGTGGCTGTCGATCAGGCCGGGGATCATCCGGCGCCCGCCGGCATCGATCACCGTGGCGTCCGGAGCCGCGGCGGCGCGGGCATCGGCTTCCCGGCCCACGGCCAGGAACCGGCCATCGCGGATCGCCACCGCCTCGGCCGCCGGGTTGGCGCGGTCGAGGGTGGTGATCCGGGCGTTGACCACAAGAAGATCGGTGGAAGGCATCGGGGTATCTCCCGGTTCGGGGGCTCGGGGTCGGGGACGGGTGGTTCACACGCCCGGCTTGCCGCAGGGGGCCGCATCCTGCGCACCGGCGGACGGGGGAAGCCCCCCGCCCGCCTGCGGCCCCAGAACATGACGGGCGCAGTCGGTGGCGATGAAGGCGGCGACCGGCTCCCCGGCAACCAGCCGCTTGACCACCGGCACCAGTTGCTCGCCGACCAGCATGCCCAACAGACCGACCAGCGCGATGGTCGGCGGTGCGGGGGAGCGCACGCCCATCACGGCGTAAAGGACGCCGACCAGAATTCCAGCACCGAGCGACAGCAGATAGGGCGTCATGGAAACCGATCCTTTCCGTTGGGGATCATGCCGGGCGGGCAGCCCTCAGGCCGCCTGGCTGTGCCCGCCTTCGGACGCGCCGAACATGGTCTTGGCGTAGATGATGCCCAGGCCATAGGCGCCGCCGTATTTCCGGGCGATGCCGGTCGTCAGGTCATAGGTGTCCACCCGCGCCCAGTCGCGCTGCAGCTCCAGCAGGTATTGCAGCGCGGTCATCGGGCGCACGCCGGCCTGGATCATGCGCTCCATGGCCCGCCCGTGCGCTTCCGCCGACACGTCGCCGCAGGCGTCGGCGATGACATAGACCTCGAACCCCTGGTCGATGGCCGAGAGTGTCGGCCCGACGATGCACACCGAGGTCCACAGCCCGGCAAACACCAGCCGCGTCTTGCCGATGGCGTTCACCCGCCGGATGACGTTGGCATCCTCCCACGTGTTCATGGAGGTGCGGTCGGTGACCTCCGCCCCGGGAAAGGCTTCCGCAATCTCATCGAAGATCGGGCCGGAAAAGCTCTTTTCCGCCACCGTGGTCAGGATGGTGGAGACGCCGAACCCCGCCGCCGCGTGGGCGACCAGGGCCGCGTTGGTGCGCAGGGTGGTGGCGTCGATCGAATGGGTCGCAAACGCCATCTGCGACTGATGGTCGATCATGATGAGCGTGTGATCGGCGGGCGACAGAAGGGTCGCACCGGGAACCGGGGTGGCGGTGATGCTCATGTCTCGTTCCTTTGATCGTTGCCGGCCGGTGATGAGGCAGGCTGGCGAAGTGTCCATCGACGGAACGAAAGGATGCGCAGTCGCGGCGCCGGGCTACATTGAACTTGCGTCTTTCTCACCTATACGTTGGTATGATTGATCCCGGTGCCCCCTTCACGACACTGGGGGCGGGTTTTTCCTTCCTGACCGGCATCGGCGAGCATGGCGACCGAAACACATGAGCCGCAGGACGGCCGCCCGCCACTGATCTCCACCCTTCCGCCCGACCGGGCGCAGATCCGTCTGGCCCGGCGGGTCATGCTGGTGCTGGTAGCGACGCTGGCGGTCACGGTGCCCTTCGCCCACATCCCTCTGACCGGCACCGAACCGCTGGTGCCCGCCTATGCCGCCGCCGTCTTGATGAACGAGGGGCTAACCGCGGCGCTGCTGTTCGCGCTTTCCGCCATTCAGAACGGGCGGGCGGTTCGGGTGCTGGCTGGGGGCTATCTGTTCGCCGCACTGCTCATCGTTCCCTGGGCGCTGACCTTTCCCGGCGTTTTCGCCCCCGACGGGCTGCTGGGCGCCGGGCTGCAAAGCACGGCGGGGATCGCCGGAACCCGCCGTCTGGCCCTGCCGCTGGCCATGCTGGCCTATGCCCTGTTGAAACGGGGGGATGAACGGGCGCCGGCATCCCCCCGCCCGCCGCCATGGGTCGGTGCCGGGGTCGCGGCGGCCGGGGCGGCGCTGGTCGCGTGGGTCTGCATCGCGCGGGAACCGTGGCTGCCGCGGCTGATGGACAGCCGCATGGGGGTCGCCCCTTTGTGGCCCTTCGTCATCTATACCGCCATCGCGGTGTCGCTGGCCGCCCTGGCGCTGCTGTGGCGCCGACGGCGGTCGGTGCTGGACCTGTGGCTGATGGTGGCGCTGGGCGCATGGCTGATCGAAACCGTGCTGCTGGGCCTGCTCAGTTCCGGGCGGTTCAGCCTGGGCTGGTGGGCCGGGCGCGGTTACGGTCTGGCGTCCGCCGGGGTGGTGCTGCTGGTGCTGCTGATGGAAACGGCCACACTCTACGCCCGCTTGGCCCGCTCGGTGGCCGCCGAACGTCGGGTCCGTGGCGAGCGGCTGAGCGGCATGGACGTGCTGTCCGCCGCCATCGCCCACGAGATCAACCAGCCGCTGGCGAGCATGGTCGCCAGCGCCGACGCCGGGCTGCGCTGGCTGAGCCGCCCGCAGCCCGATCTGGACGAGGCGAGGGCGGCCTTCCGCCGCATCTCCGACGACGGCCACCGGGCCAGCCGCCTGATCGGCTGCATCCGCTCCATGTTCCGCCGGGACCGGCGTCCGCCGGAACCGCTGGACATCGCCGCCCTGATCGATGGCGCGCTGCGCATCGCCCAAAGCGAAACCCGGCTGGACGCGGTGACGGTGCGCACGGACATCGCCGCCGCCCTGCCGCCGGTCTGCGGCGACCCGGTGCAGGTCCAGCAGGTTCTGGTCAACCTCATCACCAACGCCGTGGACGCCATGGCGGGGGTGAGCGGGCGGGCGCGGGTGCTGTGGCTGCGGGCCGGATCGGATGACGGCGGCGGGGTGACGGTGACGGTGGAGGACACCGGCCACGGCCTCGACCCCGCGCGGCGGGACCGGACGTTCACCCCCTTCTTCACCACCAAGGCCCATGGGATGGGCATGGGCCTGCTGATCTGCCGGTCGATCGTCGAGGCCCACGGCGGGCGCCTGTGGCTGACCGGCAATCCCGGTCCGGGGGCGACCGCCGGTTTCACCCTGCCCGCCGCCCGGCCGGAGGAAACGCGCCCTACTCCCGGATAAAGGCCAACAGGTCGGCGTTGAATCGCGCCGCCTCGGTCTGGGCCAGCCCGTGGCAGCCGCCGGCATAGACCGTCAGCGTGGCCTTGGGCACGATCCGCGCCGCTTTCGCCGCGGAAATGCCGATGGGCACGATCTGGTCGTCGTCCCCGTGGATGAACAGCGTCGGCACGTCGATGCGCCGCAGATCCTCGGTGAAGTCCGTCTCCGAGAACTGTTTGATGCAGTCGAGTTGCCCCTTGAGGCCGCCCATCATACCCTGGAGCCAGAAGGCATCCTGAAGCCCCGGCGACGGTGCCGCACCGGCGCGGTTGAGATTATAGAAGGGCACCGTCAGATCGCGATAGAACTGGGAACGGTTCTCCAGCGTCTGCCGGCGGATGCCGTCGAACACGTCCATCGGCAGGCCGTCGGGGTTGGCGGCCCCCTTCAGCATGACCGGCGGCACCGCTCCCACCAGCACCGCCTTGGCCACCCGGCGGGTGCCGTGGCGGCCCAGATAGCGCGCGACCTCGCCGCCGCCGGTCGAATGTCCGACCAGGACCGCCTGCTCCAGGCCAAGCGAATCGATCAGCGTCGCCAGATCGTCAGCATAGGTGTCCATGTCGTTGCCGTCCCACGTCTGATCGGATCGGCCATGGCTGCGCCGGTCGTGGGCGATGACCCGGAAACCGTTCTGCCCCAGGGTCACCATCTGGTGGTCCCAGGCGTCGCCGGTCAGCGGCCAGCCGTGGGAAAACACCACCGGCTGCCCCTGTCCCCAATCCTTGTAGACGATTTGGGTTCCGTCCTTGCTGATGCTCCGGCCCATCGGTCGCCTCCCTGGCGTTTGCGGAAAGAACGGGGTTATTGACCGCATGGGACCGGGCGTTCCTCAATCATATGTTGGTATAGGCATACGTTGGTCCGGGGGCGCTCCTATCCGTTTGGATCCAAAATTCGGGATGCGTCGCTTTGCCACAGGCGTTATCGTGACCAGCGGATCAGGGGCATGGCAGGGGTATGCGATGGGGGGGATGGATGACCGAAACCGCAACCGTCCACATCGTTGACGACGATGAATCGCTGCGCCGGTCGCTGGACAGCCTGTTCCGGTCCGTGGGCTTTGCCACCCGGCTGCACGGATCGCCGCGGGCCTTTCTGGACGATGTGGACCGGGGGGACGGCCCCGCCTGTCTGGTGCTCGACGTGCGGTTGCCGGGCGGGATGAGCGGCCTTGATTTCCAGGGAATGCTGACCGCCAGCCACGAGCCGATCCCGGTTGTTCTGATGACCGGCTATGGCGATATTCCCATGACGGTGCGGGCGATGAAGGCCGGTGCGGTTGATTTCCTGACCAAACCCTTCCGCGACCAGGACATGCTGGACGCGGTGTCCGCCGCCCTGGAAAAGGACCGCCGGCGCCGGAACGCCGAGGAGGGAACCGCGGCCCTGCGCGCCCTGTACGCCACCCTGTCGCCGCGCGAACGCCAGGTGATGGCGTTGGTGACCGCCGGCCGGATGAACAAGCAGGTCGCAGGGGAATTGCGCCTGAGCGAGATCACCGTGAAGATCCACCGGGGGGCCGCGATGCGCAAGATGAAGGCCCGGACCCTGGCCGATCTGGTCCGCATGGCTGAGGCGCTGCACGTCAGCCCGGACACCGCCCATCCCATGCCGCCGCCCCTGTGACGCGGGGAGAATCGGCCGCCTCATCCCCGACCGGTCGCGGTGTCCAGACAGCGGATGACCGCCGCCGCCTCGCACGGCTTGGGCAGGAACCCGCAGGCCCCGCGTTCGGCCGCCCGGCGGGCAAGCGCGGGGTCGGTTCGCCCGCTCATCAGCACCACCGGCACCCGAGAGCCGGTGCGGGCCAGCACGGACGGCAATTCCAGCCCGCCGATCCCCGGCAGGTCGATGTCGCTGAGCAGGCAGGCGAAGCGCCGGGCATCGCCGGAGATAAGAAACTCCTCCACCGATGCGAACCCTTCGGCCCGATGCCCCAGCGACCGCAGAAAATCCATCATCGCGGCGCGAAAGGACGGGTCATCGTCGATGACGCAGATCCGGTGTGATGTGTGCATGGTGGCTGTGGTGCGGCTCTGATGCCCACCGCCAGAATGACCGTTTGGCAAACAAACAGCCATCATACATGGGTGTCACCGGCCTCACGAACCGGATGAGGAACGATCGATGCCGTGGCGTTTCATCTTTTCATACAGGGTGCTTTTGGCAATGCCCAGGCGGACCGCCGTCCGGCTGAGATTGCCGCGCTCGGCGGCGATGGCCCGCAGGATTTCCTCCCGTTCGCTGTCGGCCAGCCGCTTGCCCTTGCGGGCGGCGGGGGAATCCGGCGGATCGATGGAAACGGGCGGCGGGGCGGCAGATTGGTGCGCGGTGCCCTGATGGGCGGCGATTTCCGGCGGCAGGTCATCGAGCGTCAGCGTGTCGCCCTGCCCCAGCAGCACCATCCCTTCGATGGCGTTGCGCAGTTCGCGCACATTGCCGGGCCAGCCATAGGCCTGGAGCGCGCGCACCACCGCGGGCACGGGTGTCCGGCGCGGCACGCCATAGGTCCGGGCGGTCCGGTCGATGAAATGGTCGATCAGCGGGGGAATATCCTCGCGCCGGTCGGCCAGGGCCGGCAGACGCAGCACCGTCACCGCCAGCCGGTAATAGAGATCCATGCGGAAGACCCCGGCGGCCACCTCCGACCGCAGGTCGCGGTTGGTGGCGGCGACGATGCGCACCTTGACCTTTTTCGGCCGGGTTTCGCCCAGCCGGCAGACCTCGCCATCCTCCAGCACCCGCAGCAGGTTGGCCTGGAGGTCCAGCGGCATCTCACCGATTTCGTCGAGGAACAGGGTGCCGCCGTCGGCGGCTTCGAACTTGCCGGTCATGCCGCCGCGCCGGGCGCCGGTGAAGGCCCCCTCCACATAGCCGAACAGCTCGCTGGCCAGCAGATCGCGGGTCATGCTGCCGCAGTTCAGCGGCACGAACGGCCCCTTGGCGTTGGGGCTGGCATCGTGCAGGGCGCGGGCGAACACCTCCTTACCCGCACCCGTCGGCCCCAGCAGCAGGACGGGCACCGGCAGCTTGGCCAACTGCTGCGCCTTGGCCTTGACCTGGGTCAGCACCGGGCTGTTGCCAATGATCCGGCTGAAACAGGCGGGTTCGTCGGCGGGCACAGGCGGCAGGACAGCCGCGGCCCGGTCGCTGCGCGCCCAACGCTGCGACAGCGGCAGGGTCAGCAGCGTTCCCAGCCGCTCGTTCCGCTCCATGATCGGCTCGATCCAATCGGCGCGGATCCAGTCGGGCAGAGCGCCCCCGCCCTCCCCCGCCCGGCTGATGTCGGGGGCGATGCGCAGGTCGTTGCACACCCCCACATCCAGCCCGCGGGTGTTGAGGAACTGGCTGGCCCCTTCGTTGGCCCGCACCAGACGGCCGCGGCGGTCGAAGACCACCAGACCGTTTTCGCTCCACCGGCGGGTGTCGGCCAGGGTGATGTCCAGAAGCCGGGCGCGCTTTTCCATTTCCTGCGCGGCCAGACGCATTTCGATGCGCCCGGCGCCGGTCACCGCCAGCGCCAGACAATGGGTGCTGTGGCTGCCGCTCAGCCCGGAAATGTCCAGCACCCCCAGCGCCGCCCCGTCATAGGGATCGCGGATCACGCTGGCCGAACAGGTCCATTGCTTGACACCTTCGCAAAAATGCTCCGCCGCGCTGATCTGCACCGGGGTTCCGGCGGTCAGGGCGGTGCCGATGGCGTTGGTGCCGCTGATGCCCTCGTTCCACATGGCGCCGGGCACCAGTTGCACACCTTCCCCATTGTCCTTGGCGCTGGGGTCGCCCTCCACCGACAAGATGACGCCGCGGGGATCGGTCAGGATCATCATGGTGCCGGATTCGGCAAGGAATTCCCGCGCGTTGGCCATCACCGGCCGCGCCGCCTCGATCAGGTCGGCGTATTGCCGCCGCAGCCGGTCCAGCCCGTCGGGATCCACCACCAGCGGGGCAGCACTGCGGATCGGGTTGACCCCCTGGTCAAGACAACGCCGCCATGAATCCTCGACCATCCGGCGGACGGCGTTGTTCGGCATCCCCTCGCCCGACAGGAACCGTTCCCAGGCGCGCATGACCGTATCCGCGCCGCCGACGGCCTCCGGCCCGCGGATGGGTGGCGGTTGCACCATCACCTGACCTCCCCGAACGCCCGCTTGGCGGCACGTTCCTTGCCTCTTATTTCTTTGATCCGAACCGGCTGGATCTTTCTATAACCATGGACCTATCCGATCATGGCATTTCTATCATGATAAGCGATTTTTCTGTCCGGCGCCATATTCCGCAAATCATCAGGGGATAAAAAACCATAATCGCTGTGAATGCGGCCGAAAGGGGTAAATGGCCGTGCGCTGGTTTCCCCCGTCCCGTGCCATCTGTTCACGGGGATTTATGGTTTTTGTCTCTCTTTACGCAAACGACAAGGACCGCCGGGTGCGCAACGGCACCCGGCGGCCAGTTCGAGAGGCGCGCCGTGACAGACTGCGGGGATCCGGCGCCCTCTCCGCGAAACGAACGCCTATGGACCGGATCAGGCGGCGCGGGCGGCCAAGGCGATGTCGAACGGTGCCCCGGTCGCCGCCGCCACCCGCGCCACATCGACGCCGGGCGCCAGTTCGATCAGACGCAGCCCACCGCCCTTTTTATCGATGGCGAACACGGCCAGATCGGTGATGACCAGATCCACCACCCCCGCCCCGGTCAGCGGCAGGGAACAGCAGTCCAGAATCTTGTGCTCGCCGTCGCGGGCGGTGTGCTCCATCACCACCACCACCTTCTTGACCCCGGCGACCAGATCCATGGCGCCGCCCATGCCCTTGACCATCTTGCCCGGCACCATCCAGTTGGCGAGGTCGCCCTTGGAACTGACCTGCATCGCCCCCAGGATGGCGATGTCGATGTGCCCGCCGCGGATCATGGCGAAGCTGTCGGCCGAAGAGAAATAGCTGGTCTTGGGCAGTTCGGTGATGGTCTGCTTGCCGGCGTTGATGAGGTCGGCGTCCTCTTCCCCTTCGAACGGGAACGGTCCCATGCCGAGCATGCCGTTCTCGCTCTGCAAGGTGACGTTGATGCCGTCGGGAATGTGGTTGGCCACCAGCGTGGGAATGCCGATGCCGAGATTGACATAGAAGCCGTCGCGCAGTTCCTGCGCCGCCCGTGCGGCCATCTGGTCGCGGTTCCAGGCCATGCTTGCCCCCTTCATGCGCGCGCGCGCACCGTGCGCTGCTCGATGCGTTTTTCGTTGTCGCTGCTCGCCACCACCCGCTGGACGAAGATGCCCGGCGTGTGGATGTGGTCGGCGTCGATGGTGCCGACCGGGACCAGATGTTCCACCTCCGCCACCGTCACCGCACCGGCGGTTGCCATCATGGGGTTGAAGTTGCGGGCGGTCTTGCGGAACACCAGATTGCCTTCGCTGTCGCCCATCCATGCCTTGATGATGGCAAGGTCGGCGCGCAGGCCGCGTTCCATCACATAGGTGTCGCCGTCGAAATCGCGCTGTTCCTTGCCCTCGGCCACCAGCGTGCCCACCCCGGTGCGGGTGAAAAAGGCCGGGATGCCGGCCCCGCCGGCCCGGATGCGTTCGGCCAGCGTCCCTTGCGGGTTGAATTCCAGTTCCAGTTCCCCCGACAGGTATTGCTGGGCGAACTGCTTGTTCTCGCCGACATAGGACGAGATCATCTTGCGGATCTGCCGGGTTTCCAGCAATCGCCCCAGCCCGATCCCATCCACGCCCGCGTTGTTGGAGATGACGGTCAGCCCGCCGACACCGCTGTCGTGCAGCGCGTTTATCAGCGTTTCCGGGATGCCGCACAGGCCGAACCCCCCGGCCATGACGGTCATGCCGTCGAACAGCAGCCCGTCCAGCGCCGCGGCGGCGCTGTCGTATACCTTGCTCATGCCGCTTTCCTCTTGTCGTCCGGCGGGTGCCGGGCGGGGTGCTCCTTCCCCCGCCCGGCGGCAACGAAATCCCGTTGATTTCCCTCTCCCGCCCCGGGAGAGGGGAAGGGTGAGGGCCGGATTTCGCGCCGAAGGCCCGAAATCCGTTGCGAAGCAACCGCAAACCTGAGGTTTGGAGAGCCTGACGGCTCGATTTTCGGGCTATCGCGCGAAAACCGACCCTCACCCCGGCCCTCTCCCCGAGGGGAGAGGGGGTTCTTCCGGGTTGTTCGCCTGAGTTCGTTGCCCTGTCCCCCGCCCGGCGGCCCCGGCGCCGTCAGGCGCGTTCGGGGACCGGCAGGTTCACCCAATCACGGTAGAACGCTTCGATGTCCGGCTCGAAGTCGTGGACCACCGGGTACCACGGGGTCGGCGCTTCCACGTCGTGCATGGCGCCGCAGGTGGGGCAGTAGTATTCCCGGTACACCTGCCACTGGGTATCCGGCGCCATCAGCTTGGGATACACCTCCACCATCGCTTCCTCGGTGTCGCGGACATAGACCGCCGCGTGCAGCTTCCAGTTTTCGCGGTAGTCGGCGAAGACGTGGCCGCAATCGCACTGGGTGACCCATTTCTTGGTGTCGGCCTTCTGCACGATGTAGAGGTGCGGCCCCAGCGGCAGGACGATCTTGTCCGTGAACGTCACCTTGGCCTGCAGGGCGTCCAGGTACTGGGCGAAACGGCTGGTGTCCTTGGGCATGGACAGCATGCGGAAGGTGGTTTCCCAGTCCAGCGTGCCTTCGACCAGATGGGCGACCTGTTCATTGGTGTACGACATACTTCTCTCCTTGGATCAGGCGATGGCCGGGGCGGTCACTCTTCCACCTGGACGACGGTCTTGACGTCGGGCAGAAGCGACAGGTCCATGCGGTGCTTGGAGCCGTAGGTGGGAACGTCCAGTTCCTCCTCGGTCAGCGTCCAATCGGCGGGAAGGCTCCAGAAGTCCTTGAATTCCTTCGTGAACTTCTCCGACAGGCCGAAGCTGGTGGCGAACATGTGCTTGACCTGGGTGGCGGCGTGCTTGTTGACGATCCGCTCGCGTTCCTCCTTCATCCACTGGCGGGTCGGGACGGCGCGGGCCAGCCGTTCCTTGCGGATTTCGGCGCGGCGGGCCTTGGTCTTGTCCAGGTCCACCACGAACTTGCCGTCGTCGTCCTGGGTGAAGACGGCGCCATAGACCTTGCGGGCATACTCCGGCAGCAGGAACTTCTGGTTCAGGTCGGCTTCCACCGCCTTGGGATCGCGGTCGATGGGATCGCCGAAGCCCGGCCCGCCGCGCAGGTAATTCAGATAAAGGTCATAGTTGTCGTAGCAGTCTTCGGTGGTGATGCACTGCTTGTCCCGCTTGACGCGGGCGGTGGCGTCCAGGTGGCGTTCGTAATCCGGGTGCGTCGGATCGAAATCGCCGCCCAGCGGCAGGGAGTCGCCGATGGCGATGCGTTCCTTCAGCCCGGTCTTGTGGGCTTCGAAGCGATAGCCGGTGGCTGACGGGTACCCGCCCATCATGCCCCAATCGCTGTTCATGAAGCCGTTGCCCATGAAGAACATGGTCCAATCCTGGGCGTTCCACACCATGCGCAGCGTCTCGAACCCGCAGCCGCCGCGGTACTTGCCGTACCCGCCGGAGTTGGTCTTGACGTTGCGGCCCAGGTAGAGCAGCGGTTCGGCCATCTCCCAGATCTCGATGTCGCCCATGTCGCCTTCCGGATTCCAGATGGCGGCGGCATGGTTGAGACCGTCCTTGACCGCGCAGGCGCCGGTGCCGCACGACGAGGCTTCGAAGCTGTTGACGGCGTGGATCTCACCGTCCTGGTTGATGCCGCCCCCCTGCAGCCAGTTGGAGGTGTTGGCGTTGCCGGCGTTGACCTCTTCCAGATAGCCGCGGCTGAAATAGGCCTGCCCCAGCCCCCGCCACAGCGCCGCCCAGCCGGACACCAGGAAATGCCAGGCATAGGCATGGCCGGTGCGGCGGTCGTCGGGGTTGCACCATGTCCCCTTGGGCAGGCGGAAGTCGGTGGCGAAGAAGGCCCCGTCGTTGATGCGCTGGGTCGGCACCAGCGTCTGGCACATCATCACCCAGATGCCGGAGGTGAAGGCCACCTGATGCGCGTTGAAGGTGTGCCAGCCCCAGCGGCTCGCCCCTTCGAAGTCCAGCTTCCAACTGCCGTCGTTGCGGATGGTCATCTCGCACGGGGAATGCATGATGGAGTCGAGCTTGGCGAAGGCCGACGACACCTGGACGTCGGGGTGCTTGTAGGGCACATCGACGAACGACACCTTGCGGTACTTGCCGGGCAGGGTCATCGCCTTGATGCGGTTCATCAGGCCGCGGCGGCCCTCTTCGATCACCTCGAAGATGAACTTCTCATAGGCCTCGATGCCGTCGGCGCGGATCACCTCCTCCACCAGATCGCGGATCATGTGGCAACCGGCGATGCGGGTGCGTTCGTCCAGGATCCAGTATTTCGGCGTGCGCACCGACCGCTGGGATTCATGCAGCCAGTCGCGCAGCGGCTCGTCGTTGATGCCGGTCTTGCGGCACGTAATCATGTAGCCGTCGCCGAACCGCTGCACCTGGCCGGTGGACATGGACCCCGGCGTGACCGCGCCGGTGTCGATGACGTGGGTGACGCCGCCGACCCAGCCGATCAGCCGCCCTTCCCAGAAGATCGGCACGATGGTGGCGATGTCGCAGGGATGGACGTTGCCGATGGCGCAGTCGTTGGTGGTGAACATGTCGCCGGGGTTGATGCCGGGATTCCGTTCCCAATCGTTCTCGATCATGTATTTGATCGCCGCACCCATGGTCCCCACATGGATGATGATGCCGGTCGAGGTGAGAACGCAGTCGCCGGCGGCGTTGTAGAGCGTGAAGCACAGCTCGCCTTCCTGCTCCACGATCGGGCTGGCGGCGATTTTCTTGGCGGTTTCGCGGGCGTGCACCACGCCGCCGCGCAGCTTGGAGAACAGCTTTTCATAGCCGATGGGATCGCTGTCCCGCAGCTCCAGCTTTTCCAGGCCGTTGTAATAGCCGGTGTCCTTGGTCCGCGCGATGATCGCGTCGCGGTACTGCTTCAGGGTCTGGCCGTTGCCCAGCAGATCGGCGAAGCCGGAACCGCCCATCGTCTTGTTGGAATGCATCGTGTTCATGGTCGGTCCCCCTCTCACTTCACTTCTTTCAGGTGGAACAGGCGGTGCTTGTCGATGGTCGTCTCGAACCCGTCGGGAACCACGAAGGTGGTGGCGTCGGATTCGATGATCGCGGGACCGACGATGTGATTGCCGGCCTTCAGGGCCTCCATCTTCCACACCGTCGCATCGACCCAACGCTTGTGGCGGTAGAACGGACGGCTGCCCAGGCGGGCCGATTCCGGCGGGACCGGACCGGCGTCGGGATCTTCGGGCAGCACCGGCTTTTGCGTGGCGACGGTGCCGCGCAGGATGGCGCCGGTGATGGAGAAGCCCAATTCCGGCGAGCGGGCCGAACTGGCGTAGACCCGGCCATAGGTGGTCTCGAACGCCTCGACGATCTTGTCCCAATCCGCCGCCGTGGCCGCGGTGGTGACGGGGGAGGTGATTTCCAGATCGTTCAACTGCCCCATGTACTGCATCTTGTAGCCGGGGATCAGCAGCACATCCTCGGGCTTGAAGCCGTTGTTGACGAACTCGTCGATCACCTTGACCGCCAGATCGCCCCAGGCTTCC
Source organism: uncultured Rhodospirillaceae bacterium (assembly GCA_937927415.1). Classification (GTDB taxonomy): domain Bacteria; phylum Pseudomonadota; class Alphaproteobacteria; order Azospirillales; family Azospirillaceae; genus Azospirillum. The sequence continues at coordinate 16,260 of CALBDS010000057.1, forward strand.
TGCAGCGTGGCGCAGGCCGCGGCTTTCTGGTCGTCACCGGCAAACTGCGGCAGGCCCAGATCCACCGACTTGTCATAGCGGTATTCGAAATCGGCGCACGCACAGCCGAAGGCCGAGAAGCCGGCGGCCCAGGCGGGCACCACCACGTCCTTGAAGCCCACCCCCTCGGTGTAGCCATAGGTGTGGACCGGACCGGCACCGCCATAGGAGAAGCAGGTGAAATCCGCCGGGTTGTAGCCCTTGGCCGAGATGTTGGCGCGCAGGTATTCCGACAGGGTGAGGTCGAGCAGCTCGATCACACCGGCCGCCGCATCCTCCACCGACAACCCCAGCGGATCGGCGATCTGTTCCTTGATGTGCCGGCGGGCGCGTTCCACGTCGAGCTTGATGGCCCCGCCGAGGAAGTTGTTGGGGTTGAGGTAGCCCAGAACCACGTGGCAGTCCGACACCGACACGGTGTCCAGCCCGCTGTCGGCCCAGCAGGTGCCGACACGGTAACCGGCGCTGTCCGGCCCCAGCTTGATCGACTTGCTGTAAGGGTCGAGGCGGACGAAGCTGCCGGCCCCCGCCCCCACCGAGTCCATCGCCACCAGCGGCAGCGACAGCACCAGACGGGCCATGTCCGGGTCGGATTTGATGGCGAAGCTGCCCTTGGTGATGAGCGCCACGTCGAAGCTGGTGCCGCCGATGTCGGAACAGGCGATGTTCTCATCCCCCAGCGCCTCGCCCAGCAGCTTGGAGCCGATGACGCCGCCGATGGGGCCGGACACGATGGTGCGGGCCAGTTCCTTGGCCTTCCAGCTGATGGTGCCGCCGTGGGTGGCCATCACGCGCAGGTCGAACTTGCCGCCATGCTTCTTGAAGCGGTCGGACACCTTCTTCAGGGTCTGGCGCGACGGTTCGGCGCCGTAGGCCTCCAGGATGGTGGTGTTCATCCGGTGGCTTTCCTTGCGCGACGGGTAGTAATCCACCGACGCAAAGACCGGAAGGCTGACGCCCATGGCTTCCAGCTCGTCCTTCACGATGTCGCGGGCGTGCTGTTCGCTGCTGGCGTTCTTGTGGGATTGCAGCAGGCAGATGACGATGGCCTGGGATTCCAGCGCCACCAGATCACGGACCGCCTGCCGCACCTCGTCCTCGCGCAGGGGAATGACCACCTTGCCCTGCACGTCGGTGCGTTCGGTGACGCCGCGGGTGCGGGACACGGGCACCAGCGGTTCGTCGTAGCGGTGGGTGTTGAGGTGGATGCGGTCTTCCAGCGCGTAGCCGAGATAGCTTTGCAGCGCCCGGCCCATGGAATGAAGCTGCTCGAACCCCTTGTTGCAGATCAGCCCGACGTTCAGCCCCTTGCGCATCAGGATGCGGTTGAGCATGGCGGTGCCGGAATAAACGCACGTCACCAGTTCGGGATAGACGTCATCAACCTCCCGCCGCCAGTGGGCAAGGGCATCGACGGACGAGTTGTAGATGGCCAGGGATTCGTCGCCGGGATTGCTCTGGGCCTTGCCGACGACGAACCGGCCGTCCGCCCTGACGAAGAAGGTATCGGTCATCGTGCCGCCGGCATCGATGCCCATCACCTGGACGGGAATGTCTTGGTGCCCCACGGTTTCCTCCACGTTGGGTTGTTTCTTTTCGGCTTCGGCGCCCGATCCCGGACGCCGCACCATCGACCCACCTGTAATCGCAAGGACCGTGCCAAGACGCGATATCAGACCAACGTATTGATATTACTTATTTTTACTTGATGCCTTCGCGGCCGCAACATCGGTTCTTCGCGACCGCATTTCAAACGGACCGTCCGGTTTCCGGCTTCACCGTCCAACGCATCGGGCTTGCGATCCGACGGAAGATCGGACAGCATCACCGGGCTTCGGGCCGGTTTTCCATCCGGACGTGCCAACCCGTCTTTTCCACACCTTTTCGCTTTGATTTCTCGTCCGGAAAGCCTGCCTCGATGACCGCGCCCACCGATTCCCCGCTCAACCGCAAACGGCGGCTCGGCACGCTGCTGGGGGCGCATGCCGCCGCCGCCGTGCTGCTGGGCACCGCCTATCTGGGTGCGGCCCACCATTACGAGGACATCCTCCTCGCCGAAGCCCGTGCGACGGTCGCGGCCACCGCCGCCACCCACGCCGTGTCTTTGACCGGCGGCCTGAACGAACGGCTGACGCTGGTGCGCGGATTGGCCGCCTTCGTCACGGTGAACGCCACCGCCGACGATCTGGGCGGGGAACTGGCCACCTTCGCGGCTGCCCTGGGGCGGTCCCTGACCGGGGTGCGCAACATCTCCGCCGCACCCGATTTCATCATCCGCTACGTCAACCCCTTGAAGGGGAACGAGCGGGTTCTGGGCAACGACCTGCTGAAGGATCCCCGCCCCGGTTTCGCCGAAACGGTGCAACGCGCGCTCATCAGCCGCGATGTCACGGTGCACGGCCCCCTGCAACTCATTCAGGGTGGGCAGGGCATCATCGCGCGGCAGGTGGTGTTCGGTCCCGATCACCCGTGGGGGGCGGTGGGGATGGTGTTCGACCTGCAGCCCGTTCTGGACGCCGGACGGTTCGACAGCCTGCCCCCCACGCTGGCCTATGCCTTGCGCGGCGGGAACGGGCGGGTGATCGCCGGCGACCCCGCGGTTCTGGACCGCGCCCCGGTGACCGAGCCGGTGCCGCTGCCCGATGGGCAATGGCAACTGGCCCTGGCCCCGACGGCGGGATGGGCGGCGCAGGCCCATCAGGACAACGCCTTCCTGATGTTCAACATCGCCTGCGCCGTGGTGGGGCTTCTGGCCCAGATGGTGGTTTATCTGGTGCTGACCCGCCGCATGGCCCTGGAAGGGCAGGTCGCCCAGCGCACCGACGACCTGCGGCGCACCCGGCTGGATCTGGAGCGATTCGCCACCGCCGCGGCCCACGCCTTCCAGGACCCCGTGCGCACGGTGTCCACCCACGCCCAGGACCTTGCCCGCATGCTGGAAACCGCCGACGGCATCGGCGCCCCGACCATCAACGGGACGGCGCGCGGGGCGGTGAGCGGCGTGCTGGAGGGCACCAGCCAGTTGAAAGCGGTGCTGCGCGACGTGCAGCTTTTCCTGGCCGAAGACCGCATCCCCCTGTCCACCGCCCCCACCGCGGTGGGCGATGTGCTGGACAGGGTTCTGGCCACCCTGAAAGGGCGGATCGACGCCAGCGGCGCCACCGTCACCGCCGGTCCGCTGGGCACCGTGCTGGCCGATCCGCGCCGGCTGGGCGAGATTTTGACGGTTCTGATCGTCAACGCCATCGACTACCATGCTCCCGACCGCCCCCCGATGGTCCGGGTGGAGGCCCGCACCGAGGAGGAGGGCATGGACGTGATCGCGGTCACCGACAATGGCATCGGCATTGACGAACAGAACATCGAACGGATTTTCGAGGTGTTCCGCCATCTGGACGGACAGGCCGGACACCCCGGATCCTTCGGCACCGGCATGGGGCTGCCCATCGCCCGCAAGATGGCGGAACGGCTGGGCGGGCGGATCACCGTGACCTCCGAACCCGGCAGCGGCAGCACCTTTGCGCTCCATCTGCCGCACCGCCCGATGGGAAGCCCCCCATGACCGCCACCGCCGCCCGTCTTTTCGACATCCTGCTGGTGGAGGACGACCCCGCCGACGCCGGGCTGGCCCGCCGGGCGCTGTGCCAGGACGGCATCGCCTGCCGCATCAGCCATGTGCGGGACGGGGTGGAGGCGTTGGCCTATCTGCGCCGCCAGCCGCCGTTCACCACCGCGATGCGGCCCGATCTGGTTCTGCTCGATCTGAACATGCCGGGCATGGACGGGCGGCAGGTGCTGGAAGTCATCAAGAACGACAAAGAGTTGAAAATGATTCCGGTGGTCGTTTTGACCACTTCGGACATGGACCGGGACGTGAACGCCAGCTATCTCCTTGGGGCGAACAGCGTCATTGCCAAGCCCATGAATATGGATACCTTCTGCGGCGCCATCCGGAGTATGAAAGCCTATTGGTTCGACGTGGTCAGGCTGCCGCGATGACGACGATTCCCCCCTCCGTCACTCCGGCGGCCATCGGCCCGTCATCGCACATCCGCATCCTGCTGGTGGAAGACGAGCCGAGCGATGCCGGGCTGGTCCGCCACGGGCTGAAACCGTTCGCCACCCGCTTCACCCTGTCCCACTGCGCCACCCTGGCCGAGGCCGAGGAGTGGTTGACGGCCAACAGTTGCGACGTGGTGCTTCTGGACCTGACCCTGCCCGACAGCAGCGGGTTCGGCACCGTGCGCCGGATGCGCGCCGCCGCCCCCACCCTGCCGCTGATCGTGCTGACCGGATTCGACAACGAACAGGTGGCGCTGCAGGCGGTGGAAGCCGGGACCCAGGATTATCTGGTCAAGGGACAGGCCGACGGCCCGGTGATGTGGCGCTCCATCCAGCACGCCATCGCCCGCAAGCGGCTGGAAGAGGAGCTGCGCCTGTCGGAGGAGCGGCTGCAGGGCATCATCACCCTGGCCCAGGACGCCATCATCACCGTCGATCACACCATGCGCATCGTCCTGTTCAACCCGGCGGCGGAGCATCTGTTCGGCTATTCCGCCGACGCCATCCACGGCCAGCCGCTGGACCGGCTGCTGCCGCCGGAGGTGCGTGCCGGCCACGCCGCCCACATGCGCGGGTTCGAGCGTTCCAGCGAGACGTCACGGCCGATGACCGCGCGCCAGGGGGTGTACGGGCTGCGGTCCGACGGCAAACGGTTCCCGGCCGAGGTGTCGATCGCCAAGCTGCTGCATTCCGGCGGCACCCTCTACACCGCCATCGTCCGCGACATCAGCGAACGGTTGCGGGTGGAAAACGAATTGCGGCGGCTGGCGACCACCGATTCCCTGACCGGGCTGACCAACCGGCGGCAATTCCTGTCGCTGGCGGAAAACGAACTGGCCCGCCTGCACCGCTACGGCCGCCCCATGGCGGTGCTGATGATGGATGTGGACCATTTCAAGGCCATCAACGACACCCACGGCCACGCCGCCGGCGATCAGGCGCTGGTGACGCTGGCGGAAACCTGCCGGGCGGAATTGCGCGACACCGACCATCTGGGCCGGCTGGGGGGCGAGGAATTCGCCATCGTGCTGACCGAAACCCCCCTGCCCCAGGCGGTGGAGGTGGCGGAGCGGCTGCGCCAGCGGCTGGGATCGGTGTTCGTCCGCCGTCCGGGCGGCGGGTCGTTCCGCTTCACCGTCAGCATCGGGCTGACCGACGCGCGCAGCAGCGACCGCAGCATCGAACGCGCGCTCGCCCGTGCCGACCACGCCCTGTATCAGGCCAAGCACAGCGGGCGGAACCGGGTCATCACCAGCGACGATCCGGCGTAGCCGCCGCGTCGGCGTCCAGCACCGTTTCCCCCAGCCGCAGGGTCAGGCGGTCGAACGGCTCCAGCAGGGGGCGGGGGTCGCCGCCGGTGCCGCACACCCGCCATTCCAGCCGCACCGCGTCCACCCGCTGGGGCAGCACGCGGGCGTGATCGGTCAGCAACTGCCACGCCAGGACGCAGGTGGACACCGTTCCCGCCCCGTCAACCGCCGACGCCACGGCGTAATCGTAATCGCCATAGCGGTTGCGCCGCGCCCCGTCCGCCACCGTGGCCTCCATGTCGGGGAATTCCTTTTCCAGCGTCGCCGCCAGGGTTTCCCCGGTGTAGAGCGGCACCGGGAACGGCCGTTCCGGCGGCACCAGCGCGTCGAGCAGGCTGTCGGGCACCGCCTGCACGTCCAGCGACAGCCGGTTTTCCCCGGCCAGCGCGGTGGCATTGCTGAGCACCACGGCATAGGAGCGGTAGACGGGACCGACCGCGCGGGTGCGCGCCGCCACCACGGTCACCGGCGCCCCCGGCGGCAGCAGGACCGGCAGGTCGGACGGCGCCACCCGCTGCCACGGGCCGGGCAGGTTGGTGGTGTAGCGGGGCATGTAGCCGTTGCACCCGGCCAGCATCCCCACCAGCACCCCGGCCAGCGCCAGCCCGGCCAGCGGTCCCCGTCCGGCCCGCCGGGCCGTTTGCTGCACACAGCGCATGCCGTTCCTCATTGCCAGTCGTGATAGATGGTTTTGCGGGTGATGGTCACCCCTTCGCGGGATTCCGGCGTGCTCAGCCGGTCGTCGATGCTTTTGAACTGGTCGTAGGCGTCGGTCAACCGGTGCAGGTTGTAGAGCGCCCACCCGCGCAGGATGCCCAGATTGCGCGGCTCCGGCTCCACCTCCTTGCGGGCGTCGAGCAGGCGCAGAACGTCGTGATAGCGTTTGTCCTCCAACGCGCGGTTGGCCTCCGCCGCCAGCAGGCTGGCGCGGATCTCCGCCCGGTGGCGGGGCGACAGGGGCAGGGCCGGCAGATCGTGGGCCAGCGCCGCCATGTCCCCCGCCGCCAGACGGGCCAGGGCCTGACCATAGGCGGCCTCCTCCTCCGTCTTGCCCGCGGGGGCTGCCCCGCTCCCCTTGGCCGCGGTCTTGCCGCCGGTCTTTCCGCCCAGGGCCTGGGCTTCGGCAAAGGCGGCCTCCGCCTCCGACGGGCGGCCCAGTTCGATCAGGCACCAGCCCCGTTGCTGCGCCAGGGCGGCGGTCATGCCGCTCTTGGCCGCCATCCGCTGGATCGCCGTCAGGCAGGCGGAATAGTCCCGCTTGGCCAGCGCCTGATCCAGCGGGCTGGGGCCGGGGGGCGGGCCGTCGCCACCGCGCCCTCCCCGTCCGGCCGGGCGTTCCACGGCCAGCACCGCCTTGTCCACGCGGGGCGAACGGCCGCGCCAGGGCTTGGCCGCTTCCAGCGCCTTGTCCTTTTCGCCCAGACCGGCATGGGCCAGGATCAGCCCTTCCGCCGCCCGGTCGCTGGGCGCCCACTGGTTCGACAGCGCGAACCATTCCTGGGCCGGGCGGTGCTGCTTGCGCTGCTGGAAGTACCAGCCGAGCGTCAGGGCGCCGTCCGCGTCCCGCCGGTCGCGGACCGTGGCTTCCAGCCGGGCCAGATCATCGGGGGACAGGGCGCCGCCCTTGCCGCTGCCCGCCCGTTCCAGCAGGCGCCCGGTTTCCAGATCGGCCTGCGCCCGCCCCACCACGGTGTAATCCTCCCCCGCCGCCGGGTTGGCGGTGGTGGCAAGGGCCGCCAGTTCGCGCACCTGTTCCGGCGACAGGTAGCGGGACGCCTTGTAGAGGGTATCCCGCCGCTCCCCCGCCTTCGGACATTGGCTGACCAGGGTGCGGTAAATCGCCAGGGCGCGGTCGGTCTGTTTCAACTCGCCATAGGCTTCCGCCACCCGCCACGCGCTGTCCAGCCGGGCGCAGGACACGGCGTCGGGGCGTGTCCCGGCGATCTCGGTCACCTCCTGCCACAGCCGGGCGTCGCTGGCCTGACGCAGACGGGCCGTGTCCTCCGCCACATCCAGTTCCTGCAACAGCTTGGCCGAAGGCTGCCACGACGGGCTTTGCCGGCGCTGTTCGGCGATGGCGGCACGGGCCTGGGGGACCTTCCCCTCCGACACCAGTTTCCAGAACGGGGTTTCGTCCACCCCCGGCGCCTGTGCCTGGGGGGTGAACAGATCCTTGGGCGGCTCCCACGCGGGATCGAGGGCGCGCAGGCGGGCGATTTCCGCCTCCAGCCGCTCGACATCGCCGGTGCGGGCGTAATGGCGCAGCGCCGTCTCGTCGATCTTGGCCGGTGCGGTGGCCGAGCCGCTGCCGGGGGCCGGGTTGACATCCACCGTCACGCCGGGGGCCAGAGCGCGGGCACCCCCGTTTTGACCGCTCGGGGTTTGGGCGCCCGCGGACGGCGCCCCCGCGACGGCGGCGGCCAGAAGCAGCAGAAAAGTCCGGGTGGGCGTCATCACGGCTCTCTTACGGCTCGATCCCCAGGCTTTGCCCGGCCAGGGCCGCCAGATGGAACAGGGTGGTGGAGTAATAATCCTCGTCCGGTCCCGGCGGGGGCACGGTCACCGTGTTGCCCGCCGCCGCCAGACGGCAGGCCAGCCGGTAGACCGCCAGCATCCCGACCGACGCCGGAACCTGCGCCGTCACCCCGCCGGGCAGCGACACGGTGGCCGGCACCGGCCCGTCGCCGCCGCCACGGGCCGCCAGTGCGGCGAAGGGGCGGAAATAATAGGGATCGTCATAACCGTCCCACGCCAGATAGAGCGGCACCCGCACGGCATCGTAGCCGTACTGCTTGCGGAACCCCTCCGCCGGGGCGACGGCGCCCCCGGCGTCCAGCAGCGCCCAGTCGGGGGGAAGCTGGAGCGTCCCGAACCGCGCCTTGGCCAGCAGCACCAGCCCGGAATCGGCCACCCGCTTCCACACGGCCCCCCCCGGCACGGCAGCGAAGGCACGCAGGGCGGGAAACACCCAATAGCTGGGGTTCACCACCACGCCGGTCCCGCGGCGGAACCCGTCGCGCCCCGGCAGCAGCACGGTCATGCCCGCCTGTTCCACCACCACGGCGGCGGCCAGCGCCTGCACCAGCGTCACGGCGGCGGTGCGGTATTCCTCCACCCGCCACGCCTCGGCGGCGGTCAGCAGCGCCCAGGCGATCAGGATGTCGCCGTCGGAGGCGTTGTTGCGGTCGCTCACCCCCTCCCCCGGCACCCAGCGCCACGCGGTCAGCCCGTCGCCGCGCACCATCAGCGTGGTGCGGGTCCAGCCCCACAGGCTGTCAAAGGTGGCGCGGTCATCGGCCGCGACCGCCAGCAGCATACCGTACCCCTGCCCTTCGGAATGGCTGATGCCCTTGTTGCCGGTGTCGGCCACCCGCCCCTCGGGCAGCACGAAGCGGCGGATGTACGCACGCCACGCCGCCGGATCCAGACGGGCCGGTCGTCCCGCCCCCGCCCGCACGGCGGCGGCGAGCGCCCCGCTCCCCCACGCCGGCAACAGCCCGGCGGCAAGGCCGGCGCGCAACAAGTCCCGGCGTTTCATCGTCCCTCCCGGTCGTCGTGGCCGTGGCGCAGCAGCAGATGCATGGACACCGCCAGCAGCACCGCCGCCCCCAGCAGCAGCGCGAACAGGATCTCGATGCGCTGGGACAGGGTGCGGGCCAGGATCAGGATGAGATTGCGCACGTCCAGCGGGTTCAGGATCACCTGGAACGGCTGGGTGGGGGCCAGGACCGTGACGGCGGGAGCCGCACTGGTCCACAAGGTGGCACCGCCGCGCAGCCGGTCCCACACCCCGGCCTTAACGAAGCTCTGCATGGCCCGCCCCATGGCCCGCGGCTCCGGCGCGGTCAGCACGGTCCAGGCGGCATCGCCGCCACCGGGGGCGCGGAACTGCAACAGGGCGGCTTCGGGCAGGGTATCGCTGCCCAGCGCCTGGGTGGCGGCGTCCACCGCGGCTTCCGGCGTGGTCCAGCGGGTGACGGCGGTGGTGATGCCGCCCAGCGCGCGGGTGAACCAGTCGGGCACCAGCTCAGCCATTGGGCTGGTGCGCTGCGCCTCGGCCAACTGCTGCCAGCGGCTGCGGGAATCGACGGGGGCCGCCGACGGCAGAGCGGCGGTGGGTTGCGCCTGCACCGGCCCGACGGACGGCGAAGTCCGACCCGGCCCCACCCCCGTGCGCCCGGCCCACGCGGCGCGCAGCCGGTCCACCAGGGCGCGGCGGTCCGCCGCCGCCATGGAATCGCCGCTGGCCCCGGCCTGGGCCATCAGCCCGCCCGCTTCCAGCAGCCCGGCCAACTGGTCGGCGGTCAGCGCCGCTCCGGCAAAGGCCGACTGCGGCAGCCCGCCCACCGGCCCGACGATCACCGCGTTGCCCGGCGGCGGCCCTTCCCACGCGGTGAAGGGGACCGGATGCAGCAGGGCGCCGGCCCGCTGGGCCATGCGGGCGGTCAGGGTCCAGGCGGCGCCGAACCACACCGGATCTTTGCCCATCACCAGCAAAGAGAACGGTTCCGCCCCCCGCCCCGCCATGGGGCCATAGGGAAAGCCGGTGCGGGCGGTGGCATCCAGCGCCGGCAGGGTGACGGTGCGGGCAAAGCCGGGAATTTCGATTTCCGAGGAATCGTCCAGGGTGAACACCGGCCGCCGCACCGCGAACACGCAATCGGTGCCGCCGGCGGGGGGCATTTCCGCCTCAACCGCGATCACGTTGTCGCCGGGCTGGAACAACTCCATGGGCAGCGGCATTTCCCCTCGGCGGATCAGGCCGGACGACCGCTTGTCCACCTCCAGCGATGCAGCGGGGTGGCCGTTGACCGACACGTTCAGCACCGCACCGGGGCCGAGGTCGCCTTCGAACGCGGCGTTGACGCGCAGGATCATCGAACGGTCGGGCACCGGGGCATACCCCGCCGGCAGCCGCAGCGGGATCCGCCCGCGATAGCGGTAGCCGGCATGGGACACCGAGGCAAAGCCCAGATCGGACAGGCGGTAACGCCCCTCCCCCACCGGGGACGGGCCGAACGGCTCGGGCCGGGCGGTGGCCGGAACATCCCCCACCGCCACCGATTGCGGCGGCAGCGGGCGGGCGGGATCGGTCAGCCGCTCCACTGCCCGATCCACCTCCGCCGGGGTGCGGCCCGACACCACCGCCACGAAACCGCCGCCGGTTCCCGCCGGACCGGCCGCGGGATAGATGCCCAGGAACGGCCCGGCAATCAGCGCCGCCCGCGCCTCTCCCAAAAACGGCGCCACCTCGTCACGGGTGCCGATCAGGATGTTCTTGCCGCCGGGCAGCACCGCCCCGTCCAGCGACGGCGGTGCTGAGGCCGCGGCCACCGCGGGCGCCCGGCCATCCAACACAAGGCCGTAGAACCCGGCCACCAGCGCCCCCCACCCCAGATGGTCGGGGGTGACGGCGGGGCCGGGGGACAGGATGGTCAGCGGCTCCGCCAGCCGGTCGGCGGCGGCCAGCAGGGACCGCAGCATCGCCAGATCGGGCAGCGGCGCCGGGTCGCCACTGACCAGGGCCAGGGACGATTCCGCCAGCCGGATCTTGGTCCACAGATCATAGGTGCCGCGCACCGAACAGATGGCACGGTGCTGCGCCTGCGCCCGCACGGCGATGCGGTTTTCCCCCGGACGGATCAGGTCGGGCGGCAGGGTCACCGCCGCGTTCACCGGCCCCTTGAAAGCCGACAGCGGCAGTTCCGCCACCGGCACGTTGTTGATGAGCAGCGTCAGCCCGCCCTTTTCCGGCAGGATGTCGATGCTGTTCTCGTACCCGATGGTCAGCACCACCGATGTCAGATGCCCCACGGGCGGCAACGTCAGCGGCAGGACCAGGGTGTCGTCCTCGCCGTTCAGCACCACATCCGCCCCCGGCGCATCACCCCCCGATGCATCCGCGGGACGCAGGGACGCCAGCGGAATGACCCGCCGGTCCGGCGCCGTGGCGGCATCGGCTACGTCCGCGACGGCGGCAACACACACCAGCACCAGCCAGGCCAGCGCCCGTCCTGCCCTGACGGCCATGCTCACAACCCCCGGAAGGTCAGCATCCGGCCCAGCGCACCGGGCAGCGCCACCAGCACATGCCCCAGCCGCGGCAGAACCCGCGTGGCAAAGAACAGGAACCCGCCCAGAAAGGTGGGCGCCCCGCCGCGCTTGGCCCCCAGCCAGCCGTCCCATTCGCCGCTGTCGCCGAACACGAAGCGGGCGATGCCGGTGGTGTCCTGGCGGCTGCGGGGGGCGAAGCCGGCCCCCACCACCAGATCGGCGCCGCGCTTTTCCACCCGCAGGATCTTCACGCCCGTGTGGACCGCCGCCTCGCCGCCTTCCCGGCCCTCTTCCGGGTGGATGGACAGGACCGGTGTCTCCGCCCGCTCCAGACGCGCCGGATCCAGGCGGTCCGCGTGCCGGGCCAGCACCCGCAACCCGACCCCACCCGCCGACACGTCGGTCAGGGTGGCGTCGATCACCGTGCCGTCGGCAAGCGCCAGGGTGGCGGGCCGCTCCACCCCGAACCGTTCCTGCCGGCGCACGCGCTTGCGCTCGTACACCACGGCCAGACCGCCCAGCGCCAGCACCAGGCTCAGCAGGTTCCACACCGCCACCGGCACGATGGCCATGCGGTGTTCGGGGAACAGGGCGTAGCGGTAGGCGCATAGCCCCAGCCCCACCGCCAGCAGCAGGGTGGTGACGATGAAGGGACCGGCCAGCGCCGAAAACCCGTCGCGGTCCACCGACTGCCCCTTGGCCGTCACCTTGAACACCGGGTTGCGGGGCCGCAGGATGGTGGCGATGGCCGCGCGGGACACGTGGAACGACTGCAGATACTCGTAGAGTTCCGAGAACAGCGGCCAGCGCATCCGCCCGTGCAGCAACTGCGCCAGATAGGCGGCGGCGACCACATGCGGCACCACGAAACAGGCGAAATCAGCCAGATTGACCCGGTAGATCTCCAGCCCGAACAGGGCATAGCCCAGCGGTGCGAGCAGGAACACCGGCCGCCAGAACCAGAAGAACCAATACAGCATGGTGGACAGGTAACACAGCCGCTGCGCCACGGTCAGGCCGCGCTTGAGCAGCGGGTTCTTCAGCAGGAAAAGCTGAATCATCCCCTGCGTCCACCGCGACCGCTGGGCGATGAAGGAATCGAAGGTTTCCGGCTGCAGCCCGGCGATCAACGGACGGGGCAGATAGACGCTGCGCCAGCCGCGGGAATGCAGCTCCAGCGCCGTTTCGCAATCCTCGGTCACGGTTTCCCCGGCGATGCCACCCACCTCCTCCAGCGCCCGGCGGCTGAGCAGAGCCGCCGACCCGCAGAAGAAGGAGCCGTTCCAGCGGTCCAGCCCCGGCTGGATCGAGTAATAGAACATCTCGTTCTCGCTGGGCATCCGCTCGAACGTGCCCAGGTTGTATTCGACCGGATCGGGATTGACGAAGAAATGGGGCGTCTGGACCAGGAACAGCCGCGGATCCTGCTGGAAGAACCCCACGGTGCAGCGCAGGAAATCCACGGTCGGCACATGGTCGGCGTCGAGGATCAGCACCAGATCGCCGCGGGTGCGGTGAAAGGCGTGGTTCAGGTTGCCGGCCTTGGCGTGTTCGTTGCGCGGGCGGGTCATATAAGTCACACCCAGCCGCTCGCACAGGGCGGTCAGCACCCGCCGCCGCTCGCGCGCCGCCGCCGCCGCGTCGGCGTTGGGCTGCGCCACCTTGGCGTCGGTGCCGCCGTCGTCCAGCAGATAGACCCGCAGCCGGTCGCGCGGGTAGTCGATGCACACCGCCGCCGCCAGGGTGGTTTCCAGCAGTTCCGGGTCTTCGTTGTACGACGGGATGAACACATCGACGCTGGGCCAGCTTTCCGGGTCGCCGGCCGGCGGGCAGGGTTCGCGCTTCAACGGGTCGATGATGACGAACAGCGAGGTCAGGAACAGCACGAACGACATGGCTTCCGCCACGAACAGCGTGATGCCGGGGATGAAATCCACCAGCTCATCGACCGGCGGCAACGTCCCCGTCACCCGCCAGAAGAAATAGCGGAACGACACGAACGCCAGCAGCAGCACCGTCACCGTGCGCGCGTGCCACGACCGTTGCGCCAGCCGCGCCAGCACGAACGCCACAACCACGACGGAAATGGAAATCGCCGCACTCACCTCGCGTCCGACGGGCAAAGCCGCCAGCGCCAGAAAGGTGATCGTGGACACCAACAGCACAATCCACAGAAAAAGACGCCGAAGAGAGAATCCGTGCCGCTGTTTCGGTTTTGCGGTGATCCCTTGGGGCCGGCTTTGGCGATCCAGGGCAAAGGGGTCAGCGGCCTCGTTAACGTCGCGCATGGCGTCCAGGATAAATGCGTCTTAACCCTCTTACTCTATGGGCGAAAAAGTCACAAGTTTTTATGATAAAGTGTCGCGGCAGCAATTCGACTTCGATTGCGCAACAAAACATACATTTTAGGAAAACAAACGGCCAACGTCGAATGCCACGCCAGCCCATCGGTCACGCGGCGCGGTTCATCCAGCGGAAAGCCGCATACGAATCGGGGGATCAGCGGCCCTCAGGCCCCGCCGCCGGCCCGCCCTCGAACAGGGGTGCACAGCGGTCCGACAACCGCGTGTAGGCTCCCAGGCAGTAATGCAGCCAGCCGCGCACGTAATCGCAGGCCGGACGTCCGGCGCCGATCACCTCGTGATGGCAGCCGCCACCGCATAGATAGCGTGCCCAGCAGGTGCGGCACGGCTCCTGCCGGTGAACATGGCGCTCAGCCAACCATTGGTTGCGGGCGTCGTGGTCAAGGCCGCCGTCCAGGGTGCCCATGGCCCCGGCCCCGTCACCGACAAAGCGGTGGCAGGCGGCAAGGTCTCCCTCCGCCGACACGCCGAAATACCCGGCGCCAGCGCCACAGGGATAGGGACGATGGGTGCCGCGGTGGATCTCCCGCAACGCGTTCAGCAGGTTGGCGAAGGGATAGCGCCGCCCGGCCAGCGCCTGCCGCTCGAACATCCGGCCACAGGCGATCATTTCCCCCAGCATCACCGCCAGCGTGTCCGGCGTCATTTCCCCGGTCCCGGCGGACGAGCGCAGCAGCGGCGAGAACCCGACCGAATGGAAACCGTCGGCGATGAAACGGTCCAGCATCCGCAACAGCCCGCCGGGGCCGCCGTCGGGGTCCGCCACGCTGTCGGGGGTGACCGTCACCCGCGCCGACACCTGCATCCGCCGCTGCCGTGCCAGCAGTGGCCGCACATTGTCCATGATGCGGGCAAAGCTGCCGCCGCCGTTCCTGAACGGGCGCTGGCGGTCGTGCTGCTCGCCCACCCCATCCAGGCTGATGGTGACCGCAAAGCCGTGCTCTTCGAAAAACGCCCCATCCTCCGCCGTCAGCAGCGTGCCGTTGGTGGTGATGGAATAATTGACCCTCACCCCCCGCTCCGCCGCCAGCGCCGCCGCCCGGCGGGTGGCGGCCATCAGCACCGGGCGGTTGACCAGCGGCTCCCCGCCCATGAAGGCAAGGGTGCAGCCCTCCCCCGCCGGGGTGCCGTCCAACAGCATATCCACTGCCGCCAGCGCCCGTTCCAGCGGCATCGTCCGGGGCGGGCGCCCGAAACTCCCCTGCCCGGCGTAGCAATAGCCGCACCCCAGGTTGCAAGCCTGCGACACCGCCAGCGACAGGGCGCGCACCGGCGGGTTTTCCAGCAGGCGGTCATCGATGGCGGGGGGCATGGACAGCCCCAGATCCGCCAGCAGCCCATCGGCGGTTCCCGCCGCCAGTGCCGCGGCGATGCGGGCGGTCAGGGCCGGATCGGTGTCGAACAGCCGGCTGCCGTCCACCGCCAGCAGAGAACCCCCATCCCCATGGCGCAGCAGATGGATATCCGCCGCGCGGGGGGCCGACGCCGCCATGAAATGGCGCCCCACCGCCGCCGGGCCGGGAACCGGCGCGGCGACGGGCGGCGATGACGGCGGCCGGGGATGGGCTGCGGTCACGGCTTTCGTTCCGGCGGGCTGGGCAGCGGCACCGCTTCCGGTGCGTCGTGGCCCTGCACCTGGAAATGCAGCACCCCTTCCCAATCCTGGAACAGTTCATCATAGGTGATGAGCCGGCTGTCCGCGTAATCGTCGATCACGTACGACCCGGTGCGGTCGCGCTGCATCCAGTTGTCGGCCCGCACCCGTCCGTCGTCGCCGGTGGTGACGTTCACCAGATCGGGACGGCTGGACGCCCAGTAATAGCACACGCACTCACGGTAATCGTTCTGCCAGGGGGAGCACAGCCCCTGGGTCAGCACGCCCGCCGGCACCGTCCCGGCATCGATCGCCGCCGTTCCCGCCTGGAAGAAGGGACGGACGGTCAGGTTCCACGTCACCGTCGGATTCTTGCTCCGGTAATCCTCGGGATCGACGGGGTTGTATGCGGGCCTGGCGGTGAATTCGCACACCACCGTCTGCCCCTGCTTGGCCTGCAGGACCCCGGCGAAGCCGTTGGACCATTCCATGGTGACCACGCGGGCGTCGGTTTCGTTGTCGCGCAGCGTGATCTCCTCGGTCAGGGACGCGTCCGGGCCGCGCACCGGAACGGTCACATCCTTGCCGTCGATCGACAGCAGCCGGCACCCTTCCAGGGCCGAAAACCCGCTGTCGGCGCTCACCACCAGATTGTCGTACTCCAGCAGGGTCACGCCTTCCAGCAGCCGCCGCCACGCGGCGCGGAAATCGAATTCCAGCCCCGGACAGGTGTTGCCGATGGTGGAATCCAGCCCCGAATTGGGCGGGTTGCCACGGGCGCGATGGTAGAGCTGGGCAGCCAGATTCTTCGGATCAAGAGCGCGGGGCTTCGGTCCCGTCATCACGCACCCCCCTTGGGCGGCTTGGAAGCCTTGCTGAAAATGTCGAGCTGACGGCGGGTCAGCGTCATATAGCGGCCTTCGGCCCCGCTCATCAGCGCGGGCATCTTGCGCCGGCCCTGGTCGCTCAGGTCGCCCACCTCCTCGGGTGTGCGCAGCAGGCGCAGGAACCACACGGGGATCCCCGCCTTCAGGCTGGCCAGCGCCTGTTTGTGCAGGCGGGTGACCGACTGGGTTTCGGCGTTTTCCGGCGCCATGGCCGGCTGGAGCGGACGGCCGAAATCCAGCGCATCGTTCACCGGCATGTTGTCGGCCAGATTGTAGCGGCCCCGCACCAGATTGTTGTTCAGCACCGGCACGTTCATGAACCGCACGGTGTCGAAGGCGCGGCGCACCACATCCTCGGCCCGCGCCCGCATGGCGTCGTGCTGGGCGGGGGTGTCGGCACCGGTCTGGTAGAAGCCGGATTCGAGAACGAAGCCCGGCTCCGCATCACCCACCGCCGGCCCCAGCAACGCCTGTTCCAGGTCATCGCCCAGGGTGCGGGGGAAACCGGCATCGAGCACGAAATTCGGTGGGGCCGAACAGATGCGGGCCATGGCGGTCAGGGTGGTTGCCCCCACCTTCAGCGACACGGTGACCGTGCCGTCGCAGGCGTCATCCAGATACCCGCGGCTCAGCACCGGGGCGTCGCCGTGCATCCACACCGGGGCCTTGCCCTCGATGGCGTAGAGGGTCGGGCCAAGGGTTTCCCGCTGCTTCACCCGGCGGTCGGGGCCGTCGGGGGCGTTGCCATCGTCGTCGCGGACCACATTGTCCCAGCCGTACCACCCCTTTCCCCGCGGCGTCTTGTAGATGCGGTTGGGGATCGGGACCGAATCATCGTCGTCCGTGGGCAGGGACGAGCCATAGACCTGCCCGCGGCCGGGGGTGAAGCGGAAACGGATCTCGGGGAACGCATCGGTCGGCCGGATGTAGCGCACCGAGCCGAAATTGATGCTGCTTCCCGCCTCGAAACTGGGGGAGGTGCCCTGCAGCGCATGGGCGGCGTGGTCGCTGAACGGCCCCACGGTCGCGGTCACCCGGTCGTCCTCCCGCCCCGTCCGGCGGTAGACCTTGAGGTTCGCCACCGACACCGACCACGACACCGCGTCGGGTGTCAGGCGGTTTTCATTCAGCAGGGCCACATCCAGCGGCACCAGCGAGCAGCCCACCTCGGCCCACACCTCCAGGAAGGGGGCGACGGGGCGGATCTGCCAGCGTCCGGTCCGGGGGTTCTTTTCCTTCAGGACCAGGGTATCGGGGACGAAGGATTCGGTGACGGCCCCGGTCTGCGGGTCCACGCGCAGGGTCTCCTCCCCCTTCAGCAGGCGGTGGCCGAAGGGATCGGCGGGGTTGACGGTGGTGGAGTAATTGTCCTGCGGTGTTGACGCCGATCCCAGCCGGCCAAAGGCCAGCGGCGGCAGAATGCGAATGCGTGTGATCGTCCGGCCGGTCATTCCTGCCCCCTGGCGATGGAAAGGCGCGTGATCTGCTGATCGAGCCACCGGCGGGTTTCGCCGTCGATCGCGCGCAGATGGGTCAGATACTGGGTTTCGTTCGGGTCATCGGGGTATTTGGACAGCCATCCCGCCAGCTTTTCCGAACTGTCCAGCATGTCGCGCAGCGCCCGCAGCCGATCGGCCTGCGCCTGCGGCAGCGTCAGGTTGTAGGGCATCTGGAACGGCGGCCCGGCCCGGTTGGGATCGTTGGGTGCGGCCAGCGGCGAGCGCAGCAGGATGCGGGCGATGGCCTTCATGTTGTACATCTCGCCGAAGCACAGATGGGCCAGCGGCCCGCGCAGGCCGGGGATGCCGGTGGTGTCCGCCCGCCGCGGGGTTTCCAGCGAACAGGCGAGTGCCGCCAGCAAAAGCTGATAGCGGACGTTGAACAGCTTGGCCCAGCGGCTGGACCGCGCGTCGGTGATGGGGGTCACCGGCCCCTGGCCGCCGCGGATGGGATCGGCGGGGGCTTCGATGGGGTTGACCGGCACCTTGTTGGCCGGGGCCTCCGGCACGCCCAGGTCGCGCCATTCCTTGTAAACCGCCAGGAACCGGCGGAAATGGGACAGTTGCGGCGGCACTTCCTCGGTGCTGGGCGTCTCGCCGGGGGATTTGGCGCTTTCCCCCTGCTCGGCGACCATCTTCAGGGCGGCGATGGCCTGGTCGCGGGTGGACATCGGCGCGACGATCACCAGCGCCTCGCCCACATCCGGCGGCTTGACCTTGGTGCCGACGGGCAGCGGCGTGGGCATGGGATAATACCGGCCCCACTCGGCATGCAGCGCCTGGAGATCGTGGGCGTAATCCACGAATTCGCTGTCGGGCAGGGCCTCGCGGTCTTCCAGGATCGACAGGATGCTGTTGAACAGCGATCCCACCCGGTTGATGCCCAAGCCGGAAATGCTCTGCCCCTGCGCGGTCAGGTGCGCCTTCACATCGGCCAGCACCTGCTGGCGCAGCGCCTCGATGTCTTCGGGCGTCATGCCGTCGCCGGTGGCCTGCAAGGGCGTCACCCAGTCCTCCGGCATTTCCGCGGCGACATAGCACGCCAGCGAGCCGCGGCTGAGCGGTTCCAGTTGGAATTCAAAGGGAAACAGCCGGCTGTCCCAGGGGTAGTTCTCCCGCGCCAGCGTCACCGGCGCCCCCAGCAGCATCAGCACGTTCTGCACCGAGATCAGGTGCCCCATCTCCTCCTTGGCGATGGCCAGGATTTCCTGCTGCCAGCGCAGCATGGCGTCGCGCCGGCGGGTCTGGTCCGGGGTCGGGGTGGCGGGCGGCGAGGCCATCTCGTCGAACGCATCGATCGAATAGGCCGCGTAGATGTATTCGACCATCAGGGCGTGTTCGATCGCGGCCCCGATCCGCAGCAGGCGGATCAGCCGTTCCCGCGGAGCGGTGATCGACGGATCACCGATCTGGACCATTTCCCGGTCATAGGTGGATGCGGCGGCCATCAGCGGGCCTCGTCAACGTCGGGGACGGTCAACACGTCCGCGGCCGGGCTTGGCATCAAATATCCCTCCCTTTCCAAAAAAACCGGGCATGCGCGCCCGCACGCGGACCACTGCCGATGAGGCAGCCAAGCCGCTGATTTTCCGATAATAATAAATTATGAAGCGAACCTGATGAGAAATAAACAATCGATAAGATAGGTCTGTCAATATCATGATTAGCAAAGGTATATGGAAATTGTGGCTTTCTCAATTACATGCCATTGCATGCATTTTCTTTCGATCGATCATTTGGGAGGTTCCATGTCGCGTATTTTGTCCACCGCTGCCGCCCTGTTTACGATTGCTTTGGCACCGCTGACGGCCCTGTCCGCCGACCTCGCCCCGTGCGGGCAATACGCCGTGTCCAATGAATTGAAGGACCGCGCCACCCTGCCGCCCAAGGAGCAAAACCAGAAGGTCCGCATCATCGTGGAGGTGCTGGTCCACACCGCCAATCAGGATTCCTGGCGGGCGGCCGATCCGGTGTCCCTGCGCTATGGGGAACAGGCGGATCAGGCGATCCCGTTTCCCCCCACCGCCACCTGCGACACCACCTATCGCGTGACCATGGGTGCCACGGTCAGCCAGGATCTGAAGGCCGATTTCTGCACCATCAAGCGCATCCGCCTGCTGCCCGGCCCGCGCGTCCAGGCGGAAAACGACCCCGACGGCCGTTTCTGCCCCGCCGCTTCCTGACCTCCCCTCCCTCTTCGCCCGGAGCAACGCCATGCGCCCCTTCCTGACCGAGTCCGAGGTCACGAATCTTGACCGCGTTCTGCACGCCCGCGCCGCCGACAGCGGCACCGTCCGCACCTTCCTGTCCGATTGCGCCGGGCGCAGCGGCCTGACGGCCAGCCGCTATCCGGGGCTGTTCGCCGCCATCGCCAACGGCCCCACCCCGGCGGCCCCCCGCACACAGGCGCGTTCCCTGCCGGTCCCGCAGGCCCCCATCACCCCGTTCCGCGACGGGGTGCAGACCAATTTCTTCGGCACCGACCCCGCAACCGGCAAGGTGCTGGCCGAGGTCACCGTCACCATGACCCGGCCGGTGGCGTCCACCACGGTCTGGCTGAACGTGGTGGGGCGGCGGGCCAACGGCGACACGGTGGTGTTCGCATCCAGCGTCACCCAAAGCTTCGCCAACAACACCACCATCGCCCGCACCGACCTGCGCAGCGCGCTGCCGCCGGAAGACAAGGTGGACCTGTTCCTCACCACCTCCTACGTGGTGATCTTCACCGACAACAGCGTGGCATCCAACACCGCCACCAATTCATGGACCCACGAAGCGGCCCGCGATCCGATCGTGGAGGCTCCGGCCATCCGCAAGGACCGGACCAAGGGTGATCTGAGCTGCATCATGATCGGCCTGTCCCGCGGCTTCGGATCGGGAAGCCCCAAGAACAACACCGATGTGGATTACTGGTTCTGGCAGAACCAATATGCCAACACCACCCTTCTGGTGCCGCTGAAGGGCAAGATCCAGTTCCGGCGCCGGCTGGCCGCCCTCAGCGACACCAACCCGGTTCTGGAATTCTATCTGGCGAAGGCCGAAGGCGGCATGGCCGAGCTGAAGGACAAGGACACCATTCCCTACCGCAAGCATTTCACCCTCGACCCCAGCGACCCGAAAGGGCGGACGCTGCTGTTCGACCTCAGCCCCACCGCCACCACCGCCGGCAACGCCATCAATTTCGGCCCCAGCATCTGGAACGCCGACACCAAGACCTTCTTCACCGCCCGCATCAGCGTCGTCTTCGCCGAAGCGGCGGCGGACGGCGGCAACACCGGCTGGGCCTCCATCCTCAGCTCGGACACGGATGATGCCGATGCCGCCGACGGGGTGGCCACCATCAAGCCGATCCGCTACGTCTGGCATTGCCTGGCCGCCGGCACGCGCATCACCCTGGCCGATGGGACCACCCGGCCGGTGGAAGACATCGTGGCCGGTGACATGGTGCTGAGCGCCAACGGCCCGCGGGCGGTCATGGCCACCCTGGCCCAGCCCCACCACGGCCCCGTCATCACCCTGGGCTTTGCCAACGGGGCATCGCTGACCGGATCGGCCACGCACCCGGTGCGGACACCGGACGGCATGGTGCAGGCGTCGGCGCTGGCGGCCGGCGACACGGTGCTGACCGCCGGCGGCGGCCGGACCACCGTCGCCACCATCGGCATGGGGCGGATGAACGGCGACGGGCTGTTCAACCTGTGGCTCGATCCCGATGGCGAGGGCGAGACGACGATGATCGCCAACGGCATCGTGACCGGGGACTATCAGACCCAGCTTACCCTGCTGGACAAGGCGGCCACCGACCCGGCGCTGATCCGCGCCCGTCTGCCCGCGTCGCTGCACACCGATTTCGACAGTTGGCTGGAGGATGTCCGGGCCGGCTGACCCGTAAAGGGGGCGGGGAATGGCCGCGGCACCGCCTCACTGGCGGCGCGCACGGTAGTGCGACGGCGATTCCCCCGTCATCTTCACAAAGAAGCGGGAGAAATACGACGGATCCTGAAAGCCCAGGGAAAAGCCGATCTCGCTGACCGTCAGGTTGGTGTAGAGCAGCGACCGCTGCGCTTCCACCAGCCGACGGCGCAGGATCAGCTTGACCGCCGGCTCCCCATGCACCCGATGGCAGGCGGCGGTCAGGCGGCTGTCGGTCACCCCCAGCCGGGCGGCGTATTCCGGCAGCGGCCAGTGTTCACGGTAATGCTGTTCGATCAGGCGGCGGAACCGTTCCACCAGCACGGCGTCGGCGGACGGCTCCTGGCGCGGCATCGGGCCGTGGCTGAGCGCCAGCCGCGCCGCCCCCACCAGAATACGGATCAGGTGCGCTTCCAGGATGACCATGCGAGCGGGTGCGGCCCAGGTGAATTCCGCCGCCAGCGCATCGAAGGCGTCGGGGATGGCGTGGGCCGCCAGATCGGCGCCGGCGGGGCCGATGGCGAACGGCGCTTTCAGGAAATCGGCAATCAGCGGATCGCCCCGCGTGGCGTCGGCGGCGAAGGTTTCCGCCACCGTCACCACCAGCCCGTCGGTGGTGGACGCAAATTCAAAGCCATGGACCATCCCCGCCGGCACCGCCACCAGCGCCGGGGCGGTGAAGCGGTGCACCTCCGCTTCCACCGGCATCGAACCGCCGCCGCTGGTCAGCAGCAGAAGCTGGTGCAGATCGGCGTGGGCGTGGGGGCGGATCGACCATTGATGAGCGCCGCTGCGCTTGGCAATCCGCTCCACATGCATGAAGCGCAGCTCCGCCTCCCGCGCCGGTTCCCCATAAAGGCCGTAGCGTTCGATGCCGGCGGGTCGGGACATGGATATCGTACCTCCACCATCGGATAAGCAGGAAAAAGTACCAGATATTCTGGGTTCCGTGCATGGCCGACCGGCGGGCCGCATCGGTATGCTCGGGAAAAACAGGCGCGGCGACCACCGGATGGTCGGGGCACGCCGCCGTTTTTCCAAGAGGAAACCCCAAAACCATGTCCACGCAAAAGTGCCAGGACGAGGCGCGTTGCGACGTGCTCGTCATCGGGGCCGGCGCGGGTGGCCTGTCCACCGCCATCACCGCGCGCAAACGCGGCCTGAACGTTATCGTCATTGAAAAGGACCGCTATTTCGGCGGCACCATGGCGTTTTCCGGCGGCTTCCTGTGGGTGCCGGGCAATCCCCAGTGCAAGGCCGCAGGCGTCAAGGACACCCCCGACGCCGCCCGCACCTATCTGCGCCACGAAGCCGGGGAAAACTACAACGCCGCGGGGGTGGAAACCTTCCTCACCTACGGCCCGCAGATGCTCGACTTCTTCGAGCGCGAGACGGAGGTGTCGTTCACCGCCTCCGAAACCTTCCCCGACTATCACCCCGACGCGCCGGGCGGGGTAGCCGGGGGCCGGTCGGTGCTGGCCCGGCCGTTCGACGCCCGGCTGCTGGGCGACGAGTTGAAACGGCTGCGCCCGCCGCTGCGCACCATCACCTTCGTCGGCATGATGTTCAACTCCGGCAACGAGGTGAAGCACTTCTTCAACGCCACCAAGTCCCTGACCTCGCTGCTGTACGTCATCCGCCGTCTGGCGGGCCATGGCCGCGACCTGCTGATGCACCGGCGGGGGATGCGGCTGACCAGCGGCAACGCGCTGGCGGCCCGGCTGGCGAAATCCGCCTTCGACCTGGGCATTCCCATCTGGACCGAGGCGCCGGCCCGCGAACTGATCCGCACCGACGGCCGGGTGACCGGTGCCGTGGTGGAGCACCAGGGCCGCACCGTGCGGATCACCGCGACCCGCGGCGTGGTGCTGGCCTGCGGCGGCTTTCCGCAGGATCCGGCGCTGCGGGCCAAGCACTTCCCCCACGTGCAGCGCGGCGGCGAGCACGTGTCCCCCGCCCCCACCGCCAACACCGGCGACGGGGTGCGCATGGCGCTGGGCGCCGGGGCGGCCTTCATCGACCGGCTGTCGAACCCGGCGGCGTGGATTCCGGTGTCGAAGGTGCGGCTGTCGTCCACGGTGACCGGGGTGTTCCCCCACCTGATCGACCGCTTCAAACCCGGCGTCATCGCCGTCAACCGCCGCGGCGAGCGGTTCGTCAACGAAAGCCATTCCTATCACGACGTGGGTGAGGCGATGATCCGCACCTACGAAGGGGAGCGGGAAACCGCGGCGTGGCTGATCTGCGACCACCCCACCGTGCGCAAATACGGCATCGGCTTCGCCAAGCCGTTCCCGCTGCCGCTCAGCCTGTACCTGCGGTCGGGCTATCTGGTGCGGGGGCGAACGCTCAAGGAACTGGGCCAGCGGACCGGCATTGACGCCGCCACGCTGGAACGCACGGTGGAACGCTACAACCGCACCGCCGGCCAGGGCAGCGACCCCGATTTCGGGCGTGGCACCACCGCCTACAACCGCTATCTCGGTGACCCCGACCATCACCCCAACCCGTGCGTCGGGCCGATCCGCCAGGGGCCGTTCTATGCGGTCAAGCTGCTGATGGGCGATCTCGGCACCTTTGCCGGGGTGCGCACCGACCATGTGGGGCAGGTGATCGGCACGGATGGCGCGCCTCTGGACGGGCTTTACGCCGTGGGCAACGACGCCGCCAGCATCATGGGCGGCAATTATCCCGGCGCCGGCATCACGCTGGGGCCGATCATGACCTTCGGCTATGTGCTGGGCCGTCATCTGGCCGGCGACACCATCCCCGTGCCCTCCCCCACCACCGTTGCCGCGGAGATGCCCGCATGACCGTGAAACCCGTTGTCGATCTGCGCACCTACACCATCGCCCTGCGGCGCATTCCCGAGTTCCTGGAGATTTTCGACCGGCTGGCGATGCCGGTGCAGCTCCGCCACCTGAACCCGCCCATCGGCTTTTACGTCAGCGACCTCGGGCCGCTCAATCAGGTGGTCCATCTGTGGGAATACGACAGCCTGGCCGACATGGAGCGGCGGTGCGAGGCCCGCAACGCCGATCCCGATTGGCCGGCGTACCTGAAGGCGTCCGGCTCCCTGATCGTGGCACAGGAAAACCGCATCATCCGCCGGGCGGCACTGCCCTCCCTGACCGGACGGGAGGGATGAGCATGACCGGACAGCAACAGGATTGGCTGGATCTGGCCGGAACGGTGTGCGCCGTGACCGGCGGCGGCGGCGGCATCGGGCGGGCGGTGGCCGTGACCCTGGCCGCGGCGGGGGGACGCGTGGCCGTGCTCGACCGTTCCGAAGGGCTGGCGGAGGAGACGGCGGCGGAGATCCGCGCGGCCGGCGGGACGGCGCTGGCGCTGGCCTGCGACGTGTCCGACACCGCCAGCCTGCGGGCAGCGGCGGCGCGGGTGACGGACGGGCTGGGACCGTGCGGGGTTCTGGTGAACACCGCCGCCCTGCTGCGTCCGGGGCCGCTCAAGGATCTGCCGCTGGATGAATGGAACGCGCTGCTGTCGGTCAACCTGACCGGCTGCTTCCTTGCCGCCCAGGTGTTTGGGGACGGGATGCTGGCGGCGGGGCGCGGCAGCATCGTGCACATCGCCTCCATCGCCGCCGACCATCCGCAGGGATTCAGCGGCGCCTACAGCGTCAGCAAGGCCGGGGTGGTGATGCTGTCGCGGCAACTGGCGCTGGAATGGGGGCCGCAGGGGGTGCGCAGCAACGTGGTGGCGCCGGGCATGATCCTGACGCCCATGAGCCGCAGCTTCTATGAGGCGCCCGGCGTGATGGCGGCGCGCAGCGCGGTGGTTCCCACCCGCCGCATCGGCCAGCCGCAGGACATCGCCGACGCCGTGGCGTTCCTGGCCAGCCCGCGGTCGGCCTATGTCAACGGGGAGGAAATCACCGTGGACGGCGGCTTCACCCGCGGCCTGATGAACCTGATCCCCCGCCCTGGCTATGAAGGACCGGCCCGATGACCCCCGTTACCCTGATTACCGGCGCGGCCGACGGCATCGGCTGGGCCATGGCCCAGCGGTTCGCCGCCGGCGGCCACCGCATCGCCATCGTCGATATCGACCACGACCGCGCCCTGGAACGGGCGGACGAGCTGGAAAGCCTGACCCCCGGCGGCCACATGGCCGTCACCGCCGACATGGCGCGGGAGGACGAGGTGACCGCCATGGTGGCGGCGGTGGCCGAACGCTGCGGGCGCATCGACGTGCTCATCAACAACGCCGGGATCGGCGACAGCCTGCTGCCGACGCTGGAACAGACGGTGGGCACGTTCGAGCGCATCCTGCACATCCACCTGACCGGCACCTTCCTGGCGTCCCGCGAAGCGGCGCGGGTGATGATGGGGCACGGCGGCGGGGCCATCGTCAACATCGGCTCCATCGCCGGGCTGGTGGGGCTGCCGCGGCGCAACGCCTATGGGGCGGCCAAGGCGGGGATCCTGTCGATGACCCGTTCCATGGCGTGCGAATGGGCCGGTGACGGCATCCGGGTCAACGCGGTGGCTCCGGGCTATGTGGGCACCGATCTGGTGCGGCGGCTGGAACAGGCGGGCAAGATCGACATGGCCCGGCTGAAACGCCGCATCCCGCTGGGCTGGGTGGCCGATCCCATGGACATCGCCGAGGCGGCGTGGTTCCTGGCCTCCCCCCAGGCGGGCTACATCACCGGCACCACGCTCAGCGTGGACGGCGGCTGGCAGGCGTTCGGGGACGCCGGGGACGCGGCGGGCTGACGCTGGACCCCACTGCCGTATGCCGCCATTTCGGATTATGAAAGGAGATGGAACACCGGCCCATGGGCGGCGCGGTCTGGCGGAGGAATGGGGATGGACGGCGGGTCGCGGCCCAGTGTCAAACATGGTTGGCGATGGGCGATCGTCGCGGTGATCCTGGCCCTGGCCGCCCTGCTGCCGGCAGGCGTGCGCGCCGCCGGCCCCGATCCCATCCGTCTGGAGGGGGACGCCGCGACCTACTCCCTTGACGGGCATCTGGCCGCCGTCGAGGGCGATGCGGACGCGCTGACCATCGCCGAGGCGGCGCAGGCCGCCAGCACCAAGGCCGACACCCGTCAGCTTTCCCCAGGAACGCGGTGGTATCGCTTCACCGTCTGGCGCGCGGCCGGAACGCCGGCCGACTGGATGCTGGCGTTTGGCGAACCCGATATCGACGATGTGCGGATTTTCCTGCCGGCTCCGGGCGGGGGCTTTTCCGAAACGCAGTTGGGACGGCGGGTTCCCAACCGTCACTTGTCGGTCGCCGCGCGGCGCCATGTGGCGCAACTGACCTTCCCCGCGGCCGAGCCGGTCACCGTTCACATCCGCCTGTCCTCCTCAAGCAAGATCCGGTTCGAGGATGCCGCACTGTGGCGGCCCGGCGCGCTGATTTTCGACGAAGCCCGGCAATCGGTGCTGTTCGGCGTCAATCTCGGCGTCCTGGCCGTCATCGTCATCGTCTATGCACTGTTCGGGTTTTGGCTGCGGGATGGGGTCCTGCTGATCTACGCCGGTTTCGTCGGCACGCAACTGTGCCAGAGCAGTTCCCACAGCGGCATCATCGCCCTGATCTTTCCCGATGCCGGCCGTCACACCAACTATCTGCTGAACGACGGCGGGCTGATCGCTGGTGTCGCCGCGTTCATTTTTCTGTGGGATCGCATTCTCGACCTCAAGAAAACCTTCCCGATCCTGCATTACGTGTACATGGCGGCCGGTGCCGCGATGATGGCGTCCTTGCTGGCGATGGCCACACCGGTTTTCCCGTTGGTGGTGCGCTCGGCGCAATTCCTGTCGCTGGCATCCAGCCTTTGCAGCATCGTCCTTGCCGCGATCCTGCTGCACCGCACTCCCGGCAACACCCTGTTGCGGTATTATCTGGTCGCCTTTTTTCCGGTGGCCTTCGTGTGGGTCGTGCAGTTCTCCGCCCGGTTTTCCTCGCTGGTGCCGCCCGACCTCGGGCGCGACATCCAGCAGTACGGAACCAAGGCCCACATCATCATTCTCTGCATCGCCCTGGCCTATCGGTTGAGCACCTCGAAACGCAACCGGATCTACGCCGAAGCGGCCCTGGCCACGGAACGCCTGTCGCGCCAGCGGCTGAAAACCTTCATCGACATGGCCACCCATGAATTCAAGACGCCGCTGGCCGTGATCGACAACACAGCGCAGGTTTTGGAGCTGATGGCACCGCCGGAGCGCCCCGAGATCATCGACCGCATCGCCACCATCCGCCGGGCGGTGCGGCGAGTGGTGACCCTGATCGAAACCTGTCTGGCCGCGGAGCGGGAAACGGCGCTGCATCTGCGCCAGATCAAGCCCGCCGATCTGGTCGGCCGGTTGATCGAGCGCAACACCTATCCCGACCGCCAGCCGTTGATCGTCACCGCGTCCGGCCTGCCGCCAACCTGTCTTGCCGATGGCGATCTGCTGGGCATCGCGCTGGATGCACTGATCGACAACGCCCGCCGCTATGGCCCCGCCGACCAGCCGGTTGAACTCACGGCTGGGCAGCAACACGGCTCGCTTGTCTTCGCCGTGCATGACCGCGGCCCCGGCGTCCCCCCCGATGAAGCCGGGCGCATCTTCGACAAATATTACCGCTGTGCTGCCAGCGGTTCGATTCCCGGTTCGGGCATCGGGCTGCATCTGGTCAAGCTCATCGCCGAACTCCACGGCGGACAGGTCGATTACCAGCCGCGGGACGGCGGCGGTGCTTCGTTCACCGTCACCATACCGATCCGCTGATGGTGATGCGAAATCACACCATGTCTTCGAAAATCAGGTAACCGATGGAATGAACGGTGCGGATCGGCAGGGGCAGCCCGGCATCCCGTTCCACCTTGAGCCGGAGCCGGCGCAAGGCGGCATCCAGATTGCGGTTCGAGGGATCGTCGGGATCATGCCCCAGTGCGGCGAGCAAATCCCCCCGCGGAACGGTGACTCCGCAGGGTGAGGACAGCCGGTTCAGCAGCGCCACTTCGTTGGCGGTGAGCGGCACCGCGCGGCCGTTGGGGGCCGTAAGGCTGAAACTGCTCCGATCCAGCCGCCACTGCGGTGCCGCCGTGGAAACCGGGGGTTCGACCGCCGGTTTCAGACGGCGCTCCAGGCTTTTCACCGCCGCAACCAGCTCCCGCAGATCCACGGGTTTGGTGAGGTAGACGTCGGCACCGGCCTCACGCCCGCGCAGGCGGTCTTCGATATCGCCTCTGGCCGTGACCATGATGATGCCCAGGTTCCCATGGGTCTGCACATGGGCGGCGATCGACAGCCCGTCCTCGTCGGGAAGGCGCAGGTCCAGCACAAGGATGGTGAAGTGTTCCACCGCCATCCGCCGATAAAGATCGGCGGCCGTGCCGACCCCGACCGTATCGAATCCCGACATCGATAGATAGGTAACAACCTGATCCCTGAGGTCGGCGTCGTCTTCGACGACGATGATTTTGCCTCCCCTCATTCCGCAATCCCGCTGATGAATCAATGCCCCATGATGACTGACGCCATGGCCCATGAAAAGATCAAAAAATGATCGGGGACTGGCGCGCTAATTCCAGTCGAATTTCAGTCGAATCTTGGTGTTTGAATCCTTTTGTACACATCTGCCATCAAAGAATGGGTTCCAAGCGGCGGGGATTAACTCCACCCCTGAAATCCAATGATTCGCGGCACGCGCGTGTGGGGTAAAAATGGGCGATATATTCTCTCGTCAATTGCAGATTATTGCCTTGGAGCC
Organism: uncultured Rhodospirillaceae bacterium; assembly: GCA_937927415.1. GTDB lineage: Bacteria > Pseudomonadota > Alphaproteobacteria > Azospirillales > Azospirillaceae > Azospirillum. The sequence continues at coordinate 45,711 of CALBDS010000057.1, forward strand.
GCGTTTCCTCTTCGACGGTGCTGGTGCTGCCACCGCCGCCAAGACGGTGGCGGACGGCGCCCACACCCTGACGACAGCCGAGGCTCAGGCGGCGGTGACCGCACTGGCGGCCGCCGTACCGCAAGCGGTCGAAGCACGCCCGGCCGACCCGGCCCAAAACGATGGGAAGAAGGAGGTGGCCTTCGTCGATACCTCGCTTGCCGATTACCAGGCGCTGGTCGATAGCCTGCGCCCCGGCGTTGAGGTCGAACTGATCGGCGGCGGCGAAAGTGGGCTGACCCAGATGGCGCAATGGGCGTTGACCCACAGCGGCTATGACGCCATCCATTTGATTTCCCACGGCGGGGAAGGTGAAATCCGGGTCGGTACCGACGTCCTGACCACGGAGACGCTGGCGGAAACCGCAACGCAGGCCCAGTTGACCGCCATCGGTGCCGCACTCAATCCCGATGGTGATGTGCTGGTCTATGGCTGCGATGCCGGCCGGGAAGCCGATGGACAGACTCTGATCCAGGGCATCGCGCGTGACACCGGGGCCGATGTCGCGGCGTCAACCGATCCGACCGGTGCGGCCGCGCTGGGGGGCGACTGGGTGCTGGAAGCCACAACCGGGACCATCGAGGCTTCCGCACTGAATTTTCCCGATTACAACGACACCCTGGGCCTGAGTTTCGGGACGGCCGCATCATACACGATAGGCAATTATCCCCACACAATCGTGGTCGCGGATTTCAATCACGATGGGAAAGATGATCTCGCCGTGACGAGCGAAGGCGAATACACTATCTCTATTCTGCTCGGCCAAGGCGATGGAACATTCACGCCAAAGGTCAATTATTCAGTTTATTACACCTCGTATGGTCTCGCCACCAGCGACCTCAACAACGACAACAATCTTGATCTGGTGGCGACCGACAGCGGTTCAGGTCACGTCTGTGTGCTGCTCGGCAATGGCGACGGCACCTTTCAGGACAAGGTCAGCTACGACGTCCGCAACGTTCCCGAATCCGTCGCCATCGGCGATCTGAACGGTGACGGCAAGCTCGATATCGCGGTGGCGAACAAGGCCGACGCCGTAATATCGATGCTGTTCGGTAACGGCGACGGCACCTTCCAAACAAAGATTGATTATCCATCGGTCTCTGGTTCAACCTGGATCACAATCCAGGATTTGAATAACGATCAGAAAAATGACATTGTGACCGCAAATCCAAGCGGGGGCACCATCTCGGTGCGGCTTGGCAACGGCGACGGCACCTTTCAGAACAAGGTCGATTATACCACCGGAGACGGGCCGAACAGCGCCGCCGTCGGCGATGTCAATGGCGACGACAAGCTCGATTTGGTGGTTGCCGCCAAAAATTCCACGTCCGTTTCGGTCCTGCTGGGCAATGGCGACGGCACCTTCCAGGCCAGGACCACCTATACCGCAGGCACGCCCCCCCAGTGGGTCACGCTTGGCGATTTCGACAAGGACGGCAAGGTCGATATTGCGGCGGTAAGCTATTCCAGCGACTCCGTCTCGCTGTTGCGCGGCAACGGCGACGGTACCTTTCGGACCAAGATCGATTATGCGGCAGGGGACGCCCCCGAATTCATCACGGTCGGCGACGTCAACGGCGACCACAAGCTCGATCTTGTGACGGCGAACCATTGGTCCGGTGATGTTTCGGTGTTGCTCAACACGTCGTTCGCCGACGTGACGTCGATCAACCGGCACTCCGGGGCGCCGGCCTCCACCAACGCCGACACGCTGACCTTCGACGTCACCTTCAGCACCCTGGTGACCGGGGTCAGCACGGCCAACTTCAGCCTGTCGGGCAGCGGCGTCACCGGCACCATCAGCTCCGTCAGCGGCAGCGGCACCACATGGACGGTGACGGTGACCGACGTCAGCGGCGACGGCACGCTGGGCCTGGACCTGAGCACCGTCACCGGCATCGTCGATGCCAGCAACAGCGCCCTTGCAGGAACCCACACGTCGGACGAAACCTACACCGTCGATCGGGTCCGGCCGACCGTCACTTCGATCGAGCGCCAGACTCCCTCTACCGCGGCGACCAATGCCGACACCCTGGTCTTTCGCGTGACCTTCAGCGAGGCGGTCAGCAACGTTGATGCCAGCGACTTCACGGTTTCCGGCACCACCGGCACGGTGACCGGCGTCGCATCGGCCGGCGGCAACGCCTATGACGTCACCATTTCGGGCGGCGATCTCGCCGACGCCAACGGCACGGTGACCCTGGCCTTTGGCGGCAGCCAGAACATCGCCGACGGTATGGGCAACGCGCTGACCGCCACCACCCCCACCGGCACCGACCATTCGAGCTACACCCTCGACAACACAGCACCTGCGGTCAGCGCGATCGTGCGCCAGACCGCCGCCGGCGGTGCGGCCGCCATCGTCTACCGGGTGACCTTCAGCGAGGCGCCGGCGGCGGCCCCGGCAATCGGCGACTTTGCGGTTTTCGGCACCACCGGCACGGTGACCGGCGTCACCTCGGCCGGCGGCAACGCTTACGACGTCACCATTTCGGGCGGTGACCTCGCCACCGTGGACGGCACGGTCACCCTTGCCTTTTCCCGCAGCCAGACCATTGCCGATGCGGCGGGCAACCGCCTGGCGCCGACCTACCGTCCGCTCAACGTCTGGAGTTTCGTTGGCACCGGCGGGGCTTCGACCGGGATGGTTGTGGACCAGTCCATGGTCATCGCCCCCGACGGCACGCCCTATCTCGCCTATTCCGACGTGGCGAACGGGGGCAAGGCAACGGTGATGAGATTCGACGGCACCAACTGGGTGGCTGTCGGCGGTGCCGCGTCCGCAACGGCAGCCACCCGGGAAACGCTGGCCATCGCGTCCGACGGCACGGTTTATCTTGCCTACGCCGACACCGACAAAAAGGTGACGGTGCTGAAACTCAACGGGACCAGCTGGGATCCCGTTGGCGCCCCGATGGATGGCAATCCCCTGGATTCGGAACCATCGCTCGCCATCGCACCGGACGACACGCTTTATCTGACCTACACGGACACCACCGCCAAGGCAGTGGTGATGACATTCAACGGCACCAGCTGGGTGAACGTCGGGCTTTCCGTCACCCCACCCACCGCCGCACCCATGGGGAAGTCTTTCTTCATCGCATCCGACGGCACGCCTTATCTTGCCTACAGTGACTTGGCGAACACCTGGGCCGTGACGGTCAGGAAATTCGACGGCACCGATTGGGTGACCGTCGGCAGCGCCGGCGCGTCTGGTCAGGTTCTGACGACCTCGGTCGTCGTTGCGTCGAACGGCACACCCTATGTTGCCTATGTTGACGGGACGAACGGCAATATCGTGGCCGTCAAGAGATACAATGGCATCAGTTGGGAGACCATGACCGCCGGCCTGCCATCAGAGGTGGTGATGAACACCCTGTCGCTCGCCATCGCCCCTGACGATACCCTCTATCTCACCTACAACACTCCTGTGGCTCCGTCCCAGCAGAGGGTGATGGCGTTCAACGGCACGGCCTGGACGTCCATCGGCAGCGGCGAAAACACCGTGTTGGTGGTCCCCCCCCCACGGCTGGCGGTTGCGGCCGACGGCACCCTCTATTTTGCCTATATGGATATGGTGGGCACCAAGGCGACCGTGAGTTCGCTTCCATCGGGTGTCTCCCTCACCGCGATCGAGCGGGTGGGCAGCGCATCGATCAGGGGCGTGGGCGGGCTGGATTTCACCGTGACGTTCAGCCAGGGGGTGGACGGCGTTACCGCCGATGATTTCACCGTGCTGAAGGGCGACGGCGTCACCGGAACCCCGACGATCACCATCACCGCCGGGGCCGACGGTTCTTCGACCTATACCGTCCATGTCGCCGGGCTTGCGGGCAACGGCGCGGTCGAACTGGACTTCACCGGCATCGGAACGGGCATCGTCGCCCATGGCACCACCAAGCCGATTCCGACCGCCGCGATCTCCAGCCAGGCCTACACGCTGGACAACGCCGGGCCGACCATCGCCTCGATCGAACGCCAGACCCCCAGCGGGGCGTACACCCGCGCCGATTCCGTCACCTATCGGGTGACGTTCAATGAGGCGGTGAGCAACCTCGATGCCGGCGACTTCGCGGTGACCGGCACCACCGGCACGGTGACCACCGTAACATCGGCCGGCGGCAACGCGTACGACGTCACCGTTTCGGGCGGCGACATGGCCGACCTCAACGGAACCATCACGCTGGGGCTGGCCGGCGGCCAGAACATCACCGACGCCCTGGGCAACGCGCTGACCGTCACCACCGTTTCCGGCACCGATCATTCCACCTACACCATCGACAACACGGCCCCGACGCTGGTGTCGATCGTGCGTCAAACAGCACCCGGCCTCGCCGCCTCGGTGGTTTTCCGGGTCACCTTCGACGGGCCGATGGCGGCGACCGCGGCCACCAGCGACTTCGTGGTGACCGGCACCACCGGCACCGTGACCAACGTGACGGCGGCCGGCGACAACGCCTATGATGTCACCATTTCCGGCGGGGATCTTGCCAACGTCAGCGGCACCATCACGCTGGGGTTCGCCCGCGGACAGACCATCACGGATGCCGCCGGCAATCCGCTGGACCCGATCTTCTCCTCATCCTACTGGGGCCTTCTCGGTCCCGGCAATTTCACCTCCCAGTTCAGCTATGGCGCGTCGATGACCATCGACAACCAGGGCACCACCTATGTCGCCTTCAACGACGGTCTGAACGCCGGAAAGGCGACGGTGATGAAGTTCGACGGCACAAGCTGGATGAACGTCGGCGACGCCGGGATCTCGGCAGGATCGGTTGATTCCATCTCCATCACCACCGACCAGAACGGCACGCCGTACATCGCTTTCCGGGATAACGGAAACGACGGCAAGGCGACGGTGATGCGGTTCAACGGCACCGGTTGGGAAGCCGTCGGCAATCCCGGATTCACGGCGAGCGAAATCGCTTATTCATCGCTGGTCATCAGCGCCTCCGGCACCCCCTATCTCGCCTTCCAGAACAGCAATTACATGAGCGCCGGCGACGGCAAGGCGACGGTGATGGTGTTCAACGGCACCACGTGGGAAACCGTCGGCAACGCCAGCTTCACGGCCGGAAGCGCCACCCACGGATCGCTGTTCGTCGATTATTATGAGAAGCCGTATTTCGCGTTCAGCGACGGCGCCAACGGCGGCAAGGCTTCGGTGATGACGCTTTCCGGCACCGGCGGCGAGGCCCAATGGGTCGCCGTCGGCGACCCCGGATTCTCGGCCGGTGCGGCCCAGTATCTCTCCCTCACCTTCGACGGCCTGAACTACTTCCTTGCCTATCAGGACAACGGGAACGACGGCAAGGCGACGGTGATGAAATTCAACGGCGCCAGTTGGGAAGCCGTCGGCACCCCCGGCTTCACGGCGGGGGCGGCCACCTATGTGTCGCTGGCGATCGACTACCAGAACCCGAACCGCACGCTCTATCTGGGATTCCGGGACGACGCCAACGGCGGCAAGGCGACGGTGATGAGCTACAACGGCTCCGGTTGGGAAACCGTCGGCAATGCCGGGTTCTCGGCAACGGATGCCACCTTCGTCTCGTTCGCGGTCTACAATGGGACGCCGTATCTGGCCTACGCCGCCAACGACGACAATTTCCGAACCGGGTCGGTGATGCGGCTGACGCCGGGCGTCACCCTGTCCTCGATCGAGCGCGCATCCGCCGAAAAGACCAACGGCGTCACCGGGCTGGCGTACACCGTCACGTTCAGCGGTCCTGTGGACGGCGTCACCGCCGACGACTTCACCGTCATCAAGGGAGAGGGCGTTACCGGAACCCCGACGATCACCATTGAAACCGGAACCGACGGTTCGTCGAGCTACGACGTGACGGTCACCGGCCTGTCGGGCGAAGGCACGGTTGCGCTGAACTTCTCCGGCCGGGGAACCGGCGTGGTGGTCCATGGCGGCACGGCTCCAGTCCCGGACAGCGGCAGCGCCGGTGCGGCTTATGCCCTGGACACCGTGGCGCCGACGGTGACCGAGGTCACCGCGTCAACCAGCAACGGCACCTACAAGGCGGGCGATACCGTCAGCATCCAGGTGACGTTCAGCGAAGTGGTGACCGTCACCGGCTCGCCGCGGCTGACGCTGAATTCGGCCACCGGCGGCCGGGTGGTGAATTACACCAGCGGCAGCGGCACCACGACCCTGACCTTCACCTATACGGTGCAGGCGGGGGATCTCTCCTCCGACCTTGATTTTGCCAGCACCGCGGCCCTGACCCTCAACGGCGGCCGCATCAAGGACGGGGCGGGCAACAACGCCACGCTGACCCTGCCGACACCGGGCGAGGCCCATTCGCTGGGGGCCAACAAGAACATCGTCATCGACGCCGCGGCGCCGACCGCCAGCGTCACCCGGGCCGATCTGTCGGCCCCCACCGGCAGCGACGCCACCTTCACCGTGACCTACGACGGCACGGGCACGGAGATCGACGGGACAACCATAGCCGTCGGCAATGTGACGGTGACCGGGCCGGGCAGCATCAGCCTGACCGTGACCGGGGCCTTGTGGGATGCCACCACCAACACCGCCACCTACACCTTTACCGCACCGGGCGGCGGTTGGGACGAGGGGGATGCCGGCACCTACACCATCGGCATCGTCGGCAACACGGTGAAGGACACCGCCGGCAACGCCGTGGCGGCGGCCAGCAGCGCCAAAACCTTCCAAGTCGTTTACGGCCCGATCGTCACCGATCCCCACATCAGCATCAGCGGCGCCACCGGCACCGGCGGCGTCTTCAAGATCGGCGACACGGTGACGGCCACCTGGGACGACAGTGCCGCCGGCGACAACAACAGCCGGACCATCACCGGCGTCACCTTCGATTTCAGCCAGTTCGGCGGCGGGGCGGCGGTTACCGGCACCAGCGACGGCCAAGGCCATTGGACGGCCAGCCACACCATCGTGTCCGGTTCGATCAACAATGTGGCGAACCGCAATGTCGCAGTGACCGCCACCGACAGCGAAAGCCTGTCGGCCACCACGGCGGACGGCACCAACGCCACGGTGGACAACAGCGCGCCCGCGGCCCCGCCCGCCCCGGCCCTCAATGCCGCAAGCGACAGCGGCACGTCCAACGCCGACGCCATCACCAACGTCACCACCCCGACCATGACCGGCACCGCCGAAGCGGGGAGCACGGTCCGGGTCTATGAAGGCTCGACCCTGCTGGCGACCACCACCGCCGACGGTGAAGGGGGGTGGTCGGTCGCCACCTCGGCGCTGGGTGCCGGCAGCCACATCATCACCGCGATCGTCACCGATGCCGCCGGCAACACCGGAACCGTGTCGGCCGGACAGGCCATCGTCATCGACACGGCAGCCCCCACGGCCAGCGTCACCCGGACCGACCTGATCGCCCCCAGCGGCACCGGCGCCACCTTCACCGTCACCTACGACGGCACCGGGACCGGGATCGACGCGGCCAGCATCGGTGCCGGCAATGTGACGGTGACCGGGCCGGGCAACACCAGCCTGACCGTGACCCTGGACGGCTGGGACGCCGCAAGCAAAACCGCCACCTACCGCTTTGCCGCACCGGGCGGCAGTTGGGACGAGGGGGATATCGGCTCCTACACCATCGGCATCGTCGGCGGCTCGGTAAAGGACACCGCCGGCAACGCCGTCACGGCGGCCAGCAGCGCCAAAACCTTCCAGGTGATTTACGGCCCGATCGTCACCGATCCGCACATCAGCATCGGCGGCGCCACCGGCACCGGCGGCGTCTTCAGGATCGGCGACACGGTGACGGCCACCTGGGACAACAGTGCGGCCGGTGACAACAACAGCCGGACCATCACCGGCGCCACCTTCGACTTCAGCCAGTTCGGCGGCGGAACGGTTGCCGGCACCAGCGACGGCCAGGGGCATTGGACGGCCCGCTACACCATCGTATCCGGCTCGATCAACAATGTGGCGAACCGCAATGTCGCGGTGACCGCCACCAGCATCGACCGCCTGTCGGCCACCGCGGCGGACGGCACCAACGCCACGGTGGACAACAGCGCGCCCGCGGCCCCGCCCGCCCCGACCCTCAATGCCGCAAGCGACCGCGGCGCATCCAACGCCGACGCCATCACCAACGTCACCACCCCGACCATCACCGGCACCGCCGAAGCCAACAGCACGGTCCGGGTCTATGACGGCTCGACCCTGCTGGCGACCACCACCGCCGACAGCGCAGGCGTGTGGTCGGTGACCCCGTCGGCGCTGGGTGCCGGCAGCCACACCATCACGGCGACCGCCACCGACGCCGCCGGCAACACCGGAGCCGTGTCGTCCGGCCGGACCATCGTCATCGACACGGCAACACCCACGGCCAGCGTCACCCGAACCGACCTGATCGCCCCGAGCGGCACCGGCGCCACCTTCACCGTCACCTACGACGGCACCGGGACCGGGATTGACGCGGCCAGCATCGGCGCCGGCAATGTGACGGTGACCGGGCCGGGGAACACCAGCCTGACGGTAACCGGGGCCTCGTGGGATGCCGCTACCAAAACCGCCACCTACACCTTTACAGCACCGGGCGGCAGTTGGGACAGCGGGGACATCGGCACCTACACCATCGGCATCGTCGGCGGCTCGGTGAAGGACACCGCCGGCAACGCGGTTGCGGCGGCAAGCAGCGCCAAAACCTTCCAGGTGATCTACGGCCCGATCGTCACCGATCCCCACATCAGCATCAGCGGCGCCACCGGCACCGGCGGCGTCTTCAAGATCGGCGACACGGTGACGGCCACCTGGGACGACAGTGCCACCGGCGACAACAACAGCCGGACCATCACCGGCGCCACCTTCGACTTCAGCCAGTTCGGCGGCGGAACGGTTGCCGGCACCAGCGACGGCCAGGGGCATTGGACGGCCCGCTACACCATCGTATCCGGCTCGATCAACAATGTGGCGAACCGCAATGTCGCGGTGACCGCCACCAGCATCGACCGCCTGTCGGCCACCGCGGCGGACGGCACCAACGCCACGGTGGACAACAGCGCGCCCGCGGCCCCGCCCGTCCCGGCCCTGCATGGGGCGAGTGACAGCGGCTGGTCGAACGCCGACGCCATCACCAGCGCCACCACCCCCACCATCACCGGCACCGCCGAAGCCAACAGCACGGTCCGGGTCTATGCAGGCTCCACCCTGCTGGCGACCACCACCACCGACAGCGCAGGCGTGTGGTCGGTCGCCACCGCGGCGCTGGGGGCCGGCAGCCACACCATCACGGCGACCGCCACCGATGCCGCCGGCAACACCGGAACCGTGTCGGCCGGGCAGACGATCATTGTGGAAACCATCGCGCCGGTTTCGATCGCCGGGACGCTGGTGGTTCCGAACGGCAGCGGTGCCGGGACTGACATCGGCAGGGTCTCGGCCAGCGATCCGGGCGGCCAAGCCCTGCGCTATCACCTGATCGACGACGCCAACGGACGGTTCACCATCGACCAGAACACCGGCGTGGTGCGTTTGACGCAGGCGCTCGATCACGGCTACAGCGCGGCCGGGCTGTATCCGATCACGGTCCGGGTTACCGACGCCGCCGGTCTGGCGAGCACGGCGACACTGGCCGTCAGGGTCACCCTGTCGTCCCCCCCGCCGGTGACGGTCCCCACGCCCCCGCCGGTCAACGCCCCCGTGCCCCAGCCGCCACCCCCGCTCATCACGCCGGCCATCAGCGTCGGCACGGTCGGCGCCACCGACACCGGGGGCGGGGTCGGTGGCCGCCTGATCACCACCGACGCCATGAGCAGCAGCGGTGTCGATACCGGCGCCGGGAACGGCGGCGACCGTCTCATCACGGCGTCGAACATGAGCGGTTCCGCCGGCCAAAGCATGATCTCGACCGCCTCGGGCAGCCAGCCCGGCAATGCCGGCGGGCAATCCGGCGGCAGCGGCTTTTCCGCCGGCCTGCCGGGCGGGGGCTTCGGATCCGGTTTCGGATCGGGTGGCAGCGGCTTCGGATCGTCGCTGTCGTCGGGGGTCTTCGGTTCCTCCCTCACCGGCGGGACCACCGAAACCGGCCCGGCCGGGACGCTCCCGCCCGCAACCGGGGAACGGCAAGGCCAAGGGCCGCAAGACGGGCAGGACACCGCCGGGGAGCCGTCCCCCGCCCCCGCGGCGCCGGATGCCAATACACCGGATGCCAATACACCGAATGCCACCAATGCGCCGGATTCCCCGGTGCCGGACAGTGCGCGGACCGGCGAAGCGCCGCAGCCATCCCAGCAGCCTCAGACCCCGCGGCCCCAGGCCGCTCTGCCCGGCCCGGCGGCATGGTCCTTCACCGATCAACTGGCCGAGGCCGCCGGCAGGTTCGAACACGAACGGGCCACTCTGATCGCGGCGGCCCGATCCGCCGCCGGCCTGATCGGCAGAGACGCCGCGTAACGCGGCGGCGCGCCCCGACCTTGCCAACCGCCATCATTTTTTTGGAAATCAGGTGACAGCATGACGCCGTCCGGCCACCCGAAATCATTGTCCCCGTCCTGCCGCCCGTCCCGTCCCGGCCGGCGCCACACCGCGGCGTTGTCCTGCATCGTCCTGCTTCTGGGAGGATGCGCCCTGACGCCCGAGCCTTTGACGCCGGAGGAGAAATGGGCGGCGATCGAACAGGACAAGCGGATGATCTTCGGCGACAGCGCCCCCATTACCGGCCCGATCGGGTTGGAAGAGGCGATGGCGCGGGCGGTCAAGTTCAACCTCGACCATCGGTCCGAGATGCTGAGCCAGGCGGTGGCTCAACGGCAGCTTGACCTGTCCAGCTATGACATGCTGCCGAAGCTGGCGGCCACCGCCGGCCTGAACGCCCGCAGCAACGACGCCGCGTCATCCAGCGAATCGATCCGCACGCACACGCAATCGCTGGAGCCGTCGATTTCCACCGAACGGCGGATGTGGAGTGCCCAGACCGCCGTCACCTGGAACATTCTCGATTTCGGCGTCAGCTACATCCGCGCCCGTCAGGCCGCCGACCGCAGCCTGATGGCCGACGAGCAGCGGCGCAAGGTGATCCACAACATCATCCAGGATGTGCGCACCACCTACTGGCGCTCGGTGGCGGCCGAGCGGCTGTTGCGGCGGATCGACCCCTTGCTCAAGCGGACCGAGGCGGCACTGGCCGACGCCCAGGCGATCGAACAGCAGTCGATCCGGGCACCGCTGGAGGATCTGCAATACCAGCGCGCCCTGCTCGCCACCCTGGAGCGGCTGCGGACGTTGCGGCGGGAACTGGTCGGGGCCAAGATCCAGCTTGCAGCCCTGATGAATCTCAAGCCGGGCACGGAATTCCACGTGGTGGTGCCCGACGAACGGCGGGAAGCGCCGCTCCCCCGTGTCACGGCGGCCCCGGATGATCTGGTCGATGTCGCCCTTCACAACCGGCCGGAACTGATCCAGGCGTCCTATGATTCCCGGATCAGCGGGGCCGAAACCCGGCGGATCCTTCTGGAAATGCTGCCGGGCATCAACCTCAGCGGCGGTGCTTCCTATGATTCCAACCGCTACCTCACCAACAATGAATGGACGAGCTACGGTGTCGGCGTCGCCTGGAACCTGCTGACGGTGTTCTCGACCCCGGCCCGGCTCGACCTTGCCGAGGCCGACCAGACGCTGAAAAAGGTCAAGCACGCCGCCCTCAGCATGGCCGTGATGGCCCAGGTGAACGTGGCCAGCCTGCGGCTTCAGCAAGCGACCGAGGAGTATCTGACGGCCCGCCAGCAGGCCAGCGTCGAACAGCGCATTTTCCAGCAACTCGTCAACGCGGGGCAGGTGCAGCGCAGCGGCGATCTGGCGGTGATCCAGGCCGATGCCGAGAACGTGTTCGCCGCCCTGCGCCGCGACACCGCCTACGCCAACGTCCAGAACGCCTATGGCGCGCTGATGGTGTCGGTGGGGGCCGATCCCTTGCCGAACGTGGTGGCGGACGATTCCCTGCCCACCCTGTCCGGCCAGATCGCCAAGACCCTGCACAACTGGGAAGACGGCACCGCCCTGGCCCACGCCGTCGCGGCGGCCAGAAACGCCGCCAATGCGCTGAAGGCAACCGGACAAACGATCGACAAGCCCGCGGCGACGCCGGCCGGGGCGCCGACACCGGCGGCGGCACCGGCGGCAGTGGCAACGGAGCGGCCCTCGGGCGTGGGGCCGACATGATGGTCCGGGTCGCCATGCCCCTGGCGGTGCTGCTGTGCGCGCTTGCGGTGGGAGCCGGCCGCCCGGCGCCCGCCGCCGAACCCCAGGACGGCGCAACGCGGCAGGCACGGGCCGTCATCCGGCCGCAGCAGCAGGCGGTGCTGTCGAGCGAGATCGCCGCCCGGATCACCCGCCTGTCCTTGCGCGAAGGCGAGCGATTCCGCAAGGGCGACCCGCTGGTCGAATTCGACTGTCGCGGTTACCAGTTCGCCCAGCAGGGCGCCAAGGCAGCATTGGATCGTTTCCAGGCCAAGCTGACGGCCGAAGACGCCCTGGCGGCCCGGCGCTCCAGCGGTGCGCTCGAAGTGGCGACGGCGCGCGCCGATGTGGAAAAGGCGCGCGCCGATCATCGGGCGGCGTCCCTGGCCGTCGAGCACTGCGTCATCACCGCCCCCTATGACGGCCGGGTGGTGGAGTTGAAGGCCCACGCCTTTGAAACGGTGGCCCAGCACACGCCGCTGCTCGCCATCCTCGACGACAGCCGTCCCGAAATCACCCTGGTGGTTCCGGCCGCGTGGCTGGTCTGGCTGAAACCCGGGGAGCCGTTTTTCCTCGACATCGACGAAACCAGACAGTCCTACACCGGCCGCATCGTCCGGCTGGGCGCGCAGATCGACCCGGTGAGCCAGACCGCCACCGTCTACGGCGAAACCGACGATCGTGACCGGACCCTGATGCCCGGCATGAGCGGCAATGCCCGCTTTCCGGTGAGTCAGGTTTCCAAACCATGACCCAGCCCGACAGCAGCACCCTGTTCCTGTCCACCCTCCTCCAGCTGGAGGAGCGCGCCCGGCAGGCGGACACCGTGGAGGGGCTGCAGTTTTCCCTGGTCAATGAGATGCGGCGGGCCATCGATTTTCGCTTTGCCGCCGTCATGTGCGGCGATGGCGCCGGTGTCCGGGGCCGGGTCGCCGCCGTGTCCGGGGTGGCGGTGCTCGACCGGGATGCGCCGATGGTGCGCTGGCTCGACCGGATGGCCGCACGGCTCGCGGATCAGGCGGATGCCGGCACGCTCCATCCCGTCGATCCGTTGACGCTGACGGAGGCCGAGCGCGCCGAATGGGCCGAATGGTGCCCGCCCGCGGTGATCTGGTGTCCGCTGGCGGCCGGGAACGGCCGGCGGTTGGGGGGGCTGTGGCTGGCGCGGGACAAGCCGTGGGACAAGGGCGAGTTGCTGGTGGTTGAGCGCCTCGCCGCCTGCTACGCCCATGCGTGGCTGGCGCTGACCGGGGGAAAGGGGCCGCAGCCGGGCCTTGCCCACCGCTTGCGGTGGCCGGCGCTGGCGGTCCTGGCGCTGGCAGCACTGGGAATGGCCGTGCCGGTTTCCCAGTCGGCGCTGGCGCCGGTGGAGATCGTCGCCACCGGGCCGGTGATGGTGGCGGCCCCCATCGATGGCGTCATCGCGCGGTTTCTGGTGGCGCCGAACCAGACGGTGACCACGGGCCAGCCGCTGTTCGCCTTCGATGATGTCACGCTCAACAATCAGGTGGCGGTGGCCGAACGGACGCTGGGCATTGCCCAGGCCGAACTGCATCAGGCGGTTCAGGGTGCGTTCGGCGACCGCAAACAGGCGGGACAGGTCGCACTGCTCGAAGCGCAGGTCGCGTTGCGCACCGCCGAGCTGGATTACGCCCGCCGCCTGCTGGAACGGGTGGTGGTCAAGGCGGAGCGCGCGGGCACCGCCGTCTTCACCGACGCCAACGACTGGATCGGACGCCCCGTGGTCGTCGGCCAGCGCATCCTGCAGATCGCCGACCCTGAGCGGGTGGAGGCGCGCATCGCCCTGCCGGTGCGCGACGCCATCGCCCTGGAACCGGGGGCGCGGGTCGATCTGTTTCTCGACAACGATCCCCTGAAGCGGCTGTCGGCAACGCTGGCCACCGCCAGCTTCGAAGCCGATATGACGCCGGCCGGCGTTCTGGCCTACCGGCTGACCGCGACGCTTGAACCCGGCCAGGCACCCCCGCGCATCGGCCTGCAGGGGACCGCCAACGTCCACGGCCGTTCCGTGCCGGTTCTGCTGTACCTGTTCCGCCGGCCGCTGACGGCGCTGCGCCAATGGGTGGGGGTCTGATCCATGACCATCGATCCGGCGGCCATCGATCCGGCGACCATCGCCCTGCCGCCGCTGCGGGATGACGTGCGGTTGATGGAAGGACCGCGCGACGCCGACGGGTCGCCGACCTGGACCATCCACGATCCGCTCCGCCAGCGGTTCTACCGCATCGGCCACGCCGGCTTCGCGTTCCTGTCGCGCTGGCCGTTGGGAAACGCCGGGGCCGTGCTGAACGCGGTCACCGTCGAAACCGGGGTGACGGCGGACGCCGATGACCTCGCCGCGTTCATCCGCTTTCTCGACGGCTGCGGCCTGCTGCGCGCCGACCGCCCGGAATCGGTGCAGGCCCTGCTGCGGCAAGCGGCGGCGTCCCGGCTGTCCTGGCTGCGATGGCTGCTTCACCACTATCTCTTCATCCGCATTCCCCTGGTGCGCCCCGATGCCTTTCTGACGGCGACCTTGCCGTTGGCGCGGCGGGTGCTGAACTGGCCGGTGTTCGCGCTGGTCCTGGCGCTGGGGGTGCTGGGCCTGATCCTGACCCTGCGGCAGTGGGACGCCTTCCTCCACACGTTCCAGCATTTCTTTTCGGCGGAGGGGGCCGTCACCTTTGCCATCACCCTTTTCCTGGTCAAGGCGGTGCACGAGCTTGGGCACGCCTATGCCGCCAAGTCCTTCGGCTGCCGCGTCCCGACCATGGGGGTGGCGCTGCTGGTGATGCTGCCGGTGCTCTATACCGACGTGAACGATTCCTGGCGGCTCGTGTCCCGCCGGCAGCGCCTCATCATCGATGGGGCCGGTGTCGCCACCGAATTGGGGCTGGCGCTGATTGCAACCTTCCTGTGGAGCTTTCTGCCTGACGGCCCGGTGCGCAGCGCCGTCTTTCTGGTGGCAACCACCACCTGGGTATCGACCCTGGCGGTCAACCTCAGCCCGTTCATGCGGTTCGACGGCTATTATCTGCTTTCGGACTGGCTGGGGGTGTCGAACCTGCAGGACCGCGCCTTCGCGCTGGCCCGCTGGCGGTTGCGCCGCTGGATGTTCGCCCTCGACGATCCCGCACCCGAGCGGTTTCCCCCCCGGACCCGGCGCATTCTGTTGGTCTATGCCTGGGCGACCTGGGTTTACCGGGCGGTGCTGTTTTTCGGCATCGCCCTTCTCGTCTACCACATGTTCTTCAAACTGCTGGGGATCCTGCTGATGCTGGTGGAGATCGGCTGGTTTCTGGCCCTGCCGGTGACCAACGAAGTGAAAGCCTGGTGGGTGCGGCGCGACCGCATCGGCTGGTCGCCCAATCTCGTGGTCACCGTGGCCCTGTTCGCCGGAATGCTGATCCTGCTGGCGGTCCCCTGGCAGAGCCGGGCCTCCCTGCCGGCGGTTCATCGCCCCATCGATTACGTCACCCTGTTCGCCCCGGTCCCGTCCCAAATCGCCGATCTGAACGTCGCGCCGGGACAGGTGGTCAGGGCGGGGGACAGCCTGTTCCGCCTCGACGCCCCCGAACTCGATCAACGGCTCACGCTGACCCGGCTTCGCCTTCAGGCGGTCAGCCTGCGCATTCAGCGCCAGGCGGCCAGCCGGGACGATCTCGACAGCCTGCCCGCCCTTCAGCAGCAGATGGCGACCCTGCTTTCGGAAGAGGCCGGACTTCTGGCCCGCCAGCAGAAGCTGACCGTCCGCGCGCCGTTCGATGGCGTCGTCACCGATCTGGCCCCTGAGGTGAGGAGCGGCCTGTGGGTCAAGCCCGACCAGCCGCTCGGGCGGTTGGTCAACCGTGACCGCGCGCTGTTCGTCGCCTATCTTGCCGCCGCCGACCTTGACCGCGTGAAACCCGGCGCCATCGGCCGCTTTCTGCCCGAAGACCCCGCCCGCCCGGCCGTCGGGGTCGCGGTCACCGCCATCGAGCAGGTCAACACCGCCGTGCTCGCCATCCCCATGCTGTCCTCGACCCAGGGCGGGCCGATTGCGGCACAACCGGCCCCGTCCGGCGCCAACCGGGGCGCCCTTATCCCCAACGCGCCCCTGTACCGCGTCACCCTCGCCCCGCTCGCGGCGGGACCGGCGCCCGAACAGGTCGTTCCCGGGATGGTGGTGGTCGAAGCCGGCGCCGTCAGCCCCCTTGACCGCATCTGGCGCGCCACCATCGGCGTGCTGATCCGGGAAAGCGGCTTCTGATCCGGATCGGGGAAGCCACCCGGGCCGGTATCATCCCGTCGGCCCTATGCCCTGCCGGAGCCGTTCCGCGAGGCGTTCGAGCATGGCGGCGCAGGCCGCCATCTGGCTGGTTTCGATGAATTCGTCGGGCTTGTGGGCCTGGGCGATGGATCCCGGACCGCACACGACGGTGGGGATCCCCAGCCGGCTGGCGTACAGCCCGCCTTCGGTGCCGAACGAGATCTTGCCGGTGCTGTTGCCGCCGGTCAGGCTTTTGACGAAGGCGATCACCTCCGCCTCGGCCGGCGTGTCCAGGGCCGGGTAGCTGGACAGGGGAACCAGACGGACATCGGCCTGGGGAAAACGCTCCCTGGCCTGGGTGCGGACCTGCGCGATGACGGCCTCGACGGCAGCCATCAGCCCGTCGATGTCATCCTGCGGCAGATGCCGGATCTCGAAATCGAACCAGCACAGGTTGGGCACGATGTTCAGCGCCTCGCCCCCGTGGATGCGGCCCACATGGATGGTGGTGTGGGCGACCTCGTAGGCTCCATCGTGATGGCCGTGACAGCAGATATCCGATTGCAGGCGGCGAAGGCCGGCGATGATGTCGCACGCCATATGAATGGCGTTCAGGCCCGCATCGGGCAGGCTGGAGTGCGCCTCCACCCCGACGCATTCGATCCGGGCGGCGGTCTTGCCCTTGTGGGCGCTGACCACCTGCATCAGCGTCGGTTCGCCGACGATGCAGAAACGGGGCTGGACCGGCATGGTCTGCATCATGTCCAGCAGCCGCTGCACCCCCAGGCACCCGATCTCCTCGTCGTACGACAGCGAGATCGTGAGCGGGGTGCGGAGGTCCAGCCCCTTTATCCAGCGGGCCAGGGCCAGGACGCAGGCGATGAATCCCTTCATGTCCGCCGTGCCGCGGCCATAGAGCGTGCCGCCCTCGCGGCGCAGGGCGAAGGGATCCGAACGCCATTCCTGCCCGTCCACCGGCACGACGTCGGTGTGCCCGGACAGCATCACCCCCGGCTGGTCCCGGGGGCCGATGACGGCGTGCAGATTGGCCTTGCGGCCATCCTCCGACACCACGCGGGAGGTGTGCGCGCCCGCATCCCGCAGGATGGCTTCGGCATAGGCGATCAGGTCCAGGTTGCCGTCGCGGCTGACGGTGGGAAAGGCGACCAGCCGCGCCAGGATCTCAAGGCTTTCGGTCAGCATGGCGTCAGTACTTGATCCAGACGGTTTTCAACGCGGTGTATTTTTCCAGCGCGTGCAGCGACAGATCCCGGCCATGACCCGACTGCTTCATGCCGCCGAACGGTGTCTGCGGGCTGAGCGCATCGACGGTGTTGACCGAGACGGTGCCGGCCCGCAGCCGTTCCGACAAACGCAGCGCCCGGCCCAGCGAACCGGTCCAGACCGACGCCGCCAGGCCATAGATGCTGTCGTTGGCCAGGGCGACGGCCTCGTCCTCGGTCTTGAAGGAGAGAACGGCCAGGACGGGGCCGAAGATCTCGTCACGGGCAAGGGCGTGGCCGGGGGCGACCTGATCGAAGATCGTGGGTTCGATGAAACAATCGCTGCCGCCATGGCTGATCCGCCGCCCGCCCAGAACCAGCCGGGCATCCTGCCGGCCGCGGCGGATGGCCTCCTCCACCCGGTCCGCATGGCGCTTTTCCACCAGGGCACCGGCACGGTTGACGGGATCCAGGGGATCCCCCGGCATCCAGGTGGCCGCGTGTTTGACCAGCAATTCAAGGAAGCGGTCCTTGATGCTGTCCTGAACCAGAAGCCGGGAATTGGCCGAACAGATCTCCCCCTGATTGAAGAAAATGCCGAAGGCGGCCATCTCCGCCGCCCGGTCCAGATCCTCGCAATCCTCGAAGACGAGGTTCGGGCTTTTGCCGCCGCATTCCAGCCACACCGGCTTCATGTTGCTTTGGGCGGCATAGGACAGGAACAGCTTGCCGACCTCGGTCGAGCCGGTGAAGGCCAGCGCATCGACGTCGCCATGCAGCCCCAGCGCCTTGCCCGCGGTTTCGCCCAAGCCGGGAACCACGTTGAGCACACCCGCCGGCAGGCCGGCTTCCAGCGCCAGAAGGCCCAGCTTGATGGCGGACAGGGGCGATTGCTCCGCCGGCTTCAGGACCACCGAATTCCCGGCGGCAAGGGCCGGCGCGCATTTCCAACTGGCAAGGTCGAGCGGGAAGTTCCACGGGACCACGGCGGCCACGACGCCCACGGCCTCGCGCCGGATCATCGCCAGATCGCCGGGGGCGGTGGGGGCGACGTGGTCGTACACCTTGTCGATGGCCTCGGCGGTCCATTGCCAGACGGCGGCGGCACCGGGAACATCGATGGTCAGGGCATCCATCACCGGCTTGCCCATGTCCAGGCTGTCCAGCAGCGCCAGTTCCTGGGCGTTTGCGCGGATCAGGTCGGCCAGACGCAGCAGGACCGCCTTGCGCTCCGCCGGCGGGCGGCGCGACCAGACACCGCTGTCGAAGGTCCGCCGCGCCGACGCCACGGCAACCTGCACGTCGTCGGCCGTGCCGGCGGCGATGTCGGCGATGACCCGGCCCGTGGCCGGATTGACGCTCGGAAACGTTCCGCCGTCCACGGCAGGCCTCAGCGTGCCGTCGATCAGGATGCCGGTGGAAAAGGAAAGGGCAGCGGCGGCGTCGCGCCAATAAGCATGATTGAGGACGGGCATCGGTGAGGTCATCGGGGGGCGTGCTCCGGACAAGGGCCAGTCGGGTTCAGGATGGGAGAAAAAAACCGGCCCGTAACCCCCGATAAACCAACGCCTTGCTTCGGTTTCCCCAATGCAGGGAAATGGGCATTTGCCTAATTTTCGAGCGTCTTTTTGCTCAGCACAAAAGCTAAGCAAAGCAAAGGAATTTGCGAATTTAGCCCAAGCAACCGCCGGCCCATAGTTTCCCCATCACATCGGGTTCGATGCCGGCGAACGTCTGAACCAACCCGTATCAGGTGTTTGCCGGCCGCCGCCACGGCGACGCCCCACCCTTGTGGGCGCGGAAAAGCCGGCGTGGCGTTTGACCGCAATGCGGCACCTCCCGTCACGGGGGGCCGGTATAAGAGGTGCAGGCGAATGCCCAGAGATCCCCGTTACGATATCCTGTTCGAGCCGGTGCGGATCGGTCCCGTGACAGCACGGAACCGCTTCTATCAGGTGCCGCACTGCAACGGCATGGGCTACCGCGACGCATCCGGGCTGGCGGCCATGCGGGCGATCAAGGCCGAGGGCGGCTGGGGTGTGGTGTGCACCGAGCAGACGGAGATCCACCCCACCTCGGACATCAGCCCCTTTATCGAACTCAGGGCCTGGAGTGACCAGGACATCCCCATGCTGGCCCGCGTTGCCGACGGGGTGCACGCCCACGGCGCCCTTGCGGGGCTGCAGCTTTGCCACAACGGCATGAACAGCCCGAACCTGACATCGCGCGAGATCCCGCTGGGGCCTGTCGATCTGCCGGTTGCCACCTTCACCAACGATCCGGTTCAGGCCCGGGCCATGGACAGGCAGGACATCGCCGACCTTCGCCATTGGCACCGGCAGGCGGCGCTGCGGGCCAAAAGGGCCGATTACGACATCGTGTATGTCTATGCCGGCAAGCTGTTCGGCGGCCCGATGTTCTTCCTGTCGCGCCGCTACAACACCCGCGGCGACGAATACGGCGGAAGCCTGGAAAACCGGGCGCGTCTGCTGCGGGAACTGCTGGAGGACACGCGGGACGCGGTGGGTGACCGCTGTGCCGTGGCCTGCCGTATTTCCGTGGATGAACTGATCGGCCCCGACGGCCTGCACCGGGAGGAGGCGGAGGAGGTCATCGGGCTGCTGGGGGACATCCCCGACCTGTGGGATCTCACCCTGTCGGGGTGGGAGAACGACAGCCAGACCTCCCGCTTCTCGCCCGAAGCCTATCAGGAGCCGTTCGTCCACACCATCAAGCGGTTCACCCGCAAGCCGGTGGTGGGGGTCGGCCGCTTCACCTCCCCCGACACCATGGTCCGCATGGTCAAAAGCGGAATCCTCGATCTGGTCGGCGCGGCGCGGCCCTCCATCGCCGATCCCTTCCTGCCCAAGAAGCTGGAGGAGGGGCGCATCGACGACATCCGCGAATGCATCGGCTGCAACATCTGCGTGTCCGGCGATTTCACGGCCTCGCCCTCGCGCTGCACGCAAAACCCGTCGATGGGCGAGGAATGGCGGCGCGGCTGGCACCCCGAATACATCCGCCCCCGGCAATCGGACGACCGCGTTCTGGTGGTGGGCGCCGGCCCGGCGGGGCTGGAGGCGGCGATGATGCTCAGCCGCCGCGGCCATGAGGTCAGCTTGGCGGAGGCCTCCGCCACCCTCGGCGGGCGGGTGGAGAGGGAGCGGCGTCTCCCCGGCCTGTCGGCCTGGGGCCGGGTGGTCGATTACCGGCAGCAGCAGATCATCACCGATCCGCGCATCGCGCTTTTCCGCGACAGCCCTCTGGACGCCGGGACGGTTCTGGAACTGGGGGCCGAACGCGTGGTTCTGGCGACCGGCTCCCACTGGCGCGCCGACGGCGTTGGCCGCCGGGTGCTGAAGCCGGTCCCCATGGCCGAAGGGGTCGAGGTGCTGACCCCCGATCACCTCATGGACGGCACCCTGCCCACGGCGCGCAGCGTGATCGTTTATGACGACGACCACTATTACATGGCGGGGGTTCTGGCCGAGCTTCTGGCGGTCAAGGGCTACGCCGTCACCTATGTCACGCCCGCCGCCGACGCCTCCACCTGGATGCACGCCACCATGGAGCAGCACCGGGTTCAGGCACGGCTGATCGGCTTGGGCGTCACCATCGTGCCGCACCGGATCCTGGTGTCGGTGGATACCGGCGGCATCATGGCCGCCTGCGCCTTTACCGGGCGGGAAGAGCGCATCGAGGGCGGCGCCCTGGTCAGCGTGACCGCCCGGCTGCCCCGGCTCGACCTGTGGCACGCGCTTCAGGCCTGCAAGGCCGAATGGGCGGATGCCGGCATCAAGAGCGTGACGCGGATCGGCGATTCCCTGGCGCCCGGCACCATCGCCGCCGCCGTCTTCTCGGGCCGCCGCTATGCCGAGGAACTGGACGCCCCGCCCTGGTCCGACGGCCTGCCCTTCCGCCGGGAAGTGACCGGCCTGTCCGACGATTACCGCATCCCGGGGCTTTAAGGCCGCCGGTACTTCAAATCCTACCCTCTCAAAGGAGTAACGGAATGCGTATGGGATCTTTCCGCAAGACGACGCTGACGGCCGCGCTGGGCCTGGGGTTGGGTCTGGGACTGGGTGTTACCGCCGCCGAGGCCGGAACCCTTTCCATCGCTCACACCACCTGGGTCGGGTATGGGCCTTTGTACCTTGCCCGCGACCTGGGATACTTCAAGGAGCAGGGGCTGACCGTTGACCTGCAGACCATCGAGGAAGCGTCGATCTACATGGCCGGCGTGGCGTCGGGCAAGCTGAGCGGCAGCGCGTCCACCGTTGACGAGATCCTCAAGTACCGTTCGTCCAACTTCTGCTTCAAGGCGGTGGTCGCCCTCGACGAAAGCCACGGCGGCGACGGGCTGGTGGTGGACAAGAGCATCACCTCCATCGCCGCGCTGAAGGGCAAGACCGTGGCGCTGAACGAGGGATCGACGTCCGAATTCTGGTTCTCCTACATCCTGGGCCAGAACGGGATGTCGCTGAAGGACGTCACGGTTTCCAACATGACCGCCGACGATGCCGCCGCCGCCCTGATCGCCAAGCGCGTGCCGGCGGCGGTGTCGTGGGAACCGAACCTGACCAACGTCCGCAAGAACGGCCACGGCAACCTTCTGGCCGACAGCTCGTCCACCCCCGGCGTGATCGTCGATGTGGTGGCGCTGTCCTGCTCGGTCATCGAAAAGCAGCCGGGCGACGTCAAGGCGCTGGTCGATGGTCTGGCGAAAGCCAACGAATTCATCAAGACCAACCCGGACAAGGCCTATGCGATCATGGCCCAGGGGGTCGGCGGCTATCTGAAGGACGCCAAGGACTTCGCCGAAAGCGCCAAGGGCGTCCGTTTCTATGACGCGGCCCAGAACGCCGCCTATCTCGGCACGGCCGCGGCCCCCGGCCCCATCGCCGATCTGGTCAAGAGCGCGGACGCCCTCTGGTCCACGCTGGGCAAGACCCACATGAAGGTCGATTACGCCGTCATGGTCGAGCCGAAATTCGTCCACGCCCATCCCTGATTGAGCCGTCCGGCCCGGCCCCCGCCAGCCGGGCCGGAGCGGCGTGAAAGGATCGCTTTATGGCCAAGAGACGGTCTCTCCTTCAACGTTGCGTGACGCCCATGGCCGAGATCCCCCGCTCGGCCGTGCTGGCGGTGGGGATCGCCATGTGGGCGTTTCTCCTGTGCGGCTGGCTGATCCTGAGCAACGGCGGGCTGGTGCCGCCGATGTTCCTGCCCACACCCGCCGCCGTGCTCAAGACCGGCTGGGATCTGCTCCAGAACGGCACGCTGCTGGTTCACGTGTGGTCCAGCGCCGAGGTGGTGCTGGCCGGCTTCATCATCTCGTCGCTGATCGCCGTCCCGCTGGGCCTTTTGATGGGGACGTTTCCGATCGTCCAGGCCATGCTGGAGCCGGTGGTCAATTTCATCCGCTACCTGCCGGTCACCGCCTTCGTGCCGCTGTTCATCCTGTGGATCGGCATCGGCGAGGAACAGCGCATCACCGTGATCCTGTTCGGGACCTTCTTCCAGCAGTTGATCATGGTCTCGGACGTGGCCCGTCAGGTTCCCAAGGATCTGCTGAACGCCTCCTACACGCTGGGCACCAGCCGGGCCAGCGTTCTGTGGCAGGTTCTGGCCCCCGCCGCCGTTCCCGGCGTGCTGGACGCGCTGCGCATCACCATGGGGTGGGCCTGGACCTATCTGGTGGTGGCCGAGCTGGTCGCCGCGTCGAGCGGGCTTGGCTACATCAGCCTCAAGGCCATGCGCGGTTTCCAGGTGGATGTGATCTTTCTGGCGATTGCCATCATCGGCGCCTTGGGTCTGGTGACCGATCAGGGCTTCCGCTTTCTTCGCTTCAAGGTGGCGTCATGGGCGCAATAGGGAATTCCGTCATGGTCGAAAGCCCCGTCTCCCTGGCTTCCTCACCGGAGCAGGTCGCAGCCGCGCCGCGGGCGAAGCTGCGCGTGGACAATGTTTCCCTGCACTACGCCAACCGCAAGGGCGGCATCACCGTAGCACTCGACAAGGTGTCGTTCGATGTGCCGGAAAAGCAGTTCGCCGTTCTGGTGGGACCGTCCGGCTGCGGCAAGTCGAGCCTGCTCTATCTGGCCGCCGGGCTGTCCGAAGCCACCTCGGGCCGGATTCTGCTGGACGGCAAGCCGATCGACGGTCCGGGTGCCGACCGCGGCATGGTCTTCCAGGGCTACACCCTGTTTCCGTGGCTGACCGTGCGCCAGAACGTCGAGTTCGGCCTGAAGCGCCGCAAGCTGCCGGCGGCGGAGCGGCGGGACATCGTTTCGCACTATCTGGAAGAGGTCGGCCTGACCAAGTTCGCCGACAGCTATTCCAGCCACCTGTCGGGGGGCATGAAGCAGCGTGTCGCCATTGCCCGCGCCCTGGCCAACGATCCCCAGGTGCTGCTGATGGACGAACCGTTCGGCGCGCTGGACAGCCAGACCCGCATGCAGATGCAGCGGCTGCTGCTGCGGGTGTGGGAACGGTCGCACAAGACGGTGCTGTTCGTCACCCACGACATCGACGAGGCCATCCTGCTGGGCGACCGGGTTTTGGTGATGAGCGCCCGCCCCGGCCGCATCGCGCGGGAACTGACCGTGCCCATCCCCCATCCCCGCAGCATGGATCAGGTGATGGAGCCGGACTTCATCGCCCTGAAACGGGAAATCCTGGAACTGCTGCATCCGGAACGCGAGAGCGATGAGACGGATTAGGAAAATCCAAGGCAGGAATGATGAAAACCATAATTTCATTTTCTCCCGGCCGCCACCACAGTCCGCCCGTCTTGGTCCGCGCTGACGCCTCTGCTTGCCATTCGCAGGACACGGGAAGGAAACGCCGATGATCCGCACGGGACAGCAATACAAGGACTCGCTCGGCGGCGACCGTGACATCTACGTCAACGGCGAGCGGGTCCGGGATGTGGTCACCCATCCCATGTTCAAGCCGATGATCGACGTCCGGGCGCGCATCTACGACATGCAGCACGACCCGGCAACGGCGCACCGGCTGACCTATCACGAGGGGGAGGAAACCAGCGCCATCGCCAACAAACTGCCGCTGGTTCAGTCCGACTGGTGGGACAAGCGGCGGGCGACCGACACCATCCTTGACGCGGTGGGCGGGATCGTGACGCGGGTCGGCGACGAGACCGTGGGTGAAATGTGGTCCCTGTTCGACGGGCAGGACATCCTGAACGAGGTGGACCCGCAGTTCTCCGTCAACATCCGCAACCACATCCAGCAGGTGCTGCACGCCGATCCCTTCCACGTGTCGGCCAACACCGATCCCAAGGGGGACCGCTCGAAGCACCCGCAGGAGCAGCACCCCGACATGCTGCTGCATGTGGTCCGGGAAACCGATGCCGGCATCGTCGTGCGGGGGGCGAAGTTCGAAACGGCGGCCCCCTATGCCAACCAGGCCTTTACCAAGCCGACCATCGTCAATTGGGGGGAAGAGGCCTATTCCGATTACGCCGTGGGGTTCATCTGCGACCTGTCGTCCCCCGGCATCAAGTTCATTTGCCGCACCGGCTTCGCCGGCCGGGGAACGGTCGAGGATTATCCGTTGTCCAACCGTTTCGACGAAATCGACGCCCTGGTCGTGTTCGATGATGTGCTGATCCCGTGGGAGAACGTGCTTTTCTACCGCCACACGCGGGCCGCCATGTTCATCCGCGCCACGCTGCACCGCTATTCGGCGTTCGCGTTCGTCCAGCGCACGCTCAAACAGGCCGATCTGCTGATCGGCGCGGCGCTGTTCAACCTGCGCCAGACGGGGCTGGACAGTGTGCAGGCGGCACAGGAAAAGCTGGCGCAACTGGCCGTCTTCCGCGAAGGGATCAACGCCCATCTGACGGCCTCCATCGCCCTGGCCGAACGCAGCCCGGCGGGGTTGCTGATGCCGAACCAGTCGCTGCTTTATGCCGGGCGGGTGCTGGCGTGCTCCCAGCTTCACCACATGATGCACATCGCCCGGGAGTTGTGCGGCGGCCAGATCGGCGTGACCCCCGATGCCGCCGCCTTCGCCGATCCGGTGACGGGGCCGTGGCTGGAGACGTTCTACAGCATCCCCCCCGACTGGCAGGCGGAGGACCGGCGCAAGCTCCTGGCCTTCGCCCGCGATCTTCTGAATTCCGACCACGCCGGGCACCGCCTGACGTTCCAGTTGTTCGCACAGGCTCCGCCGTTCGCGCATCTGGCGGCGGTCTACCACAGCTTCGACTGGAGCGGTCCGCTGGATCTGGTCCGCCGGTTCGCCGGCCTGTCCGACAGAACCGCCGGAGCCGACAAACCCGCAGCGGCCGGCGGCGATATGGGGCCGTGGTTCAGCACGGACCCCGAGGGCGTGCCGGACGCATCCCGCTGACCGGCGGCACCCCCACCCCACATTCAGGAAAACCGAGACGATGATTCACAAACGCATCCGCACCTTCAACACCCGCGACACCTATCCCGAACAGAAGCTGGACAACGACCTGTGCCAGACCGTGGTCGCCAAGGGGACCATGGTCTTCGTCCGCGGCCAGATCGGCCAGGACCTCGACACCTCGGAAAGTGTCGCCATCGGCGATGCCGCCGGACAGGCCGAACAGGCGATGGCGAACATCAAAATGCTGCTGGCCGAGGCGGGCGCCGACCTCGAACACATTTGCAAGATCACCATCTACCTGACCGATCCCCGCTACCGCGAAGAGGTCTACCGCACCGTCGGGCGCTGGCTGAAGGGGGTGTTCCCGGTGTCCACCGGGATCGTGGTGTCGGCGCTGGCCCGGCCGGAATGGCTGGTCGAGATCGACGCCATCGCCGTCATTCCGGAACAGGGGGCATCATGACCTTTTCCGTGCTGGGCCGGTGCGCCAGGACCGGCCAGATGGGGATGGCGATTGCGTCGTCGTCCCCGGCGGTGGCATCGCGCTGCGCCTGGGGCCGGGCCGGCGTCGGCGTGGTGGCGACTCAGAACATCACCGATCCGACCATCGGCAACCGCGGTCTCGACCTGATGGAACTGGGCGCCGACGCGCCCGGCGCCCTGGGCATCGTCACCGGGTCAGCCCCGTTCATCCAGTACCGGCAGATCCTGATGCTGGACGCCAAGGGCGGCGTGGCCCACTTCTCAGGCGGCCATACCCTGGGCATCAACGCCGTGGCCGCTGGCGAACAGGTGGTGTGCGGCGGCAACCTGCTGAAGACGGATACCGTTCCCGGCGTCATGATGGCCGCGTTCCTGGCCGCGTCCGGGGACAGCCTGGGCGAGCGGCTGCTGCTGGCGCTGGAAGCCGGTCTGGCGGCCGGGGGCGAGGCTGGCCCCGTGCATTCCGCCGGTCTGCTGGTGGTGGACCGGGAAAGCTGGCCGGTCGTCGATCTGCGAATCGATTGGCTGGATGAATCCCCTGTGGCGGGCTTGAGAAAAGCTTGGCAGATTTATGCACCGCAGTTGAATGATTACGTCACGCGGGCCAAGGATCCCCGGGCGGCACCGGGTTATGGCGTTCCAGGGGACGACGGGCGCCGTTGACCGGGCCGTTGATCGGGCGGCCAGGGTGATGAACGGGAAAGACAAGAAATGCGCTTTACGTTTCGGCAGATTGAATATTTCGTCGCCGCTGGAGAAACGGGAAGCATCACCCTGGCCGCCGAACGCACCAACATCTCGCAGCCTTCCATTTCCTCGGCCATTTCCCAGCTTGAAGCCGAATTGGGCGTGCAACTGTTCATCCGGCACCACGCCCAGGGCCTGTCCCTGACCCCTGCCGGCAAGCGGCTGCTGCGGGACGCCAAGTCGCTGCTGACCCAGGCGCTCAACCTGTACGACAGCGTGTCCGACGTGACCGCCGAGATCCGGGGCACCCTGTCCGTCGGCTGCATGGTGACCATGGCGCCGATGATCCTGCCCGAGCTGTGCTATTCCTTCTGCGCCTCGTTTCCGCGCACCACCATCACCCAGACGGTCAGCCACCACGAGGCGCTGATCGAGGGGTTGCGCCATGCCGAAATCGACATGGCCCTGCTCTATGATCTGGACATACCGAAGGACATTATTTTCCAGCCGCTCGTCAGCCTGCCGCCCTATGTGCAGCTGTGCGAAACGCACCCGCTGGCCAATCACAGCCGCATCAGCCTGAACGAGCTGGTCACCGAGCCGATGATCCTGCTGGATCTGCCGCTCAGCCGTGAATATTTCCTGCAGTTCTTTTCCGACCAGGGCCTGAAGCCCCTCATCTCGTTCCGCACCCCTTATCCCGATCTGTTGCGGACCATGGTCGCCAACGGACACGGCTACAGCCTGGCCAACGTCCGTCCCAAGGCCGATCTCGCGCTCGATGGGCGCCGGCTGGTGCGGGTTCCGCTGGCCGGGCGTCACCGTCCCATGCAGATCGGTGTGGCCTGTTTCGAAGGCCTGCGGCCGACCAAGCTGGCGCAGGCCTTCGAAAACCACTGCAGAACCTTCATTTCCGACGGCTACATCCCCGGCATGGTTCCGCCGAAAATGGACAGCCGGATGCCGGTTCCGGGGTGACGGATCAAAGATCCACGGTCACGGCCAGATAGCTTTTGCGGATCCCGTCCGACCGGATATCCCACAGCATGGTGGTGCCCTTGGCGATGATCCAACTGTCCCCCGGACCATAAACCATGGTCTGGCCGGTCGTCTCGTCGGTCAGCGCCAGTTGCCCATCCAGCAGGGTGGCGTGCTCGTGAAAGGGATAGGTCACGCGGTAACGCCCCCGGCTGGCCGCGTAAAGACCACCCGAAACCGGGGTCTCAAGGCTGCCGAACAGCAGCTTGCCGGCCACCCTGACCGGGCCTTCCACAGTGGTGGCGCCGATGTCTTCCGGGTGGCCCCAGTCGTCCAGGGCGATGCGGTCCATATCCAGTTTGAACGGCAGCATGGTTTTTCATTCTCCTTGCATAAAGATCAGAGGGGAGCCAGGGCGGTCACTTCGCGCCGGAAAGGCAGGGCATCGTCGCGGGGCGGCGTTTCATCCAGTTCCTCGGCATAACGCCGGCCGGCGTAGGTCGCGTGCGCGATAGTGGCCGGGGCCAGGGCATCGCCGATGGCGTCCACCCGCTCGATCCCGGCATCGGCCCACCGTTCACGGGCGGCGAGGAGATCCTGATAAAGCTGTTCGTTGGGCAGCCGAGCGGTGACCAGCACCACCGCGTCGGCCTCCAGATCCTCACGTTTGCCGGTGAAGACGCACGTGCACTCGGCAACACCGGGCCGGATGCCGTCCAGCCCGAGAAACGCTCTGATTTTGATGCCTTTTTCCAGCATCCGCTTTTGGATGAAGTGCTGCTCCATCGTGTTGCGGGTCCAGGTCGAGGCTTCCGAAGCCGGCGTGACATAGGTGACGTCATAGCCTTTCTCGGCCAGCCGTTCGGCCATGACCCCGCCCATGTAGTAATGATCGTCGTCCCACACCACGGCTGTTTTCCCGTTGGGAAGACGGCCGTCCATGATCTCGGTGGGGGAGAGCACCTGCGCCCCGTCGGCGATGGCGATGGGCTGGGTGTGCCGGTGGCCGACGCCATCGGTCCGCCAGCGCGATCCGGTCGCCAGCACCACGCGCGGAATCCCGAAGCTCAGCACATCGTCCGCCGTCAGGTTGCTGTCGAAATAGGTTTCGACGTTGGGCAACTGGTGCATCTGCAAACGGCGGTAATCCACCACCCGGATCCAGGCCGACAGGCCGGGCAGGCGGGCTTCCTTCAGGACGCGGCCGCCCAATTCCGTGCCCGCTTCCGCCAGACTGACGGCGTAGCCGCGCTTGCCCAGGGTCTGGGCTGCTTCCAACCCGGCGGGACCGCCCCCCACCACCAGCACCGGCTTGTCGGTTTTGGCGCGCCGCACCCGTTCCGGATGCCAGCCCTTGCGCCATTCCTCCGCCATGGTGGGGTTCTGGGTGCAGCGGATGGGCGATTGCGTGAAATCGCCGGACACACAGATGTTGCAGCCGATGCATTCGCGGATGTCGTCGAAGCGGCCTTCCTCGATCTTCTTCGGCAGGAAGGGATCGGCGATGGACGGCCGCGCCGCGCCGATCATGTCGAGAATGCCCTTGTTGACCAGACTGACCATGCGATCGACCGAGGTGTAGCGCCCCACCCCCACCACCGGCTTGCTGGTCAGCTTGCGGATGTTGCGGATGAAGGGTTCCTGTTCGCCCTCCTCGCCGAAACGCGAGGTGCGGCTGTCGTTTTCCCAGCCGGCCAGGGTCACATCCCACAGGTCGGGCAGATCGCCCATCAGGCCGATCATGTCCTCCACCTCTTCCTGATAGAGGCCGCCCTCCCCCAGCAACTCGTCCACCGAAATGCGGATCGGCACGGCGCAGGTGGCGCCCACGGCCTCCTTGGTTTCCTCGGTGATTTCCCGCATCAGGCGGATGCGGTTTTCCAGGGATCCGCCGTATTCGTCGGTGCGGGTGTTGTAGCGCCGGGACAGGAAGTGATGCAGAAAGCCCAGGGCATGGGCCGCGTACACATAGATCAGATCGAACCCGGCCCTTTGGGCGCGCTTCACCGCCTGCAAATGCCAGCGGCGCAGGTTGCGGATATCCTCCTTGTCCATGCGCCGGGCCTGAACCGGATCATAGGTGAAGGTGGCGACCGGCAGATGGGCCGGTCCCATCGGGACTTCGCGTGAATAGAGGTTCGACCCGTTCATGCCGTTGTAGGCCAGTTCGATCCCGGCCAGGGCACCGTGCTCGTGAATCTTGTCGGCCATGCGGGCCAGGGCGGGGATGTCCTGATCGTCCCACAGGCGAAGCTCGATGAAGGGCGTGATTTCCGAACTGTGATGCAGTTCCACCTGTTCGGTGCAGATCACCGCCCACCCGCCTTCGGCCTTCAGGCCGCGCATATGGGCCAGGGCCGTGGGATCGCGATACCCCATGCCGTTGCAATGGGGCACCTGATAGAAGCGGTTGCGGGCGGTCAGGGGGCCGATGGTCACCGGCTCGAACAACACGTCATAGCGCGGGGGCCGCGCTTGCGGCTGCCCCCACGGGATCCATTCATCCATATCCATCTCCGGGCGCGAAGCAGACCGAACGCGGTTGCGGGAACGACGCGGCGCCGCTCTCGACGGAGCGGGCGCCACGTCGTTTGAGGGGGATCAACGATGCGAGGCGATGTGCTGGGCCAGATAGGCCGCGTCATGCCAGGCCCCCCAGATGAACGGGGACGCCCGGCGCGACAGCCAGGCCAGGCCCAGGAAATAGAAACCCGGAACCTTCGACACACCGCGCTCGTGGACCGGGTGCCCCTTCTCATCGAAGGTGTCGAGCTTCACCCAACCGAAGTCCAGGGCATAGCCCGTGGCCCAGATGATCGAGGTGACGCCGGCAGCCTTCAGATCCAGCGACAGGATCGGATGGATCATGCACTCCGGGTCCGGTTCCTTCCGGCGGGCTTCGGGTTCCTCGGGGAAATCCAGGCCTTCCTTCGCGATGCAGGCGTCGGCGGCGTCCAGCATGGACAGATAGTTGGCGTCTCCGCGCTCGACATTCCGGCGCAGATCGTCGGCAAAGCGGAGCGTGCCGTTTTCAAAGCTCTCGGTGCGACCCACCAGGGTGATGCCCTGGGCGCCGAGCCGGCGGAAATCGACGGTGTGGCCGCCGCGGGCGCCGCTGACCGCGATCGTCACATGCTCCATGTCGGGGGCGACCGTCTTGGCGTTCCACAGCCCCAGCTTGCCCAGCCACCACACGAAATCCTTGCCGCGGTAACGGCGCGGCGGACGGTCATGCGGCCCGACGGACAGGTACACCTGCCGGCCCGCACGCTGCAGTTCATCGGCGATCTGCACACCCGACGAGCCGGCGCCGACGACGACGACCGCCCCTTCGGGCAGTTGGGCGGGGTTGCGGTAGTGGGCCGCGTGGATCTGGGTGATGCCGGTGTCGTCGGGCACGATGGCAGGAATGAGGGGGCGCTGGAACGGCCCCGTGGCGGCAACGACATGGGTGGCTTCGATGACGCCCTGGGACGTGTCGGCGATGAAGCCGGTGCCGTCCGCCTTCTGCGTCAGCGACAGCACCTCGACCCCGCACCGCACGGGAGCGGCAATCTCCTCGGCGTGGGAAACCAGATAATCGACGATGTCGCTTGCGGAGGCGAAGGCGTCTCCGTCAATGCCCGAAAATTCCTTGGACGCGAAACGGTCATGCCAGGCCGGGCCGTTGGCGACCAGCGAATCCCAGCGTTCCGAACGCCACCGCTCCGCGATGCGTTTCCGCTCGACGATCAGATGAGGAACTTTCTCTTTGCTCAGATGCTCACTCAAGGCCAGCCCGGCTTGACCGGCGCCAATGACGAGCGTCTCCACTTTTTCTACTGACATGCCCGCTATCTCCATTCGATTATTTATGGAGATCCAGCCGGAAAGGCCGATATCCGCATTCCGTTCTATGGGATGGGGGCGATTAGAGAAATTATGATTTATGAGGGCTTCTGATTAGGAAATTCAAAAGCCCTTCTCCAGCAAGGGGGGCAGCGTGCGCGGCGTCGGCTCCTACGGCTTGCTTTTGGATGCGAACGTCTCGAAATGCGCCCAGCAAGCGCATCGCTGATCGGCCCGTCGATGGCAGCGACGTGGTTGGCGCCACGCGGCAGGGCCGCCGCGCCACCGTCCGCGGCCCGAAGGAAGGCCCTGCGTTCCATCCCGTCCCTCCCGAAGCCTTTGCCCGATGATGGCGCCAAGTGCCGCGCGGCATTAACCGCCCCATCAACGGTCGCCGTCGATCGGCGCCAGCAGGAAGGCGACGTCCTCGGCGCTCAGGACGTCGGCCTCGGCACCCTCGTGGTCGTAGATGGCCTCGCCCAGCCGGCGCTTGCGCTCCTGGAGGTCGCGCATGCGCTCCTCCACCGTGCCGGCGGTCACCAGCTTGTAGACGAAGACCGGCTTGTCCTGGCCGATGCGGTGGGCGCGGTCGGTGGCCTGATCCTCCATCGCCGGGTTCCACCAGGGATCGTAGTGGATCACCGTGTCGGCCACCGTCAGGTTCAGCCCGGTGCCACCGGCCTTCAGGCTGATCAGGAACAGCGGCACCGCCCCCTCCTGGAACCGGCGCACCGGCGTCTCGCGGTCCTTGGTGGCGCCGGTCAACTCGGCGAAGGCGATGCCGCGCTCCTCCAACTCGGGCTTGATCAGGTCGAGCATCGAGGTGAACTGCGAGAACAGCAGGACGCGCCGCCCGTCCGCCAGCAATTCCGGCACCATTTCCATCAGGCGGGCGAGCTTGGCCGAAGCGGCCCCCGCTGCGATCCGCTTGCGCGCCGTCTCCAGCTTCACCAGCCGCGGGTCGCAGCACACCTGCCGCAGCTTCAGCAGCGCGTCCAGGATGGTGATGCGGCTGCGGGCCAGCCCCTTGCGCGCGATCTCATCGCGTACCCGCTGGTCCATGGCAAGGCGGATGGTTTCATAGAGATCGCGTTGGGCGCCGCCCGGCTCGACGGTCTCGACGATCTCGGTCTTGGGCGGCAGGTCGGCGGCCACCTCCTCCTTGGTCCGGCGCAGCAGGAACGGGCGCAGCCGACGGGCCAGCAGCCGCCGGCGTTCGACGTCGCCGTGCTTCTCGATGGGCGTGCGGAACTGCCGGCGAAAGCCGGTGCGGTCGCCGAGCAGCGCCGGCACCGCCACCGAGAACAGCGACCACAGCTCGTCGAGATTGTTCTCCAACGGCGTCCCGCTCAGGCACAGCCGCTGCCGCGCCTCCAGCCCGTGCGCCGCCTTGGCCGCCTGCGAGGCGGGGTTCTTCAGGTACTGCGCCTCGTCGAAGACCGCCAGATGCCAGGGCTGCGCCGCCAGCACCGCAGCGTCACGCGGCAGCAGGGCGTAGGAGGTCACCACCAAATCATGGTCCCCGATCGCCGCGTGTTCGGCCTTGCGTTGCGGGCCGTGCAGGACCAGGGTCCGCAGGCCCGGAGCGAAACGCTCCACCTCCGCCCGCCAGTTGCCGAGCACGCTGGTCGGCGCCACCAGCAGGCTGGGGCGGTCGAGCCGCCCGGCCTCCTTCTCGACCAGCAGGTGTGCCAGCGCCTGCACCGTCTTGCCCAGCCCCATGTCGTCGGCCAGAATCCCGCCGAAGCCGTGCGCCGCCAGCACCTGCAGCCACGCCAGACCGGCCTGCTGGTAGGGCCGCAGCGTCGCCTGCAGCCCGGCGGGCGCCGGGACGGCGGGGATGCCGCCGGCCTCGCGCAACGCCCGCGCCATGCGGCGCACCGCGTCGGCGCCCAGAACCGGGATGCCGGCGGCGGACGCCGCGTCCTCCAGCGCCGCGAGGTCGCCCAGGTGTGCGCGGCCGATCCGCAGCCCCTCCCCGTCCGGCAGCAGGCCGAACAGCTCCATCAGGACGTGGATCAACGGCCGGACCCGGTCAACGGCAAGCGGCAGAAAGCGGGTGTCACCGACCGGCACGTACAGCGTGCCCTCCGGCGCCAGGACCTCCAGCGCGGCGTCGATGCCGGGCGCCCCGGCCTCGTCCTCTCCGCCGCCCCATAGGTCGTCGCCCGGATCGGAGGCATCGGGATCGAGGGTGTCCAAGACGGCGATCACCGAGCGCAGCACCGGCAGGAGGTCGATGCGCTCGCCGCCGACCTCCACGCCGAGGGTCACGCCGAACCAGTCGATGCCGGTCCCGTCACCCAGGTCGAACGTCCAGTCGCCCGTTGCCTCCACCACCTGATAGGGAAAGTGCCGGTCGATCTCGACGGCCCAGCCCTCGGCGCGCAACGCCGGCACGACGGTGTCGCAGAACCGCAGCCAGCCGGCGGCGACGTCGAACGGGTCGCCGGCGACGGTGAAGAGCCGGCGCTGGCCGGACGGCTCCCCGGCGACCGTCAGGGGCGGGTCGGCGACGCTCAGACCGGCGCCGCGGAGGCGGGTGGCGGCCTTGGCCTCCGCCTTGCCGTCACGGGGAACCGTGACCAGGATACCGTCCTCCATCCATTGGAACGGTGCAGACGGCGCATCCAACGCGACGCGCCGGCCGGCGTAGTCGAAGCCGAGTTCGGCCGCCGGAACGTTCGGATCGAAAGCGTCCCCGACCGGATACCATCCGTAGGGCGAGGGTGGCGGCCGCCGGCCGAGCAGCAGACGGAGCACCGGGCGCGGCGTAACCCGGCGGGTCTCCGCCCCGGCGGGTGGGGCGGGCAGCACCGGCAGCAGCGCGGCGAACCGCACGGCGCCGTCGCGGAAGGCCGGGACGTCGGCGGGCGCCAGGGGCGGAGCCGCCAGCAACGCGGCGGCCAAGTGCGCCGGCACCTCGGCGGCGACCGTGCCGCACTCCCACCGGTCGAGGTCGAGGTAGACCGGCGGCACGGTGGGCAGCAGGCACACGGACTCCGCGTCGAGGTCGAAGGTGAATCGCTGCCGTCCGTCGGTGTCGGCCGTCCAGCGGGCACGGCCAACCCGGACCGGTCCCGGCCGCAGCGGCGGGTTGGCGCGGAAGTCCTCCCAATACAGGCGGCCGGTGCGCACCATCCGCTCGATCAGCCAGGCCGCCCGCTCCGCGCGCAGGGGCGTTCCATGCCACGACGACAGGCCATAGCCGCGCTGCTCCAGCACCGCCGACAGGATGGTGCGGTCGGCCGGTGTGACGAACTTGGCGACCGACGCGCCATGGATGTTCCCAGGGTTGTAGGGCTTCTCCTGTGCCCCGAACTGGCCGTCCTTGCGCAGGGAGACTGAGAGAAAACGCACCACCGCCTCACGGCCGCCCGGCTTCTCGTCCACCCGCAGCACATAGAGCAGGCGCGTGCGCACCGTGTCCGGGTAGGCGTCGCCGGAATCGAGCGCCGCCGCCTCCTCCATCCGGGACAGTATCTGGCGGACCGCCGTGGACATCTCTGGTGCGTCCGGAGACGGAGGCGCCGCGGTAGCTGACGCGCCAGCCCAGGCGAGAACGGCGGCGGCGACGTGCTTGCAGTTCAGCCCCACCGGGCACTCGCAGACGCCGCTGATGGAGATCGGGGCGCCGTCGCGCAGGAACAGCCGGATGTCCTGACGATAGGGGGACGGCTGCGAGCCGCGCACGCGCGCCGTCACGCGAACGGCGCCGCCCGCGCCGGCTTCGCTGCGGAGCGCGGACACCTGCCCCTGGCGGTGATAGCGCTCGCCCTGTTCGAAGGCTCGCGCGTCGAAATGGCGACGGAGCATGGACTGGGTGATCACGCAGGCCTCCCCCTTCGACTGCCCTGGGAGAGGACGGGATTATCCGCCGTGATCGATGCCTGATCAAGTTGGGGATAGGTCCCCTTCCCCATCGGCCTCGCCCTCTTCAAGGAGAATTCACCGGTCAGAAACATGCGTTTTTGTTAGCCCGACATCACATATGCGCAACCCTGACCGCCGACTCTATCCGGGAGTTTCCGCCCTGGTGCTTCCACGACGCTGCCACGGACGGGCACGGGAAGGGTTTCGCGGGCATGGAAAGCCCTTGAAAACTGTTTGTTTTCAAGGGCTTAATTTTGGTTGCGGGGGCACGCAATAACCGAGAGCGACAGTCGTTGACTGTCGCGATTTGACAGCCCTCCATGGGGATAGCGATGTCAAACATCGCCGTAATCCGTCGGCAAATGCTGCTCAACCTCCATCGTGTCGTGCAGCACCCGGCCGATACCAATGAGTCCCGGGCCGATCACGCGATAAAGCAGGACATGGCGAGGCTTGCGGATACCCCCTTCACTCATCCGCCCCCGCTCACGGCTATGACGCAGGTGATAGCTGCGCACTCCTGGCCCAAGCTCTGGACGGGCAGCACTTCCTACCCGTTCCGGCTCGTCGGCGACATCGCGAAGTGCTGTGACCAGCAGAATTTCGTAACGGCGGCGGATGATTTCACCAAAGTGATCTTCAGTCCAGGCAAGCAAAGAGACGATATCGGCCTCTGCTGAAGCGGAAAGCCGGAAAACTGCCATCGATCAGCAGCCGATCCGGCGCAGACGTTCCCCGGCTTGACGCCCCAGATTGCCGATCAGGGTATCCAGATCCTCCCCGGCGACATCGCGGGAACGGCCTTGATCCAGATCGGCAAAGCCAACCTGCGCGGCTTCCTGAAGGGCTTTCAGCTTGGCGGCTTCGCGGGCATCCCGCTCCTCAATCAGTCGCAGCCCCTCGCGCAGAACCTCGCTGGCGTTTTGATAGCGACCAGAGCCAACCAATTGGGAGATCAACGTCTCGTGCCGCTCCGTGAGCACCACATTCCGCGTCGGCATGCCCGTCATCCTTTCCTGGGTCGGGGAATGGCGATACTATCATCTATTGGCATAATATGCCATAATCCCGATTGCCTACCAAATCCACTTTGCATCCTGGGGAAAGGCTGCCGCATATCAGCGCGGGTTCGGGTATCAGGGCGCGCGATAGCGTAATTGCGAGGACGCGCAATGACCGAGAACAACACTTACTAATGGTGGCGATTTAGATACCGCAACAGCTTATACCAGCGAGTAACAGGCTGGGGACTCCTGCCGCCGTCAGCGCAGTACACTGGGCATCAAGTCGCTATTCGTCAGTGCAACCCAACAGTATCACAAATTTTTATTGTGGAAAATGCTCACGTCCCTCCGCTATTGTGCGACAGAGCTTTACAAGGTACGGCTCCCCTCCGCCCTCGGCCCGGCAGGTCTTTCCCCGGCACTCCCAGACCCTGGGTCGGCCTGTGCCGTCAGCACTTTGGCTAGCCCTCAGTCACTGCGGCCCTGGAATGCTTCGCTCATCAGGAAAGGCGAATACAGATATATACCGTCGATTGCTTGAATGCTTATTGACACCACCACCATGACAGAATAGAAACTTTACTGAATAAGTTTCTCTTCCGGTCGTGAGGAGCAATGGCCGAGGGACGGACGAGCCTGAGGTGGGGCATTGAGCGGCGGTTGGAGTTCATCGAATTCCGGCTGTTCTGGGAAGGCCACGTCAACCGTAGCGACATCGTGAACACCTTCGGCGTGTCCATACCGCAGGCGTCTACCGACCTCAACCGCTACCTCGACATCGTCCCGGCCAATATGGCCTACGACAAGAGCGCCAAAACCTATGCCCGTGGGCCTGACTTCTCGCCCCGCTTCCTTTCCCCCGATGCCGACCGCTACCTCGCCCAGCTTCGTTCCGTGTCGGACGGCCTCCTCAATCAGGGGGAAACCTGGATCGGTCAGCTTCCCAGCCTTGGGGCAACGCCCACCTTGGGGCGTTCCGTCAATCCCAAGGTGCTGCGCGAAATCATCGCCGCCATCCGGCGCGGGGAGGCCCTGGACATCCTGTACCAGTCCATGAGCCAACCCGAGCCGGAATGGCGGTGGATCGCTCCTCACGCTATCGGCTTTGACGGCTTCCGCTGGCATGCCCGCGCCTATTCCGAGGGTGACGGCGCCTTCAAGGATTTCGTCCTGTCCCGCATCCTGGAAATCAGGGCCACCCGACCGGCGACCGCCGATGGCACCACCGACCTGGACTGGATCGAGTACGTGCCCCTGGAGATCGCCCCCCATCCCGGCCTGTCGCCATCCCAACAAAGAGCCATCGCGCTCGATTACGGTATGGTAGAGGGCAAGTCTGACGTGCGGGTGCGCCGGGCACTGCTGTACTGCGCCTTGAGGCGGCTGGGGCTGGACACCGCTCCCGACGCCCGCCGCCCCCAGGACCAGCATATCGTGCTGATCAACCGGGACGAGGTGGACAGCCTCACCCGCAAGCGGGAGGAAAGCGTCTGATGGCACGCCTGGAAGACCTGACCCCCAACGCTTCGGTGTGCGGCATCCTGCCCGACGGGCTGGTGACGGTGGTCAATGTCCAATGGCACGGCTCCGCCGCCGTGGAGCTGACCTACAAGACGCCGGAGGGCAAGGTCGCCAACGAATTGCTCTACCGCCACGACGAGGAACGGATCGAGGTCGCGACGGCGGGCAGGCCGTGGTCGTTCGACGGCGACGGCGGCCTCTTCCGGCTGGTTTCCGAAGCGCAGCGCATCCGCCTCGCCCATCTGTTCGACCCGGTGCTGGCCGTTCACACCTCGGTGGTGGAGCCCCTGCCGCACCAGATCACCGCCGTCTATGAATCCATGCTGCCACGTCAGCCTCTGCGCTTCCTGTTGGCCGACGACCCCGGTGCGGGCAAGACCATCATGGCCGGATTGCTGATGAAGGAACTGATTGTCCGCGGCGACCTCCAGCGCTGCTTGGTGGTCTGCCCCGGCAGCCTCGCCGAGCAATGGCAGGACGAACTTTACCGG
Organism: uncultured Rhodospirillaceae bacterium; assembly: GCA_937927415.1. Classification (GTDB taxonomy): domain Bacteria; phylum Pseudomonadota; class Alphaproteobacteria; order Azospirillales; family Azospirillaceae; genus Azospirillum. Next base: position 84,656 of record CALBDS010000057.1, read on the forward strand.
CGTTTCCAGCTTCCGTTCGAGATCCTGACCAACGACAAGCTGGAGGCGGCGCGCACCGGCAACTGGTTCCTGGAGAACAACCTGGTCATCGCCCGGCTGGATAAGCTCTCGCGCGACGAGGACGTGCAGCAGAAGCTGCAAGCTCCCGATTGCCGGTGGGACTTGGTGGTGTGCGACGAGGCCCACAAGCTGTCGGCCACCTTCTTCGGCGGCGAGGTCAAGTACACCAAACGCTACCGCCTGGGACAGATGCTGTCGTCACTGACCCGGCACTTCCTGCTGATGACGGCCACCCCGCACAACGGCAAGGAGGAGGATTTCCAGCTCTTCATGGCGCTCCTGGACGGCGACCGCTTCGAGGGCCGCTTCCGAGACGGCACCCACACCGCCGACGTGTCCGACCTGATGCGCCGGATGGTCAAGGAAAGGCTGCTGAAATTCGACGGCAAGCCGCTGTTCCCCGAACGCATCGCCTACACCGTACCCTACAAACTGTCCGACCCCGAGGCCCGGCTGTATCGGGAGGTCAGCGATTACGTCCGTGAGGAATTCAACCGCGCTGATGCGCTGCAAAACGACAAGCGGGCGGGCACCGTCGGTTTCGCGCTGACCATCCTGCAACGTCGCCTCGCCTCCTCGCCGGAAGCCATCCACCAGTCGCTCCGCCGCCGCCGGGAGCGGTTGGAAAGCCGCCTGCGCGAGATGGAAATCCTTCAGCGCGGGGCCGAGATCGGGGCCATGCTGTCCGCCGGGCGGATGCTCGACGCCGACGACGTGGAGGATTTGGACGACGCCCCCGACCATGAGGTGCAGGCTGCCGAGGAAGAAATCCTCGATCAGGCCACCGCCGCCCGCAGCATCGGCGAACTCAAGATCGAAATCGACACCCTGAAACGGCTGGAAGCCCTGGCGCTGTCCATCCGCCGCAGCGGCGAGGACAAGAAATGGCGCGAACTGGCGAGCCTGTTGTCCGAGATCTTCACCCCTGTTCTCATCGCCAACGGATTGGCGGAGGACGCGGAGCCCTATGACGCGGGCGTCCCGGCCATTCCCAAGCCCACCCCGTCACCGCGCCAGAAACTGGTGCTGTTCACCGAGCACCGCGACACGCTGAACTACCTGGAAGGCCGCATCACCACCCTGCTGGGCCGGAGGGAGGCGGTGGTGGCGATCCACGGCGGCCTGGGCCGCGAGGAGCGCAAGAAGGCCGAGGAGGCCTTCAAGCACGACCCGGAGGTCAAGGTGCTGCTCGCCACCGACGCGGCGGGTGAAGGCATCAATCTCCAGCGCGCCCACCTCATGGTCAATTATGACCTGCCGTGGAACCCCAACCGGCTGGAACAGCGGTTCGGGCGCATCCACCGCATCGGCCAGACCGAGGTCTGTCACCTGTGGAATCTGGTGGCCGAGGAAACCCGCGAGGGCGATGTCTACCGCAAGCTGCTGGAAAAGCTGGAACAGGCCCGCCAGGCCCTGGGCGGCCAAGTGTTCGACGTGCTGGGCAAGCTCCAGTTCGACGGCAGGCCCCTGCGGGAACTGCTGATCGACGCCATCCGCTACGGCGAACGGCCCGAGGTGCGCGCCCGTCTGGATCAGGTCATCGACGACGCCGTCACCCGCGACCACCTGTGTGGTTTGCTGGAGGACGGGGCGTTGGCCCAGGACAGCATGGACGTCAGCCGCGTCAACCGCATCCGCGAGGAGATGGAGCGGGCCGAGGCCCGCCGCCTGCAACCCCACTACATCGAATCCTTCTTCCTGGAGGCGTTCCGCCGCCTGGGCGGCACCACCAAGCAGCGCGAGCCGCGCCGTTATGAGATCACCCACGTCCCGGCCCCCATCCGCAACCGTGACCGCCTGATCGGCCTTGGCGAGCCGGTGTTGCCGCGCTACGAGCGCATCGCCTTTGAAAAGGCGCTGGTGGCCCCCCTGGGGCAGCCTTTGGCCGCCTTCGTCTGCCCCGGCCATCCTTTGCTGGATTCGGTCATCGACCTCACCCTGGAACGCCACCGCGATCTGTTGCGGCGGGGGACCATCCTGGTGGACGATCGCGACTTCGGCACCCGGCCCCGCCTGCTGTTCACCCTGGAACACGCCATCCAGGATGGCGCGGTGACGCGCGGCGGCGAACGGCGCATCGTCTCCAAGCGCATGTTGTATGTGGAGATCGACGGGACCGGAACGCCCTGTCCCCTGCGCCATGCCCCCTATCTGGATTTCCGCCCGCTGAAGGAGGGTGAGCCGGACATCGACGCCATCCTGGCCCGCCCCGAATGCGCCTGGATCGGTCCCGAGCTGGAGGCCAAGGCCGTCGGCTACGCCGTCGGCACCGTGGTGCCCGAGCATCTGGCCGAGGTGAAGGAGCGCAAGCTGGCCCTGCTGGCCAAGACCGAGGCGGCGGTGAAGGACCGCTTGACCAAGGAGATCACCTATTGGGATCACCGCGCCGAGCAACTGAAGCACCAGGAACGGGCTGGCAAGACCAACGCCACCCTCAATTCCGGCGAGGCCCGGAAGCGCGCCGACGCCCTTCAGGCCCGGCTGGAAAAGCGGCTGGACGACATCAAGCAGGAACGCCGGATGTCACCCCTGCCCCCCGTGGCGTTGGGCGGTCTGCTGGTGGTGCCGGTTGGTTTGCTGCTGACCATGGCCGGCAGCCCCCCGGCCCAGCCGTCGCATCCGGTGGACACCATGGCCGCCGCCGCGCGGGCGCGCGCGATCATCATGGAGATCGAACGGGGCCTGGGCTTTGAGCCGATCGACCGCGAATTCGAGAAGCTGGGCTACGATATCGAAAGCCGGGTGCCCGGAACCGGGCGCCTGCGCTTCATCGAGGTCAAGGGGCGCGTCACCGGGGCCGACACCATCACGGTGACCCGCAACGAAATCCTCACCTCGCTCAACAAGCCCGACGACTTCATCCTGGCGGTGGTGGAGTTCGACGGCCCCGGCCACCGCGTCCACTACATCCGCCAGCCGTTCAGCCGCGAGCCGGATTTCGAGGTGACAAGCGTGAACTACAGTTTTGCCGGGCTAATTGCGAAGGCGGGGATGGTCGCATGACACATCCCCTCCACCGCTGGACAGTGCGGGCCCAGCATTGGCAGCTTTCTAACGCAATTCAGGGCACTCTGCTCCCGGTCTTTGGCGGCATTGAACAGAAAGCACAGGAATTCAGCCAGGAACTTCAGGGCATGGATTGTTCATCGGACAACCCGTGCCATAGCGAGGATGAATATCGCGCCGCGCAGGAGGTGTATTTCGCAGACGGTCTGCGGTCGATAGAGGCGGAGATGGCCGGAATGGCGGTCGTCGCGCTTTATCACTTGTGGGAACGATCGGTGAAGACGCTGCTTTCGCAGAAATGCCCATCCGATCAGCGTGACGAAATTGCCAACGCGAACTTCGACAAGATCAAGACGCTTCTGAAGAAAGGCACGCTTCTGAAGAAATGCACATCGCCCAGTGAGTCCACGGGTGCGCCGGAGACCATCGAACTACCCCCTAAGTGCACGTGTGCGCTGGAGAGCATCGACCTTGGCCGGCTGATTACCAACGTCATCAAGCATGGGGAAGGAAGCTCGGCGGAAGCCTTGCAGGATCGGGAACCGGAACTGTTCACCCGCCCGTGGAATGATGAGGATGTCCCCCTTCCATCCAATCACTCTGTGGCCGTGATCTGGCCCCAGCCTGTTCACGCCCGAAAACTCGCCGTCGCCATCGCCGTCTTCTGGAAATACCTGCCCGACAGTTACTTTCCTGCCCGCTCCGGACGATTGAAACTAGAAGATGTGCTGAACGAGGATTTTGCCTGATGCCCCCCGCCAAGACCCGCAAGAAGCTCATCGAAGTCGCCCTGCCGCTGGAGGCCATCAACAAGGAGAGCGCGCGGGAGAAGTCGATCCGGCATGGGCATCCCAGCACCCTGCATCTGTGGTGGGCGCGGCGGCCCTTGGCGGCGGCGCGGGCGGTGATCTTCGCGCAGATGGTGGATGACCCGTCGTCGTGGCCGGACCTGTTCCCCACGCCCACGGCGCAGCAGAAGGAACGCGAGCGCCTGTTCGCGATCATCACGGCGCTGGTGAAGTGGGAGAACACCACCAACGAAGCGGTTCTGGAACAGGCCCGCGCGGAAATCTGGCAAAGCTGGCGGCGGGCCTGCGCCGACAACGCCGACCATCCGCGCGCCCGGGAACTGTTCGACCGCCATGTGCTGCCCGGCTTCCACGACCCCTTCGCCGGCGGTGGTGCCTTGCCGCTGGAGGCGCAGCGGCTGGGGCTGGAGGCGCACGCCACCGACCTCAACCCGGTGGCGGTGCTGATCAACAAGGCGATGATCGAAATCCCGCCCAAATTCGCCGGGCAGCCGCCGGTCAACCCACGCTCCCGCGAGGAGCTGGCCCGCGGCGGGCGCTGGAACGGCAAGGGAGCGGAGGGTCTGGCCGAGGACGTGCGCCATTACGGCCAGTGGATGCGGGACGAGGCGGAAAAGCGCATCGGCCACCTGTATCCCAAGATCGAGATCACGGCGGAGATGGCCGCCGAGCGGCCCGACCTGGCGCCGCTGGTGGGCCGCCGGCTGACGGTCATCGCCTGGCTGTGGGCGCGCACGGTGAAAAGCCCGAACCCCGCTTTCCGCGATGTGGATGTGCCGCTGGTCTCCACCTTCATGCTGTCCACCAAACCGGGGAAGGAGGCCCATGTCGAGCCGGTGATTGAGGGCGGCGGCTATCGCTTCGCCGTCAAGGTCGGTAAACCGGAGGACGCCGAGGCGGCGAAAATGGGTACGACGGCTGGAAAGCGCAGTGCTTTCCGGTGCGTCATGTCGGGCGTACCTGTCACCTACGATCATATCCGGTCGGAAGGGAAGACAGGGCGCATGGGCACGCGCCTCATGGCGATTGTTGCTGAAGGCGAACGTGGTCGTGTTTATCTGTCGCCAACAGATGATATGGAAAAGCTCGCGCGTTCAGCGCGGCCAGATTGGAAACCTGAAACCGTCCTACCGGATAATCCACGCGATTTTAAGACGCCAAACTACGGCCTAACCACCTACGGCGACCTGTTCACTCCGCGTCAACTGGTGGCCCTGACGGCATTTTCCGATTTGGTGCAGGAAGCGCGGGAGCGGATTAAGGCCGACGCGCTTGCCATCGGACGCCCCGACGACGACAAACCCCTGGCCGACGGCGGCGCCGGAGCCACCGCCTATGCCGATGCGGTGGCGGTGTATTTGGGGTGTGCCATCAGCCGCATGACAAATTACTCAGCGACACTGTGTGTTTGGAGTTCTCATCCAAAGGATGAACTGGCAAAGCAAGTTTTCCTTCGCCAAGCACTGGCTATGACATGGGATTATGCGGAAACCAATCCATTTTCCTTAGCAGGTGGGACAATACACACAAACATCAACTATCTTGTAAAAGCCGTAGGGATGCTCGCAGGCTCCACAAACGGATGCGCAGAACAATCATCCGCAGGGGCAGTGGAAATTTGTTCTCGGGTCGTCTCCACAGACCCTCCTTACTACGATAATATCGGCTATGCTGACCTATCCGATTTCTTCTATGTCTGGCTGCGCCGCACTCTGCGCCCGGTCTTCCCCAGTCTATTCTCCACCCTGGCGGTGCCCAAGGCCGAGGAGCTGGTGGCGACTCCCTATCGCCATGGCGGCAAAGAGGCGGCGGAAGCCTTTTTCCTGACCGGTATGACGGCAGCCATGCATCGGCTGTCCGAACAGGCCCACCCCGCCTTCCCGGTCACCATCTATTACGCTTTCAAGCAGTCGGAGACCGCTAGCGATGCGGGCACCAGCAGCACCGGCTGGGAAACCTTCCTGGATGCCGTTATTAGAGCAGGATTCGCCATTTGTGGTACTTGGCCAATGCGGACGGAACTAATCGGTAATCTTAAAAAAGAAGTTGGCGCCCTCGCCTCCTCCATCGTCCTGGTCTGCCGCCAGCGCCCCGATGACGCTCCCATCGCCACCAAGCGCACGTTCCGCAACGCGCTGAAGGCCGAGCTTCCCGCCGCCTTGGCCCACCTCCAGCGCGGCAACATCGCGCCGGTGGATCTGGCGCAATCGGCCATCGGCCCCGGCATGGCGGTCTATACCCGCTACGGCAAGGTGCTGGACGCCGAGGGCAAGGCGGTGTCCGTCCGTGACGCGCTCTCCTTGATCAACGAGGTGCTGGACGAGGCCCTGGCCGAGCAGGAGGGCGAGTTCGATGCCGACACCCGCTGGGCGCTGTCCTGGTTCGAACAGGTGGGCTTCAACGACGGGGCCTATGGCGATGCCGAAACCCTGTCCAAGGCCAAGAACACCGCCGTCTCCGGCCTGATGGAGGCCGGGATTCTCACCTCCCGGGGCGGCAAGGTGCGGCTGTTCCGCCCCATCGACCTGCCCGCCGGCTGGCACCCCGCCACCGACACCCGGCTGACCGTGTGGGAAATGGTCCACCACCTGATCCGTGTGCTGGAAGCCGACGGCGAGGCGGCGGCGGCCCGGATCGTGGCGGCCCTCGGCTCCAAGGCTGAAATCGCCCGCGAACTCGCGTACCGCCTCTACACGATGTGCGAGCGCAAGAAACGGGCGGCGGAGGCCATGTCCTATAACGGGCTGGTGCAAAGCTGGCCGGAAATCCTCCGCCTGTCGCGGGAGGTGCAACCCGAAGCGCCCGCCCAGGGCGCGCTGCTGTAAGGAGGAGCCATGCCCACCCGCCTCTTCCCCGACGATGCCGCCCTGACCACGGTCTGCCGCCGCCACCGCATCCGCCGGCGTCTGGCCCTGTTCGGCTCGACGCTCAAGGGCAGCCATCGCCCCGACAGCGATGGGGTTCATCATGAACACTGACCACACCGTGTGGACGACGGCGACGGAAGCCGCGCCCGCGCTTCCGGCTCACATCACGCCCCTTTTGCCCACGGACTGACCATCATGGCGATGACCAACCAGGAGCGCGTTGCCAAGGCGCTCGACCTTCTCAAGGCCGGATTGGGGCCGTTTGCCGAACGCGAGATCGACACCGCACTCAAACGCGGCATCCTGGTTCCGGCGGTGCGCACCTTCGCCGACGACCCGCTCGCCCGCAACAGGCCGATCACCCAATGGGATGCGGCACTGTTGCTGAAGCTGATGTGGGACGCCTGGAACGAGGTGTTCCGCACCACTCTCGGCCCCGCCGAGCGGGGGCTGGTGGGCGAAATTCGCGGCCATCGCAACAAATGGGCGCACCAGGAGCCGTTCTCCGGCGACGACACCGACCGCGCGCTCGACTCCATCGCCCGTCTGCTGACCGCCGTTTCCGCCCCCCAGGCGGACGAGGTGACCCGGATGAAGACGGAACTGCGCCGCCTGATCTTTGAAGAGCAAAACCGATCCGAGCGGCGCAAGGGCGCTGGCACCGCCGTCGAAAGCCAGGTCACCGGCAGCCTGCCCCCCTGGCGCGAAGTGGTGGCCCCCCACCGTGACGTCGCCAGCGGACGCTATCAGCAGGCGGAATTCGCCGCCGATCTGTGGCAGGTGCATCTGGGCGAAGGCTCGGATGAATACCGCAACCCGGCGGAGTTCTTCCGCCGCACCTATCTGACCGAAAGCCTGGAGACCCTGTTGAAGGGGGCGGCGCTGCGGCTGTCCGGGCAGGGCGGCGACCCGGTGGTGCAGTTGCAGACCAATTTCGGCGGTGGCAAGACCCACTCCATGCTGGCGCTCTATCATCTGGTGTCCGGCACCCCGCCGGGCGACCTGCTGGGCGTCGATGCCATCCTGGCCGAAGCCGACATCACCAAGCTGCCGGAAAAGGTCGCACGGGTGGTGCTGGTGGGGAACAAGATTTCCCCCGGCAACCCCAGCGTGAAGCCCGACGGCACCGTGGTGCGGACGCTGTGGGGCGAACTGGCCTGGCAGCTTGGTGGGGCCAATGCCTATGCGCGGGTGCAAGCCGACGACGAGCGCGCCACCAGCCCCGGCGACGTGCTGCGGGAGTTGATGAACGAGTTCGGCCCCAGCCTGATTCTGATCGACGAATGGGTGGCCTATGCCCGCCAGCTTCACGACGATCCCGATTTGCCGGGCGGCAGTTTCGAAACCCACTTCACCTTCGCCCAGGCGCTGACGGAAGCCGCCAAGCTCGCCAGGCACTGCCTGCTGGTGATCAGCCTTCCGGCCTCGGACACCGCCACGTCGCCCCATGCCGTCGGCAATGACGAGGAAGTGGGCGGCGAACGGGGCCGCGCCGCCCTGGCCCGTCTGCGCAACGTCATCGGCCGCGTGGAATCCTCGTGGGCACCGGCCAGCACCGAGGAAGGCTTCGAGATCGTCCGCCGCCGCCTGTTCGAGCCGCTGCTCGAAAAATCCCAGTTCCTGTCCCGCGACACGGTGGCGCGGAAGTTCCACGACCTGTATCAGGGGCAGCATCAGGAATTTCCGCCGGAATGCCGGGACTCCGGCTACGAGAACCGCCTCAGGGCCGCCTATCCCATCCACCCCGAGGTGTTCGACCGCCTTTATACCGACTGGTCCACCCAGCCCAAGTTCCAGCGCACCCGCGGCGTGCTGCGCCTGATGGCGGCGGTGATCCACAGCCTGTGGGAAAAGGGCGACCGCAATCCCATGATCATGCCGGGCAACCTGCCCATCGACGATCCCCGCGTCCGCGACGAACTGACCCGCTACCTGTCCGACACCTGGAAGCCGATCATCGAGAAGGATGTGGACGGCCCCAGCGCCCTGCCTCTGCGCATCGACGGCGACGTGCCCAATCTGGGCAAGTTCGCCGCCACCCGCCGGGTGGCCCGCACCCTCTATCTGGGGTCGGCCCCCACCTCCACAGCGGCCAACCGCGGCATCGAGGATCGCCGCATCAAGCTGGGCTGCGTCATGCCCGGCGAAGCGCCGTCGCTGTTCGGCGATGCGCTGCGGCGGCTGGCCACCGCGGCCACCTACCTCTATCAGGACGGCGCGCGCTACTGGTATTCGACCCAGCCCACCGTCACCAAAATGGCCGAGGACCGGGCCGAGCGGTTGAAGCGCACCCCCGATCAAGTGGTGGCGGAGATCGAGCGGCGGTTGCGAACCGACCTGAAATCCATGGGCGACTTTTGCCGTGTCCATCCCCTGCCGCAATCCGGTGCGGATGTTCCCGACGACGTGGACGCCCGGTTGGTGGTGCTGTCCACCGAGTTCCCCTACAGCAAGGACGCGGGCAACAAGGCCGAGGCGGCGGCCAAGACCATTCTGGAATCGCGCGGCAACTCGCCGCGGCTGTTCCGCAACAGCCTCGCTTTCCTTGCCGTCGATCAGACCCGCTTGCAGGACTTGGACGAGGCGATGCGCCGCTATGTGGCCTGGGCCTCGATCCTGGACGAAAAGCTGGAATTGAACCTGGACCCCCATCAGGTGCGCCAGGCCGAGACCCAGATGAAATCGGCGGACAGCACGGTGGCCGCGCGGATGCCGGAGGCCTACCAGTGGCTGCTGGTGCCGGTGCAGACCTCCCCCCAGGCCGCCGTGGAATGGCAGGCGCTGCGCCTGTCCGGGCAGGACGCGCTGGCCGTGCGGGCATCCAAGAAGCTGCGCAATGAGGAACTTCTGGTGCCGTCGCTGGCGGGAACCCGGCTGCGCATGGAACTGGACCGCATCCCCCTATGGCGCGGCGATCATGTCAGCATCCGGCAACTGGCCGAGGATTTCGCCCGCTACGTCTATCTGCCGCGCCTGAAGGATTCCTCGGTGTTGGCCGCCGCCGTCCAGGACGGTCTCGGCCTGCTGCTGTGGAGCCAGGATTCATTCGCCTATGCCGACAGCTTTGATGAGGCGGCGAAACGGTACCGCGGCCTGCGCTGCGGCAAGCAGCTTACCCTGTCTCCCGACAATCTGGACGGCCTGCTGGTCAAGGCAGAGGTGGCCCAGGCCCAGCAAGCGGCGGAAGCCGCAGCAATTCCTCAGGCAGACACGGCCGGCGGCAAGCCGGGAGAGCCGTCAGACAGCAGCGCGCCGACTGGAACAACTGGGAGCGCAGGTACCTCTGGCCCCGCCGCCCCACGTCCGCTACGCCGCTTCCACGGCACCGTCTCGCTCAACGCCATGCGGGCGGGCCGGGATGCCGGTGAAATCGCCAACGAGATCATTGCCCACCTGGTCGGCGTTGTCGGTAGCGAGGTGACAGTGACACTGGAGATTGAAGCCCGCCTGCCCGACGGCGCATCCGACCACTTGGTGCGGACAGTGACGGAGAACTGTCGAACGCTGAAGTTTGCCAGCCAAGGCTTCGAGGAAGAGTAATCTTTCGCGCGGCCATTGACGTGACGGCGGTAGCCAATTCACGGCTACCGTCTACGCCAACCGGTGTGGATCTGACGGGACGCTACGCACGTCGAGAAAACTCTGAACGAGCTACGCTTAAAACACCGCCGAGCAGGCCGTATTCCAATGTTCCCAGGGCCCGATCCGTCATTTGCCCGCGAGGAAATGGGGCGAGCGGCAATAAGAAAAGCAACCTTCAGCAAGATAAAGGGGAGGTTCGCGGTTGTTCTTAGCCGTTGATCTTCCTCGATTTTCCTTGTGTACACTTTTCCAAAGGCGAACATAGGCGAACCTGCTTCTGTTCCCAATCACTCCATCCGTATTTGGTCAAGGGGTAGGCTACGGCATATCATTGATCTGGTCGAACCACCACCATCTGCTCGCCTCTCCACCTCACGATACATCATCTGAAGCCGTGCCCTGGACCACCGAACCCTTGGCAACGCTTTCCAGAAGATCGGCGGCCAGCCGCAAGGCAGAGGCATCCAGCATGCTCAAGCTGGCGCGGATGCGCTCAGAAACGCAGGTGTCCGGATCGGATGGTGCATCCGAATCGACACCGGGCATCGGTGCCAAGCCAAAGGCTTGATCGGGAGTCACCGCCAGTACCGCGCACAGGCGAATGAAGCGGTCGGGGTGCAGGTTCTGTTTGGCCGTGCCGGCGATGTAGCGACTGAACACCTTGTAGCGGACGCCGACACGCACCGCCGTCTCGTCCACACCCAAACCAAGGAAATCCATACGGCAGCGGAGCCGTGTCGTCAGCGCGCTCATGGTCCCACCATGGCCGCGCCGAACTCCTCATCGTTATGGGATAAGACGCGATTATAAATCCAAAAAAATCTTATGCATCGCTTGGTAGGCGATGATCGGGAGGAGCCAGAAAACCATGGCGCTGTTCAAGGCTTTCCCAATGCCTTCTATTCAGCGGGCAGTTCGGTGTCCTCGCTGTCTTCCCCTCCGATCGTAGAGCGCCCGCTTCCCACTCGATGATGGGCCAGCCGATCGAGCAGATCGGCCACGAGCCGCCGATCCTCTCTCGGCAGCGTTTGAGCTCTCTCCAAGATTCGCGCCCGTTCCGGTGCAAGAGCATCGATGGTCACTGAATCGGCACCGTCCATCGGCTCCACCCCAAGCGCCTGATTGGGACTGATCGCCAGCACCTCGCACAGACGGAGGAACTGATCGGGCTGCAAACCATGATCGAGCGCACCGGTGAGGAAGCGGTCCAGCGTCTTGTGGTCGATCCGAACGTGACGGATCACTTCCGCCTTCGTCAGTTGCTGGCGCGCCATGCGGTCGCGCAATCTTTTCGCCCAAGCGTTCATAGCCGCGAACATGTTCAGGTTGGATAAGAGCAGGGAATGGGATAATATAGGATCACAATTCCCATATTTGCTGATGGCCTTGCCATGAAGTCCAGCATTGTCCCCGTCCTTTGCCCGGCCCACCGGCGGCTGCACCATCATGTCGTGATAGCTGGCCGCCACACCGGCATGGCACTGGAGGCGGCATTCTGGCGCGCACTGCGCGACATCGCCGTCCGTGAGGGGACGACCGTAGACGCCCTATGCACGGACATCAATCGGCGCCGCGGCTCTGCGACACTCCCCGCCTCAGTTCGGGTATTTGTCGTGTCCTATTACCGGCAGGCCACCCCGGCTCTCCAACCCAATTCCGCATCAAATAGCGCCACCCTCTCACAAGACTTAATCAAGGAAGCGCTTGAAGCAATGGTTCAGCCGGACACATCTATATCAGGAAAGCATCATTAGCATCACACTCTTAGAATTCTCTATAATCATCTTCTAGAAAACATAGGGCCGCCATGGATACTACTAATCACAGCGATGTTCTTTTTGAAAGCTGGCCTTGCTCGCGTTCGAGAAGAAAGGCCAGACCGGAGCCAGACCGTCAAGGGTGCGCCGCCCCTGCGGCGCATCGCTTGCGCGACGGCCTTTGGCCGCCCTTGACCGTCCGTCTCCGGCCCGGCGAAGGCTATCCATGCGAGCAAGGCAGAATGTGGCTGATCGAACAGCCGCCATCCAACAAGAGTGAACATACAGTTTCGCCTGGAACCTCGAACAGTAATCCAGCGCCAGCTTCTTAATCGCAATCGTCGAATCTGGACGTACCGTCGGACACAGCTACACTGGTGACCCATGGCTCAAGCGAACGATTTCTTTTTCGGCTTTTCCAAAACTCCGCCAGCCTTATCGCGACGAACGCTCCTGGGAAGTGCAGCTATTCTCCCTGGGGCGGCAGGAGGGCGCATGTTTTCTATTACCGATCCGGTCGCCGTGCTCTGGGAGGAATGGCAACGGGCCATGGCGGAAGCCGATGCCCTGTGCGGCCGATGGAGCGGCGCGGAGCAGGCCCTTGCGAAAAGCATCGGCTGGAGCGCTGTGGAGGCGGCGGTGACAGTGGACGCCCCTGGGACGCAGGACATGGGCGTCATCGCCGAGCGTCAGGATGCCCTTGACCGGTTCCTTGATGACCTCGGCCGCCGTATCCTCGCGCTGTCCTCCCAGAGCGTCGCCGGCACCATTGCCAAGCTGTCGCTGGCTCTTGCCCTCGCTGATCCCACGCAACAGGACGAGTTGGAATGGCGATTGGTTCGGAACGCCTTGAACGAGCTTCACCAATCAGCACCACGCTGAGCTCTGGAATCGCAATCGTTCCTTCACGACACCAGACGAACTACGAAATTCCATTACTCTCCAATATCCATCACAACGATTAGGCCGCCTATTTTTCTCCTATTTTTCTCTAGACTACGATACGCGATACAGTTATTATTTCCAACATATTGTTGAAGCTTTGAGGTTGAGCGCTCATTTCCGAATTTCGTGCAGAGCATCGTCACGGAGTTCGGTTATGGTCGAGGACGACAGCCCCACCCCGGACGCACTGACGGCGGCCAACGACAACGCCGCCGCCGGGGCGCGGATCGACCGGGCGGCGCTGATCCTGGCCCGCCTGCTGGGCCGGCAGATGGCACGTGACGCCTTCGAGCGGCTGAAGGCCGCGAACGACAACCGCCCGCCGGACAGCGGCGGGTCCTGACCAGGGACGGACGAGCGATGACCAGGGTTGCCCTCTACGCCCGTTATTCCTCCGACAATCAGAGCGCGGCCTCCATTGAGGACCAGCTCCGCATCTGCCGGGAGCACGTCGGGCGCGAGGGCTGGACCGTCGCCGCCTGCTACCACGACGCCGCCATTTCCGGCGCCAGCATGGTCCTGCGGTCGGGCATCCAGACCCTGCTCGCCGACGCCCGGTGCGGCCGCTTCGACGTGGTGCTCGCCGAAGCCCTGGACCGCGTGTCCCGTGATCAGGCCGACGTGGCGACGCTGTTCAAGCATCTGAGCTTCGCCGGCCTGCGCCTCGTCACCCTGGCCGAGGGCGAGATCAGCGAACTGCACGTCGGCCTCAAGGGCACGATGAACGCGCTGTTCCTCAAGGACCTCGCCGCCAAGACGCACCGCGGCCTGCGCGGCCGGGTGGAGACGGGCAAGGCCGGTGGCGGGCTGTGCTACGGCTACGACGTGGTCAAGCGCCTCGGCAGCGATGGCGAACCCGTGCGCGGCGAGCGCACCGTCAACGAGGCCCAGGCCGCCGTGGTCCGCCGCATCTTCCGCGACTTCGCCGCCGGCATCTCCCCACGCACCATCGCCCGCCGCCTGAACGACGAGGGTATTCCCGGCCCCGACGGCACGCTGTGGACCGACTCCACCCTGCGCGGCCACGCCAAGCGCGGCACCGGCTTCCTCAACAACGAACTCTACATCGGCCGGCTGGTGTGGAACCGGCAGCGTTACGTCAAGGACCCGACCACCGGCAAGCGGGTGTCGCGGATCAACCCGCCGGACGCCTGGATCGTCACCGAGGTTCCTGGGCTGCGCATCATCGACGACGCGCTGTGGCGCGCCGCCAAGGCCCGCCAGGAGGCTCTCGCGATCACGCATGCCGGCCCCATCGCCGCCGTGCGCGCCGCCTTCGCCACCCGTGCCGCCAACCCGCTCAACGCCGCTCACCGGCCCCGCTCGCTGCTGTCCGGCCTGCTGGTCTGCGGGTGCTGTGGCGGCCCCTTCACGCTGCGCGGCCAGGGGCGCTACGGCTGTTCCCAGCACATCATGAACGGCTCGTGCGGCAACAGCCGACCATCCCGCGCACCGCCCTGGAAGAGCGCGTGCTGGCCGGTCTGAAGCACAAGCTGATGGCGCCGGACGTCGCCGCCGAGGCGATCCGCGCCTACGTCGAGGAAACCAACCGGCTCAACCACGCACGCCGCGCTTCCGGTGAGGCCGAGCGGCGGGAACTGGCCCAGGTCGCCCGCGCCATCCGGGACATCCTGGCGCTGATCGAGAGCGGCGCCGGCAGCCGCACTTTGGTGGCGCGGCTCCGGGAGTTGGAGACACGGGAGGACGAACTGAACGCCCGCCTCGCCCAGGTCCCGGTGGACCTGCCCGACGTTCACCCAAACGTCGCGGAGCTCTATGCCCGCAAGGTGACGCGTCTGGCCGAGGCGCTGAATCGCCCCGAGGAGCGCGACGAGGCCGCCGACGCTATCCGCGGGCTGATCGAGCGGATCACGCTGACGCCCGGCCCGAAGCGCGGCCAGTTGGACGTGACGCTGTGCGGCGAGTTCGGCACGCTCCTGGAGTGGGCGGCGCAAAAGCAGAACACTCCCGGCCCAGTGGGCGCGGGAGTGTCTGTATCGGTGGTTGCGGGGGCCGGATTTGAACCGACGACCTTCAGGTTATGAGTTCGTTTTCAGCCCCCTGCGCGCATGTTTCCGGCACCACGCCAGAGTATCCGATTGCTCTATAATACCTTGTTTCTATTGATAACTTATCACCAACAAACTACGCTACTGCTTCATCGGAAGCGCGCTCTTTTCCTCCCAAGTGATTCCGATTTGATTCCGGAGATTCCGGCGCTCGTGGGGTGCTCCATGGCCAAGATCACGAAACGGTCCGTCGATGCCGCCGTCCCCGGCGAGCAGGAATTCTTCCTTTGGGACGAGGAGCTGAAGGGCTTCGGACTGCGCGTCTATCCCTCCGGCCGGAAGATGTATCTGGCCCAGTTCCGGGCCGGCGGCCGCCTGCGCCGCGTCAACATCGGCCCCCACGGCGTCCTGACACCCGACGTCGCCCGGACCGAGGCCATGAAGCACCTGTCCGATGTCCGGCGCGGCAGTGACCCAGCGTCCGAACGTGACCGCCGCAAGGCCTCCCCCACCATGAAGGAATTCGGCAAGCGCTTCCTGGAGGACCACGTCGCCTCCCACTGCAAGCCGACGACCCAGGCCGAATACAAACGCTCCATCGAACTGTTCATCAACCCCAAGCTCGGCAGTCACCGCATCATCGACGTCAGCCGTGCCGAAGTAGTCGAACTGCACCAGTCCCTGAAAGCCACCCCTTATCAGGCCAACCGCACGCTAGGCGTCCTCTCCGTCATGTTCACCGTCGCCCACACCTGGGGCGTCCGGACCGACGGCGTCAATCCGTGCTGGAAGGTGAAGCGTTACAAGGAGGTCAAACGCGAACGCTACCTCACGCCGGACGAACTCGCCCGCCTCGGCACGGTGCTGCGCGACTCCACCGCCGAACCGGAAGCGGTCAATTGCATCCGCCTCCTCCTTCTGACGGGCTGCCGCCTCAGCGAAATCCAGACGCTCAAATGGGAACACGTCGATCTCACCGCCGGCGTGCTCCGATTGCCGGATTCCAAGACCGGGGCGAAGCTGGTGACGATCGGGAAGGCCGCCGTCGAGGTCCTCAAGGGCATCACCAGGGTGACGGGCAACCCCTATGTCATCACCGGCCACGTCGACGGCCAGCACCTGACCGACATGCAACGTCCCTGGCGCCGGCTGCGCAAGCGCGCCGGGTTGGACGACGTGCGCATCCATGACCTGCGGCATTCCTTCGCCTCCGACGCGCTGCAACTCGGCGAGGATCTGCCGATGATCGGCCGCTTGCTCGGGCATACGCAGGTCCAGACCACCGCCCGCTACGCCCACCTCAAGACCGATCCCATCAGAGCCGCCGCCGACAAGGTGGCGGAGGCCATCGCCACGGCTCTGACCCGCGGATTGACCTGACAGCGCAGGTGCCGAAGACGGCAAAGCGATCATAGAACACCCGCTCCAAATCTGCCGCGCGACCGCGGGCACATAAGCGTGGAGGGGGGGCATCGCTCCATCAGGATGACGCTGCGGATCAGCAAGGCAGGATCGCCACAGCCCAAGATGAGGAAAACCAGTCCCTTGATCCCCGACAACCCACGATCGCTTGCACGCACTGGCATAATAGGCGCCGGCAGACTCTCCAGAGGGTATGGATTTTTAAGAGAACTTTTCATACCATAAACACGTTTTAAAGATTCATAAGCCCACCAACAGTCAATCAAGATTGCACTCCAATGATCATGACCGCGACGCTTCAGATCGTGACTCCTCTGTTCCTCGGGGGTGCTCGGCAAGAGGCCGAGGAGTTGTTCCGCCTTGCCAGCCTGAAGGGCGCGTTACGGTTCTGGTGGCGGGCCGCGGAATACCCCGAACGTTTCGAACGGGCGGTGCGCGGCGGAGCCGGGCGGGACCGGGCGGCGGCTCTGGCCCTTGCCACGGTGCGCCGGGACGAAACCGCCCTGTTCGGCAGCACCGCCACCGGGCAATCCCGCGTTTTGATGCGGCTGGAACCGCGGCGCACGCCTTTGGCGCGGCTGCCCGTGGGCGAGACGTTGAAGGAGGGCGATGGCCGCACCCTCGTGGGGCCGGGGGCGCGGTATCTGGGTTATGGGCTGATGGGCGCCTATGGCGCCACCATGGGGAAGCTGGAACGGTCGTGCCTGCGTCATGGGGCCTGCGTTCAGGTGTCCTTCCGGTTCCGCCGCGGTGCGGACGTGGCCTCGTTCCGCCGCGCCCTGATTCTGTTCGGGCTGGTGGGCGGCCTGGGCAGCCGGGCGCGGCGCGGATGGGGCAGTCTGGCCCTGGTGAAACTGACCGAGGGCGAGACCGGCACGACGGTCTGGGAACCGCCCGCAACCGCCGCCGACTACACCGCGGCGCTCCGTGCCGCGGTGCCCACGGGGCTGAAGCACGGCGACCCGTTGCCCCCCTTCACCGCCTTTGGCCCCGACACCCGCATCGAGACGCTGGATTGCGACGGCGACCCGCTGGCCACATTGGACCGGATGGGGCGGGCCATGCAGCGTTACCGCGCGTGGGGACACAAGGGGATGGTCAACAACGAACCCAGCGAGCGGAATTTCAAGGATGACCACGATTGGTCCAAGGAACCGTTCAGCCGGACCTTTGCCGGTTTCGTGCCACAGCGCGCCGTCTTCGGCCTGCCGCAGAATTACGGGCGGAATTTCAGCATCGCCCCGGCGGTGCCCAGGATGGACCGGCGCGGCAGCCCGCTGTTCCTCCACGTCCATCCGCTGGCCGGCGGCCTGTTCCTGGGCGTGGCGCTGATCGTGCCGGCGGTGTTCCTACCCGGCGGAGAGGATAAGGTGGCGGTGTCCCAAAATAGCCGCACCGACATCCGGCGGGCGCGGATCGACTGGCGGGTGCTGGCCGGCTATCTCGACGGGCCGGTGAAAGAGGACCAACGCAAACGGCTGGGCGCCTATTTCCCCCGCCGCGAACGGGTGCTGCCATGACAACACGGACGATTCATGTGTCCATCGGGCCGGTGCAGGATTTCATCCGGCAGGCCCGCCGCACCCGTGACCTGTGGGCCGGTTCCTTCCTGCTGTCCTGGCTGTCGGGCAAGGCGATGCTGGCCGCGACGGAAAAGGCCGGCAGCATCGAAAAGCCCAACGTCACCCGTGACCCGATGTTTTTGGCGCTGAGCGGTCGTCCAGAGCCGGATAATGATGGGCGGTTTCCCTTCATCGCTACGCTGCCCAACCAGTTCACAGCCACGGTTCCCGACACTTTCGACGGGACGTTGTTCACGTGCGCGGTCTGCCAAGCTTGGAAAAAGCTTGCCGATGAGGTCTGGAAAACGTTTTTGGAGGAACTCGTTACCCAAGGGCGGGGCAACAAAACCAAGGATATCTGGGACCGCCAGATCGGGAATTTCTGGCAGGTGTCGTGGGTTTTTGGTGACGACCACACGTTGCTCAACCGCCGCAAATCCTGGCGCACCGGCTCCTTGGGGACGGAGGAAGGCGGCGATCATTGCACCATCATGGGCGACTGGCAGGAACTGTCGGGCCATGTGCGCGCCAAGTCGGGGGAGCGGGAAAAGCAGGATGGCTTTTGGGATGCCGTGCGCCGTCAAATCGACCACCATCTCTATGGCAAGAACACCATCGGCTCCATCGAGCTGAGACGCAGCGAACGGCTGTGCGCCATCGCTCTGGTCAAGCGGCTGTTTCCCCTGCTCGAGCCGAAGATCCTTCATGAGGTCATCGGCTGGGCACCTGACCGCCGCGCCGATAACGGCGAAATCGCTACAGACCTTCGGCGTCGGCTGCGCAAGTACCCCTCCACGGCCTATATGGCCGCGGTGCCCTGGCTCCTTCATGCCTGGAAACATGAAGAAGAGGAAACGGTCTGCGAAAATTTCTTCAAAGCCGTGAACGAGCAGGCCAAAAAGGATAATGACTGGGATATTGCCCTGCTCGAGAAGGCCGAGTGGCACCCCCGGATCAAGGAACTGGTCCCGGCGGGCCGGTTTGCCGCACTGGACGGAACCTTCTTTTACCATAACGGAATTGCCCGTCGCCGGGCGGAACTGCGCGGCAACGCCGAATCCAGCCGGCCAGAAGACATACAGGCGAATATCAAGGATTCGGTCGATACCCTGACATCAGCCCTGAAGGAATTGCAGAACGCCACCGCTCCACGGGGCAGCCGGCGGCGGCGCAAGATGATGGAGGCATCGCCCTTCTACGCCTTGCTGTTCATGGACGGCGACAGCATGGGCAAACTCATCAAGGAGATCGGCGGCACGGCGGTCAGTGAATGTCTGACGCCCTTCGCCGATGCTGTCCGGGGCATCGTGGAAGACGCCAACGGCCTGACCCTCTATGCCGGCGGCGACGATGTGCTGGCCCTGCTGCCGCTGACCACGGCGCTGGGCACCGCCCGCGGCCTGTCGGACCGCTTCCGTACGGCATTCCGCGATCGGGGGCACAGCGCCACCCTGTCGGGGGCAGTGGTCTACGCCCATTACGGCACACCGCTGAGCGCAGTGATCGACACGGCGCGAACCGGGCTGGACGACATCGCCAAGGAAGCCAACGGCCGCGACAGCCTGTCGGTCACCGTGCTGAAACCCGGCGGGGTGAAGGCGCAATGGGTCTCCAAATGGGATCTTGATGAGAAGACATGCGCTGTGAAGACGGTGCAGGATCTGGTGCGCGCCTTTGCCGACGATGACGAACGTTCCTCGTCCTTCCTGCACCATATCGGCGAACGGTACGGGGATATCCTGTCGCAACTGCCCCCGCCACAACCGGGCGGGCGGGATGATCTGATAGCCTTTCTGGTGGCCGAACGGCTGAAGGGCAAGGACGTCGCCCACAATCAGGACATCGCCGCCTATGAAAAGGCTCATCGGGAAATGACCGAGTTGGCCGCCGTCTGCCGCCCGCGCGGCACGGCACACGCCGGCACCGGGGGGGCCTTCGTCATCGACGGGGCCATGCTGGTGAAATTCCTGGCCGACAACGGCGGCTATCCCGGTGGCTGGGACGAGGAAAGCGCATCATGAGCCTCGAAACCCGCTTCCTGCGCCTGACTCCCACCGATACCCTGTTCTTCCGCGACGGGCGCCCCTACAACCAGGACGACGACGGGCTGGCCCACGCGCGCAGCCTGTTTCCCCCGCATCCCTCCACCGTCACCGGGGCGGTGCGCGCCGCACTGGCCCTGGGCAACGGCTGGAACGGGCGTGCCGGCTGGCACACCGGCCTCGTCACGCTGCTGGGCGACGGCCCGGCTATGGATGGGGGAAAGGTCAGCTTCGGGCCTCTGCTGCTGCTGCGGGAATGCGGGGCGGCGTGGCAGCCGCTCTATCCGGCGCCGCTGTCCCTGATTGCCGAGGCGGCAGCGCCGCCGCTGGGCTGGGGGAACTTTGCCCTGCGCCGACCCGGCCCGCCGGTGGATTGCGACCTTGGCCGCGGCGTCCGTCTGCCCATGGGGGAATCGGGCTGCGACAGCCGCAAGGCGGTCTCGGATCTGTGGCTCACCCCCGCCGGGCTGGCGCTGGTGCTGGCCGGGCGGGCGGGGGAACTCGACCCCACGCGCCAGGGAACGGACCGGCACCTGTTTCACAGCCGGGAACTCTGGGCCACCGAACCCCGCGTGGGGCTGGAGCGGAACAACAATTCACGCACCGCGGTGCGGGGACGGCTGTACGCCCCGGTTCATGTGCGTCTGCGTCAGGGGGTATCCCTGGGGGTGGAGGTCACGGGGCCGTGGACCGAGATGAAGCCCCCCGCCCCGCTGGTGTCCTTGGGGGGTGAGCACCGCACCGCCCATGTGGATACGGTGGAGCGCCCGGCCCCGCCCGCCCCGCCCGCCACCCTCCACCCCGCCCCCGGCGGCGGGATGTGCGTGACGCTGACCCTCATCACCCCGGCACGGGTGGACGCGGCGTGGCTGACACCCAACGGTCCGCTTCCGGGTGGCGCCCGCATCGTCTCGGCCTGTCTGGGCAAGCCGGTTCCCATCGGTGGCTGGGACAGCCGCGACGGCGCGGCACGGGGACCGCGGGCCTTGCGCGGCTTCCTGCCCGCCGGCAGCACATGGTTCCTGCACGCCCCGCCCGGCTGGGCCGCATCGCCGCCCATGACCGCCATCGGTGACGCGGTGGACACCCGCCACGGCTTTGGGCGGTTCGTTCTGGGGACATTCATCGACAGCGCGGGCGGCACCGACACCGCCCACAGGGGAGACCAGTCATGAGCGCGGCTCTGCTCGGCCTGCTTGCCGAAACCCATATCCACCCCGGCGCCGGGCAGGACGACGGCACCGTCGATCTGCCGGTGGTGCGGGAAAAGACCACCTCCTATCCCTTCGTGCCGGGATCGTCGGTCAAAGGTGCCATCCGGGATGCGGTGGGGCGCCAGAGGGATGAAGACACCGTCAAACACTGGTTCGGGGTACAGGACAACGCCGGTCTGGTGATGGTATCGGACGCCCGGCTGCTGCTGCTGCCGGTGCGCTCATTGACCGGGGCGTACCGCTGGCTGACCTGCCCCTATCTGGTGGAACGGCTGCTGCGCGACCTGCGCCGTGTCGGGCAGCCCTATCAGGGGGCGCCCCTTACCTTCGACGTGGCAACGGTGGATGAGCCACGGGTGATGACCAAGGGCAAGGGGCGGCTGTTCCTGGAAGAGCGGGTGTTCACCATCCCCAGCGCCCCTTCCAACGATTTGGTGAAACTGCTGCAAAGCGTGATCGGCGACCCGCAGGCCAGCGCCCGGCTGGGCGATCAGCTGGCGGTGGTCAGCGACGATGACTTCGCCTGGTTCGCCCGCTACGGCCTGTCGGTGCAGGCCCGCAACTGCCTGCAATCCCGCGACGGGAAGAGCGATGCCAAGACCTCCACCAACCTGTGGTACGAGGAAACCCTGGCCCCCGACACGGTGATGTACCTGCTGCTGTCCGACCGCTATCAGCCCGACGGCAAGGGCGGGGCCGACGCCGTGGCAAAGCTGTTTACCGGCGGCTACCTGCAATTGGGCGGCAACGAGACCGTGGGGCAAGGCTGGTTTCAGGTCACCGTGCTGACCGGAGCCACCAAAGAGGACGGAGGGACCAAATGACCGGCCCCGCCCTGCCCCAACGCCGCGCCGCCGCCGCCCTGGCCGCCATCACCGCCTATGAGAACAACCCGAAGGTTCCGGCCAAGGAGAAATCGGCCTATGCCGGCTACATCAAATCCCTGCCCGCGGCCATCGTGATGAACGGGCTGGGGCAGGCGCTGGCCACCGAACTGGCCCAGGGCGGCAAGGATACCGCCAAGGGCCAGGGCGGCATCGCCCCCAACGCCCACGCCCAGATCTACCGCCATGTGGAAGCGTGGCTGTGCGGCGACGACCCGGAGGTTCCCTTCCGCGGAAGGCGCAAGACCGCCAAGGCCGACAGCCCGGTGCTGATGGAATGCCTGTGCACCGCCGACCAATCCCTGTACCTGCTGGCCCAGGCGGAGGCGATGGAATACATCCAGTGGCTGAAGAAATTCGCCAACGCCCTGTTGGTCAGCCGCGGCAGCACCCCCGATGACCGTCCCGGCGATGGGGGGGCCACCCCGGCATGACCCGCACCCCTCTCTACCAAGGCGCCGCGGCGGAAGCAGCCCGCCAGTTCCAGCCGTCGAAGGGCGTGTGGAGCGGCAACGCCGGCCTGTGGTACGATAAATTTTGCAATCAATGGGCCATCGATTTCTCCGGTTTGTCGGGAGAAAACGCCAAGCGTGACTGGGTGGAAAGCGTCGTCCGCTCCCCCGCCGGCCCGGTGAAGACCGGCCCCGCCACCCTGCTCGCCGAACACGCCCGCCGCCGTGAGGCGCTGGTGACGCGGCAGGAGGGGCAGATCCTCGCCATGCGCCTGGACAGCCGCTTCGCCACCGGCCTCGGCCGCCGTCACCCGGTGGAAAATGGCTTTGCCTGGAATCACAGCCTGGGCGTGCCTTATCTGGCCGGGGCTGGAGTGAAGGGTCTGGTCCGGGCTTGGGCCACGTTCGAGGCGGAGGGGGTGACACCAGCGGACATCGAGCGCATCTTCGGTCCCCTGCCCGGTGAGAGACTGCATGTGGGGTCGGTGATCTTTCTCGACGCCCTGCCCACCGCGCCGGTCTCCATGGCGGTGGAGGTGATGACCCCCCACACCGGCCCGTGGAACGGCGCCGATCCCGACACGCTGACCCTGAACGACGCCCCCGCCGATTGGAACAGCCCCAACCCCGTTCCCTATCTGGTGATGGAGGCCGGGGCGGTGATGCAATTCGCCATCCTGCCCCGCACCAGGGCCGATACCCTGGACGCCAAACAGGCTCGGGACTGGCTGTGCGAGGCCCTGTCCTGGCTGGGCGCCGGCGCCAAGACCGCCATCGGCTTCGGCCGCTTCAGCCCGGCGGAGTCTGCGGCGGGAACGGACCCGGTTTCCCCCTTCGCCGTCTCCCGAACCACCGCGTCCCGCAACACCCGCACGGCACCGGCCCACCAGCGCGGCTTCGTCGATGGCGAGGAGGTACGGATTCTCCGTTACGAAGGCGACAAGGCGGTGGTGGAGTTCGTCGAGACGGGGGATGTGGAGACGGTTGAAGTAAAAGAAATAGTTTTCTAACGTGATAAAAATATCTCTTGTGGCAAAATAAATATGGCCTTCAATCGAGGCCATATTTATTCGGGAAATAGATTTTAAAATCAGATAAATTTCAATCAGAGTTCGGAGCGTTTAATCTGACGCATCCCCGGCGTGCTTGAGGTAGTTCCAGCATTCCTCTGGAGTGTAGAGGTCGCCAATGGAGCCGACGGCCGTCCACAGCTTTTCGATGGTGCGGGCACCGATGCGCCGGAGATGAGCTTTAAGCTTGGCGAAGGCCATCTCGATGGGATGGAAGGTCGGGACTGTCGAGCGGCAGGAAGAGAAACCAAGCCTACGCTTCTTGAGGACGGCCTTGGCTTTTTCGCTCTTATGGCAGGCCCGGTTATCGAGAATGACGACGTCGCCCGGCCGCAGGGTGGGGGCGAGTTGGGTTTCGACATAGGTCTCGAACAGCGCCCGACTCATCGCGCCCTTGATGATCCAAGGGGCGCTCAACCCGTCGCAGCGCAGGGCGGCGATGAAGGTCTGGGTATCCCAATGGCCAAACTGCACCGAATAAAGCCCGCCCGAAGGCGGGAAGCAAAGATGAGCGAAAACTTTACAATACAGGACATTAACGCTTGGTTTCAATAAAGCCCGCCCGAAGGCGGGAAGCAAAGGGCTGCCCGTGAATGGGCGCAAGCCCAGAGGCGGGCGTTTCAATAAAGCCCGCCCGAAGGCGGGAAGCAAAGGTATGGAGCTAATAAAACAGCGAGGAAGCGAACCATGAGTTTCAATAAAGCCCGCCCGAAGGCGGGAAGCAAAGTATCCTTTTCCAAGTAATTTCAATAATATTATTATATGTTTCAATAAAGCCCGCCCGAAGGCGGGAAGCAAAGAACCTGAAAGCGAAGCCGGTTATTGGCGGTGAGCAGGTGTTTCAATAAAGCCCGCCCGAAGGCGGGAAGCAAAGGATTCTTTTTGAACTATGACCAGTTTATGAAGGGAAGGGTTTCAATAAAGCCCGCCCGAAGGCGGGAAGCAAAGGCTCGGGAACAGGCCTTGGAACAGGCCCAAGTTCGGGCCGTTTCAATAAAGCCCGCCCGAAGGCGGGAAGCAAAGAACAGTTGGAGTGATTTCTTTTGGAGTTATGATGAGTGTTTCAATAAAGCCCGCCCGAAGGCGGGAAGCAAAGGTGTGTTATTCATTCAGATCCTCCCCAGCGTTAGCTGGTTTCAATAAAGCCCGCCCGAAGGCGGGAAGCAAAGGGTCGTTGACGAAGACCGATATGTGAGCGTCCGGCCAAGGTTTCAATAAAGCCCGCCCGAAGGCGGGAAGCAAAGATTCTGAAAAAATCCCCAATTCTCTCATAATGGCACAGGTTTCAATAAAGCCCGCCCGAAGGCGGGAAGCAAAGAAATCAAACCTATAATTATGAATAATATAGACACCCGGTTTCAATAAAGCCCGCCCGAAGGCGGGAAGCAAAGGGACCACCAGCCAAGCCATTGGAAACCAACGCAAAAATTAGCAACTTTCACGCGAGATGACTTATCCACAGGGCGAGTTGATGAAACACTCCTCAGAAAACCAAGACTAGACGGAATTCCCATTTTTTGTCAATATGTTATAATTATCACGCGATATTTCCCCCACATCCTCCCGCCTGACTCATAGAATCCGCGGTCCCTGCTCAATCGGCTGATAAGGGGCACCCAGACAGGTGATATGAGGTATCACATGGTCGGCTGGCCCCAGATCCACCACCAGCACACGGTCGGCGGCGGGGTCAATCAGACGGGATAGCCGTTCGCACAAGCTGGTCTGACGCTGCCGCGACAGCCGGCACTGAAACACCGACAATTGCAGCCAGTCGCCATAGCCGTGCAAAAGCTTGAACACCCTCCGCCACCGCCGTGGGTGGCCAATGTCGTAAGCGACGAGGTACAGGTTCTCGGCCATGAGCGTCACCGCCAAAGCCAGGGGGTGAAGGCATCAGCACCCCCCGTTACATAGCGGGCAAGACAGGCGGCATCGGCGCTGATAGCGGTCCGCAGGGTGCCGGCGGATCCGGCTTCGTCATCCAGCCGCGCTTCGAACGCCGCAATCACTCGGCGGCGCCCACCGTCATCCAGCAAAACCGCGCCATCGGCAGCGGCAAAATCCTCCGTCGTCAGCTCGCCATGACGGAACAGGCGTAGGGTCACGGAATCCGCCACCACTGGGCGCCAAGGCTCCATCAGATCCAGCGCCAAAGCCGGACGTCCATCGCGCGGTTGATGGAGAAAACCCAGAGCGGGATCGAATCCTGCCTCCGCCGCCGCCCGTTCGCACACGCGGACCAGCAGGGCATAGGTGAAGGACAAAACCGCGTTCACCGGATCGGTCGGCAGACGCCGCCGCCGTGCAGTGAAACCGGCAGTCAGCGCGCCATTTCCCGGCCCCGATGCCAGCCGACGGGCAAGAGCGGCGAAATGGCGGGCTGCCGCCGCGCCCTCCACTCCCAACAAGGCGTCAAGGCCAGAGGCAGCCATGGCATCCTGTTCCGAACGGCTGAGGATATCCAGCACCGCACCCAGCCCGAAGCGCCCGGTTCCATGGCGACGCAACAGGGTACGGCCGTTGCGGATCTTGGCCGCGACCAGAAGCCGGGCAATGGCAAGGGCACGGACCGGGTCGGCTGCGGCCGCATACTGGGCCTGGCGCACCGCCACAGCCGCAGGGGTAAACCCGAAACAGCGCCCCAGCGGCCACCCGTCGGCACCACACCACGTCACCGCCACCCCACGGCGGAACAGGGCGTGCAGACAGGGAGTGGTCACCGCCACATTCCCCATCAGCACCAATTCCGACACGTCGTCCAGACGAACCAGCCGGGGCGGAGCATCATCGGCTTCCACCCGCAGGGTATCGCCGTCTTTGGCGACCCGCCCCTGTTGGCTCTGAACAAAGACGGGAAACCGGGTTTCGGCAAAGGGACGGGCCGTTGTACGGGACATGGGCGGAATCTCCGGGTCTTGAAGCGGTCCCCCACTGTGGCAGCCCGTCCGCCGCCACCGCCAGCCGGGCAACCTTGCTTCGCTGGCCGAAATCAGCCGTGTCAGGCATGTGTGATTTCCCCCATCAGCCCCGGTTACACCGTGTCGCCCTTCCCCACCATTTATTCCCTATCCGCCACCCTCGCCCGAGTCATGATGGGGCCGCTGCCGGACCCTGCCCACCCATGGCCCGGAACCACGCGGCTGTTCGAACGGCTGTGCAGCGCAACCGTACTGGAGGCGGCATGGGACACGGTACGCCGGAACGCCGGCGGCCCCGGCGGGGATCGGATGGAAACCGCGACGATGGCCCCGGTGGCCGGCCGGATGCTGGCACACTTGCAGCATGCCCTGCGCGGCGGCACCTATCGTCCGGGGCCGCTGCGCCGGGTGACGATCCCCAAAGGTGATGGAGGCACCCGCACCCTGGCCATTCCCTGCGTGATCGACCGGGTGGCTCAGACCGCTGCCGCCCGCGTTTTAGGCGTGGTGCTGGAACCGCGGTTCCATCCCGCCAGCTTCGGCTACCGCCCCGGCCGCGGGGTGACCGATGCGGTGATGCTGGCCGACCGGCTGCGGCAAAACGGGTACGCATGGGTGGTAGACGGCGATATTGCGGCCTTTTTCGATACCGTTCCCCATCGCCATGTTATGGGCCGGCTGGAGCGGCGGGTGGCTGACCGGCGGTTCACGGGGCTGGTCGCCCTATGGCTGCGGGATGGTGCGGCCGGCTCCGGCCACGGTCTGCCACAGGGATCACCCCTATCACCGCTGCTGGCCAATCTGGCGCTCGATCCGATCGACTGGGCCATCGACAGCACCGACAAAGGAACGGGGGTGCGGCTGGTCCGTTACGCCGACGATTTCCTGCTGCTGTGCGAACACCCATGGACTGCGGTGACAGCAAAGGGGCGGATGGCGGCTTTTCTGGCCTGCGCCGGGTTACGGCTCAACCCGAGAAAGACACGGATCACATCCTTCGCGCACGGCGTGCGGTTTCTGGGGTATCATCTGGACCGTACCGGATACAGGACAGACGAGGGGCAATGATGCCGGGCGGTACGCCGGGGAACGGGTGCGGGGCGCCGACGGCGGTGCTGTGGGAACTGGGCGGCGATCCCGGGCGGTGGCCGCCGGTGACGGCGGCCTATACACTGGGGCATCTGGCCCGGCGGGCGGCGTTGGGCCTTGCCCGGCGTCTGTTCGGCCCCGATGGGCTTCCCCCCTGCCTGCACGGCCACGGTCCTGATGGCGCCGTTACCCGTGATCCGCGCCACCCCAACGCCTGCTTTTTGGCTGAAGACACCGGCGGGGGGCGGATTGGGCAGATTCTGATCGTGGCACCCGGCGGATTCGACCGCCCGGCCCTCGCCGCGCTGGTGATGGTGGAGCGGCTGTATGACGGAACGCTGGGGGAATGGCCGGTGCGGTGCGTGTGGGTGGGGCCGGCACAGGACGCGCCCAGCCGGCTGACCCGGCCGTCCCGCACCTGGATCTCGGCCACCCCTTGGGTTTGCCCGCTTCATCTCAAAACCGGGCGGAGCCTGGAGGGGATGCTGATCCGCGATCTGTCGCTGCGCGGCTGGCCGCCCCCCAGCGCCGTCGAGTTGTTGACATCGGTCCCAACCACCGGAGGAAGCGCTGCCCTGGCCCGCCAGGATTTCACCCTGTACCTTCCCACCCGCACCGGCCGCCCCCGCCCGGATGGGATGGGAAGCCTGTGGCGTCTGACCTTCCCCCTGGCCATCCACGGCCCTGTCACCCTGGGCTGGGACCATCACCTGGGCCTGGGCCTGTTCCGTCCCGACGAACCGGAGCACGAAGAAGCGGAAGAAACATCGCGTGATAATTATAACACATTGACAAAAAATGGAAATTCCGTCTAACCTTGGTTTTTGGAAGAGTGTTTCATCAACTCGCCCTGTGGATAAGTCATCTCGCGTGAAAGTTGCCAGTTTTTCTGTTGATTTTCAATAACTTGCCCAGTGGTCCCTTTGCTTCCCGCCTTCGGGCGGGCTTTATTGAAACAACACCGCAGTCGTCGCCGTCCGCGCGAGCTGGCCGGTGCTTTGCTTCCCGCCTTCGGGCGGGCTTTATTGAAACCTTACCATTCTCCTTCACCTGCGTGACCTTATCCACGGCTTTGCTTCCCGCCTTCGGGCGGGCTTTATTGAAACGGCAACACTTACTACTGCCCCAATAATACCTCCCCAAACTTTGCTTCCCGCCTTCGGGCGGGCTTTATTGAAACTCGGGGTCGGAGAAGCTGGCCTCCAGCATCTGGAGGGCTTTGTTCCCCGCCTTCGGGATGAACACTTACCCTCATCCCCCTACCCTCCCTCGACGGAGAGCCGAGGCACGTCCCCCGGTTCAGGAACCGGGGGATGGATCGCGCCAATCAGGACGGAAGGGTTTCCAGCGCGGTCCCTCATCCTCCCGACGGGGCGGCAGCACGATCACGCCGTGAGCCGCGGCCGTGGGATGGCTGGTTTCCGCACCGGGTTCCGCCACGATTCCCGCCGGCCCGGACGATGGGGTCCGATCCCGTGTCCAATGACGCAGCGTGTCGGCGGCCAGCCGGCCCAGCAGGCCGGGGAAGAGGCGGTAGATGAGAAACGCGCTTTCCCCTGCCCAAGGGCTGGCCTGCCGGGCCAGCAGGGTACGCACCCGGCGGGTGGGCATGGCGATCCGCCGGGCCAGACCGTCATGCTCCCACAGGTCCAGGATCAGGGTCAGGGCCGACACCTCCTCGGTCCGCACCGACAGGGGCAGGGCTATGCAGCGGTCCGGCCCGTCGCGGAACGAATAGGACAGGAACGCCGACAAGGCGGCCAGCCGCGACCCCGACAGCCCTTCCAGCAGGTGGGCCGGATACGCCGCGGGCAGTTCGGGAACACCGTCCAGATGGGCGCGCAGCCGTTGCAGCGGCGGCCGCTCCTTCAGCAGCGACAGAGCCAGGATCAGCGCCTCGATGACCAGCGACAAGCCCAGCGGCACGATGTCGTCGGCGGTGAGGGCGGCGCCCGCCTGCTCCGGGCCGTTTTCCGCGGCCGGCGATGCGCCGGCACGGATCTGGCGGCGGCGCTCCTCCTCCCGCTCCGTCCGGGTCGGGAAACGGGGCGGGGACGGCACCTCCGCCAGCCAGGAACGGATTTCCCCACCCAGACGGCGGTAGGCGAGGAAGGTGGCCGCGGCCCCCTTGGCCACATCCATGTCCGGCAGGACCATGGGGGGCAGCGCCGCCGCCGACAGGGCCGCCGTCAGACGGGCCTCCAGCGCCGGGTCGGTGCATGAGAACGTGCCGCCCGCCCCATCGGGAAAACCGCTGCGGCCCTGATCCAGACGGGTCTGGATCATCCCGCGCACGGTGGCCAGCAAGGGATCGCCGGCCAGGGCGTTGGCCCGTGCGGCCGCAGCGCGCACCTGCCGCACCGTCTCTTCCGCCCCGGCGAAGCCGGCGGGAGCCTCGGCCATGCGGGCAAAGCCGGCCAGCCCCTGCGCCACATCCCCCGTCCGCTGCCCCACGTCGGCGGCCAGCCCGGCGAACAGGGCGGCGTCGGCCTCCCGCAGCCGGCGGCGGGGGCCGTTGCCGGCCTTGGGCGCTCCGCCGCAGGTGCCGCCCTGGGCCTGCTCCACGCGGGCGCGCTCGGCGGAATGGGACGCCAGGGCATCGAGCGTGGCCTGCAAGGTGCGCAGGCGGGTGTCGGCCTGATGGGCGGCGGCCAGCGCCGCGTCGATGCCGGAACGCACGGCGTCCTCGGTCACCGCCGCCGCCCGGAACAGCGTCCACCAGAAGGCGAAGGCCAGCGAGGTGGTGACCAGGGCCGCCATCAGATACCCCCCCAGCCACACCAGCCGCCGCCCTGGTCCGGGGGCCGATGCCACCCGGTCCGCGGTCACCACCAGCGCCATGGACAGGCCGAAGGTGACGCCCGCCGGGATCAGCAGGGCACCCGCCGTATCGGCTTCCGCCCCACCCCCCATCATCCGCCGCAACCCGTCGAAGGTGCTCCAGGCGGTGACGGCGGTCAGCAGCGCCAGCGCGGCGTTCAACAGTGCGGCGCGCCCGAACGGCGGGCGGAAAAGCGGCGAAGACGCTCCGGTCATCGGTCGAGATCCTCCAGCAGAATGCGGATCAACGGGACAAGGTCGCGGCCATGGACCGCGGGGCCGAGGGCCTGGGCCGGGTCCGGCGAGCCGATCACCACGGCATAGGCGTAAAGACGCCCCCGGATCGTCACGCCCCCCACCGCCAGGGCATCGCGGGTGCCGCCGGACGGCGTGCCGGTGGTGCCGGTCTTGGCCAGATGCAGGCTCACCCGCGGATGGGCGGCAGGGTGCCAGCCGGCCAGAGCCGACAAGGTGCCGCCCGGCAGCAGCGGCGCCCCCAGCACGTCGGCCAGGAAACGCCGCGCCCGCGGCGGAAACGGGGCGCCGGGGGACGGAAACGGCCCGGTTGCCTCTCCGCCGGCCCCGGTCCCAGCATGGCCGGCCTGGGCGTCAGCGTCCGCCGACGCAACCTTGCTGCCATGCTCCAACAGCGACGGCAGGGGCACACGCGGGCTGTGCCCCGCCGTCCCCGCCGCCAGCGACAGGGCAAGGCGCTGCGCCGTCCGCGGCGCCCCGGCGGCCAGCCCGAAACCCAGGGCGGTCCGCGGCGACAGGCCGGGTGGAACCGCCAGCCCGTACCACCGCGCCAGCCCATCCAGCGGCTCTTCGGGCACACGGGCCAGCCGCCACAGCACAGGCAGGTTGAGCGACCGGGCAAAGACGGTGCGGGCGCTGATCCAGGCGCCGGCCCCGGAACAGCGGTCCACCCCCCGGTTCCGCCCGCGGTCGGGCACCCCTTCCCGCCGTTGGTTGCAATACGGCCGGCCGCCGGTATCGGTGTCCGCCACCGCCAGGGCCGCCACCATCTTGACCACCGATCCCAGAGCGCGGCTTTCCCGTTCCGGGTGATAGCGCCCGTCGCCGTCGCGGGCCGACGGGCTGCCGCCGTAGAACGGCACCGCACCCTGCTCGAAAAACCGCACCATGCGCCCCTGGGCATCAGTAACGGCGACGGTGATTTGCGCCTGCGCCAGCGGTTGGGACAGGCGGGGGCCGAGGGTCCGCTCCAGCCCCGGCAGGGCCGCCGCGATCCGCCGATGGAAACGGGCGTTGACGGCGGCGTCCAGCGTCAGATGCAGGGTGGGGACATGCTCCCGCCAGCGGAACCCGTGGCGGTCCTTCACCTCGTTCAAGGCGGACCCCAGAGCCGGGCCGGCAAAGACGGCGGCGCGGCGGAACGGGTTGGCGGCGATGCGGAACCGGGCCGCCGCATCCGCCGGCAGCAGCGCCGCCAGATCCGGGTCCAGGTGCGGCCGTGGCACAGGCAGCGCCCGAACCGCCGCCGCGGTCTCCCCGCCATACCCGGCGGCTCCCCCTTCGGTGAAGCAGCGCGCGGCCCGTGCCGTCAGCCGGCGCCACCGGGCGTCCCGCACCGCTTCAGCCGCCCCATCACCATCGGGCGCCAGCAGGATGGGACGGAAAAAGGCGGCGGCCAGCACCGCCTGATGCTCCGCCGGCAGCCTGTCGGCGGGCAGGCCGAACAGAACGCGGGCGGCGGTTTCGATCCCGTACAGCCCCACCCCCATCGCCGACCCGCTTGTTCCCTGCACCAGCGGGACATGCCGGGCCAGCCAGCCGGCCATGCTGTCCGGTCCGGTGCCGGCGGCGGGCAGCATCCGCGTCAACACCGCCGCCGCCGTCATCTCGTACGATTTGCGGTGCAGGCGTTGGAACACGGTGCGGTCGGCCCCCGGATCGCGGTGATCCAGGGCACGGGCCAGTTGCATCGGCAGGGTGCTGCCGCCCCGCCGCCCCAGCAACGCCGCCGCCACCCCCAGCGGGTCCACCCCGTTGGGCGCCAGCCATGACCCGAAACGGCGGTCCTCCAGGTGAATCAGGCAGGCCAGAAACACCGGCGGAACATGGCGCGGGGCCAGGGTCTTGTGATCTTCGGACGGAACCGGGCCGGTGCTGATGTCGCCCAGGGAATCCCGGTTGCCGGGCACGATCCCCAAAAACCGCCCCCGGGTATCGAACACCGCCGTACCGGCGGCGCGGGCGTCGGCATAGGCCAGATCGGCGGACAGGAACGGAAACGCCAGCCACCCCACCGCCCACGCCAACGGCCCCGCCACCAGCAGCGGCGCCGCCGTCGCCACCACCAACCCGCCCCCGATCCAGCCGGCCCGGCCGGGCCGTATCCGCAGGGCGGCCAGCCGTCTGCCAAGCCGTCCACCCGTTTCCAGCCCGGCGGCCAGAAGCCCCGCCCCCCACCGGACCGCCGCATCCGCCATGCCGGCAGCCAGCCGGCCCACGACACGCCCGCACATGCCCACCCCCTACCGGCCGGCGGAGGCGGCCCGGCGCCGCAGCACCGCCCCGGCCCCCAACAGCCCCGCCGCCACCCCGGCGATCAGGGTGCGGTGTTCCAGCATCTGGCCCAGCATCTGCCGGCCCAGATGCAGCAGCCCCGCCAGCCCGTCGTCCCCCAGCACCAGCAGCAGCCACCCGGCGGCCAGCACCGCCACCACCTCGCGCACCGGACGCACCGCCGACAGCGCGGCGGCCAAGAGACAGCCCATCACCGCACCAATGGCGAACACGGTGCCGTTGCCGGCAAAATCCATGTTGTCCATGACACCCTCCTTCTTGCGTCGATGCGAAGGAGGCTGCCACCCTTCCCCCGCCCAGCGTCAGGAAGGCAACATTGCCGCGATGGCGCGCAGAACCTGGACAAATGTCGCGTGCAAATTATAAAGGCTTGTCCAGCCAAGGTTTTTCACGGTATCCTCGGTTTCCGAAGGGTGATAACGCCAACTCGCCCTGTGGATAAGTATCCTCGCGTGAAAGTTGCTGGTTTTTATATGGTTTTTCAAAGGGTTGGCCGATGGTCCCTTTGCTTCCCGCCTTCGGGCGGGCTTCATTGAAACTTTGTTGTAATCAGGGATAAATATCACATTTCGAAACCTTTGCTTCCCGCCTTCGGGCGGGCTTCATTGAAACTCTGCTGTCCCATATTCAATTGTCAGGGGTGTTCCGGGCTTTGCTTCCCGCCTTCGGGCGGGCTTCATTGAAACAACCTCTCCAGCCAAGTCTGCCGTTCAAGGACGTGACAGCTTTGCTTCCCGCCTTCGGGCGGGCTTCATTGAAACATTTTATTGTGACGGCCCTGATGGCCGACAACAACACCTTTGCTTCCCGCCTTCGGGCGGGCTTCATTGAAACGGAGCTTTTTCGCACAAGGCGAAAGCTCTCGCCCAGATCTTTGCTTCCCGCCTTCGGGCGGGCTTCATTGAAACGTGCCGGTCTGCACCTTGGCGCTGACCTTCTGCACACCGCTTTGCTTCCCGCCTTCGGGCGGGCTTCATTGAAACAACCTTTTGCCGAGCTTTGTGCTTTGCCTTTTGTCTTCTTTGCTTCCCGCCTTCGGGCGGGCTTCATTGAAACCTTGTGCATGGCAGTCATATAATGATGAGGATGTAGGCCTTTGCTTCCCGCCTTCGGGCGGGCTTCATTGAAACACGCCTTTTCTCTTGATTCATCTTACATTTTTCGCTTCTTTGCTTCCCGCCTTCGGGCGGGCTTCATTGAAACGAAACCAGCTGTGAAATTGAGTACAAGTTTATTCCAGCTTTGCTTCCCGCCTTCGGGCGGGCTTCACTGAAACAAGCCGATGATGATGAAAGCTGTCTGTGCGAGGGACGGCTTCGCTTCCCGCCCTCGGCCTCAGGATTGAGTCTCTGCCGAGCGTTCAGCGCCTGACGATGCTATCCCCGCCACACAGGCATGAGTTGATTCCTCATTGGCCAGGCCTCCCCTTTTTCCCTATGCTCCAGCACCGGCCAGCCTGTGGCGCGTGACGGGGGAAGACATCGCGGATGAGTGAGACCCACACCCTGTTCAGCCTGTTGGGTGCTCCTCCACGGGGCGAGGGGTACCGGAGCGTGCGGTACCGTTTCCCCGATGCGGTGCGGGAAAGCACGTTCTTCGCCTTTGCCCTGCTGGATCATCTCAGGGCGCATGGGGAGGGGGACGCCCCCGGACGGCTGGTGGTTCTGGGAACCACGGGCAGCCACTGGGGTCTGTTGGCCGGACACGCGGCGGCGGCCGTTTCCCCCGATCTGGCTGGGCCGTTGCGGGCCGAGGAAGCGAGGCTGGGCGAGGATGCCCGGCATGACCGGGTGGACCAGGGCCGGCTCGACCGGCTGGCCGGGGCGCTGGAAGCGGCGCTGGGGATGGTGTGCCGGCTGCGGCTGATTCCCTATGCTCTGGCTCCGGACGAGCAGACCGCCGTGCTCCACCGCATCGGAGCGGAGGTCGAGCCGGGCAGCCGCGTCAGTTTCGACGTCACCCACGGCCTGCGCCATCTGCCGATGCTGGGGCTGATGAGCGCGCTTTACGTATCGCGGGTGCGGCGCGCGCGGGTGGAAGGGGTGTGGTACGGCGCCGCCAACCGCATCATCGGCGGGACCGCGGCGGTGACGCGGCTCGACGGGCTGCTGCGGCTGGCGGAATGGACGGCAGCCCTGCACAGCTTCGAACGCGACGGCGACGTGCGGGCCTTTGTCGATCCGTTGCGGACGGACGGTGCCGACCCGGCGATGCTGGACGCCCTGGACCGCTGCGGCCATTTCGAACGGCTGCATCGGCTGGATCTGGCCCGGACCGACGCCATCCGGGCGCTGGACCGGCTGGACCGGAACCCGCCACCGGGCATCGGCGCCCTGTTCGAGGATGTGGTGCGCGATGAGTTGCTGTGGGTGGAGGCGGGGACCGACCATCGCCCCCGCCAGCGCGCCCTGGCCTTCGCCCATCTGGACCGTGGCGACAGCCTGCGCGCCACGCTTCTGGGGTATGAGGCGTTCATCTCGGATTTGGTGGCCGAACAGCACCCGGCGGCCGACGATGTGCCCGGCCTGATGGACCACGGAACGCGCGAACGGGTGAAGGAGCGTTTCGACCATCCCCCCGGCGGCACGGCGCGCGATCCCCGTTGGCCGGCCTTTGCCGAATTGCGGATGTTGCGCAACAGTCTGGCCCACACCTCCGATCCCCTGCCGGGGCGGGAGGCGGACTTCCGCATCTGGCACACGCGGATGAAACAGGCGCTGGCCTCACCGGCGGCGATGGCGGCCCATCTGCGCCGCCTGTTCGCCACCCTGTTTCCCGGTCACGGCGCCGGCAACGCGCCCGCTCCATCGAAATAGAACGGGTCACCGGGATGAGGGCGCAGGTGCCCCGCGGACGGCGGCGAGGCGGGACGCCGGCGGTCCCGGCGGTCCTCGCCGGTGCCGGCGGTGGTATCGGGGGCGGGGGTGGTGGTGGTGGTATCGGTGTGGTCCATGGCGGTTCTCCGTCGTGGGGTTGGTAACGGAACCAGAGAAGCGCAGCCACGGCCAAGCCGCACCCAACGCAACCTTGCCGGCCTTTTC
The DNA here is from genome assembly GCA_937927415.1 of uncultured Rhodospirillaceae bacterium. Lineage (GTDB taxonomy): Bacteria > Pseudomonadota > Alphaproteobacteria > Azospirillales > Azospirillaceae > Azospirillum. Next base: position 120,758 of record CALBDS010000057.1, read on the forward strand.
CAGGTGCAGAACAGCGGTGGATATCGCGTGCAAATCATAAAGGCTTGTCGGGGAACAGTTTTCTGCGTTAGCATCGGCTCCGGACGGCAAAAGCTGGCAACGCGCCCTGTGGATAAGTATTCTCGCGTGAAAGTTGCTGGTTTTTGTGCGTGTTTTCAGTGTCTTAGCAACCAGTCCCTTTGCTTCCCGCCTTCGGGCGGGCTTTATTGAAACGGACCCATCGGGGTCCCAATACCCTGATGGATTTTCGCCTTTGCTTCCCGCCTTCGGGCGGGCTTTATTGAAACGGGGGGTTCTCCCAGACCTGCTTCATGTTGGGCATCCTTTGCTTCCCGCCTTCGGGCGGGCTTTATTGAAACCCACTGTTTATCTATGTTCCTCTTACGGAAATCAGCTTCTTTGCTTCCCGCCTTCGGGCGGGCTTTATTGAAACCAGACGATCTTTGTGCTGCTGGTCGAAGTCCGCAGCAACTTTGCTTCCCGCCTTCGGGCGGGCTTTATTGAAACCTCCAACAGCTCTATTCATCTATGCTGCTTTGCCCGGTTCTTTGCTTCCCGCCTTCGGGCGGGCTTTATTGAAACAAACCGAAACTCCATTCTGAGATTCAATATGCTGAAGACTTTGCTTCCCGCCTTCGGGCGGGCTTTATTGAAACGGTCCGGCCAACACGCGGCCATGCTCGGCCTGCTCGGCCACTTTGCTTCCCGCCTTCAGGCGGGCTTTATTGAAACTCCCCTGCCACGGCGCAGAAGCGATAGTATTCGTTGTCTTTGCTTCCCACCCTTCCGGTTATCCGGCTGCGCTGGGTAAGGTTGCCGGGCTTTCTCCAGCGAAGGAGATCGGCAACCATCGCGGCTCCGGCCCGATGGGTGGGCCTGTGAGCGGAGGTGGTGAATGGAGCCTGTTCTCGTCTGCGCGCTCGGCATGTCGCCGGCGGTGGTCACGGAAACCCTGTGGTGGCTGCACACGGCGGGGGAGCCGCTGCCGGCGCGCATCGTCATCGTCACCACCGCCACCGGGCGGGCAAAGGCCGAAGCGGTGCTGACCGCCCCCGGCACCGGCGGGCTGGCCCGTTTCTGCCGGGATTTCGCGTTGCCGCCGATCCCGGTGTCCTTCGCCGTGCCGGCGGCGGCGGACGGTGTCTCCTTCGCCGATGTGGACGACACCCGCGCCGCCATTGCCATGGCCGACACCATGACGGCGGTGGTGCGCGGCCTGACCGCCGATCCGGGGGTGCGGGTTCATGCTTCCATCGCCGGGGGGCGCAAGACCATGAGCCATCAGCTCGGCTATGCCATGACGCTGTTCGGCCGGGCGGGTGACCGTCTCAGCCATGTTCTGGTGCACCCCGCACCGTTCGAAAGCCTGCCGGATTTTTTCTACCCGCCGCCCGTTCCCCGGCGTCTGGTCCACCCGCACACCGGCGGCACCGTCGATACCGCCGACGCCCGCATCGAGCTGGCCGACATTCCGTTCCTGCGGGTGCGCGACTATCTGCCCGCCGCCATCACCGGCGGCAGCGGCCCGCTGGACCACGCCATGGTGACCCGGCTCCTCCAGCAGCGTCTGGAGCCGCCGTCGCTGGTGTTCGAAGCCGACGGGCGGCGGATCACCCTGGCCGGACGGTCCCTGACGCTTCCCGCCAAGGCCTATGCCCTGTACCGCCTGTACGCCGAGGCCGCCGCGGACGGCTGGCCGGGGGCCGGCCCGGACGGCATCGGCCCGGAGCACCGGGGCTGGATCGCCACCAACCGTTTCGCCGACCCCGACGATCCGGTGGTCGGCCGTTTTCTCGACGTGTGGGAACAGCACCCGGACAGCACCGCCGGCCATCTGGAAACCGCCCGCGGCGCCCACCGCACCTATCGGACCAAAAGGGACGCCACCGGCCGGAAACCCGACGGCTGCCTGTCGGACCATCTGTCTCTGGATGAAGAGCGGTCGAAGATCCGCCGGGCCGTCAGGGCCATGCTGAACGACCCGGTGCAGGAGGCATGGTACACCCTGCACCGTGAACGGCGGGGCGGCGTGTATCGGTCCGGCCTGCGCCTGCCCCCCACGGCGATCCGTTTCGCATAGGGCAGATCCCCGGGAATGGGAACGGCCACCCACGGGGAATCCCGCCGCCTGCCGGGGGAAAGCGGCTTGGCCGGTCCCCGGTCACCCCCTGAAATCATCGGCCCGCAGCCCGCCGCGCAACAGCAGCAGCACCGGCTCCCCGGCGTCCAGCGTGATGACGGGCACCCGGTCGAGCCGGTCCTTGGCCGCCTTGTCGAGCGGGCGGTCGATGCTGTGCCCGAGGATACCGCCGATCAGGCTGCCGCCCTCGGTCAGCGCCGCCGCCGCGACGTCCACCGCCGTGCTGGCGGCGATCAGCAGCCCGGTCTGGAGCCACGGCACCTGCACCGACCCGGCCAGCCCCGCCGCACCGGTGACGTCCGCTCCGACCGCGGCAACGCCCACCGTGTCGTTGCGCGGCCAGGGCCGGGTGATCACCGGGTTGGCCACCTCGATGCGCTTCTGGCCCCTGGTGACGCTGCTCCCCACGTCCAGCGTTACCATTGAGCCGGCGGGCACCGCCAGGCAGGAGAAGCCGGCGTCCCAGACGTCCTGCGTGACGCGCGCGGTGACGATGCCGCCGCGCTCGGTCACCACGCGGTTCACCGTCAGCAAGGGGATCGGCGTGCCGGACGGCACGAGGCAGTCGGACCCGGCGGCGGCGAAGTCCGACGTTCCGGCCTGGACGGAGGCGACGGCGCCCGTATCCTCCTTGCGGCTCCAGCCGCCGACGCCGGCCTCCATCGCCCTCTTGC
>CALBDS010000058.1 GCA_937927415.1 uncultured Rhodospirillaceae bacterium
CTCTGAATCACACCGAGATTCCTCTCGTCCACCCTTATCCTAGCGCCTATGGGGCAGCCGCCCCGTTCAGGCCGCGTTCAGGCTGACCGGCGTAGAGGAGACAGTCTCCGCCCCGATCGGCGGAGACACCATAAGGAGACAATCCATGATGCTCGGGTCTGTCGGCTCATCCGCCGGCACGGCGTCCCTTGCAACGGCGATGCGCTCGTCGGGCGCCTCGCAACCGTCCGGGGACACCAGCATTGGGGATGAGGCAACCGAATCGTCCGCCGAGCGGGCGAAGGAAGCCGCACCCCCGCCGCCGCCTCCGGCCAGTTCCGGGCGCGGTCAGGTGTTGAACATCTCCGCCTGATCGGAAAGAGATCAGATGCGATGATACTGGAAAGCCGTTTTGCCCCTGAAACGGCTTTCCTTTTTCACAGCCGCCGGAACGAGATCCGGTTGCTGTCGTAATGCGCCATCAGGGTGATGGTGTCGCCGGCCTGCACCGTCAGCGGAGCGGCGAACAGGGCCACCGCCTGTTTGCGCTGGCCGGGGGTGCTGCCCGGGCCGGCGTGATAGACCGCCGTCCCGTCCATGTCGAGGTCGAACCAGAACGCCACCCCATGGCAGGTGCCGCCCGCGGTGGCGGTCACGCTCAGCCGCCGTTCGGCCTCGTCCGGCAGGGTGCGGGTGAAGTCGAAGGACAGCGCCTCGAACGACTCCGACAGGGGCGTGTGCGGTTCGGCCGCCAGATCGGCGGACAGGGTCTCATGCGCGCGGAACACCTCCAGCGCCGACAGGTCGAACCCCTCCACCGTCGCCGACGGAGGGGGGACGAGGGCCGGGGTTTCCACCAGCATTCCGAAAACGGTGGCGGCGCGGGGGATCAGAACCCCCTCGGGCTTCAGCAGATGGGTGCGGGCGTGCTGGAGCACCGCCAGCATCCGCGGGGTCAGCAGGCCGGGGCCGGTCAGGTCCGCCACCAGAACATCGGCCTTTTCCGGCAGGTCGCCGTCCGGCCCCACGCTCAGCCGGGTGGACGGCTTCGCCACCACGGTGATGCGGTCCTGAAAGCCGTTGCGGGCCACGGTTTCCGCCGCCACCGCGGCCAGCGCCGGATTCGATTCGCACGCCACCACCCGCCGGGCGCCGGCCTTCGCCGCCATCAGCGCCAGCAGGCCGGAGCCGGTGCCGATCTCCAGCACCAGCGACTCCGGCGTCACCGCCTGTTCCAGCGCCGCCCGGAACGCGGCGGCGCAATCGCCGTCGCACGGGACGGGCACCGCCGGCACGGCGGCGGCATAGACCCGCCGGCGGGCCGCGCGCACCACCGGATGGTCGGGGGCCAGCCCGTGGGCCGCGTCGATCGCCGCCACCGCGTCACCGGCACGGTCCTGGGCCAGCAGAGCGTGGGACAGCCCCACATGGGCGGGAACGAAGCGCGGGGCGTCCTTCAGCACCTGCCGGTAAAACGCCTCCGCCTCGTCCGGGCGGCCCAGGGTGTCCAGCACCTCGGCCAGGGCGTGGCGGGCCTCCAGATACTCCGGCGCGTGGGTGAGGGCTGCGCGCAGGCTGGCCTCCGCCTCGTCCAGACGGCCCAGTGCGCGCAGCGTGGTGCCGAGGAAGTGGTGCATTTCCGGCGCGTTGGGGCGCAGATCCAGCGCCCGGCGGTAGCTTTCCACCGCCTCGTCCAGGCGGCCCAGCGCCTTCAGCGTGTTGCCCAGATTGCCGTGCACCTCCGGCAGCCGGCCGTTGATGGCGGCGGCGCGGCGGAAGGCCGGTTCGGCTTCGGCGTAGCGGTGGGTCTGGAACAGCAGCGATCCCAGCGTGTTGGGAAAGCTGGGATCGGTGGGGTCGGCCTCGATGGCCAGATCCAGCAGGGTCAGCGCATCGTCCAGCCGGTTGGAATGGGCGGCGATCAACGCCTGGATGTGACGGGCCTGCCCATGACGGGGGTTGATGTCCAGCAGCGCGCGGCACGCCGCCTCCGCCCCCACCACATCACCGGCGCGGAACGCCTGCACCGCATTCATCAAAAGGGGATCGGGGGTGCTCATCGGGCGTCGGCTCCTGAAATCGGAACGTTAGGACGGCAAAGCTGACCTTTGCGCAACCATAGCCCGGCTTGGGATGGAATTCACCCCTCCAAAGCCGGGCTGGAGCCGTTTTTCACTTAAAATGTCGGGATAATCCGCACAAATACGGGATTTACATCCCCAGAACGTCGCGCATGGAATAGAGGCCGGGCACACGCCCCTGCGCCCACAGCGCGGCGCGCACCGCCCCCTTGGCGTAGATCTGCCGGCCCGATGCCTTGTGGGTCAGTTCCACCCGCTCGCCGTCACCGGCAAAGCACACGGTATGGTCGCCGATCACATCGCCGCCGCGCAGGGTGGCGAAGCCGATCTCGCCCACCGGACGCACGCCGGTGTGGCCGTCGCGGGCCTTGCACCACACATCCTCCAGCGCCACGCCGCGGCCGGCGGCGGCAGCGCGCCCCAGCCCCAACGCGGTGCCCGAGGGGGCATCCACCTTGTTGCGGTGGTGCATTTCCAGAATGTCGATGTCGAAATCGGGGCCGAGGGTCGCGGCCACCCGCTCCACCAGCGCCAGCAGCAGGTTGACCCCCACCGACATGTTGGGCGACTGGATGATGGGGGTGTGGGTGGCGGCGGTGGCGATGCTGGCCTGCTGCGCCGGCGACAGGCCGGTGGTGCCGATGACCAGCGCGGTCTGGCTCTGGGCCGCCAGGGCCGCGTGCCGCTCGGTGGCGGCGGGAGAGGTGAAATCGATCACCGCGTCCGCCGCGGCGAACAGCAGCACCGGATCGTCGATGGCGGCCACCCCCACCGGGTCCAGCCCGGCGATTTCCGCCACGTCGCGGCCCACCAGCGGCCCGCCGTCCCGCTCGGTCCCGCCGGCCAGTTCGCAGCCCGGCGTGGACAGGATTTGGCGCACCAGCATCTGGCCCATGCGCCCGCCGCACCCGACGACACCGATCTTCATGACCGCTTCTCCCCTTCACAAACAACCGCCAAGGGGCTTTAGCACAGGAGCGGGGCCGCCGGGAAACGGTGATTGCACCGCCTCCCCTCTCTCCCCCTTACCCCTTCAGGCACGACACCAGCGACGACGCCAGACGGCGCATCAGGGTGGGGTACAGGTCCGGGCCTTCGGGCAGGTCGGCGGCTTCGGCGTCCAGGGTGCCGGTGCGGGCCTGGGTGCCCTCCACCGCCGTGTTGACCAGGGTCGGTTCGAACTGCGGCTCGGCGAAGACGCAGACGGCGCCCAGCCCCTTGATCTTGTCGCGGATGGCGCTCAACCGCTTGACCGAGGGGCGGCGGTCGGGGCTGACGGTGATCGCCCCCACCCCGCTCAGGCCATAATGCGCCTCGAAATACTGGTAGGCGTCGTGAAACACCACGAAGGGACGGCCCGCCACCGGGGCCAGGGTGGTCTTCAGCTCCGCATCCAGCGCGTCGAGGGCGGCGGCGGTGCGGGCGGCGTTGGCGGCGTAGGTGCCGGCGTTGGCGGGATCCTTGGCCGACAGGGCGTCCGCGGTCACCGCGACGATGCGCTTGGCATTGGCCGGCGACAGCCAGATGTGGCTGTTCACCTCGTCATGGTCGTCATGACCATGACCGGCGGCGGGCTTGTGGTCGTGGCCGTGCTCATGGCCGTGGTCGTGGGGTTCCCACGCCCCGCCTTCGCGCGCGTCCAGCAGGGTCAGGCCGGGGGCCTCCATCAGTTCCACCACCGTGGCCTTCTTCGCCGCCTCCAGCGGCTTGGCGAGGAAGCCTTCAAACTCCGGCCCGATCCACACCACCACGTCGGCGGAGGCCAGCGCCTTCGCATCGCTGGGCTTCATCGCATAGGTGTGGGGCGAAGCGGCCCCCTTGACGATCAGGGCCGGAGTCCCCACCCCTTCCATCACCGCGGCGACCAGCGAATGGATCGGCTTGATGGAAGCCACCACCTGCGGCGGGGCGGCAGCGGCGGAGGCCGCGGCGAGGACAAGAACCGACGCGGCGGCGAGGGAGGCAAAACGGTGACGCATGGCACATAGCTTCCGTCTGGACAGGGGCTGCGGGCAGCCCTAGGGTGAATGACGGCAAAAATGTGATGTTATAACATATCATGTCAACAGTCTCTTTGGCCCCCTCCCCCCTGCTGACGGCGGCGGAGCCGCTGCTGTCGGTCCGCGGGCTGAGCGTGCGCCGCTCCGGACGGATCGTTCTGGACCGCGTGGATGTGGACGTGTGGCCGGGGGAAATCGTCACCCTGATCGGCCCCAACGGCGCGGGCAAGACCACGCTGGTGCGCGCGGTGCTGGGGCTGGTGTCCGGCGAATCCGGCAGCATCGTGCGGCGGGCGGGCCTGCGGGTCGGCTACATGCCGCAAAAGCTGTCGCTGGACGCCACCTTGCCGCTGACGGTGCGGCGGTTCCTGTCGCTGTGGCGTCCGGTGCCCCGCGCGCGAATCGACGTTGCCCTGGAGGAGGCCGGGGTGGCCCACACCGCCGAGTCGCCGGTGCAATCGGTGTCGGGGGGGGAGATGCAGCGGGTGCTGCTGGCCCGTGCCCTGCTGGGCAACCCCGACCTGCTGGTGCTGGACGAGCCGGACCAGGGGGTGGACGTGCAGGGGCAGGCGGAACTGTTCACCCGCATCGACACCCTGCGCCGGTCGCGCGGGTGCGGGGTGCTGCTGGTCAGCCACGACCTGCACACGGTCATGGCCCGCACCGACCGGGTGCTGTGCCTGAACCGGCACGTCTGCTGCGCCGGATCGCCGGAGGATGTGCGCCGCCACCCGGAATACCATGCGCTGTTCGGGCGCCACGCAGCCGATCTGGCGGTCTATGTCCACCATCACAACCACACCCACACCGGCGACGGGCGCATCGTTCCCGCCGCCGACGAGGATCCGGCGGCCGGCGACACCGTGGCCGCCGCGCGGGGAGACCGCTGCCGTCATGGATGATTTTCTGTTGCGGGCGCTGGCCGGCGGGATCGGCATCGCCGTTCTGGCCGGGCCGCTGGGGTCGTTCGTGGTGTGGCGGCGCATGGCCTATTTCGGCGACACGCTGGCCCATTCGGCGCTGCTGGGGGTGACGCTGGGCTTTCTGCTGGGGGTCAACCCGACGGTGGGGGTGATGGTGGTGTGCGTGGCGCTGGCGCTGCTGCTGGTGGGGCTGCAGGAACGCCGGTCGCTGGCCGCCGACACGCTGCTGGGCATCCTGTCCCATTCGTCCCTGTCGCTGGGGCTGGTGGCGCTGGCGTTTCTGGAAACGCTGCGGGTGGACCTGATGGCCTATCTGTTCGGCGACATCCTGTCGGTCACCCCGGCCGATCTGGCGTGGATCTACGGCGGCGGGGCGGTGGCGATGGTCGGGCTGGGCCTGCTGTGGCGCCGTCTGCTGGCGGTGACGGTGGACGAGGAACTGGCGCGGGTGGAGGGGCTGCCGGTGCGGTCCCTGCGGCTGGCCTTCATGCTGCTGATCGCGCTGGTGATCGCCATCGCCATGAAGATCGTCGGTATGCTGCTGATCACGTCGCTGCTCATCATTCCCGCCGCCACCGCGCGGCGCTTTTCCCGCACGCCCGAGCAGATGGCGGCCCTTGCCGCCGGGGTGGGGGCGGTGGCCGTGTCGGGGGGGCTGACCGGCTCGCTGCTGTGGGATCTTCCCGCCGGCCCCAGCGTGGTGGTGGCCGCCGCGGCCCTGTTCCTGCTGTCGGCCCTGGCGCCGCAACGGGGGTAAGGCCGGCACGACGATGAAAAAAGAAAAAACCCCGCCGGGCCATCGGGCCGGGCGGGGTTTTCACTGGTCGGTCCAGAACCGGGGGCCGGTCAAGAACCGGGTGCCGGGATCACAGGCTACCGTTGATCCACGCTGCCAGCGCGCCCTTGGGCAGGGCACCGATCTTGGTGGCGGCCACCTGACCATCCTTGAACAGCATCAGCGTCGGGATGCCGCGCACCCCGTATTTGTTGGGGGTGTTGGGGTTCTCGTCGATGTTGATCTTGGCGATGGTAAGCTTGCCGGCATACTCCGCGGCGATTTCTTCCAGCGCAGGCGCGATCATCTTGCACGGACCACACCACTCCGCCCAGAAATCGACCAGGACGGGTTCGGATGCGTTCAGAACATCCTGTTCGAAGCTGTTGTCGGTAACGGCTTTGGTGCTCATGGGACCTCGTGGGTGGAACGATGCGGCGGTCGGGCCGCGCGCAGACCGGAGTATGATCGCCGGTCGGGTTTGACCAGAATCTAGGATCAGGGGGGTGCCCCGGTCAAGCCGTCACCACCGGACGGCAGGCCAGAAAAAGATAAACACGCCACCCCCGCCGTTTATTCCCGACTCGGCTAAAATTAAAAAAAATCAATGATTTGGAACTGACAAGGCCCACCCGGCGCAACACAGCCCCGCACCATAAGAAAAGGGCGGAAACCCCAAAAGGGGTTCCCGCCCGACGTTCCCGCCCCACCCGAAGGAGGGAGCGGCTGGTCCGGGCAGAGGTTCCGCCCGGACCTTAGAAAAGGGTTCCACCGTTAGCGGCGGGCCACCATCAGCTTCTTGATCTCGGCGATGGCCTTGGCGGGGTTCAGACCCTTCGGGCACGCCTTGGTGCAATTCATGATGGTGTGGCAACGGTACAGCCGGAACGGATCTTCCAGCATGTCCAGACGCTCGCCGGTCATCTCGTCGCGCGAATCGGCGATCCAGCGGTAGGCCTGGAGCAGGATCGACGGACCCAGATAACGGTCGCCGTTCCACCAGTAGCTGGGGCACGAGGTCGAGCAGCAGAAGCACAGGATGCATTCGTAGAGGCCGTCCAGCTTGGCGCGGTCCTCGGGCGACTGCAGGCGCTCACGATCGGGCGGGGCCGGCGACTGGGTTTGCAGCCACGGCTTGATCGAGGTGAGCTGAGCGTAGATGTGCTTCAGGTCCGGCACCAGATCCTTCACCACCGGCAGATGCGGCAGCGGGTAGATCTTGACGTCGCCCTGCACGTCTTCGATGGCCTTCAGGCAGGCCAGCGTGTTGGTGCCGTCGATGTTCATCGCGCAGCTGCCGCAGATGCCTTCACGGCAGGAGCGGCGGAAGGTGAGCGTCGAATCGACGTTGTTCTTGATGTAGATGATCGCGTCCAGGATCATCGGCCCGAACTTGTCGAGATCGACCGTGTAGGAGTCGATCCGCGGGTTCTGGCCGTCTTCCGGGTTCCAGCGGTAAAGCTGGAAGGTCTTGGGACGCTTGGCGCCACCCGCGACATTCACCGTCTTGCCGATGCCGACGCGGGAATTGGCGGGAAGGTTGAATTCAACCATGTCTGTCTTCCTTGCCTGCTCGCTTCGGGGCCTTAGTAGACGCGGGCCTTGGGCGGGAACACCTGGACTTCATCGGTCAGGGTCTTCATGTGGACCGGGCGGTAATCAATCTTGGTGCCGCCCTTTTCATCGACCCAGATGACCGTGTGCTTCATCCAGCTTTCGTCATCGCGGTTCGGATAGTCTTCGCGGGCGTGCGCGCCGCGGCTTTCCGGACGGTTGCGGGCCGAATGCAGGGTGGCGACCGCCTGGCACAGCAGGTTGTCCAGCTCGATGGCTTCCACCAGATCCGAGTTCCACACCAGCGTGCGGTCGGAAATGGCGACCTCGCCCTTCTTGGCATAGGTCTGGTCGATGAGCTTGCAGCCCTCTTCCAGCACGTCGCCGGTGCGGAACACCGCGCAGTTGTTCTGCATGGTGCGCTGCATTTCCAGGCGCAGGTCGGCGGACTTGATCGACCCCTTGGCGTTGCGCAGGCGGTCCAAACGGTCCAGCGCGAAATCGGCGCTGTCGGCGGCCAGCGGCTTCTGCGCCTTGGTCTTGTCCACCACTTCCGCCGCACGGATGGCGGCCGCGCGGCCGAACACCACCAGATCGAGGAGCGAGTTGGACCCCAGACGGTTGGCACCGTGCACCGACACGCACGCCGCCTCGCCGATGGCCATCAGACCGGGCACCACGGCGTCGGGGTTGTCGGCCGTGGGGTTGACCACTTCGCAGTGAACGTTGGTGGGGATGCCGCCCATGTTGTAGTGGACGGTCGGCAGCACCGGGATCGGTTCCTTGGTCACATCCACGCCGGCGAAGATCTTCGCGGTTTCCGCGATGCCCGGCAGGCGCTGGTGGATGATTTCCGGCGGCAGGTGTTCCAGGTGCAGGTGGATGTGATCCTTGTGCTCACCGACGCCGCGGCCTTCGCGGATTTCGATGGTCATGGACCGGGACACCACGTCACGGCTCGCCAGATCCTTGGCCGACGGCGCATACCGCTCCATGAAGCGTTCGCCGGTGGAGTTGGTCAGGTACCCGCCTTCGCCGCGCACGCCCTCGGTGATGAGGCAGCCCGAACCGTAGATGCCGGTCGGGTGGAACTGCACGAATTCCATGTCCTGCAGCGGCAGGCCGGCGCGCAGCACCATGCCGCCGCCGTCACCCGTACAGGTGTGGGCGGAGGTGGCGGAGAAGAAGGCACGGCCGTAACCGCCGGTCGCCAGCACCACGAGCTGGGCGCGGAAGCGGTGGATGGTGCCGTCGTCCAGGTTCCACGCCATGACGCCGCGGCACACGCCATCGGCATCCATGATGAGGTCCAGCGCGAAGTATTCGATGAAGAATTCGGCTTCGTGCTTCAGCGACTGCTGGTAGAGGGTGTGCAGGATCGCATGCCCGGTGCGGTCGGCGGCGGCACAGGTGCGGTACGCCTGCTTCTTGCCGTATTCCGCGGTCATGCCGCCGAAGGCGCGCTGGTAGATCTTGCCTTCCGGGGTGCGCGAGAACGGCACGCCGTAGTGTTCCAGCTCGATGATGGCCGGGATGGCCTCACGGCACATGTACTCGATGGCGTCCTGGTCGCCCAGCCAGTCCGACCCCTTCACGGTGTCGTACATGTGGAAACGCCAGTCGTCCTCGCTCATGTTGCCGAGAGCGGCGGAGATGCCGCCCTGCGCCGCCACGGTGTGGGAGCGGGTGGGGAACACCTTGGTGATGCACGCCGTCTTCAGCCCCTTTTCGGCCATGCCGAAGGTGGCGCGCAGGCCGGCACCGCCGGCACCGACGACGACGACGTCATAGGTGTGATCGATGATCTGATATGCGCTCGCCATGACGGGTCAGGCTCCGAACGTAAGCTTCAGGACGGCGATGATGCAGGCCGTGGCCAGGAGGATCGCCAGGAACTTGACCGCCAGCAGGGCGGCGATCTTCTGACATTCCACGTGGACGTAATCTTCGATGACCACCTGCAGGCCGGAATAGGCGTGGTGGGCGACCACCGCCACCGTCAGCACCATCATGGAGGCCGAGAACGGCGACTTCATCCAGGCGACGAATTCGGGGTAGCCGGCGCCCAGATGACCGATCACGCCGAACACGAACCAGACGGTCAGCGGGATCAGCGCCACCGCGGTAACGCGCTGCATCCACCAGTGTTCGGTGCCGTGCTTGGCGGAACCCAGGCCGCGCACTTCGCCCAGCGCCGAGCGCAGGGACTTGGACTCGTTGCTTGCCATGCCGGCCTCCCTCACCACGCGATCAGACCGACGATCCAGGTGAGCAGCGTCAGGCCGATGGAGGCACCGGCGACGATGTACGCACCCTTTTCCGCGGTCGGAAGGTCAAAACCAACGCCGGCGTCCCACACCAGATGGCGGATGCCGCTGCACAGATGGAAAAACAGCGCCCAGGACCAGGCGAACAGCAGCAGCATCCCGATGAAGGAGCCGATGAAGCCCTGGACAATGGCGTACGGGCCGGGACCGGCGGCGGCGGCGATCAGCCACCACGCCAGCAGCAGGGTGCCGCCGGTAAGCGCGACGCCCGTGGCGCGGTGCATGATCGACGCCAGCATGGTCCACTGCCATCGATAGACTTGGATATGGGGGGAAAGCGGCCGACTGGTGCCGTGAGACATCGGGACGTCCTCTGGTTCGGCTGCCGGGGGCGACAGGGTATGTCGCAACGGCTGGGGAAAGTGACGGGAAACGAGGCGCGGGCCTTGAAATTGGCGCAATGAATTACGCTTCCCGCTCGCCCAAGTCAACGGTGGGTATCCTGCACCGCCGAACTTGCGAGATAATTCGCTAACAGCGAATGAAACACGCATCCCCCACAGCGGTTGGTACTACCAGGGAAACGCAGGCGCCGGGGCTATGCTGGCCTCATCTTGCCCGGAACATCATCCCCTGGTGGCAACCGTCCGTCCAGAACATGGTGCGCCCGGTGCGCCATTACCGTTGCGGCAATGCGAAATCTGCGGTAGTCCGGCTTTTATTCTTCAGTCAATGAAACGCTGGGCATTCTGCACCAGAATTGCGTACATCTGGACAATCAACTCGGTGGGCCGCAGCCGGCCGAACGGAATATTGTCTTTGGCCCATTCCACCAGCCTTTCGGGCGGGCGGGACGGTACGACCTCGTATCCGTTTTTTTTCAGGACCGACAGGACGGCGCGGGCCTGTTTTCCGTAATCCTCGTTGAAGAAGGACTTGTCGGCGTCCTTGATCGCCTTGGCGATCATGTCTTCAATCTGTGATGCCATGGGTCGCGCGCTGCCGGATGAAGGGGGGCCGGGGGACAGATGCTTAACAGCCCGGTAAGGTTGCCGTGGAGCGGGCACCCTCTCATATGCTCCCGGACGATGCAATTCCGTTGAAAAAAAACTGAAAAAAGGCTACGGGAAGCCGTTTTCTGATTTCATGCTAGAAGGATTCCCGCCATGGGCTACAAGGTTGCAGTCATCGGCGCCACCGGCAACGTCGGACGTGAGATGCTGGCGACTCTGGCCGCTCGCAATTTCCCCGCCGATGAGGTGATTGCCCTGGCGTCTGAGAAATCGGCGGGCAAAGAGGTGTCGTACGGCGACGATGACGTTCTGAAGGTTCAGGACCTCGCCAAGTTCGACTTCCGCGGCGTCGATATCGCCCTGTCGTCTCCGGGTGCGTCGGTCTCGGCGGAATTCTCGCCCAAGGCGGCGGCCGCCGGCTGCGTCGTGATCGACAACACCTCCTACTGGCGCATGGATCCCGACGTGCCGCTGGTGGTGCCGGAGGTGAACCCCGACGCCATCGCCGGCTACACGAAGAAGGGCATCATCGCCAACCCCAACTGCTCCACCATTCAGATGGTGGTGGCGCTGAAGCCGCTGCACGAACTGGCCGGCATCAAGCGGGTTGTGGTGGCGACGTACCAGTCGGTGTCGGGTGCCGGCAAGGAAGGCATGGACGAGCTGTTCGAACAGACCCGCGCCATCTACGTCAACGACCCCATCACGCCGCAGAAGTTCACCAAGCAGATCGCCTTCAACGTCATCCCCCACATCGACGTGTTCATGGATGACGGCTACACGAAGGAAGAATGGAAGATGGTGGTCGAGACGAAGAAGATTCTCGACCCCAAGATCAAGGTGAACGCCACCTGCGTGCGCGTGCCGGTCTTCATCGGCCATTCGGAAGCGATCACCATCGAATGCGAGCGCGACATCACCACCGAGGCCGCCCGTGCGGCCCTGCGCGCCGCCCCCGGCGTGGTGGTGATCGACCATCGCGAGCCGGGCGGCTACGTCACCCCGGTCGAGGTGGCGGGCGACGATCCCGTGTACGTCAGCCGCATCCGCGAGGATGCGACGGTGGACAACGGGCTGTCGTTCTGGTGCGTGTCCGACAACCTGCGCAAGGGTGCGGCCCTGAACGCGGTGCAGATCGCCGAAGTTCTGGTGTCCGATTACCTGAAGAAGTAACCCGCCCTCCCCGGACGGCGGAAAAGCCGCGAAGCCCCCTCGGGTCTTCGCGGCTTTTGCTTTCTGGATAAAAGGGAAGGAGGTTTGGAGGCGTCCGCCTCCAAGCGGGGTCGGGGCGGCTGCCCCGCTCTCTCCCGATCACCGCAACCCCGCCAGCGCCGCCTCGACACTGGGGTGCGTCTCGAACAGCGACAGCACGCCGCCGCCGGCCAGGGCGTCGCGCACGGGGGGCGATGCGGCGGCCAGCACGATGCGGCTGCGGGCGGCGCGCGCCTTCTTGGCCGCCATCAGCAGGGCGCGCAGGCCGGTGGCGCCGATCTCCGGCACCTGCGCCAGATTGACCACCACCAGCACCGGGCCGCCGTCCTCCGCCGTCTTGACCAGCGCCCCTTCAAAGGCGGCGGCGTTGGCGCTGTCGATGCGCCCGACCGGGTGCAGAATGATGATTCCGTTGATGTATTCGCGGCGGATGGTGTCGGGTCCCATGCTCATTCCTGCCTCCGCTTATGCGCGGTCCGCGCCTTATGGTGCGCGCCTTGACCGGCGCATCCCATCCTTTTCTTCTCACGCCCGTTTTTTCGCCTTCATGCGGCGGAGGCTGCTATATCTACGGCACGAGGATCGGCACCGGGGATGAATGAGGAACGGGCAGCGCATGATGCCGGACGAGGCCAACAGCGAATCGAACGACACCCGCGCGCCGGCCAAACCCGGCCCGGCCCCCCGCTCCGCCACCGCTGAGACCGTGACCCTCGACGATTCCCCCCCCATCCCCCCGACGGCGGAAGCTGCCACGGCCCCCGCTGCGGGTCCCACCCGGACGCCCCCTCCCCCGCCGGCGGCCCTGGCGGCGGCGCTGAACACCGGGGCGTTCCTGCGGGCGTCGTGGAACCCGCTGCTGGCGGCGTCGGCGCCGCTGCTGGATCTGGCCGGGCGGCTGCGCGACCTGCCGGAACACGCCAACCCCGAACGGCTGCGCGACCGGGTGATCGCCGAGATCCGCCGCTTCGAAAGTGCCGCCACCACCGCCGGCAGTGTGCCGGAAGAGGTGCGCATCGCCCGCTTCGCGCTCTGCGCCTGTCTGGACGACGTGGTGCTGGCGACCCCGTGGGGGCCGCGGTCGGTGTGGGCGCGCGAAGGGCTGGTGGCGGCGGTGGAAAAGGCCACCGGGGCCGCCGAACGCTTCTTCGACCTGCTCGATGCCATGCTGGGCGAACCGCACCTGCACCGGCGCGAGCTGGAGCTGTATTACGTCTGCCTGTCCCTGGGCTTCGAAGGGAAATACCGCGACCGCCCGCGCGGGATGCACGACCTGAACCACCGCCGCGATGCGCTGTACCGCGTGCTGCGGCGGGAACGGAACCAGGGCGACCGCGCCCTGTCCCCCCTGTGGCGCGGGTCCAACCGCCGCTTCCGCCCGCCGGGGATGGTGGTGCCGCCGTGGGTGATGGGGGCGGTGACCAGCGCCGCCCTGGTGATCCTGTTCATGGGGCTGTCGCAGACGCTGACGGAAAAGGCCGACGGGGTGGCGGCGCGGCTGATCGGGCTGCTGCCCGACCGGCCGCTGGAAATCGCCCGTCTGGCCCCGCCGCCCGCCGGGGCCAGCCCGGTGCTGGCCGCCCGCATCATGCGCGCGCTGGAGCCGGAGGTGCGCTCCGACGCCGTGTCGATCCTGGCGGGGGAGGATGGCGCGCTGGTGGTGCGGGTGCAGGGCGGCATCTTCAAGACCGGCAGCGACAGCATGAACGCCCGCTTCCGCGCGGTGATGGAACGGGTGGGTCAGGTGCTGGCGGACGAGAACGGCCACATCGTCGTGGTGGCCCACGGCGACGACCAGCACAGCCGCACCGTGCGTTTCCCCACCGTGCAATCCCTGACCGAGGCGCAGGCGGAGGCGGTGCGCCAGATCCTGGCCCGCCGCATCGCGCCGGAACGGCTGTCGGCGGAAGGGCGCGGCGATGCCGAGCCGGTGTCCACCGAACCCACCCCCGCCGGACGGCAGGCCAACCGCCGCGTCGATATCCGTCTCTACCCGCAATAAGGGGCACGATCCGCCATGCCGCTTCCGCCCTGGATGAGCCTGTTCCGGCGTCTGACCGATTCCCGCCCCACGGCGGGGCGGCAGCGTTGGCTGGTGTCGCTGGCCGGTGCCCTGGCGCTGGCGCTGCTGGTGTGGTTCCTGGCGCCGCTGGTGGCGCTGGGGGATTTCCGCCCGCTGGAAGACGCCCTGCCCCGGCTGCTGCTGATCGTGATGATCCTGGCAAGCTGGGTGCTGCTGAACCACCAGCGCGACACCCAGGAGCGCACGGCCAACGAACGGTTCGTGGACGCGCTGGCCGCCAGCGGCGGCGACCCCGATCAGGTGGCCTCGGCCGAGGAACTGGCGGTGGTGCGCGAACGGCTGACGGCCGCCCTGGACCGGCTGCGCACCCGGCGGCTGGGGCCGCACTGGGGCGGGCAATGGGTCTATCAGCTTCCCTGGTATCTGGTGATCGGCGCCCCCGGCTCGGGCAAGACCACGGCACTCGCCGCCGCCGGTCTGGGATCGCCGTTCGGGGAGGGGCCGCAGGCGCTCCAGCTCGGCGCCATGGGCGGCACCCGCACCTGCGACTGGTGGTTCACCGACCGCGCGGTGCTGATCGACACCGCCGGGCGCTACACCACCCAGGACAGCCGCCACGCGGTGGACGGGCGGGTGTGGACCGGCCTGCTCGACCTGCTCAAAAGCCACCGCCCGCGCCAGCCGGTCAACGGGGTGGTGCTGGCGGTCAGTCTGGCCGACCTCGCCGCCTGGAACGCCGAGGAACGGCGCGCCTTCGCGCTGACCCTGCGCCAGCGGCTGGGGGAGGTGCGCGACCATCTGCACCAGCGTTGCCCCATCTACATCGTCTGCACCAAGGCCGACCTTATCACCGGCTTCGCCAGCTTCTTCGACACGCTGGCGCCGGAGGAACGGGATCAGGTGTGGGGCGTCACCTTCCCCGAAGGCGGCGGGCCGCTGGGCCAGGGACCGGCGGCGTGGTTCCACGACACCTTCACCGCCCTGCTGCGCCGTCTGGACGAACGGCTGCTGGAGCGGCTGCACCAGGAACCGGATCTGGAGCGCCGCAGCCTGAACTTCACCTTCCCCCTCCAGGTGGCCTCGCTGGAAGAGCCGCTGGCCGACCTGCTGGAAGCCGCCTTCGCCACCGGGCCGGGGGACGAGCCGCCGCTGCTGCGCGGCATCTATTTCACCAGCGCGACCCAAGGCGGCATCGTGTTCGACCGGCTGGCCGGTCCCTTCACCACTTTCGGGCCTGCGGTGGGGCACGAGCCGGCGGGCGAGGGGCAAAGCTGCTTCCTGGCCCGGCTGTTCCCCGACGTGATCGTGGCCGAAGCCGGGCTGGCCGGCGTGGACATGGATCTGGAACGGGCGCTCCGGCGGCAGAACCGCGTCATGGTGGGCGGTGCCGCGGCGGCGGCGGTGGCGCTGGCGGCGTTCTGGACCAACAGCTACACCGGCAACCGCACGCTGGTGGAGCAGATGGCCGCCGCCGTGTCGGTGGCCGAGGCCCGCGCCCGCCCGCTGGACACAGCGCCGCGGTCGCTGGTGCGGGTGGACGACACCGATTTCGCCGCCATCCTGCCGTTCCTCGACGCGCTGGCCGGTCTGCCCGGCGGCTATGGGCAGCGCAGCGCCTGGGGGCCGCTGGCCCTGTCGGGGGGACTGTACCAGGGCGGGCGGCTGGGGGCGCTGGCCGACGGCGCCTATCGCCGGGCGTTGCGCAGCATCTTTTTGTCGCGCATCCTGTTGAGGATGGAAGAACAGCTTCGCGTGGGCTGGGCATCGCCGGAACAGTTGCAGGCGTCCCTGATGGCGTACCGGATGCTGGGTGGGCAGCAGCCGATCAACCGGGTGGCGGTGATGCGCTGGATCGCCGCCGACTGGGACGAACGGCTGATGGCCGGGTCGGAAAATGACCGCATCCGCGCCGGGCTGAAACGCCATCTGGAAGCCCTGTTCGACGTGGGTTTCGCCGCGGTCCCCCTGGACGAGGCGCTCATCAGGCACGTTGAATCGGTGCTGGTACCGCAGGGACGTCCCGGTTCGCCCGTATAAAGGGTTCTGGCCGTGAAAAGGCCTTCTGACACCATCGCCATGCTCGACACCATCCGGCGGGTGCGCCGCGGCCTTTCCCGGTCCGCGCGCGCCGCCGACACAACCGCCGGGACCAGCGCCCAGCCGGACGGTGCCGCACCGCCCGAAGCGATGGAGGCCGCCTTCGGCCCCGGTTTTTACGGCAAGGTGCCCGCCCGCGGCGATTTCGTGGCGGTGGGGCTGCCGCGCAGCTTCCTGAACCCGTGGGACACGTGGCTGCAAGGCGCCCTGACCGAAAGCCGCATCCGCATCGGGGCGGCGTGGGACCGGCTGTTCGCCGCCAGCCCGGTGTGGCGCTTCACCCTGTCGCCGGGGCTGTGCGGGCCGCGGGCGGTGGCGGGGGTGATGGTGCCTTCCGCCGACCGGGTGGGGCGGCTGTACCCCTTCATGCTGGCCGCCGCCCTGCCGGTCGGGGTGGACATGGCGACGGTGCCGTTCGGCTGTGCCCCCTGGTTCGGGCGGGCGGAGGAAGCGGCCCTGGCCGCCTGTCAGGCCGGGGCGGAGATCGACCGCATCGCCGCCGACCTGGGCGCACTGGGCCTGCCCAACCCCGGTTTCAGCGCCCGCAACCCGGTCCACCGCGCCCGGCTGATCGAGATGGTCGGCACCCTGCCGGACACGCCCAGCATCTGGTGGACCCGCGGCGCCCATTGGGTCACGCCGTCGCTGCTGGCCTGCCGCAGCCTGCCGTCCAACGAGCGTTTCGCCGCCTTCATTGACAACGGCTGGGACCGCTGGGGGTGGGAGGATCTGGACGCGCCGGGGCGGTAACCCAGGACAACGAGCCGGGACCGTTCCCCTCTCCCCGCCGGGGAGAGGCAGGGTGAGGGCCAATTTTCGCGCGGCAGCCCGAAAATTGAGCCGTCAGGCTCTCGAAACATGAGATTTGAGGTTGCTTCGCAACGGATTTCGGGCCTTCGGCGCGAAATCCGGCCCTCACCCTCCCCTCTCCCCGGCGGGGAGAGGGAAATGAACCCGCATTTGTTACCTTGGGGGCGGTAAATTCCCTCTTGTCACGGCGTCTTCAGCCATTCGGTCGGGCTGCACCCCATTTCCTGGCGGAACATGTAGGTGAAGGCGGACGGCGACCCGTACCCCAGTTCCAGCGCCACATCGGTCACGCTACGCCCCGCCCCCAGCCATTCCAGCGCCCGGAACAGTCGCAGACGCTGCCGCCACGCCCGCAGGGACAGACCCACCTCCCGCTCGAACCGCCGCGTCAGGGTGCGGGGGGAGGCACCCACCTCCACCCCCCACGCCTCCACCCCGCGCGGATCGTCGGGGGCGGCGTAGAGCGCCTCGCAGATGCGCCGCAATTCCCGGCTTCGCGGCCACGGCAGATGGAAATCCTGCACCGGCAGCCGGTGCAACTGGTCGAGGATCAGGGCGTCGATGTGCCCGATGTACGCCGCATCCTCGCCCCTACCGCTGATGGCCACCAGCTCCAGGATCAGCGCCCGCAGCAGGGGCGAAATGGCGAACACCAAGCAGCGGGGCGGCAGGGACAGACCCGGCCCATCCTCCACATACAGGTTGCGGAACTCCGCCCCGTAAAGGGTGCCCGAGGTGTGCATCATCCCCGTCGGCACCCACATCGCCTGTTCCGGGGTGATGACGTAGCGGGAATCCTCCACCGTCACCACCAGCGTCCCCACGGTGGCATAGACGAACTGGTTCCAGCGGTGGGCGTGCACGGGAAAGGCATGGCGGGCGGGCATGATCTCCGACCGCAGGAACACCCGCCGCGGCAGCCGGTCCATCGCCGGCACCGTCAAAGGCAGGCAGCCCGTATCCTGCTCCACCATCCACCCCTTTTGTCGTTTCATCGACAAAGATAGTCGGACTGTCGAAAGCGCGCAAACACTGTGGCCGCTAGGCTGTTCTCCGGCCATTTCCTGATTTGGAGACACACGGATGGACAGCACCATGTCCCTGTCCGGCACCGGGGCGTTCGACCGATACCGGGTCATCGCCGCCGGCATCTGCGCCCTGATCCTGACCGTCGGGCTGGCGCGTTTCGCCTATACCCCCATGCTGCCGGTCATGCGGGCCGAAGCGGGGCTGAGCGCGCTGGCCGGGGGATGGCTGGCGACGCTGAACTACATGGGCTACATCGCCGGCGCGCTCACCGCCGCCACCATCAGCGACCTGGGGCGCAAGTTCCACCTGTACCGGCTGGGACTGGTGGTGGCGGTCGCCAGCACCGCGGCCATGGGGCTGACCGATAACGTGGTGCTGTGGGCGGGCCTGCGCTTCGTCGCCGGGCTGTCGAGCACGGCGGGGCTGCTGCTGGCCTCCGGCCTCGTGCTCAACTGGCTGATCCGCCACGGGCACCGGCCCGAACTGGGGCTGCACTTCATGGGGCTGGGGCTGGGCATCGCCGTGTCCGGGCTGACCGCCGTTGCCATGGCCGGGCATTTGGCGTGGGACGGCCAGTGGCTGGCGCTGGGGTTGCTGGGGGTGGCGTTCTTCCTGCCCGCGTGGCTCTGGCTGCCGCCCCCCGCCGCCGTCACCCTGTCCGGCCCGGCGGCGGCGGCGGAACCGTCCGCACCGGGGCGGCGGTGGATGGGGCTGATGATCGCCAGCTACTTCTGCGCCGGGTTCGGCTTCGTCATCAGCGCCACCTTCATCGTCGCCATCGTCGAGCAACTGCCGCTGCTGACCGGCAAGGGCAATTGGGTGTGGGTGATCCTGGGGGCCGCGGCGGTGCCGTCGTGTTTCCTGTGGGACCGCATCGCCGCGGCGTGGGGAGCCGTTCCGGCGCTGATGCTGAGCTATGGGCTGCAGACGGTTTCCATCCTGCTGCCGGCGGTCAGCGGAGGGACGGCGGCGGTGCTGCTGAGCGCGGTGCTTTATGGCGGCACCTTCGCGGGCATCGTCAGCCTGACCCTCACCCTGATCGGGCGCCGCTTCCCCCGCAACCCGGCCAAGGCCATGGCCCGGCTGACGCTCAGCTATGGGGTGGCGCAGATCATCGCCCCGGCCATGGCGGGGAGCATCGCCGCGGCGACGGGAAGCTACCGGGGGGCGCTGTCCGTCGCCGCGGTGGTGATGGTGGGGGGGATCGGGCTGCTTGCGCTCTTGAAACATCAGACCGAATAGCGCGCCGGGGGCTTTGCCCCCGGCACCCCCAGCAAGGGCCGGGAGGCCCTTGCATCCCGTCAATGATGGGCGAAGACGCTGGGGGCTTTGTCGCCGCCGAACAGGACCACATCATAGGGTTGGCCCGATTTCAGGTCCATGCCGGGGGCGTCCGCGGGCATGCCGGGGGCCGACAGGCCGCGGGCCTTCGGACGCTCGGCCAGCAGACGGCGGATGTCGGCGGCGGGGACGTGGCCCTCCACCACATAGCCGTCAACCGTGGCGGTGTGGCAGGATTCCAGCCCGGACGGCACGCCCAGCATTGCCTTTACCGGCGACACGTCGTCCATGGTGTGGACGCGGACCGTGAAGCCCTCCGCCTTCATATGGTCCACCCAGCCGCCGCAGCAGCCACAGGATTCGGCCTTCCACACTTCTACCAACGGTTCGGCCAGGGCGGGGGTGGCGGCCAGCAGCAGGGCCGGGAACAGGATGCGGATCATCGGAACAGTCTCCCTCACGACCCCCGCGGCGGAGTCCAGCCGCGCAGGGTCAAAGCGTTGGTGACGACGCTGACGCTGGACAGCGCCATCGCCGCCCCCGCCAGCACCGGGCTGAGATACCCCAGAGCGGCCAGCGGAATGCCGACCGCGTTGTAGATGAAGGCCCAGAACAACCCCTGACGGATCTTGGCATAGGTGCGGCGCGACACCGACACCGCTCCCCCCACCAGCAGCGGATCCCCGCGCATCAGCGTGACGCCCGCCGTGTGCATCGCCACGTCGGTGCCGGTCGCCATGGCAAAGCCCACGTCCGCCGCCGCCAGCGCCGGGGCGTCGTTGATGCCGTCGCCGACCATGGCGACGGTGTGGCCCTCGGCCCGCAGGGTGGCGACCACATCGGCCTTGCCCCCCGGCAGCACCCCGGCGAACACCCGGTCGATGCCCAGCGTGCGGGCCACCGCTTCCGCCGCGCCGCGGCTGTCGCCGGTGACCATCACCGGGGTCAGCCCCAGCACCTTCAGGGCCGCGACCGCCTCCGCCGCCGCGGGTTTTACGGTGTCGCCGAAGGCCAGCAGGCCCAGCGCCCGCCCCCCTTCCAGCAGCCAGGAGACGGTCAGCCCCTGCCCCTCCAGTTCAGCCGCCGTGCCGGACAGGGCACCGCCCGCCGCCCCCTCTTCCACAGCCAGCCGCGGGGATCCCAGGGCCAGCGCCCGCCCCTCCACCGTGCCGGCCACGCCCCGGCCCGGCAGGGCGCGGAACCCCTCCACCGGCGGCACGGCCAGCCCCGCGGCCCGTTCGGCCACCGCACGGGCCAGCGGGTGTTCGCTGCCCTGCTGAAGGGCCGCAGCCAGACGCAGCACCGCATCCTCGGTCACCCCCTCCCCCGCCACCACGGCGGCAACGCGGGGGCGGCCTTCGGTCAGGGTGCCGGTCTTGTCGAAGGCGACGGCGGTGACCGCGTGGGCGCGTTCCAGCGCCTCGGCGTCCTTGATGAGGATGCCGTGGCGGGCGGCCGCCCCCGTGCCGACCATGATCGCCGTCGGCGTCGCCAGCCCCAGTGCGCAGGGGCAGGCGATCACCAGCACCGACACCGCGGTGATGAGCGCGTGTTCGGCATCGCCCCCCACCCACCACCAGCCGGCGAAGGTGACGGCGGCCACCACCAGAACCACCGGGACGAACACGGCGCTGACCCGGTCCACCAGCCGCTGGATGGGGGCCTTGGACGCCTGTGCCCCCTCCACCATGCGGACGATCTTCGCCAGCATGGTTTCGGTGCCCACGGCGGTGGTTTCCACCTCCAGACGCCCGTCAACATTGATGGAACCGCCGGTCACCCGGTCGCCCACCGTCTTTTCCACCGGCAGCGGCTCGCCGGTCAGCATGGATTCGTCCACGCTGCCGCCGCCCCCGGTGACGCGGCCGTCCACCGGCACCCGCCCGCCGGGGCGGACGATCACCACATGGCCGGGGCGGATCACCTCCACCGGCACCTCCTCCTCCCGCCCGTCCACCAGACGCAGCGCCGTGGCGGGGCGCAGGTCCATCAGGGCGCGGATGGCGTCCGCCGTGTGGCCCTTGGCGCGGGCCTCCAGCCACTTGCCCAGCAGCACGAAGGTGATGAGCACCGCCGAGGCTTCGAAGTAGAGATGCGGCACATGCCCCGGCATCGCCGTCAGCAGGGTGTAGACGCTGAGGCCCCAGGCCGCCGTGGTGCCCAGCGCCACCAGCAGATCCATATTGCCGGAGCCGCCGCGCACCGCATGCCACGCCGCCCGGTAGAACCGCGCGCCCAGCCAGAACTGCACCACCGTGGCCAGCGCGAACTGCCACCAGCCCGGCAGCATCAGGTCGGCCCCCACCGCATCCCCGGCCATGCCCGCCACCAGCGGCAGCGACAGCGCCGCCGCCAGCAGCAGATGGATCAGGTCGCGGCGGCGCCGCTCCGCCCCTTCGTCGGTGCGGGGGGCGTCGGGAACAATGGCGGCGGCGGTGAAGCCGGTGTCCTCCACCGCCTCCACCAGCGCGGCCACATCGGTTCCGGGGGCCGCGACCACATGGGCGCGTTCGGTGGCGAGGTTGACCGCCGCCTCCTGCACCCCCGGCACCCGGCGCAAGGCGCGCTCCACCCGCCCGACACAGGCGGCGCACGTCATCCCGCCGATGCTGAGGTCGTGCGAATCGGCCGCGGAAGGGGCCAGCGTGTCCGTTGCCATGGCAGCAATCTCCGGCTGATAAGGGAAGGTCTTCGGGAAAGGATGGGCCTTCCAGTGATGGGAAGGTCAACCCCATCCCCGCCGTTTTTCCTTACGCAACCCCGTCGTAAACCACCTCGGTCATCATGCCGGCAGCCATGTGCAGCAGGTTGTGGCAATGGAACGGCCAGCGGCCGGGGTTGTCGGCGTCGAAGGCGATGCGCACCGACCCGCCCGCCGGCACCAGCACCGTGTCGCGCACCGCCCCCGCCCATGCGGCACCGTTGACCGCCACCACCTGGAAATGATGGCCGTGCAGGTGCATCGGGTGCGCCATCATGCCGGGGTTCACCATGTCGATTTCCACCCGCTGGCCGCGGCTGACGCGAAACGGTGTGTGCTGCCCATGCACCTGCCCGTTGATCGACCAGACATAGGGCGCCATCCCGCCGGTCAACTCGGCGGTGAAGCGCACGTCGGCGGGCCGCTGGACCAGCGGCGTCAGGGGTGACAACCGGGTTTCCAGCGACAGATCGACCGGCGGCGCCACCGCATCGCCCCGCTCCGCCACCCGCCGCACCGCCGCCCCGGCGGTGGCGAGTACGATGCCGGTGCGCGCCCGGTCCCCCTCGCGCAAGGCCAGGATGGGAAAGGCCCCCGGCTCCGCCGGCAGGTCGATGGCAAGGTCGATCCGCTGCCCCATGGTCAGGGGAAACCGCCCGCCGGTGATGGGGGCCACGCCGGAGCCGTCCACCGCCAGCACCGTCCCCGACAGCCGCCCCAGATCAACCCAGAACGCCGTGGAGGTGGCGCCGTTGATGAGGCGCAGCCGCACGCGCCCGCCGCGCTCCACCCGCACCACCTCGGGGTCGGAAAGGGTGCGGTCGTTGGCGAGATAGGCGTCGTATTCCACATCGTTCAGGTCCATGGCCGCCGGAGCGGCGGGGGTGGTGCCATGACCGGCGCCATGGTCCATCCCGCCGTGATTCATCGCCCCGTGATCCATGGTGCCATGATTCATCGCCCCATGGTCCATGCCGTGGGCCATGCCGCCGCCGGTCAGCCCGGCCAGCACCTCGGCGGGGTCGCGGAAGGTGAAATCGTGCAGCAGGATGGTGACCTCCTGCCGTCCGGCGGCGTCATCCTCGGCGGTGCGGACCACCAGGGGGGCCGCCATCAGCTTCTGTTCCTGCAGCCCGTGGTGGGAGTGCATCCAGTGGGTGCCGGGGCGGGGATCGAAGTCATAGGCGCGGGTTTCCCCCACCGCCAGCAGCGGCCGGGCGGCGTCGGCCACGCCGTCCTGCGTCCAGGGCGGCGTCTGACCGTGCCAGTGGATGATGGTATCCTCCCCGGCCCTGTTGGTCAGATCCACCCGGAACCGCTGGCCGGGGGCGAGCGTCAGCCCATGGCCGCCGTCGGGGCGGCGGATGCCGAAGACGGTGGCGGGCTTGCCGTTGACCTCGATCACGCGGGTATCGACGGCCAGCGGCAGAGCGGGGGAATCGGCGGCGCGCAGCCGCAGCGGGACGGCACCCAGGGCGAGCGTGGCGGAGGACGCCGCCAGGAAACGGCGGCGGGAAAGAAGCATGGTCATGAGAAACGGTCCGTGATCGGTCACGTGGCAAAACGGGCCGGGGCGCACACCCCGGTCCGGTGAAAACGTGGGATCAGACGGACAGCCGCGGCGGCGGCAACGGCGGAATCACCCCGATTCCCCGCTGCAGCGGGACGAACGGCGGTGCCGCCAGACGCACGGACCGCAAGGACGGCGCAAACGGCCCCACCGGCACCAGGGCGGCATGGCTCAACGGGCACACCGCCACGGTACAGCCGCCGGAGTGGTGGCGGGCGGGATCCCCGGCCCCTCCCCCATCGGCCGAGGTCAGGCCGGCGACCGGGAGAGCCGACGCACCGGAAGACGACACGGTGACGTGGTGGCAGGGTTCGGCGGCACCCGCCGCAACGGTGGCATGGGAGAGGGGAAGAGCCAGCGACGGGGCCGGCACCACCAAGGCGCAGACGAGCAGCAGCAGGAGCACAGCCCCCGCCAGCCACCCGTCGCGTCCGTTCCGGCCAGTCATTCCCGGTTACGATCCCTTGGTTTCCACCAGCACTTCATGATGGCCGGGATGATAGGAACCGGCAAGGGCCTCGTACGCGGTGTGACGGTGCAGCGCACGGTCAAAGGCCGCATCATCCTCCGCACTGTGGCGTGGATCCGGGATGGGTTCCGCCGGGGCGTGGGTCTGGGGGCGCAGTTCCAGTTCGACAGCGGCAATGGCGCCTGAATTCTGGAGCATGATATCCTCCCTGGCTTAGCGAAGCCTGTCCTTCACAAAAGGATATAAGGTCTCTCGGGGAGGTCACAAGAACCGAACGTCAGCGTCACAATAAATTCACAATTTTATTCTTGCAGTGCACACTTTATTCGATGCAGCGCAAAACAAAAATACCGGCTTTATTATTGCCGGAATCAGGCAATAATATCGGGAAGCAGCCGGCTTTCCAGCACGATGATCTGGTCTTTCAGCGCCAGTTTGCGTTTTTTCAACCGCTGAAGCTGGAGTTGGTCGAATGGGGCGCGTTCCGCCAGCCGGGCGATCACGTCGTCCAGATCCCTGTGCTCGCTTTTAAGGTCGGCGAGTTTCTGACGCAGAATTTCCTGTTCGTTCATATCCGGGTCACGGCTGGCTTAACGGCGGCGACTATACCAGATTTCTCCGGCGGCGATATCGTGAAACCTTCATCGCCCTGCGGTTATAGGGTACTGCCGGGGTGGCTTTGGCTGAAGGGTGTTGAGTACGCATACGTTCCGGTATCCGCAAGAGTCGTGATATCAAAATCCACCAGACATAAGGGGGTGAACACCTATGACGGCTGCGAAGCGTATCGGTATTCTGACCAGCGGCGGCGACTGCGCCGGGCTGAACGCGGTCATGCGGGCCGCGGTTCACCGGGCGGTGCTGGGCTATGGCTGGCAGGTGGTCGGCATCAAGGAGGGCACCCACGGCCTGCTCCAGCGCCCGGTGCAGTATCAGGTGCTGGACCTCCCCATGGTGGACGGCAACATGATGCGGCTGGGCGGGACCATTCTGGGCACCACCAACCGCGGCGATCCCTTCGCCTATCCCATGGGCGACGGCACGGTGAAGGACCGCGCCGACGAGATCATCGGCGGCTACCGCGAGTTGGGGCTGGACGCGCTGATCGGCATCGGCGGCGACGGCAGCTTCGCCATCCTGCGCAAGCTGGCCGCCCGCGGCGGGCTGAAGCTGGTGGGCATCCCCAAGACCATCGACAACGACCTGGGCATGACCGAGGTGTCGGTGGGCTTCGACACCGCCGTCGGCGTGGCGGTGGAGGCGCTGGACCGGCTCCAGCCCACCGCGGCCAGCCACGCCCGCGTGATGGTGCTGGAGGTGATGGGCCGCGACGCCGGGCACATCGCGCTGTCGGCGGGCATCGCCGGCGGGGCCGACGTCATCCTGATCCCGGAAATCCAGTATTCCATCGAAAGCATCGCCGAAAAAATCCGGCAGGTGCGCGCCACCGGCCGCAACTTCGCCCTGGTCGTGGTGTCGGAAGCGGTCAAGACCGTGGACGGCGGCGAGGTGAAGAAGGTCTATCAGGGCGGCGAGCGGCGTTACGGCGGCATCGGCGACTATATCGGCGAGCGCATCGCCGCCACCACCGGCGCCGAAACCCGCGTCACCGTGCTGGGCCATGTCCAGCGCGGCTGTCCCCCCAGCCCCCGCGACCGGCTGGTAGCCTCGGCCTTCGGCGTGCATGCGGTGGACCTGATCGCGCAGGGCAAGTTCGACCGCATGGTGGCATGGTCCAACCGCGGCGTCATCGACGTGCCGATCGAAGAGGCCATCGCCCATTATTCCTGTGTCGATGCCGACGGCACCCTGGTCACGACGGCCCGCGGTCTGGGCATCAGCCTGGGGGATTGATCCCGGCATCCCCGGCACGATTCAATCAAAAGGTTAAAACACCCGGCGGCCCTGGATTTTCCAGGGCCGTTTTTTGTCCATTTCTCGAAATTTTTAAACAAAAAACGATCTTTTCCTGTCTGCAACAGGTATTTCCAAAAGGAAATGACCGCACCGATCCGCCTATGCGTGTCGCTCTATTGACGGCCCCGTCGTATTAACAGTATTCAGGAAAAAGAGAACGCGATGCTGCGGCGTTCCAAGCGTATAAATCTAAAATTCTTTAGAACAACGTCAGGGAGATTGCCATGTATCGGATCGTCAGCCTGGATCGCGTGGGCCTGTACGTGGTGATGAACGAAGGCTCCCTGGCGACCTTGGGCGGCAAGAGCCACTGGACCAGCCTGGATGCGCTGCGCCACGCGGCCAAGCTGGAAAACGCCCCGCTGCACGACCGGGTGCTGCGCACGCGGATCTGAGCGGGACCGCAAACCAGCTCTCTGCCCGGTGGAGAAAACAAAAACGGCGCGGAAGCATCCTTCCGCGCCGTTTGCGTGTCCGAAAACAGGGAACCGGGTCAGCCGGCGCGCACGCGGGCCAGGAAGCGATCGACCTCCTGCCGCAGGGTGTCGGACTGGCGGGTCAGTTCGCCGGTGGCATCCAGCACGTTGCGCGCCTCCACGCCCGTGTCGGCGGCAGACGCGTTCACCCGCACGATGGTGGACGACACCTCCTTGGTCCCGATGGAGGCCTGCTGCACGTTGCGGGCGATTTCGGTGGTCGCCGCCCCCTGGGCATCCATCGCACCGGCGATCGACCCGGCGATGTCGTTGATGCGGGTGATGGTTTCCGTGATCGACCGGATGGCCCCCACCGCTTCCTGGGTGGCCCCCTGAACGGCCCCGATCTGGGCGTTGATCTCCTCGGTGGCCTTGGCGGTCTGGTTGGCGAGGCTCTTGACCTCCGACGCCACGACGGCGAAGCCCTTGCCGGCCTCACCGGCCCGTGCCGCTTCGATGGTGGCGTTGAGTGCCAAAAGGTTGGTCTGGCTGGCGATGTCGTGGATGAGCTTGACCACCTGCCCGATCTTGCTGGCGGCGTCGGCCAGCCCCTGCACGGTGACGTTGGTGCGTTCGGCCTGGGATTTGGCGTCGTTGGCGATCTGGGCCGACTGCGAGACCTGATGGCTGATTTCGCCGATGGAGGCCGACAGCTCTTCCGCCGCCGCGGCCACGGTCTGGATGTTGACCGACGCCTCTTCCGCCGCCGCGGCCACGGTGGTGGACTGGCTGCTGGTTTCCTCGGCCGTGCGGGTCATCTTGGTCGCCGTGCCCTGAAGCTGGGTGGCGGCGGAGGCCACGGCCTGCACCACGGACTTTACCTCGCGCTCGAAGGCGTCGGCGGTGCTGCCCAGCTCGCGGGCGATGATGGCGGCGGTGTTCAGGTCCACATACACCGACGTGGCCAGATCCATATCCAGGAACACCGCCTTGTTGATGGCCTGGAGCACCTGCGCCAGCCGTTCGGGCTTCTTGCGGTAGACCTGGGCCGCCACGTCGATCAGCCGGTTCAGGGTGTAGCAATAAGCACCGGTGTACCAGCGCGGCTCCAGCCCGATGCGCTGGTGGCTCTGCCCGATGCGCAGCACCTGCGCCATGTAGCCGTCGTCGAAGGTGCCGGTGAAGACGTTGCGCAGCCAATGGTTCTTCTGCGCGTCGCGGGCATGCTGGACGACGGTGGGGTTGTTCAGCAGCCCCGCCACCTGCGGCACGCTGCGCAGATAGGAATAGAACTCGTCCAGAATCGAATCGATCCGCTGGGCCAGGTGTGGCTGGAATTCCCGCAGCAGCATCCGCGTGGTGTCGTCAATGCGTAGAAAGGTGATCCGATCGATGATGGACTGGGTCTGCGCGGCGTGCTGCATGGGTTCGGAACTCCCGGAGTAAGGGCGGGCGCTGGGCAATATTGTTGGATTGCTGAACACGGAGGTTAGCATCGGAAGGGATAATGGGAGTACAACATTTTCGAGAAAATGTTGCCGATTGTCGCAGCAAAAGAAAACGCCCGGTAACAAAAATACGGCACCGTCCGTAAGGAAGGTGCCGCCAGGATACCATCATCAGAAGAGTCTAAATTATCACGGGTGTGAAAGAATTATCCGTTCAGGCAACCGCCTGGGCCGGGCGCCGCAACGATTGGGTGGCATTCAGAACGGCACGCTGAAGTTTTTCAAAAGCGCGGACTTCAATCTGCCGCACCCGCTCCCGCGACACGGAAAACTGCTGGCTCAGGGCTTCCAGGGTGGAGGGGTTGTCCTTCAGGCGGCGCTCGAACAGGATCCGGCGCTCGCGGTCGTCCAGCCGCTCCATGGCCTGCCCCACCAGCCGGCGGCGCATGGCCAGTTCATCGGCCTCCACCACCGTGGTCTCCTGGCTGGGGCGCTCGTCGGCCAGCAACTCCAGCCAGTTGGTTTCCCCGTCGGCGCTGAGCGTGGCGTCGAGCGAACTGTCGGTGGATGACAGGCGGCGGTTCATTTCCACCACCTCGGTTTCCGGCACGTCCAGTTCGGCGGCGATGGCCGCCACCGCCGCGGCCGGAAGATCGCCCTGGTCCAACTCCTCCATCTTGCTTTTCAGCCGGCGCAGGTTGAAGAAAAGCTTCTTTTGCGCCGCCGTGGTGCCCATCTTCACCAGCGACCAGGAATGGAGGATGTATTCCTGGATCGCCGCGCGAATCCACCACGTGGCATAGGTGGCGAAACGGAAGCCACGGGCGGGATCGAATTTCTGCGCCGCCTGCATCAGCCCCACGTTCCCTTCCGCCACCAGATCCACCAGAGGCAGGCCATAGCCGCCGAAACCGCGGGCGATCTTGATGACCAGACGCAGATGGCTGCCCACCAGCTGTTCCAGTGCCGCCGGATCCCCGCGCGAGGCCCAGGCCACGGTCAGTTCATGCTCCACCTCCGGCGACAGAATGGGATACCGCTTGGATTCGTCCACATAGCGCGTCAGGCTGGCGTTCTCGCCGGTCAGAAGCTGTTTCAGCATCCCGCTGCCTCCTTCTCTCGAACGGCCCCTTCGGTGGCCGGGCCTGCCGTCGCCGAAGGTCCCTACAGGCCATACGCACGGAACGGCGCATCTCCTGTTCTCTGCTTCATTCGCTCTCAAGCCGTGTTTGCGGATTTCCCGCCGGCCTCAGCAAACACTGTGTCGCAATGGGATGCAGCGGATCAACTCTGGAAACAGTCATGGTCAAGTGTTTTTCGGCTTATGCCCAGGCGTATCTGTCCGAATGACCATCCCGGCGCCCTTGTCCCCTTCTCTCAATTTGAGCATAACAAGGAGCATGCCGTCCGATATAGGCGGTATAGACCGGCACAATTTTCCTAAATCTGTCGGGCAGATCCCTTCGCCCTTCCTTCCACCCCAAAGCGCGGGCGAGGCAGTACGGAACCGCCCCATGCGCCACCGTTTGCGCGGACGGAAGATCCGATCGGCGCGAAAACAAAAAAAAACGGGCCGTCGGTTATTCCAACGGCCCGAGGCTTGGGAGGAAACGCTCCAGAGGCGTATGACCTTAGTCTAGGATGCACCGCAGCGAAGCTCCAGCAAAAATTCATCGATTAGCAATCAAACAATAACATGGCAGCCATGCCGATGTGGTCATACCAGGCCACCCCCGAACAACGGCCCGACAACGAAAAGGCGCGCCCCACACGGGAGCGCGCCTTTTCAGTGCGGCCAGCCTTTGATGAAAGAGCCAAGCCTCAATCGGCAACGGTCTTCTTGCGGCCCAACCCCAGCTTGGTCGCCATTTCCGACCGGGCCTTGGCGTAGTTGGGCGCCACCATGGGGTATTCCGGCGGCAGGTTCCATTTGGCGCGGTATTCGTCGGGCGTCATGTCGTAAACGGTCTTCAGATGCCGCTTGAGCATCTTCAGCTTCTTGCCGTCTTCCAGACACACGATGTATTCCGGGGTCACCGACTTCTTGATCGGAACGGCCGGGGTCTGTTCCACGCGGGCGGCGGCGGGCTTTTCCTCACCCAGGCTGCGGAAGGCGGCCTGCACGTTGTTGATGACGGCGGGCAGGTCGGCCACCGCCACGGAATTATTGCCGACATAAGCCGCGACCACCTTGGCGGTCAGAGCCTGAAGCTCGGAGGGTTCGATGGGCATGGGGGGTAAGGCTCCGCTTTTTAAAAGTAGGGCGTTCAGCCGTTGACGGAATCGCGGAGCTGCTTGGCGGGCTTGAATTTCGGCGCCTTGGAGGCGGCGATCTTCACCACGTCGCCGGTGCGCGGGTTGCGCCCATCGCGTTCGGCGCGTTCGGCAACCTCGAAGATTCCGAAACCGGCCAGGCGGACCTCTTCACCACGGCCGAGCGCCGCCGAGATTCCCTCGAACACCGCCTGCACCACTTTCGCGGCTTCGGTCTTCTTGATGCCGGCAGTGGTGGCAACCGTTTCGATCAGCTCGGCTTGGTTCATGCAAGGTCTCCTGCACCAGAGTTTGTATGCGGCTTTTCGCTGTTATTGGCAGAAGTGTTTCTCCGGCACAAGAGGCAATCCAGCATTGGCAATTACACATTTACTGTCAGAACCGGACCAAGGGCCGGTCTGTTGCCCAAAAGCATCAATGCAGGTGTTCCGACTC
Source organism: uncultured Rhodospirillaceae bacterium (assembly GCA_937927415.1). Classification (GTDB taxonomy): domain Bacteria; phylum Pseudomonadota; class Alphaproteobacteria; order Azospirillales; family Azospirillaceae; genus Azospirillum. The sequence goes on from CALBDS010000058.1 coordinate 30,275, forward strand.
CATGCAAGTGATGTGAAAAAAACACGGCGGAAACGGTGCGGCACGGTGGAACCGATCCGGTGCAATCGAATCGTGCAGAACACCGGCACCGCCCCCCTTGATCGGCAAACGGGCATCCCCATCTGGTGGCAAAACATGGGTCCGGGCCCCTCTGACGGCCGAGGCGTCGGCCGTGATGTCGGACTTCGCTTGATCGCACTGCAGACGCAGCATTACCGTCAAGTGAGTCTTCCGCGATGGAACTCCTCTATTCTTTTGCTTTTGCCGATATGCTGGGCAAGCCGCTGTGGGTGTGGCTGACCTTTGCCGGCGTCGTCGTGGCGCTGCTGGTCTTCGACCTCGGCCTGTTCAACCGCAAGGATCATGTGATGGGTGTGGGCGAAAGCCTGCGCCTGTCGGCGTTTTACATCGGGGCCGGCGCGTTGTTCGGCGCCTGGGTGTGGTGGTGGATGGGGCAGACGGCCGGCGTGTCGTTCTTCACCGGCTTCCTGATCGAAAAAAGCCTGTCGCTCGACAATGTGTTCGTGATTTCGCTGATCTTCGCCACCTTCGCCATCCCGCGGGAATACCAGCACCGGGTTCTGTTCTGGGGCATTCTGGGCGTGGTGGTGCTGCGCGGCATCATGATCGGGGCCGGCACCGCGCTGGTCCATAATTTCGAATGGGTGCTGTGGGTCTTCGGCGCCTTCCTGCTGCTGACCGGCGTGAAGATGCTGTTCTCGTCCACCGACGCCGCACCGGACATCGCGTCCAACCCGGTGCTGCGTCTGGCCCGGCGGGTGCTGCGGGTGTCGAAGGATTTGCATGGCCACAAGTTCTTCGTGCGTCAGCCCGCCGACGACGGGTCGGGCCGCAAGGTTCTGTACGCCACCCCGCTGTTCCTGGCGCTGGTGATGGTGGAAAGCGCCGACGTGATCTTCGCGGTGGACAGCGTGCCGGCGATCTTCGCCATCACCACCGACCCGTACATCGTCTACACCTCCAACATCTTCGCCATCCTGGGGCTGCGGGCGCTGTACTTCGCCCTGGCCGCCATGATCCACCGCTTCCATTACCTCAAATACGCGCTGTCGATCGTGCTGGTCTTCATCGGCGGCAAGATCATCTACACCCAGCTTTACGGCAAGGTGGACCCCGCCCTGTCGCTGGCGGTGACGGCGGCCCTGCTGGCCGGCGGCGTGGTGGTGTCCCTGGTCAAGTCGCGCAACGAGGCGCCCACCCCGGTGGAAGCCCTGGTGGAATCCGCCGCCACCGGCAAGAATCACTCATAACCGATCCGCCGCAGCGCGGTGATGGTGGACACCGCGGTCCTGTGACGGATGAAGGTCCCGCCCGCCCCTTCCCAGGGCGGGCGGGCCTTTTCCCGGTCGTCCACCAGCACCGCCCCCGGCGTGGCATGGCAATGCTTATCGCGGGCCATGCAGGTGATGACCGGCACCGCCGGTCCCAGCCGTTCCGCCACCCAGCGCCGCTTCTGCGGCTCGGCCCACGTGCCCAGCGGCAGGCCGGTGAGGATGGTCGGCCGATGGGGGGCGCAGAACGCCCACAGGTCCCGCCCGTCGGGGGTGAACTCCAGCGTGGCGAAGAAATCCGGGCAGCGGCCGACCGCCGCCCACAGGGCGCGCACGCTCATCTCCTCAGGTGCCCGCCCCGTCACCGCCCGCACCCCCCGGTCGAAATCGGCCAGAACGCCGTCGAGATCGAGGAACAGGGCCGGCAACGGGACGGTCATCGGCCCTTTACCCCAACAGTTCCGGCCGCCCGCGGAACTGGTCGAGCGCGTCGGGGTTGGCCAGAGCCTCGGTGTTCTTGATGGCGCGGTTGTGCACGGCGTCGCGCACCGCCAGTTCGGTGATCTTGCCCGAACGGGTACGGGGGATGTCGGTCACCGGAATGATGCGCGCCGGCACGTGGCGCGGCGAGCAATTGTCGCGGATGCGGCGGCGGATGGTGTCCTCCAGCGCCTTGTCCAGCGTCAGGCCGGGGCGCAGCACCACGAACAGCACCACCCGCACGTCGCCATCCCAATCCTGGCCGATGCACACCGCTTCCAGGATTTCCGGCAACTGTTCCACCTGGCGGTAGATTTCGGCGGTGCCGATGCGCACCCCGCCGGGGTTCAGCACCGCGTCCGACCGGCCATAGATCACCCAACCGCCGTGCGGCGTCTGTTCGATGAAATCGCCGTGGTGCCAGACGTTGGGGAACCGCTCGAAATAGGCCGCGCGGCAGCGCGCCCCGTCCGGGTCGTTCCAGAAACCGACCGGCATGGACGGGAACGGCTTGACGCACACCAGCTCGCCCTTTTCCCCGCGCACCGGATGGCCGTCGTCGCTGTAGGCCTCCACCGCCATGCCCAGGCCACGGGTCTGGATCTCGCCCTTCCACACCGGCAGCACCGGGCTGCCCAGCACGAAACAGCCCATGATGTCCGTGCCGCCGGAGATGGACGCGAGGTGCAGGTCCCGCTTGATCCCCTGATAGACGAAATCGAAATTCTCCGGCATCAGCGGCGAGCCGGTCGAGGTCAGCGTGCGCACGCTGGACAGGTCATGGGTGCTGATCGGGGTCAGCCCGCTCTTTTCCAGCGACTGGATGAACTTGGCCGAGGTGCCGAACAGCGTGACCTTTTCCGCATCGGCATAGTCGAACAGGATGGAGCCGTCGGGGTGGAACGGCGAGCCGTCGTACAGGCACAGCGTGGTGCCGCTGGCCAGCCCGCTCATCAGCCAGTTCCACATCATCCACCCGCAGGTGGTGAAGTAGAAGAAGCGGTCGCCCGGCGCCAGATCGCAGTGCAGCCGGTGTTCCTTGATGTGCTGGAGCAGCGTGCCGCCGGCCCCGTGCACGATGCACTTGGGCTTGCCGGTGGTGCCGGAGGAATAGAGGATCGCCAGCGGATGGTTGAACGGCATCCGCTCGAACACCGGCTCCGCCGCGGCGTGGGGGGCGAGGAAATCGCGGTAGGCCACCCCGCGCGGCACCACGCCCGCGTCCGCATCGGCGTTCACATAGGGCACGACCACGGCGTGGATGATGGTGGGCAATTCCCGCATCACCTCCGCCGCCTTGGCCCGCACGTCGTGGGCCTTGCCGGCGTAGTAATAGCCGTCGGGGACGAACAGCACCTTCGGCTCGATCTGGCCGAAACGGTCAACCACCCCCTGCACCCCGAAATCGGGGGAGCACGACGACCACACGCCCCCCAGCGACACCGTGGCCAGCATGGCCGCCAGGGTTTCCGGCATATTGGGCATATAGGCCGCCACCCGGTCGCCCGGCCCCACCCCCGCGGCGCGCAACGCCTGCTGCAGGCGGGACACCTCGGCCTTCAGCTCCGCCCCGCTCCAGCGGCGCTTCACCTTGTCCTCGCCCCAGAACACCACGGCATCGCCCGCCGGGGCGGCGGCCAGCAGGTTTTCGGCGTAGTTCAGCCGCGCCTCGGGGAACCACTGCGCCCCCGGCATGCGGTCGCCGTCGGCCAGCACCACGGTCCCCGGATCGCCGACCACCCCGGCCCAATCCCACAGGAAGCGCCAGAAATCCTCCGGCCTGGCCACCGACCAGTCCCACAGGGCATCGTAATCGGCCAGGGTGAGGCCGAAGCGCGCGTTGGCGTCGGCGCGGAAACGGGTGACGGCGGCCTGTTCGATCCGCGCCGGCGACGGTTGCCACAACGGTGCTGCTTCGCTCAACTCACATCCTCCCTCGAAAGCTTTTGGGCGGGCGGGCCTTGGTGGCCGCCCTTGGGTTCGGAAAGCCCCACTATACTCCATCGTATGGTCCCTGTCCGCCCCTCAACCGGCGGGAATGGCGGCCATCACGGAACTTCCGCCGCCGATCCATGGTTGCATGGGAAACGGCGGCAGCGGAAGGGGAACGGCGCGGCCATGACGGTGATCGGCATATCGGGGTCGTACGGCGGCCTGAACCTGGGCGACGAGGCCATTCTGACGTCGGCGGTGGAGCAGATGCGCGCCACCGTGCCGGATGTGGAGATCGTCGTCTTCTCCCGCAACGCCGAGCACACCCGCGCCGGCCACACGGTGGACCGGGTGGTCAGCCCCCGCGATGCGATGAAGGACGAAATCCAGCCGGAGGTCGAACGCCTGGACCTGCTGCTGCTGGGCGGCGGCGGCATCCTCTATGACGCGGAGGCGCAGACCTATCTGCGCGAAGCGGTGATTGCCCAGCGCCTGGGCGTGCCCACCGCCACCTTCGCCATCGGCGTCGGCCCCTTGCGGGCGGCGGCGGAGCGGGACGCGGTGCGCGACGGCATGAACCGCATGCGCGCCATCACCGTGCGGGAATCCTCGGCCAAACGGCTTCTGGAAGAGATCGGCGTCACCGTGCCGGTGGAGGTCACCGCCGATCCCGCCCTGCTGCTGACCCCCGAACCCTTCACCGACGCCATGCTGGCCGAGGCCGGCATCCCCCGCAACCGGCCCCTGATCGGGCTGTCGGTGCGCGAACAGGGGGTGGCGGCCCCCGACCTGTCGGCGGCGTCCTATCACAAGCTGCTGGCCGAAGCCGCCGATTTCATCGTCGAGCGGTTCGAGGCCGATGTGGTGTTCGTGCCCATGGAACGGGCCGACGTGCGCGAGGCGCATCGGGTGATGGGCGAAATGACCCTGGCCGAACGCGCCCACCGCCTGACCTACAGCTACACCCCGCGGCAGATCATGGGGCTGATGCAGCATCTGGATCTGGTGCTGGGGATGCGGCTGCATTTCATGATCTTCGCCGCCGTCACCAACACCCCGCTGATCACATTGCCCTATGCGTCGAAGGTGTCGGATTTCCTGCTGTCGCTGGGGCTGGAGCCGCGGCCGCTGCACACCACCGCCGGAACGTTCCTGGCCGATCTTGACCGGCTGTGGGACCACCGGGCGGCGCAAAAGGCGCTGCTGCGCGACACCCTTCCCGCCTTGCAGGAGCGTGCCCGCCGCACCGCCGCCCTGATCGTCGCGGCGGGGAACACCCCGCCCGCTTCCCCCTCTCCCTGACCCTCTCTCCCCCGGATCCCTTCTCCGCAAACCGGGGGCGTCACAAAACCCGACGGAGTGCCTGCCATGCCTGTCCTATCCGCCCCCGCCCAGCGCGAAACCGTGATGCTGCCGCCCCGGCGCGCGCTGAAGGCCGCACGCTGCCGGGTTCTGGTGGTTGGGGGCGGCCCCGCGGGGCTGGGTGCCGCCATGGGGGCCGCCCAGGCCGGGACCGACACCATTCTGGTGGAACGCTACGGCTTCCTCGGCGGCAACGCCACGGCCGCATTGGTGATGCCGTGGATGAGCTTCTACACCCAACGCGGATCGGCCACCCATGTGGACCCCACCCGCCTGATGCCGCAGGACCACGGGCCGGGCGAGCCGGTGGTGGGGGGCGCGCTGGCCACGGTGCTGGGGCGGCTCTACGCCATCGGCGGGGCGATTCCCCCGTCCGCCGACACCGGCTTCACCGTGCCCTTCGATCCCGAGGTGCTGAAACCCGCCCTGCAAAGCGTGCTGGACGACCTGGGCGTGCGGGTGCTGCTGCACGCCTTTGCCTCCGGCGTCACAGGCGACACCGGGCACCCCACCGGCGTGGTGTTCGAAAGCAAGTCCGGCCCGCTGGTGATCGAGGCCGACGTCATCGTGGACGCCACCGGCGACGGCGACATCGCCGCCCTGGCCGGCGCCCCCTATGACGTGGGCCGGGACGAGGACGGGCTGGCCCAGCCGATGACGCTGATGTTCCGCATGATGGATTTCGACCACACCGCCTTCAACGCCTACATCGGGGAGAACCCCGGACAATGGCGGGGGGTGCATGGGTTGTGGGATCTGGTGTCCAAGGCCACCGCCGCCGGCGACCTGTCGCTGCCGCGCGAGGATATCCTGTTCTTCGCCACCACCCACGAAGGCGAGGTGGCGCTGAACTGCACCCGCGTCACCGGCGCCATGGGCACCAACGTGTGGGATCTGACGCGGGCGGAATGGGAAAGCCACCGGCAGATGGCCCAGATCGCCGCCTTCATGCAGAAATACGTCCCCGGTTTCGCCGGATCCCACCTGTGCCAGAGCGGGGTCCAGGTGGGGGTGCGCGAAACGCGGCGGATCCGCGGCGCCTATACCATGACCGGCGCCGACGTGTTGGACGCCCGCAAATTCCCCGACGCCATCGCCCGCGGCACCTATCCCGTGGACATCCACAACCCCACGGGCAAGGGCACCCGGCTCGACCGGCTGCCGGCGGGGGAATGGTACGAAATCCCCCTGGGCTGCCTGCTGCCGCAGGAGGTTGACCGGCTGCTGGTGGCGGGCCGCTGCATTTCCGGAACCCACGAGGCCCATTCCTCCTACCGCGTCACCCCCACCTGCATGGCGACGGGTCAGGCCGCGGGCGTGACCGCCGCCCTGGCCGCCGGGGCGGGCGAGCGGCCCTCCGCCGTTCCGGTGGGGGCGGTCCAGCGGGAACTGTTGCGGCAGGGGGCGCTGCTGCGGTCGCCGCTGGAGGATGCGGCGGACTAAAAAACCCAGCCCGGCTTAATCCACGTTAAGGCCCAGCCGCTCCGGCGGCGCGACCATCCCGGCACGGCATGATGCATTCCAACGAAGGAGGCCGTCATGGTCGAAACCCCTGTCATGGAAAAACCCGCCGAGGGCAAAACGGCTGTGGAAAAGCCGGCTCCGGAAAAGACCCCTGCCCCGTGGTCCCAGTCGTGGCTGTCGCAGCCGTGGATGACGTTGCGCGACGATTTCAACCGCCTGTTCGATGAAACCACCGCCTTGTTCCGCCAGCCGTGGGGTGGACGGGCAGCACTGGACCAGGATCCGCTGTTCCGCTTCGACACCGACATGGCCGTCATGGCCCCGGCTACCGAAGTGGAGGAAAAGGAGGACAGCTACCGCATCACCCTGGAACTGCCGGGCATGGATGAAAAGGCGGTCACCGCCACCGTGCAGGACGGCGTGCTGACGGTGAGGGCCGAGAAGAAGGACGAACGGGAAGAAAAGAGCGCCGGCCGCGTGATGTCCGAACGGCGTTACGGCATGTACGCCCGGTCCTTCGCCCTGCCGGCCGATGTGGACACCGACGGCATCACCGCCGCCATGAAGCACGGCGTCCTGGCGTTGACTCTGCCCCGGAAGGCCGCTCCGGCGGCCGGCGAAACGGGCCGCGCCGTGCCCATCACCGGGGCGTGAGCGTGACGGAGGGGGCATCCGGCTGGGCCAGCGCGCCCAGCCGGGCCGAATCGAGAATCACCAGTTCACCCTTGTGAAAGTCCAGCAGCCGTTCCTGACGCATCCGTTTGAGCGTGCGGCTGACGTGGACCGAGGTCAGGCCGGTGGCGTCGGCGATATGAGTCTGGGTCAACGGCACCCGCACCGGCGCCCCCTCCCTTTCCGCCACTTCCTCCCTTTCCGTCGGCGGCGTCAGGCGACGGTGAAGATCCAGCAACAGGGCGGCGATGCGCCCGCGGGCGTCCTGCCGCCCGACGCTGCACAGATGGTCCCACGCCACCAGGGTTTCCCTCATCGCCAGGGCGGCGACCCCGCGCGCCAGCGCCGGTGAACGGGCGCAAGCCAGGAAAAAGCCGGCCCGCCCGATCAGGCAGCCGGTGACGGCGGTCATGGTTTCGGCGGTGTAGGGCATGGCGCCGCCGTCGCTTTCCAGCCCGACCGGCTCCCCCGGCAGGACGAACCGCAGAATCAGCCGCTGGCCGTTGGGAAACTGGCGGTAGATCTGCACCCAGCCGGTGCGGATGAACAGCACATGGTCCCAGACATCCCCCTGACAGAACAGCATCTGCCCCGCCGGCCGGGAAAACGGCCGCCGGGCCGCCTCCCCCTCGGCCGCCGTGAAACCACGGCAGGGTGCCCCGTGCGGAGCCGGACAGAGCCGGCATGGCGCCGGACCGGCAGCGTCGGCTCCGGCGGGTGGGGAAAACGGAACGGCGGATAAGCGGGCGGATGCCCAACGGACGGCGGGGGTGCTCATGGCAGGGGTGTCCCTGACAGCCGGTCCACGACGGATGACCCATCAACGGGCCAGGGCGGAAGTCTAAGCCGCCATCCCCCATGGGTCCAGAGAGCGAAAGCCGTACCAGCCGTGCGGAAAAGCTCAGGCCACTTCCGCCGCGCAGGAGGATTGATGCTGGCGGACGAAGGCTTCGAACGCCGCCTGTTCCAGCGGGCGGCTGATGAGATAGCCCTGGATGTTGCGGCACCGCTGGCGCGACAGCATGTCGGCCTGGTCCAGCGTCTCCACCCCCTCGGCGATGGTGGCGAAGCCCAGGCTCTCGGCCAGATTGACGATGGTGCTGACGATGGCCGGGTCGGTCGGCGACTTCACGATGTCGCGCACGAAGCTGCGGTCGATCTTCAGCGTGTCGATGGGGAACCGCTTGAGATAGGCCAGCGAGGAATAGCCGGTGCCGAAATCGTCGATGGACAGGCGCACGCCGATGTCCTTCAGCCCGTTCAGCAGCCCCACCGCCTTTTCGATGTCGCCGATCATCGCCCCTTCGGTCAGCTCCAGCTCCACCAGTTCCGGCGGCACGCCCGAGGCTTCGATCACCGAGCGGACGAACCCCACCAGACGGGCGTCCTGGAACTGGCGGGGCGACAGGTTGACCGATACCACGCCGACGTCCAGCCCCTCCCGCTGCCATTTGGCCAGCGCGCGGGCGGCGGTCTGCAGGGTCCAGGCGCCGATGTCCCAGATCAGCCCGGTGTCCTCGGCCAGCGGAATGAACTCCGCCGGCGACACCAGCCCGCGCACCGGGTGGCGCCAGCGGATCAGCGCCTCCGCCCCGATGATGCGGCGGTGGGGCATCTGCACCTTGGGCTGATAGAACAGCTCGAACTCGTCGGTCCCGATGGCGCGGCGCAGGTCGCTTTCCAGATTGAGATGGTATCCGGTGCGGTCGCGCATGGTGTGGTCGTATTCCACCCAGCGCCGCCCCGGATCACGCTTGGCGTGGTACATGGCCAGATCGGCGTTGCGCAGCAACTGGTCGGCCGTGTCCCCGTCGTCGGGGTAGAAGGCGATGCCGACCGACGCCCCGCAATAGATCTCCTGCCCATGGACGGTGAACGGCTCGCTCATGGAATAGAGGATCTTTTCCGCCAGCCGCGAACCGGCCTTGCGGTCGGCGGCATCGGGGGCAACCACCAGGAACTCGTCGCCGCCCAGCCGCCCCACGGTGTCGGACACGCGGGTGCAGTTGCGCAGGCGCCGGGCCACCAGCTTCAGCAACTCGTCGCCGGCCTGATGGCCCAGCGTGTCGTTCACCTGCTTGAAACGGTTGAGGTCGATGAAGGCCAGCGCCACCTTGGTCGGGCCGCGCTGGGTGCGCAGAATGGCCTCTTCCAGCCGCTCGCAGGCCAGCCAGCGGTTGGGCAGGTCGGTCAGCCGGTCGAAGCTGGCCTGATAGCGGATCTGGTGTTCCTGGAACTTGCGCTGGCTGATGTCGGCGATGGTCAGCACGTAATGCTCCATCTGCCCCGACGGCGAGGTCACCGCCGTCACCGAAAGCTGGGCGGCGAAACCCTCGCCCGTGCGGCGGAAGCTCGCCACCTCCCCCTGCCAGCGGCCGGTGTGGGAGGCGGTGTCCCAAATGCTCTCGATGAAGGCGCGCTCGTGGGCGCCCGGCTGGAACAGCACCAGCGGCTGGCCCACCAGCTCCTCGGTGTCATAGCCGCTGATGGCGAGATAGGCGGGGTTGACCGCCTGCACCCGCAGGGCCGGATCGGCGATCAGGATACCGTCGGCCACCGAGGCGAAGACCGTGGCCAGCAGGCGGATCTTCTCCTCGTGCTGCTTGCGCTCGGTGATGTCCTGGACGGTGCCTTCGTAGAAACGGATGTTGCCGGCGGGATCGCGCACGCAGCGCGCGTTCTCCGAAATCCAGATGACCGTGCCGTCGCGGCGGAAGACGCGGGCCTCGAAACTGTGCACCACCCCCTGGCTTTCCATCAGGTGGGCGAAGGCTTCGCGGCGACCGGGATCAACGTAAAGCTGCCCGGCGATGTCGGTCAGATTCTGGACCAGATCATGGGGGTCGGTGTAACCGTAAATCCGGGCCAGGGCGGGATTGACGCGGATGTAACGCCCGTCAATCGTGGTCTGGTAAATACCCTCGACGGCGTTCTCGAAAATGCTGCGGTACTGTTCTTCGGTCTCGTGGCTCATGGTCCGGCCACCTTCCGATGCAGTGTACATGCCTTCGGCGAACAGCATTTTGCGAACCTGGACCCAATGACCATATGGCCACCTCCCCGTTGCGCCGCAATAAAGATTTAACGGCTCCCGCGAGGCGGCGGTCAAGGACTGTGTTGCAAAATTTATATCAAAGAAAGGAAAATATTAGACGAAGGGCACGGTTTTCCGGCACGGCGCCCCTGCCTTTCGGTCATGGCTGGTCATAGCCTATCCAGCCGGGTTTGAAAAACCCCTTGATCCGTAATAAAAATTCCATGCGGCAGCAAGGGGTTCCGCCCCCGCGGACCGGGAGGGCGCCGCCGCCGGAACGGGCCGGCACCGGCGCCGGTCCGGTCAATGGCCGTGGCCGCCCGCCTTGGAGCCGGGCTTCAGCACGAACACGCGCGAGCAGTAGGGGCACTCGACTCGGCCGTTCTTTTCCAGGGTCAGATAGACCGTGGGATGGCCGAGCGATCCGCCGCCGCCGTCGCACCCAACCGTAGGCGTATCCACTTCGATGGTTTCGATGGGCTGCATGGCAGGCATTCCCCCTTTTGTCTCATGCGGGATGATCGGCGCTTCGTCTAGGATGGCGCCGGATGGGGCGGGATGATACCGATCGTGCGTCCGGGTTCAATGGCCCTCGCACACGGGCGTCCCGGAAATATATGCATGTTGCCCAGCCGGCACCCGCCGGACCGCCGGAACAGGAACGCCGCTTCAGATGACCATCATGGCTGACCACGACACCCCCCTGCCCGTCGCCGCCACGGCCCTGCCCGCCTTTGCCGTGGACATCCGCGGCCTGACCAAGACCTACCGCGGATCGTCGCGGATGCCGCCGAAAACGGCGCTGACCGGCATCGACCTTGCCATCCCCCGCGGATCGGTGTTCGGCCTGCTGGGTCCGAACGGGGCGGGAAAATCCACGCTCATCAACATCATGGCCGGTCTGGTCAACAAGACCGCGGGCCGGGTGTCCATCTGGGGCACCGACATCGACGCCGCCCCGCGGCAGGCGCGCGCCTCCATCGGCGTGGTGCCGCAGGAACTGAACATGGACCCCTTCTTCACCCCCCGCGAACTGCTGGAGCTGCAGGCGGGGCTGTACGGAGTGCCCAAGGCCGAACGGCACACCACCGCCCTGCTGGATGCGGTGGGGCTGGCCGACAAGGCCGACGCCTACGCCCGCACCCTGTCGGGCGGCATGAAGCGGCGGCTGATGGTGGCCAAGGCCATGGTGCACACGCCCCCCATCCTGGTGCTGGACGAACCCACCGCCGGGGTGGACATCGAACTGCGCCGGCAATTGTGGGACCACGTGCGCGCGCTCAACGCCGCCGGCACCACCGTCCTGCTGACCACCCACTACCTGCAGGAAGCCGAGGAACTGTGCGACACCATCGCCATCATCGACCGCGGCACGGTGGTGGCCTGTGAACCGACGCGCCAGCTTCTGCGCCGCATCGACGCCAAGGCGCTGACCATCCAGACCGACCGCGACCTGACGGCGGTGCCGGATGCGCTGGCCGGCTTCACCGCCGAACTGGCCGATCCCCGGCACCTGATCATCCGTTACCAGCCCAGCCACCAGCGGGTCGATGCCATCCTGGCGGCGGTGGCGGCGGCGGGGCTGACCATCACCGATCTTTCCACCGAGGAATCGGATCTGGAAGATATCTTCCTGCAACTCACAAGGCGGGCGCATGACGCAGCATAGGGACCGGCGGCGGCATGGCGCCGCCGGATGGTTCGGTTTTGCACGTCTTCTGGGGGGGCTGACCGCCGTGCTGCTGCTGGCGGCCTGCTCCACGCTCTATCAGCCCATGGGCACGGCGATGGGCACGCCGTCCCTGACCGATCAGGCGATCGTCGCCGCCGACGGCTACCACCTGCCCTTCCGCGCCTGGGTGCCGGCCGGCACGGCACGGCCCGCGGCGGTCATCATCGCGCTTCACGGCTACAACGACTATTCCAACGCCTTCGACGGGGCGGCCCGGCGCTTTGCCGAATCGGGGGTCGTCACCTACGCCTACGACCAGCGGGGGTTCGGTTCCACCCGCGATCCCGGCGTATGGGCCGGCACCGACACGCTGGTGTCGGACCTGCGCACCGCCACCACCCTGGTCCGCGCCCGCCATCCCGGCGTGCCGCTGTTCCTGATGGGGGAAAGCATGGGCGGGGCGGTGGTGCTGACCGCCCTGGCCCGCCCCGGCGCCCCGGCGGTGGACGGTGCCATCCTGGTGGCGCCGGCGGTGTGGGGGCGGGACACCATGGGGCTGTTCCCGCGGGTGGCCCTGTGGATCAGCTACAACCTGCTGCCGGGGATGACCGTCACGGCACCGAAGGAACTGGACATCCACCCTTCCGACAACATCGCCATGCTGCGGGCGCTGTCCCGCGACCCGCTGGTCATCAAGGGCAGCCGGGTGGACGCGCTGCACGGGCTGACCGACCTGATGGACGAGGCGCTGGCCAATTGCGGCCGGATCAGAGTGCCGGTCCTGGCGCTCTACGGCGCCCATGAGGAGGTGCTGCCGCCCACGCCGGTGGAGCGGGCCATCGCCACGTTCCGCACCCGCCCCAACCATACGGTCGCCCTTTATCCCGACGGCTATCACATGCTGCTGCGCGACCTGAAGGGGGCGGTGGTGGTCGATGATATTGCCGCCTGGGTCCGCCACCCCGGTGCCGCCCTGCTGAGCGGGGCCGACGCCGCCGTGCCCGAACGGGTGGCCGCCCGATAGGAAAGCGTTGGGGGAAGAAAAGCGTCAGGCGGACAGCAGCCGTTCCAGCCCGGCCCACAGCCGGTCACCATAGGCCGCCCAGCCGCCGAAGGATTCCACCCGCCGCCGCGCCGCATGGCCCATGTCCGCCCGCAGGGTGGGGTCGGCGGCCAGCCGGGTCAGGCGGTCGGCGATGGCGTCGGGGTCGCGGATGGGAATGTGGAACCCCTCCACCCCATCGGTGAACAGGTCGGCGGCCCCGGTGTTGTGGCTGGCGATCACCGGCGTGCCACAGGCCATGGTCATGGCCATGACCAGGGCCATTCCCTCTTCCACCGACGGCAGCACCATCACGCTGGCCTGCGCCATTTCCCGCACCAGATCGTCCCCGAACTGCATGCCCAGGCATTCCACCGGGGTCCGCGCCCGCCCCAGCATGGCACGGGTTTCCGGCTGTTCGCCGCCCACCAGCACCAGCCGGGCGCCGGGAATGGCCGCGCGGGCGAAGCCTTCCAACAGGTCGGGCAACCCCTTGCGCACCGCCAACTGACCGACGAACAGCACCCGGAATTCCGGCGCCTTCGGCCCCAGCGGGCGAAACCGGCCCAGATCGCCGCCATAAGGGGTCAGGATCAGCCGTTCCGCCGGCACGCCGCGGTCGATGAAGGTCTGGCGCACGAAGCCTGACGGCACGGTGATGGCGTCGGCCACCTGATATTCCTCCAGCTCCTGCGCCATGTTGCGCGGATCGATCCCGGCAAAGGTGAAGCCGTGGCGGGCATATTCGTCGTGCAGGATGTCGTTCTGGAACGCCTTGTGCGTGGAGGCACGGTCACAGACATAGCGGGCACCGCGCGCCTGTGCCGTGCGCCCGGTCGCCAGCCCCAAACCCGACAGGGCGATCACCACATCGCAGGGCGGCAGGGTGCGGGCCACATGACGGTCGTGCGCCCGGTGGGCCTTCCACGCCCAGTCCCGTTCCAGAGTGCGCTGAAACCAGTGAAAGCGGACCAGGGCCATGTAGGGCGCGATGAGCCAGGGAAAGCTGCGGATGCGCGCCGGATCCACCCCGGTGTTGCCGAGCTTGACGCGCGGATAGCCGGTAAAGATAGCCTCCAGCGCCCCGCGTTCCTGCAATTGACGCGCCTGGTTGAAGCTGTGGAAGCGCCCGATGGTGGAGACGACGGCCCGCATGGCGACCGGCGGCCTCACATCCGCTCCAGCCCCGCGGCCCCTTTGAAGTTCAGCAGGCTGGGGGCCTTGTCGATGATCTCTTCCAGGATCATGGAGGCGGTTTCCAGATCCCGCTCCAACTCCGACCCCAGCTTGCCGGCGTAATTGGGGCGGCGCAGCTTTTCGTGGGCGTCGTGCAGGCTGCGCAGTTCGGCCATGAAGATCTCGCGGGCACCCATGGGCAGGATCGGGTTGGCCGACAGCACGAAAAAGAACCGCATGCTGGCCCGCACCAGCAGCGCCAGCATCACCGTATCCAGCCGTTCGAACTGTTCGCGCAAATCATCGGACCGGGCGTCGGCCAGATTGCGCAGACGCTGTTCGATCAGGATCACGAGAGCCTGGAATTCACCCACCTTGTCGCGAAATTCGCGATAGGCGCCGAAGGAATGCTTGCTGGCCTCGTGCTCGGCCAACTGGGCCAGCTTGGCCGCCTCGCGGCATTGGCGCTCAAGTGCGCCCAGCAGTTCCTTGACCTCGGCGCGGGTGTATTGACGCTTGGCCATGATGATGACTCGACAGCGGAAAGAAGTGTGGTCCGGCGTATAACACAAGCCCCGGACCACCGCCACGGGAACCGCCCGGCGTCACAGCCATACAACACACGGCTGCCGCCGCCCGGCGGTGCCCGCACGCAATCGTTACGACACGATCTTCCACGAACCGTCCGGCTGGCGGCAGGCGGTGCCCGTACCGCGTTCGGTCTTGCCGCCGACCACGATGGTGGTCTGGAATTCGCGGCAATAGCTGCCGTCGTTCATGGTGCCGTCGCGCAGCGGCACCACGGTGCCGGAGTTGCCCGACTGCGGGTTGTTCCACGAAATCCGCTGGCCCAGCGGGGCGTTGTAGGCCTGCCGCTCGGCCTGGGCGGCATAGGCCTGGTCGGCGCGGTCCAGGGATGACCCGAGCTGGTTGCCCAGGAACGCCCCCAGCAGCGTGCCGACGCCGACCGCCACCAGCTTGCCCGAACCGCCGCCGATCTGCGACCCCAGCAGACCGCCGGCCACGGCACCGCCCAGCGTGCCCACGGTTTCCTTGGTGCCCATGCCGGTCCCGGTCCCGCCCGTCTGACATCCGGCCAGAGCCAGGGCAAACACCACCGACGCGGCGGCAATGGTCTTGTTCATTTTCGTTGTCCTACCTCGAAACATTCAACGACGCCCCGCGCGACGCGGGCGGGCGAGAAACCTGACACCGCAAAAAAGGCGGGATCAGGGCAGAATCACCACATAGGATTTGGTGGTTGTTTCCACCACATCCCAGACCCCGGAAAACCCCGGCTCGATGACGAAACGATCGCCGGCACGCAGCGTCCACGCCCGCCCGTCGTCGTGGGTGACGACGCTGACGCCCGCTTCGATGGCGCAGTATTCCCATTCGTCGTACGCGATGCGCCAGGCGCCGGGCGTGCTGGTCCAGGTGCCGGCGAATCGCTTGCCGTCGGCCGATTCATAGCCGTTGCGGGTGGTGAACACCGGCTGGCCGCGAACGATGCGGGCCGGATCGGGGCCGCCAGTTTCCGCCTCCCCGGCTGTCAGAACCACCAGATTCATGCCATCCTCCCCTTGTATCAGAGCAACGCCCCCAGGTTAACAGCCCCTCTCCACACCGGGGAGAGGGTGGCCCGGAGGGCCGGGTGAGGGCCGGATTTCGCGCGGGTAAGCCCGAAATCCGTTGCGAAGCAACGCCAAATCTCATGTTTCGCGAGCCTTGCGGCTCGATTTTCGGGCTTACCCGCGCGAAAATCGGCCCTCACCCTATCCCTCTCCCCGGCGGGGAGAGGGGAACTGCCCCGGTTCATTAACCCGCGTTCGTCACCCTGCCTCCTGTATCAGGACCAGCCGGCCAGCAGCGCCGGCAGACCGTGCAGGCTGTCCAGCCGGCGATAGCCCTCGGCGGGGGCCTCCGCCTCCTCGTGCGCCCAGGTCAGATGATAGGGAATGTGCACCGCCTGCGCCCCCAGCGCCAGCACCGGCAGAATGTCGGAACGCACCGAATTGCCCACCATCAGGAACCGCGCCGGGGCGACGCCGTGGCGGGCCAGGACGCGGGCATAGGTGGCGGGATCCTTTTCCGACACCACCTCCACCGCCCGGAAATGATCGGCCAGACCGGAGCGCGCCACCTTGCTTTCCTGGTCGAACAGGTCGCCCTTGGTGATGAGCAGCAGCGGCCTTTCCGCCGCCAGCCGGCCCACCACCTCCGCCACCCCGTCCAGCAGTTCGACCGGGTGCTCCAGCATGGCCTTGCCGAAGTCGATCAGGTCGCGGATGTCGCGGGCGGGGATGCTCCCCTCGGTCACCTCCACCGCCGTTTCGATCATCGACAGCACGAACCCCTTGATGCCGTAGCCGAAGTAACGGAGGTTGCGCGTCTCCGCCTCCAGCAGCCGGCGGTCGAGATCGGCCGGGGCCATGCCGCCGGCATGGGCGGTCAGCACGGCGCGGAACCGCTCTTGCGTCATCGAGAACAGCGATTCGTTGTGCCAGAGCGTGTCATCCCCGTCGAAGGCGATGGCATCGAAGGGAAAAGCGTCCGATGACATGGGTGTGAAACTCCCCGGATCCGGTTCCCCGCCAGAGTTAAGCTGCGGGAAAACAACAGGTATGCCGGCAATGGGGGGCTGTCCAGCGCGCTGGTGGGGTGGGCGGTGGCGGCTCCCTTTCCTAAACTTCGCCGCTCCCCCTATCCCTGTCGTGGAGCCACCTCCGATGACGCGCCCGCCTTCGTCCCTTCTGGATGATCTGCGTCCCGGTATCGCCGCCCTGCCCGCCAGTCCCATCGCCCAGATCGCCGATTACGGCCGCCACCGCGACGGGCTGATTCCCCTGTGGTTCGGGGAAGGCGACGTGCCCAGCCCGGCCATCGTCGGGGATACCGCCGCCCAGGCCATCCGCGACGGCCATGTCTTCTACACCTATCAGGCGGGGCTGCCGGTGCTGCGCCAGGCGCTGGCCGCCTATCTGGCGCGGGTCTACACCACGGATGTGGCGGTGGAACGGATCACCGTCACCTCGTCGGGGATGACGGCGATCATGATGGCGGTGCAGGCGCTGGTGGACCCCGGCGACGAGGTGGCCGTCGTCTCCCCCGTCTGGCCCAACATCAACGCCGCGGTGCGGGTGATGGGCGGCCGCCCGGTGCCGGTCCCGCTCGACCGCACCCCCGGCGGCTGGACGCTGGATCTGGACCGGCTGTTCGCCGCCTGCGGCCCGCGCACCCGCGCGCTGTTCATCAATTCCCCCAACAACCCCACCGGCTGGGTGATGGGACGGGAGGATATGGTGCGGGTGATGGATTTCGCCCGCGCCCGCGGCCTGTGGGTCATCGCCGACGAGGTGTATGGCCGGCTGGTCTATTCCGACGCGGTGGCCGCACCGTCGTTCCTGCAGGTGTCGGCGCCCGACGACCGGCTGATCGTGGTCAACAGCTTTTCCAAGAACTGGGCCATGACCGGCTGGCGGCTGGGGTGGATGGTGGCCCCGGCACCGCTGCTGCCGGTTCTGGAAAATCTGGTGCAGTATTCCACCAGCGGCACGCCCGCTTTCATCCAATTGGCCGGCGTGGCCGCGCTGGAACACGGGGAGCCGTTCATCGAAGAGACCCGCGCCCGCTGCACCGCCGCCCGCGAGCGGGTGTTCGCCACCCTGGCCCGGCTGCCGCGGGTGACGGCGACCCCGGCCCACGGCGCCTTCTATGCCTTTTTCACCGTGGACGGGGAGCCGGACAGCGTGGCCCTGGCCCGCCGGGTGGTGGACGAGGCGGCGGTGGGGCTGGCCCCCGGCATCGCCTTCGGCGACGCGGGCGAGGGGGCCTTGCGCCTGTGCTACGCCACCAGCCTGGACCGGCTCGACACCGCCATGGCCCGGCTGGAGCGGATGCTGGCCTGAAAAACGCCGGATTGAGCGGTTTTCCACGGCACGAGGCCGGGATGGGTGCATCAAAGCACCATGTTCAGGGTCATTTCCCCTCTCCCCG
>CALBDS010000059.1 GCA_937927415.1 uncultured Rhodospirillaceae bacterium
CAGATTGACGACCTGCTTGATATCTTATCCTAGCGCCTATGGGGCAGCCGCCCCGCTCTGGGACTCACCCGACCAGGGTAACCTGCCGGTACAGCGCCGGCAGTGCCTTGGTCAGGTGGGACACCTGGGGGAAGATGGCGTAGGCGCCGCGCCCGAACAGATGGGGGATGTAGTCGCGGGCCTGAGCATCCACGGTGATGGCGAACAGGGCCAGCCCGGCCTTGCGCGCTTCGCGGACCGCCTGGCGGGTGTCCTCGATGCCGTAGCGGCCTTCGTAATGGTCTACGTCGTTGGGCTTGCCGTCGGTCAGCAGGATCAGCAGCCGGTGGCGGTTGGGCCGCTGGGCGAGCATGGCGGCGGTGTGGCGGATGGCGGCCCCCATGCGGGTGTAGAAGCCGGGCTTCATCGCCCCGATGCGCCGGGTGACGGTGGCGCCTAGCGGCTCGTCGAAGTCCTTCAACGTCTGCACCCGCACCCAGTCCCGTCGTTTGGAGGTGAAGCCGTACAGCGCGTGGGCATCGCCGCAGGCGGTCAGCCCGTGGGTCAGCGCCAGCAGCGCCTCCTTTTCCACATCAAGCACCCGGCGTCCGCCGATCCAGCCGTCGGTGGACAGGGAGCCGTCCACCAGAACGGCCACCGCCAGATCGCGGGCGGCGTTGCGTGCCTGCTGATGAACGCGGTCGCTGCCGGCCCCGCCGGCGCGCAGATCGGCGCGGCTGCGCACCAAGGCGGCAAGGTCCAGCTCGTCGCCGTCGCTCTGGCCGGTGAACACCGTACGGCGGGGGCGCAGCGCCTCGAACTGGCGGCGGACCTGCCGGATGCGGCGCTGGGCGGCGGCGTCCGGTTCCCACGCCTCACCGTCCGCCGGGGCCGTTTCGGTGACCACCCGGCAATGGGCCGGGTAATGGGCGTGGCGGCGGTAATCCCATTCCGGATAGGTCAGAACGGCGGTGAGCGGCGTGGCGTCGAGCACCGGCGGGGCCAGATCCAGATCGAGCTTCAGCGTGGTCGCCGTCTTGCGCTCGTGGGCGCCGATGGCGATTTCGTCCAGGTCGTCGGCGGCCTTGCGGGCGTTGTCGGCATCGTCGTCATCGACGGCGCGGGGAATGTTCAGCATCTCGGCCAGGCCGAGGATCTTTTCGAAACGGTTCAGGATCAGCGGATCGTCGCGCCGGGTCTGGTCGGAGGCGCGCCGGGTGGCCGCGCGGCGGCGCCCGTCGCCGTCCTGGGCACCGGCGTTGTCGGCGGGGGGTTCTTCGGCATCAAGGGAGACGGTTCCCGCCGGGGCGGCGGCCATCCCCCACAAAGGCACCGGCAGCAGGCGGCAATAGCCGGACGGGGCGGCGAACACCTCCAGCGGCAGGGTGGCGTCCAGCATGCGGGAGATTTCCCCCTCCGCCGTACCGGCGCCGAGCAGGATCCGGGCGGCGCGCTCCACCGCAGCTTCCATGGGCGGCAGGCGGCGGGCGGGGCGCTGGGCGGCGACCGCCGTCGCCAGTTCGGCGTGCAGCGGGATCAGCCCCGGCCAGCGGGCGACGGTCCGCAGGGTGGTGTGGGCGGCGGCGCGCAGCATCTGGATATCGGCCTGCAACGGGTCGGCGGGGACCGGGACCGGCTCGATGTGGGCGAAATAGGCGGCCAGCCATTCGTACAGCCGTTCGTTCAGCCGGGTATCGGGAAACAGCGCGATTTCCGCCGGCAGCCGCAGGGTGTCACCGTCCAGGGCTGCCCGTTTCACCCGTTCCGCCCCCAGCCCGATGCGGTCCAGCAGCGGCAGCCGGTGCCCCGACGCGGCGGCACTTCCCGCGGTCAGCCGCACGCCGCGGTCACCCCCCAGCGCGCGGAAGAACACCGACAGCCGCGGGCGCACCGAGTCCAGCGTCACCGCGGCGTCCGCGTGGTGGGGATAGCTCGACCGTCCGCCGATCAGGCGGTGCCACAGGCGGCCGACGGTTTCTTCCGGTTCGAACAGCTCCATCATGGCGGGGTCAGCCCAGCGTGACGTCGGCGACGCGCAGCAGGCCGGCGCGCACATCCGGGTCGTCGGTCAGCGGCTCGATCAGGGCGGCGCGGATGGCGCGCTCGGGCTTCATTCCCGATTGGATCAGGGTGGCGCAATAGACCAGCAGCCGGGTGGAGACACCCTCTTCCAGATCCTGTCCCTTCAGCGCGCGGAGCGCGTTGGCAAGGCGGACCAGCGGGGCGACGCGGGCTTCGGGCAGGCCGCTTTCGGTGGCGACGATGGGAATTTCGTGCTCGGGCTTGGGGAAATCGAATTCGACGGCCAGGAAACGCTGGCGGGTGCTGGGCTTCAGCGTCTTCAGGATGTTCTGGTAACCGGGGTTGTAGGACACCACCAGCATGAAATCCGGCGGCGCTTCCAGCGTCTCGCCGGTGCGGTCCAGCGGCAGGATGCGGCGGTCGTCGGTCAGGGGGTGCAGCACGACGGTCACGTCCTTGCGGGCCTCCACCACCTCGTCCAGGTAGCAGATGGCGCCTTCGCGCACGGCGCGGGTCAGGGGGCCGTCGGCCCACACGGTATCCCCGCCCTTCAGCAGATAGCGCCCGGTCAGGTCGGCGGCGGTCAGGTCGTCATGGCACGACACGGTGTAGAGCGGGCGCCCCAGCCGGGCGGCCATATGCGCCACGAACCGCGTCTTGCCGCAGCCGGTCGGCCCCTTCAGCAGCAGCGGCAGGCGGTGGTGATAGGCGTGCTGGAAGAGCGCCACCTCGTCGCCGGTCGGTTGGTAGAAGGGAAGGGTGGTGCTGGCGGCATCGAGAGGCATTGGGGGAACTCCGGGAAAGGACGGCCCCCGCTCCGTGTCGAACGGGGGCCGGGGAACGTCATTCGGCGGGCTGATAGTCGGCGGGGATGGAGGCGGGCTGCTCCTCCCGCGCCGGGCCGAAGATGGAGTAGAGGAACAGCACGGTGCCCGCCGCCACGATGGCGCCGGCCCCCAGACGCATCCAGTAGAACAGGGCGATCTGCGACTGCACCTCCATGTAATCCATGCCCAGCACGCGCTGCAGATGGGTCTGCACCACGCCGGCCACGGTCAGCACGAAGGTCATGAAGGCCATGCCGCCGCACATCAGCCAGAAGCTCCACATGTTGAGCACCTGATTGTACGGCCGGTGGCCGCGCAGGTAGGGCATGGCATAGGTGATGATGGCGAAGTTGATCATGGCGTAGGCGCCGAAGAAGGCCAGATGCCCATGCGCCGCCGTCACCTGGGTTCCGTGGGTGTAGTAGTTGATCGGGGCCAGCGTGTGCAGGAAGCCCCAGACCCCGGCGCCGAAGAAGGCGAAGACCGAGCAGCCCAGCGACCACAGCATCGCCGCCTTGTTGGGATGCCGCCGCCCGCTCTTCCACACCATCATGAAGGCGAACACCACCATGGTGAAGAACGGGGCCACTTCCAGCGCCGAGAAGACCGAGCCGATCCACTGCCAGTACCCCGGCGTGCCGATCCAATAGTAATGGTGGCCGGTGCCCAGGATGCCGCTGAACAGCGCCAGACCGACGATGGCGTACAGCCATTTCTCGACGATCTCGCGGTCAACGCCGGTCATCTTGATCATCAGGAAGGCGAGGATGGAGGCCAGCACCAGTTCCCACACGCCCTCGACCCACAGATGGACGATGTACCACCAGTACATCTTGTCCAGCGACAGGTTGGACGGGTTGTAGAAGGAGAACAGGAAGAAGACCGCAATCCCCCACATGCCCACCAGCAAGATGTTGGTGATGACGGTGCGGCGCCCCTTGATGACGGTCAGCGTCACATTGTAGAGGAACATCAGCGCGACGACGACGATCGCCGCCTTGATCCAGGTCGGCTGTTCCAGGAACTCCCGCCCCTCGTGGATGCGGAAGAGATAGCCCACCACGGCGGCCAGCGCGCCGAACACGAACAGGCCGAGTTGGATCAGCGCCAGCTTCGGGCTGTGCAGTTCGGTTTCCGCCTCTTCCGGGATCAGGTAATAGGCGGCACCGAAGAAGCCGATCAGCAGCCAGACGATCAGCGCGTTGGTGTGGATCATGCGCAGGATGTTGAAGGGAAGCAGTTCCGACAACAGGTTCGGCAGCACATAGACAGCACCGGCCAGCAGGCCGACCAGGATCTGCACCCCGAACAGCGCCATCGCCGCCGCGAAGTACCAGAGGGCGACCTTTTGCGATTCGTATTTCATGGGAAGAACTCTCCTCAGCCGGACAGCTTGGGCGGCCAGCTCTGGGTGTTGATCCGGCTGGTCCATTCCAGGAACGCGGCCAGATCCTCCACCTCTTTTTCGGTCAGGTTGAATTGCGGCATCTGGCGGCGGCCCTCGATGCCGGACGGCTGGGCGGCCATCCATGCTTTCAGGGCGGCCACCGCCCCGTCATGGTCCTTGTCGCCGCCGTAGCGCAGCCAGACATTGCCCAGTTCCGGCGCGAAATAAGCGCCTTCGCCCAGCAGGGTGTGGCAGTTGATGCAGGCGTTCCGTTCCCAGACGTGCTTGCCGCGGGCCACGGCGTCGGTCAGGCCGGCTTTGTCCGTGCTGGTGTTGACGATGTAGGAGTGGCTGAGCGCGGTCAGCCCCACGAAGGCAGTGAAGAAAAACAGCGATCCGCCATAAAAGATGTTGCGCGCGGCCGCTTTGGTGAAGCGTTCGGTCATCGCTCGGGCTTTCTGAAAGTCAGCGAAGGTCGGTGCGGGTGGTGCGATGCACGGCGCCGGGAAAACATGTGCCGTGGTGCCGTCCGCCGCGGGTGCCGCAATAGTTTAGCGTTTTAGGCGGTCATTCCTTGACCGCGGTCAAGCCACCCGCACGGCCATCGCCCTACCGTGACGCATCCACGATACGGACGGCCTTGGAGGACGCGGCGGAATGGACGGCAGTGTGATGGACGGCAGCGTTCCGGATGACCGGGCCGGCGGTTTCGCCAGCCTTCCCGGCAACCTGATGATGTGGATCCTGATCCTGGGGGAACTGGCGGTGTTCGGGGTGGCCTTTCTCGGCTTCGCCGTGGCGCGCACGTTGGATCCCGTCCCCTTCGCGGCGGGGCAGGCGCATCTGAACGGCACGCTGGGGGCCGTCAACACCATGGTTCTGGTGACCAGCGGCTTCTTCGCCGCCCGCGGCGTGGACGCCGGGCGGCGGGGCCGGACGGCGGCGGCGCGGGCGGGAATGCTGGCGGCGGCCGCGGGCGGGGCGGTGTTTTTGGCGGTCAAGGGGGTGGAGTACGCGGCCACGCTGGGGGCCGGGCTGTCCATCGACAGCGACGGTTTCTTCGCCCTTTATTTCCTGCTGACCGGGTTCCACGCGCTGCATGTGGTCATGGGGATTGTGGTGCTGGGCATCGTCGCCCGCTGGCCGGATGTGGAGAACCTGGAGACGGGGGCGGCCTTCTGGCACATGGTCGATCTGATTTGGGTGATCCTCTACCCGCTGATTTATCTCATCCGATGATAAGGAACGGACTCATGCGACCAGACCGGCTTACGGTGTCGTGGCTGATTCTGCTCGGCCTGTCGGCGGCGACGCTGCTGATGGCCAGCCATGGCGGGGACGCGCCGGGACCGGCGCAGGGTGTCGCTGCCGCCACGGTCCTTTTGGGGCTGGCGGTGGCGAAGGGACGGGAAATCCTGCTGCGCTATCTGGAACTGGACCGCGCCGGGGCGGGGTGGCGGGCGCTTCTGTCGGGCTACCTCGTCGTGCTGTGCGGGGCCATTCTGCTGATTTACGCCGCCGGGGCGCTGGGGTGGGCAGGAGGGGGACGATGACGGACGCCAAGGTCGGGCTGGTGCTGGCCGCAACCGCGGTGATCGCGCTGGCGGTGGCCCTGCACCGCCAGCGCGCGCTCGGGCGCGCCGGGCTGGTGACGGTGATCGCCGCGGTTCTGGCCGCGTCGGCGGCACTGTTCCTGACGCAATAGACGTTTCTATCCCGCGAACGCGACACCTTCGCGCCCGTGGTAGAAGCCATTCGACAGGGTGATGCTGCCGCGCAGGACCTTCAGCCGGGCCAGCACCTCGCCGGCGCCGGTCCGCCCGTCCAGCCGGTCGCGGAACAGCCGGGCCACCGCCACCATGTCGCCCGACTGCGGCGACAGCCGGAACCGATGGACGCCGATGGCCTGCAGATCGTCCAGTTCCGCCACCAGGGCGGCGTGGGTGTGCGACAGGGTTTGCGTGCCGTTGACCGCCAGGAAGGGGGTGCCGTCCACGGTCGTCACCTCCAGCCCGTCGGGGTCGTTGGCGCACACGAATTGGCAGCCGTCCTTGTGCAGCCCATGAGCGCGGGCGTGGTAGCAGCGGGCGGAGATCGCCAGCGGCAGCCGTCCGAACACCTGCACCTCCAATTCCACCCCCAGCGGGGCGGCGGCTTTGGCCAGGGCCGCCACCGTCGGGCGGGTCAACTCGCCCGGCAGGCTGACCATCGCGGCCCCGCGCTGGGCCAGCCACGCCAGAGTGCCGTCGTTGTAGACGTTGACGAACGGGCCGATGGCGTGCCGCCGTCCGGCCAGCAGCGGCAGACAGCCCAGGTCGTTGGCCTCGATCAGGAAATCCTCGGTGGCGGCCAGATCCCGCACCGCCTGCCGTTCCCGCTCGCTGGTGACGAGGATCGGGGTGGACAGCACCACCCGCTTGCCGGCAGCGGCCAGCCGCTCCAGCACCGCGGGCAGGTAGGGGGCGATGAACGGCGCCCGCTTGGCGCACACCACCTCGCCCACATACACCGTTTCGACGGGGGCTTCGTCGGCGATGCGGAAATGGAAGTCGCGCCAGACCTCCGGCGCCCAGTTGAACAGCACCGGCCCCAGCGACAGTTCGGCTTTGGTCATCGCCAGGCCCTCCCATAGGCTCCGGTGGTGTCGCGCCCGCCCTCGGTCAGCCCGGCCAGGGCGGCGGCGGGCAGGGGGCGGCCCTGCGCGAACGCATCGAGCGCCTGACGGTAGGTGGCGACCACCTGGGCGATGTAGGCCTTGCCGCGCTGGCGGCCCTCGATCTTCAGGGCCTTGACCCCGGCGGCCTGCAGTTCCGGCAGCAGGTCGATGGCGTTGAGGCTGGTCGGTTCCTCAAACAGGTACGACGGCGCCCCACCCGCGGAAAAGCGGCCCTTGCACAGGGTCGGATAGCCGGCGGGTTCGCCGTGGGGAAAGACGTTGATGGTGAAGTCGCCCAGCTTGGACACCAGACCCTCAGGCCCCTCCTCGTAGCGGACATGGCTGGCGGGGGAGCACACGCCGTTGCGGTTGGGCGAACGCCCGGTGGCGTAGGACGACAGCGAACACCGTCCCTCGGCCATCGGGCACATGCCGCCGAACACGAACACCTCGGTTTCGATGGTGATGTCGCGGTTCAGCCGGGCGATGTCGGCCACGGTCAGCACCCGCGGCAGCACCACCCGGCGCACGCCGAATTCCTGCTGCACCAGCCGGATGGCGTCGGCGTTGGCGGCGGACGCCTGCACCGACAGATGCAGCCGCAGGGCGGGATGGCGGGTGGCGGCGTAATGCAGCAGCCCCAGATCGGCCAGGATCACCGCGTCGGCCCCCAGACGGGCGGCGTCATCGACGGCGGCATGCCAGGGGCCGGCGTTGCCGGCGGCGGGATAGGTGTTGATGGCGACGAACACCTGCCGTCCGCGGGACTGGGCATAGGTAATGCCGTCGCGCAATTCCGGGCGGGAAAAGTTGAGGCCGGGGAAGTTGCGGGCGTTGGTTTCGTCGCGGAACCCGCAATAGACGGCATCCGCACCGGCATCCACGGCCGCGCGCAGCGCCGCCGGGGTGCCGGCGGGACAGATCAACTCGAAACCGCTCATGATTTCAGGGCCTTATCGGTCCGACGGGGAAAGCTGGAACCGGCCACGGCCAGCGCCCGTGTCAGTGCGGCGCGGGCCGGCGGAACGAACCGTCCCAGCGGCCCCAGCAGGGCGGCGAGGTCGGCGGACAGGTCCATGTCCTCGCCATCGACGGCGTTGCGCAGGGCCACCACGGTTTCGGTGTCGCCCTCCACGGTCAGATCGCGGGAAAAGAACAGGGCATCGCCGTCGATGCGGCCTTCCAGCAGA
This sequence comes from uncultured Rhodospirillaceae bacterium, assembly GCA_937927415.1. Taxonomy (GTDB): domain Bacteria; phylum Pseudomonadota; class Alphaproteobacteria; order Azospirillales; family Azospirillaceae; genus Azospirillum. The sequence goes on from CALBDS010000059.1 coordinate 8,062, forward strand.
TCCAGCAGCACGGCGAACCGGCCGCGGATGGCGGCGGTGCACGGCGGCGGCTCCTCACGGCCGACCAGCCGCAGGCGGGGGGATGGCCCCAGCCGCAGCATCAGGCACAGCGGCATGTCGGTGGGGTCGATCAGGACCGCGGCCCCGTCCAGATCCGCCAGCCGCTCGAACAGGCCGGGATGCCGGTGCCGCAGCAGCACCACGCCCAGGTCGAGGGCGGCACCGACCGGCAGGCCGCCCAGCGGACGGCGCAGAACGCCGCGTCCCAGCGTCAGGGCAGCCCGTGCCACCAGCGTTTCCGCCGCCCGGCCGGGATGAACGAAAGTGGGGGACATCAACGGAGCCTTTCACAACGGAAGAGGGGTATCGGATGCCAAAACCAAACGATCAAAGAAAAAGTTCTTAAAAGAAAGCCCTTCCGGCGAAGCGCCGGAAGGGAGGTGTTTCGTACTACATCTGCGATTGAAGAGAGAAGGAGAGGAGGTCATCTCTCGACACGGATTGTAAGCGTGAGCCTGACGCTATGACTTGATCGTGGTCAAGGGTGGAGATTTTTCTTCGATTTTCTTATGAATATTTTCAGGCCGCCCGCACCCCATCGAGGAAGGCGGTCACCTCCCGCTGCAACGACGCCGCTTCGCGGGCCAGGGAAGCCGAGGCTTCCCGCACCCGCAGCGCCGCACCGCCGGTATCCGCCGTCGCCTGCGACACGTGGGAGATGTTGCCCGACACCGTGCGGCTTTCCCCGGCGGCGCGGTCGATGTTGCGGCTGATGTCGCGGGTGGCGGCCCCCTGTTCCTCGACGGCGGCGGCGATGGCGCCGGCAATGTCGTCGATGCGGGCGATGGTGCGGGCGATGGCGCGGATTTCCTCCACGCTGGCCTGGGTGGCGTCCTGGATGCCGGCAATCTGGCGGGCGATGTCGTCGGTGGCGCGGGCGGTCTGGGCGGCCAGCCCCTTGACCTCGCCGGCCACCACGGCGAAGCCCTTGCCGGCATCCCCGGCGCGGGCGGCTTCGATGGTGGCGTTCAGCGCCAGCAGGTTGGTCTGTTCGGCGATGTGGGTGATGAGATCGACCACCGTGCCGATGCTCTGGGCCGAGGCCTGCAGGCCGCTGATCAGGCCGTCGGCGCGGGCCGACTGGTCCACCGCCTCGCGGGAGATATCCTTGGACCGGGCCACCTGCCGGCTGATTTCCTGGATGGAGCCGCTCAATTGCCGGGTGGCGCAGGCCACCGCCTGCACGTTGGACACCGCTGCTTCGGCGGCCCCGGCGGCGGCGCTCACCTGCTCGGTCGCGCCGGCGGCGTTGAGCGCCAGGGTCTCGGCAGTCTGGCCCAGTTCGGTGACCGCCGCCCCGACCACCCCCAGCATCCCCGACACCGTGGCGTCGAAGGCGCCGGTCAGACGCTCCAGATCCAGACGCCGCCGTTCCTTGGCCTCCATCGCCTCCCGCTGCGTGTCCTGCAGGGAATCGGCCTGGGCCTTGTTGCGTTTGAACACCTCGACGGCGGCGGCCATGCGGCCGATTTCGTCCCGCCGCCCCAGATCGGTCACCGCCACCGTCGCATCGCCCTGGGCCAGGCGGGTCATGACCCCGGTCAGCCGCACCACCGGCTGGGCGATCCCATGGGCCACCACCAGGGCGATGACCACGGTGGCGCCCAGTCCGGCCACCACCGCCGCCACCTGAACCGCCAAGGCCAGTGCTGCGGCATCGATGATGGCGGCGGCCAGATCGGACAGGTTGGATGCGAGATGGTCTTCCACCGTCTTCATCCGGTCGATGCGCTGGGACGCGGTGGCGAACCAGACGTCTGGGGTCAGGGCGTGCGGCTCGCCTTGCAGGCTGGCGGCGATCAGACGCGCCCGCGCGGTTTCGACGGGGCCGTTCACGGCGTCGGTCAGAACCCGGTCGGCGTCTTCGGCCATGCCGGGACCGGCCAGCCAGTGGAATTGCCGCAGCAGCGTGTCCTGGGCGGCGGACAGGGCGATGAAGCGCCGCACCTCGTCGGGCGACAGGCGGCCGCGGGCGATGGCGGCGGCCCCCAAGGCCCGTTCCAGCCCGGCGCTTTCCTTGGCCTGGATCAGCGCCAGATAGGCCTGCGCCTGCCCCGACACCTGGGCGTCGCGGGTCAGCACGGCCATGCGCCCCACGGTGCGCAGCAGACCGCCGATGGCGGTGCTGTAGGTGGCCTGCACCTCCGGCACGGTGGCTTTCAGCGTCCCGGCGGCATCCCGCAGGGCCAGCGCCTTTGCCACCTCGGCACGGCTTTCGGCCATGGTTCCGGCCAGAAGACGGCTCTCTCCGCCGTCGGGGGGCAGCCCGCCCAGCAACTGGTCGAAGCGGGTGATCTGGGTGTCGGTTTCCTGGATATGGCCGTCACGCTCGCGCCCGAAACGGCTGCCCTGGCTGGACAGGTAGAGGATGGTGGCGCCGCGTTCCCGCTGCAGGCTGTGGATGAGATCGCCGATGATCCCCGCCGTGCGGGCGACGGTGGCCAGGGCGCGCGTCTGGGTCAGCACCTCGTACCGTTCCCAGACCACATACCCGGAAAAGGCCATCAGCCCCAGCAGGGGAAACAGGAATCCCAAAGCGATGCGCCGGCCAATGGCGATGTCGTTGAGCCGGATCGGCATAACCGCACTCCTTGCGGCGGAGCGCGGGGACGCGGCCCCGCACCCTGCCGCTGTTTTCTTATGCCAGGGCCGGAACGTTCTGACGTTCCGGCCCTGGTATCGGCCGCGACTGCGGCCGCGCGGGCCTATGCCCGCGAAGCCAAGGTCCACGGATGTGGACCGCCCGGCGTTTGAGGGGCCGAAAAAAGCCGACCAGAGGTCGGAGCTTTTCGGCAATGATATTACTGAACCAGCGGCGAGGTGGCGCCGCCGAGGTCGATGCCGTCGATCCGGGCCTGCCCCACCAGCAGGGCGATGTACTGGTGCACCGCCCGCTGCCACGACGCCTGTCGCAGATGGGCGGCGATGGTGCCCTGCACCGCCTCGAAGGGCAGGGGACGCCCGAACTCCCGGCGGTCGAGCCGCAGCACGTGATAGCCGTAGGGCGATGGGACCGGCACCGGGCACAGGGTCCCCGGCATCAGGTTGTAGAAGAACGTTTCCAGTTCCGGCGCCGTCTGCCCCCGCGTCACCTGTCCCAGATTGCCGCCCAGCGCCCCGGACGGGCAGGCCGACAGGGTGCGGGCCAGTTCGGCGAACCGTTCCGGCTCGGCGGTCAGGACGCGGATGGCGTCCAGCGCCTTCTGCCGGGCGTCCTGGCGGGCGGCTTCGTCGTCGGGGCGGGCGGGGAAGAGGATGTGGCACGCCTCGAAGATGTCCGGGCTGCGGAAGCGGTCCGGGTTGTTGGCGTAATAGCGGCGGCAAGTGTCCTCGTCCGGGTCGGGCAGGGTGATGGCCCGGCTGAGGACGGCCTGGATGGCGGCTTCCTCATCCGCGTCATCCTCCGCTTCTTCTGCCGCGTCCGTCCGCCCGGCTTCGGCCAGCAGCAGGTGCCGGACGACCAGCGCACGGGCCGCCGCGAACCGGGCCTCTTCCAGGGTGGGGGCCGGGTGATACTGGACCTCCCGGTCGATGGCGCTGCTGCTGATGGCGGCACCGTTCACGCTGATCGTCATGACACGCTCCTGAATGACCGATGGTGGGGGCGGCTCAGCCGTGGCGGAAGCGGGTGCGCACCACCTGATAGCGCCGGCCCAGATACCAGATCGGGGCGGACCAGATGTGCACCAGCCGCGAGAAGGGGAAGAGCAGGACCATCACCATGCCCAGCACCAGATGCAGCTTGTAGACCAGACCCACGTCGGCGACGGCCTCGGCCGCACCGCTGCGGAAGGTGACGATCCGCTGCGCCCAATCGGCCAGGGCCAGCATGGTGCCGCCGTCGGAATGGGCGATGGACGCCGGGATGGTGGCCAGACCCAGCACCAGCTGCACCCACAGCACGCCCAGGATCACCAGATCCATCGGGCTTGAGGTCTTGCGGATGCGCGCGTCGGTCAGGCGGCGGTGCAGCAGCAGCGTCAGCCCGATGAAGCAGACGGTGCCGAACACCGACCCGGCGATGATCGCCACCCACTGCTTGGCCCCCACCGACAGGCCGAAGGCGTGATAGACCTCCGGCGGGGTCAGCAGGCCGAAGAAATGGCCCATGAACAGCAGCAGAATGCCGACGTGGAACAGGTTGGATCCAAGCTGCAGCGACTGTTTGCGCAGCATCTGGCTGGACCCGGACCGCCATGTGTACTGTTCGCGGTCGAAGCGGAGCAGGCTGCCCGCCAGAAACACGGTCAGCGCCACATAGGGGGCGTAACCGAACAGAAGGGTGTGAAGATAGGACATGGGGAACGTCTCCCGTGTGCCGCGGCGTCAGGCCTGCGGGGGTTGAACCAGGGGGCAGGCCCCCGCCAGGGCATCACCGGCGCCGAAGGCGACCGATGCCTCCTCCCAGATGCGGTCCATGGCTTCCAGATCGTCGGCGTCGTCGTCCTCGCCTTCGGCCTTGATGTGGGCGGCCACCGCCGTGGCGTCGGCGGGGGCGCCGGTCAACTCGGCCAGGGCGGCCAGCACGCCGGCATACGGGCTGGCGCGCTCCTCCAGCCGGACGCACAGGGCATCCAGCACCACCCGCGCTTCGCCCAGGATCTCCCGCGCCGTGGTTTCCGGCACCTGCGACAGGAACTCGCACAGCATGGGCAGGAAGTCGGGCAACTCGCGGCTGTCGATCTCGAAGCCGTAGCTGCGGTAGATCTCGCGCAGCGTGACCATGGCGGGGCCGCGTTCGCGGGATTCGCCGTGGACATGCTCGTAGAGATGCAGCGACAGGGTGCGGCTGCGGTCGAAAAGCTGGATGTAGCGTTCCTGCAGATCGTACAGGTCGGCGTCGCCGAAGGTGCGGGCCAAAGCCCGCACCTGTTCCACCACCGGCCGGCTCACCAGACCTTCGCCGGAAATGACCTGAAGGATGTCGTCGCGGGCGGCCACCAGATCCGCGTCGGGATAGGTCAGCAGCATCCCCAGCGCCTTGAAGGTGTCGCAGCGTTTCATGTCACGCCCTCCGGTGCCGTTCATTTCGCGCCCTCCGGTGCTTTGGTCTTCTTCGCCCCGAACAGTCCGACCGGCGTCACGCCATCGGCGCAGCCGTTGCCGAAGCTGAAACCGCAGTTGCCGCGCAGGTCGAAGGTGTTTTCGGCGTATTCGCGGTGCGTCGTCGGGATGACGAAGCGGTCCTCGTAATTGGCAATCGCCATCAGGCTGTACATTTCCTCCACCTGATGGGCCGTCAGCCCGGCGGCGCGCAGCACATCCTTGTTCAGCGTGCCGTCCACATGGCGACCGCGCTGGTAGACGCGCATGGCGAACATGCGGGTCAGCGCGTCGCGCACCGGCTGTTCGTCGCCCGCCGTCAGCAGGTTGGCGAGGTACTTGACCGGGATGCGCAGGGAGTCGAGATCGGGCAGCCCGTCCTTGAAGCCGATGTGCCCCTGTTCGGCGGCACCCTGGATCGGGGACAGCGGCGGGATGTACCACACCATCGGCAGCGTGCGGTATTCGGGGTGGAGCGGCAGCGCCACCTTCCATTCCATGGCCATCTTCCAGATGGGCGAATGGCGGGCGGCCTCCAGCCACGCTTCCGGCACGCCGTCCTTGCGGGCCTGCTCGATGACGCCGGGATCCTTGGGATCCAGGAAGATGTCGAGCTGCGATTTGTAAAGGTTGCGCTCGTCGGTGACGCTGGCCGCCGTCTCGATGCGGTCGGCGTCGTACAGCACCACCCCCAGATAGCGGATGCGCCCGACGCAGGTTTCCGAGCACACGGTGGGCTGGCCCACCTCGATGCGCGGGAAGCAGAAGGTGCACTTCTCCGCCTTGCCCGACTGCCAGTTGTAATAAATCTTCTTGTAGGGGCAGCCGGACACGCACATGCGCCAGCCGCGGCACTTGTCCTGATCGACCAGGACGATGCCGTCCTCCTCGCGCTTGTAGATGGAGCCGGAGGGGCAGGAGGCCACGCACGCCGGATTGAGGCAATGCTCGCACAGGCGCGGCAGGTACATCATGAAGGTGTTTTCGAACTGGCCGTAGATTTCCTTCTGGATGCCGTCGAAATTCTTGTCCTTGGACCGTTTTTCGAACTCACCGCCCAGGATTTCTTCCCAGTTCGGCCCCCAGTTGATCTTGTCCATTTTCTCGCCGGTGATCAGCGAGACGGGGCGCGCCGTCGGCATGGTCTTGCCTTCCGGTGCGGTCTGGAGGTTCTGGTAGTCGAAGGTGAAGGGTTCGTAATAGTCGTCGATTTCCGGCAGGTCGGGGTTGGCGAAGATGTTCGCCAGCACCCGCCACTTGCCGCCGATGCGCGGCTCCAGCTTGCCGTCGCCGTTACGGACCCAGCCGCCCTTCCATTTGTCCTGATTCTCCCATTCCTTGGGATAGCCGACGCCGGGCTTGGTTTCGACGTTGTTGAACCAGGCGTATTCAACGCCTTCGCGTGAGGTCCAGACGTTCTTGCAGGTCACCGAACAGGTGTGGCAGCCGATGCATTTGTCCAGGTTCAGGACCATCGCGATCTGCGCGCGGATCTTCATGGGAATGTGCTCCTTGGTCTCGCGGTGGCCGCTGTTATTCCGCTGCCTGGATGGGCTGGACCGGGGATCCGTCCATCCAGTCCACCTGGGTCATCTTGCGGACGATGACGAACTCGTCGCGGTTGGCCCCGACGGTGCCGTAATAGTTGAAGCCGTAGGATTGCTGGGCGTAGCCGCCGATCATGTGCGTCGGCTTGGTCACCGTGCGGGTGACCGAATTGTGGATGCCGCCGCGGTGGCCGGTGGTCTTGGCGCCGGGGGTGTTCACGATCTTTTCCTGGGCGTGGTACATCATGCACATGCCCGACGGCACGCGCTGGGACACCACGGCGCGGCAGGCGATGGCGCCGTTGACGTTGTAGACCTCGATCCAGTCGTTGTCGGCGATGCCGGCCTTCTTGGCATCCACCTCGGCGATCCACACGATGGGGCCGCCGCGCGACAGGGTGAGCATCAGCAGGTTGTCGGTGTAGGTGGAGTGGATGCCCCATTTCTGATGCGGGGTGATCCAGTTCAGCACCAGCTGCGGCTGGCCGTCGTCCTTTGCGTTGATGACCGGCTTGATGGTCTTCAGATCGACCGGCGGGCGGTAGACGCAGAAGCCCTCCCCGAACGCCCGCATCCACGGGTGATCCTGGTAAAGCTGCTGACGGCCGGTCAGGGTGCGCCACGGGATCAGTTCATGGACGTTGGTGTAGCAGGCGTTGTAGCTGACCTTCTCGCTTTCCAGCCCCGACCAGATGGGGGACGAGATGATCTTGCGCGGCTGGGCCACCACGTCGCGGAAGCGGATCTTGTCGTCCTCGCGCGGGATGGCGAGGTGGGTGTGGTCGAGGCCGGTGGCCTTGCCCAGCGATTCCCACGCCTTGACCGCCACATGGCCGTTGGTTTCCGGCGCCAGGGTCAGGATGACTTCCGCGGCGTGGATGTCGGTGTCGATGCGGGGCAGGCCCTGGCTCGGACCTTCCTCGGTGACGACCCCGTTCAACTCCTTCAGGAATTCGATTTCATCATCGGTCTTCCACCCCATGCCCTTGCCGCCGTTGCCGAGCGTGGACATCAGCGGCCCGAGCGAGGTGAACCGCTTGTAGGTGTTGGGATAGTCGCGCTCGACCACCACCATGCCGGGCATGGTCTTGCCGGGGATGGGATCGATCTCGCCCTTCTTCCAGTCCTTCACGTCCAGCGCCTGGCCCAGTTCGCCCGGCGTGTCGTGCATCAGCGGCACCAGCACCACATCCTTTTCCACGCCCAGATGGCCGGGCACGACGTCGGAGAACTTCTTGGCGATGCCCTTGAAGATCTCCCAGTCCGACCGCGCTTCCCACGCCGGATCGACGGCGGCGGTCAGCGGGTGGATGAAGGGGTGCATGTCGGAGGTGTTGAGGTCGTTCTTCTCGTACCACGTGGCCGTCGGCAGAACGATGTCGGAATAGACGCAGGTGGTGGACATGCGGAAGTCGATGGTGACCAGCAGGTCCAGCTTTCCCGCAGGCGCATCGTCGCGCCACACCACTTCGGTGGGCTTGGCCTCGCCCTCCTGGCCCAGGTCCTTGCCCATCACGCCGTTGTGGGTGCCCAGCAGGTGCTTGAGGAAATACTCGTGCCCCTTGCCCGACGACCCCAGCAGGTTGGAACGCCAGACGAACAGGTTGCGCGGGTAGTTCTTGGGGTTGTCCGGATCCTCGCACGACAGCCGCAGCGAGCCGTCCTTCAGCCCCTGGACCGTGTGGTCCTTGACATCGGCGCCGGCCTTGGCGGCATCGCGGGTGAGCTGGAGCGGGTTGGTTTCCAACTGCGGCGAGGAGGGGAGCCAGCCCATCCGCTCGGCCCGCACGTTGTAGTCGATCAGGCTGCCGCCGTATTCGTTGGCGTCGGCCAGCGGCGACAGGATTTCGGCCACCGACAGCTTTTCATACCGCCACTGGTCGGTGTGGGCGTAGAAATAGGAGGTGCCGTTCATCTGCCGCGACGGGCGCACCCAATCCAGGCCGAAGGCCAGCGGCGTCCACCCCGATTGCGGGCGCAGCTTTTCCTGGCCCACGTAATGGGACCAGCCGCCGCCCGACTGGCCGATGCAGCCGCACATCACCAGCAGATTGATGATGCCGCGGTAGTTCATATCCATGTGGTACCAGTGATTGAGGGCGGCCCCCAAAATCACCATGGACTTGCCGCGGGTCTTGTCGGCGTTGTCGGCGAACTCGCGGGCGGTGGTGATGACCAGATCCCGCTTGACGCCGGTGATCCGCTCCTGCCACGCGGGCGTGTAGGGCTGGTCGTCGTCGTAGGACGCGGCGACGTTGCCGCCGCCCAGGCCGCGGTCGATGCCGTAGTTGGCCATGAACAGGTCGTAGACGCTGGCCACCAGCACCTCGCCCTCGGCGGTGTCCAGCCGCTTGACCGGCACGTTGCGCACCAGCACGGAGTCATGGTCGGTGCCGGTGAAGTGGTCGTGCTTGCGGTTGCCGAAATAGGGGAAGGCGACGCCGGCCACATCGTCGCGGATGTCGATCAGCGACAGGGCCAGATCGGTGCCGTTGCCGGCGTGGTCCTTTTCCTCCAGGTTCCATTTGCCCTGTTCACCCCAGCGGAAGCCGACGGAGCCGGCGGGCACCACCACCTTGCCGGTCGTCTCGTCGATGGCGACCGTCTTCCAGTCGGGGTTGTTGTCCTGGCCCAGCTTGTCGGCGAAGTCGGACGCGCGCACGAAGCGGTCGGGCACCAGATTGTCGCCCTGCCGCTTCAGCTTCACCAGGAACGGCATGTCGGTGTACTGGCGGCAATAGTCGCGGAAGTACGCCGATTTGCCCGACAGGTGGAATTCCTTCAGCACCACATGGCCCATGGCCATGGCCAGCGCCGCATCGGTGCCCTGCTTGGGGTTCAGCCACAGGTCGGCGAACTTGGACGCTTCGGAATAGTCGGGCGTGACCACCACGCTCTTGGTGCCGCGGTAGCGGACCTCGGTGTAGAAATGGGCATCCGGCGTGCGGGTCTGCGGCACGTTGGAACCCCAGACCATCAGGAAGGTGGAGTTGTACCAGTCCGCCGATTCCGGCACGTCGGTCTGCTCGCCCCAGGTCTGCGGGCTGGCCGGCGGCAGGTCGCAATACCAGTCGTAGAACGACAGACAGGTGCCGCCGATCAGCGACAGGTACCGCGCCCCGGCGGCGTACGACACCATGGACATGGCCGGGATCGGCGAGAAGCCGGCCACGCGGTCGGGGCCGTAGGTCTTGGTGGTGTAGGCGTTGGCGGCGGCGATGATCTCCGTCACCTCGTCCCAGGTGGCGCGGACGAAGCCGCCCTGGCCGCGGATCGATTTGTAGGATTTCGCCTTCTGCGGATCCTCGACGATGGTGGCCCAGGCGTTCACCGGATCCTGCGTCCGCCGCACCTCGCGCCACAGCTTCATCAGCCGCGAGCGGATCATCGGGTATTTCACCCGGTTGGCGGAATAGAGGTACCAGGAATAGCTGGCCCCGCGCTGGCAGCCGCGCGGCTCATGGTTGGGCAGGTCGGGACGGGTGCGGGGATAGTCGGTCTGCTGGGTTTCCCAGGTGACGATCCCGCCCTTGACGTAGATCTTCCACGAGCACGAGCCGGTGCAGTTCACCCCATGGGTGGAGCGCACGATCTTGTCGTGGCGCCAGCGGTTGCGGTAGGCCTCTTCCCAACTGCGGTCCTCGCGGGTCACCACGCCGTGGCCGTTGGAGAAGGTGCCGACGTTCTTTTTGAAGAACATCAGGCGGTCGAGGAAATGACTCATGATGCGCGTTCCTTATGTCGTCCGGAGCGTGAGCAGGGGCGTGGGACGGGTCAGCACGGGGCTTCCGCACCCTTGCGGGCGTAGAACCACCAGTTGATCGCGATGTTGAGGGCGAAGAAGACGGCCGCGGCCTGGAAGAAGATGTTGGGCGAGCCGGTGGCGGCGAAGGCCGCACCCAACGCCATGCCGAACAGGAAGGGGCCGTAGGCGGCGACCGCCGCGGTCCAGCCGATGACGCCTCCCGCCTGACGCGGCGGCAGGATCATCGGGATCTGCTTGAAGGTGGAGGCGTTGCCGATGCCGGAGAAGAAGAACAGCCCCAGCATGCAGCCGACGAACATGGGGAAGCTGTCCATCGACGTGGGTGCGGTGAACCAGGTGACGGCGATGGAGCACACCACCAGACCGATGCCGGCAACGTGGGTCACCCGCGCACCACCGAACTTGTCCGACAGCGGGCCGGCGATCACACGCATGAGCGAACCCACCAGCGGACCGAGGAAGGCGTAGGCCAGCGGATCGGGTGCTCCGGGCAGGCTGCCGTACACCTGCTTGATGAGCAGCGGGAAGGTGGCGGCGAAGCCGGAGAAGGAGCCGAAGGTCATGACGTACAGCGACGTCATCAGCCAGGTGTGCTTGTTGCCGAAGATGTCGAGCTGTTCACGGATGTTGGCCTTGACCGGCACGCTCTTCAGGAACGCCAGGGCGGCCAGCCCGAACACCAGCACGAAGGGAATGTAGACGGCGGTCGCGTTCTGCAGCCAGATCATCGAGGTGCTGCCGCCCTTGGTGAAGGTCTGCGGCCCGCCCAGGAACGTGGCCCCGGTCAGGGCGAAGCCGATGATCCAGGGGGTGACGAACTGCACCACGCTGACGCCGAAATTGCCGATGCCCGCTTGGATCGCCAGCGCCGTGCCCTGCAGGCGCTTGGGGAAATACAGGCTGGTGGACGGCATGAAGGACGAGAAGTTGCCGCCCCCCAGCCCCGCCAGGAAGGACAGAACCATCAGCACCCAGAACGGCGTCGTCGGGTCCTGCACGGCGTAGAACCAGCCGATCAGCGGGATCAGCAGGCTGAGCGTTGACCAGCCCACCACCCGGCGGGTGCCGTACAGCGGCACCAGAAAGGTGTGGATGATCCGCAGGGTGCCGCCGGCCAGCCCCGGCATCGCCGTCAGCCAGAAGAGCTGTTCGGAGGTGAAGGCAAAGCCGATGCCGGGCAGTCGCACCACCAGCGCCGACACCAGGAACCAGGCGGCGAACGCCATGGTCAGGTTGGCGGTGGTGATCCACAGCGTCTTCCACGCGACTTTCTTTCCGGTCATTTCCCAGAAAGTTGTATCCTCGGGCCGCCAGTCGGCGACGGCGGAACCGGCGGTGCCGGCGCTCGCGATGCTCATGGTGTGTGTCCTCTGTTCGGATTTTTTTGTGCGGCGGCGGCGTCAGGTGCGTTGGGGCACGGCCCTGGCCGGAGCGGCGGGCTTTTGCGGTGCCGCGGCCTGTCCGGCGCCGTCCAGTTCCGGCAGGTCCGGCAGGTTCTTCAGGCTCGGCAGGTGGCGGCGTTCCATGCGGCCGACAGCCAGATGCATCCACACGAAGGCGGTGGCGACGATCAGGAACAGCAGCATGAAACAGCTCGTCCAGATGCCGGTCAGGTCGTTGAGCGCGCCGAACACGATGGGCAGAACGAAACCGCCCAGGCCCCCGATCAGCCCGACGATCCCGCCCACCGATCCGACGTTGCCGGGGTAATAGACGGGGATGTGCTTGTAGACCGCCGCCTTGCCCAGGCTCATGAAGAAGCCCAGGACGAAGGTGAGGATGGTGAAGGGCACCAGCCCGATGGCGAAGGAAAAGGCGATGGGGCCGTTGATCCCCTGCACCACATAATCGGTGGCCGGGTACGCCAGCAGGAAGCAGCACAGGGCCGCCACGCCGAAGGTCCAGTACAGCACCCGCCGCGCGCCGATCCGGTCGGACAGCACGCCGCCGAAGGCGCGGAACACCGACGCCGGGATCGAATAGGCGGCACCCAGCATCCCGGCGGTCTTGATGTCCAGCCCATAGACGCCGACGTAATAGCGCGGCAGCCACAGGGCGAGTGCGACGAAGGCGCCGAAGACGAAGAAGTAATAGAGCGAGAAGCGCCAGACCTGGATGTTCTTCAGCGGCGACAGGTGCATCGCCGTCGATTCCGGTGCGGCACCCGCGGCCCGCCGCCGGACCAGCACCGGGTCATCCTCGGTCGAGAACCAGAAGATGGCGGCCATCACCAGGATGGCGGCGGCCCACACCTGCGCCACCGTTTCCCAGCCATAGGCGACCATCACGAACGGGGCCGCGAACTTGGTCACCGCCGCGCCGACGTTGCCCATGCCGAAGATGCCCAGCGCCGTGCCCTGCCGTTCTTTTGGATACCAGCGCGAGACATAGGCCACGCCCACGGCGAAGGCGCCGCCGGCGATGCCCATTCCCAGGGCGGCCAGCAGAAACAGCGGGTAGCTGTCGGCGTAGGTCAGCAGGAAGGTGGCAACCGCTGCCGACGCCATCACGGCGACATAGACGATGCGCCCGCCGTACTGGTCGGTCCAGATTCCGAGAAACAGGCGCGACAGCGAGCCGGTCAGGATCGGCGTGCCGGCCAGAAGCCCGAACTGGGTGTCGGTCAGACCCAGATCCTTTTTGATCTGCACGCCGATGATGGCGAAGATGGTCCAGACCGCAAAGCAGACGGTGAACGCCACCGTGCTCATGGTCAGCGCCCGTGTCCGCTGTCCGGGCGATATGTCGTCAAGATGGTTCATCGCAGTCCCCTCAGACCGGCGGTAAGGCTGTACCCTTCGGTCAGCCCCGCATTCTTTGTGGGGACATTAGTGTTTGTACCAAATCGTACACTTGACGAAGGTCAAGCTTGGCAATGAAGATACATTATGCCGCACTATTGATATTGTATAATTTCTTGACTGACTTTGGATATAAGGATTTTTTGTTTTCGTCAATTGGATCCTTGATGTATGTCAAGAATATGAGAGCATGGTTTGTTTAGAAGGGAAGCCGCAGCCGGGCGTGCCCGGTTGAGGTGGGGACAAGGTTGTGGTGGGGACAGGGGGGCTTTGAGCGATGCGGCTGAAGGATCAGGACGTTGTGCACAGCCTGCCTTTTTTCAACGGCCTGGAGGAAGAGCAGCTTGCCGAATTGACCCGCGGCGCCCTGCTGCAGCGGTTTCCCAAGGAAACGCAGCTTTTCGAACAGGGGGACCGGCCGGATTTCCTGCACGTCCTGATCGACGGCACGGTCGAGTTGTATGCCAGTTCCGCCGATGGCCGCGAAACGGTCATCGAACTGGTGACGCCGGTTGACAGCTTCATCCTGGCGGCGGTGCTGACCGACACCCCCTATCTCATGTCGGCCAAGGTGCTGGAGCCGGCGCAGATTCTGATGCTGTCGGCGAACCGGCTGCGCCAGCAGATCATGCAGGAACCCAAACTGGCCCTGACGATGATGGCGTCGCTGGCCGGGCATTTCCGCCGCATGGTGCGGCAGGTCAAGGATCTGAAGCTGCGCACCTCGACCCAGCGCCTGGGCGCGTGGCTGCTCCAGCAGGTGCCGGAAACCGATGAAAGCGGTGCCGTCGATCTGCGGATCAGCAAGCAGGTGCTGGCCGGGCGGTTGGGCATGTCGCCGGAAAGCCTGTCACGGGCGTTCGCAGCCCTGGGCGAACACGGCGTCCAGGTCCGCGGCCGGCAGATCGTGATCGACGATGCCGCGAAGCTGCGCGTCTTCTGCCACCCCGACAGTCTGATCGACGGGGAAGAGAAGGGGTTGTGCATCGACCGGTGAGGGCCGTCAGGGACCGGAGCGTGATGCCGCGTTCAGCGTGTCGCGCAGGTCCAGCAGGGCGGTCTTGAGCGCCGTCAGCTCCTCCGACGAACAGCCCGACGCGGCGAGGATGGCGTGCGGGACCGTCTTGGCGCGTTCCCGCAGTGCCTGCCCTTGGGGTGTCAGGGCGATGCGGACCTGACGCTCGTCCTGCGGGTCGCGGCTGCGGCGGATCAGGCCGGCGGTTTCCAGGCGCTTGAGCAGCGGCGTCAGGGTGCCGGAATCGAGCAGCAGCTTTTCCCCCAGATCCTTCACCGCCAGATTGTCGCCCTCCCACAGGATCAGCATGACCAGATACTGCGGATAGGTCAGGCCCAGCGTGTCGAGCAGCGGCTTGTACAGCCGGTTGAAGGCGTGCGCGGTGGAATAGACGGCAAAGCACAACTGGTTCTCCAGCAGCAGGGCGTCGTCACCGTCGTTTGCTGTGCCCATGGCCGTCCCGTCCGTCTTTGCCAGTCAAGTCCGTTCGTTTCCTCCCCTCCCCATACCACGCCGACCCCGGCGGATCGTGAGTCAAAATTTATATTGTGCAAAATCAAATTGTGCACTATATAAAAGAGGTGGGCGGCGATGGGCCGCCGGTCATCAGGAAGGGAACGGAACCATGTCGGTCAATGTGCTCTACACCACCAGCGCCACCGCTTACGGCGGGCGCGACGGCCGTGCGGTGATCGAGGATGGCAGCCTGGAAGTGCTGCTGGCGACGCCGAAGGAACTGGGTGGTGCCGGCGGGGAGGGCAACAATCCCGAACAGTTGTTCGCCGCCGGCTATTCCGCCTGCTTCATCGGCGCCATGAAGTTCGTCGCCGCCCAGGGCGGCCCGAAGGTGCCGACCAGCACCCGCGTGACCGCCATCGTCGGCATCGGCCCCCGGTCGGAAGGCGGCTTCGGGCTGGACATCGAACTGGAAGTGTCCCTGCCGGGGCTGGAGCGGGCGGAGGCGGAGGCGCTGGTGGCCAAGGCTCATCAGGTCTGCCCCTATTCCAACGCCACCCGCAACAACGTCCCGGTCCGCCTGACCGTTCTGTAAACGGGTCGGTTGGTCATGGCCGGCGCGGGTGGGCGTTGGTCAGCCGGGCCAGATGGCGGGTGGCGCTTTCCTGGAGCGAGAGGGCGCGGTTGAGCACCGTTTCATCGGTGGCCGCGGCCGCGATGTCGGCGAAACGCTCGGCCACCCCCTCCACAATGGCGATGGCCATGGCCCAGGGGTCGGCGGCGCTGCTGTCCGCGTGGGTGATGGGGGGCCGGGTGCCGGCGCCGGCCTCTTCTTCCCCGGCGATGGCGGCCAACAGGGCGGCTCCTTCCGCGTCCCCTTCGGCGGCGAGCCGGCGGGATAGCGCGGTGTGCCCGGCGGCGGCGGTGCTCAACAGGGTCCGGGCCAGTTGGTCCAGTGCGGCGGGGGTGTCGATCCGCTCCGGCTTTTCCATGCCGATGGTGTCACGGTGATAGGCCCGGCGCCGTTCCCGCCGCAGCAGGGCGGCGTGGTTCAATTCCTCCTGCGCCAGAGATTCCGCGTGGCGGCGCACCGCCGGGTTGGTGGTTGCCGCCGCGATGTGGCTGTAGAAGGCGAAGGCGCGCTGTTCGTTGACCACCGCCAGCGACAGCGCCTGATAGGGTGTCAGCCGCGTGCGGTCGAGCAGGTCGTCCCAGGATTCCGCGATGTCCGGCGGCAACAGCCAATCAAAGGAGGTGTCGGCGGGCACCGGGCACCCCAGATCCGCCGCCCAGTGGTCCACGGCGGTGGTGTGCGTCTCCTCTTCCGCCATCAGGGCGCGGAAGGTGGCGGCGGTGGCGGCATCCCCGCGCCGGTCCATCGCCGCGGCCAACTGGGTGTAGCGGCGCACCGCTTCCGTCTCCAGCGCCATGGCGATGCCGAGAAGAACATCCAGGGCATCAATCCGGGCGGGCGGTTCCTGACGCAGCAGCGGCATGGGTGCAACCTCCGTAAGTACCGCGATTACTTTAGAATTTGGAAATATAATAGAGTAATAAACCCGGCAGCGACTTGACCTTCGTCAAGGAGCATGCGGCCGGGCGGGAGCCTACTGCGGATGGGTCACGGGTTCGTTGCCGTGGCAGTCGTCACACAGACGCAAAAAACGGCGCATCCCATGCTGACGGTTTCGACGAACTCTCTCTGGAACAGGCTGCGCGCGGGCTGCGTTGCCGGGCTGTTGCTGTGCTCCGCCGCGTTCGGCGGGGTGCAGGCGGCGGAGGTGCGGGGCGGGGCGGCGGCGGTCGAACGCTTCATCGGCCATGTGCAGCCGGCAGACCTCATCCCCGGCGCCGACCGTTTCGGCCCGATGGCGGCCAACGCCCCCATCCTGCCGGTCTACAAGGGCGCCGCCCTGGTCGGCCATGCCTATCTCACCTCCGATTTCGTCAACACCACGGGCTATTCCGGGCGTCCCATCCATGTGCTGGTCGGGTTGACCCCGGACGGGGTGGTGACGGGGGCGAAGCTGGTCGATCACCACGAACCCATCGTGCTGATCGGCATTCCCCCGGCCCGCATCAACGCCTTCATCGACGGCTATGTCGGGCGCAACGTGCTGGAACTGGCGCGGCAGGACGCTTCCACCCCGCCGGTGGACATTGTGTCGGGGGCGACGGTGACGGTGATGGTCATCGGCGATTCCATCGTCCGTTCGGGCCGCAAGGTGATGCAGGCGCTGGGCAAGGAGGGTGCCGCGACGGCCGCCCCCACCGTCGTCAAGCGCGTGGATCTGTCGAAGACCGGCAGCGAGGACTGGGCCACCCTGGTGGGCGACGGATCGGTCCGCCGCCTGACCCTGACGGTGGGGGAGGTCAACGCCGCCTTCGAGCGCACCGGCAAGGCCGAGGCCATCGCGCGGGCCGAACCCGGTGCCGCCGACGAGACCTTCATCGACCTGTACGCCGGTCTTGCCACCATTCCGGCCATCGGGCGGTCGCTGCTGGGCGATGCCGAATACGATGGAATGATGCAGCGGCTGAAACCCGGCCAGCAGGCGATCGTGGTCGCGGGGCAGGGGCGCTATTCCTTCAAGGGGTCGGGCTATGTCCGCGGCGGCATCTTCGACCGTTTCGAGCTGATCCAGCACGAAGGGGCGGTCCGTTTCCGCGACAAGACCCACAAGCGGCTGGGCAGTCTGGCGGCGGCGGGTGCCCCCGATTTCCCCGAGATCGGCCTGTTCATCCTGCCCGAAGGCACCGATTTCGACCCGGCGCAGCCGTGGCGGCTGCAATTGCTGGTGCAGCGGGCGACGGCGGCGCTGGACAAGGCGTTCGTCACCTTCGACCTCGGCTATCAGCCCCCCGACAAATACCTGATCGTCGAGCGCGCCGCGGCCCCCGCGTCCGTTCCGGCTCCGGCTGCCGCCGCCGCTCCCGATCCGGTCGAGCCGGAAAGTGCCGCCGAAACGCCGCTGTGGCAACGGGTCTGGCAGAACCGGATCACCGATGTCGCGATCACCGGCGCCGCCATTCTGCTGCTGACCGGAATCTTCTTCTTCCAGGACCAGATCGTGAAGCGGCCGGTGCTGTACGGGCGGCTGCGGCTGGGGTTCCTGGTGTTCACGCTGGTCTGGCTGGGGTGGGTCGCGCACGCCCAGTTGTCGGTGGTCAATGTCCTGACCTTCGCCAACGCGCTGCGCACGGATTTCCGCTGGGACTATTTCCTGATGGACCCGCTGGTGTTCATCCTGTGGTGCTCGGTGGCGGCGTCGCTGCTGTTCTGGGGCCGGGGCGCCTTCTGCGGCTGGCTGTGCCCGTTCGGTGCACTCCAGGAACTGGCGTCCAAGGCGGCGCGCGCGGTCGGCATCCGTCAGATCACCGTCCCGTTCGGCCTGCATCAGCGCCTGTGGCCGATCAAGTACATCATCTTCCTGGCGCTGTTCGGCCTGTCCTTCTATTCGCTGGCCTCGGCCGAGCGGATGGCGGAGGTGGAGCCGTTCAAGACCGCCATCATCCTGCATTTCATCCGCGACTGGTGGTTCGTGCTGTTCGCCGTGGCGCTGGTCGTCGCCGGCCTGTTCATCGAGCGTTTCTTCTGCCGCTACCTCTGCCCGCTGGGGGCGGCCCTGGCCATCCCCGGACGGATGCGGATGTTCGACTGGCTGAAACGCTACAGCGAATGCGGTAGCCCGTGCCGGCGCTGCGCCAACGAATGCCCGGTCCAGGCCATCCATCCCGATGGGGGTATCAACCCCAACGAATGCATCCAATGCCTCCACTGCCAGGTGCTCTATCATCATGACCGGAAGTGCCCGGTGATGATCCAGAAACGCCTGAAGCGGGAACGGCGCGAAGCGGCGGCCTCCCCGGCCACCACGGCCCCGTCCCGCACGCCCGCTCCCACCCCCACCCCCACCCTCTGATCCACCACCCCGGTCCGCCATCCCGGCCGGAAAAGCCCCGGAAACGCGGGGCCACGAATGGAGAAAACCATGTCTGACGAAAAGTCCAAGGCGTTGGGTTCCTTGAACCGCCGCGATCTCCTGGGCGGGACGGCGAAGGCCGCGGCGCTGGCGGGTCTTGCCGGTGCGGCCGGCGGCACCGTGGCCGGCGGTTCGCTGTTCAGCGCGCCCTCGGCCCAGGCGGCCACCGCCGCCCCCGGCAAGCAGGTGTCGGAGGTGAAGCCCGGCGACCTCGACGAATATTATGTGTTCCATTCCGGCGGCCATTCGGGCGAGGTGCGCATCATGGGCGCGCCGTCGATGCGCGAACTGATGCGCATTCCGGTGTTCAACCGCTGCTCGGCCACCGGCTGGGGCCTGACCAACGAAAGCCGCAAGATCCTGCTGGCCAACCAGACGCCGGAAACGAAGAAGTTCCTTGAAAAGCGCGGGGGCGAGTACCTCAACGGTGATCTGCACCACCCGCACATGTCGTTCACCGACGGCACCTATGACGGGCGCTACATCTTCGCCAACGACAAGGCCAACACCCGCGTGGTGCGCATTCGCTGCGACATCATGAAGCCCGACGTCATCATCGAGGTTCCCAACGCCTCGGCCATCCACGGGCTGCGGCTGCAGAAATACCCGCGCACCGGCTATGTCTTCTGCAACGGCGAACAGCGGGTGCCGACCCCCAACGATGGCAAGATCCTGGACGAGCCGAAGCGTTACCGCTCGCACTTCACCGCCATCGACGGCGACGCCATGAAGGTGGCGTGGCAGGTGTGGGTGGACGGCAACCTGGACAACACCGACGCCGACTATCAGGGCAAATACGTCTTCTCCACCTGCTACAATTCCGAAGAGGGCGTCACCACCGCCGAGATGACCGGCAACGAGCAGGATTGGGTCGTCGTCTTCAACATCAAGCGCATCGAAGAGGCGGTGAAGGCCGGCAAGGTGGAGATGATCCACGGTGTTCCGGTGGTGGATGGCCGGCACGGCACCCCCTACACCCGCTACATTCCGATCCCCAACAGCCCGCACGGCATCAACACCGCCCCCGACGGCATCCACGTCACGGTCAACGGCAAGCTGTCGCCCACCGTGTCGGTGCTGGACGTGCGCAAGCTGGACGATCTGTTCGACGACAAGATCAAGCCGCGCGACGTGGTGGTCGCCGAACCGACGCTGGGCCTCGGCCCGCTGCACACCGCCTATGACGGGCGCGGCAACGCCTACACCACCCTGTTCCTCGACAGTCAAGTGGTGAAGTGGAACATCGACAAGGCCGTGCGCGCCTTCAAGGGTGAAAAGGTCGATCCCATCGTCCAGAAGCTGGACGTGCATTATCAGCCGGGCCATCTCCATTCCTCTATGGGCCAGACCAAGGAGGCGGACGGCAAATGGCTGATCGTGCTGAACAAGTTCTCCAAGGACCGTTTCCTCAACGTCGGCCCGCTGAAGCCGGAGAACGACCAGCTCATCGACATCTCCGGTGACGAGATGCGTCTGGTGCACGACGGCCCCACCTTTGCCGAGCCGCACGACACCCTGATCGTCCACCGCTCCAAGGTGAACCCCAAGAGCGTCTACACCCGCGACGATCCCATGTGGGAAGACGCCCGCCAGCAGGCGAAGAAGGATGGGGTGGATCTGGAGAACGACGCCAAGGTCATCCGCGACGGCAACAAGGTCCGCGTTTACATGTGGAGCCGCGCCCCGTCCTTCGGCCTGGAGGAATTCCGGGTGAAGGAAGGCGACGAGGTGACGGTCACCATCACCAACATGGACGATGTGGACGATTTGACCCACGGCTTCACCATGACCAACCATGGCGTGTGCATGGAGATCGGGCCGCAGATGACCGCTTCCGTCACCTTCACCGCCGACCGTCCGGGCGTGCACTGGTACTATTGCCAGTGGTTCTGTCACGCGCTGCACATGGAAATGGGCGGCCGGATGCTTGTCGAGCCGCGCAGCGCCTGACCGGGGCTGTTGATTCCCCCTTTCCTCACTGGGGAGAGGGGGCGCGAAGCGCGGGGGTGAGGGCCGGTTTTCGCGCGGATAAGCCCGAAAACCGTTGCGGAGCAACGCCAAATCTTACGTTTGGAGAGCCTCACGGCTCAATTTTCGGGCTGTCGCGCGAAAATTGGCCCTCACCCCAGCCCTCTCCCCGGTGGGGAGAGGGGGTAGAAAAGTGCTTCAGGGTTTCCCTTTTGCCACCGACGACAGGTCCATGCCATGCCGTTCCGCCTCGTCCTTTCGCTCGCCGCCGTGGTCTTCGCTGCGCCGGCACTGGCCGCCACGGTGGTGGTGCCGCCGGGCGGGCTGGCCGATGCCCTGGCCGGGGCGGCGCCGGGCGATACGCTGCGGCTGGCGCCGGGCGTGCACCCCGGCCCGGTCACGGTGGCCGCGCCCGTGACGCTGGAAGGCGAGCCGGGGGCGGTCATCGACGGCGGCGGGCAGGGCAGCGTGCTGGTCGTATCGGCCCCCGGCGTCACCGTGCGGGGGGTGGAGGTCCGCAATTCCGGCCTCAGCCTGTTCGACCAGAACGCCGGCATCTTTCTCGGCAAGACGGCCAAGGGTGCGGTGATCGAGGACAACCGGCTGCGCGACAATCTGATCGGCGTCTATGTCTGGGGTGCCGACGACAGTCTGGTCCGCCGCAACGACATCATCGGGCGCACCGACCTTCGGGTGTCGGAACGGGGCAACGGCATCCAGATCTGGAACGCGCCGGGCACGCGGGTACTGGACAACAGCGTGCGCGACGGCCGCGACGGCATCTTCACCACCACATCGCGCAAAAATGTCTTTGCCGGGAACCGTTTCGAGCGGGTCCGCTTCGCCATTCATTACATGTATACGAATGAATCCGAGATATCCGGCAACGCCTCGCTCGGCAACAGCGTCGGCTACGCCATCATGTATTCCAACAACCTGACCATCCGGAACAACCGTTCGGTGGCCGACCGCGAGCATGGGTTGCTGCTGAACGCCGCCAACGGATCGGTGATCGAGGGCAACAGTGTCGAGGGGCGTTTCGCCGGCGCCCTGTCTGACACCGGCGAGACGCTGGCCGACAACGATATTCCCCACGACAGCGAGGCGATGGACGGGCGGCTGCGCAGCGGCACCTGGAAATGCGTCTTCATCTACAACGCCAACAAGAACCGCTTTGCGGGCAACCGTTTCGAAGGCTGCGAGATCGGCGTCCACTTCACCGCCGGGTCGGAACGCAACGCCATGACCGGCAACGCCTTCATCGGCAACCGGACGCAGGTGAAGTACGTCGGCACCCGCTCCCTCGACTGGTCGGACAAGGGGCGCGGCAATTACTGGAGCGACAACGCCGCTTTCGACCTGAACGGCGATGGTATCGCCGACGAAGCCTATCGCCCCAACGACGTGGTTGACCGGGTGATGTGGGCCTATCCGGCGGCCAAGCTGCTGATGAACAGCCCCGGCATGCAGGTGATCCGCTGGGCGCAGAAACAGTTTCCCGCCCTTCATCCCGGCGGGGTGATCGATTCCGCGCCGCTGATGGAACCTCCCGCCGGGCTGCGGCCCACCGGGCCGCAACTGGCCGAAAGGACGTCGCCATGACACAGGAACCAACCATCCGGGCCGTGGGCGTCACCAAACGCTATGGCAGCCACACCGCCGTGCGGGCGGTGGATCTGGCGCTGATGCCCGGCGAATGCGTGGCGATGGTCGGGCACAATGGCGCGGGCAAAAGCTCGCTCATCAAGCTGATGCTGGGCCTGACCACGCCGGACGCGGGGCACCTGAGCGTGCTGGGCGGCGATCCGGCGGGGGCGGACGCGCCCCACATCCGCCGTCAGGTGGGGTTCCTGCCCGAAAACGTCGCCTTCCACCCCAGCATGACCGGGCGGGAGACGCTGGATTTCTACGCCCGGCTGAAGGGCGTGCCGTGCCGCGGCAACCCCGCCCTGTTCGAGCGTGTCGGGCTGGAAACCCCGGCGGTGGCGCGGCGGGTGGGCACCTATTCCAAGGGGATGCGGCAGCGGCTGGCGCTGGCCCAGGCGTTGCTGGGCGACCCGAAGATCCTGTTCCTCGACGAACCCACCACCGGTCTGGACCCGGCGCTGCGCCAGAGCTTCTATGAGATCGTCGCCACCCTGCGCGATGCCGGCACCACCATCCTGCTGTGCAGCCACGCGCTGACCGAACTGGAGGGGCAGGCCGACCGCGTGGTGGTGATGAGCCGGGGCAGCAAGGTGGCCGACGGCTCGCTGTCCACCCTGCGCGGGCTGGCCCGGCTGCCGGTGCGCATCCGCCTGACCCTGGCCGAGGAAGACGCCGAAACCCTGGCCCGGCGGATGGGGGAGGGGGCCGCCCTGACCCGGCTGGCCGGTGGGGTAGTCGAACTGGCCTGTGCCAACGACGACAAGGTGGCCGCCGTCCGCCGCGTCATCGCCAACGATACGGCCATCACCGACATCGAAATTGTCCAGCCCAGCCTGGATGAGATGTACGCCCATTTCCTGCGCCAGACCGATGCGCAGAGGGAGGCCGCGGAATGAACACGCTGCTGATTATCGCCGGCAAGGAGATCCGCGACGGTTTGCGCAACCGCTGGGTCGTCGCCACCACCCTGCTGATGGCCTCGCTGGCTCTGGCGCTGAGCTTTCTGGGGGCGGCCCCCACCGGCACCGTGGGGGTGGGGCCGGTGGAGGTCACCATCGTCAGCCTGTCGAGCCTGACCATCTTCCTGTTGCCGCTGATCGCCCTGCTGCTGTCGTTCGACGCGGTGGTGGGGGAGATCGACCGGGGCACCATGACGCTGCTGCTCTCCTACCCGGTGGCGCGGTGGCAGGTGCTGATCGGCAAGTTTCTCGGCCACGCGGCCATCATCGCCTTTGCCACCGTGCTCGGCTACGGCTCGGCGGGGGCCGCATTGGCGCTGGGCGGGGCGGAGATCGGGCATGACAGTTGGCGGGCCTTCGCCGCCATGATCGGGTCCAGCGTGCTGCTGGGGGCCGCGTTCACGGCGCTGGGCTATCTCGCCTCCACCCTGGTGCGCGACCGCGGCACGGCCGCGGGCATCGCGGTGGCGCTGTGGCTGGTGCTGGTGCTGCTGTACGACATAGCATTGTTGGGGCTGCTGGTCGCCGACGGCGGCAAGACGGTGGATGCCGGCGTGCTCAACGGGCTGCTGCTGGCCAACCCGGCCGACGCCTACCGCCTGTTCAACCTGACCGGCTTCAAGAACGTCAGCCTGCTGGCCGGTACCGCCGGGCTGGCGGCGCAGGTGCAGTTTTCCGGGGCCGTGCTGCTGGGGGCGCTGGCCGCCTGGGTGGCGGCACCGCTGGGGCTGGCCGTCCTGCTCTTTTCGAAAAGGCAGATCTGATGCGAACCTTGCTCAAAGCCACCCTGCTGGCCGCGGCGGTGCTGCTGCCGCTGACCGCCTGCCAGCAGAAAACCGCCGAAGCCCCGCCGCCGCCCCAGGCCATCGTCGCCGACGCGGTGGGCCGCTATTGCGGCATGAACCTGATGGACCACCCCGGTCCCAAGGGGCAGGTGATCCTGAAGGGTACGGACAAGCCGGTGTGGCTGTCGTCGGTGCGCGACACTCTGGCTTTCACCGCCCTTCCGGAAGAGCCGAAGGATTACCGCGCGGTCTATGTCACCGACCTCAGCAGCACCGCCGATCCGCGCAACCCCGACCTGTCGGCTTGGGTCGAGGCGCGGCAGGCGTGGTACGTGCTGAACAGCGGCCAGACCGGCGGCATGGGGGAGGCGGAAAGCCTGCCGTTTGCCGACGAAGGGGCGGCCCGCCGCTTCGCCGCCACCCACGGCGGCACGGTCAAACGTTTCACCGACCTGACCGTGGAAGAGATCCTGATGCCCGGCCAGCCGGAAACCTCCGTTTCCGAGGATGACGGGCACGGCTCCAAGGGGGCGCTATGAAAACCGATTTTCCCCCATTCACCCGCCGCCGCTTCATTGCCATCGGCGCGGCGTTTGCCGGAATGGCCCTGCTGCCGTCGCCGGGACGGGCAGCGGGGAGCGGCCTTGGGCTTCGCACATGGCGCGGTGTTGCGCTGGGCGCTGATGCCAGCATCCAACTTGCCCATCCCGACCCGGCGGAGGCCGACCGGCTGATCCGCCTGTGCCTGGACGAGGTGGAGCGGCTGGAGCGGCTGTTCAGCCTTTACCGCCCGGATTCCGCGCTCAGCCGGTTGAACCGCGCGGGTGTTCTGGACGACCCGCCCGGCGAGATGCTGCGGCTGCTGTCGGACGCGGTGGCCTTTGGACGGCGGACGGACGGGGCCTTCGACGTGACGGTCCAACCGTTGTGGCAGCTTTACGCCGGCCATTTCGGCCGTCGCGGCGCCGATCCCATGGGGCCGCCGGAAGCGGCGGTGGCGGCGGCGCGTGGGCTGGTGGATTACCGCGCCCTGGAGGTGGAGACGGGGCGGATCGCCTTTGCCCGCCGCGGGATGGCGGTGACGCTGAACGGCATCGCCCAGGGCTATATCACCGACCGGGTGAGCGACCTGCTGCGGGCGCAGGGAATGGATCGGGTGATGGTCGATCTGGGTGAAATCCGCGCGCTTGGGCTGCACCCGGACGGGCGGCCCTGGCGGGTGGGGATCAAGGATCCCTTCGACGGTTCGCGTCTGTCGGAAACGGTGGAGATTGCCGACCGGGCGATGGCGACTTCGGGCGGGTACGGCACCGGCTTCGACGCCGCCGGACGCTTCACCCACCTGTTCGACCCCGCCACCGGCCACAGCGCCCGGCAGTGGGCGGCGGTCACCGTGACCGCCCCCGATGCCACCACCGCCGATGCCCTGTCCACGGCTCTGTCGGTCCTGCCCCCTGACCGGGCGGCGGCGGTGCTGAACGGTTTTCCCGGTGTGACCGCTCGTCTGTTTCCGGTGAGTGGGGCAGCATCCCCGGCCCCGCTTGGAGGCTGACGCCCCCAAGCGGGTTTGGGCGGTAGCCCAACTCCCGGCCTATTCCCGCACGACGTAGGTATAGAACCGGGTGGTCCCATCGGCTTCGACCTCGCGATACAGCCCTTGGATCTCGTTGTCGAAGCCGGGGAAGCGGTTGGCGCCTTCCTGGAACATTTGCAGATATTCGATCATCGGGCGGGCGCGTTCGTCCAGCCGTTCGCCGGGCACGATGGTGGCGATGCCCGGCGGATAGACCACGAACAGGGTGGTGGCGATCCGGCCCGCCACCCGGTCGATGGGCAGGTAATCCACGTTGTTGCGCACCAGATGCCGCACCGCTTCGCGCGGGGGCATCGCCATTTCCGGCAGGTGCTCGGGCTTGAAGATGTTCTGCTGCAGGGTGCTGGTCCCGCGTTCCCGGTAGAAGGCGTGCATCTGGGCGCACAGGTCGCGCAGGCGGCGGCCGGAATAATGCTTGGGCCGGCGGGCGACAAATTCGGGGATCACCTCGTCCAGAAGGGCGTTGTCGTCGTGCAGCCGCTTGAAGGCGACAAGACCGCTCAGCAGCGTGCCCGCCTTGCTCGATTCCACCCCCGGAGTCAGCAGGAACAGGATCGAATTCAGGTCGTTCTTTTCCGGCACGATGCGGTTTTCCCGCAGGTACTGCGCCAGCACCGGGGCGGGAATGCCGTGGTCGTCATAAGAGCCGGTGTGCCGGTTGAAGCCGGGCGTCAGCAAGGTCAGCTTGTTGGGGTCGGTCATGGCATAGCCCGGCTCCACGCAGCGGAACCCGTGCCAGTCGGCACCGGGGCCGAATTCCCAATGGCGCACGTTGGCCGCCAATTCGTCGGTGGGCACATCCTCCCACGCCACGGCCTCACCGTTCACCGTCACCCGGTCGGGCACGAAGGGGTCGAAGAACCAGCGGCGGGCGGGATCGGCTTCGCGCTCCTCGAATTCGCGGCGGATGGCGCGGATCTTCTTGCGAAGCTCGATGCCCAGCCGGATGGTGTCGTCCCACAGCACTTCGCCCGAGCGGCCCTTCATCATCTGCGCGCCCACGTCCAGCGACGCGAACAGCGGATAGAAGGGGGAGGTGGAGGCGTGCAGCAGGAAGGTTTCGTTGAAGCGGCGGTGCTCCACCCGGCGGCGCTGGCCCTTGATGTGGCTGTCCTTCACATGGATCTGCGACGCCTGGGAGAAGCTGGCAAGCTGCTTGTGGGTGGATTGGGTGGCGATGATGCCGGGGTGGTTCGCGCTCAACCCCTCCAGCCCCATGGCGAAATGGCCCTTGAACAGCGGGTGGAACTTCAGGAACCCGGCCCACGCCTCATCGAAGAGAATGTAGTCGCACAGGTGCCCGATCTTCGCCAGGATGGCTTCGGCGTTGTAGATAGTGCCGTCGTAGCTGCACTGCTGGATCACCGCCGCGCGGAACGGGCGTTCGCGCCGCCACGCATCGGGATCCGTGACCAGCGGGTTGCGGCGGATCTTTTCGCGGATGCGTTCCTCGTCCAGGGCCGCCGGGTCGATGGGACCGATCAGCCCATAGGCGTTGCGGTCGGTTTCCAGAAAGATCGGGATGCCGCCCCCCAGGAACAGCCCGCCGTGATGGGCGGCCTTGTGGTTGTTGCGGTCGAACAGCACCAGATCATCCTCGGCCACCAGCGCCGACAGAACGATCTTGTTGGACGCCGAGGTGCCGTTGAGCACGAAATAGGTGCGCTCGGCCCCGAAGATGCGCGCCGCTTCCTTCTGCGCCTGGAGCGCCGGCCCCTCGTGGACCAGCAGGTCGCCCATCTCCAGCACCGAATTGTCGATGTCGTCGCGGAACACCGCCTCGCCCAGATGTTCGACGAAGATGCGCCCGATGGGGCTGCGGCTGTAGAAGATGCCGCCGTTGTGCCCCGGACAGGTCCAGAGCTGGTTCCCCTCTTCCGCGTAATCGACCAGCGCGCCGAAGAAGGGGGTCTTCAGCGTGTCGGCGTATTGTTTCAGCCGGCTGACGAGATTCTTGGCGATGAATTCCGGGGTTTCTTCGGCCAGGAAGACGTAACCGTCCACCTGATTCAGCACATCGACGGGGATGTTTTCCAGCCGCTGGCGGCGGACCAGCAGAATGATCGGCATCTCCAGCCCCCGCCGCCGGGCCAACGCGATCAGGGAGGCGGTCTTGCCGTCCAGCCCGCGCTTGCCCCAGTCCACCACCATGCAGCCGATGGCGGCGTCGGTGCGGATGGCCAGTTCCGCGTCGTCCACCCGGCGCGCGCGGATCACCTCGAACCCCATCCGTTCGATCTCGGCGGTGATCTGTTGAAGGCGGATGCCCTCCAACTCGTCGGCTTCGAAGGCCGGAGCGCAGACCAGAAACGTGAAGCGGCGGAAGAAGTCCATGCCAGGAGGCTCCGGTGTTGAAAGAAAACGGAAATAAGAAGGGATGGGGCGTCAGTCGCCGGCCTGGACGATGCCGCCGTGGTGGTCGTCGGGCAGGGCGATGTCGGCAAAGCCCAGCGCGCGCTGCATGAACACGCTGTCGGCCCAGCGCCCGAATTTGAAGCCGACGGATTTCAGGATGCCCGCCTGCTGAAAGCCGCAGGATTGGTGCAGGCGCAGGGATGGGGTGTTGGCGCTGTCCACGACCGCCACCATCTGGCGGTATCCGGCGGTCGTACACGCCTCGATCAGCGCCGGCAGCAGGCGGCGGCCGATGCCCATCCCCTGGAAATCCTTGTGGATGTAGATGGAATGCTCGACCGTGTAGCGGTACGCCGGGCGCTTGCGGAACGGGGCGGCATAGGCATAGCCGGCGACGATCCCCCCGGCATCGGCCACCAGATGGGGCAGCCGGCGTTTCAGCATCACCTTGCGCCGGCGCTTCATCTCGTCCGCGTGCAGCGGTTCGATGTCGAACGGACCCAGCCCGTGCTGGATGTGATAGCCGTAGATGGCCAGCATCGCCGCCACGTCCTCCTCGGTGGAGGGGCGGATGATGATGGGCTGGGGTGACGACTGAACCACCGTTGCGACCTCGGCCAGGGTTTGCCGGGGCGACCATACAAGATGGTCATGACAGGTGTGTGACAGTGGGACGGGTTCGTGGGCGGCCCGAACGGGCACGCAAAACAGACACGGCGGGGAAGATCCCCGCCGTGCCGTGCTTTTCCATGCATGAATGGGTTATGTGGGGGATCAGTCCCCCGCCGCCGGCTGCGGCGCCGGGGCCGGGCTGCGGACGAACAGGCGATAGACCGCGACGAAGAAGACCGGCACGAAGATCACCGCCAGCACGGTGGCCGAGATCATGCCGCCCATCACGCCGACACCGATGGCGTTCTGGCTTTCCGAGCCGGCTCCGCTGGCAATCGCCAGCGGCAGCACGCCCAGGATGAAGGCCATGGAGGTCATGATGATCGGACGCAGCCGCTGGCGGCAGGCCTCCACCGCCGCTTCCTTCAGCCCCATGCCCTGGTCGTAGAGGGCCTTGGCGAACTCCACGATCAGGATGGCGTTCTTGGCCGACAGCCCGATGGTGGTCAGCAGGCCCACCTGGAAATAGACGTCGCTGGGCAGGCCGCGCAGCAGGGCCGCCGACACCGCACCGATCACCCCCAGCGGCACCACCAGGATCACCGCCGCCGGCACCGACCAGCTTTCATAGAGTGCCGCCAGACACAGGAAGACGATGATCATCGACAGGGCATACAGAGCCGGGGCCTGCGACCCGCTGAGCCGTTCCTCGTACGACAGGCCGGTCCATTCATAGCCGATGCCGGGGGGCAGCTTGGCCATCATGGCTTCCATCTCGGCCATCGCCTCGCCGGAACTGATACCGGGTGCCGCCGATCCCTGGATGTTGAGGGAGGAGGAACCGTTGTAGCGTTCCAGCTTGGGCGAGCCATAGGTCCATTGCCCCATGGAATAGGCGGAGAAGGGCACCATCTGGCCCGTGTTGTTGCGCACGTACCAGCGGTCGATGTCGCTGGGCTGCATGCGGTACGGGGCGTCGGCCTGCAAATAGACCTTCTTCACCCGGCCGTTGTCGATGAAGTCGTTGACGTAGGACGACCCCCAGGCCACCGACAGGGTGGTGTTGATGTCGCTGAGCGACAGCCCCAGCGCGCTGGCCTTTTCCCGGTCCACGTCCAGCTTGAACTGGGGCGTGTCCTCCAGCCCGTTGGGGCGGACGGCGATCAGCTTGGGGTTCTGCGCCGCCATGCCCAGCAACTGGTTGCGCGCCTGCATCAGCCGGTCGTGGCCCAAACCGCCGCGATCGACAAGCTGAAGGTCGAAGCCGGTGGCGTTGCCCAGACCCGGCACCGACGGCGGCAGGAAGGCAAAGACCACCGCATCCTTCAGCCCGGCCAGCGCGCCCATGGCCCGTCCGGCGATGGCCTGGGGTTTCTGGGCGGGGGAGGGGCGCTCGCTCCAGTCCTTCAGCCGGACGAAGGCCATGCCGGCGTTCTGCCCGCGGCCGGCGAAGTTGAAGCCGACGATGGTGAACAGCCCCTCCACACTGTCTTTTTCCCGATTGAGGAAATAGTCGGTGACGGCGGCGGCGGTTTCCGAGGTGCGCTCGATGCTGGCGTTGGGCGGGGCCGACCACAGCACGAACAACTGACCGCGGTCCTCGGTGGGCAGGAACGATGACGGCATCTGCATGAACAGATAGCCCAGCCCGCCCAGGATCAGGGCATAGGCGAGGAAATACCGGCCCAGCCGCGACACCGCCCCCCGCACCCCGGTCAGATAGACGCGCGATGTGGCGTCGAACCCGCGGTTGAACAGGCCGAAGAAGCCGCCGCGGTGGTGGCCGTGATCGGCGGCCAGCGGTTTCAGGATGGTGGCGCACAGCGCCGGGGTCAGCACCAGGGCCACCAGCACCGACAGCGCCATGGCCGACACGATGGTCAGCGAGAACTGGCGGTAGATGGCGCCCGCCGAGCCGCCGAAAAACGCCATGGGCACGAACACCGCCGACAGCACCAGGGCGATGCCGATCAGGGCGCCGGTGATCTGGTCCATGGATTTGCGGGTCGCTTCGCGCGGGGGGAGCTTGTCCTCGCTCATCACGCGCTCGACGTTCTCCACCACCACGATGGCGTCGTCCACCAGCAGGCCGATGGCCAGCACCATGCCGAACATGGTCAGCACGTTGACCGAAAAGCCGAAGGACGCCAGCACGCCGAAGGTGCCCAGCAGCACCACCGGCACCGCGATGGTGGGGATCAGCGTGGCGCGGAAATTCTGCAGGAACAGGTACATCACCACGAAGACGAGGACGATGGCCTCGAACAGCGTCTTGACCACCTCATGGATCGACAGTTCCACGAAGGGGGTGGTGTCGTAGGGGTAGATCACCTCCAGCCCGGCGGGGAAGAAGGCCGCCAGTTCGGCGATGCGGGCCTTGACCGCGGCGGCGGTGTCCAGCGCGTTGGCGCCCGTCGCCAGCTTGATGCCCAGGCCGGTGGCCGGGTTGCCGTTGTAGCGGGCGGAAATCTCATAGCTTTCCGAGCCGATCTCGATCCGCGCCACGTCGCGCAGGCGCAGTTGCGACCCGTCGGGGTTCACCCGCAGCAGGATGGCGCCGAACTGTTCGGGGGTCTGCATCCGCGACTGGGCGGTGATGGTGGCGTTGATCCGCTGGCCCGGCACCGCCGGGGCGCCGCCCAACTGCCCGGCGGAGACTTGCGCGTTTTCCACCTTGACCGCGTTGGCGATGTCGGTGGTGGTCAGGTTGTGGCTGTTCAGCTTGTCGGGGTCGAGCCAGATGCGCATGGCGTGCTGCGGCCCGAACACCGTGACGTCGCCCACCCCCTGGACACGGCTGATGGTGTCCTGAAGGTTGGAGGTCACATAGTCGGCGATGTCGCCCTGGCTGAGCCGCCCATCGCTGGACACGAAGCCGGCCACCATCAGGAAGTCGTTGCCGGCCTTCGACACCTGCAGGCCGCGCTGCTGCACCTCTTGCGGCAGCAGGGGGGTGGCCAGCTGCAGCTTGTTCTGCACCTGCACCTGGGCGATGTCGGGGTTGGCCTCCGGCTCGAAGGTCAGGGTGATGGTGACGTTGCCCGACGAATCGCTGGTGGAGGACATGTAGCGGAAATGGTCCAGCCCGGTCATCTTCTGTTCGATGACCTGGGTGACCGTGTCCTCCAGCGTCTTGGCCGAGGCGCCGGGATAGCTGGCGGTGATGGATACCGTGGGCGGCGCGATCTTGGGGTACTGCTCCACGGGCAGCCGCAGGATGGCCAGCGCCCCCGCCATCATGATGACGATGGCGATGACCCAGGCGAAGACCGGCCGGTCGATGAAAAACTTGGACATGGGATGGATTCCCTGTGCGGGGGCCGGGGCGGCGTTATTGCGCCGCCGGCCGGCCGGCGGCCGCCGGATCGGGCAGGGCGGCGACGGCGTTCGGCGCCGTCACCGGCTTGACCGTCGCGCCGGGCTTCACCTTTTGCAGCCCTTCGACGACGATGCGTTCGCCGGCGGCCAGCCCTTCGGACACCAGCCAGCTGTTGCCGACCGCGCGGTCGGTGCGGATGGGGCGCGGCGACACCTTGTTGTCGGCACCGACCACCCACACGCGGGCCGAGCCGTCGGGGCCGCGGGACACGGCGGCCTGGGGAACGGTGATCGCCCCCGCCGCCACCCCCTGTTCGATGCGCGCCCGCACGAACAGGCCGGGCAGAAGATCCTGTTTCGGGTTGGGGAAGACGGCGCGCAACTGCACCGAACTGGTGCCGGGATCGACCGTCACGTCGGAAAACTGCAGCTCGCCCGTCACCGGATAGGGGGTGTTGGTGCCGTCCAGGTACAGGGTGACCGGGATCTTGCCCGGTTCCGCCGGGCGGATGCGCCCGCTTTCCATGGCGTTGCGCAGCGCCATCAACTGCGATGCGGTTTGGGTGACGTCCACATAGATGGGGTCGAACTGCTGCACGGTCGCCAGTGCTGCTCCCTGATTGGTGGTGACCAGCGCCCCTTCGGTGACCGACGACTTGCCGATGCGCCCGGAAATCGGAGCAAACACCTTGGTGTAGTCCAGATTGATGCGCGCCAGATTGACGGAGGCCTTGGCGGCGGCCAGTTGCGCCTCGTTCTGTTTCAGCGCGGCCTGAACGTCGTCGAAGTCCTGTTTGCTGACCACGCTGTTCTTCACCAGATCGCCGTAGCGCGACGCCTTGTTGCGGGCGGCCTGGAGGTTGGCCTCCGCCTTCTGCACATCGGCCTGGGCGCTGGCGAGCGAGGCTTCATATGTGGCCGGGTCGATCTGATAGAGCTGGTCGCCGGCCTTGACGTCGCTGCCCTCGCGGAACAGGCGTTTCAGCACGATGCCGCTGACCTGCGGGCGGATTTCCGCCACCCGGAAGGGCGTGGTGCGGCCCGGCAGTTCGGTGGTGATGGTCAGATCCTGCGGCTGGACGGCCGCCACCGTCACCTCCGCCACCCCACCGCCGGGGGCGGCGCCGGCGCCCTGTTTCTTATCCTGGCAGGCGGCCAATGCTGCGGCCAGCACGACCAGCAGCGCCAGATGAATCGCTCTGTTCGATATGAACATCTCTGTCCCTCGTCAACGCGCCGGTCCGGTCCAGCCCCCCGTGACCTGACGTCCGGCCTTTCATGAAACGACCGCCGGCCCCCGTGGTGTGCGCGGCTTGACGTTGCTTCGTACTGTCTCATACAGTACACTGTACTGGACGATACATTCAGAACGCTGCACCACGCAAGGGGGTTCTGCGGATGTCTGAGACGGAATGGAGCGCCGGAATGATGGCCAAGGAATGGGCGGGATCCGCTGTCCGCCCGCGCGGCTGGGCGCGCTGCCGTGCGCTGCTGGATGCCGCCGCCGTGCTGTTCGTGAAAAAGGGCTTTGCCGCCACCTCGCTGAGCGACGTTCTGCGTCAGGCCGGCGGTTCCCGCACCACGCTGTACCGGCATTTCGGGGACAAGGAGGGGCTGTTCCGCGCGATGGTGGAGGAACATTGCGCCCGGTTCCTGGCCGGGATGGGCGACGCGCCGGAAAAGCCGCGGGCAGGCGATACCGAGGATGCGGAAGCGCGGCTGACCCGTTTCGGCCTGCACATTGCCCGGACCCTGGCCGCACCGGAAACCATGGCGATCTTGCGCACGCTGATTGCCGAGGGCGGGCGGGTTCCCGATCTGGTGGAGGCGTTCTTCCGCATCGGGCCGGACCGGAGCGATGCGCGGCTGGCCGGCTGCTTCCGTGATCTGGCGCGGGCCGGGCACCTGCGCGTGGCCGACCCGGACACCGCTGCCCGCGCTTTCGGCGGCATGGTGGTCGGGCCGTTGCTGTTGAAGCGGCTGATCCGGCCCGACGCCCCCACCGCACCGGAGGAGGTGGAGGCTTATGTCCGCGCCTGCGTGCGCATGTTCCTGCGCGGCATCGGCCCCGGCGCCGCGCCGCCGCCGGCAAACCATTGATTCTTCACCCCAAGCTCCAGGGTTCCCATGACGCCCAAAGACATCGTTGTCTTCATCGAGGATGAGAAAGAGCGGGCTGGCCGTCTGGCCTATGCCGCAGCACTGGCCGAACGCTGGCAGGCGCATCTGATTGCGACCTTCGTGGTCAACCGGCTGGAGTTCATCGCCTGCAACGCCTTTGCCCGCGGTATCGGGTTGACGGCCATGCTGCGCCGGCATCGTGACGACAAGCGGGTGGCGGCGGCGGACGCCCGGCATCTGTTCGATTCGGTGACCGCCCCCTTGACCGTCAGCAGCGAATGGCGCGTGTCCGATGGGGAAGACAGCAAGGCGCTGATGCTCCACGCCCGCCATGCCAGCCTTGCCATCGTCGGGCCGCCGGCCCGCCCGGTGGGGCCGCCGCGGATGCTGAGCCTGTCGGAGGATGTGATTTTTGCGTCGGGCCGACCGACACTGTTGCTGCCGCTGGCTTGGCCGTCGGACCGCCTGCCCCGCCGGATCGTGGTCGGGTGGAACGGCAGCCGCGAGGCCGCGACCGCCATCGCCCTGGCCATGCCCTTCCTGACCGCGGCAGAGGTGGTGCATCTGGTGGTCGTGCCCGAAGCGCGGGTGCACGGTCTGCTGGGTCCCGAACCGGGTGCCGACATGTCCCGCCATCTGGCGCGCAACGGTGTGCCGGTTGTCCTCAACCAGCGTTACGGCGGCGACCCCGGTGCGGTGCTGCTGGATCATGCCCGCGCCGAAGATGCCGATCTGCTGGTGATGGGGGCCTATGGCCGATCGCGCCTTCGGGAATTCGTGTTCGGTGGTGCCACCCGTACGGTTCTGGGGAAAGCGGATCGGCCGATCCTGTTGTCCACCTGATTGTGCCCCTTCGTGCGCCATCCGCTTGCCCCCCGCCCCGGGGACCGGGTAAAGCCGGGGGGTAATCACGCCGGTGCCCCGGCAGGGAAACGCAGCATGACCGACCGCATCCCGAACGATCTTTCCAAAGACACCGGTTCTCCGGCATCCACCGTCGGCCCGCGGGGACTGGCCCGGCGCCAGGCACTGTTGGACGCCGCCCGGCGGCTGTTCATCGAGAAGGGGTTCGAGAAGACCACCTTGTCCGACATCATCGCTCTGGCCGGCGGGTCGCGGGCGACATTGTACGAACATTTCGGCGACAAGGCCGGGCTGTTCCGCGCGATGATGGAGGAAAGCAGCGCCAACATCCTGAAGGTGCTGTGCGCCGCCCACGCCGACGAGAGCGTTTCCCCCGAAGCTGGCCTGACCTGCTTTGCCATGTCCCTGGTGCGTGAACTGCTGAGCGAGCGCGCCGCCGCGGTCCTGCGTGTCCTGATCGCGGAGGGCGGCCGAATTCCCGATGTGGCCGATTCCTTCTTCCGCATCGGTCCCGACACCTCGACCATCCGTCTGGCGGAGTACCTGAAGCACCTGTCCGATGCCGGGGTGCTGCGCATCGACAACCCGCGCGATGCGGCCCAGGCCTTTCTGGGCATGGTGACCGGCAGCCTGCTGATCCGCGTGTTGATCCTGCCGGAAAGCACCCCGCCCATGGAAGAGTTGGAGCGTTACGTCCGTCAGTCGGTTGCCCTGTTCCTGCATGGCACCCGGCCCGGTCCGTAACGGCGGTTCAATAGTGCCGGTGGTGCCCATAATAGCCGCCATACCATCCCCCATGGTGGCCCCAGCCGCCGCCGACGTACACGCCGCCGACGAACAGGGGCGGGCCGTACACCCACGGATTCGCAACATAGGCCGGGGGGTAATAGGGCCGGTAGACACGGGGTGCGACCACATAGGTCTGCGGCTCCGGCACGACGACCGCCGTCGGGCCGGTGACCATCTGCTGGATGCGCCAACTGCCGTCCGGTTGCAGACAGGCGGTGCCATAGGCCCGCTGGGGCGTGCCGCCGACCATCACCGACGTGTTGAACTCCCGGCAGCTTTGGGGCGGGGCGGCGACCGCCACCGGAATCCCCCGCGGCGGAACGGGGGCGCATCCCGCGCACAGCAGGCCCGTGAGGACAGCCCCCTTAAGGACAGCCATCATGGGCACAGGCTTCGTCTTCATGATGCAGGCTCCTGCCGAAACGCGCCGGCCCCCGGCATCCTGGGATGGGAAGGGGCCGGCTTGGGGCAGGGTACGGCCCGACTGTTGCTGAACGATGACGAAGCAAGCGGGAAAATGTAACGGACCGTAACAGCCCCCATCCGGTGCTGCTGGATGATCCGTCTCGATGACTGTTTGTCGCTGCGCCGGATCGGCAATTGCTTTTTCAAAAAGTTGTGATTACCATAATAAAAGACAATTTTATAAACACATAAAAACAACATGATCATCCATAAGTGGTGTGAGCGGGCAAAATTGGAGCAGGTCGGGGGGTATAACCACCTGCATGCCAATTTCCGCCACTCGGCTCAGCAAAATCTGTTGTCGCCGGATGCGGTCGACAGTTTTGCAGCGGGGTTGGATGCGGCCATGAGGGCGGGTGCCGTGGATTTCAAGCAACCGCCAGGGATCAGGGCCGCTGCGGCAGCGGTTGAAGAAGCGTCCAAGGAAACATTCAAGAAGTCACCACCCTTGCCCGATTTTCGCTTTCTCGGGCCTCCGGTTTCGGTTGCGGCTGGGGATCTGTTCGTGAACGTGGCCTTCTGGTCGGTGCCGGACTCGGCAACCGGGGGTGGGCCGTCAGTTCCCAACAGGGATCAGCATCGGGTGGTTTGGCTGACGGTGGAGGCGGAGGTCATCACGGTCTTGAAAAGGGTGCAGAGCACCTTGCCGACCGCCGACCTGTCGGAGATGGATTTTTTCCGGGAACTGATTCATGGCCTTGGCCTGAAAGCCAGCAGCTGGGGATCGGTGGGCGGGAAATATGAATGCACTGTCCGGTTGGGGAAAGTGATGGAAGACGGCGCTTTGCGGCGTCCTCATGCGCTCAGCACCGGCTATGAGGACCGCTTTTGTGGTGAGTCGCCTTATGCCCCGTACGGCAGCACGGCCGACAACCGCACGGGTGAAGCCGGGTTCCCCGAGGCTATCTGTCTGTCGGGGAAGGTCACGCTGTTGACCGATGGTGCTGAGTATGAAGATCTGCGCAAACGGCTTAGCCCATTTGCATCATGGATCGGCCGCCAACCCGGGCCTATCCGGGCTAGTCTCGACGGAGCTGAGCTTTTTGCGATCAATGCGCCATATGATCCTCAGATTCAAGGCGTTATCATCAATCGCCTGAGCGAGACGCGGGCTGGCTGCAAGGGGCCGCCCGACTATTGCGTATGCAGGGCAGGAGGGATGTCATGAACACAACACCAGGGCTGCAGGCAGAAAGACAATACGCCATCGCCAACGGTGGCGGGCCGTACGAGGGGTTCGTGCGCGATCTGAAACGGCTGCGCGATACGGGCTTTGCCGATTGGCTGAAGGCGTCCTTCTGCGGTCCCGACCCCAGCCCGAAGCCGGGCTGGTTTTACAGCAATTCCGATGCGTTGTTCGGACAGCAATTCTGTCTGGCGGCGGAATCCTTTGACGATGATGCCAGGAGGGTGGCCGCAGAGGGCATCCACTGGGCCATGGCCGCGTTTGATCCCGAACAGGGCGTGCCCTACGGCCTGCTTGAACTGGTGGGGGTGGCTGAAGCGATGGGGGCTGCCGACCTTCTCCCCCAGGTCGCCCAGTCCTTGACAGTCTGGTTCGATCCCGATGCTCGGGCCTTCGTCCGAGGCTTGGAGAGTGCCGAAGATGTCCTTATCCTGCGGGAAATACTGGAATGCGCTTTCCGCCTGTCGCCTGCCGGCATGGGAGCGGGGTCGGACAGTCAGATGCATTTCGAGCCGATCGCGCAGTGGGCGTCAGCCATTTTGTTGCGTCACCCCCATGCGCTCCGCCGGGCTTTCGTCCCGGCCTATGCCCCCATGTACATGCTGGCCCTGTGCGGGAACACCCGCGAAGCGGATCGAAAACGCATGGCCGGGGTAGTGGAAAGCGGCTGGCGGACCGATGACGATCCGTTTCCATCCCTTTTTACCTTTCCGTCTGACAAGAAACCCGGCGCCGTCTATCCCTACAATTATGACAGGCTGACGGATCTCGCCGACCGCTTCCTGAACGAATCCAGGGGGGATGTACCGACCATTCAAGCCGAAAATCCCTTCGAAAGAGAGGGGGCTCTCTCGGCAACCGATGCGGTGTTCCGCCCCAAATACGATTGGGGATATCTGAAAGCGACGGTCGAAGAAGTGATGGAGCGGGAGCTCGAACCGGCATGATGCCCGATACCGCCACCCCCGCGGCCGGGGGAGATAGAGTCTTCTCCGCCGATGATATCGCCCGCGCGCAAAAATGGCTCGCCGAGGTGGCGCAGCGCCCCATCGTCGGCGCTATCCGTTTTCGCAATGCCCTTCAGGCGTTCGTCCGCGGCGTTGATCACTCCCACAGTGTGACCGCACCCCTGAAAATCATGGCGGTCGATACGTCCGAAGTGGTCGCCCTGGCCAGTTATGACCAGCCTTCATATCGGAATTTTACCTTCGGGAAGCTGCTGGAGAAGGAGGACGGCCAATCCCGGCGCCTGGAAGCTTTGGATCAATTGATCAACCATCATCTTCTGGTCGGGCGCGAGGAGCCATTTCTCCTGACGCCATCCCACGCGGATGAGATCATCATCATTCGACAGGCGACGTCCCGTCAGGCATACGTTCAGGCCAGGACGGTGGCACAGTCCAATTTCGGGAGGATCAGTCAAAATCAACGCCGGATCATTCGCAAATGGTTCGATGAGCAATACGGCCGGAATCTGGAAGAGAGGTGGCGCGAATTCAAGGAGCAATTTCTGGAGGATATCAGCGATTCGTTCCTGGAATCCTTGGTCCGGGGAACAAAGGCAGCCAACTCGCTCGATGCTTTTATCCGAGATGCCCCTTATGTTTTTCTGCGGTCGCCGTCTGCGGGGCCACGGTCATTGGCGAGGTATGTCCAATCCCAGTATGATTGGGGCTTCGATTGGGCGGCGTACGACGACTACCGCAGCCGTCCCGAGGTTCTGGGGCGGGCGCGCGGAATTATGTCGGTGGTCCGCGATCTGCTGTTGCGGGTCCGCCGTGGAAACCGCTCGCCGCAGGTCGTTCGTGATGCCGCGGAGCGGGATGCGCAGGCGATGGCACTGATCGACCTGCTGAATCGCTTCTTCGTCGCTCAGAAATCCAATGTCCGCATCGACCTGGTCAGCCGCAGCCCGTCGCTTCACGCTCTGATGGCCGCTCTGCCCGAAGGGGCTGTGCATCTGACGCTGCGGCATCCTTTGTTCCTGCCGGATATCTACAAATTCGATCTTCAGCAACTCGACCGCTTGGGCGAAGCGTTGCTGCGGGTGGATGCCACCCTGGCATCGGCCATCGATATCGGGTCCCTGTCGAATGAAGCCAACCTGATCCATGAGGTCAAGCTCTGTGCCCTTGATGTGGTCGATGTGCTCGAAGGTGCCCTGACGGTCCGTCAGGCCCTGGAGAGCCGGTTGTTCGACGATGTGGCCGGCGATGCGGAGTTGTCTCAGCTTATCAAGGGTTTTTTCCGTCAGGTGGAAGAGGGGGGGGCCGATGGCCGGGATCTCTTCGCTTCCGATCTTCTGGCGCAGTTGGCCCAGCGCAACAAGGGGTTGGCGGAATTTGCCCGTCCGTGGGTGTTCGACCAGTCCCATGAAACGGTCCCGTTCCGTCTGATCGACTTTTTCCCCCCCGAAAAAGAACTGGATGATGAAAGCGTTCAGTATGAAAAACGGGAGAAGGGAAAGCCCCGCCCACCGCAGCCGATCGACGGCTTCATGCCCGATTCCCTGATGGCGATCCGGGCGGATCAGGGGGGATTTCGCCGTGTGTTCTTCGTGCATTCCGGCCGGGTGGCTCGGCTGATCCGGCGGTCGCAAGTTTTCCATCATGGGGAAGACGCCGTTTTTCCGCAACTGGCGAATGTGCCGGTTGATACTATGTTCAGCCAGTTATCGGTGGCGCTCGATACCTTGATAACTCCCGAGAGTGAAGGCCCGTGCGCAGACGATAACGCGGTTTTCAATCTCGACGCCACCTTGCTGGTCTGTCTGGCCTTTGCCAGCCGTGGTCGGTACGACACGGCGATTTCGCTGGCATCGACGGTGCTGCACAAGATCACCTCGGAACTTCGCTATGGTCCCGGGGAGATGCTGTCCGAAGAAAGGATGCGGGAACGGTTGGCCTATCGGGAGCTGTTCTTGTGCCGCCATTATTGTGAACGCGCGCTGGCCCGGCTCGATTTCTTTTCCGAGGAACGCAGGTTGGCGGACAGCAAGGGGTCCGTCCTGAAAAATCTGGCCCGCGCCCAGCGGGATCTGGATTTCGCCACACTGATGACCGAACAGGTCGAGTTGTGCATGGGATGCAAGCGTCCTTCGCCGGCCGGCAATCAGGTGGTGCGGGATGAACGTCTCAGGCTGGCGCATTTGGGGACGTGGATCGACCAGTTGATGATGCTCCTCTATGTCGAGGCGGTTTGGGATGACGAAGAATGGCCCGACCCCCGCATTCACGCGCATCGGGAACGGTTTGATATCTTCACTGCTGCCGGCCTTATCAAGGAAATTACCCTGATCGCCTGGACCGTCCATGAGAAGCGGGAGGTTTTGACGGCAGGAAGAAACGACGTTCATGCAGAAAATATGGATCGTTATTACGCTTATATCGAAGTCAGTTGTTTTCAGAGTGCGCTTTTCCTGTTCTGCCTCTTTCTGGCGTATCCACTCAGCCCACCTTTGCATCGGTTGTGGCTGGGAGATGCAAGTTTGGATCCGGAACGGATTCTTGTCTTTCGCGACTGGCGTGATTGGTACAGCCGCTATCGGTCGCTCGATGACCAGTACCGCTTTGACATGCGTCCCCGCGGCCTGCTGGAAACCGTGTGCGATACGGTGTTGAAAGCGTCCGGGTTGCCCGAATCTCCCAAAGGCGCGCCGGGACGGGGGAGAGTCAAACAATCGGACTCTTTGTTCGAGATCCTCAAAGAGTGCCGTGAGCGGTTGAACGGCATCGGAGCCTGCGGAATTGCGGATGGAAGGGGCAACGATGTTTCCGGCAACGGGGATGCCTCTGGGCTTGTGGCGCTGATGGCGGAGGCCCTGGCCGAACGGATCGACTTCATCATCAGCCGGGATCCCCTTCTGGCCCGGTGTGCCGCGGGCCGGAAGGAAGGGGCGGACGATTGATCGCCCGCCTTACCCCCGCCTGAGGGCGTTGAGCAGGATGCCGATGGTGGTGCCGTTGTGCAGGATGGCGGTGCCCACCGGCGACAGCAGGCCAAGCGCGGCCGCACTCAGGATCGCCGTGTTCAGACCGACCGTCAGACGGTAATTGGTGCCGATCAGCGCCATGGTCGCGTTGGCCGTTTCCTTGGCATCGGCCACCCGCTCGATCCGGTCCTCCAGCAGGGCGATATCGGCGGTCAGGCGGGCGATGTCGGCACCCTTCTGCATGGCGATGCCCACATGGGCGCCGGCCAGGGCGGGGGCGTCGTTGATGCCGTCGCCGACAAAGGCGATGTGGGCGCCCTGGCGGCTCAACTCCTCGACGATGCGGGCCTTGTCGGCGGGCAGGAGTTCGG
Source organism: uncultured Rhodospirillaceae bacterium (assembly GCA_937927415.1). GTDB lineage: Bacteria > Pseudomonadota > Alphaproteobacteria > Azospirillales > Azospirillaceae > Azospirillum. The sequence continues at coordinate 49,698 of CALBDS010000059.1, forward strand.
CGTGAACGCCGTCCAGCCCCAGTTCTTCCGCCAGTTCGGCGGCGCGGTCGCGGTGGTCGCCGGTCAGCAGCAGGATGCGCCGCACCCCCGCCTGCCGCAGCCGGGCGATGGTGGCGGCACTGGTCTCCCGGATGCTGTCCTTCAATCCCAGAACCCCCACCAGCTTGCCGCCGAAGCCGATGAACAGCAGCGTCTTGCCCTCGTGATACAGCCGGTCGATGACGGCCTCGTGGGCGGAGATGTCGATCCCTTCGTCCTCCTGCACGAAATGGCGGGAGCCGACGACGATCCGTTTGCCGTCGATGACGCTGGCCACCCCATGGGCGACGATGAACTGCACCTCCTGATGGTCGAAATGGCGGTGGTTGTCGCTTTCGCGCGCCGCCGCCACCACCGCCATCGCCAGAGGGTGGAAGTAATGCTCCTCCACCGATGCCGCCAGACAGATCAGGTCATGGGGGCTGTAGGCGGCGTCGAAGGTGATGGAATCGGTGACATGCAGCATGCCGGTCGTCAGCGTGCCGGTCTTGTCGAAGACGAAGGTGTCGGCCTGGGCCAGCCGCTCCAGCGCCCCGGCGCCCTTCACCAGAATCCCCGATTTTCCGGCGCCGAACATGGCGGATTTGAAGGCGACCGGCGTCGCCAGCTTCAGGGCACAGGAATAATCGGCCTGCAGCACCGATGCCGCACTCTGCCATGTGCCGGTCATCAGGGCCGAGGCGCCGGCCAGCCGCAGCACCGTGGGCACAAGCTGGTCGGCCAGCCGGGCGGCCTCCAACTGCGCGGTGCTCTTGGCGGTCAGCGACTGTTCGACGTAATCGGCGATGCGGGCGGCGGCGGTGTGCCCGCCCACCTGCTCGGCGTAGATGACCAGCCGCCCTTCCTCCATCAGCGTGCCCGACAGCACGCCGTCGCCGCGTTCCTTGGCCACCGGCACGCTTTCGCCGGTCATGGCCGCCTGATTGACGGTGGCGGAGCCGCTCAGCACCGTGCCGTCCACCGGGATGACCGCCCCGGCCCCGACCACCACCGATTCCCCCACCATGATGCTGTCGGCGGGAACCAGCACCTCCACCCCGTCGCGCAGCACCCAGATTTCGTCACTGGACGGGCGCAGCAGGTGTTTCAGCAGGCTGTCGGAGCGGCGGGCGATGGTTTCTTCCATATATTCGCCCAGCGCCAGCATGAAGGTGGTGGTGTTGGCGGCGGTGAAATCCCGGCGGGCCAACGAAATGGATACCGCCATCGCTTCGAGAACGTGGGAGGTGATGCCCTCGCGGGCATAGATCCCCGTGGCTTCCCGCAGCAGCGGCAGCGCCCCGGCCAGAGCGACCGGCAGCCGCAGCGGCATGGGCAGCAGGAAGCTGCCCGCCAGGGTCGCCAGCCGCACCATCACATCCCGGCTGTGAGCACCGCCGTCGGCGGCGGGAACCGCGGCCGGTTCGTCGGTGGGAACGGGCAGGGCGGCCAGGGCGCGGCACAGCCCCTCGGCACTGGTGCGCCCGCGGTCGTAGCGGATGGCCAGCGACCGCGCGGCGGGCGATACCCGCACCGCTTCCACCCCCTCCACCCGTTCGACGGCGCGGCGCAGGGCGGCGGCGTCACTCCGGCTGGCCGGGCGGCAGCGATAGCGTAGCCGCACCCGGCCGGGGATGTGGTGGACCGGCTCCAGCGCCACGAACCACGGGGCGGTGCTCATAGCTCACCGGCCCGTTCGGCCTCCAGTTCGGCCTGGAGGTCGGCGACCTGCTCCTTCATCTCGGCCAGACCGCCGGCAAGGCTGCCGTACAGCTTCAGCCCCGATCGGATGATCTTGCCGCGCAGTTCGTCGTCGGACAGCACATAGGCCGCAGCGGCCCCGATCAACGCCCCCACCAGGAACTGTTCTTGCGGGCGCGACGGCAGCAGGCTGGTCAGCCCGCCCAGAATTCCCTGATTGCGGGCCTGCATCGCGGCGGGGGGTGTCCAGCCGGCGGCCGCCATGTCGCTGTAAAGGCGCTGCTGCTGCTTCCACGCCTTTTTCGACGCTTTCTTCTTCTTAGCCAAGGCTATTCTCCTCCTGTGCGGGGCTTTCCGCCGGGTTCAACAGATGTTCGATCGCCACCACGCCGGCCACCCCGGCGGCCACCGCCAGCACGGCCCCCGCCGGGTTGCGGGTGCGCACCGCTTCGGCCGCGGCGGTCCCGGCGGCCAGCGCGGCGCCGCCCTGAAGGGCGTAGCGCAGAATCTTGCGTGCCGGCGGCGGGGAGCCGGCGGTCCAGCGTTCCTGAACCGCCGTCAGCAGGGCCGCCGCCACCATGCCGCGGGTGAAGGTGGCCGACAGTTCGGGAACCGTCAGGGTGCCGGCCAGCCGGCGCTTGCGTTTCATGGTTCGGTCCCGGCAGGCGGCGGAGCCGGCCGCTCCGGTTCGGTGGGGGCGGCTTCCGTCGCGGGGGCCGCGGTTTCGGCAACCGTTTCGGCGGGGGCTTCCGGCGCGGGTTCGCCGGCCGCCTCATCCGCCGGTTCCGGCGTCAGCTTGGTGCGCAGGCGGGCCGAGGTGCGTTCGATGGCCGACAGGCCGGACACCGCGGCATCGCGCACGGCTTCCTGGGCCTTTTCCACGCCGCACTGGGCCTTTTCCGTGGCGGCGGTGGCCTTGGCCTTCAGCGGCCCGTTGGCCCCTTTCAGCAGACGGGCGCCGGCGGCGCCGACGACAAGGCCCGTGGCGAAGATCAGCAACGGATACATGATGTTCTCCTTAAGTCCGTTGGGACGGGACCGGCGGTCAGGCCGGGCCGGTGACGAGACGCAGCAGCGCATCGGCCCCGGCGGAGGCCTTCCCCTCCAGAAGATCGGGCCAGGCGGAGGGGGGGATCGCCACCGGGTCGTATTCGATGGTGCAGGACAACGCCAGACGGTTGACGCTCACCGACCGGATGGCCGGAACCGCCGACAGCGCCCGGTTCAGCGCGGCGATGTCACCGGCCGCCGATGCCAGATCCGCTCCGGCGGCGGCATCCAGTTTCAAACGGACACGGCCCGGAATGTGGTGGGCGATGCGCAACAGCGCGGTCAGGCGCAGCAGGGAGGGGGACGGCGGCATGGAACGGCTCAAAAAGCGGGCGGGAGGCGGGAAGGGTGAGGGCCGGTCACTGGAACAGGCGTTTGCGCTGGATCGTCATATGCACCAGCATCAGGGCCACGAACACCGCCCCGGCCCCGGCGTGCAGGCGCTTGCCCATCCCCAGGGCGGCCAGGGTGGCGGCCATGCTGCCCATCATGCCGATCTTGGCGACGCGGTTCAGGGTGCGGGTCGCCGTCTGGCCGGCGGCGGCCTTGGCGTTGCCGGATGGGGGCGATGGGGCAGCCGGTGGCGGAGCGATGTTCAGCACATCGGCGGCAGCGGCGGCGACCTGCGCTTCGACTGTACCGCGCGCGGTGCGGGCCGGGTCGTACAGAATCAGCAGGCTGCCGGCGGTGGTGCTGCTGTCCGCCACCCGCAGCCCGTCCAGGGCGGCGAGGCGGTCCGCGAGGTCCCGATTGCGGGCCGGTTGGCGCAACAGGGGATGGCGCAGACGAATCCGCCCCGGCAGAGCCGAAACGATGGGAGTGACCGATCCTGTCATGATGCCCCCAAGGAACGCCGTCCGGTTGCGGTGACGGACGATAATGCAAATGAGTCTCAATACCTTGAGCCATGCTAGCCCACTCCCCCTGTGGGGTCAAATGCCACGTTGCCGCTGTGGCGGCAGGGGCGGCGGTAGGAGAAACCTATCGCAGCAGTTGGAAGTAACGATTGGACGTCCTGTCCGACCAGCGACAATGATCGGTGCGATCATGCTGGAAAAGAGAGGAAGCCATGACCACCATCACGACGACGTTCGGAATTCCTGTTGTTGATAACCAGAACTCGCTGACCGCTGGTCCGCGTGGCCCGGTGCTGATGCAGGATTTTCACCTGATTGAAAAGCTGGCCCACTTCAACCGGGAACGAATTCCCGAACGTGTTGTCCATGCCAAGGGGGCCGGTGCTTACGGCGTCTTCCGCGTCACGCGCGACGTGACGGCCTATACCAAGGCGGCTTTCCTGTCCGCGGTCGGCAAGGAAACCGAGGTCTTCGTGCGCTTTTCCACCGTCGGCGGCGAAAAAGGTTCCGCCGATGCCGAACGCGACCCCCGTGGCTTTGCCGTCAAGTTCTACACCGAGGAGGGGAATTACGATCTGGTCGGCAACAACACGCCCGTGTTCTTCCTGCGCGACCCGCTGAAATTCCCCGACTTCATCCACACGCAAAAGCGCAACCCGGCCACCAATCTGAAGGATCCCACCGCCATGTGGGATTTCTTCTCGCTGTCGCCGGAAACCATGCACCAGTTGACCATCCTGTTCAGCGACCGCGGGACGCCGCGCAGCTACCGCCACATGGACGGGTTTTCCAGCCATACCTTTTCCTGGATCAACGCGGCCGGTGAACGGTTCTGGGTGAAGTACCATTTCAAGACCCGCCAGGGGATCGAGAACTTCACCGCCGAACAGGCGGTGCGCATGGCCGGCATCGACCCCGACCATGCCACCCGCGACCTGTTCGCCAGCATCGCCGACGGCAACGCTCCATCCTGGCGGGTGGCGGTGCAGATCATGCCGGAGGCCGACGCCGACACCTATCGCATCAACCCCTTCGACCTGACCAAGGTGTGGCCGCACGCGGATTACCCGCTGATCGACATCGGCGAGATGATCCTGAACCGCAACCCGGACAATTACTTTGCCGAGGTGGAGCAGTCCGCCTTCAGCCCGGCCAGCGTGGTGCCGGGGGTGTCCTTCAGCCCCGACAAGATGCTGCAGGGGCGCCTGTTCGCCTACGCCGACGCCCACCGCTACCGTCTGGGCGGCAATTACGGGCTGTTGCCGGTCAACCGGCCTCACGGCTGCCCGGTTCACAACCACCAGCGCGACGGGGCCATGCGCTTCGACGGCAACGGCGGCGGGGCGCCCAATTATGAACCCAACAGCTTCGGCGGTCCGGCCCAGGCGCCGGCGTCCCAGGGGGAACCGCCGCTGCGCATCAGCGGTGACGCCGCCCGCTACGACCACCGCCAGGGGAATGATGATTATTCCCAGGCCGGCGCCCTGTTCCGCCTGATCGGGGCAGAGGCGCAGGACCGGCTGATGGACGTCATCGCCGGGTCGCTGCGCAAGGCGCCGGCGGCGATCCAGGAACGGCAGATGGGGCACTTCTTCGCCGCCGATCCGGCCTATGGCGATGGGGTCGCCCACCGGCTGCGCTGAAGCGGCGGCACCGGCCGGCTGACGGGGAGGGAGGGGGCGTGGCGTGCCCCCTCCCTTCCCGTCGGCGCTTTCGCATGATGTTTTTTTGACGGCGCGTCTGGTGGTGCAAACACCTCTTGACCCGTTCCGGGGCCAGGAGTAGATGGGGCGCAGTATTGACGCAAGATCGGCTCTCGTTCTTTGAATGAGAATGATTGCAGCCGAAAAGGCAAGACATGGAAGCCTCCAGTCCTCGACCACGATAAGAACAGGTGGCAATGCCGGCTTTTGTCTAACCTGGCGTATGGGGCACCCAGTCCGGTGTTTTTGCCGGATCATCACAGACGGATGATGGTGTATTTGTTTTTCGGCTTCCGAATTTTCATCGTCCGTTTCGTGCCGCTGGCTGCCCACATCCACGCGCTGGTGAAGGAGGCGCATGGCCAGCGGGTGTCCGGCGCCCGCGTACGGACCGGGCTGGGCACGCTATGCCGAGTTGTTCACCTATGACGATGAAAGCGAAACCTTTGCGTTCGGGGACGCGGCGTAAGGCGCTGCGGTGGGGAGTGTGTGTGCGATGAGCAGTGAAAAGGAAACGGTGGCCTTGGGGTCGATCGTGGCCAGCGGCGCCATGACGGTGGGGAAGTTCGGCGTCGGTCTGTCCACCGGCAGCCTGGGCCTGATGTCGGAAGGGTTGCACAGCCTGCTGGATCTGGGGGCGACGGTGCTGACCTATTTCGCCGTGCGCGTCAGCGACAAGCCCGCCGACGCCAACCATCCCTATGGTCACGGCAAGGTGGAAAGCGTGGCGGCCCTGATCGAAACCGGCCTGCTGTTCCTGACCAGCGCGTGGATCATCTATGAAGCGGCCCACCGCCTGCTGGGCGGCCCGGTGGAGGTGGAGGCCACCGTGTGGTCGGTGGCCGTCATTCTGGCGTCGATCGCCATTGACGCCTACCGCGCGCGGGAACTGGCGCGGGTGGCCCGGGAAACCCGCAGCCAGGCGCTGGAGGCCGACGCGCTGCACTTCTCCTCCGACATCCTCAGTTCGTCGGTGGTGCTGGTGGGGCTGGTTCTGGTGTGGCTGGGCTATCCCAAGGGGGATGCCCTGGCCGCCATCGGGGTGTCGGTCTTCGTCTGCCATGCCGGTTATCGGCTGGGGCGCCGGACCATCGACACGCTGATCGACGCCGCCCCGGCGGGTGCCATGGAACGGGTGGAAGCCATCGCCGCAACCCTGCCGGGCATTGCCGGGGTTCAGCGGGTGCGGGTGCGCCCGGCGGGCAGCGTGCTGTTCGTCGATCTGGATCTGATGGTGGGCCGCACCCTGCCGGCGGAAGCGGTGCAGGCGTTGCGGGCACAGGCCATCGCCGCCATTCGTGCCGAGATGCCCGAAGCCGAGGTGTCGGCGGTGATGCACCCGCTGGCGCTGGACGATGAAACGGTGATGGACCGGGTGATGGTGCGGGCGGCCATGCTGGGGCTGGCCGTCCATCACGTCACGGTCCAGCGGGTCAACGGCCGCCTGTCCATCGGCTTCGATCTGGAGGTGGACGGGCGCTTGCCGGTGCACGAGGCGCATGACCTGTCCTCAATGCTGGAAGCCTCCATCCGCGAGGAACTGGGCCACGATGTCGAGGTGGAAAGCCACATCGAGCCGTTGCAGGACAGCGGCCTGAACGGCGTGGATGTGGAAGCGGACCTGTGGCGCGCCATCGGCAGCCGGCTGGCCGATGCCGTCGCCGCCGGCACCGGCCCGTTGCGCGATGTGCACAATCTGCGGGTCCGCCGCAGTGCCGCGGGGCTGGTGGTGTCCTTCCACAGCCATGTGGACCCGGTGGAAACCGTGGTGGCGGTCCACGATGCCATCGACGCGCTGGAACGCGACCTCCGCACCCGCTGGCCGGAGATCATCCGGGTGGTCGGCCACGCCGAACCGGCCCACGCTGAACTGGCCCACGATGGCCAGCCGGCCGCTCACGCACCGGCGGCGGTGTCGCCAAAGGCGTTGTAAAGCCGTTCCAGCAGAGCGATCTGGCGGTCCCGGTGCGGCACCTGCCACGACTGGTCATAGCGGCGGGCCTCCTTGGCGCCGGCCAGGACATCGGCGGTGATGGCCTGATAGTCGGCGTCGGGCGGGATATAGGCCGACCCGCCGGTGATGGCCCCGGCCGTCAGGGGCAGGAAGCTGCCGGTCAGGATCATCAGGTCCGACCCGCTCAGGTCTTTGGTGGCGGCTTTCCAGGCCTCTCTGACGCTTTTGGGGGCGTCGGAGGGGGGGAACTGCCAGGTCTTGGCAAGGCCCACCATGTTGAAGCCGTCGTGGTCCACATCCTCGGCCCGGTTGGGCGGCAGGATCAGGTTCTGCGCCCCTTCATCGGTCAGGCCGTCCGGGTTGATGGGATCGGCCAGGGAATGGATGGTCTGCAGGGTTTGCAGTTCCGAAGCCGACAGGGATTTGAGGAACGCCTTGGGGTCGGCCATGGCGTTGCCGGCGGATGCCTTTTCCAGCAGGGCCAGATAGGGGCCGGATTGGGAGTCCACGGCCTGCCGACGGTCGGCGAAGACGTTCCGCTCATAGCCGGTGCGCCATTCCTGATAATCGGCGGTCAGGCCGGACAGGCTGTAGCGTTTGCCCCCCAGCGTGGTCAGGGTGGCCGGCGGCTGGGCCGGGGTGGCTGTCTCATTTTGCCCGGCGGCAGAAAGTGCCGCCTCGAACGCCGCCGCTGTGCCGGTCTTGCCGCTGTCCCGGCCAGTCGGGGCGGTTCGGGTGGAAAAAACGGATGGGGCGGAGATGGAGGTCGTCATGTCGTTCCCGCAGATCGATAAGAGCGCATGACGCAACTGCAAATTTCAAGCCACCAGTAAATGTCACCCCAGGGCCGCCAGCCCCTCGGCGGCGATCAGGCAATCCTCGTCCTCACGGGCGCCGGAGACGCCAAGCGCGCCGATCACCGTGCCGTCCACCATCACCGGCACGCCCCCGCCGATGGGAATGAAGCCGGACCGGCCGTTCAGCCCTTCCAGCACATGGGGGCGGTCGGCGATCCGGTCCTTCCACACCGCGGTCGGGATGCCGAAACCGGCGGCGGTCCTGGCCTTGTCGGTGGAAATCTCCACCCCGTGGAAGGGGGCGCCGTTCATGCGCAGCAGCGCCTTCGGGTGGCCGCCGGCGTCCACGGCCACGGCGGTGATGCGCAGCCCCATGGCGCGCGCCTTGGCGACGGCGGCCAGCACGGCGGTCAATGCCTGTTCATCGGTCATGTCTGTTGGTCCTGTCTGTGGCGGATCAAGGGAGTGGTGATGGGGTCCCGCCGGGAGGGTCGCGGGCGTAAAGCCGGATGCCGTCAAGGATCGAGTGGGCGATGGGCGGCAGCAACGCCCCGTCGCGCAGGGTCAGCCCGATCTGCCGGGTGGTCCGGCCCAGCGGCACCGGCAGTTCGGTGATGACCCCGCTTTCGATCTCCACCCGCAACTGCCGCGGCGATATGGCGGTCAGCATGTCGCTGCTGCACAGCAATTGCCGGACGATGGCGAGATCCCCGGTTTCCACCGAAGCCTCGGGCGGCGTCAGCCCCAACTCGGCGAAGGAATCGTCGATCAGCCGCCGCCCCGGCGCGTCGGCCCGCGGCAGGATCCATTGTTCGTTCAGCACCTCGTCCAGGCGGATCTGCCCATGACCGGCCAGGGGATGGCCGGCGCGGGCGATGATGCCGATGCGGTCGCACAGCAGCTTTTCGGTGATGAGGCCGCGACACATGGCCTCGGGCCGCAGGGCGCCGAAGATCATGTCGATGTCCCCGGTGCGCAGCCGCGACACCAGCACGTCGTACGGCGCTTCCACCGTCCGCACCCGGATCTTGGGAAAGCGTTTCAGGGTGTGGGCGATGGCGGTGGGCAGGATATAGGTGCGGCCCAGCGGCAGGGCGCCGATGATGACCGTCCCCTGCTGCGTGCCGGCGATGGCCGAGATGTCGGCTTCCATATGGCGCAGTTCGGCGAAGATGCGCTTGCCCGCCGCCACCAGCTTGTCAGCGGTGTCGGTCGCCACCATGCCCTGGATCATGCGATGGAACAGCGGCTGGCCGATGGCGCTTTCGATGCGCGACAGCGACATGCTGGCGCCGGCCTGCGACATGCCCAGCTTTTCCGCCGCCGCCGACAGGTGTCGCAGTTCCGACAGCTGTTCGAGAAGCTGGAGCTTCCGGCCGCTGAACATCAGGTTGAACACCACGTTGCGGGAAATCGCCCCCAGCGCCTTGGACCGGCACAGATCGTCCGCCGTCTGTTCCGCCTGATCGCGGATGCGCATGGCGCGGCGCATCACCGCTTCGCCATAGGCGTTCATCAGCATGCCCCGCGGCTTGCGTTCGAACAGGGCGGTGCCCAGCGCCTTTTCCAATTCGCGGATCGACCGGGTGATGGCCGACGACGCCTTGAAGATGTCGTCGGACGACCGGGCGATGCTGCCGGTGCTGGCGACCGACAGAAAGGCGCGCAGATGGGCCAGCCCCAGTTCCGGATTGATGGTGGTGTGTGTGTCTGCCATGCCCATGGGGAAAGCCCGTGCCGTGCGGGGATGCGCGGTGCCGGCCCACTGTACGGCAGCCGGTGGGGCGAAGGAACCATCCATCACATAATCAGAACGATGGTTCACGAATGGGCAATGCCGCCGGACACGGCTTTTCCCGTATAGTCTCCGTGGTATCCGGTGTGCCGCGGGCACGCGGCGGCGGTGCCGGCTCCATTCGAAAAATGAGATGCAGCATCACAGGAACGGCGGACCGTTCCGGGTGCTGCGGCGCCTTTCGGGCGGTTGCCGGCGGGCGGGGCTTTCCCCTCCGGGTCTTTTTGCGTCCCTGACTGATGAGCATTCTCCAACCTGGGCCGGGAGCGGTTGCGCTCCCGGCCCAATTTTTTGATTCCATCACATTTTTCGCCGGATTTCGCACACGGAGCACCATCGGCTCCGTGATGTACCCGCATCGCAGGCGACGGAAAACACAAGGTTTCAGGCGGAACAGAGGCTCGATCACGCTATTTTCTTGCAATGCAGCATAACAAAATCCGAACGTATCTTCACCAACCGGCAACGAAGGTCCCCCGCTTCAACCCTTATAGTCGCCGTCAGGCGCGGCAACCACGACAGGCACGCCGGGACGGATAAGGGAAGGGGAGCGACAGATGATTATCGACATCCACGGGCATTACACCACGGCGCCCAAGGCTCTGGAGGAATGGCGCAACCGCCAGATCGCCGCGCTGAAGGATCCGTCCCAGACTCCCAGCCCGTCGGAATTGCGCATCAGCGACGATGACCTGCGCGAAAGCATCGAGCTGAACCAGCTTGCCAAGATGCAGGAACGCGGGTCGGACCTGACGGTGTTCTCGCCGCGCGCCAGCTTCATGGCCCATCACGTCGGCACCTTTGAAACCAGCTCGACCTGGGCGGCCATCTGCAACGAGCTGTGCCATCGGGTGGCGCAGCTTTTCCCCGACAATTTCATCGGTGCGGCCATGCTGCCGCAGTCGCCGGGGGTGGATCCCAAGACCTGCGTGCCCGAAATCGAAAAGTGCGTGAAGGAATACGGCTTCGTCGCCATCAACCTGAACCCCGATCCGTCGGGCGGGCACTGGACCTCTCCGCCGCTGTCGGACCGCCATTGGTATCCCATTTATGAAGCCATGGTGGAATATGAACTGCCGGCGATGATCCACGTGTCCACCTCGTGCAACGCCTGCTTCCACACGACCGGCGCCCATTACCTGAACGCCGACACCACCGCGTTCATGCAGTGCCTGACCTCGGACCTGTTCAAGGATTTCCCCACCTTGAAGTTCGTCATCCCCCACGGGGGCGGGGCGGTGCCCTATCATTGGGGCCGGTTCCGCGGTCTGGCGCAGGAACTGAAGAAGCCGCTGCTGACCGAGCATCTGCTCAACAACATCTTCTTCGATACCTGCGTCTATCATCAGCCGGGCATCGATCTGCTGACCCGCGTCATCCCGGTGGACAACATCCTGTTCGCGTCGGAAATGATCGGGGCGGTGCGCGGCATCGATCCCGAAACCGGCTATTACTACGACGATACCAAGCGTTACATCGAAGCGACCCTCAACCTGACGGACGAGGAGCGTTACAAGGTGTACGAAGGCAACGCCCGCCGCGTCTATCCGCGCCTGGACCGGGCGCTGAAGGCCCGCGGGAAGTAATCGCTTGGGCAGCATCCCAAACCTCCTTCTCTTTTATCGATAAAAGAGAAGGAGGTTTGGAGGCGCCAGCCTCCAAGCGGGGTCGGGGCGGCAGCCCCGCTCATCTCCCGGCCAGAGCCGCCCGCCCGGCGGCGGTCAGGATCATGTCGTTCTGGGGCGCGTGCACGCGGGCGCACAGAACGTCACGGTAATGGCGTTCCAGCGGGTTGTCGCGGGTCAGGCCGGGGTTGCCGGTGATCTCCACCGCTTTGGCCACGGCGGCGATGGCGTTGTTGGTCACCGTGTATTTCACAAGCTGGCTTTCGTGCGCGGGCGGCGGCGTTCCGGCGTCCGCCGACGCCGCCAGCGAGCGCAGCAGAACGCGGTTGGTCTGCAACAGCGCCTCGATCCCGCCCACCGCTTCCTGCAGGCGGGGGACAGTGGACAGCGCCGCCCCTCCCAGCGCGGTGGGGGTGCGGGCGTGCAGGAACCTCAGAAGCCAGCCGCGCGCCGCGCGGGCGATGGAATCATAGACCACGCTGAACAGTGCGGCGTTCCACGCCGCGGTTTCCGGATCGGGGGCCGCCCAGGCGGCGGGCGGGCGCACGTCGGCCTTCAGGTCGTCGGCGACGAACACATCATGGAACACCACCTCGTGGCTGCCGCTGGCGCGCATGCCGATGTGGTTCCACACCGGGCGGATCTCCACCCCGTCGGTGCCGGCGGGAACGATCCAGGTGCCCACCTGCGGTTCCGCATCTTCGGTGCGCGCCCACACCGACAGCCATGTCAGGATCGGCGCGCCGGTGGAATAGAGCTTGGTGCCGGAAATCCGCCACCCTCCCGGCACCTTGCGGGCCACCGTCGCCGGCAAGCCCCCGCGCAGCGGGGTTCCCAGTTCCGGTTCCACCCGCAGCACATTGATGACGGCGCCATCGGTCGCCGCGGTGCGGGCGATGCGGTCCCGCAGCCCGACCGGCCAGTGCGGGCTGCGCCACATCTGGAAATGGTTGAAGTATTGCAGGACCAGCACCAGCGCCGTGGACGGTTCCCCCTGCGCCACCGCGGCCACCACCGCCAGGGCGTCGCGCAGCCCGCCCCCCTTGCCTCCCACCGACGGCGGATCGACCAGCGCCAGCAGACCCGCGTCGTGCAGGGCCGCGAAGTTTTCGAAGGGGAAGCTGGCGTCGGCGTCGTGTTCGGCGGCGCGCCGGGCGAAATCCGCCGTCAGACGCGCCAGCAGCGCGTCATCGACGGCGGAGGCGGGGGCATGGTCGAAGGGCATGGGAGGACCGTCCGTGGGAAGAGAGGGTAAGGGGATCAGGCCAGATCGACCGTGATCTTCGACGCGAATTTCGTGCTGTCCACGTGGGGCTTGATGACCGACACGCTCTTCAACTCGTCCACGTAGAGGGACAATTGCCGGCGCAGGTCGTTGCCGACCGGGGTGACGTTGTGGGCGTGGCTGCGCAGCATGGCGGCCAGTTCATCGACCGGGAATTTCGGGGCATAGGGGGCATAGGCTTCCGCCGCGGCCTGCGGGTTGGCGAACACCTCGTGCTGGGCTTCGATCAGCGCGTTGGTCAGGCCCTTGGCCGCCGCCGGGTTGTCGCGCAACAGGCTGCCGCGCACCCCGATCAGGCAGCAGGTGCGGGTGGCATATTCGCCGCAGACGTTGTTGGTGATTTCCACCAGTTCGGGATTCTTGGTGTGGCGCCAGATCAGCGGGTCGCCGTCGGCCAGCGCCTGGATCTCGCCCTTTTCCACCGCCAGCCCCAGCAGGTCGCCGGGGTACTGCCGCCATTCCACCTCCTTCACCGGGTCGATGCCGAACTTGGTCAGCACGATGGAAAAGAAGTTCTTCGACGGGCTGGCCATGTCGGTGACACCGACCGTCTTGCCGCGCAGGTCCAGTACGGTGTTCACGCCCGCGGCCTTGGACCCGATCAGCCGCATGCAGCCGCCATGGATGCCGGCGGTGATCTTCACGTCGAACCCCTGTTCCAGGGGTTTCAGCCAGCGCAGCGCCATGCCGACACCGGCGTCGGCCTTGCGGGTGGCGATGGCTTCGAGAAGCTGGTCGGTGGAGCCGGTGAAGTTGATGAGATCCACCTCCAGCCCGTGCTTCTGGAACAGACCCCGCTGGAGCGCCAGCGGCACGGCGGAAAAACACACCGCCCCGGCGTTCCACGACAGGCGCAGCGGCTCGGCGGCCAGCGCCCGCCCGCGCAGGACGGCGGGGGCGGCCAGCGTCGCCGCCCCGGCGGCGAGCAGGCGGCGGCGGGACAGGATCGGCAGGGAACGGTCGGTCATGGCAGCGGCTTTCATGGCGTGTGCGGAAATGGCGGGGGTCAGTCGAGCAGGTCGGGTTCGGCGGCGGTGATCCATTCCCACAGGGGATGGAAGTTGTAGGCCCCGCCCTCGTGCGTGCCGACCTGGGAGCGGGTGAGTTGCGCCGTCGCATGATCCATCGGCTGCGGCGTGCCGGCGGCTTCGGCCAGCAATTGCGTGTGGGCGGCGTTGTCGGCGGTGATGTACCACCACGCCGCCGCCTCGATGGTCGGGCCGACGGTCAGAAGGCCGTGGTTCTTGAGGATGGCGAGCTTTTTGTCCCCCAGGGCCGCCACCAGCCGGCGGCCTTCGGCCTCTTGCAGCACGACGCCGGAATAGGGGTCGAAGATCACCTGATCCTCGTAAAAGGCGGCGGCATCCTGGCTGATGGGGTCGAGCGGACGGCCCAGCGCCGACCACGCCTTGCCATAGGTGGAATGGGTGTGGGCGGCGGCCACCGCGTCGGGGCGTGCCCGGTGGATGGCGGAATGGATGGTGAAGCCCGCCTGGTTGATGGCGCGGTCGCCGTGCAGCACATGACCGTCGATGTCCACCAGATGCAGGTCGGACACCCGGATGGTGCGGAAATGCTGGCCCAGCGGGTTGATCCAGAAACGGTCATGGAATTCCGGGTCGCGCACGGTAACGTGCCCGGCCAGACCCTGGTCGAAGCCGTAGCGGCCGAACAGGCGGAAGGTGGCGGCCAGCCGCTGCTTGCGGTGCAGCCGTTCCGCCTCGATGCTGGTGCGGGGGGCATAGGTGACCGGCGGCCAGAAGGTGCCGGGGCGCGGGGCGATCTGGTTCATGGGATGGGACTCCCCCGTGGTGAAAGGGTCAATAGCCCACCGCCGCATCCACCCGGTCGTGCAGGGGGCGGGCGCTGGCATAGGCGTCGAGATTGGCGATGATCGTGTCGGCCAGCCGGCTTTCGACCTCCGGTCCGGTGAAAGAGGTGTGCGGTGTCAGCCGGATTGCCGGATGGCGGTAGAAGGGATGGCCGGCGGGCAGCGGTTCCGGCTCGGTCACGTCCAGGGTGGCCCCGGCGATGCGCCCGCCGTCGATGGCGGCCAGCAGGGCGTCCTGGTCGATCAGCGCGCCGCGGGCGATGTTGATGATGTGCTGGCCCGGCTTGGCGTGGGCCAGCAGCGCCGCGTCCACCAGACCGCGGGATGCGTCGGTCAGCGGCAGGGCCAGGACCAGATGGTCGGATGCCGCCACCAGATCCTCCAGCCGGGCGAACGGCTCCACCCCCGGCTCCGGCGTGGTCCAGCCGGTGCGGCGCACCGCACCCACGCGCAGGCTCAGGGCCGTGGCCCGTTCCGCCACCGCGCGGCCGATGGCGCCGTACCCCACCAGCCCCAGCCGCTTGCCGGACAGCCCGCCCAGCGTGACCCGCCGCCAATCCTCCGGCCCGCGCACCCGCACGGCGTCCAGGCGCTTTTCGAACAGCAGAACCGCGGCCAGGACGTACTCGGCGATGGGCACCGCCGACACCCCGCGGGCGCAGGTGACCGGCACCGCGGCGCTGTGGGGGCCGTCGTAGAGCCAGCGGGGGTAGAAATCCATGCCGGTGGAGGCCGATTGAATCCACCGCAGATCCCCCAGCCAGCCGGCGGGCGGGGTGGCGGGTGCGGTGTCCCACCCGATCAGCGGGCGGGTCAGCAGCACATCCACCCCCCGCGGGATCACCCACGGCGGTTGGGTTTCGTCGCGGTCGATCACCGTGGGGCGCGACCAGTGGGCGGCGATCCGCGCGCCCACCACCGGCCCCAGATGGTTGAGGATGACCGGCGGGCGCGTGACCGCCCCCGCCGTTCCGGCCCCGGCTCCGGCCATGGCCCGTTTACTCCGCCGCCACGGCGCGGGCGCGCGCGCGTTCCGCCACCAGCTGGCGCACCCGCGGCAGCAGCTCCCGGCCATAGGCGATGGCGTCGGGCAGCGGGTCGAAGCCGCGGATCAGGAAGGTGGTGACGCCCAGATCGTAATAATCCAGCAGCGCGTCGGCCACCTGATCGGGCGTGCCCACCAGCGAGGTGGAATTGCCCTTGGCCCCGGTCAGGCCGGCGATGGCGGTCCACAGCCGCTTGTCGTGGCGGTGCCCCTGATCGGCGATGGACAGCAGGCGGCGCGCCCCTTCGTTGTTGGGCAGGTCGCCGCGGCGGAACCCGGTCTTGTCCAGCAGGGCCTTGGCCTTTTCATAGATGGCGTCGGCCTTGGCCCAGGCGGCGTCCTCGGTGTCGGCCAGGACCGGGCGGAGCGACAGGCTGAACGCCGGCTGCGGCCGGTTGTTCTTGGCGGCGGCGGCGCGCACGCGGTTCAGCAGTTCGCGCACCTGATCGTGGGTTTCCCCCCACAGCGCGAAGGTGTCGGCGTGGCGCCCGGCCACATCGATCGCCGCCTGCGAGGCGCCGGCGATCCACACCGGAATGCCGCTCTCACGGTACGGCTTCACCTGCGAAAACGCCTGTTCCACCTGATAGAAGCGGCCGGTGTAATCGAACGGCGCCTCGCTGGTCCATTCGGCGCGCACGATGTCGAGGAATTCCGAGGTGCGGGCGTAGCGGTCGTCCTTATCGTCCACCGTGTTGCCGTCGCGGGCCAGTTCGGCGCGCTCGGCCCCGGTGATGACGTTGATGGCGGTGCGGCCGCGGCTCAACTGGTCCAGCGTGGCGAACTGGCGGGCCAGGATGGTCGGCGCCTGAAAGCCCGGACGGTGGGCGATCAGCACATGCAGCCGGTCGGTGACGCTGGTGATGTGCTGGCTGACCTGCAGGCTGTCGGGGGAATCGGCGTGGAACGCCTGCAACACCGCATCGAACCCGCCGTATTCATGGGCCTTGGCCACCGTTTCGATGTAATCGCGGTCCACCACCGGCCCCTGGCGCGGGATGATTTCGGACGCATTGTGGTTGCCGACGAAGCCGACGAAGCGCAGCGGATGGGAAGAGGCGGTCATGGTGCGGATTCCTTGTGCGGACGTGGGGAGAAGCGGCGGGAGAGCGGGAAAGAGTCTCAGCCCAGCGGCTGGGACAGGATGTCGGTGAAGCGGCGGTCGAAGGCCGGAGCGAAATCGATCCGCCGGGGCAGCACCCCCAACTGGTGGAAGGTGTCGGCCACGTTCTGGGCCGATGCCACGTCGGCATCGGTGATGGGGGCCAGATCCCGCTGGCGGGAATTCTTCCGCAGGATCTCCAGATCCACCTCCAGCGGCACGCCGATGGCGGTGGAATGGATTTTGGCCCAGGTTTCCAGGTTGGCGGCGCGCCACGCAAAGGCGCGGCGCAGCCGCAGCAGGATATCGCCGATGGCCGCCGATTTCGCCGGATCGGCCAGGGCATCGGGGGAGGCCAGATACAGGTAATTCCCCGACAGATAGCCGTTGGAGGTCTTGAGCACCCGCGCGCCCTTTTTGATGGCGGCGGGCACGCTGTAGCCATAAATGGCCCAGGCATCCAGGGAGCCTTGCTCGAACGCCGATTGGCCTTCCGCCGGGGTCAGGGCCACGGCCTTGATGTCGGTGAAGCGCAACCCCGCCTCGCCCAGCATCTTGGCCAGATAATACTGCGTGGTGGTGGCGCGGACATAGCCGACGCGCTTGCCCTTCAGGTCGGCGATGGTCCGGATGGGGCTGTCCGGCGGCACCAGCACCACCTGCCAGTTCACATCATCCTTGACCACGGCGACGACCGACAGCCGCGCCCCGGCGGTGACGCCGAAGGCCGGGGGAATTTCGCTGCTGGAACCAAGGTCGATGGCCCCGGCGTTGATCGCCTCGACAATCAGATTACCCGAGGCGAATTCGGAAAAGGCGGCCTTGTACGGGGTCGGAAGCTGGCCGGCGGATTCCAGGGCCAGCCCGTCCAGCGCCTTGTAATCGGCGATCCGCAAGGTGGTTTCCGGCCCCGGCACCGCCGCCCGCACGGGCGGGACGATCCCGCCCAGAGCCAGCGCGCCACAGGCGCCGGCACCCAGACGCAGCAGGCCGCGGCGCGTGACGGGCCAGCCGACGGCGGACGGTGGGACGGGCGGGCGGGAAACATCGGCGGTCATGGGAAAAGCCCTTATGGCTGTGAGCGGCGGGAAGACGGAAGGGGCGATCACGTGACGGAAACAGGATATTCCCATTATGATGATAGGGAAAAGCAAAAAACACAAACGAGATTGTTTTGTAAAACTCAAGCAACAAATATTTAGTGTTATATATGGGCGTGCGGTGGCAGAATGGTCCGCAGGGAGTCCGTCAGGATGGCGCACAGCCGCTCCACGGCCGGGCTGGTGGCGGCGGGGGAGCGGTGCAGTTCCAACGGAACCCGCGACAGGTGGGGAAGACCGCTGGCGGGGCCAAGAATCGACAGGCTGGCGGGTACCCCCAGCGGCGTGCGGACGGTCACACCCAGCCCGGCTTCGACCGCGGCCCACAGACCGGACAGGCTGGGGCTGGTGAAGGTGATGCGCCACGGGCGCCCGGCCCGGTCCAGCCCGGTGATCCCGTGCTGGCGGAACATGCATGGGCTGTCCAGCAAGGCCAAGGCCAGCGGTGCGCCGGGATCGTGGCGGAAGCCGGCGGCGGCCACCCACACCACGGGCAGAGATGCCAGCGGCTCCGGCTCCCCGCCATGCCCGGCGGATGGTTGCCCGGCGGATGGGCCGTCACCGATGCGGCCGAAGGCCAGGGCCAGATCCAGGCTGCCCTGCGCCACCTGTTCGCGCAATTCCTGGCCGCGGCCCACCTGAGCCTCCACATGGACGCGCGGATGGGCGCGGTGGAAGGCGCCCAGCACCGCCGGCAGCCAGCGTTCGGCCAGATCCTGGGGAAAACCGACCCGCACGGTGCCGTCCATGGCACCGCCACGGGCGGTCATCAGGGCTTCGTCGTTCAGAGCGACGATACGGCGGGCATAGCCCAGCAGCACGTCGCCGGTATCGGTCAGCGCCACGGTCCGCCCGGCCTTGCGGAACAGGGGCTGGCCCACCTGTTCCTCCAGCTTCTTCATCTGCAGGCTGATGGCCGACTGGGTGCGGCCCAGACGTTCGGCGGCCCGTGCAAAGCCGCCGAGGTCCATGGCGATCACCAGCGCCCGCAGGATGTCCATGTCGAGGTTGGCGGGAAGCACGGGCGCCACGGCGGTCAGATGACGCGGAACCGATGGGCGCCGTCCCGTTTCAACTGCGCCACCAGTTCCAGTTCCCAGTCGATGTAACCCTGCATGGCGGCGGCACTGTTGTCGGTGCCTTCGTAGGGGCGCTTGTAGATGTCGTCGGGGTCCGGTCCCAGCCGTTCCAGATCGGTGCTGAGCGGCAACCCGGCCTCGATCCACGCCTTGGTGCCGCCGGCCAGCAGCAGCGGGGCCGGTTCGCCGCGTTCAATGAAATCGGCCACGGCGTAGCGGGTCAGGGTGCCGTCGCCGCAGGTCAGCACCGGCCGCACCCCCGGCGGCAGGCGGGACACCAGATCGTGCAGGCGGGCACGCACGGAAAACCACGCACCCGGAATATGACCGGCCCGGTACCGCGGGCTGCGGGTCAGGTCGATCACCGCCGCCTCGCCGTTTTCCAGCAGGGCCAGCAGGTCGTGGGGGGTGACGGTGGTCACCGGCACGTCGGGCGGCGGCGGCAGGCGGCGATGGTCGGGGCCGGTTTCCACCCCCAGCCCGCTCACGTCGCCCTCCAGCACCGCCACGTCCCAGCCGAGTTGTGCCAGCCACGAGGCGGTCATGTCCGCCCGCACCCCGCCGCCGCCGGCCGGGTCGTCGGCCAGCACGATGCGCGCGCCGCGCACCGCCACATATTCGTCGGTGGCCTGCACCAACTGCCCGCCGGGGGCGTGGCGGAAGCCGGCCAGGTGGCCGGCGGCGTATTCTTCGGGCGTGCGCACGTCGATCCGGTGCAGCGTGCGCCGCTCGTCGCCCAGCAACGCATCCAGGGCCGCGGGGGTGATGCGGCGGACACCGGCCCGGTCGGCGACGGCACGGGCGGCCCTGCGGCCGCGGGCGTCCCCTTCCGCCGACACGTCGGGGAAGCGGCGGGTGGCGCCGTGGTCCAGGTCCAGCCCGGCCAGCGTCCAGCCGATGGTGCCGTTGCGCAGGGCCGCCACCCGGTTGGGAATGCCGGCGTTGACCAGCGACTGCGTGCCGATGATCGAGCGGGTGCGCCCGGCGCAGTTGACGATGACCAGCGTGTCTGGGTTGGGGGCGATGTCGTGGACGCGCTTGACCAGTTCGGCCCCCGGCACGCTGACGCCGCCGGGGATCGACATGGTGGCGTATTCCTCGAACCGGCGGGCATCGAGGATCACCACATCGGCCTTGGCGTCGATCAGCGCCTTGACCTCGGCGGCCGGCAGGGATGGGGTGTGGCGGTGGTGCTCCACCCATTCGCCGAACGCCTTGCTGGGCACGTTGACGTCGCGGTAGACCTCGAACCCGGCCGCCACCCAGCCGGACAGACCGCCCGCCAGCAGCGCCACGTCGGTGTAGCCCAGGGCCTGGAGCCGCCGGGCCGCCGGCTCCGCCACCCCTTCGCCGTCGTCGTAGACGGTGATCGGCACGCCGAAGCGCGGCAGCAGGTCATAGGCCAGCAATTCCACCCGGCTCAACGGCACCGACACGGCGAACAGCGGGTGGGACAGGGAATAGGGACCTTCCTCCCGCGCGTCGAGGAGGGCTGTTTCGCTTCCCTCGATCCAGGCGTTGCGGATCTCGGCGGGGCTGCGGACGGGGATGGTCATGGTGGGGAGGTTCCTTCAGGCGGCTTTGGAGCGGTCCCACAGGTTGGGAACGGCGGTGTTGGCGTAGCCGGAAATGAAAAGCTTGGGCTGCCCGGTCAGCGGGTCGAACACCGACCGGCGCACGGCCCCGATGTTGCCGCCATAGATGTGGATGCTGATGGACGGGCGGTCGGGCAGGGCGTTGGAAATGGCGTGCACATCGCCGATGGTGGGCGACACCGCTTCCACCGCACCGGCCGGAAGGCGTTCCGCCGGGTGGGCCAGCGGCGGGGCATCGGTCCGCAGATCATAGCGTTGCGACACCTCCGCCCCGCGCAGCACGCCGACCAGCCCCCAGACGGTGTGATCGTGGATGGGTGTGTGCTGGCCCGGCCCCCAGACGAAGCTGACCACCGAAAACCGCTCGAACGGGTCGCAGTGCAGCAGGTATTGCCGGTAATGGACCGGATCGGGCTGGGCGTAGGTGTCGGGCAGCCAGTCGTCGGTGGCGATCAGATCGGCCAGCAGGGTGCGGCCTTCGGCCAGCAGCGCCGGTTCGTCGCGGCCGTGGCGTTCCACCAGCCGGGTGAAGGCGCCGATGAAATCCCGCAGGCGGGACAGGTTGGGAGCAGACACGGGATCGGGCATGTGCGGGTGTCCTCACCAGGTCTCGGCCAGGCCGAGAAGTTCAAGAATGTGGTGGCGCAGTTCGGTCAGAACCGGGTCGCCACGGTGGCGGGGATAGGGGCGGTCGATGGGCAGGTCGGCCGTGACCCGCGCCGGGCGCGGGCTGAACACGATCACGCGGGTCGCCATGAACAGCGCCTCTTCGATGTCGTGGGTGACCAGAAGGCCGGTGAAGCCGGCCCGCTGCCACAGGCTCACCAACTCGCTCTGCATGGTCAGGCGGGTCAGGCTGTCCAGCTTGCCCAGCGGTTCGTCGAGGATCAGCAGCCGCGGGTCGTTGACCAGCGCACGGGCCAGGGCCGCCCGCTGGGCCATGCCGCCGGAAAGCTGGTGGGGATAGGCGTTGGCGAACCCCGTCAGCCCCACCAGCGCCAGGGCGGCGTCGATGCGGTGGCCCTGGGTGCGCAGCAGCCCCTGGGCTTCCAGCCCCAGGGCCACGTTGCCGCGCACGGTGCGCCAGGGGTAGAGGGTGGGATCCTGGAACACCACCACCCGCGACGGCTCCGGCCCGCGGATGGGGGTGCCGTCCGCCAGGATCCGGCCGCGGCTGGGCGGCTCCAGCCCGGCGATCAGGCGCAGCAGGGTGGACTTGCCGCAGCCGGACGGCCCGAGCAGGGCCACCATTTCGCCCGGCTCCACCCGCAGATCCACCCCCTCCAGCACCGGCAGCGGTGCGCCGTCAAGGTCGAAGCGGTGGTCCACACCCTGCACGTCGATGGTCATTCCCACCGCGCCCGGCGTGGTGGATGCCAGTTCCATCGCTACCATTTCAGCATTCCTTTCTGCCAGGCGAGCAGGCGGTCACGCACCCGGAACAGCAGGGTGACGAGGCCCGAGCACACCAGCGCCATCACCAGCAGCGCGGCGTACATGTTGCCGTAGGCGGCCCACCCCTGCGCCCATTGCAGGTACCAGCCGATGCCCGACTTCACCCCCAGCATCTCCGCCACCACCAGCACGGCAAAGGCGGAACCCAGCCCCATGAACAGGCCGACGAAGACGTGCGGCATGGCGGCGGGGACCGCCACCTTCAGCACCAGAAAGCGGGGGGAGGCGCCCAGCGTGCGGGCGATGTCGTAATAGGCGCTGTTGACGCTGGCGACCCCCGACCAGGTGAGGATGGTCGCCGGCACCCCGGCGGCCAGCGCGATCAGGAACACGCTGGCGCTCCAACTGGAGGGGAAGGCGAAGAAGGCGATGGGCAGCCACGCGGTGGCCGGCAGCGGCCCGATCAGCCGCAGCACCGGATGCACCCAGTACCCCACCGTCCGCGACCAGCCGATGGCCACCCCGGTGACGATGCCGATGGCCGAGCCGATGGCATAGCCGCTGACCAGCAGCCCCAGCGACGCCGCCAGACAGTCCAGCAGCCGCGGCCAGTCGTCGAGATAGACCTCCAGCAGCGCCTGCGGCGGGGCGAAGAACGGGCGGGGCAGGATGCCCAGCTTGGCGGTCAGGATCTGCCACGCCGTCAGCCCCGCGGCCAGAACCACCAGCCAGGGGATGGAATCGTTCAGCCGGTCCAGCGCCGTGCCCGGCCGCCCCCCGCCCGGACGCAGCAGCGCCAGCAGCGGGACCGCCAGCAGCAGCAGCCCGCCGACGGCGGCCAGCAGGCTGGCGAAGGCGCCGGTGCGTTCCCAATCGTCCAGATCGGGCCACAGGGTGGTGACGGCGGCGGCGGCGAACCACAAAGAAGCGGCGGTGGTGAATCGCAGCCACACCCGCAGCGGCGGCAAGGCTCCGCCCTCGGCCGCCGGCAGGACGGCGGCCGCGTCGTTGACGCTCATGATGTCGGTCTCCTGTGTTGCGGCGGGGACGGCCGCGGCGTCAGAGGATGGTGACGGCCTCGGCCACATCCAGGCGGGGGGCGCGCGGCCGGGCGGGCGGGCCGTCGGCATGGCCGAGCGCCACCAGCAGGTTGGAGCGCAGCCGCCCGTCGGGGAAGAACTCCGCATCCACCGCCGCGTTGTCGAAGCCCGACATCGGCCCGGCATCCAGCCCCAGCAGCCGGGCGGCCAGGATCAGATATCCGGCTTCCAGCGTGCCGCTGCGCAGGGCCGTGGCCTCGGCCAGGGCCGGGTTGTCGGCGAACAGCGGCGACGGGTCGTAATGGGGGCTGAGCTTGGGCAGATGCTCGAAGAAGCGGGTGTCGTGGGCGACGATGGCGATGGCGCCGGCCTTCAGCTTGGGCAGGTTCCCGCTTTTCAGCGTCGGGCGCAGCCGCTCCTTGGCGTCGGCGCTGGTCAGGAAGACGAAGCGCGCCGGGCTGGCGTTGAAGGCGGTGGGGGCCAGCCGCACCAGTTCGAAAAGCCGGTGCAGGGTTTCCACCGGCACCGGGCGGTCGGTCCACGCCTGGGGCGTGCGGGCGGTCAGGAACAGCCGGTCGAGGATGGGGGCCAGATCGTCGGGGGCGGGCAGGGTGTCGGGCATGGCGGCAAACTCCGATTTTTCAAGACCAGACGTGGGAACGGCGGTCTTCGATGCGTTTGGCCTTGTGGACGGCGCGCGGCAGGGTGTCGGGGGGCAGCAGCGACACGTCGGCACCGACGCCGGTCGCGGCCTTCAGATGGCGGCGGAGATGGTCGCGCAGGTCGGCTGGGTCGCCGTTGAAGCCGTGGATGTGCTCCACCTCCACCGTCAGCCGGTCGAGATGCTCCACCCGGTCCACCACCAGCCGGTATTCGCCGGTCAGCGCCGGTTCCTGGCGCACCACCGCTTCCACGTCGCCGGGGAACAGGTTGACGCCCTTGATGATGAGCATGTCGTCCAGCCGCCCGTGCACCCCCTTCAGCCGCAGGGAGGTGCGGCCGCACCGGCACGGTTCGGTGGTCACCGACACCACGTCGCCGGTGCGGAAACGGATCAGCGGACGGGCGCGCTTGCGCAGGGTGGTCAGCACCATCTCGCCGCGTTCGCCCTCCGGCACCGGCTCGCCGGTTTCGGGGTCGAGCACCTCGACCAGGATGTGATCCTCGGCCCAGTGCAGCCCATCCTTTTCTGCGCACATGCCGGCGCAGGATCCGAAGATGTCCGACAGGCCGTAGTAATCATAGATGTCGGCCCCCCACAGAGCCTCGATCCGCGCGCGGGTTTCGGGAATGGAGCCGCCCGGCTCGCCGGCCACGAACAGGCGGCGCACCGCCAGATCCCTTTTCGGGTCGATGCCGGCGCGCACGGCGGTTTCGCCCAGGTGCCACGCATAGGACGGGGTGGTCCACAAGGCGGTGACCTGAAACTGCTGAAGCACCGCCAAAAGCCGTTCCGACGGCAGCGTGCCGGCGTGGATGCTGAGCGCCCCCAGCTTCTGCGCCCCCAGGACGCAGGGGCCGCCCACAAACAGCGAGAAATTCAGCGCATGAGCGTAACGGTCGGTCGGACGCAGGCCGCTGGACCAGAATTGCCGCGCCTCGTAATCGATCCATTCGTCGAAATCGCCGGCGGTGAAGGGCGATGCGGTGGGCACCCCGGTCGAACCGCTGGACGCGGAGATATAAACGATGTCCCGCTCCGGCACCGCCACCAGATCGCCGAACGGCGGCACCGCCAGTTGGCGTTCGCGGATGGTGGCCTTGTTCAGGAAGGGAAAGCGGCGCAGGTCGTCCAGCGTGCGCAGGTCATCGGGATGAACCCCGTGGGCGTCGAAGGTCGTGCGGTAATAGGGGGAACCCGTGTAGGCATGGTGCAGGTGCGCTTTCAGCAAATCCACCTGCAGCCGGCGCCAATCCGCCCGGCTCTGGGTTTCCAGAGCGGGCTGCCAATAGGCGTTGTCGTCCCGAACCGTCACGATTCCCATTCCTTTCCTGATCGGCAGTGCCGTGCTGTGGTTTAATCAACAGCACGGGCGCGTCATTTACTCTGTATTTCCTATAGGAAAATAGGTTTTATCCCCCGCGTCAAGCCCCGCCTGCGTCTTTTTGCGCATTGCCGGTGGATAAGGTCAAAAAATAGCTTTTTAATTTTGTAGAATTTATATATCAACATGTATAAAAGTGAATTATGTTGATATGTCTGGCGATCCAATGTTCAATTGCCGGCTGAGACGCTGAACGACCCGATCAGGAGCCATGCGCCATGACCTCCGCCGACACCCGCCCGACTCTCCGCACCCAGCCGGATTCACCGGCCGGTCCCGATACGGATGGCATCGACACGCTGGTTACGGTGATTGCCGAGAATGTGCGCACCTTCCGCCTGCGTCAGGGGCTGTCGGTGGACCGGCTGGCCCAGATGTCGGGCAACAGCCGCTCCGTGCTGGCAGCCATCGAGGCGGGCGGCAGCCGCCCCGACATCGGAACCCTGTGGACGGTGGCGAAGGCGCTGGACGTGCCCTTTTCCAGCCTGCTGAGTTCCGGGTCCGATGGCGGAACCACAGTGATCCGGCGGGCGGAACAGCGCCCGCTGGCGTCCCGCGACGGGCGCTTCACGTCACGCGCGCTGTTTCCCCTGACCGGCGAACGGCAGGTGGAATTCTATGAACTGCGCCTGGCCCCCGGCACCGACGAGCAGGCGGGCGGCCACCCGCCCGGCACCATGGAAAACATCCTGGTGGGGCGCGGCAGCGTGGTGATCGTCACCGGAACCGGGGAACACTGGCTGGAGGAGGGCGACGCCATCCTGTTCGAAGCCGATGTTCCCCACGCCTACCGCAACGCTGGTGACGGCGATGCGGTGCTGTATCTGGTGATGTCCTACATCCTGTGATGCGTGACGGTGCCGCGGGCCTCGGCCGGCGGCATCACACCGGCGGCGGTGCTGTCCAGCAGGGCGAGGATGCGGGCGGCGGCCTGGGCGCATTGCCCCCGCAACTCCGGCACCGCGGTCATTTCCCAGAACGGTGCCTTCGACACCGGCCCCAGCGCCAGCAGGTGGGGCAGAACCTCCCCATCGGCGTTGATGACAGCACCGGTTTCGGTCACGTCCAGCCCCAGATGCAGGTCGTCGGGGCGGGCCAGACCGCGTTCCAGCAGCGACCGCACCAGCGGGTGGCGGATGCGGGCGTAATCGCAATTGGTGCCGGTGGCGTTGACCAGCACGGCGGCGTGCAGCCGGTGCACCCCCGCTCCGCCACGAGCGGCGAAGGTCAGGTCAAGCCCATCACCGGCCACCGCCGCATCGGACAGCCGCCCGGCCAGGATGGTCAGTTGGCCCGAGGCGCGGGCGGCGTCGATGCGGTCGGCCACCTCCGGCGCCATGCGGTGGCGGTGCACCTCCCAGAACGGGCGGGCGTGGCGCAGGAAGCGACGCCGCTCCTCCATGGGCAGATAGGCCCAGATGCGGTGATGATGGGGGCGCAGGGCATCGAAGGCCGAGCGCCAGTCGTACCCGGCCTGCGCCGCCCGGCGGGCGTCGGCCTTCAGCGCGATCAGCACGTCCAGAACCGTGCGCGGCATCACATCCGGGTGCAGGAACGAGGTGTAGGGCCGGGTTTCCTGATGCCGGTGAGGCAGCAGGCCGCGGCGCGACACGGCGGTGATCGGCCCGCGGTGCCCCTGGTCCAGCAGCGACAGCACCGTATCCACCATGGTCAGGCCGGCGCCGAGAATCGCCACCGGGGCATCGGTGGCGATGCGGGCGATGGCCGCGGTGTCCCACGGGTCGCCGATGAAATGGGGGGAGGCGAACGCGGCCGCGGCCCCGGCGCCGTTCAGTGCCGGTGCCGACGGCGGGAAATGGCCGATGCACAGGGCCACCGTATCGGCGGTGAAGGCCCGCCCGTCGCCCAGCCGTACCTGCCACCCGGCATCGCGCACGGATGGTTGCGTCCGGCTCACGGCACTCAGGTCCACCACCTCCCCCCGGATCAGGTTCAGGCGGGCGTGGGGTGGGGCGTGCGCCTGCGCCTCGTCCAGCACATCACGGACATAGGCGCCGTACAGCCCGCGCGACACGAAGGCATGACCGCTGGGCGGGATCACGCCGCCGTCGTCCCGGCTCCACAGCCAGCGCAGGAAGTGGCGCGGGTCGTCGGGATAGGCGCTCATGTTGTAGGCGCGCACGTTGAGAAGGTGCGTGCTGTTGCCGGTGGAATAAGCAAGGCCGGCACCTGGGGGGTGGCCGGCCTCGATCAGATGAACCACCAGCGGGGTGGGGGCCGTTCGCAACAGATGCGCCGCCAGCAGGCTGCCGGTGAAGCCGGCGCCGATGATGGCGACGGTCCGTTCGGGCAGGGCCGGGGCGGCCGCAGACACGGTTGCAGAGGATGACGGCGGGGGAGGGGGCGTTGCAGGCATCGGTATCCGTCCTTCCGCGATGGTCCGGGCCGTCCCACCACGGCCTCCATCCCCGCCGGCCGGGACGGCGCGTCGGGGGTGTTTGCGCGGGCGTGGGATTGTGCCGGTCCGCTTTTTCGATACCTGCTTATCATATGGGGGCTTTCGGACGCCACTGGCCGAACGTCGAATTCTATGACTAAAGTAGGCAAAAAGCTTATTTTCACATGAAATCACGCTTGATGCTGCGTGATTTCCGGCGGACCTGATCGTGGAAAAGGTTGATTGTCTCGAAAATCTCCGGTAGCCGGGGGGAGCCGGCCACCGGAGCCGCGGGTGTTACACGGCGCTGAGGGCGTTGGACAGGTCGGCGATGATGTCGTCGGGGTGTTCGATCCCCACCGACAGGCGCACATAGCCGGGGGTGACGCCGGTCGCAAGCTGGTCCTCGCCCGACAACTGCGAATGGGTGGTGGTTGCGGGATGGATGGCGAGGCTGCGGGCGTCGCCAATGTTGGCGACGTGGTAGAACAGCTTCAGCCCGTCGATGAAGGTGCGCCCGGCCTCCGCCCCGCCCTTCAGCTCGAACCCGACCAGGGCGCCGTAGCCGCCCTTCAGCACCGCGTCGGCGCGGCGGCGGTTCTCGCCGTCCTGCAGGCCGGGGTAGATCACCCGTTCGACCTTGGGGTGGGCGGACAGGAAGGCGGCGACCCGGGCGGCGTTCTCCGTGTGCTGGCGGATGCGCAGCGGCAGGGTTTCCAGCCCCTGCAGGATCAGGAAAGCGTTGAACGGCGAAATCGCAGCACCGACGTCGCGCAGCAGCTTCACCCGCGCCCGCACGATGTAGGCGATGGGGCCGAGCGGCTTGGTGACCTCGGTCCACACCGCACCGTGATAGCTCTCGTCCGGCTGGGTCAGCAGGGGGAAACGGTCGGCGTGTTCATCCCACGGGAAAGTGCCGCCGTCGATGATGGCCCCGCCGATGGTGGTGCCGTGGCCCCCGATGTATTTGGTCGTGGAATAGACCACCACGGCCGCGCCATGGTCCAGCGGGCGGGCCAGCAGCGGGGCGGCGGTGTTGTCCACGATCATCGGCACACCCAGCGAGCGGCCGATGTCCGCCACCTCGCGGATGGGAAAGACGTTCAGCTTGGGGTTGGGCAGGGTTTCGGCGTAATAGGCGCGGGTGCGGTCGTCGGTGGCGCGGCGGAAATTCTCCGGATCGCTGGGATCGACGAAGCGCACCTCGACGCCGAACTGCTTCAGCGTGCTGGCCAGCAGCGCCCAGGTGCCGCCGTACAGGTCGGTGGACGACACGATGTTGTCCCCCGCCTGCGCCAGATTCAGCAGGGCGAAGGTGGTGGCCGTCTGCCCCGACGACACCGCCAGCGCCGCCACCCCGCCTTCGATGGCGGCCAGCCGCTGTTCCAGTGCGTCCTGGGTCGGGTTGGTGACGCGGGTGTAGATGAAGCCGTTTTCCTCCAGCGCGAACAGGCGGCTGGCGTGGCCGGTGTCCTGGAACTGATACGAGGTGGTCTGATAGATCGGCACCGCCACCGCCCCGCTGACCGGATCGGCGCGGTAGGTGCCGCCGTGCAGGGCCAGGGTTTCGGGATGGGTGGAGGCGGGACGGAACAGGTCGGCGGTCATGGAAGGAAGCTCCTGAGGAAACGGGTGTCTCAGACCGCTTGGGCCTGCAAAAGGTCGGCGTGGTGGCGCTGCGCCACATCGGGATGGGAGCGCAGGCGGCTTTTCAGGTTGTTCTCGCCCACGTCGTGGAAGAGGGGGTTGGACGGGTCGCGTTCCGGCCCGCGCGCCTCCGCCGCCAGATGGGGCGGCAGGTCCAGCACCGGCACCCGAGACCCCAGCGGCGCGCCGAGGAAGAAGGCCACCGACAGCCGGTCGGCACCGGCCGGGGGAGTGACCACCTGATGCACGTCGGCGCGGAAATAGCCGTCGGTCGCCAGTTCCAGCAGTTCGCCCACATTGACCACGAAGGTGCCGGGCACCGGCGGGATGTCCAGCCAGCCGTCGGCGGTTTCCACCTGCAGCCCGCTGCGTTCGTGCTGGATCACCAGGGTCAACAGGCCGCTGTCCTTGTGCGGGCCGACCCCTTGTCCGGCATCGCCGCCGGTGGCCCGGCCCGGATAGCGGATCAGCTTGAGAAGCTGGGTGGGGGAATCGCCGTTCAGGCGGTCGAAGGTGTCTTCCGGTTGTTCCAGGGCCAAAGCCACCCCGCGCAGCAGCCGGGCCACCACGCCCGTCAACTCCTCCTGCAGCCTGAGCGCCACGGGGCGCAACTCCGGCAGAGTTTCCGGCCACTGGTTGGGGCCTTGCAGGCGGGTCCAGGCCGGGGTGTCCGGCCCCTGGGGCAGGGTGGGACGCTCGGCGCCAATGTCCACCTGTTCCCGCCAGTCGGCGGCGCCGCGGGTGCGCTCCCAGCCCACGCGGGTGTAACCGCGGAAGTGGGGGGAATTGACCATCTCAATCGCCAGCTTGTCGGCCTCGGGCAGATCGAAGAAGCGGCGGGAGGTGGTGAAGGCGCTGTCGATCAGATCCGGATCGACCCCATGGCCGGTGATGTAGAAACCGCCGTAGCCGCGGGCGGCGGCGCGCAGGGCCGACAGGAACAGCGCCCGTTCGACGGCCGTCCCGTCCAGGGCACTCAGATCGAGAATGGGCAGGGTGGGGGAGGTCATGCAGGCTCCGTTTCTTCTTCTTGAAAAGGGAGGGCCGGAGAGAGGGCGCACCCGTCCCGCCGGCGCCGATAAGGCGCCGTGCCGGGACCGATGGGTCGGAGGCGAAGGGAAGGGAAAAAGCGGAAATCAGCCCGACAGGTGGCGGCGCACCGCGTCCGCCGCCGCGCTCACCGCATCGTCGGCGGCCTTCACCAGCCGGGTCATGTTGGCGAAGGCGTGGGGCAGGTCGTCATAGACCGCCAGCGTGTGATCGACACCGGATTCCGCCAGCCGCTCGGCCAGCCGCAGGGTGTCGTCGCGCAGGCAGTCGCGGCCCGCCGCCAGCAGCATCAGCGGCGGCAGCCCGCTCAGGTTCGCCAGCAGCGGGGCCGCCCGCGGGTCGCGGGTCTGGTGGCCGTGGCCGAGGTACTGTTTCCAGTACCAGCGCATCCGCAGCGTGGTCAGGCCATAGCGCCCGTCGCCGAAGCGGCGGTGCGACACGGAATCGAAGTCGTGGGCGAACATGCCGTAGAACAGCACGCCGAAGGATACGCGCGCCTGCGCGTCGTCCTTCAGCGCCAGGGCTGCCGCCAGCGCCAGATTGGCCCCGGCGGAATCCCCGCCCACGGCGATGCGGGCCGGGTCCAGCCCGTGGCCGGCGCCGTGGCGGGCGATCCAGCGCACCGCCGCCACCGCCTGCTGATGCTGGTGGGGGAACACCTTTTCCGGCGCCAGTGTGTAGCGCACGGCGGCCACGGCCACCCCGCTGCGCCCGGCCAGCAGCCGCAGCAGCCGGTCGTGGGTGTCCACGCTGTTGATGACGAAACCGCCGCCATGGAAATAGACCAGCACCGGCAGGACGGCATCGGCCCCCGCATCCGCCGGCCGATGGATGCGCAGCGAAAAGCCCGGAGTTTGAGCCGTTTCGGTGACCGTCAGGGTTTCCACGCGGGCCGACGGCCGGTCGGAGCCGTTGAGAAAGGCGTGGTAGCGTTCGGCGGCGCTGCGCACCACGTCCAGCGGCATGGAGAGCGGATCGGGAGACACCAGCCCCTGGCGCGTCACCGCGTCATGAAGGGCGCAGACCTGGGGATCGAGATCGGCGACCGCGAAAACCTTGCTGGTGTCCGGCATATTTCCCTCCATCCCGATGGGAATTCCATGCGGTGAATTTCACATGGAAAGAGCCTATCCCTGTTATTATCTACTGTCAACGTATGTTTATATGATTTTCTACTACAGTATTTTGTGTGAAATGTAAGACGGGTTCCAAGGGCCGTCGGCCCTTGGCCGGGATGGCGAAGGGCGGGCAGCCCTTCGCACCCCCCAACGCACAGCGGCCGCGCCCGGTTTCCCGGACGCGGCCGCTTGGCATCAACCGGAATGGCGGTGCCTTACCAGGCGGGCGCCACGGCCCCCTTGAACCTGTCCAGCACGAACTGGCGGACTTCCGGGGTGTGGTAGGCGTTGACCAGGGTGGCGACCCACGGCTTGTCCTTGTCCACGGTCCGCACGGCGATGATGTTGGCGTAGGGGCTTTCGCTGCTTTCCTTGGCGATGGTGTCGGTGTCGGGGTTCAGCCCGGCTTCGAGCGCGTAATTGGTGTTCACCGCGGCGGCGTCCACGTCGTCGAGCGAGCGGGGAAGCTGGGCAGCGTCCAACTCCACGATCTGGAGCTTCCGGGGATTGTCCGTCACGTCGAGCGGCGAGGCCTTCAGCCCCGCACCGTCGCGCAGGGTCAGCAGCCCCTTGGCCTGGAGCAGCAGCAGGGCGCGGCCGCCGTTGGTGGGATCGTTGGGGATGGCGATGCGGGCACCGGGCTTCAGATCCTCCAGGTTCTTCACCTTTTTGGAATAGATGCCCATGGGGAACACCACGGTCTTGGCCACCGACACGATGTCATAGCCGCGGTCCCGCACCTGATTGTCCAGGTAGGGCTGATGCTGGAAGGAGTTGGCCTGAAGGTCGCCCTGGGACAGGGCCTGGTTGGGGATCACGTAATCGGTGAATTCCAGGATTTCGATGTCCAGGCCCTGCTTGGCGGCCACACCCTTGACCTGTTCCAGGATCTGGGCGTGCGGGCCGGCGGTCACCCCCACCTTGATGCTTTCGGCGGAGGCCGGCAGGGCGATGGCGGTGGTGGCCAGCAGGGCCGCGGCCCCGGCCAGAAGACCGGCCAGACGGGAACGGAACATGTCTCTCACTCCTCAGACTTTCAGATGTCGTTTGTTGAACCGGCGGGCCAGCCAGTCGCCGGCGGACTGCACGATCTGCACCAGAACCACCAGCACCACCACCACGGCCAGCATGACTTCGGGCAGGAACCGCTGATAGCCGTAACGGATGCCGAGGTCGCCCAGACCGCCGCCGCCCACGGCCCCGACCATGGCGGAATAGCCGATCAGGCTGACCGCCGCCAGGGTCAGGCCCAGCGCGATGGCGGGCCGCGCTTCGGGCAGCAGCACCTTGACGATGATCTGCAGCGGCGTGGCGCCCATGGCCTGGGCCGCTTCGATCAGGCCGCGGTCCACCTCGCGCACCGCCCCTTCGACCACGCGGGCGATGAAGGGGATGGCGGCCACGGTCAGCGGCACGATGGCCGCGGCCGTCCCGATGGAGGTGCCGGCCACCAGCCGGGTGAACGGGATGATTGCCACCACCAGGATGATGAAGGGGGTGGAGCGGGCGATGTTCACCACAGCGCCGACGATGCGGTTGAAGATCACGCTTTCCAGCAGTTCGCCCCGCCCGGTGACGGCCAGCAGCACGCCCAGCGGCAGCCCAATCAGGGTTCCCAGCGCCCCCGACACCGCCACCATGTGCAGCGTGTCGAGCGTCGCCTTAACCAGCAACGCGATGATGTCCGGGGACAGCATGGCCCAGCACCTCTACTCCGAGATTGCATTCCTTGAGGAAGGCGACGGCGCCGCCGATGGCGTCCGCCGCCCCTTCCAGTTCCACCACCAGCGTGCCGAACGGCGCGCCCTGGATCTCGTCCACCTGACCGTGCCAGATGTTGGCGTCGATGTTGAACCGGCGGCTGAGCACGCTGACCACGGGATCGGTGGCCCGGTCGCCGGTGAAGGTGATGCGGATCACCGGGTTGCCGCCCGCTTCCGCCGACGAGCCGGTGAGGCGCGCGCGCAAGGTATCGGGCAGGTCGCGGTTGATGACCGGATCGACGAAGCTGCGGGTCACCGGGCTTTGCGGGTGGGCGAAGATGTCGAACACCGGCCCGCTTTCGATGACCCGCCCGCCGTCCAGCACCGCCACCCGGTGGCAGATTTCCTTGATGACCGCGATCTCGTGGGTGATGAGCACGATGGTCAGGCCGAGCCGCCGGTTGATGTCGGCCAGCAGGTGCAGGATCTGGGTGGTGGTTTCGGGGTCAAGCGCCGAGGTGGCCTCGTCCGACAGCAGCACCTTGGGCTTTGAGGCGAGGGCGCGGGCGATGCCCACGCGCTGCTTCTGCCCGCCCGACAGTTCGGCGGGATAGCGCCCGCTCTTGTCGGCCAGCCCCACGAGGTCGAGCAGCGGTTCCACGGTCTTGCGGATCTCCGCCTTCGGCACCCCCGCCAGCTCCAGCGGCAGCGCCACGTTGCCGTAGACGGTGCGCGCGGACAGCAGGTTGAAATGCTGGAAGATCATGCCGATGGAATGGCGCGCGTGGCGCAACTGGGCGGCGGACAGGGAGGTGAGATCCACCCCGTCCACCCGCACCGTGCCGCGGGTCGGCGTTTCCAGCAGGTTGATGGTGCGCAAAAGCGTGCTTTTGCCCGCCCCTGAGCGGCCGATGATGCCGAAGATCTCGCCCGGCGCGATGTGGAGGCTGGTGTCGGACAGCGCCGTCACCGCCCCGCCCCCGCCGCGCGCCGGGTAAGTTTTCTCAACGTGTTCCAGAGTAATCATGAAGCCTGCCTGTGTCCCGCCGCCCGTCCGTCCGGCGGGCCGTTACCACGTCGGAATGATGCTGCCGTTGAAGCGGGTCAGGATGAACTGGCGCACCTCCGGCGAGCGGTAGATCTCGATGAAACGCCGGATGGCCGGGTCGTCCTGCCGGTCCTTGCGCACCGCCCACACCAGATGCCACTTGGACTGATCGTCCTCCAGCTTCAGCGCGGTTTTGGGGTCAAGCCCGGCCAGGACCGCATAATTCAGCGTGATGACCGACGCGTCAACATCGTCCAGCGACCGGGGAAGCTGGGCTGCGTCCAGCTCAACAATCTTGAGTTTCTTCGGGTTGGTGGCGATGTCGGCGATGGTGGTGCCGGGGCCGCCGTCGCCCTTCAGGGTAATCAGCCCGACGTTGGCCAGCAGCGCCAGGGCGCGCGCGCCGTTGGTGGGATCGTTGGGGACCGACACCGATCCGCCTTCGCGGATGTCGGTGATGGATTTCAGCGACTTGGCGTAGAGGCCCATGGGCACCACCACGCTTTTCGCCACCGACACGATGTCGTAGCCGCGCTGCTTGATCTGGTTGTCCAGGAAGGGCTGGTGCTGGAAGTTGTTGGCGTCGATGTCGCCGGCCTGAAGGGCCGCGTTGGGCATGTTCCAGTCGGTGAACTCGATCACCTGGGCTTCCAGCCCTTCCTTGGCCGCGATCTTGGCCGCAACGTCGAGGATTTCGCCGTAGGGTCCGGCGGACACGCCGATCTTGAGGGCCGCGGCGTCGGCGGCGGTCACGGTGCCGGCCAACAGGCCGACGGCCAGCAGGGCGGCGGTCAGGGAAAGCTTCATGGGTGTGTCGTCCTGGGTCGGGTGGGAAGGGGATCGGGTGTCTGCGTAGCACCATCTTGGATATTCACTACTATATAATTAGGTAAATATCAACGTTCACGCACATGCATTTGTTTTTCTCATAATTTAGCATTTATAATTAGTGAAATATGGCCGACAACCGGGGGACCGATTCCGGCGTTGAGCCGCCGCCCGCCGCTCACCCCCGGTTTTCCGCCGCTGGCGCCGCCCGGCCGCCGCTGCCGGGACAGGGCGCCACCCGGCCCGCGCACGATCCTACAGTGACGGCAAATCCGAATGCCCAAGGAGAGCCGTCATGGATCACGCCCTAACCTTTGTGATCGCGACACTCTGCATCCTGGCCCTGTGCTACCGCTTTTACGGCGTGTTCTTCGTGCGCAAGGTCCTGCGTGCCGACGATTCCGAAGTCACCCCGTCCCACCAGTTCGCGGACGGACGCAACTATGTTCCCACCGAAAAATGGGTCAACGCCGGCCAGCATTTCGCGGCCATCGCCGCCGCCGGTCCGCTGGTCGGCCCGGTTTTGGCCGCCCAGTTCGGCTATCTGCCGAGCTTCCTGTGGCTGCTGATCGGCTGCGTGATCGGTGGTGCTGTTCACGACACGGTGGTGCTGTTCGCCTCCATGAAGCACCAGGGAAAATCCCTGTCGGAGGTGGCGAAGGCCGAGCTTGGCCCGGTGGCGGGCTGGTGCACCGGCCTTGCCATGCTGTTCATCATCACCATCACCATGGCCGGTCTGTCCATGGTCGTGGTCCACGCGCTGGAACGCAACGCGTGGGGCGCCTTCGCGGTGTTCATGACCATCCCGATCGCCATCGCGCTTGGCCTGTATGAGCGGCTGAGCGGCCATTCCAAGGGGGCCACCTATGTGGGCGTGGCGGCCATCGCCGCGTCGGTTCTGGCCGGTCCCTATATCCAGGGCACGATGCTGGGCGCGTGGCTGACGCTGCACGCGCACACCGTGGCGCTGATCCTGCCGGTCTATGCCTTCTTCGCCACCGCGCTGCCGGTGTGGCTGCTGCTGACCCCGCGCGGCTATCTGTCCAGCTTCATGAAGATCGGCGTGTTCGGCGCGCTGGTGGTGGGGGTGGTGTTCATCAACCCCGACATCCGCTTCCCCGCCCTGACCGACTTCATCCATGGCGGCGGCCCGGTGCTGAGCGGTCCCGTCTGGCCCTTCATCTCCATCACCATTGCCTGCGGTGCCATCTCCGGCTTCCATGCCTTCATCGGGTCGGGCACCACGCCCAAGCTGATCGACAAGTGGAGCGACATCCGTCCCGTGGCCTTCGGCGGCATGCTGGCCGAATGCGTGGTCGGCGTGATGGCCCTGATCGCCGCCACCGCCCTGCACCCCGCCGATTATTTTGCCATCAACTCGTCGCCGGCCGCCTTCCAGGCGCTGAACATGGCGGTGATCGACCTGCCGCGGCTGAGCCAGGAAATCGGCCTCGACCTCTACGGCCGGACCGGCGGTGCGGTGACGCTGGCGGTCGGCATGACCGAGATCTTCACCCGCATCCCGTGGTTCAGCGCGCTGTCGTCCTATTTCTTCCAGTTCGTGGTGATGTTCGAGGCGGTGTTCATCCTGACCGCCGTGGACAGCGGCACCCGCGTGGCCCGCTATCTGATCCAGGATCTGGGCGGCGACCTGTACGCCCCCCTGAAGAACCTCGACTGGATGCCCGGCTCGATCGCCGCCAGCGTGATCGCCTGCGTGGCGTGGGGGTACCTGCTGACTTCGGGCGACATCAATTCGGTGTGGGCGCTGTTCGGGGTGTCGAACCAGCTCATGGCCTCGGTCGGCCTCATCATCGGCGCCACCATCATCCTGCGGCTGTCGCAGAAGCGGGTCTACATGCTGACCTGCCTGGTTCCGCTGGCCTATCTGTTCGTCACCGTGAACTATGCCGGGTACTGGATGATCGCCAACGTGTATCTGAACACCGCGGCCAAGGGATATAATCCTTTCAATGCGGCCATCTCGGTGATTATGCTGGTGCTTGGGTTCGTGATCCTGATTTCCGCCTTCCGGAAGTGGCGCGAACTGTTCCAGGCCCGCAAGACCGCCGCCGTGCCGATGTTCGCCACCCCTGCCGAGTGACTGGGCACAGCGCCAAAGCTTCCTAACTCTCTCACACACACCAAACGGAAGGAGCCGGCCGGCGGCGGGCGGCTCCTCCCCTCCGGGAGGTTCAGACCATGGACAGACAGTTGACGGAAACCGGCGTAGACCTGCTTCTTTCCGATCCCTGGCGCGGATTCACCGGCGGGGCCTGGCAGAACGGCATCAACGTCCGCGACTTCATCCTGCGCAACGTCACCCCGTACACCGGCGACGGGGCGTTCCTGGCCGGTCCGTCGGACACCACCAGCGCCCTGTGGGCCACGGTGACCGACCTGCTGAAACAGGAACGCGCCAGCACCGGCGGCGTGCTCGATGCGGACACCGGGGTGTTTTCCTCCATCACCAGCCACGCGCCGGGTTACATCGACCGTTCGCTGGAAATCATCCTCGGGCTGCAGACCGACAAGCCGCTGAAACGCGCGCTGATGCCGTTCGGCGGCTGGCGCATGGTCAAGAACGGGCTGGAGGCCTATGGCCGCACGCCCGCGCCTATGCTGGAGGAGGTGTTCCCCCGCCTGCGCAAGACCCACAACGACGGCGTGTTCGACGTCTACACCGACGAGATGCTGCGCTGCCGCAAATCGGGGGTCATCACCGGCCTGCCTGACGCCTACGGCCGCGGGCGGATCATCGGCGATTACCGCCGTCTGGCGCTCTATGGGGCCGAACGGCTGATCGGGGAGAAGAAGGAACAGTACGACTCCCTCGCCCTCGACCGCATGGACGAAGAGGCGCTGCGCCTGCGCGAAGAGATTTCCGACCAGATCCGGGCGCTGCACGATCTGGTGGTGATGGCCGCCTCCTACGGCTTCGACGTGGGCCGCCCGGCCGCCACGGCGCGGGAGGCGGTGCAGTGGACCTATCTCGCCTACCTCGCCGCGGTGAAGGAGGCCAATGGTGCCGCCATGTCGCTGGGGCGGGTGTCCAGCTTCCTCGACATCTACATCGCCCGCGATCTGGCCGAGGGCACGCTGAGCGAGGGCGAGGCGCAGGAGCTGATCGACCAGTTCGTCATCAAGCTGCGCATGGTCCGTTTCCTGCGCACCCCGGAATACGACCAGCTTTTCTCCGGTGATCCCACTTGGGTCACGGAATGCGTGGGCGGCATGGCCGAGGACGGGCGCACGCTGGTGACCCAATCCAGCTTCCGCATGCTCCAGACCCTGCACAATCTGGGGCCGGCGCCGGAACCGAACCTGACCGTGCTGTGGTCCGAACGCCTGCCCGAGGGGTTCAAGCGGTTCTGCGCCGAAACCTCGGTCAAGACCTGCTCCATCCAGTACGAGAACGACGACCTGATGCGCCCCTATTGGGGGGATGATTACGGCATCGCCTGCTGCGTGTCGGCCATGCGCATCGGCAAGCAGATGCAGTTCTTCGGCGCACGCGCCAATCTGGCGAAGACCCTGCTGTACGCCATCAACGGCGGGCGGGACGAGGTGTCGGGCGAGCAGATCGCCCCGGCCTACGCCCCCATCACCGGCGATGTGCTGGACTTCGACGAGGTTCTGGGCCGGTTCGAGCCGATGATGGACTGGCTGGCGAAAGCGTACATGAACACGCTGAACGCCATCCACTACATGCACGACAAGTACATGTACGAACGGCTGGAAATGGCGCTGCACGACCGCGACGTGTTCCGCACCATGGCCTGCGGCATCGCCGGCCTGTCGGTGGTGGCGGACAGCCTGTCGGCCATCCGCTACGCCACGGTGTCGGTGGTGCGCGACGAACGCGGGCTTGCCACCGATTTCGTCATCGACGGCGATTTCCCCGCCTTCGGCAACAACGACGCCCGCGTGGACGACATCGCCGTGTGGGTGGTGCAGCGGTTCATGGCCGCGTTGCGCAAGCAGAAGGCATACCGCGGCGCCACCCCGACGCAATCGGTGCTGACCATCACCTCCAACGTGGTCTATGGCAAGAAGACCGGCAACACGCCCGATGGGCGCAAGGCCGGACAGCCGTTCGCCCCCGGCGCCAACCCCATGCACGGGCGCGACCGCAAGGGCGCCATCGCCTCCATGGCCAGCGTGGCGAAGCTGCCCTACGCCGACGCGCAGGACGGCATCTCCTACACCTTCACCATCGTGCCCGGCGCCCTGGGACCGACGGAGGGTGAGCGGGTGGACAATCTGGTCGGCATGCTCGACGGCTATTTCGCCCAGGGCGGCCACCACATCAACGTCAACGTGTTCGACCGCGACACGCTGCTGCACGCCATGGACCACCCGGAACTGTACCCGCAACTGACCATCCGGGTGTCGGGTTACGCCGTGAACTTCATCAAGCTGACCCGTGAACAGCAGTTGGACGTGATTTCGCGCACCTTCCACGACCGGCACTGACGCCATGAACATCCTCAGCCGTTCCTTCGGCACGGCCACCCCCGCGGGGGTGGCCGGCTGGATCCATTCACTGGAAAGCGGCGGCACCGCCGACGGGCCGGGGGTGCGGTTCGTGGTGTTCTTCGCCGGCTGTCCGCTCCATTGCCTCTACTGTCACAACCCCGACACCCAGCACATGCACGACGGCAGCCGTACCACCTCGGGCGCCGTGCTGGCCGAGATCGAGGGGGTGGCGGGATTCCTGCGCCACGGCCACGGCGGCGTAACGCTCAGCGGCGGCGAACCGCTGGTGCAGCCGGAATTTGCCGCCGCCATCCTCAAGGGGTGTCGGCGGCTGGGGCTGCACACCGCCCTGGACACCTCGGGCTTTCTCGGCGACCACGCCACCGATGCGCTGCTGGCCGACGTGGATCTGGTGCTGCTGGACATCAAGGCGTTCAAGGAGGCGACATACCGCCGCCTGACCGGCGCACCCCTGCGCCCGACGCTGGAGTTCGCCGAACGGCTGTCGCTGATGCGCAAGCCCATCTGGCTGCGCTATGTGCTGGTGCCCGGTCTGACCGACGACGCGACGGAAATCGCCGGGCTGGCGGAGTTTGCCGCCGGGCTGGGCACTGTGGAGCGGGTGGACGTTCTGCCCTTCCACAAGATGGGTGAGAGCAAATGGCGCGCCCTTGGCCGCCCCTATCAGCTTTATGATACGCCCCCACCCACACCGGAGCAGACGGACCGCGTGCGGCGGATCTTCCGGGCGGAAGG
Source organism: uncultured Rhodospirillaceae bacterium (assembly GCA_937927415.1). GTDB lineage: Bacteria > Pseudomonadota > Alphaproteobacteria > Azospirillales > Azospirillaceae > Azospirillum. Next base: position 89,742 of record CALBDS010000059.1, read on the forward strand.
GCTGACGGTGGCGGGGTAGGGCAACGGAGCGATGACGCGGCATATGTTACCGGAATGTGTGGATTGCCCGCCGAAGCGGGCGGAGATCTGGGACTATTGGCGCCCGTCCGGCAGCGGGATCGTTGAACTGGGCACGGTGCGCGGCCTCGATGTCGCCTTGCCGGTTCATTTTCATGACGAAGATCAGGTGACGTTCGTGTTGTCGGGGCACCGGCGGTTCATCATCGGTGATGAGCTGTTCCATGCCGGCCCCGGCCAGGGCATGCACATCCCGGCACGAACGCCCCACCGCTCGCTGTCCGAACCGTCGGAGGTGGTCTGCATCAACATGTACACGCCACCGGGGGCGTACGCGGCAGCCGACATGATTTCCGGTCTGGCCCGGCACTGGCGGCGGACGGGGGCAATCGGCTGGCCGGACCTGACGGTCATCGCCGAAAACCACCGCTGGTCCCTTGGACCCCCGGCGGTCCCGGCGGACCGGCCGCCGGACGGCGGGCTGTGGGGAACCGTCGGGCAGGCCGCGCTCGACGCCGGCATGAGCCGCGAGGGCTTTTCCCGCCAGTTCAGACGACTCCACGGCGTGCCGCCGCATGCGTTCTGGCTGCAGGAAAAGCTGAACGACGCCCGGCGTCTCCTGCGCCTGGGTGAGCCGATTGCGGCTGTTGCCGCGGACACCGGATTCGCCGACCAGAGCCATCTGGGCCGCTGCTTCCGGCGCGCGTTCGGGGTCACGCCGGGACAATACCGGGGCGGACGATACCGGGCCGGGTAGATCACATCCGTTCCAGACCGCTGCCGCCCAAGCCTGCTATCCATCCACCCGAGGGCACCGCAACCAAGAGACGCGATGTCCCGTCCGTTCCGGTGTTTGGGGAGCATGGCATGACAGCCCTATTGTTGGTATTTTCCTATCTTCTGGTGGTCGGCGCGGGGGTGAGCGTCGCCTTGCAGCAGGTTTTGAACGCAAACCTGCGGACCGCGATCGGCTCGCCCTGGTGGGCGGGTTTCGTCAGCTATTTCGTCGGCATGCTGGCGATGCTGGCGGTCGCATTGGCCGTCCCCGGTCCGCGGCTGTCGGAATCCTTCGCCGGGTCCACCTCGTGGCTGACCTGGAGCGGGGGGCTTTTCGGCGCGCTGTTCATCGGAACCGCCATTCTGATGGTGCCGCGCCTGGGGGCGGCGACGGTTCTGGCCTTGATCGTCGTCGGCCAGATGGTGGGTTCCCTTGCCTTCGACCATTTCGGCCTGTTCGGGCTTGTGCAGCAGCCGGTCAGCGTTGCCCGGCTGGCCGGTGCCGCCTCCCTGATCCTGGGGGTTGTCCTGATCCGCCTGTAGTCTTGGGAGGGGATGGTAAGGGTGGCGTCGTGGTTCACCTGACAGCCCGTCGAGAAACGCCTAGTCGCACGTATCCCTACTGGCATTCTACAAAAACAGAATGAAACGAGAGTGCTGGTCACCGTACCGCGTGCTGCTGAGATTCCTCAGCCCCTTGGGTCTCAACGTCCAAAAACGACCGGTGACCACGCCCAGAAGGCCTACTCCAAGGTGCGGGCGCTTTCAAGCCTGATCCTTGGGCGACAGCGTGATGGGGCTGACGAAGGCCCTGACCGACGATGCGGCCGACGTTTTGCGCGTCGGCCCTCCTCGTGCCCTTCCTGTTGAAAAGCGGCTGGCGCTGCCGCCACGCGGTCGAATCCGGACGGTTTCTTTATTCTTGAAACCGGCCCGGTCTGATAGAAGCCCTGACGGGGGCGGGCGAGTCCGGCACCCCCACCATCCGCTCCAGCGCGGCAATGGCGTTGCGGGCCAGCGGCAGGGTGTAATCCGCCGGCATCCCGCCGTTGCCGGGGCCGAGCCGGTCCATCACATGGCGCAGGGCGCGCACCACCCCGGCCAGCGTCGTCGGTTCGGTCCGTTGCAGCAGCGCCCCCGTCTCGTCCCACGTCAGCGCCGCCACCCGGTCGCGCAGGTCATCGTCGGGGGGCAAGGCCATCCATCCCGCCTTCTGGCGCTCCATCATGTCCAGCAGCACCGCCACCGGGTCGGGAGAAATGTGCACGCGCATGGGCGTGCCTGTGGTATCCACCACACCAGCCATGAGTCGACTCCTTGGTTAGTCGAGTTGTGGTCAGGCCGGGGCGGGTGTTCCTACCACCCGTTCCGGCCGCCCCGAAAGGCTGAATCAATCGGGGGTGGATGTCAATGGGCAAGTCTTCCCCATCCGCGATACTGCCTTCAGCCCACCCCCGTGACCTTTTCCCGGCGGGGGTGTTGGCAAGACCGTTCCCGGATTTCTTGGAAAGGTCAGCCCTATGGAACGCTTCACGGACAAGGTGGTGATCGTCACGGGTGCCGCGTCGGGCATCGGGGCGGCCACGGCCCGCCGCTTCTCCCACGAAGGGGCGAACGTCGCCCTGATCGACCGGGCGATGGAAAAGCTCGATCAGGTTGCCGCCGCCCTGCCGCCGGAACGCACCATGGCCCATGTGGCCGATGTGTCGGACCCGCGGGCGGTGGATGCCCTGGTGGCGGCGGTGCTGGACCGTTTCGGCCGGCTGGATGTGATGGTCAACAACGCCGGCATCCACCAGTCGGGCGCCCCGGACCAGATCACCGATGAACAGTGGCGGGCGGTGATCGCCACCGATCTGGACGGGGTGTTCTATGGCTGCCGCGCCGCCATTCCCCATCTGGAACGGACCAAAGGCTCGATTGTCAACACCGCCTCGGTGTCGGGCACCGGCGGCGACTGGAGCATGAGTCCCTATAACGCGGCCAAGGGTGGGGTGGTCAACCTGACCCGCGCGCTGGCCCTCGACCTCGGCCGGCGGGGCATCCGCGTCAACGCCGTGTGCCCCAGCCTGACCCGCACCGGCATGACCGAGGATATGATGCAGGATCAGGACCTGCTGGCCCGCTTCATGGACCGCATCCCCCTGGGCCGTGTGTGCGAGCCGGAGGAGGTGGCGGCGGTCATCGCCTTCCTGGCCAGCGACGATGCCAGCTTCGTCACCGGCGCCATGGTGGCGGTGGATGGCGGTGCGTCCGCCTCCAACGGCCAGCCGGGGCAGGAGTAGGGGGCCGCCATGATCTCGGAACGGGGCGGATCGCCGCGTGGAATTGACGCAAGGAAACGAAGTCAGGTTAGGAATCCCCCTCTCCCCTCCGGGGAGAGGGAAGGGGTGAGGGCCGATTTTCGCGCGATAGCTCGAAAATAGAGCCGTAAGGCTCTTGAAACTTCAAATTTGGGGTTGCTTCGCAATGGATTTCGGGCCTCGCGGCGCGAAATCCAGCCCTCACCCGGCCCTGCGGGCCACCCTCTCCCCGGCGGGGAGAGGGGATGTTCACCTGACGGCAATTGACGGGGCGCAATGGACGATGCCCGGACCCGGATCTATCATCATTCGGTGATGGACCCAGGGAGAGAGATGATGGGCGGATGTTGCGGCGGTTCCTGCGGAACGGGTGGTGGTGGTACTGGGGGGCCGGGGGGCAGCGCGTTTCATCGCGTGCTGCGCCAGTCCTTCGTCATCAATGCCCTGACGGCGGCGGTGCTGCTGTGGGCCGGGATGCGGTTGGAGTCGGCGGCGCTGATGGCCGGTGCTCTGGGGTTCGTCGCCGGGGCGCTCAATTACGGCGCCAGTCTGGCGATGGTCCGCCTCGGCCCCGGCCATGGGGTGGGCGGCGTGGCGGTCAACACGCTGGTCAAGAATGCCGTGCTGGCCCTGGCATCGGTGGGGGTAATGGCGGTGGCGGTGACCAACGCCGCGGCGGGGGTGATCCCCGATGCGGCCCCGGTGTCGCTGCTGGCCCTGGCCGGGCTGGGGATCGCCGTCACGCTGGCGGTGCTGCTGTTCGCCGGGCGGCGCGGCGGGGTGTCGGCGCGGGCGGTGTGGCTGTGCGCCCGTCGCGATGCGCTGGCGATGGCGGCGGTGATCGCCGCCGCGGCCGGGGTGTGGCTGGGCGATGTGGTGTGGCCGGATACGGCGGTGGCGCTGGGGCTGGCGGGCATGACCGCCGCCGGGCTGCTGGGGCCGCGGCGGCTCAACCATCCGGCCTGACGAACACGGACCCCGTGGGGGCGGCTCCGTCCGGGAGCCGGCCCCTTATGGGGTATCAGCCAGGGCCGCGTCGATGGCGGCGTTGAATTCCTTGACCGCCGCACCGGGGCCGGCGGGGTGGTTCCACACGGCGGTGACCACGGCGATGAAATCGGCCCCCGCCTGCACCAAGGGCGCGCAGTTCTGGGGCGTGATGCCGCCGATGGCCACGCACGGCACCTCCATCAACTCGGCCCACCACGACAGGAGATCGGGGGTGGGGCGATAGTCGGAGGGCTTGGTGGTGGTCGGATAAAAGGCGCCGAAGGCGACGTAATCGGCCCCCGCTTCCGCCGCTTCCATGGCGAAATGGCGGCTGTCGTGACAGGTGACGCCGACGATGGCGTCGTTGCCGACGATGGCGCGGGCTTTCTTATAGGGGGTGTCGCTCTGCCCCACATGCACGCCGTCGCACCCCGCTGCCGCCGCCAGATCGGGGCGGTCGTTCAGGATGAAGGCGACCTCGCGTTCCTGGGCGATCGGGCGCAGCACGTCGCAGGCGCGGCGGATGGCGTCGTCGTCGCAGTCTTTCAGGCGCAACTGCACACAGGCGACATCGCCCGCGTCCAGCGCCTGGGCCAGCGGCACCGCGAACGCCGCCGGTTCGAGAACCGGCGGCGTCACGAGGTACAGGCGGCAGGGGTTCACCGTGGCCGCGGCCACAGGATCACTCCTTGCCCTGATAGATCTTCATGATCCGGTCGAGCAGCTTCAGCGCCTCGTCACGCGGACGCTGGAAGGCGTTGCGGCCGATGATCGAGCCGTTGCCGCCGCCGTCGCGGATGGCGCGGGCATCCTCGAACACCGCATCTTCGCCCTTGGTCGCCCCGCCGGAGAACACGACGATGCGGCGGCCGTTGAACGAGCACTGCATGATGTGGCGCACGCGGTCGGCCTGGGTGTCGATCTTGATGCCCTGGGCTTCATAGACCTTCTTGGCTTCCGCCTGCTCCAGGTGGGCGGAGGGCAGCTTCACCTTGATGATGTGGGCGCCCAGCAGTGCGGCCATGTGAGCGGCGTAGCCGATCACGTCCATCGCCAGTTCGCCGTCCTTCGTGACGTTGCCGCCGCGCGGGTACGACCAGATGACGGTGGCGATGCCCACCGACTTGGCTTCCCGCGACAGCTCGCGGATCTCCTCGTACTGATTGTACATGGAGTCGGAGCCGGGATAGATGGTGAAGCCGATGGCCGAAGCGCCGATGCGCAGCGCGTCCGCGACCGAAGCGGTCACGGCCTGGTCGGCGTCTTCCTTCTGACGCGACAGGCTGTTGGCGCTGTTCATCTTCAAGATCAGCGGGATCGAGCCGGCAAAGGTGTCCGCACCGGCTTCCAGCGACCCCAGGGGAGCGGCGTAGGCGTTGCAGCCGGCGTCAATGGCCAGCTGGTAGTGGTAGTGCGGATCATAACCGGCGGGATTCGGCGCGAAGCTGCGGGCGGGGCCGTGCTCGAAGCCCTGGTCCACCGGCAGGATGACCAGCTTGCCCGTGCCGCCCAGCTTGCCTTCCATGAGGATGCGGGCGAGGTTGGCCTTAACGCCGGGATTGTCGCTTTCGTAGTTCGCGAGAATCTCTTTGACGCGGCGGGTGAGCTTCATGGTGCTCGTCTCCCTTGGGGCGAATTCTTGAAAGAAGTGCGGCCCTGATAGCCCACCCGGCGCCGGTTTGCAATGGGCAGATGGCCGGATTTTTACCGGTTATACCAATGATTCCTGCCCGCTTCGGCCCGGATTCGCCCACTCTATGGCGTTTCGCCGCCGCAGCGTTCAAGCTGAAGGACCACCGCCCCGTCCGGGGTTCCCAGCGGCAGCCGCAGCCCGGCAACCGACAGATGCGCGCCGGTGAAGCACAGGCCCGGCCGTCCCCACGGCACCGGGCAGGGGGACGGTTCCGGCACACGGACCCGGTACACCGCATCGGGGATCAGCCCCGGCAGCCGCACCGCCGGGATGCCGGGGCGGGTCGCCACCTGCGCCACCAGATAAAGGGCGGTACCGCCGTCCGCCGCCACCACCCCATGGCCGGTGAGGGTTTCGCCGTCCAGCGGCAGCCGCACCGCCCGCCCGCCGTGCAGCAGCCCGCGGTGCCGCTTGTGCAGGGCGATCCAGGCGGCCAGCCGTTCCCGCTCCTCGGGCGGGACGGGGCGCAGATCCCATTCCACCCCCATGTGGCCGAACAGCGCCACGGCGCAGCGGAAATCCAGATCCAGCCGCCGCCCGGTCACCGCCGACTGGTCCCGGCCCACGTGGGTTCCCATCACCTCGGGCGGGAAAAACAGGGAAAAACCCCGCTGCATCGCCAGCCGGTCGTGGGCGTCCAGGCTGTCGCTGACCCAGATGCGCTCACAGCGGGCGAGAATGCCCCAATCGGCCCGCCCGCCGCCGGACGCGCAGCTTTCAATCTCCAGGTGCGGGTGGGCGGCGCGCAGCCGGTCCATCAGCCGATAGACGCCCGCGACCTGCCGCCGCACCGCCGGTTCCCCCTGCCATGCGGTGCCGGCAAGGTCGCGGTTCATGTCCCATTTCAGCATGTCCACCGGGGCATCGCTCAGCAGGGCGTCGATGGCGGCGAACAGGTGGTCGGCCACATCGTCCCGCCCCAGATCCAGCACATACTGGCGCCGCCCCTCCGGGTCGCCGGGCAGCCGCAGCAGCCAGTCGGGGTGATCCCGGTGCAGGGTGCTGCCGGGGTTGACCGTTTCCGGCTCCACCCACAGGGCGAAGCGCATCCCCAGATCCCGCACGGCCGCGGCCAGCGGTGCCAGCCCGCCGGGGTGCTTGGCCGCGTCGGGCCACCAGTCGCCCAGCCCGTGGCGCTCGTTGACCCGCCCGTGGAACCACCCGTCGTCCAGCACGAAGCGTTCCACCCCCACCGCCGCCGCCGCGCGGGCGAGCGCGGTCAGCCCGTCGCGGTCGTGGGCATGATAGACCGCTTCCCAGGTGTTGAGATGCACCGGGCGCGGCGGCAGCGGCACCCGCGGCAGGATGCGGCGGCGGACATGGGCGTGGGTGCGGTCTATCAGCCCGTTCAGCCCGCCCGTGGCCGCAATGGCGTAGGCCGGCGGGCTTTGGTACGTCTCGCCCGGCGCCAGCACGACCTCACCCGGCAGCAGCAGTTCGCCGGCCATCAGCACCCGCGACCCGGCGGCCAGGGTTTCCAGGGACAGGCGGTGGTTGCCGCTCCACCCCAGATGCGCGGCGAACAGGCTGCCGTGCCCGGTGCCGAAGCCGCATTCCCCCGCCACCAGAGCCGGGAAACTGTCGTGGGAGGTGCGGCCCCGCCGGTTTTCCCGCACCAGCGCGCCGGGGCCGATGGGCTGCCGGTGCTCCTGGAACTCGCGGATGTAGCCGCCATCGAAGGTCAAAACCTCCCCGGCCCAGTCGGGCAGGGGCAGGCAGAGGGCGGCACACCAGTCCAGCCGATAAGCACCGGCCCCGCGGTTGGTGACCGTGGTCACGGCGGTCAGAACGCCGGTGTCGGCGTCCAGATCCCAGTTCAGGGTGACGGCCAGGGTGCCATCCGCGTCGGCCAGGGCGATGCGCAGGGCGGGGCCGTCGCCGGACACCCCCGCCACCGTCAGCCGCGGCGCCCAGCCGCTACCCGGATGGTCCCCGTCCCACCGTCCCGACAGCGCCGGCTGCCCGCCATAGCCCCAGCCGGTCACCGGCAGCAACGGTGCCGCCCCGCCGGGGTCGGGGGTGGCCGGCGGCTCGGACTCCGCCAGCCCGTCGGTGATGGCGGCCAACTCCGGCCCCCAATACACCACCCGCCCGGCCCCGCGCGGGTCGATGACCAGACTGACGCCGCCGCCGCGGCGGTGGTGCAGCACCGTCGCCGTCACCGCGGGTCAGGCCCCGTCGGCGTCGGAGGCATCGCCGTCGCGGCTTTCGGTGGTCAGCCCGGCCACCGCCGCGGTTTCCTCCTGAATCACCGTCTGGATGCGCAGCAGGGCGTCCGCCGACAGGGGGGAATCGGCGTTGAGGTCGTTGGCGAATTTGCGAATGGCGCCGATGGCGCGGCGGCGGTTCACATGAGCCTCGTCCTCGGGCCGGCGCGGTTCCACCACCGGGCCGCGGTAGAAGGAGCCGCCGTAGTTCCATTGCCGCTTGCCGTCGCTGCGCCATTGGGTTCCGTCCGCCAGTTCCATGCAGCGCCCGCCGTGCAGGAAGCGGCGCACGGTGGTCAGGCTCTGCGGCCCCTTCTCACCGGAGATGACGGTGACGGCTTCCCCTTCACGGAACGGGGAGGCGTGGCGGGTGGTGGTGTCGTCGGAACGGGTCATGGAAAGGCTGTGGTCCTGCCGGTTGCGGGATAAGACGAAGGAACAGGCGGTTTTGTGTAACACAAACTGGTGCCGGGCAAGCGGTTGGCCTAGGATGACGTAATCGTCAATCTGCCGGAGCCGTCCCGATGACCACGCCCCCCTTCCTGACCGACGCGCTTTCCGGCACCCTGCCGGAGGCCGGGTGCGCGGTGCCGGTGGCGCCGGGAGTGTGGTGGGTGCGGATGCCGCTGCCCTTTGCGCTCAACCACATCAACCTCTGGCTGCTGGAGGATGGTGCTGGCTGGACGGTGGTGGATTGCGGTTTTCCCGACGATGCCACTCGCGCGGCGTGGGAGGCGCTGTTCGCCGGTCCCATGGGCGGGCGGCCGGTCACCCGTGTCATCACCACCCATTTCCACCCCGACCACATGGGGCTGGCGTCGTGGCTGACCCAGCGGTTCGACGCCCCGTTCCATGCCAGCCTGGCCGAATGGCTGTGGGGGCGGATGCTGACCATGCAGGGGCCGGAGGAGTGCACGCCGCTGGCCGCGGCCTTCTACGCCCGCACCGGCATGCCGGAGGCGCTGGCCGCACCGCTGGCCCGGCGGGCCGACGCCTACCGCTTGGCGGTGCCGTCGGTGCCGGGCATCCTGCACCGGCTGCGCGACGGGGATTCGCTGTCCATCGGCGGGCGGTGCTGGCGGGTGGTGGTGGGCCGCGGCCACGCCCCGGAGCAGACCTGTTTGATGTGCGAGGAGGCGGGGGTGTTCATCAGCGGCGATCAGGTGCTGCCGCGCATCAGCCCCAATGTCAGCGTCTGGCCGCAACAGCCTGACGAAGATCCCTTGAGCGATTATCTGGCCAGTCTGGAGGATGTGTGCCGGCGGGTGCCGGATTCGCTGCTGGTGCTGCCGTCCCACGGGCTGCCGTTCCGGGGCCTGCACGCCCGCGCGGCGGAACTGCGGGACCATCACGCCGAACGGCTGGCGGAGGTGGCCGACGCCTGCCGCGAGGCGCCGAAGACGGTGTTCCAGGTGATGCAGGCGATGTTCGCGCGGGATCTCGACCCCATTCAGGTCCGCTTCGCCATCGGCGAGGCGCTGGCCCACGTCAACCACCTGCTGCGCGCCGGGACGCTGGTGCGGCAGGACGGCACGCCGGACCTGTACCGCACGGTGTAAGGGGACGCCGCGGCGGCAAAACCCGGTCCGGCGCTCACGGACGGGGTTCTGCCGCCGCGGAACCGCTTAGTGATCGTGGTCGTGATCGTGGCCGCCGGCGGGATCGAGCAGGCGGTGCAGGTGCACGATGAAATAGCGCATGTGGGCGTCGTCGATGGTGGCGCCGGTCGCTCCACGCCACGCCTTCACCGCGGCGTCGTAGTTGGGGAAGATCCCAACGACGTGGAGTTTGGTCGGATCGACGAATTCCTGGCTGTCGGGGCGAACGAGCTGGCCACCGAACACCAGATGGAGGAGCTGCTTGTCGGGCATGGGCGCATGTCCTTAAAACGGGGAAGAAAAATCGCCCCGTCATAGCCCCGCCGCCCACCCGCTTCAAGGGAATTGAGAGCGTTTCTCAGTGGTGTGACCACTTGCGGCGAAGTCCCAGCCGGACTGTTGCTCCCGGTTTCTTCTCATTATCTTGCGCAATTTCGCGGCGTTTGCTGTTTCCGTAAGCATGGCACGGCGATGGATCTCCGCCTTATCCCTGGTTTTGGGGGCGCACGGCCGGGTGATTCCGGTGGGCTGTTGCCTTTATAATACCCGAGTATGATCGGGCCATGCTTCCCGTAGCGGTTGCTTCGTGGTACCACTCTCCCGTTACGTCACAGGTTGGTGCCGGCAGGAGTCACGAATCGGACCCATGATCTCGGGATCGCCCATTGTTGCACCCTTACGCGAAAAAACGCTCCGGCTTGCCGGGGCGTTGCCGGTTTTCCGTGCCCTGAGGGCAACGGTGCTGGCCGCTCTGCTGGCTGTGATGGCCGGCGGTCCGGCCCCGGCGGCGGACGGGCGGGCCTTTTACCGGGAATCGCCGGGGTTGGCCGCGCGGGTGGCCGACGGGCGCCTGCCGCCGGTGTCCGCCCGGCTTCCCGGCAACCCCCTGCTGGTTCCGGTCGATGACGTCGGCCGGTACGGCGGCGTGTGGCGGCAGGCCATGATCGGGGAGGTTGACGGGCTGCTGATCTATCGGACCATCGGTTATGAGCCGCTGGTCCGTTGGGATCCGGCGTGGCGGCGGGTGATCCCCAACGTCGCCCAGGCGGTGGAGGTGAGCGACGACGCGCGGGTCTTCACCTTCCGCCTTCGCCCCGGCCTGAAATGGTCGGACGGCGTACCCTTCACGGCGGAGGATGTGCAGTTCTGGTTCGAGGATGTGCTGAACAACCCCGACCTGACGCCGACCCCGCCGCCGTGGATGCCGCGGGGCGGCGTGCGGCTGGAAATCCCCGAGGCGGACATGGTGCGGTTCGTCTTCGCCCAGCCCAACGGGCTGTTCCTGCCGGCGCTGGCGTCGGGGCAGGAGCGGCGCGGCCCCACCGACTATCCCCGCCATGCGCTGGAACGCTATCACCTCCGCTACAACCCCGAAGGCGCGGCGGCGATGGCGCGGAGCGTCGGGCTGCCGGGGTGGCCGGCGCTGTTCCATCTGAAGGCCAACAGCTTTCAAAGCCTGTCGGATCTGCCGTCGCTGCTGCGCCGCCCGATCCCGGTGCCCCCCGGCGGGCTGGCCGGGCCGGCGCTGCCGCCCATTCCCATGGACGCCGACACCGTGCCGGTGATCGGTGCGTGGCGGATCGTGCGCTATGAACCCGGCCCGCCGCCGCGGGTGGTGGCCGAACGCAACCCCTTTTACTGGAAGGTCGATCCCGCCGGGCAGCAGCTTCCCTATCTGGACCGGGTGGAGGTGGCGCTGACCGACGGCGACGACGCCTTCCAGGTGCTGCTGCTGGGCGGCGACATCGACCTGCAGGCCCGTCATGTGGTGGCCCCGGCGGTGCAGGATCGGCTGCCCGACCTGTTTTCCCACACCTTCCGTCCGCTGGTGATGCAGTCCAGCGACAGCAACGCGCTGCCGCTGATGCTGAACCTGACCCACCGCGACAGCGGGTTGCGCGCCCTGTTTTCCCGCCGGGACGTGCGCATCGCCCTGTCCCACGCCATCGACCGGGCGGAGATCATCGCCGGCCCCCTGAACGGGCGGGGGGTGGCGGCGCAGGTGGCCCCCCGGCGGGAATCGCGTTTCTATTCCGAACACCTGTCCTGCCAGTATCTGGCGTTCGACCCCGCGGCGGCGGCGGCGGCGCTGGACGCCGCCGGGCTGGACCGCCGCGACCGCGAGGGCATCCGCGTGCTGCCGGACGGGCGGCCGGCGTCCTTTTCCATCATGGTCCGCGGCGACCGCCGGCATCAGGTGGCGGCGGCGCGTCTGGTGGCCCGGAACTGGCAGGCCATCGGCCTGGATGTGCAGGTGGAGGAGGTGGACCGTGCCACCCAGCGCCGCAGGGTGCGCGACAACCGTTTCGACGTGGTGATCGGTTCGGGCGACGGCGGCATGGACCCGGTGCAGGAGATCCACGGCTTCATTCCCGCCTTCGAGGGTTTCAATGGCGCCCCGGCGTGGGAACGCTGGCGCCAATCCCCCCATGCCGCCGGCGCCATGATGCCGCCCGAGCCGGTGCTGCGGCAATTGGACCTCTATCGGCAGATGCGGGAAACCGCGGATACCGAACAGCAGGACCGGATGATGCGCGCGATTCTCGCCATCGCCGCCGATGAATTCTACGCCATCGGCATCGCCGTCACGCCGGGGGGCATGGGGGTGGTGCGGTCCGACTTCCGCAATGTTCCGCGGACCATGCCGGAAAGCTGGGTCTATCCGACACCGGCCCCGACCAACCCGGCGCAGTATTACCGGGAGGCGCCATGATGGTGCCTTTGCGCGAAAAAATTGTGCATACTCATTTTAAACGCCCCGTGGGTTTCAGCGGGGATGGCATCGCTGGGGGTGGCGGTCCATGCGTTCATTGCTAAGGAGTTTGGCGTTCCGCATCGGCGCCACGGTGGTGGTGGTCGAACTGGTGGTGCTGGTCTTCATCGGGGCCTACGCCGTCCAGCGGCTGAGCAGCGAGGTGGAGCGGCGCACCCGCGACCGCATCGTCGTCCCCGGCGATATGATGGAGCGTGGCGTCCTGGCCTATGACGCCGTGGCCGACCGCGACATCATGGCCAACCTGATCGGCCAGGAACTGGAAGAGGGGATGGTGGTCGGGGCCAACTGGAACGTGTTCCACGCCCTGCACCCGGCCAACCTGGGCCGCGACATCCGCCAGATCGGCGGCATCGATCCGGCGTGGTTTTCCGTGCGCGAACGCGGGCCGCGGCTCTATGACCTGACCGAGGGGGACCGCACCTATCTGGTGTCGGTGACGCCGCTGTTCCTGCGTGGCACCGACATTCCCACCCTCTACACCCTCATCAAGGCCAACACCACCGGGCTGATGGCCCAGAAGCAGGTGGTCATCGCCAACGTGGCCGCCGCCTCCTTCGTCTGCGTGGTGCTGACCTCGGCCATCATCTTCCTGGCCTTCAAGCTGACGGTGCTGCGGCGCATCCGCGCCATGGCCGGCTATGTTCACCGCATCGGTGCGGGTGGGGAGAACGTGCCCCCCCTGACGGTGGCCGAGGATGAACTGGGCCTGCTGGAGGACGGCATCAACCGCATGGCCAGCGACCTGTCCACCCGCGCCCGCCAGCGCGACCGGATGGAGGCCGATCTGCGGCTCAGCGAGTCGCGGTTCCGCGACTTCACCGCCGCCGCCTCCGACTGGTATTGGGAGGTGGACCGGGATCTGCGCTATGTCAGCCTGTCCGACCGTTTCTTCGACCTGCTGCGTCCCACCCGCTCCCCCATCGGCCAGCGCGCCGACCGGCTGGGGCCGGAGGCGGTGGCCCCCGGCGGCTGGGCCGCGTTCCTGGACATGCTGGAGCGCCGCGAGCCGGTGCATGAATTCGACATCACCTGGACCGATGAGGGCGGGCACGCCTTCTTCGCCCGGCTGACGGGGCTGCCGGTGTTCGATGGGGCGGGGAACTTTCTGGGCTACCGCGGCACGGGCCGCGACATCACCTTGCAGCATCAGGCGTGGCAGACGCTGGAATCGCGGGTGGAGGAGCGCACCCGCGCCCTGACCCGAGCCAACGCCGAGTTGCAGGAAACCCTGGAGAACCTGAACCGGGCGCAGACAGAACTGGTGCGGTCGGAAAAGCTGGCGTCCCTGGGCGCGCTGGTGGCCGGGGTGGCGCACGAGATCAACACGCCGGTGGGGGTGGCGGTGACCGCCGCCTCCCATCTGGCCGACCGCACCCGCGATTTCCACACCCTGGTGGCGCAGAACCAGATCCGCCGCACCGACCTGCACAATTACCTGGAGCTGGCGGACGAGGCGGCGCGGCTTCTGCTGCACAACATGGAGCGGGCCTCGTCCCTGATCCAAAGCTTCAAGCTGGTGGCCACCGACCGCACGTCGGAAATGCTCCGCCCGTTCGAGTTGGGCCGCTATCTCGACGACATCATCAACAGCCTGTCGCCCACCCTGCGCAAAACCCAGCACCAGATCACCATTTCCTGCGACCGGGGCATCGAGATGCTGGGCTATCCCGGCCTTCTGTCGCAGGTGGTGACCAATCTGGTGATGAATTCCCTGGTCCATGCCTATGACGAGGGGCAGGCCGGGCATCTGAGCCTGACCGCCACCCAGCTTGATTTCCATACGGTGGAAATCGTCTATTGCGACGATGGGCGGGGGATCGCGCCGGAAAACCTGTCCAAGATCTTCGATCCCTTCTTCACCACCCGCCGCGGCAACGGCAGTTCCGGGTTGGGGCTGAACATCGTGCACAACATCGTGACCGGATCGCTGAAGGGGCAGATCACGGTGAACAGCGCGCCGGGGCAGGGTGTGGTGTTCACCCTGCGCCTGCCGCGCCTGCTGACCGAGGATGCGTGCGCGGCGGAGTAAGCCGCCTCTGGCATCGGGTGCCGGTCCCCGCGTATGGTTGCGGCCTTTGCTTCGGCGGCGGCGGGTGTGGTTTTGCGCGGTGGTGAGGGTCTTCATCCCCTGAACGTGGCCCTGTCCCGGCACCGGGCCGGCGATTGGGCGGGGGCGGAGCGTGCATACCGCACGGCCCTGGCCCGCACGCCGGATTCCGCCGACGCGCTGCATTATCTGGGCGTGCTGGCGCACCAGTGCGGCCATCACGCGGCGGCGGTGCGGTTGATGGCCCGGTCCCTGCGGCTCGACGCGCGGCGGGCGGAGGTGTTCGCCAACCACGGCCTTGCCCTCCACGCTTTGGGACGGGTGGGGGAGGCGGAAGCAGCCTACCGTTCGGCCCTGGCCCGCCGCGCGGATTATCCCGAAGCCCACAACAGCCTGGGCAGCGCCCTTCAGGACCAGGGCCGCCTGGACGAGGCGGAGGCCCATTACCGCCGCGCCCTGTCCCTGCGCCCCGGCTATGACGCGGCGCTGCTGAACCTGGGCACCCTGCTGCGTGACGCCGGCCGGTGGGCGGAGGCCGAGGCGGCGTTGCGCGCCGTGCTGGACCGCACCCCCGACAATGTTGCCGCCCTGACCGCGCTCGGCGTGGTGCAGAAGGAAACCGGGCGGCTGGACGCAGCGGCGCAAACCCTGGACGCGGCGTTGCGCCTTGCCCCCGACGATGCGGACGCCCTGGTCACGCTGGGGCTGATCCGGGAGGCCCGCGGGGATGACGGCGGGGCGGAGGCTCTCTACGCCCGCGCACTGGACCACGCCCCCGGCTTTCCCCTGGCCCGCTGGAATCTGGCCCTGCACCGGCTGGCACAGGGGGACATCGCGTCCGGCTGGGCGCTGTATGAATCCCGTTTCGACAGCCCCCGCATCCTGCCCCCGCCCGCCACCCGCCTGCCGCCGTGGCAGGGGGAGCCGCTGGCGGGCCGGTGCTTGCTGGTGTGGCGGGAGCAGGGGGTGGGCGACGAGATCCTGTTCGGTGCCCTGCTGCCCCGTCTGGCCGCATCCATCGACGGGCCGCTGGTGGTGGGTTGCGATGCCCGGCTGGTGCCGCTGCTCCGCCGCTCCCTGCCCGGCGTGACGGTGCGGGCGGCGGGGGATCTGGACGATGGCGCCGACTGCCAGGTGCCCATGGGGTCGCTGGCGCACCGGCTGGGCTGGCGGCTGGACACACCCATGCCCGGCGGCTGGCTGGTGCCCGATGCCGCCCGCGCGGACGCGGCCCGCCGGTGGCTGACGTCCCTCGGGCCGGGGCTGACGGTGGGGATCTGCTGGCGCAGCGGGCTGACGCGCGGGGAACGGCGCCACGCCTACACCACGCTGGCCGACTGGGCGCCGCTGCTGCGGCTGCCGGGGGTGCGCGCCGTGGTCCTGCAATACGACGAGTGTGCGGAGGAGGTGGCGGCGGCGGAGCAGCACTTCGGCATCACCCTGCACCGTTGGGGCGGGCTGGACCTGCGCAACGATCTGGATGGTGTGGCAGCACTGGTGGCCGGGCTGGATCTGGTGGTGACGGTGGCGACCTCGGTCGGGGAAATGGCCGGGGCGGTGGGGGTGCCGGTGTGGCGGCTGGTGCCGGGGGGCCGCGACTGGACCATGCTGGGCACCGGCTGCCGGCCCTTTTTCCCATCCATGCGGGTGTGGGCGGCACGGCGGGGGGAGACGGTGGCGGCGCTGCTGCCGCGGGTGGCCCGTGCGCTGGCAGGGCTGATGCCCACCGGCGATCCGGTGGCGGCACTGGTGGACGAGGGGTGGGCGCTGATCCGCGCCGGCCGGTTGCCGCAGGCCGAAAGCGTCTTTCAGCGGGCTTTGACCCTTCGCGGGGACGATGCCGCCGCCCTGGACGGTTACGCCGCGGTGGCGGAGGCCGCCGGGCGCCCCGACATCGCCATCGACCTGCTGGGCCGCGTGGTGGCGGTGGAGCCGACGGCCGGGCGTCACGCCCGCCGGGCGGCGGCCTTGCGGGCGGTGGGCGGACCGGCTCTGGCCGACTACACCGCCGCGGTGGCGTTGGGCGCCGATGATCCGGTGACGCTGGGCAACGGCGCCATGGCCGCGCTGGACGCCGGACAGACGGTTCTGGCCGGGGAATGGCTGGGCCGGGCGCTGGCGCTGGCCCCGGACTGGGCCGGGCTGCACGCCAACCATGCCGTGTGGCTGCGGCTGAACGGGGCGGCGGCGGATGGGGCGCTGGCCCGTGCGCTGGCGCTGGATCCGGCGATGGCGGCGGCGTGGACCCTGCGCGCGGCCCTGCTGGCCGACGGCGACCCGGCGGCGGCCCTGGCGGCCAGCGGGCGGGCATTGGGCCTGGCGCCGGACAGCCTGGACGCCCTGGCCAACCGCGGCCTGGCGCTGCTGGGGCTGGGCGACGGGGCGGGGGCGGTGGAAGCGTTCCGGGCGGTGCTGACCCGCCGCCCCGGCGACGGGGCCGTCTGGGCCAATCTGGCGCACGCGCTGGCGGCGGCGGGGCAGGGGGACGCGGCGGGTCTGGCGTGGTGGCGGCGGATCTGGCTCGACCCCGGCGGGGCGGAGGGCTTTGCCGGGCTGGCCGGTCTGCGCCAGAGCCAGAACCGTCCCGAAGCGGCCCTGCGCGCTTGGGACCGGGCGCTGACCCTGTGCCCGGACAACGCCGCGTGGCGGTACAACCGCGCCAACGCCCTGCACGCTCTGGGCCGGGCCGCGGCGGCGGACGCGGCCTATGAACAGGCGGCGGATCTGCCGCTGGCCCGGTTCAACCGCGGTTATGCCGCGCTGGCCGCCGGGCGGCTGGCCGACGGCTGGCAGGGTCTGGAGGCGCGCTTTGCCGCCGGGCAGGCCCTTCCCGACCGTCGTTTCGCCATTCCCCGCTGGCGGGGCGAAGAGCGGGCGGGCAAACGCCTGCTGGTCTGGCGGGAACAGGGGGTGGGGGACGAGATCATGTTCGCCTCCCTCTACGCCGGGCTGTTGGGGCCGGTCCGGCGGCTGGCCGCGCCCTCGGTGGTGATCGAGGCGGAACCGCGGCTGGTGCCGCTGCTGGCCCGCTCCTTCCCCGCCGCGGTGGTGCGGGCGGAAAGCCATGATCCCACCGACGCCGATCTGGAGATCCCGGCGGGATCGCTGCCCGCCCTGTTCCGCACCCGGCTGGCGGATTTCCCGGCGGACCCGGCGTTCCTGTGCCCCGACCCGGTGCGGGTGGCGGCGTGGCGGGAACGGCTGCCCGCCGGTCTGCGGGTGGGGCTGTGCTGGCGCAGCGGGCGGGTGTCGGCGGAGCGCGCCGGGCATTACACCCGCCTGGACGATTGGGAACCGCTGCTGCGGCTGCCGGGGCTGGTGCCGGTCTGCCTGCAATACGACGACTGCGCCGACGAGGTGGCGGCGGTGGCAATGCGCATCGGGGTGGAAATCCTGCACCCGCCGGGGCTGGACCTGCGCCACGATCTCGACGGGGCGGCGGCGCTGACGGCCGCCCTGGACCTGGTGGTGTCGGCGGGCACCTCGGTGGCGGAGATGGCGGGGGCGCTGGGGGTGCCGGTGTGGCGGCTGAGCCAGCCCCGCGAATGGTCGGCCCTGGGCACCGGCTGTCGGCCCTGGTATCCCTCCATGCGGCTGTTCGTGCGGCGGGACGGCGAACCCATGGCCGCGCTGCTGCCGCGGGTGGCGGCGGCCCTGAAAGGAATGATGGCATGACGGCGGCGCCGGTTGCGCAATGGCTGAACACGGCGCTGGCCCGCCACCGGGCCGGCGACTGGGCGGAGGCGGAATCGCTCTACGCCCGCGTTCTCGACGCCGCCCCCGACCATGCCGACGCCCTGCACCTGTCGGGCGTGCTGGCCCACCAGCAGGGCGACCACGCCACGGCGGCGGCGCGCATCGCCGGCGCCATCCTGTCCGACGGATCCGTGCCCGATTTCCACGCCAACCTCGGCCTTGTGCTGATGGCGCTCGGGCAGGTGGGGGAGGCGCTGGCGGCTTTCGACCACGCGTTGACCCTCGATCCCGGCTTCGCCGCCGCCCACCACAACCGGGCCTTGGCCCTGACCGCCCTCAACCGCAAGGAGGAGGCCGCCGCGGCCTATGCCGAGGCGGTGCGGCTCGATCCCGCCTTTGCCGAAGCGCATCTGAACCTGGGCGTGCTGCTGAACGAGCTGGGCCGGGCGGAAGCCTCGCTGCCCCACCACGCCCGCGCGGCCGAGCTGCGCCCCGACGATCCCGCCCCCTGGAGCAACCGCGCCATCGCCTTGCAGTCGCTCGGCCGCACCGCCGAGGCCACCGCCTGCTGGGCCGAGGCGGTCCGGCGCCAGGGCGGTGGGGTGGAGGCGCAGGTGGGGCTGGCCGCGGCCCTGCACGCCCAGGGGCGGCTGGCGGAGGCGGCGGACCTGTATGTCGAGGCCCTGCGCGCGGCCCCTCGTGATCCGGGGGCGCTGGTGGGGTTCGGGCTGGTGATGCGCGCCATGGGCCGGACGGAGGACGCTGCCGCCTGTTTCGAGGGCGCCATCGCCGCCGCCCCGGGCCAGCCGGAGGGGTACGACAATCTGGGGACCCTGCGGCTGGAAACCGGCAATCCCGCGGCGGCGGCGGACCTGCACCGGGCCGCCGTGCAGCGCCGTGGCGATGCGGCCGGGGCGTGGAACAATCTGGGCAACGCGCTGCGGGCGCTCGGGCAGGCGGGGGCGGCGCGGGCGGCGTGGTGCCGCTCCCTGGCGATCGACCCCGCGGGGGCGGTGGTGTGGAGCAATCTGGGCAACGCACGCAAGGATGCCGAGGATCTGGCGGCGGCGGAGGCTGCCCAGCGCCGTGCCCTGGTCCTGGAGCCGGGGCGGGCGACGGTGCTGAACAACCTGTCTTCCACCCTGCACAAGCGCGGACGGTACGGGGAAACCATCGCTCCGCTGCGCCGGGCGGTGGTGCTGGAACCTACCTACGCCGAAGCTCTCAGCAATCTGGCGCTGGCGGTCCAGCGCACCGGCGATGTTGCCGGGGCGGCAGTGCTGCTGGACCGCGCGCTGGCCGTTGCCTCCGATCTGCCGCTGGCGCGGTTCAACCGCGGCCTGCTGCGGCTGGAGCGGGGGGATCTTGCCGGCGGTTGGCCGGATTACGGCTGGCGCTTCCTGTCCGGCCAGATCGGGCGGGGACGGCAGCCGCCGGTTCCGCCCTGGCGGGGGGAGGACATCACGGCCAGGCGGATCCTGGTGTGGGGGGAACAGGGGGTGGGGGATGTGATCCTCTTCGCCGCGCTGCTGCCCGCCCTGATCCGCCGGGCGGGGCGGGTGGTGGTGGAATGCGATGCCCGGCTGGTCGGGCTGCTGGCCCGCTCGTTTCCCCCCGCCGTGGTGCGGGCCGAGCGTTCCGATGGGGAGCTGCCCGGTTCGGATGCGCCCGATTACGACGTTCATGCGCCCATCGGCTCGCTGGCCCGCGTGTTCCGGCAGGGCTTGGGCGATTTTCCCGCTGACGGCGGCTGGCTGGTGCCCGATCCCGCCCTGGCGGAGGTCTGGCGCGGGCGGCTGGCGGCTCTCGGCCCCGGCCTGACCATCGGGATTGCGTGGCGCAGCGCGTTGGTGACCGAGGAACGGCGGCTGGCCTACACCGGCCTTGATGATTGGGCGCCGGTGCTGCGGTTGCCGGGCGTGCATGTGGTCAATCTTCAGCATGACGACGACACGCCGGAATGGCGGGGTGTGCCGCTGCACCTTTGGGACGATCTTAACCGCCGCGACGATTTCGACGGCATGGCGGCCCTGGTGGCCGGGCTGGATCTGGTCATTGCGCCCGCGGTGTCGGTGGGGGAACTGGCGGGTGCGGTGGGCGTGCCGGTGTGGCGGCTGGGACGGCGGGACTGGACGTGGCTTGGCACCAACGCGCGCCCGTGGTTCCCCACCCAACGGCTGTTTTCCCCGCCGCCGGGCCAGCCCATGGCGGCGGTGCTGCCGCGGGTGGCGGCCAGCCTGTCCGCCCTGCTGCCGCCCGCCCGGCCGGAAACGCCGGTGCGGCCGAAGGACAGTGAAGCCGCGGTGCGGCGGGTGGCCGAGGGGCTGGTCCGGCATCAGGCGGGTGATCTGGCGGGGGCCGAAGCGGCCTACCGCGCTGCCCTGGATCTGGACGGGGACAACGCCGACGCGCTTCATCTATTGGGGGTGGTGGCGCACCAACGGGGCGACCACGGGGCGGCGGCGGCGCTGATCGCCGCGGCCATCACCCGCCGCCCCGACCGGGCCGAGATGCACGGCAACATGGGATCGGTGCTCCAGGCCCTGGGCCGGATCGAGGATGCGGTTGCCGCCTATGAAGAGGCGCTGCGGCTGCAGCCGGCCTTCCCCGACGCGCTCAACAATCTGGGCAGCGCCTTGCAGGCTCTGGGCGATGGGGCGGGGGCGGAAAAGCGTTTCCGTGCCGCCCTGCGCCACCGGCCTGGCTTTGCCGCCGCCCTGGTCAATCTGGGCGGGCTGCTGCTGGCCACCCGCCGCTGGGACGAGGCCCAGAGATGCTTCACCGAAGCCGCCGCCCGCGACCCCCGGTCCGCCGCCGCCCGCACCGGCCTGGGGGCGCTGGCGGCCGAGCGCAACCGCTGGGACGCGGCGGCGGAGCAATACCGCGCCGCCCTGGCCCTTGACGACACCGACGGGGAAGCCTGGGGCGGGCTGGGCCAAAGCCTGTTCCACCGGGGCCAGACCGCTGACGCCGCCGCAGCACTGTCCCGCGCCGTGGCCTGCGGCAACCGGCGGGGGGCGGTGCTGGATCTGTTGGGGGCCGCAACGCGGATGCTGGGCGATGCCCCGGCGGCGGTGACGTGGCACCGGCAGGCGGTGGCCGCCGATCCCGAACGCGCCGCCGGTTTCACCAACCTCGGCCTTGCCCACGCCGCGGCGGGACACCCGGACGTCGCGGCCGATGCCCACCGCCGGGCGCTGGCGCTGCACCCGGCCTTCGCCGACGCCTGGGACAATCTGGGGGTGGCGCACCAGCGGATGGGGCAGGGGGTGGGGGCGATGGCCTGCCACGCCCGCGCCCTGCGCCTGCTGGGCGGGCGGGCGGAAAGCTGGGCCAACCGGGCGGCGGCGGCGCTGGCCGGCGGGCGGGCGGAGGACTGCATCCACGACGCCCGCCGGGCGGTGGCCCTGGCGCCATCCCTGGCCGGGGCGCTGACCACGCTGGGGGCGGCGCTGAAGAACCGCGGCCGCTTTGCCGAGGCCGCCGCTCTGCACCGCCGGGCGCTGCGGGTGGCGCCGGAGCACGCAAAGGCATGGTCCAACCTGGGCAGCGCGCTGGCCGAACAGGCCGACTGGGCGGGGGCCACCCTTTGCCATGCCCGCGCGCTGGCCCTGGCGCCCTCCCTGGCGGACGCCCTCCATAATATGGGCCATGTCCACCAGACCCGGAACGAGGATCGGGCGGCGCGGGTGCTGGTGGAACGGCTGTTGCGGGTCGATCCCGGCCACGCCATGGGGCGGTGCAACCGCGCCCTGCTGCGGCTGGCGGCGGGGGATCTGGCCGGCGGCTGGGCCGATTACGAACACCGCTTTGCCGCCGGGGTGGCGCGGCCCTGGCGCCGCTTTCCCGTGCCCCCGTGGCGGGGCGAGGATCCGGCGGGCCGGCGGATCCTGGTGTGGGCGGAACAGGGGTTGGGCGATGAAATCCTGTACGGCGCTCTGACCGGCGACCTGATCGGGCGTGGTGCGCGGGTGGTGGTGGAATGCGACGCCCGGCTGGTGTCCCTGGTCGCCCGCGCCCTGCCGGGGGCGGAGGTGCGGGCGGAAAGCGCCGGGCCGCCATCGGACATCGACGCTCATGTGCCCATGGGATCGTTGCCGGGGCTGCTGCGGCCCCGCATCGCCGACTATGCTCCCGATCCGGCGTGGCTGACCCCCGATCCGGTGCTGGCGGAGCGTTGGCGGCGGCGGGTGGCCGCCCTGGGGGCGGGGTTGACGGTGGGCTTGTGCTGGCGCAGTTCGCGCGTCACCGCAGACCGCGCCGGGGCCTACACCCGTCTGGCCGACTGGCGGCCGCTGCTGACCCTGCCCGGCGTGCGGGTGGTCAATCTGCAATACGATGACTGCGCCGACGAGATCGCGGCGGCGGAACGGACGCCGGGGGGGCGGCTGCACCGCTGGGACGATCTGGACCTTCGCAACGATCTGGACGGGGTGGCGGCGCTGATGGCGGCGCTGGATCTGGTTGTCACCGCGCCGACGGCGGTGGGGGAGTTGGCCGGGGCGCTCGGCGTGCCCGTGTGGCGGGTGGGGGGCCGGGGCGACTGGTCGCGGCTGGGCACGGGGACACGGCCCTGGTTTCCGTCTCAGCGGATCTGGGCCGAGGGGGCGGGACAGGATGTCGCCGCCCTTCCGGCCCGCATCGTGCAGGAACTCTCCCGCTTTTCCCGCGCGGACCGGCGTCCTATGATGCCGGTCCCCCGTCAGGAGACCGTGATGAACGCGCCGGCCAATCCCCCGCCCCCTCCCGCCGCCCAAAAGACCGGCGCGGCGCAGGCGATGACCGATGCCCTGATGCCGTTCCTGACCGACCGGCAGTTCGACGCCGACAAGCTGAACCGCTTCTCCGCCCATGTGGAGGCGATGCGCACCCAGTTGCCGCCCGAGGCGCGCGGGGACATCGTGGCCGCGCTGATGGCGGCACCGCCCACCGGCGACACCGTGCGGCTGCATTCGGTTCTGTTCCAGCTTTCCGGCGACCTCTACCACTTCGAGCGCATCCTGCATTACCTGCTGCTCGGCGGGCGGGAGGTGGAGCCGGCCCTGCTGCACTATGTCTATTGGTGCATGTCGCGGCAGCTTTTCCTGGGGCTGTCGGGGCCGGAGAAGCGCGACTGCTTCGTGCCCTGCGACTTCTACCGCTATTACGAGGCGATGGTCCGCCACATCGCCGATGTGTGGGACATCCACCCGTCCCCCCGCACGCCCAAACCCGGCCCGGTGCGGCGGGTGGCGGTGGTGACCAACCAGTTTTCCGGCGACCGCCACCAGCCCACCCGCGACTGTTTCGACTACGCCGCCCGGCTGAAGGACGATTGCGGGCTGGAGGTGGCGATCATCAACACCAACCTGATGCCGCTGCAGGTGGAAAACCTGTTCATTCCCCCCATGATCGCCGAAATGGGCGGGTACGAGGAGGTGCAGACCGTCACCATGTTCGGGCGCGGGGTGCGCATGGCCTCGTTCAACGCACGCGCCTTCACGCGGGAAAAGCTGGCCGACATGGTGGGGGTGGTCGATGAATTCGACCCCGACGTGATCGTGTCGTTCGGCGGGTCGAACATCGTCTGCGACCTGTTTTCCCTGGCCCACGCCCGCCCGGCGGTGTGCCTGCCCACCACCTCGGGCATCACCATTTCCCTGTCGCCGCTGGTGCTGGGGTACGACGAGAACGATTTCACCGGCGGCATTCCCGCGCTGTACCGGGCGCCGTTCGCCCGCCGTTTCCGCCCCTTCAACTTCGGCTTCTTCCTGCCGCCGGAAGGCGACGGCAACCCCGGCCCGCTGCCCGATGTGCCGTTCCGTTTCGGCATCGTCGGCAACCGGCTGGATGTGGAGGCCGACGCCGCCTTCGTGGCGCTGGTGGATGATGTGCTCGACCGCTGCCCGCAGGCGGCGGCGGTGTTCGTCGGCGGGGTGGAGCATCTGCCGGCCCGTCTGGCCGCCGCCCGCAACCGGGACCGGCTGGTCTGCATCGGCCATGTGAACGATATCCGCGCCTTTTACCGCGGCTGCGACGTGTTCCTGAACCCGCCGCGCCAGGGCGGCGGCGGCAGTGCCGCCATCGCGCTGGGGGAATCGGTGCCGGTCGTCACCTTCCCCTGGGGCGATGTGGCCAGCGTGGCCGGGCCGGGGTTCCATGCCCCCGACCGCGACGGCTACATCGCGCAGGCGGCAGCCCTGTGCGCCGACCCCGCCCTGCGCGCCGCACAGGGGGCCGCGGCCAGAACCCGTTTCGACACGGTGGTGGACCGCCGCCACTCCATGGCCCGCCTGCTGGCCTATTTCGAGGAGGCGCGGCGCATCCCATGAGCACCCATCCCCCCGCCGACCGCACCGTGTTCATCGACGGCCGCCCCATCGGCCCCGGCCACCCGCCCTATCTGATCGCCGAGCTGTCGGGCAACCACAAGGGCGACCTGTCCCGTGCCCTGGCGCTGGTGGACGCGGCCAAGGACGCCGGGGCCGACGCGGTGAAGCTGCAGACCTACACCGCCGACACCATCACCATCGACCATGACGGCCCCGGCTTCCGGCTTCAGGGGGGCTTGTGGGAGGGGTACACGCTGCACCGCCTGTATCAGGAGGCTCATACCCCCTGGGACTGGCACGCGCCGCTGTTCGCGCGGGCGCGGGCGCTGGGGCTGACCATCTTTTCCTCCCCCTTCGACGCCACGGCGGTGGGGTTGCTGGAGGATCTGGGGGCGCCGGCCTTCAAGATCGCCTCGTTCGAGATCATCGACGTGCCCCTGATCCGCCGGGCGGCGCGTTCGGGAAAACCGCTCGTCATCTCCACCGGCCTCGCCACCCTGGGGGAAATCGACGAGGCGGTGGCGGCGGCAGCCCCGGCCCCGGTGGTGCTGCTCCATTGCGTCAGCGGCTACCCCACCCCGGCGGCGGACTGCAACCTCGCCACCATCCCCCACATGGCCGCGGGGTTCGGCGTGCCGGTCGGCCTGTCGGACCACACCCACGGCATCGCGGTGCCGGTGGCGGCGGCAGCACTGGGGGCCTGCGTCATCGAAAAGCACTTCACCCTGTCGCGGGCCGACGGCGGGGTGGATGCCGATTTCTCCCTGGAACCGGCGGAGTTCAAGGCGATGGCCGAGGCGGTGCGCACCGCCTGGATCGCCGTGGGCCGGGTGGATTATGGGGTGAAACCCAGCGAGGCGGGCGGGCGCGATTACCGCCGCAGCCTCTACGTCACCGCCGACGTGCCGGCGGGCGGGGTGCTCGGCCCCGACAACGTGCGCTCCATCCGTCCTGGCTTCGGTCTGGCGCCGCGCTACCTGCCCGACGTGCTGGGCCGCCGTGCCGCCCGCGCCCTGACGCGGGGGGAACCGCTGGCCTGGGACATGCTGGCCGCCCGCCCGGACTAACAAGCCAGGAATAAAAAGAAGGAGGATCACCGGATGCCGCTCGCCAAACGCATCGTCTGTGTGTCGCAGGCGCGCATGACCTCCACCCGCCTGCCGGGCAAGGTGCTGATGACCGCGGCGGGCAAGCCGCTGATCCGCCACCATCTGGAACGGCTGATGCGGTCCCGGCGGATCGACGGGCTGGTGCTCGCCACCACCGTCAACGCCACCGACGACCCGCTGGCCGACGCCGCCGTGCAACTGGGCGTGCCGGTGTTCCGTGGCGACGAGCACGACGTGCTGGGCCGCTTTGCCGGGGCCGCCGCCGCGGCGCGGGCCGACATCGTGGTGCGGGTCACCGGCGACTGCCCGCTGATCGATCCCGCACTGGTGGACCAACTGATCGGCTGCTTCGTGCAGGGCGATCCGCTGGATTACCTGTCCATCGACCCCACCCGCTATCCCCGCGGGCTGGATGCCGAGATCTTCACCCGTGCCGCCCTGGACTCCGCCGACGCCGAGGCCACCGACCCGGCGGAGCGGGAACACGTCACCCCCTTCATCTACCGCCGCCCCGACCGTTTCCGGCTGGGCACGCCGCTGGCCCCGCCGCGGCCGGTGCCGCCGTACCGCTGGTGCGTGGACGAGTTGTCGGATCTGGAACTGGTGTCGCGCATCCTGACGGCGCTGGGGCCGCGGGCGGCTGACGCCGGCTGGCAGGATGTTTGCAAAGTGTTGGAACTCAATCCCGGCTGGGCGCTGATTAACCGTGACATTCAGCAACGTCTGGTGCATTGACCCGGCCTGGATCACGCTTGCTTTGCGGAGGGTACGCCCATGAACACCACCGATTTCCTGCTGGCCCTGGACGAGATGCTGGAACTCGACCCCGGCACCCTGACCGGCGGCGAGGCGCTGGAGGATCTGGAGAACTGGGACTCCCTGGCCGTCATCAGCTTCATCGCCCTGGTCGATGAAAAGCTGGGGCTGGTGGTGGAAGGGGAAAAGCTGGTGAAGGCCAAGACGGTGGCCGACCTGCTGTCCCTGGCCGGCGTCGCGGTTCCCGCCTGACGGTGCCGCCGATGGACACAGCCGCCGTGCGGGCGATGATCGCCGAGGAACTGGCGCGCATCGCCGCCGACAAGGGCGAAACCCTGCCCCCCCTGGACCCCGGAACGGTGTTCCTGGGGGGCGGGCTGCCCATCGATTCCCTGGACCTTGCCACGCTGCTGGTGGTGCTGGAACAGCGCACGGGCTTCGACCCCTTCCGCGCCGGCTTCCGCCAGTTCACCACGGTGGAGGAACTGGCGACCCTCTACGCCGCAGCGGCGGCATGACCGCCCCGCCCTGGATCGACACCCGCTTTCGTCTGACCGAATACGGTGAAACCCTGGGCTGGCCGTCGCTGGCCCTGCGGGCCGGGGCGCTGGAGCAGGCGTTCCGCGCCGGCCACGGGCGGGCGGTGATCGACGGCAACCGGGTGGCGACGGTGATCGCCGCCCTGGTGGCCGCCGAACGGGCCGGGGTGGAACTGGCGCTGCGCCGTCCGGGGGCGGAGGTGCCCGACGGCTTCCCGGCGGCGGACGGTTTTTCGGTGCTGCTGCCCACCAGTGGGACCACCGGCACGCCCAAGCTGATCCGCCATGGGCTGGACCGGCTGCGCGGGCGGCTGCGCGGCACCGGCGACCACGGCGCCCGCTGGCTTCTCACCTATGAACCGGCGTCCTTCGCCGGGCTGCAGGTGATCCTGACCGCGCTGGCCGCCGGGGCGGAACTGGTCGCCGCTCCGGGGGAGGGGGCGGCCGGGCTGGCCCGTGCGGCGGTGGCGGCGGGCGTGACCCGCATCAGCGGCACCCCGTCGTTCTGGCGCGCCTTCCTGATGGCGGTGGGGGACCGGCGCCCGCCGCTGGCGTCCATCACGCTGGGCGGGGAGGCGGCGGACCAGCCGTTGCTGGACCGGCTGGCGGCGGCGTTTCCCGGCGTGCCCCTGCGCCACGTCTACGCCTCCACCGAGGCCGGCAGCCTGTTCGCCGTCGCCGACGGGCGGGCCGGGTTTCCCGCCGCGTGGCTGGATGACGGCATCGACGGGGTGCGGCTGCGCATTGCCGACGGGATTTTGCAGGTGAACAGCCCGCGGGCCATGCTGGGGGGCGTGGCGGGCAAGGGCGGCTGGCTTGACACCGGCGACCGGGTGGTCGTGTCCGGGGACCGGGTGCTGTTCGTCGGCCGGGCGGACGGGCGGGTGAACGTGGGCGGCGTCAAGGTGTCGGCGGAGGAGGCGGAGGCGCTGATCCTTGCCTGTCCGCTGGTGGCCGACGCGCTGGTGGCGGCGGTGCCCAATCCCATCACCGGCCATATCCTGACCGCCGCGGTGGTGCCGGCGGCGGGGGCCGATCCGGGGCTGGTGCGGGCGGGGGTGCGCGATGCGGTGGCGGGGCTGGTGCCGGCGGCCCGCCCGCGGGTGGTGACGCTGGTGGAGTCCATCCCCCTGGACAGCACCGGCAAGAAACGGCGGAGGGTGGAGCCGTGAGCGCGAAACGCCATGTGATCGTGACCGGCGGCAGCCGCGGGCTGGGGCTGGGGCTGGTGGAATCGCTGCTGGCCGAGGGCTACCGCGTGTCCACCTGTTCGCGCGGGCCGGCGCCGGCCCTGGAACGGCTGGCAGGGCCGGATCTGTTCTGGCAGGCGGCGCGGGTGGGGGACGGTCCGTCCGTGCGTGCCTTTCTGGACGCCGCCATCGCCTGGGCCGGGGAATCGCCGCTGTGGGGGCTGGTCAACAACGCCGGCATCGCGCGCGAAGGCGTGCTCGCCACCTTCCCCGAGGTGGATGTGGACGCGGTGATCCAGGTCAACCTGACCGGCGCCATCCAGGCATCCCGCGCCTTTCTGCGCGCCAAGCTGGTCAAACGGGGGCCGGGGCGGATCGTCAACATCTCCTCCATCATCGGCCAGCGGGGCTATGTGGGGCTGGCGGCCTATTCGGCGTCCAAGGCCGGGCTGGACGGCCTGACCCGGTCGCTGGCGCGTGAGGTGGGGCGGCTGGGGGTGACGGTCAATTCCGTCGCACCGGGCTATCTGGAAACCGAGATGTCGGGTACGCTCCAGCCCGGCCAGCGGGACCAGATCGTCCGCCGCACCCCGCTGGGGCGGCTGGGCCGGGTGGAGGATGTGGTGCCGGTCGTGCGCTTCCTGCTCGGCGACGGTGCCGCTTTCGTCACCGGCCAGACCATCACCGTGGACGGCGGCATAACCGGCTGAACCGGGCTGCCGATCGGGACGGGGCCAACCGGGGCGGGGCAGGGGAGAGGAATCATGGTTGCCAGCGTGATCGACGGGGTGCGGGTGGCCGGGATCGTCTCCTGCCTGCCGGGGCGGCGGGAAACCCTGGACCATCTGGCCGCCCGCTTCGGGGAGGAAACGGCCCGGCGCATCGGCAAGGCCACCGGCATCACCGCCCGCCATCTGGCCGGGCCGGACGAATGCACCTCCGACCTTGCCGAACACGCCGCCCGCCACCTGCTGGACCGGCTGGGCTGGGCGGCGGACACGGTGGACCTGCTCATCCTGGTGACCCAGACCCCCGACCACCTGCTTCCCGCTTCGGGCCTGCTGCTGCACCGGCGACTGGGGCTGGCGACGTCGGCGGCGGTGTTCGACATGGGGCTGGGCTGCTCCGGCTATGTCTATGGGCTGTGGACGGCGGCGGCCCTGCTGAAGGCGGCGGGCGGGCGGCGGGCGCTGCTGCTGGCCGGCGACACCACGTCGCGCGTGCTCGATCCCGATGACCGGGCGGTGGCGCCGCTGTTCGGCGATGCCGCCGCCGCCACCGCCCTGGAGGCCGACCCCGACGCCCCGCCCATGGCCTTCACGCTTGGCAGCGATGGGGCGGGGGCGCCCTATCTGACCGTGCCCGGCGGGGGTATGCGCGCCCCCGATGATCCCAAGCACCTGTTCATGGACGGGACGCAGGTGTTCGCCTTCACCCTGCGCGAGGTGCCGGGCAGCCTGAAATCGGTGCTGGATCTGGCCGGCTGGTCCATGGCCGACGTGGGGCGGGTGGTGCTGCATCAGGCCAACGCCCAGATGATCCGCCATCTGGGGCAGAAGATCGGCGCCAGCCCCGACCAGACGGTGGTGGCGCTGGACAACCACGGCAACACCAGTTCCGCATCTATCCCGCTGGCCATCACCGACGCGCTGGCCGGGCCGCTGACGTCGGGACCGCTGCGGCTGCTGCTGTCCGGCTTCGGTGTGGGGTGGTCGTGGGGCAGTGCGGCGGTGACCGTCGGGCCGCTGGCGGTGTGCGCCACGATGTCTCTCGACAGCAGCACCGCATCGGCAGAAACTGCCGGCTGAGCGCGGCAGTTTCTGCCAGCCCGGCAGTTTTTGCCCACCCCGCCCCGGCAAAATTTGCCGACCCCTCTTTGCCCAGTGCAGGAGTTACCCCGTTCGGTCGGCAGTTTTTGACTGGTACGGTTTTTGCCTACTCTGTCTTCCGGGGAATTAGTCCCCAGCCGGTGCTGATAGCGGCATGTCGGCTTACAATGCTCCAAAGGGAGAGACTACCATGGCAAGCAATTCCGTCAGCCTCACGTCCTCGATGCGGACGAACCTGCTTCAGCTGCAATCCGTGAATTCGCAGATTGAAAAGAAGCAGAACATTCTTTCCACCGGCAACAAGGTCAATTCCGCCCTCGACGGTCCGACGGCCTTCTTCTCGGCCAAGGGGTTGAGCCAGCGCGCCGGTGACCTGACCTCGCTGAAGGACAGCATGGGCCAGGCGGTCAGCACCATCAAGGCGGCTGACAAGGGCATCACGGCCATCAACGACATGCTGGATCAGGCCCGTGGTCTGACGACGGCTGCCTACGCCGCTCTGGGCACCGACTCCTCGTCGGTTTCCACCCGTGCGTCGCTTGCCAAGCAGTTCAACTCCCTGAAGGAACAGATCGACAAGCTGGCCGGCGACAGCGGCTACGCCGGTAAGAACCTGCTGGCCGGCGACGGCATGTCGCTGGACAGCACCAGCGCGTCGCGCGCCACCACCAACTCGATCATCGGTGTCGATAACGCCCGCGTCACCAACGTGACGGCGACCGACACCTATGCGGTGCGTGTGAAGGGCACCGGCGCCATCACCGGCGCGTCGGGCGACATCAACTCCGCCGAACTGGCCCATGGTCTGACCAACCTGAACGTCACCGGGACCATGGACACCCAGAAGGGCAATTTCAGCGACGTGTCGATCGAGGTGCGCGGCGCCACCGGCCGCGAACGCACCTTCATCGTGTCGGACGGCAACGAAGCCCGCACCATCTCCTACTTCGACAACAGCCAGACCGCACTGGCCACCACCACCACGGCGGCCAAGACCGGCGTGGCCCAGGTGACCAACATCTCGGTCGGCGGCACCATCGAAGAGGGCGACACCTTCTCGATCACGCTGGAAGGCCAGACCTTCAAATATTCGGCCACGGCCGAAGACGTGGCGCTGGGCCAGGACGGCCGCAAGAACGTCGCCACCAAGCTGATGCAGTCGATCAGCGCCGCCCTGGCCGGGTCGGGCCGTCTGGTGTCCAACAGCATGGACGTGGCCAGCGTGTCCGTCGATGCCAACGGCGTCATCCAGCTGACCGGCAAGACCGACGCCCTGGTCATCCGCGACATGGCGGTCAGCGCCAAGGCCGAGAACGCGGCGACCAAGCACATCTCCGAAAGCTTCGCGTCGGGCACGGTGGTGTCGTTCACCGTTGACCGCAATCTGCTGGAACAGGCCTCCAACTCCGGCAACGGCACCTCCACCATCGAAAAGAAGGTGGATCTGCAGGTGACGGCAACCAACCTTGCCGGCAACACCATCACCCGTGACGGCATGGCCGCCCGCGGTGAAGGCAAGCTGGCCAGCGGTGAAAACTCCTTCGCGTTCGACACCGGCACGGTCCGTATGGACCTGGACGAAAAGACGCTGAAGCAGGCCGCCGACGCCAGCCAGGCGTCCAATCTGGTGACGGTGCAGGTGACCGACGCCAACACCAAGAACGACCTGAGCGTCCAGCTCAACGAGACGAACACCAATTCGATTGCGGTGCAGAGCAAGAATTTGTCCACCAGCGGCCAGGGGCTGCAGATGGACTACGCTCAGAACAGCTGGACCGACCGCTCCGACATCGACAAGGCGGTGGCCGGTCTGGACCACGCCAAAGACTACGTGCGTTCCGCCTCGCAGAGCCTGTCCACCAACCTCAGCATCATCACAACACGCGAAAACTTCACCAAGGAGTTCAGCGATGTGCTGACGGAAGGCGCCAACAAGCTGACCCTGGCCGATCAGAACGAGGAAGGTGCGAGCCTGCTCATGCTGCAGACCCGTCAGCAGTTGGGCACCATCGCGCTCAGCCTCGCCAACCAGTCGCAGCAGTCGATCCTGCGTCTGTTCTAATCCGGCCAATTCGGATAGGATCAATCGGGCGGCAACGGGCGGCGGTGTCAACCGCCGCCCGTTATCCGTCGGCTCCGGGCGTTCTTGCACGCCTTGCCGTCTGCTCCTGCCCGTTATGGATCTTTTCCCATGCCCCTCAAGTTCGTTCTGCGTCCCAACGAAAAGGTCATCATCAACGGCGCCGTTATCGGGGCCGGGGATCGTCCGGGATCGTTCTACCTCTACAACACCGCCAATTTCCTGCGCGGGCGTGAGGTCCTGAAGGAAGAGCAGATCGACACCATCGAAAAGAAGCTCTATTTCGTTATTCAGCTTGTTTATATCTTTCCTGAAGACGCTCATCTGAATCTGGCCCGCTTCGGGACCATTTGGGAAGAAACCCGCGCCGCACGCCCCGATGCCGCCGCCGACCTCGACGAGATCGCCCGGCTGGTGGAGGCGCGCAACTATTACCGCGCCTTGAAAATATGCCGGAAGCTGTTTCCCTCTTCTGGTCCGAACGACGGCGGCGGGACTGATCCGAACGGGGGGGATGATGCCCCCGGCTTCCACCCGTGACCATGACGCCTGGGGATCGCGCCCAGGCTTTGCTGCTTCAGGCTGTGGCGCGTCATCAGGGCGGGGCGGTGGCCGAGGCTGCTGCTCTCTATGACCGTGTGCTGGCTCTGGCGCCGGGGCACGGCGATGCGCTCCATTTGTCCGGCGTGGCCGAAACCACGCTGGGAAACGGGCAACGGGCGCTCCGGCGGTTGCGGGCGGCCTTGGTGCTCGATCCCGATTTTGCCGAAGCCTGGGCCAGCTTCGGCTCTCTTTTCACCGCCATGGGCCAGCCGGATCTGGCCATTCTGTGCCAGAGCCGGGCGCTGACGCTTGCCCCGGCGTTGGCGGTTGCGGCAACCGGCATGGCCGCGGCGCTGCGGGCGCTGGCGGTGGCCCGCCATGGTGCCGGCGATGATGCCGGGGCAGCGGCAGCCCTGACGGTGGCGGTGATGCTTGGCCCTGCCGACGCGGTGGCCTGGAACAATCTGGGCGGGCTGAGCCGTGGTGATGAGCGGCGGGAGGGGCTGTTCCGTCGGGCTGCCCGGTCCGCTCCCGATTACGCCCACGCCTTTTTCTCGTGGGGACAGGCCGCGGCGCGGCGGAAGTGGTTCGACCGGGCGTTGACCCTCTTGAGGCGGGCGCTGGCGCTGGCGCCGGGCTTGGCCGAGGCGTATGGGCCGTTGGCGCTGACCCTGCGCGACCTGGACCGGCTGGATGAGGCGGAGGGGGTGTTGCGCCGCCTGTGCTGGCTTGCCCCCGATGGCGCCGCCGCCTGGGTGGACCGCGGCACCCTGGAGCAGATGCGTGGCCGGGCCGATGCGGCGCGGCGTCTGATGGGCGCCGGGCTGGCCCGCGATCCCGCCTGTGCCGATGGGCTGAGCGGTTTGGGTCTGCTGACCGCCGCCGCCGGGGACGAGGGGGTGGGGGAACGCTGGCTGGAGCGGGCCTTGGCGCTGAACCCCGATCTGGCGGAGGCGCGGCTGAACCGCGGGTTGCTGCGGCTGGGCCGCGGCGCCTTGGCCGAGGGGTGGCGGGATTACGGCTGGCGTTTCCGTGCCAAGGGGCATGGGGACCGGCAACCGCGGGGTGCCGCGCCCTGGACCGGACGACCCTTGTCCGGGCGCACGCTGCTGGTGTGGCGGGAACAGGGGCTGGGCGACGAAATCCTGTTTTCTTCCCTCTACGGTGCCTTGTCCGGGCTGGGCGGCCCGGTGGTGGTCGAAGCCGATCCGCGGCTGGTGCCGCTGCTGGCCCGCTCCTTTCCCGCGTTGACGGTGCGGGCCGACAGCACCGACGCCCACGGCAACGAAACCCTGGCACGCGCGGGGGCGCATCTGCATGTGGGCGCCGGCAGCCTGCCGCTGGTGCTCCGCCCGCGGCTGGATAGCTTTCCGATGGTCGGCGGCTGGCTGGTGGCCGATCCGTCGCGCCGGCCGGTCTGGCGGCAGCGGTTGGCCGATCTGGGGCCGGGGCTGCGGGTGGGCATTTGCTGGCGCAGCGGTCTGATGACCACCGAGCGGCGCCATGCCTACACCCGTCTCGACGAGTGGCGGGCGTTGCTGGCCCTGTCCGGGGTGGTCTGGGTCAATCTGCAATACGATGACTGCGCCGCCGAGATCGCCGCGGCGGAAGCCCGGTTCGGTGTCCGCATCCACCGCTGGGACGATCTCGATCTTCGCAACGATCTGGAAGGGACGGCGGCCCTGGTGGCCGAACTGGATCTGGTCATCAGCCCGGCGACGGTGGCGGGGGAACTGGCCGGGGCGCTCGGTGTGCCGGTGTGGCGGCTGGGGCATCCCGATTGGACCCGTCTTGGCAGCGGCACCCGCCCCTGGTTTCCCGGCATGCGGCTGTGGCCGCCGGGGCGGGGGCGGACTCCGGGGGCGGTGCTGCCGCGGCTGGCGGCGGAACTGGCGGCGCTTCTCCCGTCCCCGTCGCGCCCCGTTTCTCCACCTCCACCGCCCCCGGATGACGGGGCGTGGCGGGCGGATCTGGCGCGGGCCGTGTCCCTGTACCGCGGCGGGCGGATGGAAGAGGCGGAGACCCTGTGCCGCCGCATCCTCTCCGCCGGGCCGGGCCGGGGGGAGGCACACCAGCTTCTGGCCGTGCTGCTGCGGCGCCGGGGGGAGCTTGGCCCGGCGGCGGAACAGTTCACCGCCGCGGTCCGGGCCGATGCCGGCAACGCCGCCGCCTGGGCCGGGCTGGCCGGGACGCTGGATGGGCTGGACCGGCCCGGCACGGCCGAGCGTGCCCAGCGGGCCGCTCTGGCCGCCGATCCGGCGCTGGCCTCGTCATGGCTCAACCTGTCGGTGCGGCTGGTGCGGCGGGGGGAAGCGGGCGGTGCGGCGGCGCTGCGGGCGGTGCGGCTGGCCCCGACACTGACCGCCGCGTGGGTGCAGGCGGGGACCGCGCTGGCCCCGCAACCGGCCGAAGCGGCGCTGTGGCGGGCGCTGGCCCTGGATCCGGCATCGGCGGAGGCGTTGAGCAACCTGGGCACGCGGCTGCGCACGGACGGACGGCTGGAGCTGGCGCGGGCGGCATTGTCCCGCGCGGTGGCGGCTCAGCCGGCCATGGCCGCGGCCTGGACCAACCTCGGCACCGTTCTCGGCAGCCTGGGCCGGACGGTGGAGGCGGCGGAGTGTCATCGCCGGGCGCTCGACCTGTCCCCCGGTCTGGCGGAGGCGCAGGCCAATCTGGGGCTGATGCTCCAGCGGGAAGGGCGGGTGGCGGATGCGGCGGCGGCCTTTGCCGCAGCGGTGGCGGCGGCACCGGACTTTGCCCAGGCCCACCACAATCTGGCCCTGCTGTTGCTGGAGCACGGCGCCCTGCGCCAGGGCTGGCAGGAGCATGAATGGCGCTTTGCGACACCCCAGTTCGCCGGCCAGCAGCGGCGTCTGGCCGCCCGCCCCTGGCGAGGGGAGAACATCGCCGGCAAGCGCATCCTGGTGTGGGGCGAGCAGGGGATCGGTGACGAGATTCTGTTTTCCGCCTGCATCCCCGACCTGATGGCCCGCGCCGCCCATGTGGTGGTGGAGTGCGAAGCGCGGCTGGTGCCGCTGTTCGCCCGCTCTTTTCCCGGTGCCACCGTGCGCCCGGCGGGCGGGGATGCCCGCGACACCGATGCGCAGGTGGCGGCGGGGTCGCTGCCGCGGCTGGTGCGTCCGGCGCTGGCCCGTTTCCCCTGCCGCCCCGGCTGGCTGGCGGCCGATGCCGCCCGTGCGGCGGTGCTGCGGGGATGGCTGGACGGCCTCGGCCCCGGTCTCAAGGTCGGCCTGTCGTGGCGCAGCGCCGTCATGGAAGGGGAACGGCGCTGGAGCTACCTGCCCCTGTCCGCCCTGGCGCCGCTGTTCGCGGTGCCCGGCGTGGTGTTCGTCTCGGTCCAGTACGGCGACACCGCGGCGGAGATCCGTGCGGTGGAGGAACGTTTCGGTGTGGCCATCCACCGCGCCCCCGGCCTTGACCTGAAAAACGACCTGGACGGGGCGGCGGCGTTGACGGCGGGGCTGGATCTGGTGATCGCCCCGGCGGTGTCGGGGGCGGAACTGGCCGGGGCGCTCGGCGTGCCGGTGTGGCGTTTCGGACGGTCGGACTGGACCCAGTTGGGCAGCGGGGTGCGGCCCTGGTATCCGTCCATGCGGCTGTTCCAGCCGCCCCGTGGAGCGGATCTGTCGGTGGTTGCCGCAACCATGGCCGCCGCCCTGCGGCGGCTGGCGCTCCCGGCCGAAGACACCGACGCCCTGCTGGAGCGGGCGGCGGCGTTGCACGGGGCGGGGAACCGGGCGGCGGCGGCTCCCCTCTACGCCCGTGTTCTCCAGCGGCGGCCCGATGATCCGGTGGCGCTGCACCTGTCGGGGCTGCTGACGCTGCAGAACGGGGATGCCGCCGCCGCCCTGCCGGCCATCGCTGCGGCGTTGCGGCGGGATCCCGGCTACCGCGCCGCGTGGGCCAGCCTGGGGACCGCGCGGCTGGCGACGGGGGATGCCGCCGGAGCGGTTGCGGCTTTGGAAAACGCTCTGGCCTTGCAGCCGGGCGATCCGGCGGCGCTCACCAACCGCGGCAACGCCCTGCTGGCCGCCCGTCGGATGACGGAGGCCGTCACCGCCCACCGCCGGGCGCTGGCCCTGGCGCCGGGGCTGGTGGAAGCTGCCGACAATCTGGGGTGCGCCCTGATGGCCCTGGGGGATGGCGAGGCGGCGGAGCGTGCCCACGCCCACGCCGTGGCCGATGCCCCGGATTTCGCCGCCGCCCACGCCAACCGCGCCATCGCCCTGCGCCGTCTGGGCCGGGTGCCGGCGGCGGTGGAATCGCTGCGCCGCGCCTTCGCCCTCGATCCCGCCCAGCCGGACACCGCCGCCACCGCTGGGCGTCTGCTGCGCGAAGCGGGTGACGACCGTGCGGCGGAGCGGTGGTGCCGCCGTGCCCTGGCACTGGATCCCGGCCATGGGGGGGCGGCGTTCAACGCCGGGTTGCTGCGGCTGGCGCGGGGGGATCTGGCGGGGGGCTGGCCCGGCTATGATGCCCGTTGGAACGACCCGGAGGCCGCCGGAGCCGCCCGCCGCTTCGCCATCCCGCCCTGGACCGGCGACGACCCCGCAGGCAAGCGGATTCTGGTGTGGGAGGAGCAGGGGGTGGGGGATTCCCTGCTGTTCCTGTCCTGCCTGCCCGATCTGGCGGCGCGGGCCGCCGGGGTGGTGGTGGAATGCGAAGGGCGGCTGGTGGGGCTGGTGGCGCGGTCCTGTCCAGGGATCACCGTGCGCACGCCCTCCACCGATCCCCGTGATGCCGATGTCCACGTTCCCGCCGGGTCTCTGGCCCGCTGGCTGCGTCCGGCGCTGGCCCGTTTTCCCGCCCGTCCCGGCTGGCTGGTGCCCGACCCGGTGCGGGTGGCGCTGTGGCAGCGGCGGGTGAAGGCTTTGGGGCCGGGGCTAAGGCTGGGGATCGGCTGGCGCAGCGGGGTGATGACGGCGGAACGCCGCGGCAATTACCTGCCGTTGGCCGCCCTGGTGCCCTTGCTGTCCCTGCCCGGCGTGGTGCCGGTCAGCGTGCAGTACGGCGAGACGGAGGCGGAGATCGCCGCGGTGGAACGGCGTTTCGGCCTGACCATCCACCGCTGGGACGATCTTGACCTGAAAGAGGATCTGGAAGGAGCGGCGGCGCTGACCGCGGCGCTCGATCTGGTGGTATCGCCGGCCATGTCGGCGGGGGAACTGGCCGGTGTGCTTGGCGTGCCGGTGTGGCGTTTCGGGCGTTGCGGCGACTGGACCCGGCTCGGCACCGGGGCGCGCCCATGGTTCCCGTCCATGCGTCTGTTCACCACCCCGCCGGGGCAGGGCATCGACGCCGTGCCTCCGGCCATGGTGGCGGCGCTGCGGCGGCTGGTGCCGGGGTAGGGGTTACACCGCCCCGTCGGTGATGGTGTCGGCGGCGATGCGGTCGCTGCGGATCCCGGTGTCCACCACCTTGACGCACGTGATGTAGCCGCGCAGGAAATCGGGGGCGACGCTGGGGAAGACGTCACCGGCCAGAGTGTCCATGTCGCTGGCCGCGATCCGGTCCATCAGGGCAGCGGAAAACAGATAGACCCCGGCGTCGATGATGCCGGGGCCGGGGGCGGGGGGCAGAAAGCCGCGGACCCGCCCATCGGCCCCCACCTGCACCCGGCGGAACCGGCTGGCATCCTCCGTCTCCACGCACAAGATGGTGGCTTCGGCCTGCGCCAGCTTGTGGGCGGCGACGAAGGCGCGCAGGTCCATGTCGGCGAATCGGTCGGCCTTGACCATCAGCACCGGATCGGTGCTCAGGTCGCTGCGGATGAAGCGCAGGGCGCCGGCGGTGCCCATGGGTTGCGGTTCGATGTGGCAGAGGATTTCCAGACGGTTGGCGGCGTCGCCCTGCGCCAGCCATGCCGTGACCTGATCGGCGTGATGCCCCAGCGCCAGAATCACCCGATGCGCGCCATAATGGGCCAGATGGGCCAGCAGGTGATGGAGAAAGGCCCGCCCGGCCACCGGGGCCAGAAGGCGGGCATCGGCATCGCCGGTCGCGTTGCGGATCCGTGATCCCAACCCACCGGCCAGCAGCGCAACATCGATTCCGGCCAAGGCCCGCTCAGGCTTCACTCGTCTTCCTTTCGCGGACCATCGGCACGGACTCACCAATCATGAAACGAACAGGCCCATCATTAGACGAACAGGTTGAAGGAGCCGAGCAGTTTTTGCGTTCCGGTCTGGCCGAAGGTCGTTGACTGCATGTTCGACAGGGCGTCGTTCATGCCGCTCAGCATTGCCTGTTGTGCACCCGACATGGGGAAGGCACTATCTCCCTTGGCCGGCTGCTTGGCAACGGTATCGAAGTCCTGCGTGTAGGTGCCCATGCTGATCTGGAGCGCGTAGTTCTTCGGATCGGAGGCTTTTTCCCCCTTCTCGCGGGTCACGCGCAAGGTGTAATCGCCGCGGTCCAGGGTCAATTCGCCCTTTTGCATCTTTTCGAAATTGCTGAGCTTGTCGCCGGCATCCTTGTTGCTGTCGGCGACGACCACGCCCAGCTTGGTCATGACCTGCACCCGGACACCGTCGTCCCCCACCTTGCCCAGCGTGGGTTCGCCCTTGGTGGTGACGCGGAACTTGTAGAAGTCCGCGGGATCGTTGGGGGCCAGATTGCTGACCACGTTGAGCCGGGTGGTGTTCTTGGCCAGAACCCCGATGTCGGTGGCGAAGCCGGCGGTGTTGACCGTGGACTTCTTCACATCCTTTCGGAATTCCTGGGCGTTCGCCGCCGAATCGGTGGCTTGGGCCTTGGTGCGTTCGACCGCGGCCTTGATGGACCTGTTCAGGTCCGAGACCATTTGGTTGACGCCTGCAAGTCCGTCGTCGGCCATGCTCGCTCTCCCGTCTTCCCCTGACACCCGACCCGGCAGGACCGGACGGCGCCCTCCCTTTTCGGGTGGTAGGCCCATCCTGACGCGTCATTCTACTCTAGGTCAGCTCGCTTAAGCGATTGTTAATAACGTGCGCGGCTGACGTACAAGATTAAGCAACTCCCGTGCCATCACCGGCATCACGCTGTCCAGCGGGGCGGCGGGGGGCGGGGTGAACAACCTCATGGTGTGATACCACGGCCGGCAGCCGGTGCCCAGACGGGTCCAATCCGACGGCCCGAAACGCCAGACCGGCACGCCCAGCGCACCGGCCAACTCCCCCGCCGACATGGCCGGCGACACCACCAGATCGAGTGCCGCCATCAGGGCCGCGGTGTTTTCGAAGTCGTCGGTCAGGTCCAAATCGTCCCAGTGGTGGATCTTTCTGCCGCTTGCCGCCTCGGCCGCGGCAATTTCTGCCGCGACCGGGCCGTATTGCAGATTGACCGCGACCACCCCCGGCACCCGCAGCAGCGGCGCCAGAGCCGGCGCTGCGATGTAGGAGGATTGGCGGTGGGCGGTCATCACCTGGCTGCGCCAGCCGACTCCCACCTTGATCCCCGGCCCCAGGGCGTCCAGCCGACTGCGCCAGCGGTCCACCAGCCGGGGGTCGGGGCGAATCCAGCCGCCGGCCCGCCCGTCGGGAAAGCGCGTCAGCCGCGCCCGCGTCAGTGCCGGCAGGGAGCCGGCGGCGATCTGCACCGCGGCGTCCGGCGGGGCGGTTTCATGGCCCAGGGTATCGATGCGCTGCGCCCGTACCTCCGCCCATGGGAAGGAGCGGGCGAACAGCGGCACCAGCCGCGGATCGCATTCCAGAACCACGGTGCCGCCGGCATTCCGCAAGGACGGGTAGCAGGATGAGAACAGGATCTCGTCCCCCACGCCCTGTTCGCCCCACACCAAGAGCCGGCGCCCGCCCAGCGCCTCCCCCCGCCAGACGGGGGCGGCGATCCGGCGCCCACGCTGCAGATGCGGGCTGGAGAAACGCTGGGCAAAGCCGGCCCAGCCCGCGGCCAGGTCCCCGGTTTCCAGCCGGATCAACCCCAGGTTCCAGGCGGCCAGGGGAAAGGCGGGGTCCAGCCGTTCGGCCCGGCGCAGCAGCCGGGCGGCATCGGCGGTGCGGCCCGCGGCCTTGTCCAGGCTGGCCAGATTGTTCAGCGTGCTGGGCAGGGCGGGCTGGAGCGCCAGCGCCTGCCGGTACTGCCCGGCAGCCGCGGTGAAGGCGCCGCGCTTTTCCAGCACCACCCCCAGATTGACGTGCACCGCCGTGTTGGCCGGGTCCAGCCGTCCGGCGCGGCGGTGGCAGGCTTCCCGCTCCTCCTCCGGCACCACCAGCCCCAGGTGGGTGTAGGCCTCGGCAAAGGCCGGGCGCAGGGCCAGGGCGCGGGTGAAGGCGTGGCGGGCCGCCGCCGGGCGGTCCAGCGCGTTCAGGATCAGGCCGCGGTGGTTGAACGCCTCGGCAAAGGAGGGAACCGCGGACAGAGCCTTGTCGATGCTTGCCAGCGCCTCGCTCTGGTGCCCGGCCTGATGGTAGAGCAGCCCCAGCAGGTTGAGCGCATCGCCATGGCGGGGGGCGTGGGACAGAGCCTCGCGGTACGCCGCTTCCGCCGCCGCCAGCCGTCCGGCGCGGTGGTGGCCGATGGCCCGGTCCAGCGCCTCTTCCGCCGCGGCCTGCGCCGTCGCCGAAGGTGGGGGGGCCGAGGATGGAGGGGGCGGCGGTGCCGGGGGGTGGGGGATGGCGGTTCGTGCCGAGACCGGCGGACGCACGCGCATCAGGGCGGCGGCCATCTGGGGTATCACCGCGTCCATGGATGCCCCCGGCGACGGACGGAACAGGCGCGTGCCGGGACACCACGGCCGGGTTCCGGTGCCGAGCTGGGTCCATTCCCGCGGGGTGAACCGCCACACCGGCACGCCCAGCGCCGCCGCCAGATCCCCCGGCGCCATGGCCGGCGACACCACCAGATCCAGGGCGGCGATCAGGGCAGCGGTGCCATCGATGTCGTCCATCAGGTCCAGGTCGGCCCAGCGGTGGATGGTGATGCCGAAGCGGGCCTCCACCCGGCGGATCTCCTCCTCCGTTTCCCCGTATTGCAGGGAAATGAAATGCACTCCGGGAACGGCGAACAGGGCGGCCCAACGGTCGAGCGGCACATAGCAGGGCCGGTGATCGGGGGTGAGCATGGCGGTGCGCCAGCCGATCCCCACCGCCAGCCCCGGCCCCAGTGCTGCCAGCCGTTCCCGCCATGCCGCGGTGCGGGCCGGATCGGCAACCAGCCAGGGGGTGGACGGCACCGAGGCCAGTTCCCGCCGGAACAGACCCGGCAGGGAGCCGGTGGGGCTGTGCGCCGCCATGTCCGTGGGCGGGGTGGCGAGCAGAGCCTCATCCTCCACCGCGGCGGCGGGGAACGAGCGGGCGAACAGCGGCACCAGCCGCGGGTCGGTGTAGAGCGTCACCGGCCCCCCGGCCCGCGCGATGGCATCGCCCAGGCACGCGGCGAACAGCGCCTCCATCCCCACGCCCTGTTCCCGCCACAGCACCAGCCGTCCGCCGGCCGTAGGGGAGCCGTCCCACCGCGGTGCGGCCAGGGCGCGGTCCTCCGCCACCGCGCGGGCGGCGAAGCGCCGTTCATAGCCCGCCAGCCCGTGGGCGAGGTCGCCGCGCATCAGCGCCAGCAGCGCCAGATCGTGGGTGGCGGTGGCAAGGTCGGGGTTGCGGTGCAGGGCTTCGCCGTGACAGGCCGCGGCCTCGTCATAGCGGCCTTGGGCGGCCAGGGCGTTGCCCAGATTGTGATAGGCCTCGGCAAAATCGGGCTGCAGGGCGATGGCCTGCCGGTGGCACGCTTCGGCGTGTTCCGGGTGGTTCAGCCGGCGCAGAACCCCGCCCAGATTGTTCAGCGACGGCAGATGCCGCGGGTCGCGGCGCAGCGCCTCGCGGTAGGCGATTTCCGCCTCCTCATAGGCGCCCTGCTGCTGCAGGGCGGCCCCCAGATTGTACCACGACCGGGTGTCGTCGGGCCGCAGCCGCACCACCAGCCGGTGCCGGGCCACCGCTTCGTCCACCCGCCCGATGGCGGCCAGCGCATCGCCCAGATTGTTCTGTGCCTCCGCCATCTCCGGCATCAGGATGGTGGCGTGGGTGAAGGCGTCCACCGCCGCGTCCACCGCCGGCAGGGCGCGCAGCGCGTTGCCCATGTTGAACCACGCCTTGCCGTGGGCGGGGTTCAAAGCCAGCGTCTGGCGAAAGGCGGCGACCGCCGCCTGCGGGTGCCCCCAGGCGTGCAGGGCGTTGGCGAAGTTGAACCGTGCCGCCGTGTGGCC
The DNA here is from genome assembly GCA_937927415.1 of uncultured Rhodospirillaceae bacterium. Lineage (GTDB taxonomy): Bacteria > Pseudomonadota > Alphaproteobacteria > Azospirillales > Azospirillaceae > Azospirillum. Next base: position 132,420 of record CALBDS010000059.1, read on the forward strand.
GGGGTCCAGCCGCAGGGCGCGGGCGTGGGCGTTGGCCGCATCCTCGTACCGCCCCAGCGCCGCCAGCACGCTGCCGTGGGTGTCGTGGAAGGCGGCCAGACGGCGGTTGGCGGCGATGGCCCGTTCCACCAGTGTCAGCGCCTCGTCCGGGCGGCCCGTTTGCAGCAGCAGGATTCCCAGCAGGTGCAGCGCGTCGGCGTTGCGCGGCTCGGTCCGCACCACCATGCGGTACAGCGGTTCCGCCCGGTCCAGCCGCCCGGCCTGATGATGGCCCAAAGCGTCGTTCAGGCGGCCGGCGGTGAGGGGGGAGCGCGTCGGGGGCATGATGTCCGATGGGGATGCGAAGGGGGCGGGGTGATGCGGAATGCCCTGTCATTCTACGCCCATGACGGTAAAATTGCTGCGTTTTCGCGCAACGCCGTTTCGTTTGGATACCGCCATGACCGAGCCGACCCCCACCCGGCGCCCGTCCCGTCTGGCCCGTTCCCATGGCGGGTGGGACGCCGGGCGCCTGAACGACCGCGGCATCCGTGCCGCTGCGGCCGGTGACGGCGCCGGGGCGGTGGCGGCGTTGCGCGCCGCCCTGGCGTGCGACCCCGCTCACGCGGAGGCCTGGACCAATCTGGGCAAGCTGCTGGCCGACCACGGCGATTGCGCGGCCGGGGCTGCCGGCCATGCCCGCGCCCTGCGGCTGGGGCTGTGGCATCCGCTGATCCTGTTCAGCCTGGGGGTGGCCCGGCGTCAGGCCGGGGAGAGGGCGGGGGCGGCGCTGGCCTTCCGCGCGGCGCTGGCGTTGGTGCCGGCCCATGGCGATGCGCTCAACAGCCTGGGCAATCTGGCCGAGGATCCGGGAACGGCGGTGGCGCTCTATCTGCGCGCGCTGCGGGCGGAGCCGGGGTTGACGATCGTGCACGGCAATCTGGCCGGCGCCCTGTACCGCCTGCACCAGTCGGGGCGGGCGGACGATGCCGCGCGGGCCGCGGCCCTGTGGCTGGCGATGTGCCCCGACGACCCCACCGCCCGCCACATCGCCCCGGCGCTGATCCACCGGGGTGGAGAGGAAGCCCGCGCCTCCGACGCCTATGTCCGCACCACCTTCGACCAGTTCGCCGCGGAGTTCGAGGACACGCTGACGGCACTTGGCTATTGCGCCCCCGAACGGCTGGCGGCGGCGGTGGCGGCGGAGGGGGTGGAGCCGGAATCCGGTCTGTCGGTCCTGGATGCCGGCTGCGGCACCGGCCTGTGCGCGCCGTTCCTGCGCCCCGCCGCCCTGTGGCTGGAGGGGGTGGACCTGTCGGGCGGGATGCTGGAGCGGGCGCGGGCGCGCGGCCTGTACGACCGCCTGACCGAAGCGGAACTGACGGCGTTCCTCGCCCGTCATCCGGCCCGTTACGACGTGATCCTGGCGGCGGACGTGCTGTGCTATTTCGGCGATCTGGCGGCGGTGCTGGCGGCGGCGCACGGCAGCCTGCGCCCCGGCGGGCTGTTGGCCTTCACGGTGGAGCGACTGGAGGGCGGGGCGACCTACCGCGTCAATCCCCATGGCCGCTACGCCCACGACCGCGGCTATGTGACCGCGGCGGTGGCCGATGCCGGGCTGGCGCTGTCGGTGCTGCGCGACGAGGTGCTGCGGCTTGAGGGCGGGCGCCCGGTGTCCGGCCTGCTGGTCACCGCCCGCCATCGGTGAACGTTACGGGACGGGTCCGGTGTCCCCGGCCAGCAGGGCGTCGCAGGACAACTCCGTCAGCACCGCCTGCGCCACGCTGCCCAGGACGGCCCGCATCACCCCGTTGCGGCGGGCCGATCCCATCACCACCAGATCGTGCCGCTCCAGCCGGGCGGCGCGGACGATTTCCACCGCGGGCGTGCCGATGCACACCTCGCAGCGCACCCCATCGCCGGGAATGCCGTCCAGCAGGGTGGCGAATTCCTCGGCGAAGGCCCGTTGCACCGCGGCCTCGTCGCCTGTGGGCCGGGCGGTGGACGGCAGGTCGAGGACGTGCAGCAGGTGCAGCGTTCCCTCCGGCAGCAGGTGGCGGGCCGCCGCCACCGTGGCGCGCGAACGGGGGGAGAAATCGACCGGCACCAGCGCACGGGCATAGGGACCTTGCGGCTTGTCCCACACCGCCAGGACCGGGGTGTCGTCGGCCACGGCGATGCGTTCGACGGTGGCGGGCAGGAACAGCCCGGTCACGCGGTTGCGGGCGTGTCCGCCCACCACCACCAGATCCGGCCGCCATTGCCCGGCATAGCCGGCCACCTCCGGCCCCACCGCCCCGCCGCGCACCGCCACCGCCCGCACCGGCAGCCCGGCCCCACCGGGCACCGCCAGCAGCAGCCGCTGCATCTCCGCCTCGATATGGTGGAGGGGAAGGTGGGCATAGGCGCCATCCTCCCCCTGGACGATGTGCAGGGCGGTCAGTTCCGCACCGAACTGGCGGGCAAGCTGCACCGCCCGTTCCATGGCCCGGTCCGATTTCGGCTCCAGGTCGGTTGCCAGCAGGATTCGCCCAAGCGCCGCCATCGTCCGCGTTCCCTTCATACCGCTCCTGTCCTTAAGATCGGTACCCGCCGCCGGGGCTGTCCATGGCGGGTACTACGGACCGGCCATCCGTATGATTACGGAAAACAGCCCCGGCGGCTGCCCCCGGCGGGGCCGTGGGGTATGGTCGGCGGGTGTCAGCGGGACGGGAGGGATATGCCGGCGCTTTTCCGCAGCCGATGGGCGTTGATGGCGGCCTATCTGGGTGCCCATGTGGCCCTGGACTGGGTGAGCTTCATGCACGAGGTTCCCCCCCTCAACATCACCCCGTGGAATCCGCCGGCGGGGCTGATGGTGGGGGTGCTGGCCGTTTACGGCCGGCGGGCGGTGCCGCTGGTGTGGCTGGGGTTGATGCTGGCCGATCTGGCGGTGCGGGGGCTGCCGGTGGCGCTGTGGGCCACCGGGCTTGCCAACGGCATTGTCGCCGTCGGCTACGGCTGGGCGGTGGGAACGCTGCGGGCGCGGCTGGGGTTCGACCCGCGGCTGCACCGGATGCGCGACATCGTGCTGTTGCTGGCCGGAGGAGCGGTGGCGCCGCTGGCGGTGGGGATGGGCTATGTCGCCGTTCCCACCCTGCTGGGCCTGTTCCCCTGGTCCGGCTTCGCCGGGGTGCTGACCCGTTTCTGGGTGGGGGAGGTGATCGGCATCGCCGTGCTGACGCCGCTGGTGCTGGTGGGGCTGCGCGGGGACTGGCGCCGTCCGTCGCGGGCCGAGGCGGGGGAGGTGGCCGCCCAGGGGGCGGTCATCGCCCTGACCCTGTGGCTGGATTTCGGGCCGCTGGCCTCGGCGCGGTACGAGTATTTCTACCTGCTGTTCCTGCCGTCGGTGGCGGTGGCCGTCCGCCATGGGCTGACCGGGGCGGTGTGGGCGTCGGCGGCGACCCAGACCGGGTTGATCGCCGCCATCCTGGCGACCGGGGTGGAAACGGCGCGCATGACCCATGTCCAGCTTCTCATGCTGACCCTGGCGGTCACCACCCTGCTGCTGGGGGCGGTGGTCAGCGAGCGCCGCCGGGTGGAAGCCGCCATCCGCGAGCGCCAGTCCGATCTCGCCAACGCCGCCCGCCTGACCGAGGCGGGGGAGATGGCCGCCGCCCTGGCCCATGAACTGAACCAGCCGCTGGCCGCCGCCATGAGCTACGCCCGCGCCGCCCGCAAGATCGCGGTGATGGAACAGGCATCCCCCCGCCTGACCGACATCATTGACAAGACGGTGGCCCAGGCGGAGCGGGCCGACCGGGTGATCCGCAGCCTGCGCGATTTTGTGCGCAAGGGGGGACGCGGGCGGGCGGCTCTGCCGGTTGCCGGGCTGATCGCCGATTGTCTGGCCCTGGCCGCCCCGCTGTCGGGTCAGCATGGGGTGTCGATCCAGGCCGAGGTGGCCCCCGGCCTGCCGCCGGTGTCGGGGGATGCGGTGCAGTTGCAGCTTGTCATCCTCAATCTGGTGCGCAACGCGGCGGAGGCGATGGACGATCCCGCCCATCCCCTTGGTGCTGGGCAGCGTCGGCGGATCGTGGTGTTCGCCCAGCCGGCCGAGGAGCCGGGATTCGTCGCCATCGGCGTGCGCGACAGCGGCCCCGGCCTGTCCGGCATGGTGGAGCGCAACCTGTTCGCCCCCTTCATCACCACCAAGGCGACCGGCATGGGGCTGGGCCTGTCCATTGCCCGCAGCATCGTGGAGGGCCACGGCGGCACCCTGGCCGCCCGGCGGCTGCCGCAGGGAGAAACCATGTTCCGCTTCACCATTCCCATCCATGGGGGCGTTTCCCATGACGCCTGATCCCCTCAGACCCGATACCCCCGTCACCTTCGTGGTGGACGATGACGAGGCGGTGCGCGATGCGCTGGCCCTGCATCTGGATCTTGCGGGGCTGGCGGTCCGCCCCTGCGCCTCCGCCGCCGAGTTCCTGGCGGCGGCCGACCCCGCCCAGCCCGGCTGTGCCGTCATCGACATCCGCATGCCGGGCATGGACGGGCTGGAGCTGCAGCAGGAGATGATCCGCCGCGGCCTGACCCTGCCGGTCATCATCATCACCGGCCACGGGGACGTGCCCGCCGCCGTCCGGGCGTTCCGCGCCGGGGCGGTGGATTTCCTGCAAAAACCGTTCGACGAGGATCTGCTGATCGCGCGGGTGCGCGAAGCCCACGACCGCGACCGGGTGGCCCGCCGCGCCGACGGCGAAGCGGCGGAGATCCGCCGCCGCCTGGACCTGCTCAGCCCGCGCGAGCGGGAGGTGATGGATCTGGTGGCCCAGGGGCTGCCCAACAAGCTGATCGCCCGTCAGTTGGACATCGGCATCCGCACGGTGGAGACGCACCGCGCGCGGGTGCTGGAAAAGATGGGGGCCCGCAACGCCTCGGAACTGGCGCGGATGCAGATGCGGATCGACGAGGGACACGGAGGGGAGAGGCAAGGGGAGGGGTAAGGAAACGCCCACCGTCCGTAATCACCGCTATTTCGCGCTGCAACCAATCGCCCCACCTTTTCAGCAACCGGGGTGTCGGCGGCGGCGGCCCGGTCCCCCCTGCCTCCAGACACGACGGGACGGTGCCGCGGTATGACCCACGCAATGCCTTTGATCTCCACCATCGTGGCCGGCATCGGTCTCGCCTTTCTCTTCGGCACCCTGGCGGTGTGGCTGCGGTTTCCGCCGCTGGTGGGGTATCTGGTGGCGGGCATCGTGGTCGGGCCGTATTCCCCCGGTTTCGTCGCCGATCCCGCACTGGCCTCCGAACTGGCCGAGCTGGGTGTCATCCTGCTGATGTTCGGGGTCGGGCTGCATTTCTCGCTGAAGGATCTGCTGTCGGTCAGTTCCATCGCCATACCGGGGGCCGTCGTCCAGATCGCCGCGGCAACCGCGATGGGGGTGGGGCTGGCGGTGATGCTGGACTGGACGGTGACGGCGGGGCTGGTGTTCGGTCTGGCCCTGTCGGTCGCCAGCACGGTGGTTCTGTTGCGCGCGTTGCAGGAGCGGCGGGAGATGAACACCCGCCGCGGCCAGATCGCCGTCGGCTGGCTGATTGTGGAGGATCTGGCGATGGTGCTGGCGTTGGTGCTGCTGCCGGCACTGGCCGGCGTCATCAACGGCACGGGGATGGACGCGGGTGCTGCCGGCGGGCGCGACTGGATCGCCGAACGGTTCGACCTGGGTCTGGGCGGCATGCTGGCGCTGACCTTCGTCAAGGTGGCGGCCTTCGTCGCCTTCATGCTGGTGGTCGGGCGGCGGGTGATCCCGTGGATTCTCCACGTCGTCGCCCACATGGGATCGCGGGAGATGTTCCGGCTGGCGGTGCTGGCTATCGCGCTGACCGTGGCGTTCGGGGCGGCCAAGCTGTTCGGGGTGTCGCTGGCGTTGGGGGCCTTCTTCGCGGGCATGGTGCTGAGCGAATCCGAACTCAGCCATCAGGCCGCCCAGGAATCGCTGCCGCTGCGCGATGCCTTCGCGGTGCTGTTCTTCGTGTCGGTGGGGATGCTGTTCGATCCGGCCATCGTGTGGCAGGAACCGCTGCCGGTGCTGGGGGTGCTGTTCATCATCCTGATCGGCAAATCGCTGGCGGCGTTTCTGATCGTGCGCGCCTTTGGCCACCCGCTGCGCACGGCGCTGACCATCTCGGCCAGTCTGGCGCAGATCGGCGAATTCTCCTTCATCCTGGCGGAATTGGGGGTGAAGCTGGGGCTGATGCCCCAGGCGGCCCAGTCCTTCATCCTGGCCGGGGCGATCCTGTCGATCCTGCTCAACCCGCTGATGTTCGCCCTGATCGACATGGTGCTGCGTCGGGTGACCCCGCCCGCCCCCGCGGACGTGCCGGCCACCCCCGAACCGACGCCGGATCTGCACACCACCGCCCTGCAGGACCATGTGATCCTGGCCGGCTATGGCCGTGTCGGAACCCTGGTGGGGCAGGAACTGCGCGAGCGCGGCGTGCCGCTGGTGGTCATCGAGGACGCCGACAAGCCCGTTGCTCACCTGAACGAGGCGGGCATCGAGGTGGTGGCCGGCAACGCCGCCAGGGCCGAGGTGCTGAAAGCCGCCAATCTGGCCGGCGCCCGCAGCCTGATCCTGGCGATTCCCAACGCCTTCGAGGCGGGGCAGGTGGTGCAGCAGGCCCGCACCGCCAACCCCTCCATCCGCATCATCGCCCGCGCCCACGCCGATGTGGAGGTGGAGCACCTGACCGGCCTTGGCGCCGACGTGGTGATCATGGGCGAACGGGAAATCGCCCACGGCATCACCGAAAGCCTGTTTTCCTGTCCGGCCCCCGATGAGGCCGCGGCGGCACCGGCCGCCCTGCCGCCGCCGGTTTCGGAAAAGCCGGACACGTCCGCCGCCTGATCGGTCACCAGCGGGCGGTGTCGGGGAAGAAGCCGTCGATGGTGACGGCCTTTCCCTGCTCCACCGCGCGGGCCAGCAGGTGGCGCCCGACCGCCACGTCCAGCACCCCCAGCCCGAAGGGGGAGAAGATGATCGGCCTGCTCCGGTCCGGCACCAGATCCCCGTTCAGCACATCGGCCAGGGTCCCGGCCACGAACCCGCGGCCCCCGGTCAGTTGCTCGGCCAGATGGGGAGAGGTGGCGGCCTTCATGCAATGCTCCACGTCGTCGAAGACGTTGCAGGCGTCCAGCAGCAACTCCGGCGCCAGATCCCGCAGCGAGATGTTGAGGATCACCTGTCCGGGGTGAAGCAGGGTGGCGTCGTGGACATGGGGTGTCGCCGCGGTGGTGGCGAACACCACATGGGATGCCCCCCGTACCGCCCGCTCCAGGGTGGGTTCCACCGTGGCGCTCTGTGCCATCCCGGCGGCGAAGCGGCAGAGGCGGGCGGCGTCGTCCCCGTTGCGGTCATGGACGGCGAGGGAGTCGATGGTCCAGCCCAGGGCATGGAAATACTCAAGGATGGTGCGGGCGATCACCCCGGCGCCCACGACCGCCAGCCGCGGCGCGTGCCGCCCGCCGCCCAGTTCCGCCGCCGCCAGCACGGCCGAAGCCGCCGTCCGCGCCGCGCTGATCTGCGAGGCTTCCAGGCAGGCGATGGGGTACCCCGTCCCGTAATCGTTCAGGATCAGGGTGGCGGAGGCCCGCTGCAGGTTGCTGCGGATGTTGCCGGGATAGCTGGCGATCCACTTGATCCCCGACAGCGGCGCCTCCCCCCGCACCGCCGCGGGCAGGGCGATGATGCGGGCGTCGGGCTTGTCGTCAAAGCGCAGGAAATAACTGTCCGGGTTGTTGGTTTCCCGCCGCCCGTGCATCCGGTAGGTGTCGCGGACCACGGCGACGATGCCGTCGTGGTCCGTGGCCAGCAGGCCGGCGATCACCTGCCCGGTGACGACGTGAAACGAAGGGGCCGAGGTCATACCGCGTCTTCCAACGGTTGGGAATGGAAAGGAACCGGGTCCGCCGGCAGCAGGCCGGGGAAGTGGGTGTTCACCCAATCATCATCGTAAATGGTATCAAGATACCGTTCCCCCAGATCGGGGGAGATGGCGACCACGCTGGCCCCCGGCGGGATCAGTGGGGCATAGGCTGCCACCCCGGCCAGCACCGTGCCCGACGATCCGCCCAGCAGCACCCCCTGGCGGGCCAGCCGGCGGCACATGGCGATGGTGTCCCGTTCGGGGATCATCAGCAGGTCGTCGAAGCTGGACCGGCGGCTGATGGGCGGGGGACGGCTGGTGCCCAGACCGGGGATGCGCCGCTTGCCCGCGGGATGGCCGAAGGTGACCGATCCTTCGGAATCCACGGCGATGATGCGGGTGTCGGGGGACAGTTCGCGCAGGGCGGTGGACACGCCGCCCAGCGTGCCGGTGGTGCCGGCGCCGACGAACACCATGTCCGGGCGGGGCACCTGCGCCAGCAGTTCGCGGGCGGTGGTCAGATAATGCGCCCGCACGTTTTCGGGATTTTCGTACTGGTTGATCCAGACCAGATGCGGGTCACGGGCCAGCATGGACCGGATCAGGTCGATGCGGGTGCCGAGATAGCCGCCGCTGGGGTCGCGGTCGCGCACGATCACCAGCCGGGCGCCATAGGCGCGGATGGCGCGGGCGGTGGGGGCGGCGATGTTGGGGTCGCTGATGCAGGTGAAGGAATAGCCCTTGGCCGCACAGATCATGCTGAGCGCCAGCCCCAGATTGCCCGACGAGCTTTCGATGAGCCGCGCTCCCGGCCCCAGCCGGCCCTGGGATTCCAGATGCGCGATCATGTGGACGGCAGGCTTGATCTTGATGGAGCCGGTGACCGAAAACCCCTCCATCTTCACCAGAACGGTGATGTGCGGGGCGATGGACCGCAGGGCCAGAAAACTCCCGTCCTGGATCAGTTCGGTCGGGCACTGGGCGATCATGCAGCCCCCTCCGCCGCCGCGGGCTTCAGCAGGCACAGCTCGAAGCCGATGGCGCCGAACCCGCTTTCCCCGGCGAACAGCCGCGCCCGTCCGCTCAGCCCGCTACGCTCCACGATGCCGGCGATTTCGTCCAGGGTGTATTTCTCGTCCAGGGTGGTGGGGCTGTAGCCCACCTCCGCCCGCATGGCGTTGAAGGCGGCCAGCACCGCCGCCGGGGCGTCGCGGCGGGCGTCGTGGATCAGCGCCACCCCGCCAGGCTTCAGCACCCGGTCCATCTCCTGCAACGCCTTCACCGGATCGGCCAGATGGTGGATGGTGCCGCGGCTCAGGGCCAGATCCACTGTGCCGTCGGCCAGCGGCAGGGCGTGGGCATCCCCCTCGTCGATGGTGATGCCGTCCGCCCGTCCGGCGGCGGCCACCCGCGCGCGCGCCTGGGCCACCATATCGGGGAAATACTCCAAGCCGGTGATGCGGTAGCCGGCAAATCGGGGATGCTGCGACAGCAGCACCGGCAGAACCCCGGTGCCGGTCCCCACATCGACGATCAGCGGGGCCTCGCCGGTGCGGGGCGGACAGACCGCCACAGCCCGGTTCAGGAACAGCTCGTCCCACGGCCCCATGCGGCTGGAGGAATAGCGGTCGTAGGTTTCGGCGTCGTGGCGGTTGCGGATGTTGGTGCGCATGGGAAATCCTAGAGCCAGTTTTTGGGAAGAAGGTCGATCTGCTTGCGCGCCATGGCGCTGTTGACGCCGAAGGCGGGCTTGGCCTGCCGTTCGATCATGTGGGCGACCATCCCGGCCCCGCGGGCGCACAGGGCCAGCGTGCCCCCGGCCCGCGTGCGGATGCCGGCGGCGATGAACAGGGCGGCGCTGGCGAAATCGATGTTGGGCGGCAGCCCGGTGCGCCGCTGCATGGAATCCACGGCGGCGTCGTAGGCAACGATCGGAGCCATCCCGGACACCCCGAATTCCTCGATCAGAGAGCGCAGGTGCGGCGCCCGCGGGTCGGCGCGGAACAGCGGATGGCCGAACCCCGGCACCTTGCGCCCCGCGTCCAGCACGGCGGCAATGGCGGCGTCGGTCACCATGGGAAGGTCGCCGTTGGACGCCCGCCCCAGACACCCCAGCAGCAGGGCGATGGCCTCTTCGCACGCGCCGATGTGGTTCGGGCCGCCGGCCGCGAAACCGGCCCCCAGCGCCTGACGGATGGGAACCCCGGTGCCGATGGCGATTCGCGGCATCATCACGCTGGGGGGCAGATAGCCGAACCCCCCGTGCCACGCCACGAACAGCGCCTCCAGCACCGCGGTCTGCCACGGCTCCGGTGTGGCGCCATCCAGGAACAGGGCATGGACCCGGCGGATGTACGGCCCCCCGATGGCGCCGGCCCGTTCCAGCCGCCGTCGGGCATCGGCGTCCGATTCGGCGATGGCCGCAGCAAGGTAAAGCGGCAGGCGGGCGACAAGATGCAACCCCTCGGCCATAGCCGGGGTCAGGCCGCCCGCCTCTGTCCCGGTGCTGCCGGGTATGGCGACACCCTCGTCGCCGGGGACCATCAGCCCGGCGGTCACCGCCTGCGCCGGGGTGGCGCCAGCCGCCGCAGCGGCACGGATCAGCCCGATGGCCGGGGCGTCGGGGGCCAGCGTGTCGACGCTGTGGGCCAGCACCGCCTCCACCGCGTCGGCGGAATCGGGTCTCTGTGCCTTGCCCAGCAGCGTGTGGGCGACGGCCTGCGGGTAGGTGGAGCGCCCCACGAGATCATTGAGGTTGGTTCCGCGGACCTCCAGCCGTTCCGGGGTCAGAAACACGCCATCGATGTCGGTGCCATGATATCGCATCGTTATCTCTGCTACTAATAATAATATTAAAGAATACAAACGTAGGAATTTCAGGTAAATCTATCTTCTTTATATGTAAATATGATAATCATATAAAGCTATTGTTGACAGCTTAGAATGACTTATTCATACAATCAATAGTGACTTGCAGGCACACACATTCGTATGAACCCAGTAGATGTTTGCACATCTCATTAGGAGTCAAGTAATGACCACGAATTTCTTCAGCGGTTTGGTCAAGGCTTGGGATCTGGCGTCCTCGGAACAGGCTCTGGTCGAGCGTGCGATCGGCAGCGCCGTGTTCGACAAGCTGGCCGGCAAGGCCACCTCTCTGGCCGCCAGCTACAAGGCGGTGGGCGGCGTCGATGCGACCACGGCCAAGATTCTCGGCAGCGTGGACGGCGTCTTCGGCGACGTGTCGTATGAAAAGGCCGCTTCGACGATCGCCGAAGCCACCGGCCATGCCTCCTTCTCGGCGGCGAGCGAGGCGTGGGACATCGCCGGCGCCGAACTGGCCCTGATCGAACGCACCCTGGGCCAGAGCTATTTCAAGCGCCTGCAGGGTGCCGCCGCCAACCTGAACGAGATTTATTCCAGCCTTGGCGGCACCGATTCGACCACCTCCAAGGTGCTCGCCGCCGTCGGCCCGCTGTGGGACGACATCAAGGTGTCGAACGCCCTCTACAAGGTCAGCGCCGCCGTCGCCTAACGGCGTCCGCGGATGGGAAGAGGGGGGCGCCCCCCTCTTCCTGCTGTCCTTCCCGCCTGAGCACCCATTGTTTGATTGCTTTCAAAAACGGCCCATTTTCATGAACGCACACGCCCCGGCCCAGGCTGGACCCGAAACGGTCCTGGGCGCCGTCATCGCCACGGTGGCCGCCGCGGCTCGGCTGGACCCGGACCGTCTGGCCGCGGCCCCCGACGCCGATCTGCTGGTGGATGTCGGCCTCGATTCCCTTCAGCTTCTCCAGATCTGGGTCGAGTTGGAAAAGATCCTGGGCATCCCCGACGGCATGCTGGGCGGCGCACAGGCCACCACCATCGCGGCCATCGCCCGCGAGGCGGCGGCTCTTGCGCCGTCGCCGTCATCGCCCGTGCCGCCGGCCCCGGTTCTTGATGTGAAAGGGATCGAGGCGCTGATCCCCCACCGGGCACCCATCCGGCTGATCGACGCGGTGACGGATCTGGAGCCGGGGCGCCGCGGCACCGGCATCCGCGATTTTCCCGCGGGCGATCCGCGGTTCGACGGGCATTTCCCCGGCGACCCGATCCTGCCCGGCATCTTCATCGTTGAGGCCTGCGCCCAGCTTGTCGGTCTGGTTGCCGCATCGGCGGCGGAGCCGGCGGGGGAGGGGCGGGCCGCCATCGAATATCTGGCCTCCATCGAACGTTTCAAATTCCTCGCCACCGTCCGGCCCGGCGACCGTCTGACCCTGCGGGCCGAGCTTGGCCGCCGGGCCGGCGGCCTGCTCCAGGCGCGGGTGTCGGCCAGCGCCGGCAACCGCCCGGTGGCGGAGGGAACCTTGCTGGTCACCGCCCACGCGCAACCCCGAAAAGGCCCCTGACATCATGAGTCCGGACATACACGACATCATCACCAACCGGCTGGCCCTTGTCTCCAAAGTCAAGGACGTCATGATCTCCAGTCTCAATCTGGAACTGGAGCCTGATGAACTGGCCGAAGACAGCCAGTTGTTCGGCTTCGGCCTGGGGCTGGACAGCATCGACGCCCTGACCCTGATCGTGGGGATCGAGGATGCCTTCGGCGTCCATTTGCCCGAAGACATGCCGCACGTCCTGCGGTCGGTGAACACCATGGCCGATTTCCTGATGGAGAAGGGGGTTCAGCATGCTCATTGACCGGGTGCAGAGTGCGGCCCCCCTGCCGGCGGGCGCGGAAGAGGATTACCGGGCCATCCGCACCGCGGCGGGCATCACCGACGTCAGCGCCATGGGCAAGTTCCATCTGCGCGGCGCCGCCATGGAGGCGCTGGACCGGCTGGTCGCCGGCAACCTCAACCGGCTGATGGAAAACAGCATCCGCTGGACGGCCATCCTGGACGAGGACGGGCGGGTGGTGGCCGATGTTCAGGTCTACAACCGCTTCGACAGCTATCTGGTTACCTGTGCCCCCGCCCAGCGGGCGGCGGTGGCGGAACTGCTGGCCGCCCTCGGCCCGGATGACGAGGTGGAGGACGCCACCGACACCCTGGCCGCCATCGCGGTGGAAGGGCCGCTGGCCCTGGACATTCCCCACGCCATCGTCGGCATGGACGGCAGCGGCCTGGGCCTGCTGAAGTTCGTCGATGTGGACGTGTTCGGGCGGCAGGTGCTGCTGAGCCGCATCGGTTTCAGCGGCGAATACGGCTATGTCTTCTTCCTCGACCCCGCCGACGCCCCCCAGCTTGTGGAACGCATCGTCGAGGTGTGCCCGGCGGCGCGGGTCTGCGGGCCGGAGATCCAGGACCGTCTGCGGCTGGAGGTGCGCGCCTACACCCCCGCCAGCCATTTCCTGCGCGGTGAAACGGCGCTGCAGGCCGGGCTGCACTGGATGATCGATTTCCGCAAGGACGCGTTCCAGGGCCGCGATGCGGTGATGGCGGAAAAGGCGGCGGGGCTGGTCCGGCGGCTGCTGGGCTTCACCCTCGACGGTTCGGCGGTTCCGGCCCCCGGCACGCCGGTCACCGACGGGGCCGACGCGGTGGGCTATGTCGCCGCCGCCGCCTGGTCCCCGGCGCTGGAGCGCACCATCGGCCTGGTCTATCTCGACGAGGCGTATGCCTGCGTCGGCGTGCCGCTGGGCGTGGAAGGCGGGGCGCTGCGCACCGTGTCCACCCCGTTCCTGACCACCCAGAGCACGCGGGCGGCGGCGCGATGACCGGCGGTGTGGCAGCGGTGAAACCGCTTGTGTCAGAATCGGTGAAACCGCTTGTGTCGGGATCGGCCGAGCCGGTGATCGTCACCGGCGTCGGGCTGGTGACCGCGCTTGGCGGCGACAGCCGGGCGACGTGGCAGGGGATCGCGGCAGGCGGGACGGCGCTGGCCCCCATCACCGGCTGGGACGCCGGGCGCTACCCCAACCGCCACGCGGGCGAGGTGCATGGCGTGCGCCTGCCGCCCGCCCTGGCGGCGCGGGGGGCCGGGCGTTATGACCGCTGCCACCAGTTCCTGCTGACCGCCACCGCCGAGGCGCTGGCGCAAGCGGGGTTGGACGGTGACGGGCTGGGGGGGATCGACCCGGCGCGGGTGGGGGTGATCCTCGGCTCGTCCCTCGGCGGCACGCGGTCGGCGCAGATGTACGAGCGCCGCCGGCTGGCCGAGGGGCGGGCGGTGGGGCGGCTTCTGCGCGATTACCTGCTGCACACCTGCCTGGACGCCGTGACCGCCATGTTCGGCTTCCGCGGGCCGCGGACGGTGTTTTCCACCGCCTGCACCGCCTCCACCATCGCCATTGCCTATGCCTTCGAGTTGCTGCGGCGCGGGCGGGTGGACATGGTGATTACGGGCGGCGTCGATCCGCTGACCGAACTGACGCTGGCCGGTTTCTCCAGCATGAACAACGTGTCGCCGCAGGCCTGCGCCCCCTTCAGCCAGCCGACCGGGCTGACCATGGGCGAAGGGGCGGGGATTCTGGTGCTGGAGCGGGACTCCGTCGCCGCCGCCCGGCGGGCGCGTCCGCGGGCGCGGGTGATGGGCTATGGCCTGGGCTGCGACGCCCACCACGCCACATCCCCCGATCCCAGCGGCAAGGTGCAGGTCGCGACGGCGCGGACGGCGCTGGCCATGGCCGGGCTGGGGCCGGACGATCTCGATTACGTCAACGCCCACGGCACCGGCACCGTCGGCAACGACGAGGTGGAAACCCGTTCGCTGCGCATCCTGCTGGGTGAGCGGGCCGGGCGGGTGCCGGTGTCGTCGCAAAAGGGCGCCCTGGGCCACACGCTGGGGGCTGCCGGGGGCGTGGAAGCGGCCCTGACCGTGGTGGCGGTGGAGGAGGGGGCCGTTCCCCCGACCGCCAATTTCACCGGGCCGCGGCCCCATTGCGATCTGGATTATGTGCCCGGCACCGCGCGCCCGTGGGACATCCGCCACGCGCTGAGTCAGAATTTCGCCTTCGGCGGCAACAACGCCGCCCTGGTGTTCGCCCACCCCGCCGCCCCGCCGCCCGCGGTGCCCGCCGCCCCGGCGGCCCCCCGCGTGGTGGTGACCGGGCTGGGGGTGGTCACCCCGGCGGCGCTGTCGGCGGACGAATTGCGCGGTCTGTTCGACAGCGACCGCACCGCCATCGCCCCGGTGCGCCGGTTCGACACCGCCGATCTGCCGTCCCGGCTGGCCGCGGCGTTCGATGTCTTCCAGCCGGAAAAGCTGACCCGCGCGTCGGTGCGGCGGATGGACCGTTTCGGCTGCTTCACCCTGCTGGCCGCGGAAATGGCGCTGAAGCACAGCGGCCTGCGTCTGGCCCCGGACAATCAGGACCGGGTGGGGATCATCGCCGGCACCACCCACGGGCCGGTGTCCAGTTGCCAGAGCTTTTACCGCCCCGTGGCCGCCGACGACGGGCAGCGGCTCAATCCCGCGCTGTTCCCCAACACGGTGTTCAACGCCGGGGTGGGGCAGGCGGCGATCCATCTGCGCACCAAGGGCTGCAACATCGCGCTGAGCTGCGGTTTCGCCGCCGGGCTGAGCGCGCTTGCCACCGCCAGCGACCTGATCCGCGCCGGGTCCGCCGACCTGATCCTGGCCGGCGGGGTGGACGAGGTGGAACGCTGCATTCTGGAAGGGTACGCCGCCGTCCGCGCCATCGCCCCCCTGGCCCGCGGC
Organism: uncultured Rhodospirillaceae bacterium; assembly: GCA_937927415.1. Lineage (GTDB taxonomy): Bacteria > Pseudomonadota > Alphaproteobacteria > Azospirillales > Azospirillaceae > Azospirillum. The sequence continues at coordinate 147,960 of CALBDS010000059.1, forward strand.
GGCAGCGGGGTGGAGGGTTGCACCCCCTTCGCCGCCGCCGGCAGCGGGCCGGTGCTGGGCGAGGGCGGGGTGATGCTGGCCTTGGAGCGGTTGGACCGGGCGCAGGCCCGCGGCGCCCGCATCCTGGCTGAAGTGGCCGGGTGGGGCGGGTCCGCCGACACGCCGCTGGATCGTGGCCGCGACCCCGGCGGCGAGGGCATCGCCGACGCCATCCGCGCCGCCCTGGCCGACGCCGGGGTGACGGCGCCGGATGTGGATCTGGTGGCCGCCGCCGGCCTGTCCCACCCGCTGATCGACCGGGCGGAGGCCGCGGCCCTGGCCCGCGTGTTCGGCGAACGGGCGGTGCCGGTCACAGCCTTGTCGGCCCGTTTCGGCAGCAGCGCCGTCACCCCGGCGGTGGCCGCCGCCGCCGTGGCGCTCGGCATGGGCGACGGCTTCGCCCCCTGGGCGCCCGGTCCCGCCGACGCGGTTCTTCCCCTGCTGACCGCCGCCGGCGGTGCGGCGCCCCGCGTGGCCCTGGTCAACGGGCTGTCGCTGGGGGGGACGAACTATTCCCTGGTTCTCAAACGTTTCGAGGGCTGATCCCGTGCCCAAGGATAACTCCGCCACCCCATCCGCCGTCTTCCCGGTTTCCCCGTCCGCCGTTTTCCAGACGGTGGAGATCACGGCGGCCACGGCCCATCTGATCCCGCCGCTGCTCTACCGGGGCTTCGGCTACACCTACACCGACCATTCCCTCTACACCGAAGAGGGGGTGGCGGCGGTCCTGGCGGGCGGGCGCACGCGGTTCTTCGCCGCTCTCGACGCGCCGCCGGAACGCGGCGGGCGGGCGGTGGCGATGATGGCCATGCGCTTTTGCTACCCGTCGCGGGACATCGCCGAGTTGGGGTTGCTGCTGGTCGATCCGGCGGTGCCGGCGGCGGCGGCGGGGCAGTTGCTGCGCCTGCTGACCGGCTGCATCGTCGAGGCGGTGCGCACCCTGGCCGCCACCGAAGGGCTGCGGGCGCTGGCCTCCACCGAAGTGACGGTGCACAGCCTGACCCAGCGGCTGGTCGGCACCTTCGATTTCACCACGACCGGGATTTATCTGGGCTGGACACCGGCGTGGGGCGAGCATCTGCGGCTGCTGCCTTCCGACCGTCTGTCGGGATCGGGCCACAGCCGCGAGGCGCAGCGGGTGCAGCGGCTGATGAGCCAGCGGCGGACGGAAACCGTGTCGGTCCGCCCCTTCCCCAGCCGGATCGCCCCCTATGCGGTGACCCCGCCGACCCGCTTCGCGCCGCTGCTGCGGGCGCTGTACGACGGGCTGAAGCTGCCGGTGACCTTCACCACGGCCGAACCGGCGGCGGCCCACGACAGTACGGTGGATGTGCGGCTCGACCTGCGGCGCAGTCTGGCGGTGATCGAGGCGGTGACGGTGGGGGCCGATGCCGTTCCGGCGGTGCTGGACCGCTTCATCCATGCCCGCGACGGCATGATCGACGTGATCCATGTGGTGCTGCCGCTGAACGGGGTGGACATCGATCCGCTGGTGACGGCGCTGCTGAATCTGGGGTGCGTGTGGGGGGCGCTGATCCCCTTTTACCGGGGGTATGACGTGATCGTGTTGCAGTATCTGAACGGCGTGGATGTGGAATTGGAGATGCCCGACCTCCATTCGCCGCTGGCCCGCCGCATCCTGACCGAAATCCGCAGCGACGAGGCGGCCCATACCCACGGGGGTGGAGCATGAGCGGCACCGACCGGCCCTTCGCCGACCGCATTGCCCTGGTCACCGGCGGGGGGCGGGGCATCGGGGCGGCGGTGTCCCGGCTGCTGGGGCGCCGCGGCGCCTTCGTCTGGATCAACTACGCCGCCGACGAGGCCGCCGCCGTCCAGACGCTGGAGGCCATCCGCGCCGACGGCGGCGACGGTGCCGTCGTCCAGGCCGACATCGCCGATTCCGCGGCGGTGACCGGGATGATGGAGCGCATCCGCACCGACACCCGCCGTCTGGACCTGCTGGTCAACAACGCCTCCATCCTGCGTGACGGGCTGCTGGCGACCATGGTGGAAGAGGACTGGCGCGCGGTCATCGACACCAACCTGAACGGCACCTTCACCGTGACCCGTCAGGCCGTCCGCCTGATGGCCGCCCGCAAGTTCGGGCGGATCGTGACCATGAGTTCGGCCAGCGGCATCAGCGGCACGGCGGGGCAGTGCAACTATGCCTCCACCAAGGCCGGGCTGATTGCCTTCACCCGATCCCTGGCGCTGGAGGTGGCGGGGTACGACATCCGCGTCAACTGCGTGGCACCGGGCTGCATCGAAACCAAGATGTTCGCCCAGATCCCCATGGAGCGGCGCAAGGCCCTGATCGCCCAGACCGCCATGAAGCGTCTGGGCCGCCCGGAAGAGGTGGCGGAGGCGGTCGCCTTCCTGCTGTCGGACGCCGCATCCTACATCACCGGCCAGACCATCCTGGTGGATGGCGGGCTGATCCACCACTGACGGGGGCGCGCGGTGTTCGGGGACCGGGAAACCGCCCTTCCCATCGGCGGCTGGGAACGGGCGATGCTGAACGCCCACACGGCCGATGACGGGTTTTGCGTCAACTGGACGGTGGCGTTGGACGCGGCCCCCGATCCGGCGGCGGTGGCGGTGGCGCTGGACGCGGTGCGCCCGGCCTTCCCCCGCTATTTCGCCCTGGCCCGGCGGGGGGCGGACGGCTGGTTTCTGACCGGCGGCCTGCCCGCCGCGGCGGTCATCCGCACCCACGGCGGGCAGGAGGGCGGGCTTGCCGGTTTTGCCGGGCGGCTGGCCCGTACCCGGCTGGACCCGGAGCGTGACGGGCTGTTCCGCTGCCATCTGGTGGACGGCCCCGATCCGCTGCTGGCGTTCCAGGCCACCCATGTGGTGGGCGACGGGCACACCAACCACGCCTTCCGCACCGCCTTCGCCGCCGCCCTTGCCCAGGTGGCGGAGGGGCGGCGGCCGGAGCCGCTGCCCCCCGCCCCGGACCACCCGCCCGCCGGGCCGGACGATGTGGCCGCCCTGCTGGCCCCCGACCCGCGGGCCTTCGCCGTCGAATTGCGCGGGATGCGGCATCCGGTGGTGCCGTTCCTGCCGGCGGGGGCGGGGGATGCGCCGGTGCGGGTGTTCCGGGCGGTGGTGCCGCTGGACCGTTTCGCCCCGGTGATGCGGCGGGCCGCCGGGCTGGGGGTGACGCCGCTGGCCCTGACGCTTGCCGCCCTGTGCGGGGCGGTGGGGGTGGAGATGGCGCCGCTCGACCCCACACGAGGGGAATTCCTGCTGCCGCAGGTGCCGCGGGATTTCCGCGCCGCCCTGAAGCGCCCGGCGGACACCGGCAATCTGGTCTATGCCCAGGGCGTGCCGCTGCTGCCCGCCGACCCGGCGGATACCGACGAACTGTCCCGCGTGGTGCAGGACCGCATGCGCCGGGGGCAGGCCAACCGGCTGATGTACCGCCACTTTCTGCACGAGTTGAAGACGGGCGAGCGCCCGCCGCCGCCGGTGGGGCGGGTGGAGCCGCTGCCGGTGTTCGGCGTGACCGAGATTCCCAACCGCGGCGGGGTGGAGCGGCTGGGGGGTGCGCGCGTGCTCGACACCGTGTTCCAGACGCCGGTGCTGACCCGCCGCTTTGCCGGCGGGGCGGTGCATCTGGGCTGTGCCGTCCGCTGCCCCGCCGATGGCGGGCCGGCGGTGCGGCGGCTGTTCGACGGGCTGCTGGAGCGGCTGTTCGGGGATATTCCCCCATGGGATTTGCTGTGAGGAACGCATGAACGGTGTGGCGGAAACCGGGGCGGTGGTGGCGGTCTTCCCCGGCCAGGGATCGCAGCGGGCCGGGATGGGCCGTGACTTCGCCGCGGCCTTTCCCGCGTCGATGGCGGCGTTCGAGGAGGCGTCCGACGCTCTGGGCATCGACATGACGGCGCTGTGCTTCGGGCGCGACCCGCGGCTGAACCTGACGGAATTCACCCAACCGGCGCTTCTGACCGTCGAAACCGCCATGATGCGGGTGCTGGTGGGCGAATTCGGCTTTGCCCCCACCCTGTTTGCCGGTCACAGTCTGGGCGAATACACGGCCCTGGTGGCCGCCGGGGTGATGCCGCTGGGCCAGGCCGTCGCCCTGGTGCGCGAACGGGGCCGGCTGATGCAGCAGGCGGTGGCGCCGGGGGTGGGGGCCATGGCCGCCGTCACCCAGCGCCGCATCGACCGCGAGGCTTTGCTTGGCTGTCTCGATGGGTTGTGCGTGGATCTGGCCAACGACAACGCGCCGGGGCAGGCGGTGATCTCCGGCCTTGCCGGGGATGTCGCGGTGGCGCTGGAGCGGCTGCGCGGCCACGACGCCTTCCAGGGGGCGCAGGCCCGGATGCTGAACGTGTCCGCCCCCTTCCACGGCCGTCTGATGGCCGGGATCGAACCCCATTTCCGCCCGTTGCTGGAGGAGGCCTCATCGGCGTGGGCGGTGGATGGGGCGGCGCGCGTGATTGCCAACGTGACCGCCGAACCCTATGCCCCCCACCGGGCAGCTGTGGTGGACGGGCTGGTGCGGCAGGTGGCGGGCCGGGTCCGCTGGGTGGAAACCATGGAAGCCATCGGGCGGCTGACTCCGACGGCGGTGGTGGAGGTGGGGCCGGTGGCGACCCTGCGCGGTTTTTTCCAGATGGCCGGGGTGCGCGCCCAGGCGGTGACCGACGTGGCCGCGGCCCGCGCCCTGGCAAAGGGGCCGTGGTGATGCGGTTCGGCGCTTCCCCTTCCACCATCGCCCTGCGCCACCGTGGTGGGGTGGTTGGTGTCGCCGATCTCGACCGGCGGTGCGATGCCCTGGCCCGGCGGCTGGCCGATCACGACGGCATCGTCGCCGTGCGCGCCGCCGGTACGCCCGACACCGTGGCGGTGCTGGTGGCCGGGCTGCGGGCCGGGCGTCCGGTGGCCCTGCTGCCCGCCACCGCGACCCCGGCGGAAACCGCGGTCTGCCGCCGCCTGCTGGGCCGGGCGGTGGAGGTGGATGGGCAGGGAGACGTGCTGTGGTCGGCGGGCGATGTTCCGGCCCGTCATCACGGGGATGCGGCGCTGATCCTGTTCACCTCCGGCAGTACGGGCGTGCCGCGGGCGGTGCAGATATCCCGCCGTCACCTGGATTGCCATGTGGAGAACGTCTTCACCACCATCGAACTGGCCGATGCCCGCTCCATGGCGGTGTTCGTGCCGCTGTCCTACGCCTTCGGGGTTCTGGGGCAGGTGCTGCCGGCCCTGCGCTTCGGGATCGAAGCGCACCTGATGGCGAACGTGGCCGAGGCCCGCGGCGTCATCGAACGGGGGGAGGCGCGCGGCGTGTGGAGTGCGGTTCCCGCCCAGTGGGAAGGGCTGCTGCGCGCCTGCCGCCCGGAACCGGCCAATTTCGCCGGGATCACCCATGCGGTATCGGCGGGCGCGCCGCTGTTCCCCGACCTGCGCCGCCGGCTGGCCGAGCGGATGCCGGCTGCCACCCTCTACAACTCCTATGGCCAGACGGAAGCGGGGCCGCGGCTGCTGGCGATGAACAGCCGCGACCCGCGCTTCTTCGGCTCCGGCACCGGCTTTGCCGTGCCCCACGCCGAGTTGTCGCTGGGGCCGGGCGGGGAATTGCGGGCGCGCGGGCCGCTGGTGATGCTGGGCTATCTGGGGGAGGCGGAGCACCCGGCGGACGGGTGGCACGACACCGGCGATCTGGCGCAGGCGGACGGCGACGGGCTTTTCACCCTGCTGGGCCGCCAGGACGACGTGCGCAAGGTCGGCGGCACCCGCATCAGCCTGATCGAGGTGGACGAGGCGTTGCGTGCTCTTCCCACCCTGGCCGACGCCGCCGCCGACACCGAAGAGGATGACGTGTACGGCGCGCGGCTGGTGGCCTATGTGGTCCCGCGCGCAAGTGCGGACGGCCCGCGGGCCGGTGACCTGCGGGACGCGCTGGCGCACACGCTGGCGTGGGCCAAGGTGCCCCAGCGTTTCTTCGCCCTTCCGGCGTTGCCGCGCACCGCCAACGGCAAGATCCGCCGTCACGCCCTGGCCGGGCAGCGGCTTGAGGCCCGCGAACTGTAGCGGTCAGCAGTCGGGAAACAGGCACCCCCGTTCCCGGTGGGTGGGGAACAGGGCGCGGGTCATATGCCCGATCAGCGCGTCGAAGGCGGGATCGTCCGCCCCCTTGGGCGCGTCGAGCCAGCCGGTGGCCGACGTCATCGCCCCGCCGCGGCAGAAGGCGCCCATCATCATCAGCGGGCCGGTGGGATCCGGTGCCCGGGTGGGAATGGGCTGCGCCCCGCACAATTCGGACGCCGTGAGATTGATCGGCGGGTTGAAGGCCAGGGCCACGCGGTAATCCGGCCGCGCCGTCTCGTTGGGCGTGGTGGTGAACGTGGTGACGACTCCGGGAAGCCGGTTCTGCATGGCTGCGACCACCCGCCGGGCAAACGCCTGCTGATCCCCGCCGAAGGGGTTGCCGGTGATGGTCACGCGGAAATCCCGCCCCGAGGCGGCATAGGACACTTCATTGATGGAATAGGCCGGTGCCGGCTCGCTGGCGACGACGCGCGGCGTGTCGGAACACCCCGCCAGCATCCCCGCAACGATGGCAGCCATCACGATTCGCTTCATAGCCGTCGTCCTTTTCTAGCCCCTCCCATCTTAAACCACCCCCTCCCCGGGTTCCAAGGGCCGCCGGCCCTTGGTAGGGTCAAGGGACAACGTCCCTTGAATCCCCGTGCCCGCCCTTTTCATATCGATCACCCTCTACGGCTTCCTCAGCTTCCCCGCCCCTCCCTCAATCCGCTGGGTGGAGGCGGCGGTGGGCTGCCTTCTGCTGATGGTGTCCGGCATCCGCCGCCCGCTGTCCCTGCTGACGGGCCACGCCGCCGCGGCCGCACCGGACGGCTGGTCGTGCGCCATGGCCCTGTCCTTCCTGTGGCTGGCGTGGGCGCCCCTGCTCCGCGGCCTTGCCCTGGGGTGGGACGGGGTGATGCGCGACCTGATCCCGTTGGGCTTCCTGTTTCTGCCGCTGATCCTGGTGCCGGTTCTGCGCTCCCACGGCGAACGGGCGGTCCGCACCCTGGCCGCGGCCCTGACGCTGGCGGGGCTGTTCTTTGCGCTGCGCTGGTGGCGTCAGAACGGCTGGGCGTTCGAGCGGGTGGGGGCGGTGCCGCTCAGCGATGGGCTGCGCTATTTCCTCAACGCGCCGTCGGTGCTGTTCGCCGGCCTGGCCCTGATCCTGGCGGGGGCGGGTGCCCTGCTGGGCCGGGTGCGCGGCGGGATCGTGGCGGCGGTGCTGGGGCTGGCGGGCGGGCTTGTGTGCCTGAGCGCCCTGGCCGGGGCAGTCCACCGCATGGCGCTGATCGCGGCACTGGCGGCGCTGGTCTGGGCGGCGGTGCGGTGGGTGCGCGGCCCCGTGCTGGCCGTGGCGGTGGTCACAGTTGCCGCGCTGCTGGTGGAAGGCAGCCTGCCCGCCGCCCTGGCGCAGGCGTGGGAGAAAAGCCGCCAGTACGGCCTGAACGCCCGCGGGGCCGAATTGGAAGCGGTGCTGGTCCAGGCCGGTGATTCCCCGTGGTCGCTGCTGCTGGGCCAGGGGTGGGGGGCGCTGCTGGCAAACCCGGCGGTCGGGGGGTGGCGGGTGGCCTACACCCACACGCTGGGCGGTTATGCGCTGTTGAAGGCCGGGATCCTCGGGCTGGCGGCGTTGACGGTCTACTTGCTGGGGCTGGCCCGTTCGGTGCCGGGGCTGGTGCGCCGCCATCCGGCCCTGGCGGCGGCGGTGCTGCCGCCGCTGGCGGTGTCGCTGACGCTGCACACCAGCTACAAATACCTCGACTCCGGGTTGCTGCTGACGCTGCTGGTGCTGGCCGGGCAGGCGCCGGTCACAGAGCGTACCGGCGCGCCGCCATCGCCGCCGCCATCCGCAGCGCCGCCATGAGGCTGGAGGGGTTGGCCCGCCCGGTCCCGGCGATGTCGGTGGCGGTGCCGTGGTCGGGGGAGGTGCGGATGAACGGCAGGCCTAAGGTCACGTTGACCCCGGTGTCGAAATCCACGGTCTTCAGCGGGATCAGCGCCTGATCGTGGTACATGCACAGCACCGCGTCATAACGGGAGCGGGCGGCGGCATGAAACAAGGTGTCGGCGGGGCGGGGGCCGAAGGCGTCGATCCCGGCATCCCGCAGGGCGGCGACGGCGGGGGCGATGATGTCGATCTCCTCCCGTCCCATGGCGCCGTTCTCCCCGGCGTGGGGGTTGAGGGCGGCGACGGCCAGACGGGGGGATTGGATGCCGAAATCACGGGTCAGTGCTGCCGCCGTCACCCGCCCGCAATGAACGATGGCCGCGGTGGTCAACTGGTCCAGCGCATCGCGCAGCGAGACGTGGATGGTGACCGGCACCACCCGCAGGTCGGCGGTGGCCAGCATCATCACCGGCTCGTCGCTCATGCCCGCCAGATGGGCCAGATACTCGGTATGGCCGGGATGGCGGAAGCCGGCGGCGTAGAGCGAGGATTTTTGAATGGGGTTGGTGACCATGCCCGCGGCGCGGCGGGACCGGACCAGATCCACCGCCCGGTCGATGGCGGCAATCACCGCCGGGCCGTTGGCCGGGTCGGGCTGTCCGGGGACCACCGCGGCGGGCAGGGCCAGCGGCAGCACCGGCAGCGCCTGATCGAAGACGGCCACCGCCTGTTCCGGGCTGTCCACCGGGCGGACGGGCACGGCCATGCCCAACTGCCCGGCCAGCCAGCCCAGCCGGGCCGGGTCGTCGATGACGACGAACGGCGCCACGGTGGTATCCTGGCGCGCCGCCCACGCCATCAGGGCGAGTTCGCCGCCGACACCCGCCGGTTCACCCATGGTCATCACCAGAGGAAGGGGCGGGCGTTCGGCGGTCATCAGACGCGATACTCCACGAAGGACGCGCGGCGCAGGTCGCGCAGGTAGCGGCGGGACAGCAACTCCGCCCGCTCGTTCATCAGCTCCCGCTCGATCTCCTCGCGCGTCGGCATGACGGCGGGGGTGTTGGCGGCCGGCGGCGGTGGGGGCGGCGGGGCTTCGGCCTGCTGCTGTTCCCGCGGGGGTTCGGGCTGGGTGATGGTGACACCCTGGCGCGAACACACCATCAGCACCACCGAACCGGCACCACCGCTCAGCACCGGGCTGGCCTGCCCGATGGGGATAACGGCGACGAGCTGGCCCAGTTGCGGCGGCATGTCCTTGATGCGCACGGTGCCCAGGTCGCCCGACTGTTCGATTCCGCTGGCCTTGGCGCGGGCGGTGAAGTCGGAGCAGCCCTTGACCGACTTGCGCAGTTTTTCCGCCTGCTCGGCGGCGGGCTTGCGCTGTTCGGGGGTTTCCGCCGGGAACACGATCTGGATCACATGGGCCTTGGCGTTGGCGGCGATCTCCACCTTGGGCGGTTCACGGCGGACCTGCCGCGGCTGGGGCGGGGGCTGGTTGGCACGGGCCTGGGCCATTTCGCTGGTGGAACTGCCGAAAGTGCGGCGGTCGCGGACCAGCATGACGTGATACCCGGCGGCGGTGCGCACGGGCGCCGACAACTGGCCGGGGCGCATGGACTGCAGCGCCGTGTCCAGCTCGTCCGACAGTTCGCCCGGACGCACCCACCCCAGATCGCCGCCGGTCTGGGCGCCGGCCGACTGGGAGAACTGACGGGCGACGGCGGCGAAGTTGCCGCCGCGGCGGATATCCTCGATCAGCCGTTCGGCGGCGCGGCGGACCTGATCGTCCTGGCCGGGGTTGTCCACGGCCAGGAAGATTTCGGCCACCAGATATTCCGGCTTGCCGATGTTGGCCTTGGCGCGCTGGAGGGCGGATTCGACCTCCTCGTCGCCCACCTGCACTTCCTGGCGGATGCGGCGCTGGACCACTTTCTGCCACGACAGGGCGGACTGGATCTGGCCGTGCAGGGTGGTGGGGCTGATGCCGCGGCTCTTCAGCAGCCCTTCAAGCTGCTGGCGGTTCATGCGGTTCTGCTGGGCGATGCGGTCGATGGCCTGATTGACCTCGTCCGTGGAGGCGGTGGCGCCGACGCGCTTGGCCTCCTGCATCTGGAGCTGTTCGTCCACAAGCTGGCGCAGCACCTGCGACTGGAGCCGCTGGCGCACCTCGGCGTTGTCGGGCAGGCCGGCGTTGAGGAGCATCAGCTTCAGCCGGGCCTCCACATCCGACACCGACACCGCCTGATCGTTGACGACGGCGGCGATACGCTCCGCCGGGCGGCTGGAAGATGAGGCCGTCCCTTTTTCGGCGGCAACACTGGGTTGGGCGGCGGACACCCCGACAATGCCCACAACCGCCGCGGCGATGGCGGTCCCGACGGCACGTTTACTGACCATGGTCCTTCCCGTTTTCCCGTGTTGCCCTTTGCTACGGCTTAATACGGCCCGGCCGCGGGCATTGCAAACCAACTCTGATAGACTGTTGTTTGTGGTTTTTCGATGGTTTTCGTATCAGCCGTCTTCCAGATGCAGCAGGACCGCGGTGCCCAGCAGCAGCGTGATGCCCGCCGGCATCCACGCGGCCATGGCCACCGGAATGGTATCGGACAGGCCGAAGGTGCGGATGATGTCGGTCAGCATGAACACCACGAAGCCGGTGACGATGCCCCCCGACACCATGATGAGCGTGCCGCCGCGCCGCGGCATGCGCAGGGAAAAGGCGGCGGCGAACAGCACCATGGAACAGAACAGCAGCGGCTGGGCCAGCAGCGCGTTGTAATGCATCCGGTGGCGGACAGCGGGGAAGCCGCTGCGCTCCAGGATCTGGATGAAACGGGGCAGATCCCAGAACGAGATGGTTTCCGGCGGGGCGTAGCTTTCCTCGATGGCGGCCATGTCGAATTCGGTGGGCACGGTGTAGATGGGGGCCATCTGCGGGTCACCCTGGGGCTTATGGATCACCGCGTCGTGCAGTTCCCACCGCCCGCCGTGCAGTATCGCCTTGGGCGCGTCCACCCGCCCGCGGTAGACGGATTCGTCCTGCCCGAACAGGAAGACGGTGACGTTGGTCAATTCCAGCGTCTGGAACTGCACCGATTCCGCGTGGATGAAATAGCGGCCGTCGTCGCCGGTCTGGCGCAGCCACAAGCCGGTGCGGGACACGTCCATCGAACTGCTGCGCAGTTTCAGATAGCGGTTTTCCATCTGCTCGTAGCGGCCGATGAACACCGCGCCGATGGGGTTGACCGCCATCACCCGCACCGCCCCGATCAGCAGCGCCACGATCAGCACCGGGGTCAGGAACTGCCACGCGGAAATCCCCACCGCCCGCGCCACCACCAGTTCGTTGGAACGGGTCAGCCGCCAGAAGGTGAACATGCCCGCGAACATGATGACGAAGGGGAAGATCTGCTGCCCGATTTCCGGCAGCTTCAGAAACGCCATGTGCAGCACGATCCCGAAGGTGACGTTGGGCTTGTTGCTGGCCCGGCGCAGAAGCTCCACCGTGTCGAGCAGAAAGATGATTCCCAGAAGGATCGCCAGCAACAGGACGAACCAGAACAGGAATTGCCGGCCGATGTAGCGCGAAAGCGTGGCGGAGGAGTACATGATGGTCCGGATCAGGGCGGCGTCGGTCGAAGCGGAAGGCGGTAAGCCGCCACGGCTATGTACCTCCCTTCGCCATCCGAAACAATCGTCATGGGCCGGCGGCGTCAGCCGGCGTCATGAGTGGAAGGGACGGAGGAACCCATGAACAGGCTGCCGGCCATCCGTGATTTTTCCGCCGAAGCCGCCGATCCAGGGCGCTTCGCCCCCCTGGACCGCGGCTGGGCCATCGCCGTCGCCGATGTGGTGGGCAGCACCGGGCTGGCCGCCGCCGGGCGGTCCCGCGACGTGAATTTCGTGGCCGCCGGTGTGGTCGCCGTGCTGGGCACGGTGCTGGCCGACGGCGCCGACGACCGGCCCGCCTGCCAGTTCGGCGGGGATGGCGCCATGGCCGCGGTGCCGCCCGGCCGGCAGGACGACGCCCGCCGGGCGCTGGCGGCCCTTGCCCATTGGGCGGGGGAATTGGATGTGCCGTTGCGGGTGGGCATGGTGCCGGTGGCCGCCCTGGCCGACGCCGGGCTGGAGGTGCGGGCGGCGCTGCAGGATTTCGGCAACGGCAACGGCTTCGGCCATTTCCTCGGCAGCGGGGTGGCGGCGGCGGATGCGTGGGTCAAGGCCGATTCCCGCTGGCACATCCCGCCCCAAGCCGGCGACCTGCCGGGGCTGGAGGGGCTGTCGTGCCGCTGGAACCCGGTGTCGTCCCACCGCGGGGTGGTGCTGTGCGTGATCGCCGATCCCCTGCCGGCGGGGGAGGCGGGATTCGCCGTGCTTCAACGCCTGTCGGCGGCGGTCGAAGCGGTGGTGCCGGTGGCCGCGGCCGCCCCTCTCGGAGATGGCGGGCGGTTGCGGCCGAAATGGCCGCCGTCGTTCCGGTCGCTGTTTCTGGAAAGCCGGGTGGTTTCCCGCCGCCGCCGTCTGCAGCGGGTGCTGGCCGCCCTCGCCGGCTCGGCCATCATCCGGGTGGTGGACGCGCTTGGCCGCCGGTTGCCGGGGCTGGACACCGCGGCCTATCGCCGGGCGCTGGCCGAGCGGTCCGATTATCTGAAGGAAGCGGGCGGGCCGCGTTTCGTGCTGGACGTGACGGAGGCGGAGGCCGCGGCCATCGAAGCGGTGCTGGAGCGTTTCGCCCAGGCCGGCGACATCGTTTATGGCACCGCCCGTTCGACGGCCACCACCATCACCTGCCTGGTGGGCGATTTTGCCGCCGACCGCCACGTCCATTTCGTGGACGGGGCGGATCTGGGATTCTGGCGGGCGTCGGTGGTGCTGAAGGAGCGGCGGGCGGCCCTTGGCTGAGGCCGGGCCGCCGGTCAGCAGCCGTTGAGGGCCTTGATGCGTTCGATCAGCGGGGCGCCGTCGCGCTGCGTGACCGCCACCTCGGCGGTGCCGTCGCAGCGGCGCCCGCTGGCGTGGGTGTAGGTGTAGCGCACCTGCACCAGCCCCGGATCACGGGCGTGCAGCGCCACCACCCGCAAGGGATCGCGCATGGCGGCGTAATAGCGGGCAATGGCCCCCGGCTCATAGGCCCCGGCGTTGCGCTTTTCCGGGATCAGGGCGGTGTTGGCGGCCACCCCGTCGGCGCGGGACAGGGCGTCGTAGAAGGCGCGCACCACCTGCACCGGCGTCGCGGCGGAGACCGCAGGCGCGGGCCGCGGCGGGACGGCCATGGCCGCCGGGGTGACGGTGGCCGGGGCGGGCGGGGCGGCATGGACCGGAGCGTTGTGGACCGGGGCATTATGGGCCGGCGCCAGAGCGGTCGGTGCCGCCGTCCTTGGCGCCAGGGCAGTCGGGGGGGCGGCTGTCGCCGATGACGGCTTCGCCACCGACGGCGGAGCGGCCACGACCGGCTGGGCCAGCGTCGGTTGTGGGGCCACGGGCCGCGGGGCCGAGGGGGCCGGGGCGGGGGGTGGCGGCACGGGCTTCACCGACGCCTGTTTCACCGCGTTTTCTTTTGCCGCGTTTTCTTTCACCGGGGCTGCCGGTGGTTGCACCGCGGCCGTCTGGGCGGCGGGGGCCGGAGCGGGTGCCGGGGCAAGAGCGACCGGCGCCCCCACCCCGGCGGTGGCCAGGGGGGTGCCACGCGGGGCGCGGGGGCCGCGGTAGCAGTCATCCCGCTCGGCGGCGGTCTTCAGCGGCTCGCAGCGTTCCACCCGCTCCACACAGGACCGGCGCAGGCCCTCGTCGAGGATCTTCTCACACGAGGGGGGAGCGGCAAACGCCGGGGCTGCCGCCGCGGTTGCGGCCGCGGCGGCAAGGAAAGCCGGAATCAGGGGGATGCGCATGGCGGAAACAGGGGTGTCCTGAAGAGAGGGGGGAGCGGATCAATTATGGGCTTCGAGCCGCTCCAAATAAAGCAGCAAAGCCGGGTAGAGCGGATGCCCCTTCCCGGCCACCCGTTGGCAGTAACGCTTGCCGGCGCCGGTTGCGATCCAGGCGTCGAACTCGCCGCGGCTGCGCTTTTCCATGACCATACGGTCGATCTTATCGAAGATTTTGTGAGTCATCACGATGCCTTGCCTAAATACGCCAGGCGAAGCGCCGGTCCGTATGGAACGGCCCATCGTCTTGACTGTGATGCTATGACTATGGGGTCTGGCGGGCGGTTTGTGATGCGCGCTGTCGGCATGGCTTTCATGTTGCGGTGCACAATCACTTACCCCTTGGCCCTGCTGCACTTTTGCAACAGTGTGTCCACGGCCTGATGTTCCCGCGGGTCGAGGGTCAGGGACCAGTGGTGCTTCACCTCGATCCAGGCGGCGATGTAGGGGCAGACGGCGCCGTCGTCGGGGGGCAGCCAGTCTTCCGGCCCCTTGGCGCCCTTGGAACGGTTGGCGGTGGCCGATACCACCACCAGCGTGTTGGGATCGGTCAGATCGTTGGCATAGGCGGACTTGCGCTCCCGGCTCCAGCGGGCGCCGCCGCTGTTGTGCGCCTCTTCCAGCGGGACGCGGTGGTCGATGTCGAGATCGGCGGGCGTGCGGACCTCCTCGCCCGTATAGGCGTCGTGCCAGCGTCCGAACACGACATAGCAGCCGTCACGGGACAGGCGCGGCGGGTCCAGGCTGTCGCGGATCAGCACCTCGGTGCGGGTGGTGCGGCAGTTGCCGTTGCGGTCCAGCCAGTGGGGCCAGTCGTCCCGCTGGTAGCCGCGGGCGATCTCCGCCATGACCGGCAGGGCGTTGAACTGGGCCTGGACCTCGGCCCAGTCGATGGTGCCGGCGGTCAGGCGGCGGGGGCGCCGCCACGGTTCGTCCGCTTCGAAATCGGGGATCACCCATTCGGACAGCAGCGTCAGCCCGCGTTTCAGGGTTCCGCGGGGCAGCCAATGGTAATGCTCCAGCGCCCAGACGACGGCGATCAGCAGCAGCAGGTTGAGAAGCACCCGCCGGCCCAGCCGGCGCAGGCGGGCGGTCAGGGTGGACAGGCGGTGGGAGAGGGAAAAAGCCATAAACCGGATCGGGGAAGGAGGGGCAAGCACCGAGTCGGGACGGCCTCATCCATGCTGCATCGCACCTTCGCATCGCGGCATGGCAGTGGGCTTCATCCAAAGAGGTGGTTCCGGCGACATTGCGCCGCGGATGACCGATTTTTCCAGCGTTGTCATACGCCTGGGGCTTTTTCCCTGTCTGCGGAGGCGTATAGTCGGGGGCGTCGGGCCGATTGCGGAAGGACTCATTCGTCCATGGACAGCAACGACAACAGCAACGGCACGCGCCACACCGTGCGGCGGCTGGACCGGAACGGGCTGGATGCCCTGACCGCAGCCCTGCAGGCGGACGGGCGGATGGTCATCGGCCCCCGCGTGCGCGACGGCGCCATCGTTTACGACCCGCTGGACGGGGCCGGCGATCTGCCGTGGGGCTTGATCGACGAGCAGGACGGCGGACGTTACCGGCTGGTGCCGGGACCGGACAACGCCGCCTTCGCCCATGTGGTGGGGCCGCAGAGCTGGAAGAAATACCTGTATCCCGCGCGTCAGACGCTGTGGCGCGGCCGGCGCGACGGCCCCCGCTTTTCGGTGGAGGTGCCGGCGGAACCGACGCCGCGCACCGCCTTCATCGGTGTGCGGGCGTGCGAGCTGGCGGCCATGGCGGTGCAGGACCGGGTGTTCGGCGTGCGCGCCCACAGCGGGCAATCGGTGGGGCAGCAGCAATACACCGACACCGGCTATGCCGCCCGGCGGGCCGCGGCCTTCATCGTCGCCGTCAACTGTTCGCGGGCGGGCGGCACCTGTTTCTGTGCCAGCATGGGCACCGGGCCGAAGGCCGAATCCGGCTACGACATTGTGCTGACCGAACTCAGCGACGGCGGCGAATCGGTGTTCGTGGCCGAGGGCGGCAGCGAGGCCGGGTGGGCGCTGCTGGACAGGCTCGACGCCGTGCCCGCCGGCGACGGCGACATCCGGGCGGCGGAACGGGTGGTGGACGCCACCCGCGCCCACATGGGCCGCGCCATGGTGCCGGGGGTGAACCGGCTGCTGGCTGAGAATCTGGAACACCCGCAATGGGATGCGGTGGCGTCGCGCTGTCTGTCGTGCGCCAACTGCACCATGGTCTGCCCCACCTGTTTCTGCACCACGGTGGAGGACACCACCGACCTGACGGGCGAGCATGTGGAGCGGTGGCGGCGGTGGGATTCCTGCTTCACCGTCGATTTCTCCTACATCCACGGCGGCAGCATCCGACAGGGCGGCGCGTCCCGCTACCGGCAATGGATGACCCACAAGCTGTCCCACTGGCACGACCAGTTCGGCACCTCCGGCTGTACGGGCTGCGGCCGATGCATCACCTGGTGCCCGGTGGGGATTGACATCACCGAAGAAGCCCGCGCCATCCATGATGATTGCCATCGCACGGATGACGCCGGGACGGGCAGGGGAGGATAACCATGGTCGCCATCGAAGGTCTGGGCCGGTTGCTGGCCGAACACCCGTTCTTCACCGACATGCAGCCCGACACCCGCGAGATCGTGGTCGGCTGCTGCGCCAACGCCCATTACCGCCCCGGCGAATTCCTGTTCAAGGAAGGGGGCAAGGCCGATCATTTCTACCTGATCCGTCAGGGCACGGTGGGGGTGGAGGTGCATGTGCCCGGCCGCCCCGGCGTGGTGGTGGAAACCATCGGCGAGGGGGATATCATCGGCTGGTCGTGGCTGGTGCCGCCCTACACATGGTCGTTCGACGCCCGCGCCATGGATCAGGTGCGCGCCATCACCATCGATGGTGCCTGTCTGCGCACCAAGCTGGAGGCCAACCACGAGCTGGGATACGAGCTGTACAAGCGGTTCATCCCCATCATGGGCCGCCGCATCGCCGAGGCGCGGTTGCGCATCGTGGAACTGACCACCGAACCCAGCCGCGACTGACGCCGGTTTTCCCGATACGGAGTTGACCCTATGGACGGAGCCTTGCTTCCCCGTCCCGCCCCGGCGGACGACCCGATGGTCCCCCGCACCTTCCGTATCGAACGGCGGGTGGCGGAGGTGGACGGGTGCTTCACCCTGACCCTGAAAGCCACCGACGGGCGGCCCTTCGCCTTCCAGCCGGGGCAGTTCAACATGCTCTACGTCTTCGGCGTGGGGGAGGTGGCGATTTCCGTGTCCGGCGACTGCCGCGACCTCAACACCCTGACCCACACCATCCGCGAGGTGGGAACCGTCACCCGCGCCATGGCCAGGCTGCGTCCCGGTGACGTGATCGGCGTGCGCGGCCCCTTCGGCCGCCCCTGGCCCATCGAAGAGGCGTACGGCAACGACATCCTGTTCGTTACCGGCACCGTGGGGCTGGCCCCGCTGCGCCCGCTGATCTTCGAGGTGCTGAACCGGCGCGAGCATTTCGGCAAGGTGGTGATCTGCTACGGTTCCCGCGGGACCCACGACATTCTTTATGAAAAGCAGTTGCACCAATGGCGGGGCCGGTTCGACCTGCAGGTCCATGTGACGGTGCATTCGGCCCCCAGCGGCTACCGCGGGCGGGTGGGCAGTGTGGCCAATCTGGTGAAGATCGCCCGTTTCGACCCCGAGCACACCACCGCCTATGTCTGCCGGTCGGAAACCATGACCCGCCCGGCGGTGCAGGCGCTGCACGACCGCGGCATCACCTCCGACCGCATCTATGTGACGCTGGAACGCAACATGAAATGCGGTGTCGGCTTCTGCGGCCATTGCCAGATGGGGCCGTCGTTCATGTGCAAGGACGGGCCGGTCTACCGCTACGACACCATCGAAGACATCTTCACCGTGCGGGAGCTGTGACCATGGCGGCTGTTCAGACAAAGCCCCGGCGCCGGCCCAAGCTGGCGGTGTGGAAATTCTCCTCCTGCGACGGCTGCCAGTTGTCGCTGCTGGATTGCGAGGACGAGTTGCTGGCGGTGGCCGAGGCGGTGGAAATCGCCTATTTCCTGGAAGCCACCCGCGCGGAGATCGCCGGACCCTATGACGTATCCCTGGTGGAAGGGTCCATCGGCACGCTTCACGACGCCGAGCGGATCAAGATGATCCGCAAACAGTCGAAGGTGCTCATCACCATCGGCGCCTGTGCGACGGCCGGGGGCATCCAGGCCCTGCGCAATTTCCGCGACGTGGACGGTTTCATCCGCGCGGTCTATGCCCGGCCCGACTTCATCGACACGCTGGCAACATCCACCGCCATCCAGGACCATGTGAAGGTCGATTTCGAACTGCGCGGCTGTCCCATCAACAAGGAACAGTTGCTGGAGGTGCTGAACGCCTTCCTCAACCACCGCCGTCCGGTGGTGCCGCCCATGAGCCAGTGCATCGAATGCAAGATGCACGGCACCGTCTGCGTCATGGTCGCGCACGGCACGCCGTGCCTGGGGCCGGTGACACAGGCCGGGTGCGGCAACCTGTGTCCCGGTCATGACCGCGGCTGTTACGGCTGCTTCGGGCCGAAGGAAACCCCCAATGTGGCGGCCCTGACCAAGCAGTTCGCGGCCCTGGGCTGGACCGACGCGGCCATCGCCAACGCGCTGCGGTCGTTCAACGCCAACGCCGAACCCTTCCGGGCGGAGGCGCAGCACCGCGAAACCCCATCCCAGCGGGTGCCGTCATGACCATGACCGAAACCGCCAAGTCCGCATCCCGCACCATCAAGGTGGACGCCCTCGCCCGTGTGGAGGGGGAGGGAGCGTTGACCGTGCGCGTGAAGAACGGCGTCATCCAGGATGTGAAGTTCCGCATCTTCGAGCCGCCGCGCTTTTTCGAGGCGCTGCTGGTGGGCCGTCCGCTGACGGATGCGCCGGACATCACCTCGCGCATCTGCGGCATTTGCCCGGTGGCCTACATCACCGGCTCGTCCCAGGCGATGGAGGATGCGCTCGGCGTCGATGTCGGCGACGGCATCCGCCGGCTGCGCCGGCTGATGTATTGCGGGGAATGGATCGAAAGCCACGTGCTGCACGCCTATTTGCTGCACGCCCCCGATTTCTACGGGCTGGAGGATTCGATCCAACTGGCCCGCAAGGCGCCGGGAGTGGTGGAGCGGGCGCTGCGGCTGAAGAAGCTGGGCAACCGGATTCTGGAGGTGATCGGCGGCCGGGCCGTCCATCCGGTCAACACGCGGGTCGGCGGCTTCTACAAATCCCCGGCCAAGGCCGCGGTGCGCAGCCTGATCGAGCCGCTGAAGCAGGCGGTGGAGGATTCCCTGGAAACCGTCCGCCTGTTCGCCGGGCTGGAGTTTCCCGATTTCGAGCCGGACTATACCTTCGTTGCACTCCACCACGGCACCGATTACCCCATCGAACGCGGGCGGATCGTGTCGAACCGCGGGATGGACATCGCGGTCAGCGAGTTCGAGCAGCATTTCGACGAAGAGCATGTGGCTCATTCCAACGCGCTGCATGGGGTGATGACCGACGGGTCCGGCCCCTACATGGTGGGGCCGCTGGCCCGCTACGCCCTCAACCACGCGCAACTGTCGCCGCTGGCGCGGGATGCGGCGACCGGGGCCGGGCTGGGGCCGGTGGTGCGCAACCCCTACAAGAGCATCATCGTGCGGGCGGTGGAAACCCTCTACGCCTGCGAAGAGGCCCTGAAACTGGCCGAGGCGTACGAGGAACTGGTGGTCCCCGCCATCGACCTGCCGTTCCGGGCCGGATCGGGGACCGGCTGCACCGAGGCGCCGCGGGGCATCTGCTGGCACGGCTACAGCGTGGATGCCGACGGGAAGATCACCGCCGCCCGCATCGTCCCCCCCACCTCGCAGAACCAGAAGCAGATCGAGGCCGATTTGCGGGCGGTGGTGCAGGACAATCTGCATCTGCCCGACGACAAGCTGAAATGGCGCTGCGAGCAGACCATCCGGAATTACGATCCGTGCATCTCCTGCGCCACCCATTTCCTGACGCTGACGGTGGAGCGGGAGTAAGCGGGGGGCGCCCCCGACCGGCCCGTTCGTACGGATGGTACGAACGGGCTGTTTTTTTGCCTCAGGTCCGGGTGATGGACACCCCGCCATCGGCCACCAGGGCGGTTCCCGTGACGAAGCTGGCCGCGTCGGACGCCAGGAAGAGGGCGGCGCGGGCGATTTCCGCCGGTTCGGCGATGCGTTTCAGGGCGTGGATGCCCTCGACGAAGCGTTTGGCGTCCGGTGTCGGGGCCGCCGCTCGGCCCATGGGCGTGTCGGTCCCGCCCGGCAGCAGGGCGTTGGCACGGATCCCCTGCGGTCCGTATTCCGCCGCGATCACCTGCATCAGCCCGACCACCCCCGCCTTGCTGGCGGCATAGGCGCCCATGCCGGGGAAACCGACGGCGTGGCCGACGAAGGTGGAGGTGAAGATCAGCGACCCGCCGCCGTGGGCCAGCATCGCCGGAATCTGGTGCTTCGCCCCCAGAAAAGCCCCCGTCAGATTGACCGCCAGCACCGATTGCCAGGATGCCACCGTGATGTCCGGCACCGGTGCGGCATCGCCCAGAACGCCGGCGTTGTTGAAGGCGATGTCGAGGCCGCCGAACCGCGCCACCGCGGTTTCCACCGCCGCCGCTGCCGTGGCTTCCTCCTGCACATCGCCCGCGACGGCCACCGCCTCGCCACCCTCGGCCGCGATTTCCCCGATCAACTGATCCAGGGCATCCCGGCGGCGGGCGACGGCCACCAGCTTTGCCCCTTCGCGCGCGAACAGCCGGGCCGCCTCGTACCCGATCCCCGAACTGGCTCCGGTCACGATGGCGACCTTTCCGGCAAGCTGTCTCATGTTCGTCTCCCTTCATCCTGAACCGCCGTGATCGGCGTGGGTACAGCGTGCCGGGGGAGGTGGGCTGCAACCACCCGTTTCATGCTGTCGTGGTCGGAAATCGGGAGCCGCGCCGAAAGAGTGTGGGATTGGGGGAAGCGACCACGCAGCCTCACGCCGGGCGTGGAAACTTTTTCTCGGAAAACAGCGGTGAAGGGAGCCGTATACAACGAATGCGATTATAAATTATTCGTATATTCCACATAAAACGCTGATTTAACGACATTCTTTCATTGCAGATAATCAGTTATCTGACGAATTAGTAGAAGCCTCACCTTTCGGCCATCGTCCATCCGGGCAGGGGGCGTTTTATGTCCGTTTTCAATAAAGCGGCGTTCTTCACAAGTTATGACAAGTATCACTCCACTGGTTTTTATCACAAGAGATACCCCAGCCCGAACCGTCATGTTTTGGACTTCATCACCCGCCATTTGGGGAACAAAGCAGGTCACGTGGTTGATTTCGGCTCCGGATCAGGACGGTATGCGATTCCCCTGCTGGCGGAACATCCTCTGCGGCTAACCGCGTTCGATATCAGCCCTTCCGCTCTGGTTGCTTTGCAGGAGCGTGGCGACGACTTCGTTCGCCAGGGCCGGCTGACCACGGTCGGCGGAACGCTGGCGGATCTGGCACACCATTTGGATGCACAGCCGCCGGTGGATCTGGCGATGCTGATGTTCGGGGTGCTTGGACATATTTACCCTCGCGCCGAACGGGTCGCCACGCTCAAGGCGCTGGCCGACCGGCTGGCTCCCGGCGGCACGCTGATCGCCACCGTGCCCAACGCCCGCCGCCGTTTTGCCCGCGAACAGCGGGAGTGGAAGGCCAACCCCGCCGCCGCGGACGGTGAGCCGGGCGATATCCGGTACCGCCGCACCCACGGAAAGGAGACGCTGGATCTTTATTATCACCTTTATTCTCTTCCCGAATTCATCAGCGAACTGGAAGCCGCCGGGCTGAGCGTCACGGCCGTCAGCGCGGAAAGCATGCTGCCTGAACGTCCGGTCGTAACCTCGGCGGCCATGCAGATGCTGGATGCCGGTTTGCGGGCGGTGCTGCCGGTGTCTCTGGCCTATGGCTTCATGGCGGCGGCACGGCGGCGCACCTGAGGCATCCCCGGCACAGGCGGGCGGTGAGAGGAGGAGAGGAGCGGAATGCGGACGACCCTATGGCCACAGGCCTTCCGGATACGGGTAACGCGGGCGCTGGCCCTTCTGACCGTGATCCTGTCGGCACTGGCCGCTCCGGCCCACGCCGACCGGCTGGACCTGATCCAGAAACGCGGCAGCCTGATCGTCGGGGTCAAGAGCGACTATCCCCCCTTCGGCATGCTCGACGCCGACGGCAAGCTGGTGGGGTTCGAGGCCGATCTGGCCCACGACATCGCCGAGAAAATGGGGCTGGCGCTGGACCTGCGGTCGGTCACCAGCGCCAACCGGCTGCAAAAGCTGGAAGACGGTGCGGTCGATCTCATCGTCGCCACCCTGGGCGACACCCAGCAGCGCCGGCAGATCGCCACCCTGATCGAGCCGAACTATTACGCCAGCGGCGTCAACATCCTGACCCGCAAGGATTCCGGCATCACGCAATGGTCCGACCTGCGCGGGCGCAAGGTGTGCGCCACCCAGGGCGCGCTGTACAACAAGGCCATGGCCCAGCGGTATCTGCTGGACCTTCAGGTGTTCAACGGCACCCGTGACACCAAGCTGGCCCTGCGCGATGGGCGGTGCGTGGGGTACATGTACGACGACACCTCCATCGCCAACGACCTGCTGCAGCCGGAATGGCAGGATTACGGCATGCCGCTGGCATCGGCCATGATTTCCCCCTGGGCCATCGCCATCGCCCGCGCCGAGAAGGGCGGGCGGCTGGAAACCATGCTGGGCAACATCGTTGCCGACTGGCACCGCTCGGGCCGGCTGATCGCGCTGGAGGCCAAGGCCAAGCTGCCCCCCAGCGATTTCCTGGCCAAGGCGAACACCCTGTGGAACGCCAAGGAGGTGGACGGGCAGCCGGTGTGCCAGCGCCTGCCGTCCGGCGCCTGGCCGGTGCAGTGCCGCAACAAGGCGCTGCTGAGTTCCACCGACGTGGGCGGCCTTTACGGCCTGTCGCTGATGATCCGGGAAAAGACCGGCTTCAACATCACCCTGCTGCACGATCATTATGACCAGCGCCTGTTTCTGACCGGCCTGCTGACCACGCTGGAAATGGTGCTGGTGTGCATCGTGGGCAGCGTTGCCATCGGCTTTGCCGGGGCGGCGCTGATGCGGGTGCGCAACCCGGTGGTGCGCGGTCTGACGGTGACGATCGCCACCTTTGCCCGGATGACCCCGCCGCTGCTGCAGATCTACGTGGTGTTCTTCGGCATCGGCAGCTACGTGGTCACCCGTTACGGGTGGAGCTTCGACGGTTTCGTGGTCGCCGCCGCGGCGCTGTCGCTGTACGCCGGTGCGTCCAACGCCTTTTCCATCGCCACCGCGCTCAAGCTGGCGGCACCCACCCATGGCGGCAATCCTCGCCATTACCGGACCGAGGTCTTTCGGCTGGCCTATGTGCCGGTGATGGCGGCGTCGGTCAATGTGGTGAAGGCGACCGGCATGGCCAGCACCATCGCCGTCCCCGAACTGATCTATGCCTCGACCGGCATCCTGGCCGAACAGGGCAACGCCGATGTGATGATTAACCTGCTGATGCTGGTCTATTTCCTGATCGTTCTGGCGGTGGTCCGGCTGTTCTCGCTGGCCGAGCGCCGGATCATGGGATCGGCGGTTCCCGTCGGTTCCGATGGCGCCATCGAAGCGGAAGGACAGAAGTCATGAGTTTCGATGCCATCCTCCACACCCTGGTGACCTGGACCCCGTATCTGGCCGAAGGCTTCGTGTGGAACATCCTGGTGTCGCTGGTGTCGATGATCGTCGGCACGGTGATCGGCGGCGGTCTGGCGCTGCTGCGCCTGTCGCCGCGGCGGATTCTGGTGCGGTTCAGCCTGGGGGTGACCGAGGTTTGCCGCAACATCCCCACCTTCGTGTTCCTTTTTTATCTGGCCTACATCATCCCGGTGGAAATCGTCTATGACGGCGGGGTGTTCAGCTTTCCCGCGTGGCTGAAGGCCGCCCTGGCCCTGTCGGTGGCGGTGGTGGGCTTCGTGTCCGACAACCTGTCGGTGGCGCTGCGGGAATGGCGGGCGGGGCATGTCATGTCCGCGCTGCTGTTCATCCCCAATTGGACCTCCTATCTGCTCATCATCATCATGGCATCCAGCACCGCGTCGGTGATCGGCGTGGGCGAGATCGTGTCGCGCTGCAACACCGTGATTGCCGCGGTGGGCAACAACGACCTGATGCTGTGGATCTATCTGTACGCCATGCTGTGGTTCTTCCTGTTCAGTTTCCCCCTGACCGTGCTGATGAACACCATCAAGGCCCGGATGCAGAAGCGGGCGGTGTGACCGTTTGACCCGGAGAGTAAGCCGATGAAGAAGAAGGGGGTGATCCTGGCCGCCGGGGCGGTGGGGCTGATGGTTCTTGCGGTCATCTGGGGGGCCGTTTCCCCGGCCTTCGCACCGGGACCGTTGCGGGAACTGGCCCGGACCCTGGGGCTGAGCCACGGGCCGGCGGGGGCGCCGATCACGCTGGCCGTGGCGGTGGACAACCCCGTGCCGGGCGGAACGGGGGCCACCATCGTCAACGGCATGCAGCTTCTGATCGACGACGTGAACCGCAACGGCGGCATCCAGGGCCGTCCGCTGCGGATCGAGGTCTATGACGACGCCGGTTCCCCCCAGCGCAGCCGCGAGGTGGCGGAGGCGATCGGCGCCCGCTCCCCCGCCGTGGCGGTGATCGGCCACCGGCTGAGCGGACCGTCCAAGGCGGCGGGGGAGATCTATGCCCGCCATGGCATCGTCGCCATTTCCCCCGCCTCCACGTCGGTGGATGTGACCGCGGGGAATCCCTGGTTCTTCCGCACCGCCTTCAACAATGATTTCCTCGGGCGCTTCATCACCCGCTATCTGCACGCGGTCATCACCCCGCGCCAGCCGGTGGTGCTGGTCAGCGGCCATCACAGCTATGGTCAATGGCTGCTGGACCTGATCCGGTCGGAAGCGGGCAGCATCGGCATGCCGGTTTCCGCCCCGATTCTGGCCGACGCCGCCGACACCCCGGAAAACCACGCCGCCATCCAGACGGTGGTGGACACCCTGCGCGCGGTCACCGACGGGCCGCGGGTGCTGTTCCTGTCGCAATACCCGGAAGAGGCGGTGCCGCTGATCCGCGCGGTGCGCGACGCCGGCCTGAACGACGTGGTGGTCTTCGGCCCCGATTCTTTAGACCGCATGGATTTCCCCACCCTGTTCCGCGGCCTGCCGCAGGAGCAGCGGACCCCCGGCTATTACACCAACGGCGTCATCATCGCCTCGTCCCTGGTGTACGACACCGCCGGGCGCGCGGCCGGGTTTTTCCGTGAAACCTATGTCCGCCGTTTCGGCGCCGAACCCGACTGGCGCGCTGCCCTGGCCTATGACGCCGGGAAGGCGGTGGTTGCCGCCCTGCGCGGGGCCATGGAAGAGGACACCCCCGACCAGGAACGCCCCCTGGCCGAGGTGCGCAAGGCGGTGCGCGACCGGCTGGCCGCCATCGACAGCATCGCAAACGCGGTGGACGGCATCGCCGGCCCGGTGTTCTTCAACGCAGAGGGCGACGCCAACCGCCCGGCGGGCATCGCCCGCTATCAGAACGGGCGGATCGTCTCGGCCTTCGACCAGTTCCAGGCACTGCGCACCCTGCCCGACGGCACCCGGCTGGACGATCTGGTCCGGGCCGGGCAGATCATCGATGTGGACGGACGGCTGTATCAGCGCACGCAGGTGGTGTTCAGCGGCCTGTTGCTGCAGGACATCCCCCGGATCGACCTGTCGGCCATGTCGGCGGATGTGACCGGCGAGATGTGGGTGCGCTACGCCCGCGGCCACACCACCGAAGCCCCCGACCCGATGGACGTGACCTTCCTCAACGCCCTTGGTCCGGTGAAGCTGGAGCCGCTGGCCGAGGAGGTGGCCGACGGCGGCATCGTCTACAAGCGCCAGCGGTTCAGCGGCAGTTTCCGGGTCGATTTCGTGCCGGGCATGCGATCCTACCGCCATCCCATGGTCGGGGTGGAGTTCCGTCACCGCACCGTTCCGTCCAACCGGCTGTTGTATGTCGCCGATTTGCAGGGCATGGGGATGACCGGCGGCATCGGCTACACCGGCGTGGTGGGGCGTCTGGCCCCGGCGCTGGAAACCCAGGGGTGGAGCCTGCGCGAAGGCACCGTGTTCCAGGGCGTGGAGATGGTGTCCAGCCTGGGCGATCCGCGTTATCTGAGCCAGCCGTCGGGGGCCGTTCCCTATTCCACCTTCGTCGCCGTCGTGCGGCTGGGGGATGTGGCCACCCTGTCCCTGTCGGCGATTCCGCCGGACCTGCGCGCCCTGATCGTTCTGGGGGGGCTGGCCGTGCTGATCCTGATCGCCATGGGGGATGTGTGCTGGCCGGGGCTGCGGCTGTCGCCGACGCTGATCGTCGGTGAGATCCTGATCGTCGCCATGGTTCTGGCGGTCGCCAAGGAAATCACCATCGACGCCCTGCAGAACGAATTGCCGTTCCAGCTTCTCGATGGGATCGAACGGCTGTACAGCATGAGCTGGTGGTTGGCGGGGGCCTATTTCCTGACGCTGATCCTGCGCCGGTTCGGCTGGGAACCGCTGGAGCGCAAGAGCGGACGGGCGGTCCCGGCCATCCTGAAGCATTTCATGACCACGGTCATCGTGCTGCTGGCGGTGTTCGGCATCATCGCCTTCGTCTTCCACCAGCCGCTGACCAGCCTGCTGGCCACGTCCGGCCTGCTGACCCTCATCATCGGGCTGGCGGTGCAATCGAACATCGCCAACATCTTCGCCGGCATCATCCTCAGCCTGGAACGGCCGTTTTCCATCGGCGACACCATCAAGTTCGGCGATATGGACCCGGCCCGCGTGTTCGATATGTCGTGGCGCACCACCCGGCTTGAGGACGGGTTCGGCTATATCCGCTCCATTCCCAACAGCAAGGTGGCGGAAAGCACGGTCATCAACTATTCCCGCCGCACGCCGGCCCGCGATTTCCAGCATGTGCTGTTGCCGCCGGAGGTTTCGCCGGAAAAGGCGCTGACCATCATGGCCCGCGCCCTGACGGGTTGCCGCAAGACGGTGCAGGATGGCAACTACGGCACCAGCTTCCTGGGGCTGCATGTGGTGGGCAACATCACCGCCGCCCGCTATTCCGTCTCCTACAATGTGGACGATTATTTCCTGCGGTGGGGGGCGCGTGAAGAGGTGGCGCTGCGCGTCTGGCAGGCCCTGGCGGCGGAGGGCATTCCCGCCCAGATCGACAACCTGCGCCTGCCCGACGAGAAGCCGAAGGCGGCGGATGCGGAGACACCCCCCGTTCCCGCCCCGGCCGCGGTGCTGTGAACGGAGAACGGGATCAGAGATAGGGCGGGGTGCAGGCGCTGATGATTTCGCATTCCTCGCCGCTGATGTTGCGGAAGCGGTGGGGAATGCGGCTGTCGAAAAGATAGGCGTCGCCGGCCCGCAGGATCTCCTTGCGGTCGCCAACGGTCAGTTCGATCTCGCCGCGGATGACGATGCCGCCCTCTTCCGATTCGTGCTGCAGCATGGTGCGCCCGCCGGTGTCGGCGCCGGGGGCGTAGTGTTCGTGCAGCACTTGCAGGTTCCGCCCGCGCAGGTCGCCGACCTGCCGGAAGGAGATCTGCCCGACCTTGCCCTTGACCGGAATGCTGGTCAGTTCGATCAACTCCTCCCGGCGGTAGAAGATCTGTTCGGCCGGCGGCAGGTCGTCGGTGCTGAAAAATTCGGCCAAAGTCATGGGGATACCCTGCAAAACCTTGCGCAGGGACGAGACGGACGGGCTGCAGCGGTTCTGTTCGATCAGCGAAATGGTGCCGTTGGTCACACCGGCCCGTTGGGCCAGTTGCCGCTGGGACAGGCCGTTGGTCTCCCGCACCAGCTTCAGCCGTGCGCCGACGTCGAAATCCATGGACGCTTCCACCGTACCCATCTCCCCACACTGTCCCGCGGGCGGCCGGCCACCCGCCGGATGCCGATTGCCTTTCCCCTTGGAAACGCTACCTTATTACAGAAAATCCGTCACCAAAAAGCGGCTTTCCCCCATACAGGTGTTGTTTAAATTATTAAACGCAGCTAAGCTCTGTTCCGTCCACGAACCTTTGAGATAGGAAGCGGTGTCTTCATGGTGACGCTCAGCGATTCGACCCTCCTTCGCACGCAATCCTACATCAACGGGGCGTGGCGCGACGGCCCCGGCGGCCGCACGTTCCCGGTGACCAACCCGGCGACCGGCGCGGTTCTGGCCCATGTGGCCGATCTGGGCGCGGACGAGACGCGGGAAGCCATCGCCGCCGCCAACGCCGCCTGGCCGGCGTGGCGGGCCAAGACCGCCAAGGAGCGGGCGGCCATCCTGCGCAAATGGTACGATCTGATCCTGGCGGCCCAGGAGGATCTGGCCCAGCTGATGACCGCGGAACAGGGAAAACCCCTGACCGAGGCCCGCGGGGAGGTGATTTACGGCGCCAGCTTCATCGAATGGTTTGCCGAAGAGGGCAAGCGCATCTATGGCGACGTGATCCCCACCCACAAGCAGGGCACCCGTCTGGTGGTGCTGAAGGAACCGATCGGCGTGGTGGGTGCCATCACCCCGTGGAACTTCCCCAACGCCATGATCACCCGCAAGGTGGCCCCGGCACTGGCCGCCGGCTGCCCCGTGGTCGTCAAGCCGGCGGAGGACACGCCGCTGTCGGCGCTGGCGCTGGCGGTGCTGGCCGAGCGTGCGGGAATCCCCGCCGGGGTGTTTAATATCATAACCGGGTCCGACGCCCCCGCCATCGGCGGCGAACTGACCGGCAACCCCCTGGTGCGCAAGGTGTCGTTCACCGGCTCCACCGAAGTGGGCAAGATTCTGATGCGCCAGTGCGCCGGCACCGTGAAGAAGGTGTCGCTGGAACTGGGCGGCAACGCGCCGTTCATCGTGTTCGACGACGCCGACCTGGATGCGGCGGTGGCCGGCGCCATGGCGTCGAAGTACCGCAATTCCGGCCAGACCTGCGTGTGCGCCAACCGCCTGCTGGTCCAGTCCGGTGTCTATGACGCCTTCGCGGCCAAGCTGGCGGCGGCGGTGGAAGCCATCCGTGTCGGCAACGGTGCGGAGGCCGGCATCCAGCAGGGGCCGATGATCAACGAACCCGCGGTCGCCAAGGTCGAAGAACTGCTGGCCGACGCGGTGGGCAAGGGTGCCACGGTCATCACCGGCGGCAAGCGCCACGCTCTGGGCCAGACCTTCTTCGAACCGACCGTGGTGACCAACGTGACCCCCGCCATGCGGGTGGCGCGGGAAGAGATCTTCGGCCCGGTGGCGCCGCTGTTCCGTTTCGAAACGGAAGAGGAGGCGATCCGCATGGCCAACGACACCGAATTCGGTCTGGCGGCGTATTTCTATTCCACCAACCTGGGCCGTGTGTGGCGCGTGGCCGAGGGGCTGGAATACGGCATCGTCGGCATCAACGAAGGCATCATTTCCAACGAAGTGGCCCCGTTCGGCGGCGTGAAGGAGAGCGGCATCGGCCGCGAAGGCTCCCACTACGGCATCGACGACTTCGTGGAAATCAAATACCTCTGCATGGGCCTCGGCGCCTGATCTTCCCCTGATTTCCCTGGGGGTTCCAAGGGCCATCCGGCCCTTGGCCGGGGAAGCGTGAAGGGGGAGGCACCCCCTTCACAACACCAATCCATTGCCTGCCTTTTCCCAAAAAACCCACCCGTGCCCGGGCCGGGAACGCCCCCGCACGCCCAACCTCCGAGGGATCGTTATGAGCAACCAGTCGCTTCAGGCGCGGCGTGAGGCCGCTGTGGTCCGTGGCATCTCCAACATGCTGCCGGTCTATGTGGACCGTGCGGAAAACGCCGAGGTGTGGGACGTCGAGGGCCACCGCTTCATCGACTTCGCCGGCGGCATCGCGGTGCTGAACACCGGCCACCGTCACCCGAAGGTGATGGAAGCGGTGAAGAAGCAGGCCGACGCCTTCACCCACACCTGCTTCATGGTCACGCCCTATGAATCCTTCGTGGCCCTGGCGGAAAAGCTGAACGCGCTGACCCCCGGCACCCACGCCAAGAAGACCGGCTTCTTCACCACCGGCGCCGAAGCGGTGGAAAACGCAGTGAAGGTGGCGCGCGCCTACACCGGGCGTCCGGGCGTGATCTCCTTTGCCGGCGGCTTCCACGGCCGCACGCTGATGACCATGGCCCTGACCGGCAAGGTGGCGCCGTACAAGGTCGGCTTCGGTCCCTTCCCGTCGGAGGTGTTCCACATCCCGTTCCCCAACGCCTACCGCGGCGTTTCGGTGGACGACAGCATCAAGGCGCTGGAAAACCTGTTCAAGAGCGATATCGAAGCCACCCGCGTGGCGGCGATCATCGTCGAGCCGGTCCAGGGTGAGGGCGGCTTCAACATCGCCCCGCCGGAATTCCTCCAGAAGATCCGCGCCATCTGCGACCAGCACGGGATCGTGATGGTGGTGGACGAGATCCAGACCGGCTTCGCCCGCACCGGCAAGCTGTTCGCGGTCGAACATTCGGGCGTGATCCCCGACCTGATGACCATGGCCAAGAGCCTGGGCGGCGGCTTCCCCATCTCGGCCCTGACCGGCAAGGCGGAGATGATGGACGCCCCGGTCGCGGGCGGTCTGGGCGGCACCTACGCCGGCAGCCCGCTGGCCTGCGCCGCCGGTCTGGCGGTTCTGGAAGCGATCGAAGAGGAAAAGCTGATCGACCGCGCCAACGCCATCGGTGACCGCATCACCGGGCGGTTCAAGACCATGGCCCAGCGCAACAGCCTGTCGTGCATCGGCGACATCCGCAACCTGGGCGCGATGATCGCGCTGGAACTGGTGAAGGACCGCGCCACCAAGGAACCGGCCGCGGAACTGACCAAGGCGTTGGTGCAGAAGGCGGCGGACAAGGGTCTGATCCTGCTGTCCTGCGGCACCTACGGCAACGTCATCCGCATCCTGGTGCCGCTCACCGCGTCGGACGCGCTGATCGACGAGGGGCTGGACGTGATCGAAACCGCGCTGGAAGAACTGACCGCCGCCTGATCGGGCGGGCAAAGCGGTTATCCGTCGCTGTGCAAGGGCGGGGGCTGGAGTCGCTGACTCCGGCCCCCGCCTTTATCATTTGATTACTCCTTCTGCTTTATCCTGTCGGCAGACAAGGCGGCAAAATGTGACGCAGACATGACGGCGGGATTCGGGAAATGACACGAGTTGGCGCATTTTTAGTCACTAAAGACCGTCATAAAATTATGGAGATTGTTTTTGCAGCCTTCGGATTATGAGCCATTGGTCAGAACATCGGTGGCGTGTTAATTCAACGGCAAGCATGACCGGACACACCATGGTAAACATGCTGTAACGATTGTCCGGATCGACGGGGGGCCGACATGCGAATCCTGGTGGTCGATGATTCGCGGATGAACCGCAAGGTTCTGTGCAACCAGCTCATCGAGTGGGGGCATCATGCCTCGTCGGTCGAAACCGGGCGGGAGGCGCTGGAAAAGGTCCATACAGAGGCCTTTGACGTGGTGCTGGTGGATTATCGCGCCGGCGACATGGACGGGGTGGAAATCTGCTGGCACCTGCGGTCCAGCCAGGGCACGCGGCATCTTTACCTGATGCTGATGCTGCCCGGCAGCATCACCAACCAGTTCCTGGAGGTGGTGGAAAACGGCGCCGACGAGTTTCTGCGCAAGCCGGTGGATTTCGCGTGGCTGAACGCGCGGCTGCTGGCGGCGTCCCGTGTGGTGCAGATGCAGCGGGAACTGGTGCGGCTGGCGACCACCGACGGGCTGACCGGGGCGCTGAACCGCCGCCATTTCCTGGAATGCGGCAATGACGAGGTGGCGCGCAGCCGCCGCGCCACCCGGCCGCTCAGCGTTCTGATGCTGGACATCGACCATTTCAAGCGGATCAACGACACCTTCGGCCACCCGGCGGGGGACGAGGCCATCCGCACCAACGTCCGCACCACCCGCCAGATCGTGCGCGGCTGCGACGTTCTGGGCCGGCTGGGGGGGGAGGAGTTCGCGGTGATGCTGCCCGACACCGCCCGCGACGGGGCGCTGGTGGTGGCCGAACGGCTGCGGCGGTCGCTGGCGGTGACGGCGGTGGCCCCGGCGGGGGTGAAACCCTTCAACTACACCGTCAGCATCGGCGTGGCATGGCTGGGGGAGGGGGATCTCGGCATCGACAGCATCCTGGCCCGCGCCGACGAGGCGCTGTACCGCGCCAAGCGCGGCGGGCGCAACCGTGTGGTGACCCAGGACGCCGCCCCGGCGGAGACGCAGCCCGCTTAAGAGACAACCCTGCCGTTCCGGCGTGATCTTTACCCCCGTTTGCCCGTTATACCGCTGGTGCGGACGAAGGCGGAGAACCGGAATGGGGCAGCGTTGGCCGGAACGGCTGTGGATCGTGCGCCATGGGGAAAGTGCCGGCAATGTGGCGCGGGACGCCGCCCTGTCCGCCGGGTTGCCCCGCATCGACATTGCCGAACGGGACGTGGATGTGCCGCTCAGCCCGTTGGGGGAGGAGCAGTCGGCGACGCTCGCCCACTGGTTCGCCGGGCTGGGGCCGGACCACCGCCCCGGCGTCGTGCTGGTGTCGCCGTACCGTCGCGCCCGCCGCACGGCGGAACTCATTCATGCCGGCGGCGGTGACCTGGATCCGGATGGTTTCGTGGTCGATGAACGGCTGCGGGAAAAGGAATTCGGCATTCTCGACGGGCTGACCCGTCACGGCATCGCTGCCCACCACCCCGAGCAGGCCGAATTCCGGCGGATCCTGGGGAAATTCTACCACCGTCCGCCGGGCGGGGAGAGCTGGTGCGATGTGATCCTGCGCCTGCGCAGCGCGCTGGACACCATCAGCCTGCATTACAGCGGGCGGCGGGTGCTGATCGTCACCCATCAGGTGGTCGTGCTGTGCTTCCGCTATCTGCTGGAGAACCTGACCGAAGACGAGATCCTGGCCATCGATGCCGAAGGCGACGTGGCCAATTGTGCGGTGACCGAATACGCCTTCGATCCTGGTCGGGGGCCGAACGGCGGGCTGGCGCTGGTGCGCTACAACATGGTGGCGCCGCTGGCCCGTGCCGGAACCCCGGTGACCGCCGACCCCGACGCCCCCGTGGCGGTCCGCTGAGGGGGGCGATGATGCAGGAACGCCGGATCACCGTGGAAACGCTGCGCCGCTGCCCGCTGCCGCAGCCCGGCGATGACGACGACAAGGACCAGCGGGGCCGGGTGCTGGTGGTGGGCGGCTGCACGGCGGTGCCGGGTGGTGCGCTTCTGGCCGGAACCGCGGCGCTGCGGGCGGGGGCGGGCAAGCTGCAGATGGCGGTGCCGGGCAGCGTGGCGATTCCCCTGGGGCTGGCGGTGCCGGAAGCCCTGGTGGTGGCTCTGCCGGAAACCGGGGACGGCGGCATCGCCGCCGTGGCGGCGGACAGGCTGCTGGACCGGGCGGGGCGCTGTTCCGCCGTGCTGGTCGGCCCCGGCATGCTGGACGGGCCGTGCGTTGCCGCCCTGACCACCGCCCTCTTGACGGGGATGGAGCCGGGGCCGTGCGTGGTGCTGGATGCGGCGGCGCTGACATCCCTTGGCCGGGTGGGGGAGGGTGGGGCCGCCTGTCTGCACCGGCACCGGGGCCGGGTGGTGCTGACCCCCCACGCCGGGGAAATGGCCGGTCTGCTGGGCTGTTCCCGCGCGGCGGTGGAGGCCGACCCGCTGGCCGCGGGGCGGCGGGCGGCGGCGGCGTTCCAGGCGGTGGTGGCGATGAAGGGGAGCATCACCCACGTTGTCACGCCGCAGGGGGATTGCTGGTCCTACCACGACGGCACGGTGGGGCTGGCGACCGGCGGGTCCGGCGACACGCTGGCGGGCATTGCCGCCGGGCTGCTGGCGCGCGGGGCCGCCCCGCTGAACGCCGCCATCTGGGCGGTGTGGCTGCATGGGGAAGCGGGCAACCGGCTGTCGCGGACCCGTGGGCCTTTGGGCTTTCTTGCCCGCGAACTGCTCGCAGAAATCCCGGCGGCGATGGTTTTGCCCGATCTTTCGGCATAGATCACGCTTGATGGGCACCACGCCCCCTTGAAAGCGGCGGACGTGGGGGCTATCAAGTCCCCCGCGCCAGCCATGCGGAGGAAAGCCACCATGAGCGCCATCACCGATATTCACGCCCGCGAAATCCTGGATAGCCGCGGCAATCCGACCGTCGAGGTCGATGTCACCCTGGACAGCGGCGTCATGGGCCGGGCCGCGGTGCCGTCGGGGGCGTCCACCGGCGCCCATGAAGCGGTCGAACTGCGCGACGGCGACAAGTCCCGCTTCGGCGGCAAGGGCGTGCTGAAGGCGGTCGATTCCGTCAACGGCGAAATCGCCGACGCGCTGCTGGGCCTGGACAGCGATAATCAGTGCACCGTCGATCTGGCGATGATCGAGCTGGACGGCACGCCCAACAAGTCGCGCCTGGGCGCCAACGCCATTCTGGGCGTCAGCATGGCGGTCGCCAAGGCCCAGGCGCTGGAAGCCGGCCTGCCGCTGTACCGCTATGTCGGCGGGGCCTTCGCGTCGCTGCTGCCGGTGCCGATGATGAACATCATCAACGGTGGTGCGCACGCCGACAACCCCATCGACATCCAGGAATTCATGATCATGCCGGTCGGCGCGGACACCTGCGCCGATTCGATCCGCATGGGTTCGGAAATCTTCCAATCCCTGAAGAAGAAGCTGAAGGACGCCGGCCACAACACCAACGTGGGTGACGAGGGCGGCTTCGCCCCCAACCTGGCGTCGGCCGACGAGGCGCTGAGCTTCATCATGAAGGCCATCGAAGCCGCCGGCTACACCCCCGGCGACGACGTGATGCTGGCCCTGGATGCCGCGTCCACCGAGTTCTACAAGAACGGCAAGTATGAACTGGCCGGCGAAGGCAAGTCGCTGGACAGCGAAGGCATGGCCCGTTACTGGGAAGATCTGGTGTCGCGCTACCCGATCATCTCCATCGAAGACGGCATGTCGGAAGACGACTGGGCCGGCTGGAAGGGGCTGACGGACCTGTTGGGCAAGAAGGTGCAGCTGGTGGGCGACGACCTGTTCGTCACCAACCCCGCCCGCCTTGCCGACGGCATCAGGAAGGGTGTTGGCAACTCGATCCTGGTGAAGGTCAACCAGATCGGCACCCTGACCGAGACGCTGCAGGCCGTGGACATGGCCCACAAGGCCAACTACACCGCCGTCCTGTCGCACCGTTCGGGCGAAACCGAGGACAGCACCATCGCCGATCTGGCGGTCGCCACCAACTGCGGCCAGATCAAGACCGGCTCGCTCAGCCGTTCGGACCGTCTGGCCAAGTACAACCAGCTGATCCGCATCGAAGAGCAGCTGGGCGTCGCCGCCCGCTTCGCCGGCAAGAGCATCCTGAAGGCCTGATGACCACAGGCGCTTCGGCGTGATGTGAAAAGGGGCCGGGGATCTGATCTCCGGCCCCTTTTTTTGGCCCGTTGGGCTGTTGGGCTGCCATCCAACCCTCCGTTGGTCTTACCCCTGCGGCACCAGAAGGGCGATGCAGCGGTCCACCAGGGCGGCGCGCTCCTCGTCGCTGGCCTTGATGACCAGCAACCCCTGACCGAACAGGAAGCTGTACATCAGGAACGCCTGGGCGCTGGCCGCAACCTCGTCCTGGTTCAGTTCCCGGTACAGCCGGGTGGTCAGGCCCAGACGTTCGGCATCCACCTCGGCCACCGCCGCGGCCGCCGCCGGGTCGCGGCGCGCCCAGTCGCGGATGGCCAGTTCGATGGCGATGCCCTTGGGATTCACCGTCGAGACATAGATGCGGACCAGACGGGCGATGCGGTCGCGGGCCAGCGGGCCGGCGGCCTGGACCTGCCGGTGCAGCGCCTCGATGCGGCCGACCTTCCAGGTTTCCAGCATGGCCGCCAGCAGGTCGGGACGATCCTTGAAATGCCAGTAGAAGCCGCCCTTGGTCACGTTCAGCCGGCGGGCCAGGGGTTCGACCTTCACACCGTCCACCCCGGCTTCGGCCAGGGTGCTCAGCGCCTCTTCGATCCAGTCACCGCGGCTGACTCGCACATCCATCGTCGCTTCGGCCTTTCGTTCCGGTTGTGGCATACGGCTGCGTATTGACGGCGGCCGACCCTTACCATACGCTTGCGTACTGATCCGGGGCAACCCGCTTGTCGTTTAGCGGATGCGCCGGCCAAACAAAAGCGATTCATCGCAAAAACCATGTGGGAGGAAGTGTCATGGGCGCTTTTGCCGCCAAGGATCCCGATTTCGAACAGCGGGTGCGCGACAGCTTTGCCCGCCAGCGTTTCATGGACACGCTGGGCATCACCATGGACACGGTGGAGCCGGGGGTGTGCGTGCTGTCGATGGATTTCCACCCCGATCTGTGCCAGCAGCACGGCTATGTCCACGCCGGGGCGACCACGGCGCTTGCCGATTCGGCGGCGGGTTATGCCGCGTACAGCCTGATGCCGCCGGGATCGTCGGTGCTGACGGTGGAATACAAGCTGAACCTGCTGGCCCCGGCGGCGGGGCGGCGGTTCGTCGCCCGCGCGGTGGTGGAAAAGCCGGGCCGCACCCTGTCGGTGGTCCGGTCGGAGGTATCGGCGGTGGACCACGACGGGCGGGAACGGGCGGTGGCCCTGATGCAGGCCACCATGATGTGTCTGGCCGACACGGCGGATGCGCCGGCTACCGCTGGTCCAGCTTGATTTCGATGCGGCGGTTGCGGGCCAGGGCCTCGTCCGTGCGCCCGGTGTCCAGCGGCTGGAACTCGCCGAAACCGGCGGCGGCCAGCCGCTCCGCCGGAATGCCCTGTTCGCTCAGGTATTTCACCACGGCGATGGCCCGCGCCGCCGACAGTTCCCAGTTGGACGGGAATTGCGGGGTGTTGATGGGCCGCTGATCGGTGTGCCCATCCACCCGCAGCACCCAGTTGATGTCACCGGGGATCGACTGGCCGATGTCGATCAGGGTGTGGGCCAGTTGCGCCAGCCGCTGCTTGCCGCCCTCTTCCAGGCTGGCTGAGGCGGTGGGGAACAGCAGTTCCGACTGGAACACGAAACGGTCGCCGACGATGCGCACGTCGGGACGGTTGCCCAGCGCCTCCCGCACCCGCCCGAAGAATTCGGAGCGGTAGCGGGCCAACTCCTGCACCTTGCTGGCGAGCGCCTGATTGAGCCGGGCGCCCAATTCGGCAATCTGCACCTTCTGTTCCGACGCCTGCTTTTCCGACGCTTCCAGCGCCCCGCCGATTTCTGCCAACTGCTTGCGCAACAGGGCGATCTGCTGGTTCAGCAGGTCGATCTGTGCCGCACTTTGCCGCCCGGCCTGCTTTTCGCCGGACAGCGCCTTTTCCAGATCGGCCAGACGGATGTCGCGGGCGTCGATGTCCTTTTGTGCCAGCATGGTCTTGTCCTTGGCCTCGGCCACCTGGGCTTCCAGCGCCTTGGAACGGTCGCGGAGCGTTCCCAGTTCGGCCAGCAGGGCTTGCCGCTGCTCCTCGCTCAGCTTCCGGTCGGCGGTCAGGCCGTCCACCTGCCCTGACAGGGTTTTCGCCTGCTCCTCGGCCAGCTTGCGGGCGGCTACCAGTTCGGCCACCTGTCCCTCCAGCGACTGGCGCGCCTCCCGCAGGGCTTTCAGGTCGGCCTGCAGGCTGGCGATTTCCTTCAGCCGCAACGTGATGGTTTCACGGTCGGCGGCGACGGTGCGGTTGAGTTCCTCCATCGCGCGGCGGGCGGCGTCGAGGTCGGCGGTGGCGATGGTCAGACGGCGGTCCAGCGCGTCCCGCGCCCCTTGCAGCGTGTCCTGCGCCTGTTTCAGCGAATCGCGCGATGCGGTCATGTCGGCCAACTGCCGGGTCAACTGGCCGTTGGCGTCGTTCAGTTCGGTGTTGGCCTGCTGCTGCATGGCCAGGATGTCGTTGAGTTCGGCCACCTTGCCGTTGAGCACGTGAAGCTGCTCGTCCCGCCCGGTGATGGCGGTGGCGAGGTAGAATTGCGCCACCACGAAGATCATCAGCAGGAAGATGACCACCATCACCAGCGACGACAGGGCATCGACCCATCCGGGCCAGGCGCTGACGTCGGAACGGCTGTTGCGACGGCTGAGGGACGCCATGGGGCGGCTCTCCTTTCACGCAAAACCCGCAAGGGGCGGGCGGTTCAGCGGGATTCGGGTTCTTCCGCCAGGGCGGCGATGGTGCGGGTCAGCACCTTGATCTCGGTGCGGATCTCGTGGACCGCCTGAGTGCGGCCGGTGACCGATTCCTCCACCAGCCGCGCCAGATAGACGTCGATGTTGCGCAGGTGCTGGCGCGAGCTTTCGTCCAGCCCGCCCATGTTGGCTTCCAGCAGGCGGGTCAGGACGTGTTTCATCTCCACCTGATTTTCCGCCAGCTTGACCAGCAGGCTCTGTTCCGCCCGCATCTGGTCGGTCAGGGCCGACAGCCGTTCGGTCAGCGCCACCAGATTGGTGTTGGACGACCGCCGGCTGTCCTCCGCCGCCGCGACGGTGCGCTGCAGCGTCTCCATGTTCTCCGCCGTGGTTTCCAGCAGCGCCTGGACATAGGCGGGGATCGACTGGTCGCCGGTTTCCAGCCCGGTGGCCCCCGACGACAGCCGGGTGGCCCCGGACAGCCAATCCTCCACATCCTGGAAGAAGCGGTTCTGCGCTTGGCCCGCCTGGAGTTCCAGGAACCCCAGCACCAGCGACCCTGCCAGACCGAACAGGGAGGAGGAAAAGGCGGTCCCCATGCCCACCAGCGGGGTTTCCAGCCCGGCTTTCAGATTGGCGAACATCTGCCCCACATCGCCGGTCCCCACCGACAGCGTGCCGATGACCCCGCCCACCGACCGCACGGTGGTCAGCAGGCCCCAGAAGGTGCCCAGCAGCCCCAGGAAGATCAGCAGCCCGATCAGATAGCGCGACAGTTCGCGGGATTCGTCCAGACGCGCGGCGATGCCGTCCAGCAGCGAGCGCATGGACAGGGCCGACAGCATCAGCCGTCCCTTTTTTTCCCCCAGCATGCGCGCCATGGGGGCCAGCAGCACCGGCTCGGTGGGAGCGGCGCTATGGGAGGTCTGGTAATGCTTGAGCCACGCCACCTCGGGCCGCAGCATCACGACCTGGCGGAAGATGTAGATGATGCCGACCACCAGCGCCCCCAGGATCAGCCCGTTCAGCGCCGGGTTGGTCATGAACGCGCTCTCCAGCGCCGGGAACAGCAGTGCTGCCACCCCCCCGACCACCAGCAGAAACAGGATCATCCGGGTCAGATACCGCTCGGGGCGGGTCATGTGGGCACGGGCCTCCGGTATGCTGGGCTGGCGGGCTGCCGGCTCACTCGTTGAGGAACTCCAGGTCGATACGGTCATCGGGGCCGTCCTCTGCGGTGTTACCCAACGCGCGGATGTCCACCCGCATGCTGCGCACACCCAGCGCCGACAGCCGCTCGCGCACCGCCATCGCCCGCGCCAGCGACTTCTGCCGCGCTTCCCGCGCCATATCCGGCGAACCGGAGGCGTAGGAACGCACCTGCAGCCGCATGGACGGGCTGGCGTTCATCCGTTCCGCCACCTGCGCCAGCACGGGTTCCGCGCTTGGCGGCACCGCGACCTCGATGGCGTCGAAAAACACCGACAGGTTGGCCGGTTTCGGCGGCACCGGGGCCGGGCGTTCCGTGGGCAGGGCAGCCACCGCCGGGGGAGGGGCGGCGGACGGGGGCGGGGGAGTGGGCACCGGGCGGTTGGGAGCCGGGGCCGGCGCCGGCGCCCCGCGGGGGGCGTCGGGCGGGTTGACCGGGCTTTCTTCCGCGATGACCGGCGCCATGGGCGGTTCGACCGGAACGGGCGCCACGAACTTGCGGGGCGCCGGTACGGGCTTGGGCGTGCCGAGGCGGGGGGGTGGTGGGACCGGCAAAGGGTCCGCGTTCTCCAGCGTGAGCTTGCCTTGCGCGGGCGGCGGCACAACCGGAGCCGCGGGCGCCGGCTTGTCCACCGTGATCCGCACCTGCGCCGATGCCGGGATCGTCACCCCCGCCAGCATGGCGGCAAGGGCGGCGGTCAGCAAAGCCTTGACCCCGGCGGCAGGCGTGGGAAAGCCGCTCATGCGAATGAGACACCCCTTCGTCAACAGCGCGTTTCCCCTTACATGGGAATCCCGTGCACCATGAATAGCCTATCGGACGGTGTAGCGACAACGCCCATGCCGCCGGACGGCGGTGTCCGAAAGAGGGGGCGCCCCTCTTTCGGGCCGGATTCTCAGGCGGGCTTGCGCTCCGCCCCGGCCTTCTGCTTGTCCGACACGCGCAGAAGCTTGCCCAGAGTCAGGTGCAGATGGGAATTGGCGGCGAGAATCGACCCGCCATAGACCGGGTTGCGGCCGCCGCCGATTTCACCGACGAAGCCGCCGGCCTCCGTCACCAGCAGAACGCCGGCAGCACAGTCCCACGGGGCCAGCCCGCGTTCCCAGAAGCCTTCAAAACGGCCCGCGGCCACATAGGCGAGGTCGAGGGAGGCGGCGCCGAACCGGCGGATGCCCGCCACCTCGGCCATCACCGTTTCCATTTCGGCCAGAAAGCCCTTGTGGTCGCCGCGGCCCTTGAAGGGGATGCCGGTGGCGACCAGGGAATCGTCCAGGCGGCGGCGTTCGGACACGCGCAGACGCTGGTGGTTCAGGAACGTACCCTGGCCCTTTTCCGCCCAGAACATTTCGTCATGGACCGGCTCGTACACCACGCCGGCGACGATTTCGCCGTTCTTTTCCAGCGCGATGGACACCGCCCAGTGGGGCAGGCCGTGCAGGAAATTGGTGGTGCCGTCCAGCGGATCGATGATCCAGCGGGTGGTGACGTCCTTGCCCTCGACCTTGCCCCCTTCTTCCAGAAGGAAACCGAATTCGGGGCGGGCCTTCGACAGCTCCTCGCGGAGAATCTTTTCGGCCTTGTGGTCGGCGGCGGAGACGAAATCGCTGGGGCCCTTGCGGGACACCTGCAGGTTTTCGACCTCGCCGAAGTCGCGCACCAACGCCCGCCCCGCCTTTTCAGCGGCGCGGGTCATGACGTTGAGCAGGGCGGAACGGGTAGCCATGTGATGAAACGATCCTGATGACGGGCACTGAAGAGGGCGGCGGAGGATCGCCGCCCGTACGCGGGAGGGAATCAGTCCTTGGCGCGTTCGACGTATTCGCCCGAGGCCGTGTCCACCACCACGCGGGTGCCGGCTTCGATGTGCGGCGGCACCAGGATCGACACGCCGTTTTCCAGCTTCGCCGGCTTGTACGACGACGAGGCGGTCTGACCCTTCACCACCGGATCGGCTTCGACGATGGCCAGGATGACCTTGGCCGGCAGTTCCACGCCCAGCGGGCTGCCTTCGTGGGTCTGCACGGTGACTTCCATGCCGTCCTGCAGGAACACGGCCTGATCACCGATGATGTCGCGCGGAATCGAAACCTGTTCGAACGATTCCTTGTCCATGAAGGTGAAGCTGTCGC
This sequence comes from uncultured Rhodospirillaceae bacterium, assembly GCA_937927415.1. Lineage (GTDB taxonomy): Bacteria > Pseudomonadota > Alphaproteobacteria > Azospirillales > Azospirillaceae > Azospirillum. The sequence continues at coordinate 189,464 of CALBDS010000059.1, forward strand.
CCTCGGCGAACAGGAAGGTCATTTCATGTTCGTCCAGGCGGGCGCGCTCGACGGTTTCCTGGGTGCGGAACCGTTCGATGATCTTGGTGCCGGTGCGGACGTCCTTCGCTTCGATCTGGATGAAGGCGCCGCCCTTGCCGGGCTGCACGATGGCGGTTTTCTGGACGACGTAGAGCTTGCCGTTGTGCTCCAGCACATGGCCGGCGCGCATCGTGTTGGCATTGACCTTCATGGGACTTTCCCGTTTTTTCCAAGAGACAGGCGGCGCGGACCCTAGCAGCTTGCCCACGCGCCTGCAACGCCGTGCCCGTCATGGCGGCTATGGCCCCCCATGTCAGGCGCTGCGTTGACCGGCGGAGGCCGGCGTGTCCATACCTATGAGCCGCCTAAGATACCCATTGCGTGGGGTTTGTCCATGCCGCATCCGCCGGTTTCCCGTCTGCCGTTCTGGCACCCCCAGATTTTCGCCCGCCGCCGCCCCCATCTGGCGGTGCGGGGGCGGGTGCTGGCCGCCGTGCGGTCCTTTTTCGCCTGCGCCGGATTCGCGGAGGTGGACACGCCCGCCCTCCAGGTATCGCCGGGGATGGAGCCGCACCTGAACGCCTTTGCCACCGATCTCACCGGCCCCTATCCGGGCGAGCGGCGGCGGCTCTACCTCCACACCTCCCCCGAATTCGCCATGAAGAAGCTGCTGGTGGCGGGGGAGCCGCGCATCTACCAGCTGGCCCACGCCTTCCGCAACGGCGAGCGGTCGGCCACCCACCACCCGGAATTCACCATGCTGGAATGGTACCGGGCGGGGGAGGGGTACCGCCGCCTGATCGAGGATTGCCAGGATCTGGTGCGCGCCGCCGCCACGGCAGCGGGGCGGGAACGGTTCTCCTTCAACGGCATGACGTGCGATCCGTTCGCGCCCTGGCGCATCCTGCCGGTGGCGGACGCCTTTCGGGAATACGCCGGCATCGACCTGATGGCCTGCTACGACGGCAGCCACGACCCGGACCCCGCCCCGCTGGCGGCGGCGGCCCAGGCCGCCGGCATCGCCCCGCATGCCGGGGACCGCTGGGAAGACATCGTGTTCCGCGTGCTGTTCGAGCGCATCGAACCCCATCTGGGGGACGGCGTGCCGTGCGTGCTGATCGACTATCCCCTGTGCATGGCCGCGCTGTCGCGGCCCAAGCCCGAGGACGGGCGGCTGGCCGAGCGGTTCGAGCTGTACGCCTGCGGGCTGGAACTGGCGAATGCCTTCGGCGAACTGACCGATCCGGCAGCACAGCGGGCGCGGTTCACCGCCGACATGGATCTGAAGGAACGGCTGTACGGCGAGCGATTCCCGGTGGATGAGGATTTCCTGGCCGCGCTGGACTATGGCCTGCCCGCCTGCTCCGGCATCGCACTCGGGTTCGACCGGCTGGCCATGCTGTGCAGCGGGGCCGCCGACATCACCGATGTGCTGTGGGCACCTGTGGCGCCGGTGTCAGCATGAACCGGGTTCGTGGGGCGGGTGAGGCATTTTTGTGTCCGTCACCCTTCCGCCGTCTCCACCGTTTGGAGTAAGGTCGCGGCCTGACCGCGTAACCCCTTCGCAAAAGCAGAAATTCGATCATGGCTGTCCGCTTCTGGCGCATCGCGCTTGTCGTTCCCGAGGTTCACACCCCCGCGTTTGCCGAGGTGGTGGGCGATCACGCCGACGCGGTGTCGTCCTTTGAACTGGATGAGGGGGAAACCTGGCTGATCGAGGCGACGTCCCACACCCCCCCCGACCTGCCGCGGCTGGAAACCCGCGTGGCCCTGTTGGCCCAGGCGCTTGGCGTGCCGGAGCCGAAGGTGATCGTGGAGGACATCCCCTCCATCGACTGGGTGTCCTACACCTATCAGGCGTTCCCGCCGATCCGTGCCGGCCGCTATTTCGTCCACGGCTCCCACCTGGAAGACCCGGTGCCGCCGGGGACCATTCCGCTGCTGGTGGACGCCGCCACCGCCTTTGGCACCGGCGAGCACGGCTCGACCAACGGCTGCCTGCAGGCGCTGGACCGGGTGGCGCGGCGGCTGCGGCTCGGCCGCGGCCGGGGGCGCGGGGCGCTGGATATGGGCTGCGGCTCGGGCATCCTGGCGCTGGCGGTGGCCAAGACGTGGCGGGTGCCGGTCGTCGCGGTGGACATCGACCCCGAAGCGGTGCGCGTCACCCTTGAGAACGCCCGCCTGAACGGCGTCGCCCCGCTGATCGAAAGCGAAGGCGGCGACGGTTATCACACCCCGCTGGTGCGCCGCCGCGGGCCGTACCGCCTGATTACCGCCAACATCCTGGCCCGCCCGCTGGCCCGCATGGCGCCGTTCCTGGCCCGCAATCTGGTGCCGGGCGGCTATGCCATCCTGTCCGGCCTGCTCAATCGCCAGGAGCGCCACGTCATCCAGGCCCACCGCGCCCAGGGTCTGCATCTGGTCGCCCGCATCCCGGTGGGCGAGTGGACCACGCTGGTGATGCGAGGCTGAGGGCAGCCCCCTTTCCAAGGGGGGAACCTGTCACCCCGCGGCGTTTCGTTCCGGTGCCGTGTCCAACGGCAGGGCCAGGGGCATTTTCAGGATGAAGTGGGCGCCGGTGTGGCCCGCTTCCGGCTCCAGCGACAGGTGCCCCTTCAGGTTCTGCTGCACCGTGTTGAAGGCCAGATGCAGCCCCAACCCGGTGTTGCCCTGGCCGCGGCGGGTGGTGAAGAAGGGTTCGAACACCCGGCGGCGCACATCCGCCGGGATGCCGGGGCCGGTGTCGCGGTAATCGATGCGGACCTGCCCTTCCTTTTCCTCCGTCACGGCAATGATGATCCGCCGCTCCGTGGAATCCTCGCCGCTGAAGGCGTGGTCGAGGGAGTTCATCACCAGGATCGTCACCACCTGCGACAGGGCGCCGGGGTAGCTGTCCGCGATCACCCCCTCGGCGCAGTCCAACCCGATGGCGACACCGGCGCGGTCGCATTTGGGCTTCACGCTGATGATGGTCTGGGACAGGGTTTCCCGCAGGTCGAAACTGCGCCGCCGTTCGCTCGACTGGTCGGCGGCCACCTGCTTGAACGCCTGCACCAGATTGGCCGCGCGGTCCATGTTCCCCTGGATCAGCCCGGCGATTTCCTGGGCGCGGGCGATGAAATTCTCGAATTCCGACCGTTTCAGCCCGCCGCGGGCCAGGGCGTCGGCGATGGTCTGCACCTCCTCCGTCAGCAGGCTGGCGCCGGTCAAGGTGATGCCGATGGGGGTGTTGACCTCGTGCGCCACACCGGCCACCACGCTGCCGAGGGCCGCCATCTTCTCGCTGTGGATCAGCTGTTCCTGGGCGGCGCGCAGTTCGGTCAGCGCCCGTTCGGCCTGTTCGCGGGCTTGGCGCTGCGCCTCCTCGCTGGCGGCCAGGGCGTGGGTGCGCTGCGCCAGGGCGGCGGTGTTGGTGCGGAACACCTCCAGCGCGCCGGCGATCTCGTGGAATTCCGTGTGGCGCACCGGCGGGATGGGAGTTGTCAGATCCCCCTCGGCGATTCGGCGGGTGACGGCGGCCAACTGGGCCAGCGGCCGCACCACCGAGCGGCTGACCACCAGCCACACGATCATCAGCGGCCCCAGAAAGGTTGCCGCCGCCACCGCCACCAGCCATTGCCGGGCGGAACGGATCTGGGCGGCCACCGCCGCCTTGGTCTGTTCCGCCTGATCCTCCACCAGCCCGACCACGCGGGACACGGCGATGCTGAGGCCGGTCACCACCTCGCGTCCCTGAAGCGTCCGGCGCTCGCTGTCGGCGCGCAGGGTCAGCAGCCGGGTGCGGATGGGAAACAGCCCGTCGGGGCCGGCGGCCAGGGCCGTAAAGTCCGCCGACAACCGCTCCGCCGCCGCCCGTTCCGGGGTGCCGGCGGGCAGGGATGCCACCGCGGCATCGAAACGGGCCTGCGATGCGTCGAAACTGGCCCGTGCGGCCTGCAGCGCGTTGTGCTGTTCGATCTGTCCCGCGTCATACAGGCGCAGCATCATGCGGTCGCCAGCGGCTTCCAGATCCCAGCGCAGCGAATCGGGTATCACCCGCCGCTCCGCGCTGTCGAGCCGGGCCAGGAACACGTCGAGTCCGGCCTGCAGCCGTTCCATCGCCTGACGCAGAAGGCGGCCCTTGCCCTCCGCCTCGATCCGTTGCTCAACCAATTGGTTGCGCTGGCTGACATTTTCCTCCAGCGCGCGGACGATGCCGGCGATCTCTTCCACATGGGATGCGGTGGCGGGAATGCGGCGCAGGGCGGCCATGGCGTCCAGCAGGGCATAGGCATGCTGTCCCAGCGACACCACGGCGTTCTGGCGCTGGATCTGGTTGCGGGCCGCTTCGATTTCGCCGCTGCCGGCGGCATAGCGGTTGGTGGTTTCCGCCAGCCGCAGGGCCTGATTGAGGGCGGTGGCCTGTTCCTGCGACACCACGGTGAACAGATGCTCGATGCGCGTGTAGGAATAAGCACTGATCCCGACGGCCACCAGGGTCATTGCCGCCACGGCAAAGGCCGCGGCCACCACCGTGGCCCGCACGCTGCGCCGCCGCCATCCCAGACCGTCCGACACTGTCTTTGTCTTCCCTTCCGCCGGCCTTGCCCGGCATCCCCCGGTTGCGCGCCGTTACGGCGCACGCAGGAGATGATTGATCGGCCCCCGTTGTGGCCGGCATGATGCCCCAGTCACATCTTCTTCGCCAATGGAGAACCGCGGGAATGGCCGAAGGAACGACGGGTGCGGGCAAGGCGAACGGCTGCGGGCCGATCCTGCGGCGGCTGGCGGCGGCTTTGCTGCTCCTTCCCGCCCTGCTGGTTCCGGCTGCGGCGGACGAGTTGAGGTTTCTGACCTGGGCCGATTACATATCCCCCGAACTGGTCGCCAAGTTCGAGCGGGAAACCGGGCACCGGCTGATCGTGGACACCTTCCTGACCGTGGGCGAGTTGCGGGACCGGCTGAAGCGGGGTGCCCCGATGCGCTACGATCTGGCCCACCCCGCCGATTACGACGTGCCCATGCTGGCCGAGGCCGGGCTGCTGGAGCCGATCAACGCCCAGGAATTGCCGGGATACGCCAACCTGCTGGACGGCTGGCGGTCGCCCCCATACGACCGCCACAATGAATGGAGCGTGCCGGTCCATTGGGGCACCACCTCCATCGTGGTGGACACGGCGGTCTATCAGGGGGACATCGACACCTACCGCCTGCTGTTCGACCCGCCGCCGGAACTGAAGGGCAAGGTGGGATTCCTGATCGGGGCGGAGGAGACGCTGCGTATGGCGCTGCTCTACATGGGGCAGCCGCAATGCACCTCCGACCGGGCGGTGCTGGATCGGGCAATGGCGCTGGTGCGCCCGCTGCTCCAGCCGGGCGGGGTCTATGACATCAGCTCCGTCCTCGACACGCTGACCGGCGGGCGGGTGGCGGTGGGGGTGGCGTGGAACGGCGATGCGCTGCGCGCCCGCCAGATCCGCCCCACCCTGCGCTATGCCTATCCGCGCGAAGGGATCATCGTCTGGTCCGACGCGCTGGTGGTCATGAAGGGAACCCCGCACAAGGCGGCGGCGCTGCAATTCATCAACTTCATGCTGCAGCCGGAAAACGCGGCCCTGCAAAGCAACTTCTCACGCTACGCCAACGCCATCCGCGGGTCCGACACCTGGATGGACCCCGACCTGCTGGACGCGCCGGAGGTGGTGTTGCCCAGCCGCGTGCAGGTGCGCTTCTTCCGCTCATGCAACAGCGAGCAGTTGGGGCTGTACGGAGAGGTGTGGGACCCCGTGCTCCAGGCGGTGCAAAAGAAAGCCCCGGCGCCGTGACGCCCCGCGGTGCCTGGGTGTTTCCCATTTGAACGGGGGGACCGACGGCACCACATCTTTCCCACAGCCCTGGGCTTGGGTGGTCGGCCCAACGCACCCCCCAAGCGTGAGAAGGGCAAAGGAAGAGGGGGTTTCCCGTGACCACGTTCACCGGCCAAGACAGCCTGAAGACCCGCCGTTCCCTGACGGTGGCGGGGGCGTCTTATGATTATTTCAGCCTGACGGCGGCGGAGTCCGCGGGGTTGGGCGACGTCTCCCGCCTGCCGTTTTCCATGAAGGTCCTGCTGGAAAACCTGCTGCGGTTCGAGGATGGCCGGTCGGTCACCGTCGATGACGTAAAGGCGGCCGCGGCATGGCTGAACAGCCGCCGCTCCGACCGCGAAATCGCCTACCGCCCCGCCCGCGTGCTGATGCAGGATTTCACCGGCGTTCCCGCCGTCTGCGACCTTGCCGCCATGCGCGAGGCGATGGCCGCCCTGGGCGGCGATCCCAAGCGCATCAACCCGCTGGTGCCGGTGGATCTGGTCATCGACCATTCGGTGATGGTGGACCAGTTCGGCAGCGCCGGCGCCTTCAAGGCCAATGTGGATCTGGAATTCCAGCGCAATGGGGAACGCTATGCCTTCCTGCGCTGGGGACAGGCGGCCTTCGACAATTTCCGCGTGGTGCCGCCGGGCACCGGCATCTGCCATCAGGTCAACACCGAATATCTGGCGCAGGTGGTGTGGACCGACATCGATCCGGCGGGCCGCACCGTCGCCTATCCCGACACGCTGGTGGGCACCGACAGCCACACGACCATGGTCAACGGCATGGCGGTGCTGGGCTGGGGCGTCGGCGGGATCGAGGCGGAAGCGGCCATGCTGGGCCAGCCCATTTCCATGCTGATCCCCGAGGTGATCGGCTTCAGGCTGACCGGAACGCTGCGCGAGGGCACCACCGCCACCGATCTGGTGCTGACCGTCACCCAGATGCTGCGCCGGAAGGGGGTGGTGGGCAAGTTCGTGGAGTTCTACGGCCCCGGCCTGGACCATCTGACCCTGCCCGACCGCGCCACCATCGGCAACATGGCCCCGGAATACGGCGCCACCTGCGGCATCTTCCCCATCGATGCGGAAACCATCCGCTACCTGACCTTCACCGGTCGCGACCCGGGCCGGGTGGCGCTGGTGGAAGCCTATGCCAGGGCGCAAGGCATGTGGCGTGACGCCGCCACCCCCGACCCGGTGTTCACCGACACGCTGGAATTGGACATGGGCACGGTGGAACCGTCGCTGGCCGGGCCGAAACGGCCGCAGGACCGGGTGCCGCTGACCACCGCCGCCGCGTCCTTCGCCGCCGATCTGACCGGCACCTTCAAGGCCGCCGATCGGACCCGCGCGGTGCCGGTGGCCGGTGGCGGCTACAGCCTGCCCCATGGGGCGGTGGTGATCGCCGCCATCACCTCGTGCACCAACACCTCCAACCCGGCGGTGCTGGTGGCCGCCGGTCTGGTGGCGAAGAAGGCGGTGGAGAAGGGCTTGCGAACCCGCCCGTGGGTCAAGACCTCGCTGGCGCCCGGCTCGCAGGTGGTCACCGACTATCTGGTCAAGGCCGGGCTGCAGGACGCGCTCGACACGCTGGGCTTCAACATCGTCGGCTACGGCTGCACCACCTGCATCGGCAATTCCGGCCCGCTGCCCGACCCCATCGCCGCGGCGGTGGAGGAGGGGGATCTGGTGGTCGCCGCCGTACTGTCGGGCAACCGCAACTTCGAAGGCCGCGTCAACCCCCACACCCGCGCCAACTATCTGGCCAGCCCGCCGCTGTGCGTGGCCTATGCCCTGGCGGGGAACATGCTGATCGACCTGACCCGCGACCCGCTGGGCACCGGGGCGGACGGCCAGCCGGTCTATCTGAAGGACATCTGGCCCACCAGCCGCGAGGTGCAGGACGCCATCAACGCTTCCCTCACTCCCGCCATGTTCCGCGGGCGTTACGCCAACGTCTTCCAGGGCACGCCGGAATGGCAGGCCATCGCCGCGTCGGGCGGCCAGACCTATGCCTGGGACGACGGCTCGACCTACGTCAAGCGGCCGCCGTTCTTCGACGGGATGCCCAAGGCGCCGGGCGGGGTCAGCGACGTGCGCGGCGCGCGGCTGCTGGCGCTGCTGGGGGATTCCATCACCACCGACCATATTTCCCCCGCCGGTTCGATCAAGAAAACCAGCCCGGCGGGCGAATATCTGATCGCCCATCAGGTGAGTCCGCTGGACTTCAACTCTTACGGTTCGCGCCGCGGCAATCACGAGGTGATGATGCGCGGCACCTTCGCCAACATCCGCATCCGCAACGAACTGCTGCCGGGTGTGGAGGGGGGCGAGACGGTGCATGTCCCCTCCGGCGAGCGGCTGCCCATCTACACCGCCGCCATGCGTTACGCCGCCGACGGGGTGCCGCTGGTCATCATCGCCGGCAAGGAATACGGCACCGGCTCGTCCCGCGACTGGGCGGCCAAGGGCACCCGCCTGCTGGGGGTGCGGGCGGTGATCGCCGAAAGCTTCGAGCGTATCCACCGCTCCAATCTGGTGGGGATGGGCATCCTGGCCCTGCAGTTCAAGGACGGGTTGACCCGTGCCGATCTGAGTCTCGACGGGACCGAGACGTTCGATGTCACCGGCGTCGAAGACGGGTTGACCCCACGCAAGGACGTCACCCTGACAATCACCCGTGCCGACGGAAGCGTGCGCACAGTCCCGCTTCTGTGTCGGATTGATACCGAAGACGAGTTGGAATATTATCGCCATGGTGGTGTTCTGAATTACGTGCTCCGCAATTTGGCGTCGTAATGCACAGGTTATTGCCCGCCGGGGTGGACGCGGGCGGATGGATGCGGCAAGGATAGAAGGGGATGCGCTGATCGGAGCTGACCGCTGTGCACGACACCTTGTCGCCGGATCTTCCGCCCGCCGGTCTGCCGGCTCCGGCGGTGGACGACGCCCTTCTGCTGGTGCGGTGGGTGCCGGACGGTGATGCGTGCCCGGTTCTCGCCGCATCACCGGCGGCAGCGGCGGTGATGGGCAGCACCGCCGGCATGACATCCTTGCTGCACCCCGCCGACCGCACCCGTTTCGTGGAAGAGGTGCAGCGGGCCATCGCCGCCGGCCGGCGGCAGGTCCGTCACCGCCATCACCGGATCGTCGGCCCGACGGGCCGCGAACGCTGGTGGCAAACGGTGACCACGCTGGTCCCGGCCCCCGCCGGTCCCGGAAACGGGGTGGGGGTGATCTGCACCAGCCATGCCTTTGACATCACCGGCGACGGCATGGAATCGGCGCTGAACGATCCGCTGTTCCGGGCGCTGCTGGATTCCATTCCCGATCTGATCTTCCTGAAGGACCGCGACAGCGTTTATCTGGGCTGCAACCGTGCCTTTGCCGATTGGTTCGGCGTCGATCCGCAATGGCTTGAGGGGCGGACCGACTATGATCTGGTGCCGTTTCACCGGGAACTGGCCACCTTTTTCCGCTCCCATGACCGGGCCATGCTGGCGGAAGGCCGGGCGCGACGGTTCGAAGAAACGGTCGTCGGCGCCAACGGGCGCACCATCCTGTTGGAAACGCTGAAAACCCCGTTCTTCGGCCCCTCGGGGGAGGTGCTGGGGCTGATCGGCGTGTCCCGCGACGTTACCGCGGCCGCCCAGGCCCGCGATGCCCTGCGCGACAGCGAAGAACGGGTCCGGCTGCTGCTGCAATCGACCCTGGACGGTATCTTCGGCGTGGATCGGACGGGCATCTGCACCCTGGCCAATCCGGCGGGGGCGCGGTTGCTGGGGTTCGCCTCTACCGATGCCATGATCGGGCGGGCGGTGCATGGGCTTTTGCCCGTTCTTGCCAACGGGGTGACCGGCAGCCTGCAGGATGAAACGGTGACACGGTGCGACGGTTCGTCCTTCGCCGCCGATATCCGCGCCGCACCGCTGATGCGGGACGGGGAGGTGATCGGGACGGTGGCGCGCGTCACCGACGTGACCGAACGCCGCCGCAACCAGGATCATCTGCGCACCCTGTCCCAGGCTTTGGACCAGAGCCGGATGGCGGTGGTGATCGCCGACATCCGCGGGCATGTGTCCTATGCCAATCCCCGCGTCACCGACATGACCGGGCTGGCCCGGCACGACATCCCCACCCTGGATGCGCTTCTGGCCGTGCTTCTGCCCGCCGCCGGGCAAGGGGCGCTCGGCCTGTGGCGGACGGTGCTGGCGGGAGAAAGCTGGCGGCAGGAGCTGCCCCTGCGCTTGCCCGGCCGGTCCGCCATCCGGGTTTTGCTGCGCGTGTTTCCGATCCAGGACGCTGACGGCCAGACCACGAACCTGCTGTGCCTGGCCGAGGACATCACCGGCCATCATCAGGCCGAAGAGCACATCCGCCGCGTCCAGAAGATGGAGGCGGTGGGGGTTCTGGCCGGCGGCATCGCTCATGATTTCAACAACATCCTTCTGGTCATCACCGGCTACGCGCATCTGGTGTTCGACCGGCTGGCCGCGGACGACGACACCCGCGACGATGTGCAGCAGATCATCGGTGCCGCCCAGCGGGCCAAGGATCTGGTGGGGCAGTTGCTGACCTTCTCCCGCCAGGATATGGCGGAGATGCAGGTGATCGACCTGCACCGCACGGTTGAAGAGGCGGTGAAGCTGATCGCCGCCGCCATTCCCCCGGCCATTCACCTGCGGGTCATCAGCGACGGCGCGCCGATGACGGTTCTGGCCGCGGACAACCAGATCCATCAGGTGCTGGTCAACCTGTGCAGGAACGCCGCCGATGCCATCGGCGAGGCCGGGCGTGTGGACGGCAGCATCGTCGTATCCCTGGCCCATGCGTCGGTGGCGGAGCCTCGGCCGCTGGGCCGGGCGACGCTGGAGCCGGGGCGCTATGTGTGCCTGACCGTCGCCGACAACGGCAGCGGGATTCCCGCCGCGATGCAGGAGCGTATTTTCGAACCCTTCTTCACCACCAAACCGGTGGGCAAGGGAACCGGGTTGGGGCTGGCGGCCGTCCATGGCATTGCCGGACGCCACGGGGCGCTGATCGACGTGGTGAGTTCGTCGGATCTGGGCACCAGCATCAGCCTGTATTTCCCCTATCACGACGCCGGAGCCAACGGCCGGACCGGCGGCGGGGTCAGCCGTATCCTGGTCATCGGCGGTGACGAGGCGACACGGGGCATGACCGCCCGTCTGCTGCGCAGCCAGGGCGTGCGGGTGGTATCCACCGGCGATGACCGGCGGGCGCAGTCCCTGTTCGCCATTGCCCCCCGCCGGTTCGATGCGGTCGTCCTGCCCACCGGGAAAGCGGTGGCGGACGAATGGAAACGCCTGTCCCTGGCCCGGTCCCTGGTTGCGGTTGCGGCGGGGGTGCCGGTCATCCTGTGTCAGGAGGGAGGGAACCACGAACTGATGCGCCTGGGAAACGAGGCGGATGCGGCGGGGATCGTCACCGCACCGGCGGAGCCATCGGCCTTTATGGCTTTTGTCGCCCGGATCATCGGCGTGACCCGCATCGTGGGAGGAAGCCGAAGCATGAACCGGAGCAGAGGAGGGGAGGGCGGCTCGGCGATCAATCCCACCGCCGCCCCCATCCCGGATGTCAAGAAAGGGAAGACGCCGGATGGCGACGATACTGGTCATCGATGACGACGACATGGTGCGCACCATGCTGATCCGCACCCTGAACCGCGGGGGGCATCAGGCGTTGGGGGCGTCCGACGGAGCGGCCGGGGTGCAGGTGTTCCGGGAAAACCCGGTCGATCTGGTCATCACCGACATTTTCATGCCGCATCAGGAAGGGCTGGCGACCATCATGCAGCTTCGCCGGGGGTTCCCCAGCAGCCGGATCATCGCCATTTCCGGCGGGGGGGCGCGGGAATCCCTGGATGTCCTGCCGGTCGCCGAGGCCCTGGGGGCCTCCAAGACCCTGCGCAAGCCCTTTACCCCCGCCGAGGTGCTGGAGGCCGTGCGGGCGGTGCTGGAAGAAGCCGAATAATTTCCTCACACCGTTGATGAAAAGTGCTTGACCGCAGCGGTCCGATCTTTTAGAAACCGCGCACCGCAGCGAACGACGTCCCCGTCGTCTAGAGGCCTAGGACACCGCCCTTTCACGGCGGCGACAC
>CALBDS010000060.1 GCA_937927415.1 uncultured Rhodospirillaceae bacterium
AGATTGACGACCTGCTTGATATCTTATCCTAGCGCCTATGGGGCTGCCGCCCCGCTCCCCTCACCCCAGCGCCCGAACTGCAGCAGCAACCACCGCCGCCGCGTCCGCCGCGGACCGCCCCGCGGTATCGACCACCAGCCGCGCCCTGTCCCACTCTTCATAACGGCGCTCCACCACCTTTTGCCAGGTGGGCAGGGTGAACCCGGCGATATCGGCCCGCCGGGTTTCCACCCGGCGGCGGTGCTCGGCGGTGTCGGAACAGACGATCTCCACATCCAGGATCGGCACGCCGGCCTGTGCCGCCACCGCGGCCCAGCCATCGCGGGTGATGCGCAGCGGGTTCACGCAGTCGGACACCACCACCGCCCCCAAGCGCAGATTGTCCACCGCCACCCCATGGGCGACGATGTAGCCTGCAGGGCCGAGATCGGGGCCGAACGCGTCCAATCCCCGCAAACTCTGTTCGATGGTGTCGATGCGCAGGTGCAGGACGGCCCGCTCCGCCAGGGCGGAGACCAGCGCGCGGGCCACCGTGGTCTTGCCGCTGCCTGGCAGACCGGCCAGGGCGACCAGCAGCCCGCTCATCCCCGGACGAACGGGTTGAACTGCCGCTCCTCGCCGAAGGTGGACATCGGCCCGTGGCCGGGGATGAAGGCCACGTCGTCGCCCAGCGGGAACAGCTTGTCCTTGATCGAGCGCATCAGGTCGCGGTGGTTGCCGCCGGGGAAATCGGTGCGGCCCACCGACCCCTGGAACAGCACGTCGCCCACCACGGCCAGCCGGGACGGGGCATTGTAGAACACCACATGCCCCGGCGTGTGGCCGGGACAGTGGATGACGGCCAGGGTGTCGTCGCCCACCGTCACCGTGTCGCCGTCCACCAGCCAGCGGTCGGGCACGAAGGCGGGGGAGGGGGGGAAGCCGAACATGCGGCACTGGTCGCCCATGCCCTGGATCCAATACTCATCCCCCTTGTGCGGTCCTTCGACCGGCACGCTCAACTGGTCGGCCAGCGCGCGGGTGCCGGCGGCGTGGTCGGCGTGGCCGTGGGTGACCAGGATCTTTTCGATGGTCACCCCGGCGGTTTCCGCCGCCTTCAGGATGCGGGGCAGGTCGCCGCCGGGATCGACCACCGCCGCCCGCTTGGTGGTTTCGCACCACAACAGGCTGCAGTTCTGCTGGAACGGGGTGACGGGAACGATGGCGTATTTCATCGGCTGAAACCTTCCGGGGCGGACGTGACGGAGGGGAGGCTACGCGAAGGGTGCTTTTCCTGGCAAGCCGGCCGCGGAGTCTGCTACATCCGGGGGGCCGATCCTTCCGTCATCAGGTGTCCGCCCGTGACCACTTTCGATCCCAAAGCCGTGGCCGCCGATCTGCGCACGGTGCGCGATTTCATCCGCTACGGCGTCAGCCGCTTCACCGCCGCCGGGGTGTCGTTCGGCCACGGCACCACCAACGCCTTTGACGAGGCGGTGTTCCTGGCGCTGGAAACCCTGCACCTGCCCATCGACCAGCTCGACCCCTACATCGACGCCCGCCTGACCCGGCCGGAGCGCGAGGCGCTGGCCGAGATCATCGAGGCGCGCGTGACCACCCGCAAGCCCGCCGCCTATCTGACCAACCGCGCCTATATCCAGGGGTTTCCCTTTTATGTGGACGAGCGGGTGATCGTGCCGCGCTCGTATATCGGCGAGCTGCTGTTCTCCGACGTGATCGGCGGGCCGGATTTCACCCTGATCGAGGATCCGGCGTCGGTGGAACGGGTGCTGGACCTGTGCACCGGCTCCGGCTGTCTGGCGATCCTGGCCGCCCATGTGTTCCCCAACGCCCAGGTGGACGCGGTGGATCTGTCGGAAGAGGCGCTGGAGGTGGCGGCGAAGAACGTCGCCGACCATGGGATGGACGACCGCGTGACCCTGCTGCACGGCGACCTGTTCGCGCCGGTGAAGGGGCAGCGGTACGACCTTATCATCACCAACCCGCCTTATGTGGACGCGGAGGCGATGGCCTGCCTGCCGCCGGAATTCCTGCACGAACCCGACATGGCGCTGGCCGCCGGGGCCGACGGCATGGACATCGTGCGCCGCATCATCGCCGAGGCCCCCCGCAATCTGGTGTCCGGCGGCGGGCTGCTGTGCGAATTCGGCACCGGCCGCGAGATCCTGGAAGAGGATTATCCCAACCTGGACTTCCTGTGGCTGGAAACCGCCGAGAGCTTCGGTGAAGTGTTCTGGCTGACCCGCGAACAATGGAAAGCGTGATTTATCGCTTGCGCCCTATCCCGTGAACGTGCGTATCATTCGCATGTCCCCATGCGGAAAAAGGGATAAGGAGAGCGGCGATGAGCGTGGCTGAGGCGATGAGCGGGCCGGCGCGTCTGGGCGCCCTGCCCAAGGGCGCGCGGTGCGAGGTGACGGGCCTGGACGAGGCGGGGATCGACTGCCCCCTGCCGTCGGGCGAACTGGAACGCCGGCTGATCGAAATGGGGCTGGTGGAAGGAGCCAAGGTGGAGGTGCTGCACGAGGCCTTCCCCGGCCGCGACCCCATCGCCATCCGCGTCAACGAACACATCATCGCGCTGCGCCGGGCGGAGGCCAACGCGGTCATGGTGGACCTGTCCGCCCTGGGGTAAGGCTTGCGATGATGCAGAGCGTGATCGTTTACGCCGTGGTCGCCGTGGCGGCGGCCTGGACCCTGTGGCGGGTGGTTCTGCCCGGTGCGGCCCGCGCGGCGGTGCTGCGGCGGCTGGGCCGCGAGGTGAAGGAGAGCAGCGGCTGCGGCGGCTGCTCGTGTGGCGACGGCAAGGGCCGCTGCCATTGATGATGAGGGGCCGGGGGCTGGCGGATCACGCCGCCAGCCGGCTCCGCCCGATCCGCCCGGTCTGCAGATACGTCGCCAGCGGGTGATCCTCTTCCACGATGTGACGGACGAAGGCGTTCATCGCCTGAACGTGGAAGCTGCCGCCCTGCCACGGCCACCAGCTGCTTTCGGCACGCCGGCGCCATGATTCCAGAAATTCCAGGCTTTCCCGATGGCGGCGGCGGTGACGCTCGGCCAGGGGATAGCCGCTGTCGGCCATTGTCTGTTCCTCTGCCGCCATATGTGCGGCAAGATGCCGGGTCAGCAGGTCCAGCGTTTCCCGGAACACGGCACGGTCGCCGCGGGCCGCCGGCTCGGCCAGACGATTCAGAAGGTCCAGATAGGATTGATGATCGGTATCCATGGCGTCGATGCCGGACGACAGGAAATCCTGCCAGGGGAAATAGGCCATGCGAGCCTCCATCACGTACTGGATCGGATCAGGACGATACCAAATCATACGATCCTAAAGAGATATGACCTCTCAATTGGTATGACCATTGTAGGGTCATAGGCTGGATAAACTGTTAACGGGTGTTGTCACCGACATGCACCAACCCAAAGGAACCCCGCGCCCATGACCGCTTCCACGACCGCCACCCTGACGCTCGTCATCGGCAACAAAGCCTATTCCTCCTGGTCGCTGCGTCCGTGGCTGGCGCTGAAACAGACCGGCCAACCCTTTGACGAAACACTCATTCCCCTGCGCCAGCCCGACACGCGGGCGCGCATCGGGGCGGTGTCGCCGTCGGGCACGGTGCCGGTGCTGATCGACTATGGCGTCGGCGGCGATCCGGTTGTGGTGTGGGATTCCCTGGCCGTGTGCGAGTATGTCGCAGAGCGTTTCCCCGAGGCCGGTCTGTGGCCCGACGACATCCACGCCCGCGCCGTGGCGCGGTCGGTGGCGGCGGAGATGCACGCGGGCTTTGCGCCGTTGCGCACCCACATGGCGATGAATCTCAAGGAACGCCTGCCGGGCACCGGCCGCACCCCGGAGGTGGAGGCCAACATCGCCCGCATCATCGCCCTGTGGACCGATGCCCGCACCTGTTTCGGCCAGGGCGGGGCTTTCCTGTTCGGGCGGTTCAGCGTGGCCGACGCCATGTTCGCGCCGGTGGTGACCCGGTTCGAAACCTATGGCGTTGACCTGCCGCCGGTGGCCCGCGCCTACGCCGACGCCGTGCTGGCCCTGCCGGCCATGCGCGACTGGATAGCGGCGGCGCAGGCGGAACCCTGGACGCTGTAAGGGACGGTCCACCCTCACCCCACCATGCCCTTGAAGCCGATGTCGCTGTCGGCGGCGGTGACGAACCAGCGGGCGGGATCGGCCAGCAGTGCCGCCGTGGCGGCGGCGTCCGGTCCCGTCAGGGTGGCGGCGGGGCGCACCATTATGCGGGTGGGCTTGCTGACGCCGTTGGGCAGACAGAGGAACCCCAGCCGCCGCAGCGGCCCCGCCGCCTGGGCGTCGAGCGCGCGCACCGACAGCGCGGCCAGCCCCCGGCGCCGTGCCCGCTCGGCCAGCAGGGCGAACAGCGGCCACCGCCCGCCGGGCAGGGTCAGGTAATCCACCACCACGCCGACCGGCATCCCCCGCCACAGGTCGGTGCGCAGGACGGCGTAACCCACCATATGCCCCCCCCGCATCAGCGCGACGCGTTCCAGCGCACGGGCGTCGGGCTTGGCGTCGAAACGCCAGCGCAGGAAATCCGCCGACCGTTCCGCCGTCACCGCCAGCGCCGGGGACGCCGCCCGCCACAGGGCGTCAGCCCGTTCGTCGAACCGTTCCAGCGGTTCCAGGCGGAAGCCGCGCACGGCGGTGGTGGCGGCACAGGCCAGCGATGCCGCGGCCAGCAGCGGGTGGGCGGCCACCGCCGCCGGACGCCGCCAGCCGGTCCAGCGGTCCGCCGCCCGCGCCACCCGCACCGGGTCGATCACCCGCAGATGGGTGGGGATGGTGCCCAGGTCGATCCAGCCGCCGCGCTTGTACGCCTTGTACGCCGCGTCGGAGATGGCGAGCGACACCGCCACGTCGGCGGCGTTGGCCTGCGCCTCGCTCAGGGCCGGGCCGACGCCGCGCAGCCGCCATTCCGGCGCCACCATCAGATCGACCGCCCACGAGGCGTTGAGCCGCCGGTCCTCCGCCTTCAGCCGGAACGGGATGCCCCCCTGCTGCCCGACGATGGCATCGCCGCGGCGGCACAGCCACAGGTGCGGCCCTTCCAGGTCGATGGCCGGCACCTGCTCGAACAGCCAGGGGAAATGCGCGTCGCAGCACTGTTGCGTGTCCGGGCCGAAATGGGTGCGCTGGAAGGTCCGCAGCGCCTCCCGGTCTCCCGGCTGGTAGCGGGCGATGCCGCGCTGGTTCCAGGGTAAGGCGGTCATGCGGCGACCCCATCCACCGCCACCGGCTGCACCATCACCGCGGGCCGCAGGATGCGGGCGGCGGTGCGGTGCTTGAGCGCGATGTCCTTGTAGACGCGGGCGGCCTGGGCCGGAGCGACCCCCAGAGCGGCGGCGCATTCCTCCGCCGTGGCACCCTGGCCATAGGCGTAGAGCGCCAGGTCCAACTGGTGGAAGGGCAGGGCGTAATAGAATTCCTCCTGCGTCTGGGGCAGGGTGTAGGTGTCGGTGGACGGGGTTTGCGCCCGGATCTCCGCCGGCAGGCCCAGATACTCCGCCATCTGGTAGACCTGGGATTTGTAGAGATGCGCGATGGGCTTGAGGTCGGCCAGCCCGTCGCCGCCGCGCACGAAGAATCCCAATTCGTATTCCAGCCGGTTGGGCGTGCCCAGCACCGCATAATTCAGCGCGTCGGCGTGGGTGTATTCCACCGTCTTGCGCACCCGCTGTTTCAGGTTGGTGGCCGCCACCACCTCCAGATAGACATCGACCGGCAGGCGCACCGTCCGCATGGCACCGTCCGGCGGCTGCACGGTGATGGTGAAATAATTCACCCGGTCGTGGTCCAGCAGCCCGGCGGCCAGCCCGATCTTCTGCTTCCAGCCGGGGCCGAAGCCGGGGATCAGCCGGGCGATGGCCGCATCGCGCCGGTCGTAGCAGCCAAGGGCGGTCAGCGGTGCGGTGATGGTTTCCAGCACCGGCTCCACCCCGATGCTCTGGCACAGAAGCCGGCCCAGGCGGGTGCTGTCGGGGGAGGATTCCTTTTCCGGCATCAGCAGCAGGCGCACGCGCTCCGGCCCCAGGGCGCGGACGGCCAGGGCGGCGCACACCGAGCTGTCGATGCCGCCGGACACGCCCAGCACCACGCCCTGTCGGCGCAGGTCCAGGGCCAGGGCCTGACGGATCACGGTTTCGATCTCCCGCGCCGCGGCGGCGCAGTCCAGCGTCAGACGGGCGGGATCGAACAGGGAGGCGGTGTCGGGCATGGGTCGCTTTCCAATCCGGTTGAGCATCAGGCGGCAGGCGTTATCTGTCACGCGACAGCGGCGGCGGTGTCCGCGGCGGCGTCCGGCGCGCGGTCTACGAGAATATGAAGGGGGGCATCGTCCAGCCGCCGGCGGGCGGCGGCGGCGCGGGCGGGGAAATCGTCGGTCACCGCCCGCGCCAGAAGCTGCAGCGTCAGCACCCCCACCAGGGCCATTTCCTCCCGCTCGCCGGCCATGCGGCCGTCGCGGGCGTGGGCGCGGGCGGCCAGTGCGGCCACCGCGCGAGCGTCGGCCAGGCCGTAGCGGTCCAGGGCGTCGGGCGACAGCAGGTCGTGCACGTAATCGGGGGCCTGCGCACCGAACAGGGCGGTGGTCATCGGCGCGCGGTAGGGGCGCTTGGGCCGGGCGCCGATCTCCGGCGGCAGCAGCGGCTTGGCCGCCCGCCGCAGGGCCAGCTTGTCCCGCAGCCCCAGCATCTTCACCCGCGCCGGCAGCGCGTGGCAGAAGGCCACCACCGCGGGATCGAGGAAGGGATACCGCACCTCCACCCCATGGGCCATGGCCACGCGGTCGCCCTGGCTGGCCAGCAGGTAGGGGGTCATGAAGTCGGCGATTTCCACCGCCTGGGCGCGGGCCAGCGGCGGCCAGTCCTGCCAGCCGGGGGGCAGCAGGGCGTCCAGTTCCGCCGCGTGCCCGCCGTGGGCGCGGATGGGGTCGGCCAGCAGCCCCTTGGCCCAGCCGGTGTTCCGCCAGCGGATGGCGTGGGCGTAGAAGGGATCGGCGGTGTCCGCCAGCCCCTTGCGGAAGAAGCTCTGCCACAGCGGGCTGGTCTTGGCCCCTTGAGCGGCGGCGAAGGGGTGGATGCGGCCCAGCAGTTGCGGCCGCACGGCGGAATCCGGTTGCCGCGCCCAGAAACGGCGGATGGCATCCTCCTTGAACAGGTCGTAGCCGCCCAGCAACTCGTCGGCCCCCTCGCCCGACAGCACCACGCGGATGCCGCTGTCCTGCACCAGACCGGACAGGCGGAACATGGGGGCGGGGGCGGTGCGCAAAAGCGGGGTTTCCGCGTGCCACACCACATCGGGCAGGCTGGCGCGGATGGCGGCGGCGTCCACCAGGATCTCGTGATGGTCGGTGCCCACATGGGCGGCGACCAGCCGCTGCTGCGGGGTTTCGTCGAAATCCCGGTCGGTGAAGCGCACGCCGAAGCTGTGGATGCGCGCCCTGTCCGCTTCGCCGTCATGCGCGCGGCAGGCCAGTGCGGCGATGACCGAGGAGTCCAGCCCGCCGGAGATATAGACCCCCACCGGCACGTCGGCGCGCAGCCGCAGCCGCACGGCGGCGTCGAGCCGGGCGGACAGTTCCTCCGCCGCCTCGTCCACCGAGATGCGGGCCAGGGCGGGATCGCCGGACAGGTCGGGCCGGTGATAGCGGTGTGCCCGCACCGACAAGGTGGAATCGAAGGCCAGCGCCGTTCCCGGCGGCACCTGCGCCACCCCGGCGAACACCGATCCGTGGGGGGAGGCCGACCAGTGGGTGAACACCTGCGCCAGCCGCGCCGGGTCGAACCGCGCCGCCACCCGCCCGCCGGCCAGCAGCCCCTTGACCTCCGACGCGAAGCTCACGGCGCCGTCGGTGTGGGCGTAATGCAGCGGCAGGACGCCCAGCGGATCGCGCACCAGCCACAGCCGCCGGTCGCGGGTGTCCCACAGGGCGAAGGCGAACTGGCCGTTGAACAGGCTCCAGGCCTCGGCCCCCCATTCCTCGTAGGCGTGGACGATGACCTCGGTGTCGGAACGGGTGGCGAAGCGGTGGCCGCGGGATTCCAGCTCGGCCCGCAGATCCTGGTGGTTGAAGATCTCGCCGTTGAAGGTGATCCAGATCGTGCCGTCTTCGTTGCGGATGGGCTGGAAGCCATCGGCCAGCCCGACGATGGACAGGCGCGCGTGGGCCAGCCCCACCCGCCCGTCACGGTAGAAACCGTACCCGTCCGGGCCGCGGTGGCCCTGAACGGCGATCATGCGTTTCAGCTCCTCCAGCGGCGGCGGGGGGCTGTGCTGGGCCGTGAACAGGCCGGCGATACCGCACATCGGGCACTTCTCCTGCGGTGGTCTGATACTGTCTCGCCCTCAATCGGCGGGTCACTCGGCCAGCGCGGCGCGGCGGACCTTGCCGGATTCCGTCTTGGGCAATTCGGCGCGGAATTCCACGTGGCGGGGCACCAGATGGGCTTCCAGCCGGGCGCGGCAGTGCTGGCGGATGTGGGCTTCGCTCAGCACGGCGTCGGGGCGGGGGACGACGATGGCCTTGACCGCCATGCCGTCCACCGGATCGGGAACGCCGGTCACCGCCGCCTCCAGCACGCCGTCCAATTCGCACAGGACGCTTTCCACCTCCTTGGGGCTGACCTTTTCGCCGCGGCACTTGAACACGTCGTCCATGCGGGCCACGAAGGTCAGAAAGCCGTCGGCGTCGGCGGTGAACAGGTCGCCGGTGCGCAGCAGCACCGTGCCGTCGGGGCCGGGGCGCAGGCGCCGGGCGGTTTCCTCCGGCAAATTCCAGTAGCCGCGCATGACGTTGGATCCGCGCACCACCAGTTCCCCCACCTCCCCCGGCGGCAGCCGGTTGCCCGCCGCGTCGGCGACATAGGCGTCGCAGTTGGGGATGGGCCGCCCGACGCTGCCCATGCGGGCGGGCAGGTGGGCGGGGTCGAGGAAGCACACGCGCGTGCTGCACTCGGTCAGGCCGTACATGGAAAAGAACCGGGCCTGGGGGAACAGGGCCGCGATCCGCCCCAGATGGGCCGCCGGCAGCGGGGCGGCGGCGTTGGTCAGATAGCGCAGGCTGGACAGGTCCGCCGTCTTCACCGACGGCATCTGCAGCAGCGTGGAAAACACGGTCGGCACGCCGGGCAGGCCGGTGACGCGGTGTTCCACCATCCGTTTCAGCGTGTCGGCGGGAAAGGCGAAGGAACGTTCCAGCACCAGCGTGAACCCCACCAGCGCCCCCGTCATCACCTGCGACAGCCCATAGCCGAAGGTCAGCGGCAGCACGCTCAGCACCACGTCGTCGGGGGTGTTTTCCAGGTATTGGGCGATGGAACGGGTGACGGCGCACAGGTTGGCGTGGGTCAGCATCACCCCCTTGGGCCGTCCGGTGGTGCCGGAGGTGTAGAGAATCGCCGCCAGATCCTGATCGATCACCCCATCGGCTTCCACCGCCAGGGGGGAGGCGGCGGCGGCCCCGGCCACCGACAGCACCGGGACACCCCCCGCCCCCTCCGTCACCAGGCCGGGCGGCGCGAACAGCACCGACACCCCGCAGTCGTTCAGGATGAAGGCCAGCTTGTCCGGCTTGGTGGTGGGGGGGACGGGGACATAGACCGCCCCCGCCTTCCAGATGGCGAACAGGGCGATGACGTAATCGGCGGAATTCTCCAGCATCACCGCCACCCGGCCGCCCCGGCGGACCCCGGCGGCGGCCAACGCCCCCGCCACGGCCGAACTGGCCCGGGCGAGGGCGGCGAAGCTGTACCGCTGCCCGCCGGCGATCAGCGCCGTGTGGTCCGGGCGGCGGCGGGCGGTGTCGTCGAGGATGTGGTGCGCCAGAAAACCCATGGAAGACCCCCTTACCGATCGCTTTCCCGATTCAGGCGGCGTCACGCAGCCGCTGCTTGGAGGCGACGAAACGGGCGATGCGGGTCACCGAATCCAGGTTGTCGGCCACCAGATCGTCGTCGTCGATGGTGATGGCGAACTGTTCTTCCAGGTACGCCACCACATGCATGATGCCGGTGGAATCGATGATGCCGGTTTCCAGCAGTGATTCGTCATTGTCGAAGCCCGAATCACGGCCAAGAAGGAAGTTATCGATAATAAACCCGCGAATTTGCTGGGTATGAATGGCCGAGATGGAAATATCCTGCCCAACGGTGGTAAGCATGATGAACCGGCCTCCTGAGTGAATGGTCTTGGGAATGGTGGGAAGGTTGTGTTTGTTTATTGCATCGCAAGGGACGTTTTGCGAGGGAGCAAAGGTCAAGTCCTGCGGGGTTACGATGGGTTAGCCATTGTGATGCCGGCACTCGCCGCTTTGTCCGTTGTTTTTCCCCGCCACGCCCCTTTCAGCGAACGCAGGGCTGCGGGAAGGCCGGTCAGTTGTACCGCCAGCCACGACACCGGGGCGTCGTCGGAGATGGGGAACGCCTTCAACTGGTAAGGATCGGCGTCCGGCCCGTTCCATCCCGGTTCCACCGTCCGCCCGGTGCGGTAGCCGTACCGGAGCAGAAGCGCCCGTTCCCGCGGGCCGTAATCGCCGTTGGGATAGGCGAAATGGCGGCAGGGGAGTCCGATCTCCGCCTCCACCTCGTCCCGGCAGGTGCCGATCTCGTCGGCGGCGCGGACATCGCAGCAACGTGTCAGGATGGGGTGGTGGCGGGTGTGGCCGCCGTAATCGGCCACGGCGGCAAAGGCGCGGGCCTCGTCCCAGCTCATGGCCTGCGGTTCGGGGCTATCGCTGTGGGGGGCGTCGGGGTCGTTGCCGGCCTCGGCCAGCCGCCGCCGCCGCTCCTCGTCGGGCAGGCGCTTCAGCGCCTCCGCCCCCAGCGTGCGGGCCGCGGGCGTCTTCCACCAATAGGGCCGCTCCGTGCCCACCACCTGACTGCACAGATAGATCATGGGGCGCACCCCGTGCCGCTGCAGCAGCGCCCCCAGGTCCAGATTGCCGCGGTGGCCGTCGTCGATGGTCACCACCAGCGGGTAATCGGGCAGGCTGTCCCACCGTCCGCCGTCCAGCGCGTCGGCCACCGCGTCCAGGGTGACGAAACGGTAGCGGCGGGCGTAATACGCCAGATGCGCGCGCAGGGTTTCCGGGTCGGGATCATGGTAGATGACGATGGTCACCCGCCGCCGGGCGTACAGCCGGCGGACCATCCCGTCGATCCCCAGCCCGCGCACCAGCGGACCCAGCAGATGTTTGGCGCTCATGGTTCACGCTCTCCGATGGTGGCGGGGCGGCGGCGCAGGGGCGGGGCCGACGCCGGCCGGCGGGACGGGTGGGGGTGCGGCGACAGGCCGTTGCGGCGGTAGACCTCCAACAGCCGCCCGCGGTAGGCGGCGATGTCGTACTGGTCCTCGAACCGCCGCCGGGCCGACGCGGCCAGGGCGGCGCGCAGATCCCCGTCGGTCAGCACCCGTTCCAGTGCCGCCGCCAGTGCCGCCGCATCCCCCGGTTCGACCAGCAGGCCGGAGCCGCCGTCCTCCACCGCCTCGCCCACCGAGCCGACGCGGGTGGCGACGATGGCCAGGCCATAGGCCATGGCCTCCAGCACCGCCATCGGCAGCCCTTCGAACAGGGACGGCTGGACCAGCACGTCCGCCGCCGCCAGATGCTCGCGGCACTGCTCGGGGCCGAGCCAGCCGGCGAAGCTCACCCGGTCCGCCAGCCCCAGCCGTTCGGCCTGGGCGTGGTAGGTGTCGCGGTCGCCGTCCCCGGCAATGGTCAGCACCCAGTTCCGGTCACGGCAGGCGGGCGTGGCCAGCGCGTCCAGCAGGATGTTCAGCCCCTTGATCGGGATCAGCCGGCCCAGGAACAGCAGGCGCACCGGCCGCCCCGGCGTCCCATCCGGCCCTCGATCCGCCCGCACCCGTTCCGGCACCGCCGCCGGGCCGGGTACGGCGTTGGGCAGCACGGTGATGCGGCGGGCGTTGGGGAAGGTGGCGGCGGTGAAGCGGCGCCAGTAATCCCCCAGCACCACGATTTCGGCGCAGGCCCCGATGACGGCGGCGATGGCCCGGCGGGTCAGGGGGCCGGAGCGTTCCATCTGTTCCGGAAACCGTCCGGCGTGGAGGTGCAGCACCACCGGCACCCGGAACAGGGCGGCCAGGGCGACGATGATCCCCTTGCGCAGGACGCTGCCGTAATCGGCCATGTGGACGTGCAGCAGCTCGGCCCGCCCCGCCAGACACGCCGCCGCCAGCCGCAGCACGGCCCAGGCGAAATAGAACGGCATCCGGCGGAACCGGCCGGGGCCGTAGGTGTCGATCACCGTAAAGGCAACGTCGGGGGCGTTGGTCCGCAGGTCGGTGGTGAAATTGTCCACGATGCGTCCCATGCCGCCCTTTTCACGGGTGCCGCCGGGGGTGACGATGTAGATCATGGCGTCGTTGTCCTTCTCCCTCGGGCTGCCGGTGGTCACTGCGGTCCGCTGTAGGCGGCGGAACGGCCGTCGGCGGTGTCCGGTGCGGCTCCGCCGGCCGCGGCGCGGTGGATGGCCTGCAGGCGCAGGCAATAGCCCTCGATCTGGAAAAGCTGTTCGAACAGCCGCCGCCCGGCGGCGGCCAGACGGGCGCGCAGGGTGCCGTCGCCGGCCAGGGCCGCCACCGCATCGGCCAATGCTGCCGGGTCGTTGACCGGCACGATCAGGGCGGTTTCGCCGTCGGTCAGCACCTCAGGGATCGATCCCACCGGGGTGGTGACCACCGGCAGGCGGGCGCACAGCGCCTCCAGGATCGCCATGGGCAGTCCTTCGTGGGTGGACGGCAGCAGAAGGATGTCGCTGGAGCGGATCAGGCCGTGAGCCTGGTCCCGCGTCACCCAGCCCAGAAACTCCACCGCGTCCGCCAGCCCCAGACCGGCGGCCATGCGGGTGTATCCCTCCACATCGCCGGACCCGCCGAACAGCAGGCGGAAGCGCACGCCCCGCTCCTTCAGCCGGGCGGCGGCCTGCAGGGCGGTGCCGATGCCCTTGCGTTCGCACAGGTTGGCCAGAATCAGCAGGCGCAGCGGGCGGCCCGCCGCCTCCGGCAGGGCGGGGCCGGGCGTGGGGGCGATGTCGGGGACGGCGTTGTGCAGCACATGCACCTTACCGGCGGTGATGCCCACCGTCTGCACCAGATAATCGCGCCAGCCGTTGCCCAGCACGACCACCCGGTCGGAGCGGGAAAACAGCCACCGCGACAGGCCGCGGGCCAGCAGGCCGCTTTCGAAATACTCCACGAAATTGGCCCCGTGCAGGTGCATGACCGTGGGCAGCCCCAGCGCGCGGGCGGTGGCCAGCACCAGCGCCTTGCGCACCACGCTGCCCCGTTCCGACACGTTGATGTGGACCACCCCGGCCCGCCGCGTCAGCCCCAGCCCCGCCAGCCGCCCCAGGGCGGCGGCCAGACGAAAGGGCGACAGCGCCACATGGCCGCCGCCGCGGGTGTCGAGAACCACCGGGTCGCAGCCCGTGGCCCGCAACTGGTCCACGATATAGCCGGTCACCCGCCCCATGCCGCCCCCGTCCACCCCGCCGGGGGTGGCGAAGACGGCACGGGGGGAGTCGTCGCGTTCGGTCATCGGTTGAGCGTCCTTGCAAGCCAAACGAAAAGAGCGGGGCGGAAAACCCCTCAGGCGGGGGAGGAGGCGGAATAGAGCGCCCGCCGCACCCGGCGGCGCAGCGACACCGGCATCAGCGAATGCAGCGCGAACGTCGCCATGCCCACCGCACTGGGGTGGCCGTGGGCCAGCGCCGACAGCAGGATGCGCATCCGGGCGCCCGCCGTGCGCGCCGCCGCCTCCCCCCCCATGGCCTGCAGCAGCAGGGCGGCATAGGCCCGCGGGGTCAGGTGCGGCTGCATGGATTCCGCCCATTCCAGCGCGTGGTCGAAGTTGTGGCAGGTGGACAGGGTGACCCGGCTGGATTCGGCGTAATGGACGCACCCCACCGTCGGCACGGTCACCAGCGCGCAGCCGCCGATCCGCCCGGCGGTGATGAGCCATTCCCAATCATCGAAGCGGGACACCGGGAACGGGTGCCGTTCCAGCAACTCCCGCGGCGCCATCAGGGTGGAGGTGGGGGCGAAGGTTTCCCCCTTGAACAGCCCGTGGCGGACGAAGAGATAGTCGCCGATCACATCCTCCGGCCCCGCCAGCCGCCGCGGCCAGACGAAGGTGCCGCGGGCGGTCACCACCTCGCACCGGCAACTGAGGATGGGATAGGGCAGGTCGGCGGGGGCCGCGGCCACCTGTGCCGCCAGCTTGCCCGGATACCAATGGTCGTCGTCGTCGAGAAAGGCGACCCAGCGGCCCGTCGCCGCCTCGATCCCCCGGTTGCGGGCGCGGGCGGCCCCGCCGTTGGCCGGCAGCGCCAGCACCCGCAGCCGCGGATCGGCGATGGCCGCCAGGGCCGCCGCGGTGTCGGGATCGGGGCCGTCGATGACCACGATGACCTCGACATCCGGGTGGGTCTGGGCCAGCGCGCTTGCGGCCGCGCGGACCACCAGATCGGGGCGGAAGCGGGTGGGGATCACCACCGACACCCGCTCCGTGGAAGGGGAAAGAGGCGTTGCCATGGCAAACCTGTCTGTTGGAACGGAGGATTGAGGAGGGGCGGGGATCAGGCGGGCACCCGCAGGCCGTTGCCGCCGCCGTCGGGCAGGCGCATCCTCGCCCGCCACAGCAGCGACACCCGCACCACGCCGATCACGAACACCACCCAGTTGAGCGAATGGCGTTCCAGGAACAGGCTTTCGGAGATGGAGATCGCCAACTGCCCCAGCGCCACCGCCAGCACCCACCACGTCTCGTTCCGCGGGTCGCCGTAGCGGGCGGCCAGCGCCCCGCCGGCCAGCAGCTTCAGCATCAGCAGAACCATCAGCACCAGCCCCGGCAGGCCCATGTCGAGCATGATCTCGATCCAGCCGTTGTGCGCCGAAGTGATGCCCCAGCCGTCGGTGTAGACCGCCGCCGGGCCGTTGCTGCCCCACCAATAGGCTGCATATCCCCACCCGCCCATCCAATGGTCGCGCAGGTCGCCGGTGGTGTGGTCCCACAGTTCGGTGCGGCCGGTCAGGGTGATGTCGCGCCCCAGCGCGAACAGGATGTCGCGGGTGAACACCGTCGTCAGCAGCACCGCGGCCAGCAGCAGAAAGGCCAGCAGTGCGGCCATCGGCACCAGCACCTCCCGCCGCCCGCGCAAGGTGCGGGCCAGCAGCAGCACCGTCACCACCAGGATGGTGGAGAGGAGCGCCGTGCCCGACTGGCTGAGCGGCAGCATCACCAACCCCATGGCCAGAACGCCATAGGCCACCGTGCGCATGGTCCCGCGGATGTGGCCGTTCAGCAGCAGCCACAGCACCGCCAGGAAGAACCACACCAGCATGCGGCCGGTGACGTTCTTCTGCCAGAACACCCCCTTCCACGCCCCTTCGTGCAGGAAATGGTCGATGCCGATGGCCGGCACCGCGACGATGAAGACGTAGGACACCACGATCAGGATGCCCAGAGCCGTCGCCAGCAGCGACAGGGCTTCGTCCAGCCGCCAGCGCAGGCCCATGTAGACGGCAAAGGTGGTGGTGAACAGCAGCGCGATGGTCCGCCGCACGGTGATGTCGGGGTGCAGCGACCACACCGCCGACAGCCCGGCCAGCAGGATCAGCGCCGTCAGCAGCGGGCTGACCACCGGCACCTGGGCCGCCAGCCGCGGGCGGATCATGACCAGGGCGATGATGACCAGATAGACGGCGGCGTAGAACAGCATGACCGCCCCGCCTTCGTCGGCGTCGGCGGGCAGGGCGCCGCCGTTCATCAGCAGCGCCGGCAGGACCGTCCCCCCGAACGCCATCAGCACGAAGACGGACAGTGCCTTTTCAATCCATTGAGGGACGTGCAGCATGGCGAACCGCCGCTCCTGTTTCCCGTGAAACGATGCCCGATAACGGCAAGGATGACGCGCCGCACGGGGACCGCGTAAGCCGCGCGGGCGGGGTAGTTCCACCAACCGCCCGCGCGTTCCCTTGGCCCTATGCCGGTGCTACGACCCTTCGCCGCGCAGCACGACGAACACGGTTTTGAACAGGATGGTGAAATCGAACAGCAGGCCGCAGTTGCGCACGTAGAACACATCCATCGCCACCCGCTCCTGGAAGCTGGTGCGGTGGCGGCCCGACACCTGCCAGTACCCGGTCAGGCCGGGACGCACGGTGCCGATGACGGCGGCGGACGCCCCCACCTCCGGCAGTTCGCGGGGCATGTAGGCGCGCGGGCCGATCAGGCTCATGTCGCCCATCAGGATGTTCCAGAGCTGCGGCAGCTCGTCCAGCGAGGTCTTGCGCAGGAAACGGCCGAACGCGGTGATGCGCGGATCGACGGTCAGTTTATGATACGTCTCATACTCCGCCCGCAGCACCGGGTCGGCGTCGAGCAGGCGCTTCAACTGCTCTTCCGCGTCGATGTGCATGGTGCGGAACTTCAGAACGTCGAAGGTCTTGGAGCCGCCGGCCCACCGCTTCTGACGGAACAGCACCGGGCCGGGGCTGTCCAGGCGGATGGCAAGGGCCAACCCGGCCATCAGCGGTGCCAGCAGCACCAGCAGCATCCCGCTGACCAGCACGTCCATCACCCGCCGGATGCGCAGATAGGCGGTGGGCTGGCGCAGGCTGAGCCGCAGTGCGGGCGAGCCGTACATGTCGTGGAAATTGGCGTCCAGTGCCGTGACGTTGCCCTGCCCCAGCATGCAATAGACCTGACGGAAGGGCAGGCCGCGCAGCATCCCCGGCATGTCGTGGGTATCCGCCGGCACCTCCGCCACCACCGCCGCCTGCGCCCGATGGGCATAGGGGGAGGCGGGGGTCAGCAGCGCCACCGGACCCACCACCGGCAGCCCCGCCACCCGCGTGTGCCACCGGCTTTCGTCGTTGTCGAAGAAGGCCACCGGGTCCATGCCCAGCCAGGGCAGCCGCTGCAGTTTTTCGGCGATGGCGGCGCCCTGCGGCCCGGCGCCGACGATCACCACCGGCGTGCGCCAATGCAGGTTGAAAGCCAGCAGGCACTGGATCACCAGCAGGTCCACCGCCACCGTGGCGATGAAGGCCAGCATCGCCACCGACACCGCACCGACGAAGAACGACCGGAACCCCTCCACCACCACGAAGGGCACCATCAGCACCGCCAGGCTGAGCATCGCCGCCTGGAAGGTCCGGCGCATCCGTTCGGCGGCGTCGAAACGGGTGGCGGTGTAGATGCCGAACACCGATTTCACCAGCGGCACCAGCATCAGCCCGGTCAGCAGCGCCCGCTGGGCGGTGTCGGGGTCGGTGCCGGGCATGAGGTCCACCGCCTGGGTCAGCATCCACCCCAGCAGCGCCAGCACCATCCCATCGGACAGCGCCAGGAGAAAGCTCAACCCCAAGGGCGGTACGGCCGTTTTCCGGACGGGAGCGAGATCGAGAACCGCTTCTGGATCACTTTTGCTCATCGTTGGTCCCGCTTTTTTCCAATAGCCCAAAAGTATAGGGCAAGAGATCCTGCGGCTTTCGGGTAATAGTGACGATAATTGGCCCGCGCCGCAAAGGTTAACGAAGAATTAAGGAAGCGGTGCGGGAACCGCAAAAGCTCTTCCGGGGGCGCACTCCCGGCGGGTGATTACTCTGGCCGGGTGCCCGGTTGGAATGGGGCCTTCCCCGAACGCACCATTGCTGCGCTGCCAAGGGATGAACAGCTTTGGACCACCCTCTCCCCCTTCTCTCCCTGACCAAGGAGCAGCCATGGCATCCGAAGCGGGCGCTATTCTCCGGCACGGGTGGATCTACGGCATCGCCAACATGGTGAACCGGGCCGCCGGCATCCTTTTGCTGCCGCTCTACACCCTGGTGCTGACGCCCACCGAATTCGGCGTCTATGCGCTGGTGGGGGTGGTGGGGGATCTGCTGGCGGTCATGCTGATGATCGGCATGAACAACGCCTTCACCGTCGTCTATCTGGAACAGGGGGACGAGGGTGGCCGGCGCCGGGTGGTGTCCACCGCCGTGCTGGCGCTGGGGGGGGCGGTGGCGGCCCTGGTGGCGCTGGCGTGGCCCGCCGGCTGGGCGGCCAGCCGGGCGGTGTTCGGGGACGGGGCATACGCCGGGCTGATGGCGCTGGCGCTGGGCAGCGTCGCCGTCACCGCCCTGTTCGAACTGGCGCTGGCCTATCTGCGGGCGTGCAAGCGGTCGGGGGCCTGTCTGGCGGTGTCGTTCGTCAAGGCGGCGGCGCTGCTGGCGCTCAACGCCCTGTTCCTGCTGGGGCTGGGGTTGAAGGTGGAGGGCATCTTTCTGGCCAACGCCGCCGCCTTCCTGCTGCTGGGGCTGGGGCTGGCGGCGGCGATGCTGCGTGCCAACGGCATCGGCTTTTCCGTTCCCGTCCTGAAAAAGCTGGTGCGGCTGGGGCTGCCCTACCTGCCGCAGTCGCTGCTGGACATCGCCAACAATTTCGTCATGCGCTGGCTTTTGAACGCGCTGCTGACCACGGCGGCGGTGGGGCTGTTTTCCTTTGGCATGCGGCTGGCGGTGCTGCTGTACATGCTGCTGACCGCCTCGTTCCTGCAGATCTGGTCGGTGCGGCGGCTGGAAACCCGTCACGGCGGCGGCGACCCGGTTCAGGCGCGGCTGGTGTTCCACCTGTTCGTCGTGCTGCTGTCGGCGGCGGCGGCGGGGATGGCGCTGGTGGGGCCGGAACTGGTGTGGCTGGCCGCTTCCCCCGACTATGCCCCGGTGATCGGGTGCCTGCCGCTGCTGGTGCTGGCTTATGTGCTGCACGGCATCCGCATGCACCCGGAGGTCGATCTGATGAAGGCGCAGCGCATGGCGGTGCTGCCGTGGATTTCCGCCGCCGCGCTGGCGGTGGGCACGGTGCTGGCGGTGGTGCTGGTGTCGGTCTGGGGGCTGATGGGGGCGGCGCTGGCCAATCTGGGGCGCGAGCTGTTCCAGGTGACGGTGACCGAGGTGGTCCGCCGCCGCCTGTGCCCCGATGACGAGCCGCTGCAGATCGGCCGTCTGTCCGCCATTCTGCTGCCGGGGATGGCGGTGGTGGCGGCGGGGATGCTGCTGTTCGGCGATGCGGTCACCCCGGCGGTCACCGCGGCCAAGGTGGGGCTGACCCTGCTGTTCGTGCTGGCCGCCGTGCTGGGGCCGGGGATCGGGGCGGAGGGTCGGGCGATCCTGTTCCCCCTGCTGGGCGGGCTGGTGCGCCGGCCCCAGTCGGTATAAAGCTGCCGGCTGTGAGCGCATCAACGGATCGATAAGGGCTTCACGGGATGGAACAGGACAAGGTGGCCGTGATCACGGCGGGCGGCAGCGGCATGGGGGCCGCCTGCGCGCGCAAACTGGCGGCGGACGGGTTCAAGGTCGCCGTCCTGTCATTGTCGGGCAAGGGGGAGGCGCTGGCCGAGGAGCTGGGCGGCATCGGCGTCACCGGCTCCAACCAGTCCGCCGACGATCTGAAGCGGTTGGTTGACCAGACCATGGCGCGCTGGGGCCGCATCGATGCCCTGGTCAACAGCGCCGGCCACGGCCCGCGCGGCCCGCTGCTGGACATCACGGACGAGGATTGGCACCGGGGTCTGGACGTCTATTTCCTCAACGTCGTGCGGGCGGTGCGGCTGGTGGCGCCGGTGATGGTGGCGCAGAAGGCGGGGGCCATCGTCAACATCTCCACCGCCTGGGTGGTCGAGCCGAGCGCCATGTTCCCCACCTCGGCGGTGGCCCGCGCCGGCCTTGCCGCCTACACCAAGCTGTTCGCCGACCAGTACGCCCCCGACAATGTGCGGATGAACAACGTGCTGCCCGGCTGGATCGACAGCCTGCCCCAGACCGAGGAGCGGCGGCAGAGTGTGCCCATGGGCCGCTATGGCTCCAGCGACGAGATCGCCGCCACCGTCGCCTTCCTCGTCTCGCCGGGGGCAGGCTACATCACCGGCCAGAACATCCGTGTGGACGGTGGATTGATGCGGTCGGTCTGAGCGCGGCCGGGGGGCGATTGGGCGACCGCCCAAACCCGTTTGGGGTGGCCCCCAAACCCCCTTTGTTTTTATCGATAAAAACAGCCGGAGGTTTGGAGGCGCCAGCCTCCAAGCGGGGTCGGGGCAGCCGCCCCGCTCTCCTTTACGCCGCCAGCAGCGACGGGTCCACCAGATGCCCGGTGCTGTCCATATAGACCACACCGCTGTCGGTGACGACCTTCTCATAGGCGCTGAGGCTGGTGCTGCTCACCGCCGCCGAATGGCTGTCCACATAGGACACCACGCTCTGGCCGCTGTCGTTGATGAGGCCCACGCCGGTGGCATCGGCGATGGTCGCCTTCGACGGGCTGGACAGCAGCAGGCGGAAGCTCTCCACCCCCTCGGTCACGCTGTCGCCCATCACCGTCACCGACACCGTTTTCGCGGTTTCCCCGGCGGCGAAGGTCAGGGTGCCGCTGGTGGCGGCATAGTCCTGCCCGGCGGTGGCGGTGCCGTCGGCGGTGGCGTACTTCACCGACACCGCGTCGGACGCCGCCGCTGACAGCTTGACCGTGAAGGTCATGGTGGCGGATCCGGCGCCGGTGCTGCCCTCATACATCGCCGGCTTGATGGCGTTGATCTTGTTCATATCGACGGTCTTGTAGTCATCCAGCAGGATGCCGCCGGTGTCGCCCGAGTTGGGGGTCCAGCCCCAATAGGTCCAGCTCACCCCCTGTTCGCCGGGCTTCAGGTCGTTCACCCCGTCGGTGTTCCAGTCGCCGTTGATGTACTGGATGAACTCGCTCATCCATTTCTTGTCCATGTCGGTTTCCAGACGGCTGCCGAACTCGCCCACCAGGATGGGGGCCTCGCCGTCCTGCACGATGTGGCCCCACATCTGGTTCCACTTGGCCGGCATGTTGTTGGGGAAGTTGGCGTCCTTGAACCAGTCCATCATGTACATGGACGGCACATAGTCGTGGACCGAATAGACCAGCTTGTGATCCACGTTCAGATCAACATCGCGGGCGTTCTGGCCCAGCAGGTTGCCGCCCCACCAGTACCACTGATTGTTGTAGATCTCGGTCCCTTCGACGATGATGAGCAGGTTGGGGTTGACCGACTGCACGGCGTTGCCGATGCGCTCCGCCGCCGCCGCCCAGTCGTTGGCCGAGCCGTCGCCCCAGGTGGCCGCCCCGTGGGGTTCGTTGTGCAGGTCGGCGCCGACCACCGTCGGGTTTCCGGCGTAGCGGGACGCCAGCATCTTCCAGTTGGCGATCATCTTCGACTCCGAATAGTTGGAGTCGTACCACAGGCCGTTTTCGTTGGCCGACGCCCCGTCGCTGGAACGGTGGTGGTCCAGGATGACGCGCATCCCCTGCTTGCCGGCCTCGGCGATGATCTTGTCGAAGATCTGCAAGGGGCTGAGGCCCTGCAGGTCGGGGTTCAGGCTGTAGTCGATGCCGCCGTTGGGCAGCTTCTGGTCCAGCATGGCGTCCGACCAGGGCAGGCGGATGGTGTTGAAGCCCAGGTCGTGCATCTTGGTGATGGTGTGCTGGTAGCTGTCGGCCCACAGCCCGCCGGGCACGAAGGCATAGCCCTCGCCGCCGAACCAGTTGACGCCGGTCAGCTTCACCGCCGCACCGGTGCTGTCGATGATCTGCCCGCCCTGGGTGGACAGGTAGCCGGGGGCGATGCCCGCCGACGATCCGCCCTTGGGTTCCACCACCGTGGCGTCACCCACCGACAGGGTGGGCAGGGTGGGGGCCGGCGGGTTGGAGGAGCCGGGGAAATACTCCTTGGGCGCGTTGAAGACCAGCGTGCCGTCCCAATAGAGGTTCTTGGTGCCGGCGATCACGTCCTGGCCGTCGAAGGCGCCGCGGTCGAAGGTGACGCCGCTGTCGGTCGGTGACATGGCGTGGCCGTTGACGGTGATGCCGTTGACATACAGGTTGCGGCCCACGCCGTTGATGGTGGCGTCGTTGTCGTACTGGATCTGAACCTTGTGCGCCTGATCGGCGGAGATGCCGTCCAGGGTGAAGCTCTGGGTGGACGCTTTGGTGACGGTCGCCTCGCCCACCGCCTTGCCGTCGATCATCAGCTTGTAATGGGCACCCACCCCGCCGGCCACGTCGGCGTTGGCGTTGACGGTGATGACCGTCTGGGTGGTCGGGGTCGGGGTCGGCGGCGGGACCACCACGCCGGGGAAATAGGTGGCGGGCGCATCGACCACCATGGTCCCGTTCATCCACATCCCCTTCTGCCCGGCGATGACGTTCAGCCCGTCCAGCGCGCCCTGGTCGATGGTGACCATGGAGGCGGTGGAGCTGACCTTGTTGCCGTTGATGGTGATGGAATCCACGAACAGGTTGCGGTCCACGCCGCTGACCACGGCGTCGTTGTCGTACTGGATCTGGACCTTGTGGCCGGCGTTCAGCGCCAGATTGGTGGCGAAGCTGTAGGATTTGGCGCTGGTGGTGGTGGCCGACGCCTCGCCGATCACCATGCCGTCCACCAGGACCTTGAAGTGCGGCCACACGTTCCCGGCCTTGGTGCCATAGGCGCTGATGACGATCTCGCTGGTGCCGGTCACCGGCGGGGTGCTGGTGGCCTTGAAATAACCGGCGTTCATGTCAAAGGTCAGCGCGCCGTCCCACCACATGCCTTCCTGGCCGGCGATCACGTCCTTGCCGTCGATGGCGCCCTTGTCCAGCGTGACGGTGGAGGCGGTGGAGGCCATGGTCTGGCCGTTCACCGCGACCGACTTGACGAACAGGTTGCGGTCAACCCCGCTCACCACCCCGTCGTTGTCATAAACCACCTGAACCTTGTGCGCCTGATCGGCGGCAACCTTGGTGGTGAAGCTGTACTGGCCCGGACTGGTCGCGTTGACGGTGGCCTGCCCGATCTCCTTGCCGTCGATGAGCAGCCTGAAATGCGGCCACACGCCGCCGGCCACCGCCCCCCATGCGTTGACGGTGAAGGTGGTGTCGATCAAGGAAGAAGAGGTCGTCGCCATTGTGGTTACCCCAAACCGTTTGCTTTTCCGAAGCCGAGCGTGGGGCGGAATGGTTAATCGTTTCTTTCTGATGATACGACGAACGGCAGAAACCCGTGACAAGAAAGGTCTATGACTGTTGGTTCTGGCCTGTGATCTTGAGAGCACATCTGATGTTGTTTTGCCGTTTCGCTGACCATTCTGGTTTTATCTTGTTTCTTCTTTTTGTCACGGGGACGGGAGAGGAGGTGGTTGCCGGAGAAAGCAAGGGGGTAACTTGTCCCACCCGCTTCACACGTGTTACCTTGACCGACGTTCCGGACCAGGGAGGTCGCGTGCAACAGGTCACTATTCACGCCGCCAAGACCAATCTCTCCAAGCTCATTGACGCGGCGTTGAGCGGAGAGGACGTCATCATCGCCAAAGGCAACACGCCGGTTGTCCGGCTGGTGCCGGTCGCCCAGGGGAGCTTCAAGATCGGCGTGCTCAAGGGAAAGCTGGGGACGCTTCCCGATTTTCATGAGCCGATGGCGGCCGACGACCTTCATCTGTGGGAGGGGGGCCGGTGACGACCGCTTGTCCAAAACAGCCCTTGCAGCCATCGAAACAGCCAGCACGGTTCTGGTCAGCCCCATCACGTTTTTTGAAATCGCGCAAAAGGTCCGGCTTGGCAAATGGCCCGAGATGGAGCCTTACGTGGAACAGTTGCCCGTGCTGCTGAGGGAACAGGGCGGCGTTGCCGCCGATTTCAGTCCGGCGCTGTGTGTTCGGGCGGGCATGTTGGATTGGTCGCACCGGGATCCGTTCGATCGGTTTCTGGCGGCAACGGCGCTGCTGGGTCATGTGCCGCTGATATCGGCGGATACGGTGTTTGACGGCATGGTCACGCGGGTGTGGTGACCGATGCCCTTTTCGCACCAGTCACGGCCTCCGGCGTCATAAAAAAAACACTTGCATCCCGGCGCGAAAGGCGTATTTAGCAGCGTACGACGCACATCGCACGTGCCTATGGCCCACTGTGGTTATGCAACGACGTACCCGCGTCCTTTTTGGCAGAGCCGGTCTTGTGGGCCGGTCCCGAGAGGGAGGTTCGTATGTTGTCCCGTTTCCACGGCAGGGCCGTCAGACGGTAAAGCCTGCCGGATCACCAGCGCATTGACAGACCGGAGCGTGTGACGCCCGGCGCTTTGCGTGGCCCGGCCTATTCTTTTTCCACCGTCATCCCCCCGATTTTCCGCACCGGATCCCCGCACCATCTTCCTACTATGGTCCGGGGTCGTTCCGTGCGGTCATCCATCGTCAGGGCCGGCCCCGCCGCCCTGGGAAGGAGTGCGTCATGGGCTTCATCCGCTCGCGTTCCGCCGTCGCCCCCCTGCGCCGTGGCGTCTCCGCCGCCCCCGGCCGCCGGACCTCCGTCGTCCAGGCCGTTGCCCAGCACCGGCCGGAAGACCCCATGCTGTGCCTGCGCCCGGCGGTGTTGAAGGACACCGCCGGGCGCATGGTGTCGTCGTTCGCCGCCGCCACCGGCGGCGACGTGCTCTATGCCGTCAAGTGCAACCCCGACCCGGCGGTGCTGCGCGCCCTGTGGGACGGCGGCGTGCGCCATTTCGACGTGGCGTCGCTGGGCGAGGTGCGGCTGGTCCGCCAGATGTTCCCCGACGCGGTGCTGCACTTCATGCACCCGGTCAAGAGCCGCCAGGCCATCCGCAGCGCCTATTTCCAGTACGGTGTGCGCGATTTCGTGCTCGATTCCCTGGAGGAGCTGGGCAAGATCCTGGTGGAAACCGACGACGCCCCCGACCTGGGCCTGATCGTGCGTCTGGCCCTGCCCAAGGGCAACGCCGTCTATGACCTGTCGGGCAAGTTCGGTGCGCCGGAGGGGGAGGCGGTGGCCCTGCTGCGCGCCGCCCGCTCGCTGGCCCCGCGGGTGGGCGTCAGCTTCCACGTCGGCTCCCAGATGATGGACCCGTCGGCCTATGAACGCGCGCTGGCGCTGGCCGCCCGCGTGATCGACGAGGCCGACGTGACGGTGGACATCGTGGATGTGGGCGGCGGCTTCCCGGTGTCCTATCCCGACGTGACCCCGCCGCCGCTGGGCGATTTCATGGCCGCCATCGCCCGCGGGCTGGCCGCCATGAAGCTTCCGGCCCGCACCCGCGTGTGGTGCGAGCCGGGCCGCGCCCTGGTGGCCGCCGGGGTGTCGCTGGTGGTGCAGGTGATGCGCCGCAAGGGCGGCGTGCTGTCCATCAACGATGGGGTGTACGGCACCCTGTCCGACGCCGGGGTTCCCGGTTTCCGCTTCCCGGCCCGGCTGGTGCGCCCGTTCCACGGCGAATCCGATGCGCCGACGGCGGCCTTTTCCTTTTACGGCCCCACCTGCGACAGCGCCGATTACATGGCTGGGCCGTTCTTCCTGCCGGCGGACGTGCGGGAAGGTGACTGGATCGAGCTGGGGCAGTTGGGCGCTTATGGTGCGTGCCTGCGCACCGCCTTCAACGGTTTCGATCAGGTGCGGCTGGTGGAGGTGTTCGACCCGCCGCTGCTGGAAACCCCGGGCCACGGGGCCGGCTATCCCAATGGGGATACGCCCAATGGGGATACGACGGACGCCGGAGCGTCCGTCCGCGTGGCATAACACCACCGCGACGGGATTTACGAAAGCCCCTGTCGCTAAAACTCACCCCTTCTGATAGAAGGATTATGGGAAACGTCCCTCCGATCCTCCGTCGTCCCTCTGGTTGGGACGGTGGGGGAGGGGGGATCTTGCGCATGAACAGCAAGAGAGCATTAGGCCAGATAAACTGGGGAGTACCTATCCATGAGCCTCGACATCACGCACCACACCTTCACCGGCCGCATCGTCATGATCGGCTGCGGGTCCATCGGCCAGGGCGTGCTGCCGCTTCTCTTCCGCCACCTCGCCATCAAGCCGGAACAGGTGAGCATCATCACCGCCGACGAGCGGGGCCATGCCGAGGCTGATGAATACAAGGTCCGGTTTACGATTTTGCCTCTGACCCCGGACAATTATCGGCACGTTCTGTCGCCGATGTTGTCCAAGGGCGATTTCCTGGTGAACCTGTCGGTGGACGTGTCGTCCGTCTCCCTGGTCGAGTTGTGCCAGGAAAAGGGCGCCTTCTACATCGACACCTGCATCGAACCCTGGCTGGGCGGCTACACCGACCCCAACCTGTCCCCCAGCCTGCGGTCCAACTACGCCCTGCGCGAAACGGCACTGGCCTGCAAGGAGCATTACGAGAACGGCCCGACCGCGGTGGTGACCCACGGCGCCAATCCGGGGCTGGTGTCGCATTTCGTCAAGCGCGCGCTGCTGAACATGGCCCGCGACAACGGCATGACCATCGATCCGCCCACCTCCCGCAACGGTTGGGGCAAGCTGGCCGCCGCACTGGGCGTCAAGGCCATCCACATCGCCGAGCGCGACACCCAGGCGTCGAACGTTCCCAAGACGATCGGGGAATTCGTCAACACCTGGTCCATCGACGGTTTCGTCAGCGAAGGCTGCCAGCCGGCCGAACTGGGCTGGGGCACCCATGAAAAGGCGCTGCCGCCGGACGGGCGCCGCCATGATTTCGGCTGCGACGCCGCCATCTATCTGATGCGCCCCGGTGCGGCCACCCGCGTGCGCACCTGGACCCCGATGGAAGGGCCGTTTCATGGCTTCCTCATCACCCATTCGGAATCCATCTCCATCGCCGACTATTTCACGGTGATCGAGGGCGGCCACGTCACCTATCGCCCCACGGTGCATTATGCCTATCATCCCTGTGACGATGCTGTGGCATCGCTGCACGAACTGGCGGGCAAGAACTGGTACATGCAGGAAAAGCAGCGGCTGATGATGGACGAGATCGTCAGCGGCGCCGACGAACTGGGCGTGCTGCTGATGGGCAACAAGAAGGGCGTCTACTGGTACGGCTCCCGCCTGTCCATCGACGAGGCACGCACGCTGGCCCCGCACAACAACGCCACCTCGCTGCAGGTGACGGCGACCGTGCTGGGCGGCATGGTGTGGGCGCTGGAAAACCCCGACCGCGGCGTCGTCGAACCGGACGAGATCGATTTCCAGCGCGTCCTGGAGATCGCCGCCCCCTATCTGGGCGAAGTGGTCGGGGAATACGGCGACTGGACCCCGCTGCAGGACCGCAACCGCCTGTTCCCCGAGGATGTGGACACGGACGACCCGTGGCAGTTCAAGAACATCCGCGTGTCGTGACACCGGGCCTGCGGGTTACCTTGGTACCGCAGGCACCGGCTCTCTGCATACCGCAGTACTCGGTGCATTTTGCAACGCACCCTGCGAACGCCAGCCCCACGGGGCTGGCGTTTTGCTTGTGACCACACACTCCGGTTTTGAATTTTGTGGTTCCGAACAACTCCTTAGCGGCAACCTGCCCGTAACCGGGGCGCTCTCCTCGTTTTGGCACACGGTTTGATGGGAACCCTGAACCATAAAATACGAATCAACGGGGGACCGATCATGGGATACGAGGGGGAAGGCAAGAGCCTGTCGCTGCGCGCCAAGCTGATGGGGCTGGTGGCGCTGGCGGTTGCGGCGGTGCTGGTGGTTGCCGGGGCGGCACTGTGGCTCAGCCATGGGCGGATGTATGAAGACCGCGTCGCATCTCTGCGCATGATCGTGGAAACCGCCCACGGTGTCGCCACGTCGCTGGATCGGGAGGTGAAGGCCGGCACCATCACCAAGGACGAAGCGGTCAGCCGTCTCGGTACCATCGTCAACGGCATGCGCTATGGCAAGGACGGTGCCGAATACATCTTCATGACCAATTTCGACGGCGTGAACATCATCAATCCGGCCCGCCCCGATATGATCGGCAAATCCATGGCCGATGTGAAGGATGTCAACGGCGTTTATTTCGCCCGAGAGATGACGACTCTTGCCCAGACCAAGGGCGAGGGCGTGGTGGAGTATCACTTCCCCCGCCCCGGTAAGACGGAGGCCTCGCCCAAGGCGTCGTATGTGAAGGCCTTCGCCCCCTGGAACACCCTCATCGGCACCGGCGTCTACATGGACGACCTGAACGAGGAATTCCGCAGCCACATGTGGGCGGTTCTGGCGGTGGTGGGTCTGTTCGCGCTGCCGGTTCTGCTGGCGGTGGGGTGGACCGGGCATTCCATCAGCACGGCGGTGCGCACGCTGAGCGGCAAGATGGCGGATCTGGCCGGTGGCCGGATGGATCTGGACTTTCCCGAAGCCGGTCGCGGCGATGAAATCGGCGACATGGGGCGTGCGGTGAAGGTGTTCCAGGACAACGCCATCGCCAAGCAGCGGCTGGAGAAGGAACAGGCGGAAAACGCCCGGCGGGCGGCGGAGGAACGGCGGCAGTCGATGCAGCGTCTGGCCGACACCTTCGAATCGACGGTGGGTGGGGTGATCCGTGCGGTGACCGACGAGACCACGGCGATGGAGAGCAAAGCCCGTTCCATGAGCGAGGCGACGGAGGAAACCGACCGTCTGGCGTCGGCGGTGGCGTCGGCGACCGGGCAGACGGCGGTGAACGTCCAGACCGTGGCGTCGGCGTCGGAGGAACTGACCCGCGCCATCAACGAAATCGCCACCCAGGTCAGCAAATCCAGCAGCATCGCGGCGGACGCCGAGCAGCAGGCGGAACGGGCCAACGCCCGCATCGCCGGTCTGGCCGATGCGGTGGAGCGGATCGGCGCCGTGGTCGGTCTCATCAACTCCATCGCCAGCCAGACCAACCTGTTGGCGCTGAACGCGACCATCGAAGCGGCGCGGGCGGGTGAGGCCGGCAAGGGCTTTGCCGTGGTGGCGTCGGAGGTGAAGGCGCTGGCCAACCAGACCGCCAAGGCGACCGAGGACATCACCGCCCAGGTGGCGGGGATCCAGTCGGCGACGGGCGAGACGGTGACGGAGATCAAGGGCGTGGGTCAGGTCATCACCCAGCTCAACCAGATCGCCGGCGCCATCGCCGCGGCGGTGGAGGAGCAGGGGGCGGCCACCCGCGAGATCGCCCGCAACATCCAGGAGGCCGCCGCCGGCACCCAGGAGGTTTCATCCTCCATCGGCGGGGTGACCGCCGCGGCGGATCAGAGCGGCAAGGCCGCCCGCGACGTGCTGGACGCCTTCCACCACCTGTCCCAGCAGGCCGGCACCCTTCAGCGCGAGGTCAACAGCTTCCTGACCACCGTGCGCTCCGCCTGATGGTATCCGGGGGCCGCTTCCCTCTCCGGCCCCCGATCCCTCTGCCGGTATGGTGACTCGATTTTTACCGAAAGTGTGCATACCGCAGTACTCGATGCATTTTGCAAACCACCTTGCGAACGCCAGCCCCCCGGCTGGCGTTTTTTTGTGTGGGGCACACAGTTCAGTTTCGGATTCTCCACTGACAATCAACCCATTAGAGGTTTCTTGCCAGCGCAGGGCACGTTACCTCCTTCTTGGCACACGGTTTGATAGGAGTATTGAATGATGGAGTTCTAATCAACAGGGGGCGACCATGGGGTACGAGAGGGGAAGCAAGGGGCTGTCGCTGCGCGTCAGACTGATGGGGCTGGTGGTGCTGGCGGTCATCGCGGTGCTGGTGGTCGCCGGGGCAGCACTCCGGCTCAGCTACCAAGAGATGTATCAGGAGCGCATCGCGGCGCTGCGCATGGTGGTGGAAACCGCCCACGGCATCGCCGTATCCCTGGACCGGCAGGTGAAGGCTGGCGCCCTGACCCAGGACGAGGCGTTCAAGCGTTTCGGCGATTCCATCCGCAGCATGCGGTATGGCCAGGACGGCACCGATTATATCTTCGTGACCGATTTCAACGCTACGGTCCGCATCAATCCGGGCCAGCCCGCCCGCGAAGGCAAATCCTCTCTTGATAGCAAGGATGCCAACGGCGTCTATTTTACCCGCGAGATGGTGACTATTGCCCGCACCAAGGGCGAGGGCGTGGTGGAGTATCACTTCCCCCGCGCGGGCAAGACCGAACCGTCGCTCAAGGCGTCCTACGCCAAGGGCTTCGCCCCGTGGGAGATCATGATCGCCACCGGCGTCTACATGGACGACCTGAACGAGGAATTCCGCAGCCACATGTGGGCGGTTCTGGCGGTGGTGGGTCTGTTCGCGCTGCCGGTTCTGCTGGCGGTGGGGTGGACCGGGCATTCCATCAGCACGGCGGTGCGCACGCTGAGCGGCAAGATGGCGGATCTGGCCGGTGGCCGGATGGATCTGGACTTTCCCGAAGCCGGTCGCGGCGATGAAATCGGCGACATGGGGCGTGCGGTGAAGGTGTTCCAGGACAACGCCATCGCCAAGCAGCGGCTGGAGAAGGAACAGGCGGAAAACGCCCGGCGGGCGGCGGAGGAACGGCGGCAGTCGATGCAGCGTCTGGCCGACACCTTCGAATCGACGGTGGGTGGGGTGATCCGTGCGGTGACCGACGAGACCACGGCGATGGAGAGCAAAGCCCGTTCCATGAGCGAGGCGACGGAGGAAACCGACCGTCTGGCGTCGGCGGTGGCGTCGGCGACCGGGCAGACGGCGGTGAACGTCCAGACCGTGGCGTCGGCGTCGGAGGAACTGACCCGCGCCATCAACGAAATCGCCACCCAGGTCAGCAAATCCAGCAGCATCGCGGCGGACGCCGAGCAGCAGGCGGAACGGGCCAACGCCCGCATCGCCGGTCTGGCCGATGCGGTGGAGCGGATCGGCGCCGTGGTCGGTCTCATCAACTCCATCGCCAGCCAGACCAACCTGTTGGCGCTGAACGCGACCATCGAAGCGGCGCGGGCGGGTGAGGCCGGCAAGGGCTTTGCCGTGGTGGCGTCGGAGGTGAAGGCGCTGGCCAACCAGACCGCCAAGGCGACCGAGGACATCACCGCCCAGGTGGCGGGGATCCAGTCGGCGACGGGCGAGACGGTGACGGAGATCAAGGGCGTGGGTCAGGTCATCACCCAGCTCAACCAGATCGCCGGCGCCATCGCCGCGGCGGTGGAGGAGCAGGGGGCGGCCACCCGCGAGATCGCCCGCAACATCCAGGAGGCCGCCGCCGGCACCCAGGAGGTTTCATCCTCCATCGGCGGGGTGACCGCCGCGGCGGATCAGAGCGGCAAGGCCGCCCGCGATGTGCTGGACGCCTTCCACCACCTGTCCCAGCAGGCCGGTACCCTGCAACGCGAGGTCAACAGCTTCCTGACCACCGTGCGCTCCGCCTGACGGCATCCGGGGGCCGTGCCCGGCCCCCCTCTGCGCCCGTTCCGGTTCCATGACAGCGAATTCATCATCCCGCCATGCCCGGGACAGGGGCGCCACCGTAGAGTTTCCGTCAGCAGCAGTTCCGATATCCCGTTCGGATGCCGCCGCCGGCCCCGCCCCCCTTTCTTCTGCGGCGGGGGGATGGGCCGGGTACTCTCGCTTGCTTGTCTGCCCGGCCGTCCATTGCCCCGGACGGCCGGGTCAGCGGTCCGGCTCCCCGCATCCCCGCCGGCCGCTCTTGACGGCGGGGCGCTGAACGCGGAAACGATGGTGGGGTTGTCACTCTCCCCGTCATGTGGTTTCCGCCCTTGCGCCCCGCCGTACTCTTTCCCCTCTTCCGACCGCTGTCCAGCCTGCCCGGCCTGGGCCCGAAGCTTGCCAAGCTTGCGGAAAAGCTGACCGGCCCCCACGCCGTCGATCTGCTGTGGCATCTGCCCTGCGGCATCATCGACCGCCGCTTCCAGCCCAAGATCGCCCAGGCCCCCCATGGGCGGGTGGCAACGCTGACCGTGCGGGTGGACCAGCATGTGCCGCCGCTGGGGCCGCGCCACCCCTACAAGGTCCGCTGCACCGACGAAACGGGCGTGCTGGAACTGATCTATTTCCACGCCCGCGGCGACTGGCTGGAACGGCTGCTGCCGCTGGGGCGCACGGTGGTGGTGTCGGGCACGGTGGAGTGGTTTCAGGAAACGCTCCAGATGAACCACCCCGACGCCGTGCTGCCCGAAGATCAGCGCGACGCGCTGGAGGTGGTGGAGCCGGTCTATCCCATGACCGCCGGCCTGCCGGCCAAGACCCTGCGCCGGGCGGTAAAGGCGGCGCTGGACCTGATCCCCGACCTGCCCGAATGGCAGGACGGCCCGTGGCTGGCCCGCCAGTCCTGGCCCGGCTGGGCGGAGGCGCTGCGCCACGCCCACAACCCCGATTCCGAAGCCGATCTGGAACCTGCCGGCCCGGCGCGGCGGCGGCTGGCCTATGACGAATTGCTGGCCAATCAGGTGGCGCTGGCGCTGGTGCGCCGGCACCAGCGGGTGCTGGGCGGGCGGGTGCTGGCCGGTGACGGGCGGCTGCGGGCCAAGGCGCTGGCGGCCCTGCCGTTCCGCCTGACCGGATCGCAGGAAAGCGCGCTGGCCGAGATCTTCGCCGACATGGGGTCCGAGCGGCGGATGCTGCGGCTTTTGCAGGGCGACGTGGGCAGCGGCAAGACGGTGGTGGCGCTGATGGCGCTGCTGAACGCGGTGGAGGCG
Organism: uncultured Rhodospirillaceae bacterium; assembly: GCA_937927415.1. Lineage (GTDB taxonomy): Bacteria > Pseudomonadota > Alphaproteobacteria > Azospirillales > Azospirillaceae > Azospirillum. Next base: position 32,478 of record CALBDS010000060.1, read on the forward strand.
GGGGCGCAGGGCGCATTGATGGCCCCCACCGAGATCCTGGCCCGCCAGCACGCCGAAACCCTGGCCCCGCTGCTGGACGCCGCCGGGGTGGGCTGGGCGGTGTTGACCGGGCGCGACAAGGGCAAGGCCCGCGCCGCAGTGCTGGGGCGGCTGGCCGCGGGCGAGATCGGCGTGCTGATCGGGACCCACGCCCTGTTCCAGGAGGATGTGGGCTTTCACGATCTGGGCGTGGCGGTGATCGACGAACAGCACCGTTTCGGGGTTCACCAGCGGCTCCAGCTGTCGGGCAAGGGGCGGGCGGTGGACGTGCTGGTGATGACCGCCACCCCGATTCCCCGCACCCTGACGCTGACCGCCTATGGCGACATGGACGTGTCGCGGCTGACCGAGAAGCCGGCGGGGCGCAAGCCGATCCAGACCGTCACCATCGCCCAGGACCGGCTGGAGGAGGTGGTCGCCGGCATCCGCCGCAAGGTGGCCGAGGGTGCCCGCGCCTATTGGGTCTGCCCCCTGGTGGAGGAATCGGAACAGGTGGATCTGGCCGCAGCATCCGAGCGGCACGCCTATCTGCGCGCCAGCTTCGGCGAGCGGGTGGGGCTGGTCCACGGCAAGATGAAGGCGGCGGACAAGGATGCGGTGATGGCCGCCTTCGCCGACGGCCGGCTGGATGTGCTGGTCGCCACCACCGTCATCGAGGTGGGGGTCAACGTGCCCGAAGCCACGGTGATGGTGATCGAGCACGCCGAACGCTTCGGTCTGGCCCAGCTTCACCAGTTGCGCGGGCGGGTGGGGCGCGGGGCGGCGGCGTCCACCTGCCTGTTGCTGTTCGACCCGCACCTGACGGAAACCGCCCGCCAGCGGCTGAAGACCATCCGCGAAACCGAGGACGGCTTCCTGATCGCCGAAGAGGATCTGCGCCTGCGCGGAGCGGGGGAGGTGCTGGGCACCCGGCAATCGGGCCTGCCCAGCTTCCGGATGGCCGATCTGGAGGTGCACGGCGACCTGCTGCCCGTGGCCCGCGACGACGCGCAACTGATCGTCAACACCGACCCCGACCTGTCCGGCCCGCGGGGACGGGCGGTGCGGACGCTCCTGTACCTGTTCGAGCGCGATGCTGCCGCCCGCACCCTGCGGTCGGGGTAAGGGGGCCGCCCCGAAAGGATGGCAGCCCTGCACCCCGCCCCCCTTCCCCCCGGACGCCGGGTTCCCGCACACTGCGGCCCGCAACGCCGGTGCGGCGGATGGACGCGGAGGAGCGGGGAGCGGTGGGGAACGAGACGAACGAGTATCTGCAGGCCGGCACGCCGGCGTTCCGGCGGGCGCGGATCAGCCTGTTCGTTGCGGGCTTTTCCACCTTCGCCACCCTTTATTGCGTTCAGCCGCTGATGCCGGAATTCGCCCGTGATTTCGCGGTCAGCCCGGCGCAATCCAGTCTGGCCCTGTCGCTGTCCACCGGCTTTCTGGCGGTGGCGATGCTGGTGGCCGGGGCGGTGTCCGACGGCATCGGGCGCAAGCCGGTGATGGTGGCGTCGCTGCTGTCGTCGGGCCTGCTGGGCATCGTCGCCGGGCTGGCCCCCGATTGGCATTGGCTGCTGCTGGTGCGGGCGCTGGAGGGAATCGCCCTCAGCGGCCTGCCCGCCGTCGCCATGGCCTATGTGGCCGAAGAGGTGGACCCCCGCGCCGCCGGGGTGACCATGGGGCTGTACATCGGCGGCACGGCGCTGGGCGGCATGTCGGGGCGCGTGCTGACGGCACTGGTGGCCGACGTGTCGTCGTGGCGGGCGGCGGTGGTGACGGTGGGGGTGCTGGGGCTGGCGGCCGCCGGGTGGCTGGCTGCCGGGCTGCCGGCCTCGCGCCGGTTCGTGCGCCGCGCCGCCGGGCGCCGCGAGATGGTGGAGGCGTGGCGCCGCCATCTGGGCGACTCCGGCCTGCTGGGGCTGTTCGCCATGGGGTTCCTGACCATGGGGGCCTTCGTCACCGTCTACAACTACACCGGGTTCCGGCTGGCGGAAGCGCCGTTCGACCTGCGCCCGGCGGTGGTGGGGGCGATCTTCCTGGTGTATCTGGCCGGGGTGGTGGGGTCGCCGTGGTTCGGCGGGCTGGCCGGGCGGCTGGGGCAGGGGCGGGTGATGCTGGCGGCGGTGGCGCTGACCCTGGGCGGGGTGGCGCTGATGATGCCGCCGTGGCTGCCGACCGTGACGGCGGGGCTGGCCCTGTTCACCTTCGCCTTTTTCGGCGTCCATTCCATCGCCAGCGCCTGGATCGGCCAGCGGGCCAGGGTGGCGCGCGGGCAGGCGTCGGCCATGTACCTCTTTTGCTATTATATGGGATCGACCGTCGCGGGCACGGCGGGCGGGCTGTTCTGGTCCGGCTTCGGCTGGGCGGGGGTGGCCGGCTTTGTCGCCGCACTGCTGGCCGCCGCATTGCTGGTGGCGGTGCGCCTGGGCCGCATGGCGCCGCCGCGGTAATCCCCCTCATCCCACAGGAATCGCGCCATGACCCGTCTGACCATCTATCCCGACGACGCGCCCCACGCCCCGGAACGCACCACCGCCGACCACGCCACCGCCGCCGCGTGGCTGGCGGAGGCCGGGGTTTCGTTCGAACGCTGGGACGCCGGGGCCGACCTGCCCCCCGGCACCGATCCCGACACCATCCGCGCCGCCTGCGCCGGCCCCATCGCCGCGCTGATGGCGCGCAACGGCTTCCAGTCCATGGATGTGATCGGCATCGCCCCCGACACCCCCACGGCGGCGGAGATGCGCACCCGATTCCGCGCCGAGCACACCCACGACGAGGACGAGGCCCGCTATTTCGTCGAGGGCGGGGCCTGCTTCTTCCTGCACATCGGCCGCCGGGTCTATGCGGTGGCGTGCAGCCGCGGCGACATGCTGAGCGTGCCCGCCCTGGTCCCCCATTGGCTGGACATCGGCGCCCGCCCCCATTTCACCGCCATGCGGTTCTTCACCCGCGCCGACGGCTGGGTCGCGGCCTACACCGGCAGCACCATCGCCGACGGCTTCCCTGAATATTATCTGGAAAGCTAACAATTTATCCGAGTGATGCTTTGAATGCATAGCTTCGCCTGCGCACAATCGCCGCAGCGCGCTACCGCCTGTTGCCCCTGCGAAGAGTCCTTGCTTTAGTGGATATATATTTTGGTTGGGCTACGCCGAACGGGGGTGAGTGTGGGTGCCATCGCGACGCCGAAAATTGCCTCCATTCCGGCCACCGGCAACGATTTCATCGACCAGTCCCATGATGCGCTGCTGCGCCAGGTCCGCACCCTGAAGGAAGGGTGTGCCGCCGGAGAGGAGCGGGCGGCCCTGACCCCCGAATTCACCGCCTTCGTCGGCAACGTCACCGATCATTTCGAGCACGAGGAAACCATTCTGCGCGCCATCGGCTATGGCGGCTGGTCGGACCACGCCGACCAGCACGGCCACATGGTCGAACAGATGGACCGGCTGGTGGCCTATCTGGCCGAATGCGATTGTGCGCCGGGGTTCATGGGCACGGTGGCCGAAACCCTTGACGCCGCGCTGTGCCAGCACGAAGGGCGGCAGGACGCCGCCCATGCCGGCCTGCTGGCCACCCATTCCCATCTGGCGCCGGGGCAGTCGCTGGTGTCGTGGGGCGATGATCTGAGCACGGGGGTGGAGCGGGTGGACGGCCAGCACCGCGCCCTGATCGACAGCATCAATTCCCTGTACCGGCTGAGCCGCAGCGGTGCCCTGACCCCGCACGAGGGGGAGGACATGCTGCTCCACCTGCTCCACGACCTGCAGGTGCATTTCGTGGAGGAGGAGGAGATGATCCGCCACCGCGTTTCCGTCGCCCGCTATCTGCAGCACGAACGCCACCATCAGGCGCTGGAACGGCAATTGGGCCATGTCGCCCGGCTGGTGAAGAGCGGGACCGTGGATCTGGTGGCGCTGACCGGCGGATTCCTGCGCTTCTGGCTGATCGACCACATCGTCGGGGCCGACCGCCCGCTGCTGCTGGGGAAAGCCGCCGTCGCCGCCGAATAATGCGCAATTATGCTGCTTAGAGGCGGAACGATCATTAATTTTCGGTTATTCTTTTCATCCTAACATTGCGTGTGACCGTGGGGCGCGGTCCGGGATCGGTAGGGATGGAAGGGGAAACGTCATGTTCGGCTCAGCTATATCGGGAAGCGGGGCGCCGTCGTCGGCGGCAGCGCAATGGAAATCCTTGACCTCGGCCACCGGCACCGCCTCGTCTGCCGCACCCGCCGGGGTGTTCAAATCCGCCGGCGCCAAGGGTGACAGCGTGTCGGTCAGCCCGCTGGGGGATGCGCTGAGCGGCATCGCCTCGGACGTGTTCAACGCCCTGGACCCCAAGGCGCGCAAGAGCCTGGAATCCATCGTCTCGTCGGGCCGCATGTCGGCGGAGGAGGTGGTGAAGGGCCTGCAATCCATGGCGACCAAGGCGGTGTTCAACCGCTATGTCCAGGAACGCCCCCAGGACGAGGACGACAAGCGCCGCCTTGCCGCGTCCGAGGCCCACAGCCAGGCCATCCGCTCCATGGGCGATACCATGGGGGCCGCCCGCGCCAAGAACGCCCAGTCTATGGACGCCCTGATGGCCGCGCAGGAACGGGGCGAGATCTCCGTGGAGGAGATGCACGCGCAGTTGAAGCCCCTGACCGAAGAGTTCCAGGCGCAGATCGCGTCGGCTCAGGCGGTGGTGGCCGGCTATGACCCTACCGATCTGTCGGCGGGCTTTACCAAGAACGTCAATGGCTTCAAGGAAGCCATGAAGAGCATGACCGGCGGCGACGGCTTCGTCGAGTTCGGCGACGCCGACGCCAACGCGGCCGAGCAGAAGCTGCAGGAGGCCGGCTTTACCGGCGCCGTTTTCGGCGATGCCTTCAAGACGGTGGCCAAATCGGTGGACATCCCCGGCATTGGCCGCGCCGCCGGTGCCCCGCCCCTGGAAAGCGAGATCAAGGCCAAGATCCAGGCCGGGCAGATGGCGGCGACGCAGACCCAGACGACGGTGACGGCAACCACCACCACCACGTCGGTGCTGACCAGCGCCTTGCAGGCCCGCGAGGAGCAGGAAAAGAACAAGAACGCCGCCGGTCCGGACGACCCCGGCTTTTCCGCGGTGACCGCGTCGTCCCCCGACCTTGCCAAGTCCCAGGCCGCCCTGTCGGTGCTGAAGGCGGCGATGGAGGCCAAGTCGAACAAGGCCAAGGGCATCACCGTCAACCAGACCGACCAGAACGCCACCATCATCCTGGACATGCTGAAAGCCGCCGACGGCCCCAAGACCCAGACCGCCACCCCCGGCAACGTCTTCACCACCGGCACCAATCAGGTGGTGTGAGGAGGATCGGCGGGGTGTGGACCAGCAGAGGATCCCGCCATTGATTCCACCATAACCATGCGCATAATAGATGCGCATGGTTATGGAGAGACCGATGCCCGATGCGCGCCTTTCCTTTGACGCGTCTGCTCCGAAGCGGGCAACCAACGTCAGCCTTAACAGCGATCTGCTGGAGCAGGCCAAGACCCTGGGCATCAACGTGTCGCGGGCGTGTGAGCGCGGTCTGATCGAACAGATTGCCGAGTTGCGCGCCAAGCGTTGGCTGGAGGAGAACCGGGAGGCTATCGAGTCTTCGAATGCCTACGTCGAAGAACACGGCCTTCCGCTCGCGAAGAACCGGCCCTATTGATGGCGCGCTTCGATGTCCATCGGCGCCTCGATGGTTCCGGTTACCTGCTGGACCTTCAGGCCAATATTCTGCGTGACCTGAACACGCGCTTCGTCGCACCGCTGCTTCCGCCAAACGAGGCCCCGCGGCCCGCCGAACGGCTTAACCCGGTCTTCACCATCGAGGGGCAGCCGCACATTATGGTCACCCAGTTTGCGGGTGCCGTCCGGGTGTCAGACCTCGGCCCCTGTGTCGGCAACCTCCTGTCGGAGGACACCACCATTGTGGCGGCCTTGGACATGTTGATTGGCGCCTGAGAGGCCCCTCTTTCACGCTCGTCCCATCAGGCGCCGGGCGCCGATGAAACGCTGGATCATCGCGCGCTCGAAGGGGGTGAAGGGCCACAGCACCAGCGTCAGCACCGCGAACAGCGCCACCGGCAGGGCATAGACCGCCATCTGTTCCACCATCCCCGCCGGGGCCGGCAGCAGCAGGGTCAGGGCCACCGACCCCGCCGCCGCCAGACCCAGCCGGGCATAGCCCCCGCCGTCGAAGCCATAGGCATACCCCCGCCGTCCCAAGGCGGCGATGATGACGATGTGGGACAGCGCCTCGCCCAGCAGCATGGCGGCCACCAGCCCTTCGGCCCCCCCGCCGGCCCACAGGGCGGCGACCGCCAGCGGCAGCGCCGCCACGCTGGCCACCGACCCCGCCGAGGTCAGTTCCGGGCAGCCCAGGATGTTGGTCAGCAGCGACAGCACCACCCGATGGCTCTGCAGCACCAGGAACAGGGTGAAGCCCACCGCCACCATCCAGGCATCGCCGTACTTGCCGCCGGAAATCGCCTCCAGGATCGGCCCGCCGAAGGCCGCGGCCAGGATCACCGCCGGCATCAGCACGATCAGGTTGGCCTTGTAGAGGAACTGCACCCGGTCCTTCAGCCGGCCGTAATCGCTGTCCACGGCAAAGGACGCCACGATCTTGGGTCGCGCCAGCGGGATCAGCAGGGTGATGGGCAGGTAGCGGCGCAGTTGGTCGGAAAAGGTGCGGCAGAAGCCGAACCCGGCCAGAGCCGCCGGTCCGGCCATGGACGTGCCCACCAGCATCAGCGCGTTGGGGCTGGCCGCCCCGTTGATGACCTGGGCCAGATAATTGTGCCAGCCCACCGCCAGCATCTGGCGGAACGGCGGCGGGGTCCAGCCGGGGCTGCGCTCGTGCCCCTTCAGCGCGTGGACCATGAACCATCCCAGTTGCCCGAACGCCACCGCCAGCGACAGGGCCGAGGCGGCCAGATCGGCCACCACCACCTCCGCCAGCGTCAGCCCGCCGCTGGCGATGCCCCAGCCGACCAGCCCGGCGAACACCACCGCCCGCAGCGCCGCGTTGCCCTGGGATGACACCTGCATCAGCAGCGGCTCGAACACGTCGCCGCGCAGGGAGCGGACCAGCCCCTCCAGCAGCGTCACGGCGATGTAGAGCAGGAACACCTCCTGCTGTCCCGGAATGTCCAGCCAATCGACGATCCACGCCGCCCCGGCCAGCACGGCGGCGGAAAACACCGCCAGCGACACCGTCCGCACCGCCACGAACCCGGTGAGAAACCGTCGCAGGTCGGATGCCGCGGCGTGGATGCGGTATTCCGGCAGATAGCGCGCACTGACCCAATCGAGGCCCAAGCTGGTGTAGGTGATGGCCAGCCCCAGCGTGGACAGCAGCAGGGCATAGATGCCGAAGCTGGTCACGTCCAGATGCCGGGCCACCAACACCATGGCCAGCAGGGTCAGCCCCGCCGACAGGAACCGCCCGAACAGCAGCGACACCAGTCCCCGCCGCAGCGCGCTGGCTGAATAGAGATGCGACCGCACGGCGTCGTCCTTTCGCTGTGACATTCTCAATGCACCGCCAGCACCGCGTCCAGCGGCTTGCGCTGGGAGCGGGCGACGGTGAAACGCTCGGGCAGATGGCCGACGGCCATCAGCATGATGACGCTTTCATGGTCGGGAATGCCGGCTTCCCGCCGCAGGGCGCGGTCGGTGTCCCTGGTCACCGACCAGTTCAGCATGCAGCACCCCAGACCCAGCGCGTGAAAGGCCCAGGCCAGCGTCATGGCGAACAGCCCGCCGTCGATCCAGCCCTGGTAACGCTCGCCCACGCCGGTGAAGTGGCGCAGGTCGGCGGTGACCGCCAGCACCGCCCCGGCCCGGTCGCCGAAACCGCGGTTGCCGTTCTGGTAGGCCAGAACCCGCGCGCGCTGGGTTGTGTCGGTGAAGGCATGGACCCGCCAGCCCTGGCGGTTGCACACCGACGGGGTGGAGAGCGCCAGCGCCACCGCCCGTTCCAGGGTCGGGCGGTCCACCGGCGCCCCGGTGAACTGCCGCACGCTGTGGCGGGTGGCGAAAAAGGCCTCCGGGTCGGTGGGCCGGGCCGCGGCCAGATCGGCGCGGGTGATGGGGATGGTGCCGCCGCACAGCGTCTCCGTCGGGCGGGGATGGCGGGCGTAGCGGGCCAGGGCCGCCGCCACGGCGGTGTTCCGGATACCGAAGGGGTGGTTGAAATCCTGCCACGCCGCCAGCGCGTCCACCCCCGCCGCGGCGGTGGCGTCCATGCCGTGACGCTCCAGATACAGGTCGAGCAGGGCCACCAGCCGCGCCACCGCGTCCTGGCCGAAGCCGGGGCGCGGTGCCGGCAGGGCCAGCCCCTTTTCCAGCCGGTGCCCGTTCAGCGTCACCAGTGCGGCCAGTTGCGTCCGGTCCAGCGCGCCGTCGGCCCGGCCCGCCGACGACCACGCCCAGAACCGGCGGGCGTCATACCAGGCGTTGGCCGCCAGCGCCGTCAGCGCCCGCCACCGCCGGTTCAGCGCCGCCAGCCGGGCCACGGCGGCGGCGGGCAGCACCCGCGCCACCACCCCGCGTTTCCACGACACCGGCGGGGCCGGTACCGCCACATCCTGCTGCGTCATTCCCGAACCTCTTCTGCCGCATCCGCGAAATCCTGGGTTCTTAGGATAGGGGCTGCGGCCGGCAATCCCCGGTCGGCGTCGGTGGTAGGGCCGCCGGGCAGAAGCACTACCGGCTTCGGTCACCCTCCCAGCCGATGGGGCTGCCGGGTAGCGAAAGGGGCGATGCTTCTTAGGCGCGCCTGCACCGGCCCCGGCGGATCGTTATTTTTCCCGTGTTCGATCCCACAAGCACAGGTGGTCGCGTCATGACATTGCGGCTGTATCTCACCGGCCATCGGTCCTTCGCCAACCATGGATGCGAGGCGCTGGTCCGTTCCGCCGCCGCCCTGTTCCGCGAAGCCTTCGGGGATGTGGAACTGCTGGTGCCCTCGGTGGATGCGGCGGAGGACCGGAGCTTCTGGCCCACCGCCGCCGCCCATGGCGTCACCTTCGTCCCCGCCGTGGACCCGTGGGAGGGTCATCGCTGGTGGGACCGCGCCGCGCGCCGGGTGCCGGGATGGAACCGGCTGCCCTGGCCGCGCGGCCGGCTTGGCGCCGGGACCCGCGTGCCGCTGGGCAGCGCCGACCTGCTGGTGTCCACCGGCGGGGACAATTACTCCCTCGATTACGGGCTGGTGTCGCTGCACACCATGATGGCGGTGGACGGGGCGGCCATGGACCACGGCATTCCCAGTGTGCTGTGGGGGGCGTCGGTGGGGCCGTTCGACGATGCCCCGGTCGCGGTGCAGCGGGCGGTGTCCCGCCACCTGCGCCGCTTCGATCTGGTGGTGGCCCGGGAAACCCTGTCCCACGGCTGGCTGCGCGGCCAGGGGGTGGGCGAGCGGCTGGCGCTGGCCTGCGACCCCGCCTTTTCCATGAAACCGGAGCCGCTGGCCCTGACCGGCTTCTGGCCGCGGGAGGGGGACCGGGGCACGGTGGCGGTGAACCTCAGCCCGCTGATCCGCCGCACCCACGCCGCCGGCAACCCCCAGGGCCGCCCGCTGGAGGAGGAGGCCGCGGCCTTCATCGCCGGGCTGGCGGACGAAGGCTATGGCGTGCTGCTGCTGCCCCATGTGGTCGGGCAATCGGGATCGCCGGAGAAATGCGACCACGCGCTGCTGCGCGCTCTGCTGGGGCGGACCGGCGATGGGGGCGGGCGCATCGCGCTGGCGCCGCGCACGCTGAACGCGCCGCAACTGAAATACGCCCTGTCGCGCTGCCGCTACGTTCTGGCGGCGCGCACCCACGCCACCATCGGCGCGCTGTCGTCGGGGGTGCCCACCGTTTCCATCGCCTACAGCCTGAAGGCCAAGGGCATCAACCGCGACCTGTTCGGGGACACCCGCCACGTGCTGGACGGCGCCGACATGACGGCGGTCACCCTGCGGGCGGCACTGGCCCGGCTGGAAGCGGAGGAGGGGGACATCCGCCGTCTGCTGGCGGCGCGCGGGCTGGATTGGCCCGCGTCCCTGGAACGGGCGCTGGAGCGGCTGAAACGCTGCCCGCTGGAACGGCGCAGGCCGGTGATGGCGGCGGCTTGAGGACGGACGACAACCAGGGGATTCTCTGACATGCCACGACTGACCAAGGGAACGCCCGGCGGGCCATCGCCGGCGGCAGGACGCGCTTTGCCCTCCGCCCGCCGGGGGACCGGATCATGAGCGGGCGGGAGCGGACGGTCCTGATCGTCTTCGGCACCCGGCCCGAGGCGATCAAGATGGCCCCGGTGCTGAAGGCGCTGGCGGCCACCCCCGGCGTGAAACCGCGGGTGTGCGTCACCGCCCAGCACCGCCAGATGCTGGATCAGGTGCTGGAACTGTTCGCCATCCGGCCCGATTACGACCTGGACATCATGCGCGACGGGCAGGGGCTGGCCTATGTCACCTCGGCCGTGCTGGACGGGCTGCAGACGGTCATCCGCGACTGCCGGCCCGATCGTATTCTGGTGCAGGGCGACACCACCACCACCATGGCCGCGGCCATGGCCGCCTTTTACGAACGGGTGCCGGTCGGCCATGTGGAAGCGGGCCTGCGCACCGGCAACATCAACTCCCCCTGGCCGGAGGAGATGAACCGCCGGCTGGCCACCGCCATGGCCGACCTGCATTTCGCCCCCACCGACCAGTCCCGCGCCAACCTGCTGCGCGAAGGGGTGGCGGCGGACCGGGTGACGGTCACCGGCAACACCGTGATCGACGCGCTTCTTTACGCGGTGGACCGGATCGACGGCGACCCGGCGCTGCGGGCGTCGCTGGACGCGCGCTTCCCCTTCCTGGCCGATCTGGCGGCCCGGGGGCGGCGGATCATCCTGGCGACCGGCCACCGGCGGGAGAATTTCGACGGCGGATTGGAGCAGGTGTTCACCGCCCTGTCGTGGCTGGCCGAACGGCCCGACGTGGGCGTGGTCTTCCCCGTCCACCTGAACCCCCATGTGCAGAAGGCCGCGGCGGCGGTGCTGAAGGACTGCCCCAACGTCCACCTGATCCCGCCTCAGGATTACCTGCCCTTCGTCTATCTGATGATGCGCGCGCACCTGATCGTCACCGACAGCGGCGGCATTCAGGAGGAAGCGCCGTCGCTGGGCAAGCCGGTGCTGGTCACCCGCGACACCACCGAACGGCCCGAGGCGGTGACGGCCGGCACGGTGGAACTGATCGGCCCCTCGGCCGACGCGGTGACCGCCCACGCCACCCGCCTTCTGGATGATGCGGATGCCTATGCACGGATGAGCCGTGCCCACAACCCCTATGGCGACGGCCGCGCCAGCGGCCGCATTGCGGAAAGGCTGCTTCATGAATCCCGTCAGTAAGATCTCCGTGGTCGGACTGGGCTACATCGGCCTGCCCACCGCCGCCGTCTTCGCCGACCGCGGGGTGGAGGTGGTCGGGGTGGACGTCAACGCCCGCGCGGTGGACTCCATCAACGCCGGCAAGCCGCACATCGTCGAACCCAATCTGGCCGCCCTTCTGCGCCGGGTGGTGGAGGCGGGAAAGCTGCGCGCCACCGTGACGGTGGAGCCGGCCGACGCCTTCATCATCGCCGTACCCACCCCGTTTCAGGACATCGAGGGGCACCACTGGCCCGATGTGTCCTACATCGAAACCGCGGCGCGGGCAGTGGCGAAGGTGCTGAAGCCGGGGGATCTGGTGATTCTGGAATCCACCTCTCCCGTGGGCACCACGGAACGCATGTGCGGCTGGATGGCGGAGGAGCGGCCCGACCTGACCTTTCCCACCCAGCGGGGCGACCTGTCGGACATCCGGGTCGCCCATTGCCCCGAACGGGTGCTGCCCGGCCGCATCCTGGACGAGGTGGTCAACAACGCCCGCGTCATCGGCGGCATCACCCGCCGCTGCGCCCAGGCGGCGCTGGGCCTCTACAAGATCATCTGCGAGGGCGAATGCCGCCCGACCAACGCCCGCACGGCGGAACTGGCGAAGCTGACGGAAAACGCCTACCGCGACGTCAACATCGCCTTTGCGAACGAACTGTCGGTGATCTGCGACCGGCTGAAGATCAATGTGTGGGAACTGATCGGGCTGGCCAACCTGCACCCACGCGTCAACATCCTGCGCCCCGGCCCCGGTGTCGGCGGCCACTGCATCGCCGTCGATCCCTGGTTCATCGTGGACAGCGCGCCGGAGGAATCCCGCCTGATCCGCACCGCGCGGGAGGTCAACGACCACAAGCCGGATTTCGTCTGCGCCAAGGTGCGGGAAAAGGCGCGTCATCTTGTGGAGCCGGTCATCGCCTGCCTGGGCCTGTCGTACAAGAAGGACGTGGACGATCTGCGCGAAAGCCCGGCGGTCCACATCGTCCAGGCGCTGGCCCGCGACCCGTCCCTGACCCACGATAAGGGCGGGCGTATTCTGGTGGTCGAACCCCACATCACCCGCCTGCCGCCCGAACTGGACGGGCTGGGGCTGGAACTCACCGGCTTCGACGACGCCTTCGAGCGCGCCAACATGGTGGTGCTGCTGGTGGATCACATGAGCTTCCTTCAGGTGGACCGCGATCTGCTGAAGGACAAGTTCATCATCGACACCGTGGGCGTGTGGTGATGGCGGCAGGAGCAGCAGCCATGAACAGTCACACCCCAACGGATGGCACGCCCACCGCGGATCTGCTGGCCGTGCATCGGGTTCCGGAACGCCGGGCCGTCTTTCTCGGCACGCCGGTCGATCCCCTGACCATGGATGAAACCCTGGTGATCATCGACGACGCCATGGGCCGGCGGGTTCCGCTGAAGCATGTGGTGGTCAACGTCTCGAAACTGATTTCCATGCGCCGCGACCCCGCACTGCGCGGCGACGTGTGCGGCAGCGACCTCATCAACATCGACGGCATGGGGGTGGTGTGGGGCGCGCGGCTGGCCGGCATCCGCGTGCCGGGCCGGGTGGCCGGCATCGACCTGATGGACCGGGTGCTGGGGCTGTGCGCCGCCAAGGGGTACCGCCCCTACATCCTGGGCGCCCGGCGGGAGGTGCTGGACGCCGCCGTCGCCGCCATCGGCCGCCGCCATCCCGGCATCGTCTTCGCCGGCTGGCGCGACGGCTATTTCGGACCGGCGGACGAGCCGGAGGTGGTGGAGGCCATTCGCCGGTCCGGCGCCGACTGCCTGTTCGTCGCCATGTCCAGCCCCATGAAGGAACGCTTCACCCAGCAGCACCGCGACCGGCTGGGGGTGCCGTTCCTGATGGGGGTGGGCGGGTCCATCGACGTGTTCGCCGGTTACACCCGCCGCGCCCCGCCGTGGATGCAGGCCATCGGCATGGAATGGTTCTACCGGCTGGCTCAGGAGCCGCGCCGGCTGTGGCGCCGCTACCTGTCCACCAATTGCGTCTATCTGGGCCTGCTGGCGGGCGAGGTGGTGCGGGCACGCCGCCGCCGCGCCGCATCCACCGTTTTGCAGAGGAACCACACGCTATGAATGTTGTTTCTCCACGCCCCACCTCCTATCCCGCGGGCGACACGGACACGCGCCAGACATGGCTGTGGGGGGCGGCCCGCACGGTCACGCTGGCCGATCTGGGCCTGATCGTGCGGCGGCGGCTGTGGCTGGCGCTCGTTCCGCTGTTTCTGGTGCTGCTGCCGGGGCTGGCGGTCATCGTGATGATGAAGCCGTTCTACACGGCAACCGGCTCCCTGGTCATCAAGCAGCCCGACGTGCCCGCCGCCCAGTTGGCGCCACGCGCCGGACAGGCCGCGGTGGACATCCAGACCCATCTGGAGGTGCTGAATTCCGAACGGCTGGCCCGCCAGGCCATCACCGACGCGCGGCTGGCCGAACGGGCGGAATTCAACCCCGCCGTCAATCCGCCCACCGGCTGGCTGGCGTCGCTGAAGATGCCCGACTGGAAGGGCTGGCTGGCCGGCATGGGCATCGGCCCCGACCGCTGGGCCAAGGCGCCCGGCGACGGCGGCGAAGCGGTGCCCGACCCGGTGGAGGCCGAGGTGCTGCCCCGCTTCCGCGAACGGCTGCGGGTGGTGCCCATGGGCGATTCCCGCGTCATCCAGATCCAGTTCACCGCGGAAAACCCCAAGCTGGCCGCCGACATCACCAACCTGATGGGCCAGCTTTTCATCACCTACCAGCTTGACGCCAAGCTGGAGACCAAGCGCGTCGCCACCCTCTGGCTCAACGGCCGCATCGCCGAGTTGCGGCAGAAGGTGGAGGATGCCGAGCACAAGGTCGAAGCCTATCGCGCCAACGCCGGGATCGTGCAGGGGCGCACCTCCAACCTCGTGTCCGAACAGCTCTCCACCATCGGCACCGAACTGCTGACCGCCCAGGCCACCGCCGACGGTGCGGCCGCCCGGCTGCGCGAGGTGCAGGGCGCGCTGTCCACCCGCGGCCCGCGGGCGGTTCTGGAGATGATGACCGCCGCCAACCCCGGCGTCGGCGCCCTGCTGCAAAGCGACATCACCGCCCGCCAGCGTCAGGCCCAGCTTCTGTCCAACTATGGCCCGTCCCATCCGGCCGTGGTCAACAGCCGGTCGGAGGTCGCCTCGCTGGACGCCAAGATCACGGCGGAGGCCAACAACGCCGTCGCCGCCGTGCGCAGCGAAGCCACCGTCGCCGCCCGCAAGGTCGCCACCCTGGAAGAGTCCCGCCGCGACCTGGAAACCGACCTCGGCCGCATCAAATCGGCCGAAGTGCAGATGCGCGACCTGGAACGCGAGGCGGAGGCCAACCGCCTGCTGCTCACCGACTATGCCCAGCAGTTGAACGCCCACGAACGGGTGGCCATCGACCAGCCCGACGCCTGGGTGCTGTCGGGGGCCGCCGAACCGTCGCTGCCCTCCGGCCCCAACCGCAAGCTGCTGGCCGCCGGTGCGGTCATCGTGGCCGTGGCCCTGTGGCTGCTGCTGGTGGTGGCGGCGGAACTGATGGAAAACGGCATCCGCGGCAGCGAGGACGTGCGTCACGCGCTCGACGCCCACCCGCTGGGGCTGGTGCCGGTGATCGGCGGTTCGATGACCGGGCGCCGGGCGCTGGCCCGTCATGTCATCAGCCGTCCGGCCTCGGCCTATGGCGAAAGCCTGCGCAGCCTCTACACCTCCCTCACCATCGAGATGCAGCGCACCGGCGGCGGTACGGCGGTGATGGTCACCTCCTCCGTCAGCGCCGAAGGGAAATCGCTGCTGGTGGCGTCCCTGGGCCGCATGGTGGCGCAGCAGGGGCAGCGGGTGCTGATGATCGACGCCGACCTGCGCCGCCCGTCCCTGGAACATCTGCTGGGCAGCACCAACCTGCACACCCCGGCCGAGCCGCTGGCAACCGACGCCGGGGTGGCCGGGCTGATCCGCCAGGACGTGCTGTCGGGGGCGCATGTCATCACCGCCGGTTCGCTGACGGCATCGCTGCGGGCCATGGGGCGGATCACCCACGCGCGGGGCCATGCGCTGGGCCGCGACGAGCTGTCGGCGATCCTGGCGGCGGTGCGCCACCTGTACGACCTGATTCTGATCGACACGCCGCCGGTGGCTCCGGTCGCCGATTCCCGCGCGCTGGCGCCGGCGGTGGACCAGTGCATCTTCGTGGTGCAATGGAACCGCACCAGCCCGCGGGTGGCCCGCTTCGCGCTCGACCAGTTGCGCGACGCCGGGGCGCGGGTGGCCGGCGTGGCGGTGACCCAGGTGCACAGCCGCAAGCACGCGCTGTACGGCTTCGGCGACAGCGCCGTGTCGGCCCGCTCCGCCTATCGCTACTACTCGGGCTGAGATCATGACCGGATTTTCCCTGATTTCGCGTGCCGGGGGCACCGGGGGGGACTGGCGGCGGGCCGCCGCCGCCCTTCCCCCCGGCGGGCGGCTGACCATCGGCGTCATCGCCCGCAACGGGCTGCCGTTCCTGCTCCCCTGCCTGGAGTCTCTGCCGCCCCCCGACCTGTTCGGCGGACGGCTGGACATCATCCTGGTGGACAGCGCGTCCACCGACGGCACCACCGGGGCCATGACCGATTTCGCCTTCACCCGCTCCGACACCCGCGTCTATCGGCTGGACGGGCAGGTGAGCGCGGCGGTCGCCCGCAACACCGTGCTGGCCCACACCCGCCCCGGCTTCCTGATGCTGCTGGACGGCGACATGGTGGTGGAGCCGGACTTCCTCGCCACCGCCTTCGCCCTGGTCGGCGCGGGCCGGGCGGGGGCGGTGGTGGGGGCGTTGCGGGAACAGCGTTTCGACGCCGACAACAACCCCGAGGGGGGCATCATCTGGCGCCACCCGCCCGAAGGGCCGGTGCCGGTCACCCTGACCGGCGGCGCCATCCTGCTGGGGCCGCAGGTTCTGGAACCGGGCCTGCGCTACGACGAAAAGCAAAAGGTCTGCGAGGATTGGGATTTCGCCCTGCGCCTGTCGGGGCGCCACCGCATCCTGCGCATCCCCGACGCCATGGCGCTGCACCTGACCCACTATTATTTCTCGCCCCAGCGGCAGATGAGCTATTACCGCGACCTGCGGCCCAGCGCGGTGGGGCAGTTGCTGCGCAAGCACCTGACCCACCCCGACCGGCTGATGGCGGTGCTGAACCGTGAACGCGGTATCGTCGCCGGCGGCATCCTGCAAACCCTGGCGTTGCTGGCCGCCGTCACCGGATCATGGCCGCTGGCGCTGCTGACGGTGGCCGGGCTGCTGGCCGACGCCGGGCGGGCGTGGCGGCGGGGCCGGGTGCCGGAATGGGCGGGCACCCGGCTGGCCGGACCCTGGATTCTTCTGTACGGCCTGCTGACCCCCGGCCCGGCGCTGCTGCGCTATGCCGTGCGGCGCATCGCCTGAGCCGGGGGAGGGACACGCCATGGCCGCACCGATCCTGTCCGATCGTCTTCCCTTTGCCGGCATTCCTTTCGACCGTACCGGCGTCAGCCTGTGGCGGGTGGCGCTGGTGACGTTCCTGACCCTGTTCCACAACGAGTTGATCGCCGCCCTGCTGGGGCTGGACGAGGTGACGGTGCGCCAGGGGGGGCTGGCCCTGCTGACCGCGCTGTCGCTGGCGTCCCTGGCCGTGCTGGTGTGGCGGGGGATGGTGTTCGCCCACCCGTTCCTGCTGTGGCCGCTGGGACTGCTGCTGCTGTTCCTGGTGGTGTCGCTGTTCGCCAACACGGTGTTTTTCCCCAAGCCGCTCAGCCATTGGCTGGCGGCCCATTACGTCTATCTGCCGGTGCTGCAGGTCTATCTGCTGGTGGCGCTGCGCTGCACCGCCAAGGACGTGATGTGGGGGATCATCGGCGCCGGGATCATCGCCGCCGTGCTGATGATCGGGTACGAGGTGGGGCAACTTCCCATGCTGCGGGCCTTTGTCCGCCGGTCCATCTTCGGCCAGGACGTGGCCCGCATCGTCATCATGAAGTACGAGTTCTTCTTTGCCTCTCTGGCGCTGTTCGTGCTGGTGCTGTCGTCGCGGCTGGCGGTGGGGTGGAAGGGGGTGGCGATGGCGGTGCTGGGGGTGTGCCTGGCGCTGCAGGTGCAGCTGGTGCAGAGCCGCCAGGGGCTGATCGCCATGGGGGTGGGGGTGGCGGTGGCGCTGCTGCTGGACCGCCAGACCTTCCGCTTCCGCCCCTTTCTGGTGCGCACGGCCATGGCGCTGTGCGCCATCGTCGTCCTGCCCATCCTGCTGGAACCGTACATCGCGCTGCTGGCCCGCGACGACCTGATGGAATCGCGCGAACTGAACGTCGCCATCCGGTTCGAGACGTTCTTCCACTATCTGCCCATCTTCCTCGACACCGGCGGGGTGGGGTTCGGCATGTCGGCTCCGTCGGGGCGGATCAACAACATCATCGCCGCCTCGCTGGCCCAGCACGTCAATTTCACCGACCTCGGCCTGTACGGCGCGCTGTTCCAGTTCGGCGTGCTGGGCGGGGCGGCGGCGGTCACCATGACCTTTCTGGCAATCCGGGTGGGCATCGGCGGGGCGCGGCGCTTCGGTGCCGATGAACGGTGGTGTGCCGCGGTGCTGGCCGGCTATTTCATCGGCTGGCTGTGCGTGCCGGTGCCCATCAACGCCTTCACCTTCACCTCCTCCATCCATTTCGGCTCGCTGGTGATCGCCATCATCTGGCACATGCGGGCGCATCTGCGTTTCCTCGATCTCACCCGGCCCGCGGCGGCGGAGGCTCCGTCCCACCCGAACGGGGTGGTGCCGGGGGCGGCGGGGGTAGGCTGACCGCTTTCTTGCCGGTGGGCGGGGTTCCGCCCACCATCGACCCATCGTTTTCGACGGGAAGGAACGGCCCGTTATGTCCTCATACGCAAAGCTTCTGTGGGCGGCGGCCCTGGCGGCCCCGCTGCTGGCCGGCTGCGTCGGCGCAGAGGAGCGGCATGCCGCCCTCGACCCGGAAAAGGTCGAGCGGGGCCGTGACCTGTTCGCCACCTGTGCTGCCTGCCACGACATCCGCAAGCGCCGCAACGGCGTCGGCCCCCATCTGGTGGGCATCGTCGGGCGCCCGGCGGGGGAGGCCCGCGGCTATCCCTATTCCGATGCGATGAGCGGGGCGGGGCGGGTGTGGTCGCCCGACGCCCTGCGCGCCTTCCTGCGCGACCCCGACGCGGCGGTGCCGGGCACCAACATGGCCATCACCGGCCTGCCCCCCGCCGATGCCGACGCCGTGGTCACCTATCTGCTGAGCCGGGAGTAACCCCATGCCGATCACGCTCGACCGCCGCACCCTGCTGGCGGGGGGGGCGGCGGCCCTGCTGGCCCGCCCCGTCTTCGCCGCCTCTGGCTCCGGCGTCTTCGCCACCCCTGGCCACAGCGGCTTTGCCGACGCCCTGGCCGACGCCGTGCCGGAGGTGCTGGACGCCGACCTGTGCATCGTCGGGGCCGGGGCCGCCGGGATGACGCTGGCCATGCAGCTTGCCGACGCCCCCATCCGCATCCTGCTGCTGGAAAGCGGCGGTCTGGACATCGACGGGGCGACGCAGGGGTTGTACCGCGGGGCCAACACCGGCCTGCCGTACTTCGACCTCACCGCCTGCCGGCTGCGCTATCTGGGGGGGACGACCAACCACTGGGGCGGCTATTGCCGGCCCAACGACCCCATCGACTATCAGGGGCGCCCCGACCTGGGCGTGCCGGCGTGGCCGCTGACGGCGGCGGATCTCGATCCCTACATCCACCGCGCCGCCGCCATGCTGGGGCTGACCCCGGCGGGGTGGGATCCGGCGGTGCAGCTTCGCGCCCGCGGTCTGCCGGAAAACGACCTGCTGGACGCCCACAGCGACGCGCTGATGACCAAGGTGTTCCAGATCAGCCAGCAGGTGCGCTTCCGTCCCCTCTACCGCGACACCCTGGCGGGGCAGGGGAACCTGCGGGTGCTGCTGCACGCCAACGTCACCCACATCGGCCTGGACCCCGACGGGCGGCGGGTGGAGCGGTTGACCGTGCGCGCCCTGAACGGCCGGACGGCGGTGGTGCGGGCCAAGCGGGTGGTGCTGGCCTGCCACGCCATCGAAAACGCCCGGCTGCTGCTGTCGTCGGACGATGTGATGCCGGCGGGGGTGGGCAACGCCCACGGCCACGTCGGGCGGCATTTCATGGAGCACGCCCACGTCATTTCCGGTGTGTACATCCCGGCCAAGGGGCGTTTCCCGGCCATCTACGATTCCGACTATATGGCGTCAATCAACGTCAACGCGAACCTGGGCCTGACCGAAGCGGCCATGCGCCGCCGCGGCATCATGCAATACTACTGCCGATTCCTGGTGCCGCAGGAGAACGAGGCGGTGCGCGCCGCCATGGGCCGCATCAAGGATGCCTTCTGGGAACCGTTCGATCCCGCCTTCCTCGATGACATCGCCGAGGTGATGGGCAACCTGCCCGGTGCGGCGTCGGCAGTGGCGGACAAGCTGACCACCACCCGCGGCGACGCCCGCTATTACCTGCTGGACCACCGCATCGAACAGGCGCCCAACCCGGCATCGCGCATCGTGCTGTCGGCGGAGCGGGACGCGCTGGGCAACCGCCGGGCCGATCTGCATTGGCGCCTGAGCGATCTCGACTACAAGACCTTCCAGCACGGGCAGGCGGCGGTGGCCGAGGCGATGACGGCGCTGGGCATGGGCGAATTCCGCCTGCGCACCCTGGACGCCGAGGAGGTGGACCGCAAGGTCCGCGGCCATTTCCACCACATCGGCACCACCCGCATGAGCGAGCGGCCCGAGGATGGGGTGGTGGACGCCCAGTGCCGCGTGCACGGCATCGAGAACCTGTATGTCGCCGGCAGCGGCGTGTTTCCCACCGCCGGTTATTCCGGCCCGACCATGATGCTGATCGCCCTGGCGATCCGGCTGGCCGATCACTTGAAAGGAGGAACCGCGGCATGAGAACCCGAATCCTGCCGGCTCTCGCGGCCCTGCTGCTGCCGCCGCTGTCGCTGGCTCTGGCCCGGTCCGGGGTGGGGCGGGTCCTGCCGGCCATAACCGGAGTCATAGGTGCCGCCCTGTTCTTTTTTCTGTGGACCGGGCCGGGATTGCTGCTGTGGCTGGCCGCCGGACTGGCCGCGGCGGTGCTGATTGGGCGCAAACGGTGATGATTACCCCTTTCATGCGACGTCGCATGAGGTGGGAGGGGGTATCTCATGGCGAAAGGCATACGACCTTTGTTGCGGCTGTGTCACATGTGGCGGTTATATCGGAGTTATATAAAATTTAGCCTAAACATGTCTGACTTTGGCCCCAGTGACCCGGACTATGGTTTGGGCACCGACGGAGCCGGTCAGAACACACGATGGACCGGACACCATGGTGCCAAACGGGACAAGGATCCCCGGCACCGCCCCCCGGTCCGGTCATCGAACGTTGGCGCTGCATGCCTTGGTGTCCTTCTTGTGGCATCCCTGGCGCAGGCTGGTGGTTTTGACCGACAGGCTGGCTCCGTCCTTGCGAAACACAAGGAGACGCCCGCCATGGCTACCACCCGCACCGGCCTGATCTTCGAAGCCGATTTCAACAGCGGCACCGACATCACCAAGATGGGGTTCAAATACTCTGGCAACGGGTCGAAGATCGTGGATATCGAAGGCCAGCGCGCCGCCCAGTTGACCCTGGATCATTTCAGCAGCTCCACCAGCTACCGCACCGAAATCCAGCCGAACGCCATTCCGTCGTCGGCCGGATACGCCAGCGGGATGTTCGCCAAGATGGGCGGCGAATACTGGTACGGCCTGCGCACCATGATGGGCAATGACTGGAAGGAAACCGACAAGGCCGACACCATCATCACCCAGTGGCACGCCCAGCCCGACTCCGGCAACCCGCCGGTGGCGCTGCAGACCAAACTGGGCAGCGACGGCAAGCAGCACTACAACCTCATCATCCGCTCCCACCCCAGCGCCGACGGGACCAGCGGCTTCAAATACATCAAGCAGATCGACCTGGGCACCATCGACGCCGACGTGGGCAAGTGGGTGGATTGGGTCTGGCATATCAAATGGGCGCCGGACGGGTCGGGTTACCTGCAGCTCTACAAGGACGGCAAGCTGGCCGTCGATTTCAAGGGCGGCAACTGCTACGTGGACGACGTCGGCCCGTACATGAAGATCGGCCTGTACAAGTACGACTGGAAGAGCGGGACCGACACCGGCGCCGACAGCCGCACGCTCTATGTGGATGACGTCCGGGTGGCGGATGCCAGCGGTTCCTACGCCTCGGTGGCACCGGGCGGCACCAGCACGGGCGGCGGCACCACCACCCCGCCGCCGGCCCCCACCCCCACCCCCACCGTCAACGGTACCGACGGCGCGGACAAGCTGAGCGGCACCGACGCCAACGAGATCATCGACGGCAAGGGCGGGTCCGACTTCCTCGACGTTCAGACGGCCAAGGCCGCGGTGACGGTCGATCTGGCCACCGGCAAGGCGGTGATGAGCGCCACCCATGTCGATACGCTGAAGAACATCGAAAACGTGCTGGGGTCGGCCTTCGACGACAAGCTGTCAGGCGATGACACCGCCAACAAGCTGCGGGGCATGGCCGGCAACGACCTCATCGACGGCCGCGGCGGCGACGATGTTCTGGCCGGCGGCGACGGCAACGACACCGTGCTGGGCGGTGCTGGCAACGACGAGATGTACGGCGGCACCGGCAACGACCTGCTGAACGGCGGGGCCGGCAACGACACCATCATGGGCGATGACGGCAACGACGTCATCCTGGGCGGCGGCGGCAACGACGTGCTGACCGGCGGTACCGGGGCCGATACCTTCGTCGCCCACACCGCCATCGACGGGACGGTGCGGGTCACCGACTTCGCCGCGGCGGAAGACAAGCTGGACCTGACCGCCCTGTTCACGGCGATGAAGGCGAAGTACGGCAGCATCGCCCATGACTACCTGAGCTTCGTCGCCAACGGCACCGCCACCGAGGTCCGCTTCGACCACGACGGCGCCGGCGGGGATGCCGCCCAGACGGTGTTCACGCTCGACAACGTGACCCCGTCGATGCTGAAGCTGGGGATGAACGTCCTGGCCCCGGTGGTGGAACAGCCGCTGCCCACCGCCCCCTCGGCCCCCGTTCTGGCCGCGGCACCGACCAGCGGCACCGCCATCAACGGCACCGCCGGCGCCGACAAGCTGGTGGGCACCGCCGGCAAGGACATCATCGACGGCAAGGGCGGTCTGGACTTCCTCGACCTGTCCAAGGAGGCCGCGGGCTTCAAGGTGGACCTGGCCGCCGGTGTGTCGCAGGGATCGGCCACCAACGTGGACGCCGTGCGCAATGTCGAGCATGTCATCGGCTCGTCCCAGGCCGACACGCTGTTCGGCGACGCCCTGGCCAACAAGCTGCGCGGCATGGCCGGCAACGACATCATCGACGGCCGCGGCGGTGACGACATCCTGGCGGGTGGCGACGGCAACGACACCATCAACGGCGGCGACGGCAACGACCTGATCTTCGGCGGCATGGGCAAGGATCTGCTGTTCGGCGGTGCCGGCAAGGACACCTTCGCCTATGAGGTGATCGGGGAAGGCGGCGACCGCATCGTCGATTTCAAGGTGGGCGAGGACCGCCTGGATCTGGTGGCGCTGAACAAGGCGGTGATGGCCGCCACCGGCCACGAACTGGGGGCCGACTACCTCAGCTTCGTCCAGGTGGGTGCGGCGACCGAGGTGCGCATGGACATCGACGGCCACGGCTCGGCCCCGTTTGAGCTTCTGGCCACGCTGGACCGGGTGACGGCCGCCGACCTGCACATCGACGGCAACGTGATGCTGCACGATTATGCGGCCTGACCGGGCGGTCTGATCGACGAATTGGGAAAAGGGGGCGGCTCCAGCCTGGGGCCGCCCCCTTTTCCTGTGCGTGTTGCGTTGCGTTTTGCAAATCCCGTCCGGATTACTGCAGGCTGCACAGGAGGCCGTGTCCGAAAACCCTAGGGTTTTCAATAAGAATACTCTGGCATTCTCTTTGCTCGGGGACTGGGGAACGCCTTGTGGGTGAATGAGTGAGAGGGGGGGGTGGGCGATGTCTCAGTGGTCCTTGCGGATGAAGATGCGGTTTGCGCTGGCGGCGTTGGCCGTGTTGATGACGGTGGCGGGTGTGTTTGCGGTCAACCGCCTGGCTGTGGTCAATGATCTGTCCACCCAGATGGCGGACATCTGGATGCCGCGGGCCGAACTGTTGGGCGAGGTGAACACCGCCACCTCCGACTATCGTATTGCGGAGGCCATGCACATCCTGTCCCTGACCGACGACGCCATGGCGCAGGCGGAACAGGATCAGGCCCGGTTGCGACGGGACGTTGACGACCGCTTGCGCAAGTACCGCGGCTTTGCCCTCACGTCTGCTGTGGAGGCCAAGCTGAGCGTGTTCGAGCAGAGTTGGAATGCCTATCTGCAAAACAGCGCGTCCATGATCGCCCTGTCGCGGAAGAACGAAAACGAAAAGGCCACCGTGCTGCTGCGGCAGTCGAAGGGGCCGTTCGCTACCCTGTCCGACGAACTGACGGAACTCGCCCAGCTCGATACCCGCAGTGCGGCGGATGCCAGTGACCGGGGCGATGCAATCTACGGCTTTTCCCGCATGACCCTGATTGCGCTGGTGGTCCTGACCATTGCCGTGTCGCTGGGCGTGATCCTGTTCTTCGAACGCCGGATCGCCGCCGCCCTGGGCCGGATCACCGACACCATGTCCCATCTGGCCGCCGACGATCTGACGGTGGTGGTCGAGGGGACGGAACGGGCCGATGAAATCGGCGCCATGGCCCGCGCGGTGGAGGTGTTCAAGGACAACGGCCTGGAACGCCGCCGGCTCCAGGCTTCCCAGGACGCCGAAACCCGCGCCAAGCAGGCCCGCGCCGATCAGGTCAACGACATGATCCGCCGTTTCGAGAGCGAGGTGGCCGAGGCGCTGGGCATCGTCGCCTCCGCCGCCACCGAGTTGGAAGCCACCGCCAATTCCCTGTCCGCCTCGTCGGAGGAAACCGCCCGCCAGTCGATGGTGGTCGGCTCCGCGGCCGAGCAGACCTCGGCCAACGTCCAGACCGTGGCCTCGGCCACCGAGGAACTGGCGAGTTCCGTCAAGGAAGTGGGGCGCCAGATGATCGACGCCCGCGCCGTCGCCGACGAAGCCACCCAGACCGCGCAAAAGGCGGAAACCCAGATCAACGCCCTGACCGCGACCGGGAAGAAGATCAGCGAGGTGGTCGGCCTCATCAACGACATCGCCAGCCAGACCAACCTTCTGGCGCTGAACGCCACCATCGAGGCGGCCCGCGCGGGCGAGGCCGGCAAGGGCTTTGCCGTGGTGGCGAGCGAGGTCAAGCAGCTTGCCAACCAGACCGCCAAAGCCACCGACGACATCCGCGGCCAGGTGACGTCCATGCAGTCGTCCATCGGCGATGCGGTGACGGCGATCCAGGCGATCACCCAGGTGGTGTACCGGCTGAACACCCTGGCCTCCACCGTCGCCACCGCCATCGACCAGCAGATGGCCGCCGCGTCCGAGATCGGCCGCAACGCCACCGAGGCCGCGGTGGGCACGCAAGAGGTGTCGAGCAACATCACCAACGTGCAGATGGCCGCCGGCACCGCCTCCGCCGGGTCCACCCAGGTGCTGCACTCGGCCAAGGAAGTGGCGGAAAAGACCGAGCGGATCCGCGGCAGCGTGGACCGTTTCATCAGCGGTGTTCGTGCGGCGTAACCCCCTCTCCCCCTGTTTACGCTTGCGCGCGCCGATGGGGCCGGACCGTCACAGGTCCGGCCCCATCGCTTTTTGCCCGCGCGTCCTTATCTTGGACGTGGGATCATCCAAAACGGGTGTGGGCGGAAGGGGGCGGCGATGGCGGTCTACACGCGCGATCTGGGGCGGCAGCGCCATCGATTCGCGGATCTGAAGGCGGTGATGGCCTGCGCCTCGCCGCCGCGGTCGGGGGACGAGCTGGCCGGCATCGCCGCCGACAGCGCCGAACGGCGGGTGGCGGCGCGGATGCTGCTGGCCGACCTGCCCTTGAAGACCTTCCTTAACGAGCCGCTGATCCCGTATGAGGACGACGAGGTGACCCGGCTGATCGTGGACACCCACGATGCCGCCGCTTTCGCCCCGGTGGCGTCGATGACCGTGGGGCAGTTCCGCGACTGGCTGCTGTCGTACGCGGCCGACACCGCCGCCCTGTCGGCCGTGGCACCGGGGCTGACGCCGGAAATGGCGGCGGCGGTGTCAAAGCTGATGCGCAACCACGATCTGGTGACGGTGGCGGCCAAATGCCGGGTGGTTACCGGCTTCCGCACCACGCTGGGGCTGGAGGGGCGGCTGTCCAGCCGGCTGCAGCCCAACCACCCCACCGACGACCCGGCGGGCATCGCGGCGTCCACCCTCGACGGGCTGCTGTTTGGCATCGGCGATGCGGTGATCGGCGTCAACCCGGCCACCGACAGCGTGCCCGCCTGTCTGACGCTGCTGGAGATGCTGGACACGCTGCGCCGGCGTTTTTCCCTGCCGGTGCAGTCGTGCGTGCTGGCCCACGTCACCACCACCCTGCGCGCCATCGAACGGGGCGCGCCGGTGGATCTGGTGTTCCAGTCCATCGCCGGCACGGAAAAGGCCAACCGCGGCTTCGGCGTCTCCCTGTCCCTGCTGGCGGAGGCGGAACAGGCGGCCCTGTCGCTGAACCGCGGCACCGTCGGCCGCAACGTCATGTATTTCGAGACCGGGCAGGGGGCGGCGCTGTCGGCGGACGGCCACCACGGCGTCGATCAGCAGACGGTGGAGGCCCGCGCCTATGCCGTTGCCCGCGCCTTCCGCCCCTTGCTGGTCAACACGGTGGTGGGGTTCATCGGGCCGGAATACCTGTTCGACGCCAAGCAGATCATCCGCGCCGGGCTGGAGGATCATTTCTGCGCCAAGCTGCTGGGCGTGCCCATGGGCTGCGACGTCTGCTACACCAACCATGCCGAAGCCGATCAGGACGATATGGACACGCTGATGACCCTGCTGACCGCCGCCGGGGTCACCTTCCTGATCGCCGTGCCGGGGGCCGACGACGTGATGCTGAATTACCAGAGCCTGTCCTACCACGATGTTCTGGGGCTGCGGCACCTGTTCAAACGCCCCCCGGCGCCGGAGTTTCAGGCGTGGCTGGAGGGGGTGGGGTGGCTGGACGGGCAGGGGCGGCTGCCCCCCGCCGCCACCGCCGGCACCATGGGCCGCGCCCTGCTGCTGGAAGGGCCCCTGCTGCTGGAAGGGATGGGATCATGACGCACGAACCCCCGGCCGATCCGTGGGACCGCTGGCGCGCCGCCACCCGTGCGCGCATCGGGCTGGGCCGGGCCGGCGACGGGCTGCCCACCCGTGCCCTGCTGGAATTCCAGCTTGCCCACGCCCGCGCCCGCGATGCGGTGCATGGGGCGGTGGACATGGGGGCGCTGGCGGCGGCGCTGGCCCCGCTGCCGGTGGTGCGGGTGCACAGCCGGGCGGCGGACCGTTCCGTTTACCTCCGCCGCCCCGACCTGGGCCGGCGGCTGGACGACGCCGGGCGCGCGGCGCTGGAAGAGATGGCGGACGGGCGGGGCTGCGACGTGCTGTTCGTGGTGGCCGACGGGCTGTCGGCGGCGGCGGTGCAGGCCCACGCCGCCCCGCTGGTCCATGCCTGCGCCGGGCGGCTGGCGGACCTGCGCCTCGGCCCGGTGGTGCTGGCGGAACAGGCCCGCGTGGCGCTGGGCGACGAGGCGGGGGCCATCCTGGGGGCGCGGCTGGTGGCGCTGCTGGTGGGGGAGCGGCCGGGGCTGTCGGCGGCGGATTCCCTGGGCGTCTATCTGACGTGGAACCCGGCGGTGGGGCGGGCGGATTCCGAGCGCAACTGCATCTCCAACATCCACGGGGCGGGCTTGAGCGTTCCGGCGGCGACGGAGATCCTGTGCCGCCTGATCCGCGAGGCCACCCGCCGCGGGCTGACCGGCATCGCCCTGAAGGACGAAGGGCCGCTGCTGGCGGCGGAGGCGCCGGACGCAAAGGGATGATCCCCCGCCGGGCGGTTGCGCCCGCGGCACCGGGTTGTCAGGTGTGGAACCGGCAACCACGGGCAAGGGGGGACGGCGTATGGCGTCGGAACGGGGGGTGCGGGAACGGGTGGCGCTGGTGCTGGGGCCGTCGGCCGGGGCCGCGGGCGGGATTGCCGCGGTGATTGCGGCGCTGGCCGAGGGTTGGGACGTGCCCGGCTGGCGCCTGCGCACCATCGCCACCTACGCCGACGGCGGGCGGTTGACCAAGCTGGCGGTGGCCTTGCGGGCGCTGGCCGCGGTGACGGCGGCGCTGCTGGCCCGGCGGGCCGATCTGCTGCACATCCATTTCGCCACCGGCGCCAGCTTCCACCGCAAGGCGGTGTTCGTGCTGCTCGGCCGTCTGTTCGGGGTGCCGGTGGTGGGGCACGCCCATTCCGGCCACTTCCCCGCCTTTTACCAGCGGCAGGGCCGGGTGGGGCGGGGGTGGGTACGTTTCATCCTCAACCGCCTGACCACGCTGGTGGTGCTGTCGGAAAGCTGGGCCGCCTATTACCGCCCGCTGCTGGCGCGGGGGGAGCCGGTGGTGGTCCCCAACCCGGCGGCGGTGCCGGCTGCCGTGCCCGACCGCACCCACCCCCCGGCGGAGCCGGTCATCCTGTGCCTGGGGCGGCTGTGCGCGGCCAAGGGCACCTATGACCTGCTGGACGCCATGCCGCGGATCCTCGACCGGATTCCGGGGGTGCGGCTGCATCTGGGCGGCGATGGGGAAACCGCGGCGGTGGCCGCACGGCTGGCCGCGGTCCCGTGGGGGGAGCGGGTGCGGCTGCTGGGCTGGGTGTCGGGGGCGGACAAGGACCGCGAACTGGCGGCGGCGGCGCTGTTCGTCCAGCCGTCCCACGCCGAGGGGCTGCCCATGGCGCTGCTGGAGGCCATGGGGTGGGGGCTGCCGGTGGTGGCAACCCCGGTGGGGGCGGTGCCGCAGGTGGTGGAGGATGGGGTGAGCGGGCGGCTGGTGCCGGTGGGCGATCCGGCGGCGCTGGCGGCGGCGGTGGCGGACCTGCTGGCCGATCCGGCGGGGGCCGCGGCGCTGGGGGCCGCCGCCCGGATATCGGTGGCGGGGCGGTTTGAACGCTCCCGTGTGCAGCGGCGGCTGGGGGCCGTCTATGACTGGACCCCACCCCCCTACCCTGGGGAAAGCCGCGTATCGCAATAAGCGGGCCGGTCTGTTAGGTTGGGCCGGACACGTTTCCCGTTCGCGCTTTTCCCCCTACGGTTCCGGTTCATGCTGTCGCAGAAAGCCAAATACGCCCTCCGTGCCTTGCTGATGCTGGCGGAATCCCCCCCGGATTCGTTGATTCTGATCGCCGACATCGCGGAGCGGGAAAACATCCCCCGCAAATTCCTGGAAGCGATTCTGGTCGAGCTGCGCAAGAACGGCATTCTGTACGCCAAGCGGGGCAAGAGCGGCGGCTATCGTCTGGCCCGCCCGGCGGAGGATATTTCGTTCGGGGAGGTCATCCGGCTGATCGACGGCCATCTGGCGCCGATTCCCTGCGCCAGCAAATTCGCCTTCCGCCCGTGCGAGGATTGCGGGGACCCGGATGCCTGTTCCACCCGCTGGCTGATGGTACAGGTGCGCGACGCCACCGCCGCGGTGCTGGACAACCGTTCGCTGGCCGACGCGCTCCGCCACCGCCACGCGGTGGGCGGGCTGCCGCTCAATTACGACATCTGATCCGGCGGAGGGGCGTCACGGCCCCGGCCGGTAACGGGCCATCGCCTCCGGCAGGGCCGCTTGGATGGCGGCGACGCGGGTGTCGTCGGCGGGGTGGGTGGACAGGAATTCCGGTGTCGCCCCCCGCCCCTCCATCGCCTGCATCCGCTGCCAGAAACGCAGGGCCGCCCGCGGGTCGTACCCGGCCATCGCCATATAGATCAGCCCCATGCGGTCGGCCTCCGATTCGTGCAGGCGGGAATAGGGCAGCAGAATCCCCACCGTCGCCCCCGCTCCCAATGCGGCGACGATCAGCCCGGCGCTGGTGGAATCGTGGCTGCGGGCGACGATGAGGCCGGCGGCCACCGACATCCCCAGCCCCACCAGCATCTCCTGGCTGGCCCGTTCGGCGCCGTGGCGGGCGATGGCGTGGGCCACCTCGTGCCCCAGCACGGCGGCCAGTTCGTCGTCGCTGTCCACCCGCTCCAGCAACCCGGTATAGACCACCACCTTGCCCCCCGGCAGGCAGAAGGCGTTCACCTGATCCTCGTCCACCACCCGGAAATCCCAGCGGAAATCATCCCGCCCGGTGACCGCGGCAATCCGCCGCCCGACGCGGGTGACCTGTCCCCGTGCCGCCGGATCGCGCGACGGCGTGGCCTTGGCCAGATAATCGCGGAAGGTCTGGGCGCCCAGTGCGCGTTCCTCCTGCTCGCTCATCAGCAGCACCTGCTGGCGCCCGGTCAGCGGCACCGTCGCGCACCCCGCCAGCAGCAGCGGCAGGGCCATACGGTAAAGCCCTCGTTTCACACGCAAAATCACCGATGCGGTCATGGCGGCCCGTTTCCTTGCCGGCCTCTGCCGCCGGCTCAATAATATCTAGGTATGCGATCCCGTTGCCAAAGACATAAGAGGGTATGGGATGGGTTTTGTTGCTGCGCCGAAGAATCGCATAAACAATCATTCGGTTTCAAATATTTACGCTTCCTGCGTTCCCTTCATCTTTTCTGCCGGTGATTGCGGTAAAAAACAATGGCGATGGTTGACGCCCAACGGTTGCACATCCCATTATCCTCCCACGCGCCACTCCTGTGACGCGGTGCCCAACGTTGTAACGCGGTGCGTGGAAAGGAACCGGATGAGGAAAGCTCTTCGCATCACCGCGACCTTGGGCAGTGTTGTGTTGGCCGCCGCCGGTGGCCTGGCCCGTGGTGGCGAGGTTGCGGCCGGGCAGAGCGTGCCGCTGCCCCGGCCCGAACGCCCCACACCCGCCGCCGGCATGTCGGCGGGGTCGGTGGTCGGTCCCTACATCGGGGCCATCGGCGGCACTGCCGGGCGCGAGGCGGCCCCCGTCCCCTCCACCGTCCAGCCGCCGTCCCCCACCCGCGGCCTGCCGCCCCTGTCCATCCGCGACCCGGCCGGGGAAAGCCGGCTGGGCGACGACCGTCACCCCTGATTCCGCCGGTGACCCTGCCAATGGCCGGGGCATTTGCGCTGGATCAATGAGCGGCCCCTATAACCCCCGATAGACTGTGGAAAATGATAAAGCCACGCTTCCGGGAGGAGCTGTCCGCATGTTCCAGATCCGTTTCCACGGACGGGGCGGCCAGGGGGTGGTCACCGCAGCCGAAATGCTTTCCGTCGCCGCCTTTCTGGAAGGACGCCACGCCCAGGCGTTTCCCAGCTTCGGGTCGGAACGCACCGGCGCGCCGGTGGTGTCCTTCTGCCGCATCGACGACACGGAAATCCGCACCCGCGAACCGATCCTGGTTCCCGATGCGGTGATCGTCCAGGATCCCACGCTGTTCCATTCGGTGGACGTGTTCCAGGGATTGCCGGACAGCGGCTATGTGCTCATCAACACATCCGCCGATTACAAGACCCTGCACATCGACGGGGTGATGGGGCGCTTTCCCCCCGGCCACGCCCGCACCGTGCCGGCGTCGGAAATCGCCAGGGTCCATGTGGGCCGTCCCCTGCCCAACGCCGCCCTGCTGGGCGGTTTCGCCGCCGTGACCGGGCAGATCCATATGGATTCCGTTGCCGAAGCCATCCGCCGGACCTTCCCCGGCCCGGTGGGGGAGGCGAACGTCCGTGCCGCCTGGGCCGCGTACGAGCACTGCCGCTCCTGATTCCCCTCGTTCAAGAGGACACGCCATGCTGAAGCAGATCGAGGGCAGCCACGCCATGGCCGAGGCCATCGCGCTCTGCCGTCCGGAGGTCATCTGCGCCTACCCCATCACCCCCCAGACCCACATCGTGGAGGGGTTGAGCGCCATGGTGCGCGACGGCCATCTGACGGGGTGCGAGTTCATCAACGTCGAATCCGAATTCGCCGCCCTGTCGGTGGCCATCGGATCGTCGGCGGCCGGTGCCCGCACCTACACCGCCACGGCCAGCCAGGGGCTGCTGTTCATGATGGAAGCGGTGTACAACGCTTCCGGCCTTGGGCTGCCCATCGTGATGACGCTGGGCAACCGGGCCATCGGCGCGCCGATCAACATCTGGAACGACCATTCCGACGCCATGTCGGTGCGTGACGCCGGGTGGATCATGCTGTTCGCCGAAACCAATCAGGAAGCGGTGGATCTGCACATCCAGGCGTTCAAGCTGGCCGAGGAACTGTCCTGTCCGGTGATGGTCAATGTGGACGGCTTTATCCTGACCCACGCGGTGGAGCGGGTGGACATCCCCGATCCCGAACAGGTGGATGCCTTCCTGCCGCCCTTCGACCCGGTGCAGGTGCTGGACCCGGCCAGCCCGATGTCCATGGGGGCGATGGTCGGTCCCGACGCCTTCATGGAGGTGCGCTATCTGGCCCACCACAAGCAGATGCAGGCGCTGGACCGCATCCCCGAAATCGCCGCGGAGTTCAAGGCGGCGTTCGGGCGGGAATCGGGCGGGCTGATCCGCTGCTACCGCTGCGACGACGCCGACACCATCGTGGTGGCGATGGGATCGGTGGTCGGCACCCTGAAGGACATGGTGGATACCCGCCGCGCGGCCGGCGACCGCATCGGCGTGGTGTCGATCGGCGCCTTCCGCCCCTTCCCGCTGGAAGAGGTGCGCAACGCTCTGATGGGTGCCCGCCGGGTGGTGGTGCTGGAAAAGGCGCTGGCGGTGGGTATGGGCGGCATCCTGGCATCGCACGTGCGCATGGCCCTGCGCGGCCACCCGAACCGGGTCTACACCCTGATTGCCGGTCTGGGCGGGCGGCCGATCCTGCAGCCCTCGCTCAACGCCTTCATGGACCGGGTGGCGGCGGAACCCCATTACGACGTCCATTTCCTCGACCTGCGCGAGGATGTGGTGGAAGCGGAAATCGCCCGCATGGCCGCCGAACGCCGCAGCGGCCCCATCGCCGAAAACGTTCTGCGGCGCGTTGCCGCTTTGGGTCAGATGATGCTGCCCGATGCTGCTGTGACGGGGGACCGGCCATGAACCAGACCGTGAAATTCTACCAGACCGGCACCCTGACCGTCGGCAACCGCCTGCTGGATCCCGAACACCGCACGGTGCAGGCGTCGGAGGAGCGGTCCAACGCCATCACCTGCGGCCACCGCGCCTGTCAGGGCTGCGGCGAGGCGCTGGGTGCCCGCTACGCCATCGACGCCGCGCTGAAGGCCGCCGACGGCAACCTGATCTGCGTCAACGCCACCGGCTGTCTGGAGGTGTTCACCACCCCCTATCCCGAAACCTCGTGGCAATTGGCCTGGATGCATTCCCTGTTCGGCAACGCCGCCGCGGTGGCCGCGGGGGTGGCCGCCGCCCAGCGGGTCAAGGGCCGCAACCGGGTGCGCGTGGTGGCGCAAGGGGGGGACGGCGGCACCACCGACATCGGTTTCGGCTGTCTGTCGGGGATGTTCGAGCGCAACGACGATGTGCTCTACATCTGTTACGACAACGAGGCGTATATGAACACCGGCGTGCAGCGGTCCTCCGCCACGCCGGGGGGGGCGCGCACCGCCACCACCCCGGCGGTGGGCGAGGCGCCGGGCAATGTGTTCGGCACCGGCAAGAACGTGCCGCTGATCGCCATGGCCCACAACATCCCCTATGTCGCCACCGCCTCCGTCGCCGATCTCCATGATCTGGAGGCCAAGGTCACGCGGGCCATGGGCATCCACGGGGCACGCTACATCCATATTATGGTGCCCTGTCCGCTGGGCTGGGGATCGGCCAGCCACGACACCATCCGCGTGGCCCGGCTGGCCGTCGAAAGCGGCCTGTTCCCGCTGTTCGAGGCGGAGCATGGGGTGGTCACCTCCTCCCGTCCCATCCGCCGCAAGGTGCCGGTGACGGAGTATCTCAAGCCGCAAAAGCGGTTCGCCCACCTGTTCCGGCCCGACAACCCCCACGGGGCCGACGCCTTGGCCCGGCTCCAGGCCCAGGCCGACGAGAATTGCCGCCGCTTCAACCTGTTGCGCGCCGAGGAGGGGAAATGACCATGACCCATCAACACCCCTTTGCCATCACGCTCGACGTGGGCACGTCGCTGGCCAACCGCACCGGGACGTGGCGGACCATGAAGCCGGTCTACGGCGACCACCTGCCCCCCTGCAACGCCCAATGCCCGGCGGGAGAGAACATCCAGGGCTGGCTGTACCACGCGGAATCCGGCGATTACCGCGCCGCGTGGGACGTGCTGATGGAGGACAACCCGTTGCCCGCCATCATGGGGCGCGCCTGCTATCACACCTGCGAAGGGGCGTGCAACCGCGGCCGGCTGGACGCGGCGGTCAGCATCCACGCGGTCGAACGCTTCCTGGGCGATCTGGCCATCAAGGAAGGCTGGCGGGTGGCGCCCAAGGCCCCGCCCACGGGGAAAAAGGTGCTGGTGATCGGCGCCGGGCCGTCGGGGCTGTCGGCGGCGTACCATCTGGCGCGCATGGGCCATGGGGTGACGCTGGTGGACGCCGGGCCGAAGCCGGGGGGCATGATGCGGTTCGGCATCCCCGCCTATCGCCTGCCCCGCGACGTGCTGGATGCGGAGGTGGCGCGGATCGCCGCGCTGGGCGTCGATATCCGCCTGAACACCGCCATCGACGATATCCCCGCGGCGATGACGGCGGGCGGGTATGACGCCTGTTTCGCCGCCATCGGCGCTCATCTGGCGCGCAAGGTGGACATCCCCGCCGCCGCCGCCGGGCGGATTCTCGACGCGGTGTCGCTGCTGCGTTCCATGGAAAGCGGGGATGAGCCGCCGAAGCTGGGCCGCCGGGTGGTGGTTTATGGCGGCGGCAACACCGCCATCGACGTGGCCCGCACCGCCAAGCGGCTGGGGGCGGAAGAGGCACTGATCGTCTACCGCCGCACCCGCGACATGATGCCCGCCCATGATTTCGAGGTGGAAGAGGCGCTGGAGGAGGGCGTGGTCATGCACTGGCTGCGCACCATCAAGCGGCTGGACGACGGCGAAATGGTGGTGGAGAAAATGGCGCTGGACGCCGACGGCTGGCCCCAGCCGACCGGCGAGACGGAGGTGATCGGCGCCGACACCCTGATCCTGGCGCTGGGCCAGGAGGTTGACACCTCGGTCCTGACGAAGATCCCCGGCGTCACCCTGAACAAGGACCATACGGTGACGGTCGGCCCCGACCTGATGACCGGCTATCCCGGCCTGTTCTGCGGTGGCGACATGGTGCCGTCGGAACGCACGGTGACGGTGGCGGTGGGGCATGGCAAGAAGGCCGCGCGCCACATCGACGCCTATCTGCGCGGCACGGTCCATGAACCGCCCCCGCGCCACGCACCTGCGACCTTCGAACGCCTGAACCCGTGGTATTACACCGATGCCCCGGCCTCGGTGCAGCCGACGCTCGACCTGCTGCGCCGCCAGAGCAGTTTCGACGAGGTCAAGGGCGGCCTGGACGAAAACACCGCCCTGTTCGAGGCGCGCCGCTGCCTGTCGTGCGGCAACTGCTTCGAATGCGACAATTGTTTCGGTGTGTGCCCCGACAACGCGGTGGTGAAGCTTGGCCCCGGCAACCGCTTCCGCATCAATTATGACTTCTGCAAGGGCTGCGGCCTGTGCGCCGCCGAATGCCCCTGTGGCGCCATCGACATGATCCCCGAAGATTTGTAACAGCCGGGGTGCAGGGGCCATCCGGCCCCTGCCGGGGAGCGTCGAGGGGCGGCGCCCCTCGACCCTTCCTCACTCCGTCTTCCCCCCCACACTGGCCGCCGTCTGCCCGAACAGCACGGCCCGGACCTCCGGGCTGGTGGGTGGGCTGTTCTGGTAATCCGCCGCGCGCGCATAGGCGCGCACCGTGGCCGGCCGTTCGCCGATGGCAGTAAACCACCGCTTCAAGTCAGGAAAATCATCCAAATTCTGCCCCTGGCGCTCATAGGGCACGATCCAGGGATAAGCCGCCATGTCGGCGATGGTGTAATCGTCGCCGGCGATGAACGCCCGCCCGGCCAGCCGCTTGTTCAGCACGCCATAGAGCCGGTTGGTTTCCTTGACATAGCGGTCGATGGCGTAGGGGATCTTTTCCGGGGCGTAGATGGCGAAATGGTGGTTCTGCCCGGCCATCGGCCCCAGCCCGCCGACCTGCCAGAACAGCCATTCCATCACCGTCGTGCGCCCGCGCAGATCGGTGGGCAGGAAACGCCCGGTCTTTTCCGCCAGATACTGCAGGATGGCGCCGGATTCGAACACCGACACCGGCGCGCCCCCGTCCGCCGGGGCGTGATCGACGATGGCCGGCATGCGGTTGTTGGGGGAAATCGCCAGAAACTCCGGCTTGAACTGGTCGCCCTTGCCGATGTTGACCGGCAGGATGCGGTATTCCAGGCCCGCTTCCTCCAGAAACAGGGTGATCTTGTGGCCGTTGGGGGTGGGCCAGTAATGAAGATCGATCACGGCGTGAAACCCTTTCTTATATCTATTATTGCGATAGGTTAATCCAACCGGCTGGCGGTTTCCAAGGAGATGGTGCGTGTCCCCCCGGCCTCCCACCCCGTCCGGTTGGATCGGGCGCAGATCAGATCCACCAAACCGGGATGACGGCCCAGCGCCGGCAGCAGCCGCGGGGTGTTGCCGCCCGGTGCCGCCAGGGCGCGCGGCAGGTCCCGTTCCTCGTGATGGCCGCCGGACAGGAAGAAGGGAAAGGCCACCGCCGCCTCCCCCCCCGTCACCTCCGGCCAGTCGTGGATGAAGGGGGCTTCTTCCAGAAACAGGGCTATGGTGCGGCGGAAGCCGTGGCGGGCCTGCAGCGCGGATGCCAGGGTGCGGGTGGCCTGGGCCGAATCCGGGCGGCGGGAACTGCCGTGCCCCAGCACCAGCACCGTGGCCTGTTCCGGCGCGCGGCCGGTTTCGGCCAGGGCCGTCAGCACCGCGCCGCCGGCCAGCCCCGGCACCGCCGGGTCCAGGCCCAACGGTCCGGTCAGGTGGAAACGGTGGCGCCCGTTGCCGGCGGCGTCGGCTTCCGCCAACCGGCGGGGCAGGGTGACGCGCATGATGCCGCCGTCGCTGGCCAGCAGCGGCACCACCACCACCGGGCCGGGGGGCAGGTCGGCGACGGCCGCCGCCGGGGTGGGGGATTGGCGGTCGAAACACGCCGCCACCGCCCCGAAACCGCCGCCGCCGGGCCGGGCGCGCACCGCCGCCGCCAGCCCCTCGGCGATGGCCCCACCCCGCCCGTCGGAGGTGCCATGGGCGAACAGCAACAGGGAGGGGAGGGGGTGATCCATGCAGCCTTCCTTTGAAAACCGCAACCGGGCCGACGTGACGGGGTTTCGGTTGCGCGCGGTGTGGAGTATCGTTGCCTTGCGGCGGCCGTGCCGCGGGACGAATAAGGATATGGAGCGATGCTGAGGCTTTCCGAACTCGAAGCGCAGGTGTACGCCAACGGTCAATTGGATGCCGAGGATTTGGCCAAGCTCGCCGCCAACGGTGTGAAGACCATCGTCAACAACCGCCCCGACGGCGAGGACCCCGAGCAGCTTCCGGCGGCCGAAGCCGAACGCCTGTCGCGCGAGCTGGGGATGGCCTATTACTTCATCCCCGTGGGCCGCGAAGGCGTCACGCTCCAGGCCGCGGAGGCCTTTGCCAAGGTGCTGGGGGAAGCGCAGAAGCCGATCGTCGCCTATTGCCGTTCGGGCATGCGCTCGTCCACCCTCTTCGCGCACGCCCGCGCCCTTGAGGCGTGAGCCGGTAGCGGAAGTGAGGCGTGAGCCGGTAGCGAAACCGACCGGGCATCAAAAACCCCGCGGAACAGGATTCCGCGGGGTTTTTTCGTTTCAGCCGGCCCAAACGGGCGGATGGTAACGGTCAGACGACGATGTTCATGTTCTGGCCGCGGGTGGCGGTGACGTTGCCGCCGCTGGAAGACCCGCCGGTGCCGCCGGTCGCCGCCG
The DNA here is from genome assembly GCA_937927415.1 of uncultured Rhodospirillaceae bacterium. GTDB lineage: Bacteria > Pseudomonadota > Alphaproteobacteria > Azospirillales > Azospirillaceae > Azospirillum. The sequence continues at coordinate 70,110 of CALBDS010000060.1, forward strand.
GACCGGCGGAGGCACCCACAAGGGCGGCAACCCCCGCTTCCTGCTGTGCGCTCGACTGCAGGGCCTTCATGCCAAAATCCGCCTGCCCCTGGGCCTGGCGCAGCGCCATCACCGAACCGGCGGTGGAAGAGGTGATGTCCATAGCCATGATAAACGCTCCCGAACCCTAAAACGCGGTTCTGATACTGATAAGGATCCGCGTGAAAGAACGATTGTCCAACAACACTACACGAACCACCCACCGCCGGGCGAGGCGATTATCGCCGCACCAGCCTCAGATGGTCAGGTTGATGCCGGTCGATGCCCCGCCGGTGGCCGGAGTGGACGGTGCCGGAGCCTGCAACCGGATCGCCGGTCCCGTTGCCGAAGCGCCAGCCGCCGACACGGCCGCGTTGACGGCCGCCAGACGCAGGGATGCGGCATGGGTGCTGTTGTGCCCCGTGCGCGATGCCCCGTCGCCGGATCGCCCGGTGGTGCCGGTTCCGCCCGCCGTGCCATCGGTGGCGGTGGCGTCACCCGTGGTCCCGTTTCGGCCCGTGGCGTTTCCGCCGGCCGTGCCGCCGACAACGGCGTCGTAACGGGGGGTGGCCGCGGCCTTTTCCTTCTGCTGCGCTTCCATATACTGCTTCAGCGCGGCCTCGGACGGGATCTGGTCGATGGCCTTGCCCGTGGCGGGATCGCGGAAGAGAATGATGAGGCGCGACGCTTCGGAATTGAAACTGACACCGATGCGGGGGTAACGGTTGACCAGCGGATCATCCTTGCCGCCGTCCGGCGCCGGTGTGGCGGCCTGCGGGATGGGGGTATCGGTGGTGACCACGGGGGTGGCGGGAACCGCGCTGCCGGTGGCCGCGGTGGAGGCAGAGGCCAGAGTCCCGGTGCCGGCCCCGTCGTCGGCGGCTGCGCCGCTGCGGGCCGTCATGACCGCGGACGCGCTGGGCGCCGCCCATGTGGCGATGGCCACGTTCATGACTGACACTCTACCTTAAAATTTGGATAATGGTAGAGTAGCCCGCTTGGGCGGCGGCGTAAAGGGTTTGTTGGCGACAAGAAACGTCGCAGTACCGGATAATGTGTCCGGGTGGGATAACAAACGGAAGCGGCGGCATGTACAGGCGTGTGTGGGAGCGAGTCGTTTACCGGGATTCCCGGTTTTTCTGCGCCTTTCCCTCGGTGGTCCGGCGGACGGACGGAGGCTTTGCCGTGGGCTTCCGCCGGGCGCGGGATCATCGGTGGATGAGCGGGAAAACCCTGGCGCCGGGGGATCCGGGGTTCGACTCGGTTGACCATCTGGACACCCGCTCGCACCTGTGCCTGCTGCACCTGACCCCGGATTTCGCCCCGGTGGGGGAACCATCCATGCTGCCCCCCGACCCGGAGGCGGGGGACCAGGACGCCAACCTGACGCTTCTGCCCGACGGGCGGCTGATGATGGCCGGCTTCACCTGGTACCCGGTGCCCGCCGGCCGGGGGGAGGAGTTGCGCGCCCTGGGGCTGGCGCTGGTGGGCAGCGCCGAGCACACCGGCTGCCTGTTCGCCTTCTGGGGCGGTTACACCCGTTTCAGCCGCGACGGCCGCCATTGGACCCCGCACCGCTATCTGCCGGTGGTGCCGGGGCAGGCGGACATCGTGCCGGGCCTGCGCCCCTATCACGGCGGGCCGGTGCGGGGGCGGGCGGCCGTCGGGGCGGACGGCACCCTTTATCAGGCGGCCTACGCCATCCGGGCCAGCGACGGGCGCAGTGTGGCGCTGCTGCACGTCTCGCCGGACGGGGGGAAAAACTGGGGGTTCCGCAGCGTTATCGCGGTGGACGAGGACGGGCCGGGCGGCTTCGTGGAGCCGTCGCTGCAATGGCTGCCCGACGGGCGGCTGATCGCCTTTTTGCGCACGGTGGGGCTGGGCGACCGCATCGCCACCGCGGTGTCGGCCGACGGCGGGCACACATGGGATCCATGGGTGCTGCACCCGGTCCGGGGACATCCCACCGATGCGGTGCCGCTGCCCGACGGGCGGCTGTTCGTGGTGTCGGGCTGGCGGCACGCGCCGTACGGCGTGCGCGCCCGGCTGTGGGATCCGGCGGCGGGCGGGCTGGACACCGCCGTCGAGGTTGTGGTGTGCGACGACGCCCCTTCTCCCGACACGGGCTATCCGTGGGCGGCGGCCCTGCCCGACGGGCGGGTGCTGGTGGTCTATTACCGGTGCGATTCCGAGGGGGTGCGCCACATCGCCATGACCCTTCTGGAGCCGGCAGCCGGGGGGTAGGTCCGCGCTCTTGCGAGACGGCGGGATTCCGGGATTAACTGCCCCCATGACCACGCCCCCACCGACACAACCCGACGCGACCGTCATCCGCGACACCCTGGCCCTGGCCCTCGACCGCCACATGGCCGGTCGCTTCGCCGAGGCGGAGGATCTTTACGCCCGCGTTCTGGGTGTGGATCCCGATCATCCCGACGCGCTGCACCTGCTGGGAATGCTGATGGGGCAGGTGGGGCGCCACGATCTGGGGCTGGAGCTGGTGGGCCGCGCCGCCGCCCTGCGCCCGGAGGCACCGGACATCCGCATCGACCGCGCCGTGCTGCTGGACGCCGCCGGGCACCATGGCCCGGCGCTGGAGGCCGGGCGGCGGGCCATGGCCATCGACCCATCCTTTGCCGAGGGGTGGACCGATCTGTCGGCCCTGCTGCGCAACGCCGGGCGCACCGATGCCGCCATCGCCGGTCTGGAACGGGCGGTGCGGCTCATCCCCGGTCTGGACACCGCCCGCGAACGGCTGGCGTCGCTGCTGCGGGAAAAGGGGCGGCTGATGGTGGACATGGGCCGCAACCGCGAGGCGCTGCCCACCCTGGAACGCGCCGCAACCCTGGCGCCGCTGGACGCCGACATCGCCTTTTGGCAGGCCAACGCCCTTTATGCCCATGGCCGGCTGGAACGGGCGGTGCGGGCCTATGGCCGGGCGGCGGCGGTGGTGCCCGATTTCGCGTCGGCCCTGTTCAACCTGGGCGTCACCCAGATAAACCGGCTGGAGCTGGAGGCCGGAATCGCCGTGCTGGGCTGGGTCCAGCGGCTGATGCCCGATGCGGAGGAACCGCGGGAAAGCCGGCTGGCCGCCCTGGTCCGCTGCGGCCGGTGGGACGAGGCGCGGCGGGAATCCGCCGACCTGCTGGCGCTCAAGCTGCGCCCGGCCGATGGCCCCCACCCCCCGTCCGGTCCGCCCGCCGCCCGTGCGGGTGGGCCGCGCACCATGGACGTGGTGGCCTTCAGCCTGTGGGGAGCGCAGCCGCTGCACACCATCGGCGCGGAGGAGAACGCCCGGCTGGCACCGCAGCTTTATCCGGGGTGGGAATGCCGGGTCTATCACGACGGCTCGGTTCCTCCTGCGGTGCTGGATGCCCTGGCCGATGCCGGCGCCCGGCTGATCCCCATGCCGGACGGCGGCGACGGGGGCGGGTTCTACTGGCGCTATCTGGTGTCCGACGATCCGCTGGTGCGCCGCTTCGTCTGCCGCAGTTGCCACGCCCGCATCAACCCGCGCGAAGCGGCGGCGGTGCGTGACTGGATCGCGTCGGACCGGCCGTTCCATGTGATGCGCGACCATGTGCTGCACACCGATCCCATGATGGGCGGGCTGTGGGGCGGCATGGCCGGGGTGCTGCCGCCGCTGGCCCCGCTGGTCGGGCGGTTCGCCCGCTCCGCCACCGGGCCGCGGCAGGACCGGCGGTTCCTGCGGCAACAGGTGTGGCCGCTGGTTCGCGACCGCGCCCTGATCCACGACGCCCACCATCCGGGGCATGGGGTGCTGTTCCCGCCGGTGATCGACGCGGGTGCTGCCGGCCACGTCGGCGGCATGGTGCGGGTTTAGGCCACCCGGCGCAGGAAACCGGCTATGGCGGCCAGCACGTCGTCGGCCTTGTCGCGGTGGGGGGTGTGGCCGCAGGCGGGCAGCAGCAGCGGTTCCGCCGGGCCGGACGACTGGCGGACGATGGCGTGCACCTGATCCGGCGTGCCGTATTCGTCATCCTCCCCCTGGATCACCAGCAGCGGTGCGGTGATCCGCGGCAGGTGCTCCTCGATGTTCCAGGCGGCGAAGGGCGGCGACAGCCACACGTCGGCCCACAGGCGGAAGGTGTGGTCCGGCTCGGCGTGATGGCGGCCCAGCCGGGCGCGCAGGTCCGTCGTCTCCCACGCCGCCACCGCATCGCGGATCCCGGCCAGGGTGATGCCCTCGACGAACACATGGGCGGCTTCCACCACGGCACCGGCCAGCGGGCGCCCGGCCAGGGCGGCGAACAGCAGCGCGATGGTTCCCCCGTCGCTGTGCCCGATCAGCAGCGGCCGTTCGATGCCGAAATGGTCGAGGACGCGGGGCAGGATTTCCACCGCTTCCCGCTCCAGATAGCCGGTGGCAAACGGTCCTGGCTGCGGGTCCGACCGCCCGTAGCCGCGGCGGGACCAGATCAGGGCGCCCGCCCCGGTCGCCGCCGCCAGTTGGTCGGGAAAGTCGCGCCACAGGGAGATGCTGCCCAGCCCTTCGTGCAGGAACACCAGTTCGGGCAGGGTGGGATCGGCGGCGGGAATCCGCCGGTATTCCAGCCGGACTCCGTCGAGGGTGAAGAACGAAGGTGCGGTCGTCATGACTCCTTCCCTATCAGCCGTTGACCGTTGCGGCAACCCGGCCTTTCCGCAGAGGGTGCGGCGGGGCTAACGCCCTTGCCCCCATGGCCGGCGGGCGGTTCCGGGTGTTTCTCAGGGGCAGACCTCATCACACGCCGGGGGTGTCCGATGCGCCGTCTTCTCTGCCGCTTGGCCGCTGTGGCGGTCCTGTCCATGCCGGGGCTGGCCGCGGCCCAGCAGCTTCCCCTGCCGCGGGAACCGGGGCCGTATCAGGCGCCGCCCCTTTATGATGAGCAGGGCCGCCCCAACCTGCCGCAGGTGGGCGGGGCGGTTCAGACGCCCGCACCGTCCCATTGGAACGCCATGGGCCGCGACGCCCAGTTCCGCGCCGGCATGGGCCAGTACGGCACCGACAGCCGCCGCCCTTACAGCCCGACCCACAGGTTGAGCAACCTGCCGCCCGCCGCCACGGCCCGCGCCGCCCCGGTGCGTCCCGGTGCGCCGCCGCGCGCGCCGTGGGAAACGCGGTAATCCGGCCGGGATATCAGCCCAATTCGTCCGGGCGCCACAGCCACGCGGCCCCGCGCACGCCGCTGGAATCGCCGTGGCGGGCCGGGCGGATGGGGGTGTCGATGCTGTCGGAAAAGGCGAAACGCTCCACCACCGGCGGCAGGGCCTCGTAAAGGAACGGGATGTTGGACAGCCCGCCGCCCAGCACGATCACATCGGGATCCAGCAGGTTGACCACCGTCGCCAGCCCCCGCCCCAGACGGTCGGCCAGCCGCTCCAGGGTGGCCGCCGCCGCCCCGTCACCGGCCGCGGCACGGGCGGCGATCTCCTCCGCCGCCAGGGTGTCGCCGGTGACCCGCCGGTGATCCGCCGCCACCGCCGGGCCGGAGACGAAGGTTTCCAGGCACCCGCTCTTGCCGCAATAGCACGCCGGCCCCGGCCGCTCGCCGTCGGCGGGCCAGGGCAGGGGGGAATGGCCCCATTCGCCGGCCACCGCGTTGCGCCCGGACAGCGGGCGGCCGTGGACCACCACGCCGCCGCCGACCCCGGTGCCGAGGATGGCCGCGAACACCACCCCCGCCCCGGCGGCGGCGCCGTCCGCCGCCTCCGACACCGCCAGACAATTGGCGTCGTTCTCCACCCGCACCGGGCGGCCCAGCACCGCGGCCAGATCGTGGTCGAACGGCTGGCCGATCAGCCAGGTGGAATTGGCGTTCTTCACCAGCCCGGTGCGCGGCGACACGATGCCGGGAATGCCAAGGCCCACACTGGCCCGCCCGCCGCCGGCCTCCTGCTCCAGTGCGGCCACCAGGGCGGCGATGGCCTGGAGCGTGGCCGCGTAATCGCCCCGCGGGGAGGGAACCCGCCGCCGTGCCCGCTGGTTTCCATCGGCATCGAGCACGATGCCTTCGATCTTGGTGCCGCCCAGGTCGATGCCGATCCGGTTCATGGGGAAAACGCCTGTCTCGTGTCCGCCGTTCAGGGATGGATAGGGTTACGCCGGGACGGGGGGCCGGGCAAGCGTGAGCGAGGCCGGAGTCCGTTGCCGGAAAACCGCACATGGCCGGGAATCCGGTGCCCCGCCCGGCTTTGGAATTGACCGGCGGGGCCGGGTTGGATGATATCGCGGCTTCCGGGCGCGTCTGCGTCCGACCGTAAAAACGCCGGAGCACCCGATATGACCCGCGAGCGCGCGCATCGCCGTTCCACCGTTTCCCTGTTCCGCCGTGCCGTCACCGCGCTGGGTGTGGCGGGTGCCCTGGTGGGCATGACCGCCCCGGCGCTGGCGGCGGTGAAGACCAACGCCTGCTACACCCCGGCCCAGCACGCCGCCGAACAGCTCATCCGCCTGCACACCGAAATGATGGTGGTCGGCCTGACCTGCAAGGACGTGGTGCCGGCCAAGGCGCCGTTCGCCAAGTACCAGGAATTCACCGTCAAGAACCGCACCCTGATCTCCAAGGCGGAAGGCGAACTCGCCTCCTTCCTGGGCAAGGGGAGCAAGGCCGCCGGGACCCGTCAGTTCGACATGTACCGCACGGAAATGGCCAACGAGATCAGCCGCCGCGCGGCGATCATCGGCACGCCGCTCTATTGCTCCACCTTTGTGGACCGCACCCAGGCCGCGGTGGCGCTGTCGGCGGACGATCTGCGCGTGCTGACCGCCGATGAAAAGGGGGCGGGCCTGATGCATCTGGCCGAAGCCCCGCTGTGCGGCACCAAGGTCGCCAGCTACCCCGACGCCGCCCCGTACGAGGTGGCGCAGGCCCCGACCGGCAAGCCGGCGAAGGCGTCGGGCAAGCCCGCCAAGCCCGCAAAGGCGTCCAAGCCCACCACCCCGGCGAAGGCCCCGGCCAAGCCCGCCAAGCCGGGCCTGAAGCAGAACGCCTCCTACACCCCGGCGCGGTAACCCCGTCTCCCGGCCGCTCATGACCACGGCGGAGCCGTCCGGCAACGCCCGGACGGCCTGCCTCCGGGGTGCTGCCGTACGGGCGGCGATTCGGGAAGCGTTGGGGATGCCGGGGGTGGTGCTGTTCGCCAGCTACCTCGGTTTCGGCTCCCTGGCGCGGGAAACGGGCTTCGGTCTGGGGGCCGGGCTGGTTTCCACCGCCACCGGCTGGGCCTTGCCGGGGCAGATGGCGCTGGTGGAATTGTGGTCCATCGGCGCCTCGCTGGTGGCGATCGGGCTGGCGGTGGCCCTGACCAACACCCGCCTTCTTCCCATGGTCGTCACCCTGCTGCCGCTGTTGCGCGGCAGCGCGCCGGACCGGCCGGTCCCGCGCTGGTGGCTGTACGCCCTGGCCCACGTCATCGCCGTCACCACCTGGGCCAACGCCATGCGCCGCCTGCCGGAGTTGCCGGCGCAATCCCGGCCGGCGTGGTTTGCCGCCTATGGCGCCACCCTTTTCGCCGTCACCCTGGCGGGAACGGCGGGCGGGTTCTTCCTGGCCGGCGTGGTGCCGAAGCCGGTGACGCTGGGGCTGGTGTTCCTCAATCCCATTTATTTCCTGATGCTGTTCGCGGTGGACCTGAAACAGCGCGCGCGGGTGCTGGCGCTGGCCTTCGGGCTGGTGACGGGGCCGCTGCTGCATCTGGTCGCCCCCACCTATGGCCTGCTCATCACCGGTGTTGCGGCGGGAACGCTGGCCTTCGTCCTCGATGCCCTTTGGTCGCGGCGGGGTGGGGCATGAGCGGGGACCATCTCATGGGAAGCGGTGACGTATGGCTGCCGCTGCTGGTGGCGGCGGCGGTGACCTATGCGGCCCGTGGCCTGGGGGTGGCGCTGGGCGGGCGGCTGGACCCCAACGGCGCCGTGTTCCGCTGGGTCGGGTGTGTGGCCTATGCCCTGCTGGCCGGGCTGGTGGCGCGGATGATCGTTTTTCCCGTCGGCCCGCTGGCCGCCACCGGCCTGCCGGTGCGGGCCGGGGCCACGGCGGCGGCCCTGCTGGTGTTCTGGATCACCGGGCGCAGCGTGCTGTGGGGAGCGGTGGCCGGCGTGGCCGGGCTCAGCCTGTTGGCGCGGCTGATCCCCCCGGTTCTCTGAGAAACCGGACAGAAAGTCATGGCCGAAGGTAAAGTCATGACCATTACTCATGGCCGGCTGTTTTGAATGTAACCTTGCCGCGGCCTTTTGTCGATGTTGGGCGTCGAAAAGCGAATGATGCTACCTCTACGGGGTTTCCATACTTGCCCACGCCGAAGACAGTGAGTTAACGTCCGGGGTGACAACAATTCGGTCTGGCGCAGTCATCATAGAAATGTACGCGCCACGGATCGTCAGTTCAGGGAGCGGTGATTTGGTGAACGGGAACATGCATGTTCTCGCCCCGTATCCCGTGCGCGCATGCCTTAACAGCGCGGGAAGGGGCTAATGGACTATTTCATCCAACAATTGATCAATGGTCTGTCGCTGGGCGCCATCTACGGCCTCATCGCGATCGGCTATACGATGGTGTACGGCATCATCGGGATGATCAACTTCGCCCATGGCGAGGTCTACATGATCGGCTCGTTCATCGCGCTGATCACGTTCCTCGTCCTGGGCGTGGTGGGGATCACCTGGGTGCCGCTGGCGCTTTTGCTGATGCTGGTGTTCGCCATGCTGCTGACCAGTGTCTACGGCTGGACGATCGAGCGCATCGCCTACCGGCCGTTGCGCAATTCGCCGCGTCTGGCGCCGCTGATCTCGGCCATCGGCATGTCGATCTTTCTGCAGAACTACGTGCAGCTTCTGCAGGGCGCGCGGTCCAAGCCGCTGCAGCCGATCGTCACCGGCAGCCTGACCTTTTTCGACGGGCAGGTGACCATCAGCTACGTGCGTCTGGCGACCATCGTGCTGACGCTGGCGCTGATGGTCGGCTTCACCCAGCTGATCCAGCGCACCAGCCTGGGCCGGGCGCAGCGCGCGTGCGAACAGGACAAGACCATGGCCGCGCTGTTGGGCGTGAACGTGGACCGGGTGATTTCGCTGACCTTCGTCATGGGTGCGGCGCTGGCGGCGGTGGCCGGCATGATGGTCATGCTGATCTATGGCGTGATCGACTTCTACATCGGCTTCCTGGCCGGGGTGAAGGCGTTCACGGCGGCGGTGCTGGGCGGCATCGGCTCTCTGCCGGGGGCGATGCTGGGCGGTGTCATCATCGGCCTGATCGAAGCCTTCTGGTCGGGGTACGTGGGCAGCGAATGGAAGGACGTGGCGACGTTCACCATCCTGGTCATGGTGCTGATCTTCCGTCCCACGGGCCTGCTGGGCCGTCCTGAAATCGAGAAGGTGTGAGGCGATGACGGCGATTTCCCAAACACGGCCGCCCCGTCTCGACTGGCCCGCGATCCTGCGTGATGCGGGGCTGGCGGCACTGGTGGCCTTTCTTCTGACCGTGCCCCTGGTGGGGTTCCGCACGGTGGACCGGCCCACGGGGCTGGGGATCGAGCTTCACATCAACGAGGTGGTGGCCGCCATCGCCCTGGTGTTTCTGGGACGCGTCGGCCTCAGCATGATCCGCTCGGGCGTGGCGCTGCCGGTGCTGGTGCTGTCGCTGGTGGTGGCGGTGGCCGGGTTCTTCATCAACCTGCCGACCGAAACCCTGCGGGTGGTGATGATCGGCGGCGGTCTGGTGATTGCCATCCGGGCGCTCATCACCGTGATGACCCACCGTTCCAAGCTGACCCAGGCGGAACGCGACCGCCGCATGGACCGCATCGGCGCCAAGGTTCAGCACGCCTCGCGCTATCTGGCGCCGGTGGGCATTCTGTTCGCCGCGGCGTTTCCCATGCTGCCCATCGCCGACCGGCACCTGATCGACATCGGCATTCTGCTGCTGACCTATGTGATGCTGGGCTGGGGCCTGAACATCGTGGTGGGTCTGGCGGGGCTGCTGGATCTGGGCTATGTGGCGTTCTACGCCGTCGGCGCCTATTCCTACGCCCTGCTGGCGCAGTATTTCGGCATGAGCTTCTGGCTGTGCCTGCCGCTGGCGGGGGTGCTGGCGGCGCTGTCGGGGGTGCTGCTGGGCTTTCCGGTCCTGCGTCTGCGCGGCGACTATTTCGCCATCGTGACGCTGGGTTTCGGCGAGATCATCCGCATCATCCTGGTGAACTGGTACCAGTTCACCGGGGGGCCCAACGGCATCACCAACATTCCGCGGCCCAGCTTCTTCGGCATCGCCGATTTCTCCCGCACCGGGGCCAACGGCCTGCCGCCGTTCCACAGCCTGTTCGGGCTGGAATTCTCCTCGCTGCACCGGATCATCTTCCTTTACTACCTCATCCTGATTCTGGCGCTGGTGGTCAACGTTTTCACCCTGCGCATCCGCAAGCTGCCGCTGGGCCGCGCGTGGGAAGCCCTGCGTGAGGATGACATCGCCTGCACCTCGCTCGGCATCGACCGCACCAAGATCAAGCTGGCGGCCTTTGCCATCGCCGCCATGTTCGGCGGCTTCGCCGGGTCGTTTTTCGCCACCCGCCAGGGCTTCATCAGCCCGGAAAGCTTCACCTTCATCGAATCGGCGATCATCCTCGCCATCGTGGTGCTGGGCGGCATGGGCAGCCAGATGGGCGTGGTGGTCGCCACCCTGCTGGTGATCGGCCTGCCGGAAGCGTTCCGCGAACTGGCGGATTTCCGCATGCTGACGTTCGGCATGGGCATGGTTCTCATCATGCTGTGGCGTCCGCGCGGGCTGCTGGCCCACCGTGATCCGACCATCGTCCTTTACAAGAACGGGGCCGGGGCTGCCGCCGGGGAGAAGGGAGCATGAGCACCGCCGACAAGACCCCGCTGCTGACCGTCGAACACCTGACCATGCGTTTTGGCGGTCTGGTGGCGGTCAGCGACGTGTCGTTCACCGCCAACAACAGCGAGATCACCGCGGTGATCGGCCCGAACGGTGCGGGCAAGACCACGCTGTTCAACTGCATCACCGGCTTCTACACCCCCACCGTGGGGCGGCTGACGCTGCGGCACCCGGACGGTAAGGAGTATCTGCTGGAGCGGATGCCGGGCTTCCGCATTTCCAAGGAAGCGGCGGTGGCCCGCACCTTCCAGAACATCCGCCTGTTCGGCGGCATGAGCGTTCTGGAAAACCTGATGGTCGCCCAGCACAACAAGCTGATGCGGGCGTCGGGCTTTTCCATCGCCGGCCTGCTGGGGCTGCCCACCTACCGCGCGGCGGACAAGCAGGCGGTGGAACTGGCCACATACTGGCTGGACCGGGTGAAGCTGCTGGAATTCGCCGACTGGGAAGCCGGCAACCTGCCCTATGGCGCCCAGCGGCGGCTGGAAATCGCCCGTGCCATGTGTTCCGAACCCGTCCTGCTGTGCCTGGACGAGCCGGCGGCGGGCCTCAACCCCCGCGAATCGGCGGAGCTGGCGGAGTTGCTGATCTTCATCCGCGACCAGCACCAGACCGGGCTTTTGCTCATCGAGCATGACATGAGCGTGGTCATGACCATTTCCGACCATGTGGTGGTGCTGGATTACGGGCGGAAGATTTCCGACGGCGATCCCGCCTTTGTGAAGAACGATCCCGCCGTCATCCGCGCCTATCTGGGCGAGGACGAGGCGGACGAGCCGGCCGCCGCGGCCGGGGAGGGTGCATGAGCGCGCTGCTGTCCGTTCAGGGCGTCCACACCTTCTACGGCTCGATCGAGGCGTTGAAGGGCGTTGACGTCACCATCAACGAAGGGGAAATCGTGACCCTGATCGGCGCCAACGGCGCCGGCAAGTCCACCCTTCTCATGACCATCTGCGGCAAGCCCCAGGCCCGGGAGGGCCGGATCGTGTTTGCCGGCGAGGACATCACCCGCCTGGCCACCCACGATCTGGTGCGCCGCGGCATCGCCCAGTCGCCGGAAGGCCGCCGGATCTTCCCGCGCATGACGGTGATGGAAAACCTGCAGATGGGGGCCATTGCCGTCGATGACAGCCATTTCGACCAGGATCTGGAGGAGGTCTTCACCCTCTTCCCCCGGTTGAAGGAACGCATCACGCAGCGGGCCGGCACCATGTCGGGCGGCGAACAGCAGATGCTGGCCATCGGGCGCGCGCTGATGAGCCGCCCGCGCCTGCTGCTGCTGGACGAACCGTCGCTGGGTCTGGCGCCGCTGGTGGTCAAGCAGATCTTCCAGGCGATCACCGCGATCAACCGCACCAAGAAGATGACCGTCTTCATGGTGGAACAGAACGCCTTCCACGCGTTGAAACTGGCGCACCGGGCCTATGTGATGGTCAACGGCCGCATCACCATGACCGGCAGCGGTGCTGAGCTTCTGGCCAACGAGGAAGTGCGGTCGGCCTATCTGGAAGGAGGTCACTGATGGACGCCATCCTTGGCACCTCGCCGATGGTCTTTCTCTTCCTGACGCTGCTGGTGTTCGGCGGCTGCGCCATCCTGACCGGCCAGTCCCTGGCCGAAGGGTGGAAGGGGATGGGATCGGTCGCGGCTTATGGCGCGCTGCTGGCGGCGGGCGACCGCTTCCTGATCTTCGGTCTGGCGGGGGGCGAATTGCTGTCGCTGTACGGCTTCGTTCTGCATTGGGTCGTGCTGACGGGCATCACCTTCCTGGCGTTCCGCATCGCGCGGGCGCGGCGGATGGTGTCTCAGTATCCATGGCTGTACGACCGCGCCGGCCCCTTCGCCTGGAAGGAGAAGCCGGGCGGGCATCTGGCCGAATAATGTTTTTGTTCCGAGGCTTCCCCGCACCGCGGCCGTGGACAAGCGGGGCAAGACCGGGCACTCTCTCCGGCAGCCCGATTGTCCGTGGTGCGGTGCAACCAGGGTCCGGTTTTCCGGATCCCGGTGCCGCCGGACCGGCGGGCGGAAGCACTCTTCCGGTCAGCGGCGGGCCGTCCGCGTCTCACCCCCGGACGGTTCACCGTGGTTTCTGAAGCGATCACGTTCGAAACAGGGAGCAAAAGAAGAGAATGAACAGCAAGCACACCCTCCTCGCCGCTACCGCCGTTGCTCTGACCATGGGCGCCGCCGCGGCCAAGGCCGACATCGTGGTCGCCACCGCCGGTCCCATCACCGGCCAGTACGCCACCTTTGGCGAGCAGATGAAGAAGGGTATCGAACTGGCGGTCGCCGACATCAACGCCGCCGGCGGCATCAACGGCGAAAAGCTGCGGCTGGAAGTGGGCGACGACGCCTGCGATCCCAAGCAGGCGGTCGCGGTGGCCAACCAACTGGCCAAGGCCGGCGTGAAGTTCGTGGCCGGTCATTTCTGCTCCGGTTCGTCGATCCCGGCCAGCCAGGTTTATGCCGAGGAAGGCATCCTGCAGATCTCCCCGGCCTCGACCAACCCGAAGCTGACCGAACAGGGCCTGCCCAACGTGTTCCGCGTCTGCGGCCGTGATGACCAGCAGGGCATCATCGCCGGTCAGTATCTGGCCGAACACTACAAGGGCAAGAACATCGTCATCCTTCATGACAAGTCGGCCTACGGCAAGGGTCTGGCCGACGAAACCCAGAAGGCGCTGAACGCCGCGGGTGTGAAGGAAGTCCTGTACGAGGCCTACACCGCCGGCGAAAAGGATTATTCGGCCCTGGTGTCGAAGCTGAAGCAGGTTGGCGCCAACGTGGTCTATGTCGGCGGGTACCACACCGAAGCCGGCCTGCTGGCCCGCCAGATGAAGGATCAGGGCGTGACCGCCCCGATCGTGTCGGGCGATGCGCTGGTGACCAACGAATACTGGTCGATCACCGGCCCGGCCGGCGAAGGCACCATGATGACCTTCGGCCCCGACCCCCGCGAAATGCCGGACGCCAAGGCGGTGGTGGAGCGTTTCCGCAAGGCCGGGTACGAACCGGAAGGCTACACCCTCTACACCTACGCCGCTTTGCAGATCTACGCCGAGGCGGTGAAGGCCGTGAAGTCCACCGATGTTGCAAAGGTCGCCGCCGAGGTGCGCAAGACCAAGTACAGCACCGTGATCGGCACGATCGGCTTCGACAGCAAGGGCGACCTGACCACCCCGGCCTATGTCTGGTACCGCTGGAACGACGGAAAGTACGCCCAAGTTAAGTAAGACTTGGCCGTAGCGTCAGGAAATGGGCAAGGCCCGGTGTTTCGCACCGGGCCTTTGCTTATGGGGTGGCGGGGGACTGGCCCAGCAACCGTTCGCTCGCCCGCATGACGTCGCGCCAGAAGGCGGCGGCGCGCGGGTCGCAGGCGGCGGTCAGTTCAACCAGCCGCACGCGGCTGATGCGAATCGCCCGCTCTCCCAGTTCGGCAACCAGGCAGGCGGCGAAGTTGTGGGCGTCGTTTTCCGTCGTCATGCTGCATTGAACCATGGCAACGGCCGTTTGTTCCAGGCCCCGGATGACGCACCGCAAAAGGGATAGGGACTCTCAAGGGGGAGGCGCACGGTTTCGAAGTGTGCTTCAATACGCGCCGATTCCATGATATGGCCGCCCGGACATAAGGGGGGCCTTATCGTTTCCGATTCAGGAGAGAGTGAATGCGCCGCAAGCGTGAAATCGTCGAGGGACAGTTGGTCCGCAAGCTCGGTCCCGGTGGCGGCGTGTGGCAGGTGGTCGCGGTGCGCAAGGACGGGCTGGGCACGCAACATGCCCAGATGGTGCGGGCAGATGATCCGAAGACATTGAAAACATTGGCAGTTTCGACTCTGCTCGACCCCTATCAGTTCGAATGGGTGGATGGGTCCGCCTGATGCCTGTGCGGCGGTTTTGCAACACTCAGGATTTCTGACCACAGGGGGGATTGTGGCGGCCGGCGGTAGCTGGTATCTCAAAGTCCAGAGTTTTCAACCGCCGACCCATCCGGGGGTTTCCGGCCGCGCCCTTTTCAGACCGGCCGGTGTGCACGGTGGATCGGACGGCACGGCGGGGACGCCGTCAACGAAAGGGAATAATAAGATGACTTTCCGTGGCATTGTTCTCGGTACGGCGCTGGCGGTTCTGCTGCCGTCCGCCGCCATGGCCGCCTCCGAAGGCTTCTACGTTGGTGGTGCCGCCGGTGCCAACTGGCTGCGCGACGCCAAGATCACCGACAAGACCGTGCAGTCTCAGGGGCAGCCGGCCAGCGTGAAGTTCGACTATGACACCGGTGCCGTCGGCACCCTGTCGGCTGGTTACGCCACCGCCTTCGGCATCCGCGCCGAACTGGAAGCCGGTTACCGCTGGGCCAATGACATCGACAGCGACAACGACGCGTCGGCCAAGTGGACCGGCCGTTCGCGTTCGCTGTCCTTCATGGGCAATGTCCTCTACGACATCAGCACCGGCACCCCGTTCACCCCGTACATCGGCGTTGGCGCCGGTATCGCCCAGGTCAAGCTGACCGCCAACGATACCGCCAACAACTACCGGGTCAGCGATACCGACTGGGTGTTTGCCTATCAGGGCATCGCCGGCGTGTCGTACAGCCTGAACGAGGCCCTGGCCGTCACCGCCGATTACCGCTACTTCGGCACCGTCGATCCGAAGTTCAAGGGTCCGAACGGCCGCGTGGAAGGCGAATACGGCGCGCACAGCGTGATGCTGGGCCTGCGCTACTCCTTCGGCGCCCCGGTCGCTCCGGTTGCCGCCCCGGCCCCGGCTCCGGCCCCGGTCCAGGCTCAGCCGCAGACCGAATATCTGGTGTTCTTCGACTGGGATAAGGCCGACATCACCCCGGTGTCGGACAAGATCATCGGTGATGCCGCCGCCGCTGCCGGCAAGATCCGCGCCGTCAGCATCCACGTGATCGGCCACACCGACACCTCCGGATCGCCGGCCTACAACCAGAAGCTCTCGCTGCGTCGTGCGGATGCCGTCCGCAAGTCGCTGGTTGCCAAGGGCGTTCCGGCCAAGATGGTCACCGTCGAAGGCAAGGGCGAAACCCAGCTCCTGGTCCAGACCGGCGAGAACGTCCGCGAGCCGTCGAACCGCCGCGCTCAGATCCTGATCCGCGTGAAGTGATCGGGAGGATGGCTCTGACGGGGCCGGTTCCGGTTCCCGTCCACCGCCATCCACAGGGTACGGTTGATACGGTTGTGAAAGGGGTGCTGCCGGGTGCAGCACCCCTTTTGCTTTGCAGCTTTCGGTTTTTAGGGCCGGTTGTGTGCCCAAAATCGGTGCTTTTGCCTGAATCGCGGCGCATTGTCCGGTTGGCTTTGACGCTCATCTGACCGATAGTGGTCCGCTGCCGCCACGCGGCCGCCGCCCGTAGGACCGGATGATGGACCGGGCGATCCAACCGTTCGGGGGAAGCATGCTGCACCGCCGCCTTGCCGTGGCTCTGCTGTGTTTCGGTGTTCTGGCCGTTGGTTTCGGGGTGCCCCGTCCCGCTGCGGCGGGTATGGCCACCACCGGCCTGCCCCCGGTGGATATGACCGTGTGGAACGCCACGGTCGAAGCGGCCCGCGGCCAGACGCTGTTCCTGCACGCCTGGGCGGGGTCGCCGAAGATCAACGCCTATTGGGAGTGGGTGGCGGCGACGGTGCGCGAGCGTTACGGCATCGAACTGCGCCATGTGAAGATCAACGACATCGCCCAGACGGTCAGCCGGGTGCTGACCGAAAAAACCGCCGGCCGGGCCGACGGCGGATCGGTCGATCTGGTACTGCTGAACGGCGAGAGCTTCGCCACCATGAAGGCCAACGGGCTGCTGTACGGCCCCTTCACCACCCGGTTGCCCAACATGCGGCTGGTGGACACCCGCGGCAAGCCGACGCTGGTGGATTTCACCGTGCCGGTGGATGGGATGGAGGCGCCGTTCAGCGTCACCCAGTTCGTCATGGTTTATGACACCCTGGCGCTGCCGGTGCCGCCGCGGTCGGTGGGGGGCCTTTTGGAATGGGCCAAGGCCAATCCGGGGCGCATGACTTATCCGGAGCCGCCCAATTTCCTGGGCATTGCCTTTCTGAAACAGGTCCTGATGGCGCAGCAGTCGGATTGGACGTCGCTGATGCAGCCGGCCACCAACGAGAACGAAGGGCTGGTGACGGAACCGCTGTGGGCTTTCCTGGACCAGCTTCACCCGCTTCTGTGGCGGGAAGGCAAGGAGTTTCCCACGACCGGCATCAATCTGCGGCGCCTGTTGAACGATGGGGAGATTTCCCTGTCCATGGCTTTTAATCCGCTGGAAGCCGCCAGTTCCATCGAAAGCGGATTGCTGCCGTCATCGGCGCGGGTCTACACCTTTGAGGAAGGGACCATCGGCAACGCCAGCTTCCTGGCGATTCCCTTCAACGCTTCGGCCAAGGAAGCGGCTCAGGTGGTCATCAACTTTCTGCTGTCACCGGAAGCCCAGGCCCGCAAACAGGATCCCCGCATTTGGGGGGCCGACACGGTTCTGGCGTGGAAAAAGCTGACCCCGGCGGAAAAGAACCTGTTTCGCGCCATTCCACAGCATCCCGCCGCCCCGCAGCCCGACGAGTTGGCCAGGCCGCTGCCGGAACCGCATCCGTCATGGATCGACCGGCTGGAAAAGGGCTGGCATCGCCGCTACGCCGCCGGGTAAGGCTGTCGCTCGCGCGGCGGGGGTCAGCGGACCGCCGCCAGCCGGCGCAGCACCCAGGCGCAGCGGGCATCCGGGTCGAGCAGGGAGTCGGGCAGAAAGACCAGCCGCTCCGCCGGAACGTAGCGGCGGCTCAGCCCTTCCATCACCGTCTGCACATGAAGCTGGTGCCAGGGGTTGGGATAGCGGCAGCCGTCATCTTCCAGCGGCAAGGCCCCCCATGGCAGCATCACCACCAGATCCCAGCGCGCCACCGTCGCCGTGGCCCGCTCCACCAGCGCGCCGGTACCGGCCGGGTCGTCGGCGGCGTAGCCGGCGCACAGCCAAAAGGCCGCATAATCCAGCGGCGAGCGGTCGGCGACAAAGCCGCCACCGGTGTCGGCCAAGCTTTCCAAGCCTGCGGCATCGTCGGTCAACAGGCGGCGATGCTCCTCCCGTGACAGGCTGTGCAGGCTGAAACCCGCGCGCAGACGGGCACGCATGGGTTCTTCCATCACCGGAACATCAAGGGTGGCGCCCAGCATCAGGGCCAGGGTCGTCTTTCCCACGCCAGCACTGCCGGTCAGACCGATCCGGGGCGGGTGGCTCCTGTCATATCTCATGAACCAAGCCTATGACATTCGCCACATCAGGGGAATCGGTTTCCGGGGACAATCGATGGTCAGCCGAACGCTGCGGCCAAACCACCGGCGCACGGAGGCAAGCCCCCGGGCGCCGGTTCTGGCCCTGGTCCCCGTGCGGGGCCGGGCTTACCCTTCGTCCACTTCCGGCACGGCGCTGCTGCTGGTGCCGCCCAGGTTGGCGATCATGCGGGTCAGCACCGACAGGGCGATACCCTGTTCCGTCGGCGAAACACCCTGAACCGACAGATCGTTGACCTCGGCCGCGCAGCCCAGCAGGGTGTCGCGCAGGGCGCGGCCCTTGGGGGTCAGATAGATGTTGACCTTGCGGCGGTCGTGGGGGTTGCGCACCCGATCGACCAGACCGCGGCTTTCCATGGTGTTGAGGGCGGTAACGGTGGTCGGCTCCATCATGCCGACGCGCTGGCTCAGTTCACGCTGGGTCAGCCCGTCCTCTTCCCACAGGACGCGCAGAAAGAACCACTGCCCCATGCTGACGCCGTGGGTGACGATCCGTGCCTGAAGGGCGCGTGAAAAGGCACGATGGAGGTCGCGCACCGCATAGGACAGGCTGCCCGCGGCTTCCTCGCGCGGCGGCCCGTCGGAGGAGACGGGGGCCAACGCCGGACCGGAGCCATATCGTTTGAACCGGCTATGCATCCACTCAACTTTCTTGTCAGCCGTTACGACCCGGCGTCCGCCCTCGCCCCCAAGGAGCAGGCGCCTGAGACAATTCCATAAAGATAACTTTTCATGCAGAAAGTGCAAATACAAAGTGTGTTGTGTTCATCCTTTCATGCGCGAATATGATTGTCGATGCCGGGGTGTGCCCAGATGCCGCAGGAACGGGTCCAGGAAAAATTCTATAATCAACAGGCTGATCTCTGGACGGACTGCCGGCTCTTCGCGTTAATTCATATCAGAGTATGAGTTCTGTTTGATGGTCTTTGGGCGCTGAAACAGGGCCGAACCCCAGACTGCCGTGAAGGTTGAAGGGGGAAACTCTTCTCTTACTGAAGGAACGCCGGTTTCCAGGGGATTGCCGCGCCGGGCGGATGATCGGGCGGTCAGGCGGAAAGGGCCAGCGTCGGGGCGGCCGATCCGATCAGTGCCGCCGCGCCATAGGCCGCGGCACCGCGGGCGGCCAGGGCCGGGGGGGCGGTGCCCACGGCGCCGTTCCCGATGCGGGCGTTTTCCGCATCGGAGCTTTTCGAGTCGGGGTTTGTCGCCTCAGAATTTTTTGCTTCGGCCCCCCGCGCGCCGGCCTTCTGCGCGTCAGCCCCCTGTGCGTCAGCCTTTGTGGAATCGGTGTTTCCGTTGTCGGTGTTCCCGGCGGATGCGGCCTTGGAATCGTGGTTCTTTTCCTGCTGCGCCTGGAGTTTCAGGGCATCGGCCTGCTGCGCCACGGCCCGATCCTGCGACGACGGATCGGCGGGGGCCAAGGCGGCGGCCTTGACCGTCTCCATCTTGCTGATGGTGGCGTCGGGCGTGGATTCCCGGCTGATGTCGATGGGAACTTCGCCGGCAACCGCGTAATTCTTGCCGTCCGGTCCCCGCTGGTAGGTGAAGGAGGCACCCCCGGCGTTGGGGCCACCGGCCGCCTGGTGCGCCTGTTCGTGGGTGCGGACCTTCTGGTCGGTCTGCTCCAGCTTGCGGACCTGCTGTTCGGCCTGCGGCGAAAGCTGAAGGGTGGAAGCCGGACCGCCGGACGACGCGCTGCCGGTGCCGGATTGATCCCCTGCTCCTTGAGACTCCGCGCCCTTCGCCTGACTCCGGCTGTTCCTGGCCGGCAGGGCGGAGAACACGGCGGAAGAGGTGACGGCCGGCAGGCCCACGGCGGATGTCCTCTGGAAAAGTATATTCTTATAAATATAAAGCGCCCGAGCGCGTCGGCAAGCGGGCAATCGCGGTAGTGTTTCCGATGGCGGCCATGCTGCACGGTTGCATCGCGGATTTTTGCACGCAATAGTGTGCGTATCTGCCCCGCTCGTGCGGCGGCAGCGGGGCATGGTGCCCTGGACTGACAGTGATGATGGCTGCTGCGTGCAGGATAATCGCCCGGTTGGTGCCGCTGGCGGCGCTGATCCTATGGGCGTGCGCCGTTCTGGCCCAAGAGCCGGAGCGCGTGCCGCCCCATGCCCGATCGGCCGCGGTCCCCGTGGCGTCTGTTTCCCCCGCCGAGTCCCCGGATGATCCGCCCCTGTCGCCCATCGAAGCGGCCTTTTCCGCCCGGGCCGGGGTCACCCTGCGGCTGTTCGGTTACGATCATTTCGCCAGCCCGGCCCCGGCGGCTGCGGTGGGGACGGTGCCGGGCGGCTACCGGTTGGGCATCGGCGACACCCTGACCGTCACCACCCGCGGCCCTCAGAAATCCGGCACCACCCGCCACACCATCGATGGCGAAGGCCGGCTGGCGGTGGATGGGCTGCCCCCGATGATGGTCGCCGGGCGGAGCCTGGACGATGCGCGGGCCGAACTGGCCGCTTTGGTCGCGGCTGCCTATCCCAACACCGCGGTGTTCGTGTCGCTGAGCGAACTGCGTCGGATCGGCGTGGTGGTGACGGGATCGGTGGCCCGTCCGGGGCGGCACGAAATGACCGCCTTTGCCACCGTCTTCGATGCTCTGGGCATGGCTGGCGGGGTCACCCGCGGCGGGTCGTTGCGGCGCGTCCGGCTGATCCGCGCCGGGGGTGGG
This sequence comes from uncultured Rhodospirillaceae bacterium, assembly GCA_937927415.1. Lineage (GTDB taxonomy): Bacteria > Pseudomonadota > Alphaproteobacteria > Azospirillales > Azospirillaceae > Azospirillum. The sequence continues at coordinate 91,005 of CALBDS010000060.1, forward strand.
CCGCCGGTGGCGGTGGATCTCTACGGGCTGGTGCTGGGCGGTGACGGTGGGGCCGACCTTCGGCTGGAGGACGGCGACCGGCTGGTGGTCCCGCCCCTGGGGCCGGTGATTGGCGTGGCCGGGCCGCTGAAACGGCCGGGGCTGTTCGAGATGGCCCCCGGCACCGACCGGCTGTCGTTGCAGGAGGCGGAGGCGCTGGCGGGGGGCCGCCTGCGCCCCGGCCCGGTCCGTGCCCTGCGGCTGGGCATCGGTGCCGGCGGGGCCGAAACCGCCGAGGAAATCCACGACCCTGCCGCCCCGGTGGTGCAGGACGGCGACCTGTTGCTGCTGACCCCGCGGCGTGAGGATCGCCAGGGTGTGGTGCGGCTGGACGGTCATGTGCGCCGCCCCGGTCCCCGTGCCCGCACCGAGGCGCCGAGCCTGCGCCGTCTGGTGTCGGGGGCCGATCTGGGGGATGCCCCCTATCTGGGGTTGGCGGCCCTGGCCCGCACCGATCCCCGCACCCGCGAACGGCGGCTGGAGCCGGTGGACATCCAGGCGGTGCTGGCCCGGCGCGCCGACCGCACCCTGGCCGATGGCGACACGCTGCTGGTGCTGGGGCGGGAGGAGGTGGAGTTCCTGGCCTCTGCCCCGGTGCTGGCGCTGTTGCGCGGCGGTGCCTATACCCCCCAGCCGGGATGCCGCGGGCTGGAGGTGCTGGCCCGCACCCTGGCCGCTGACCCCGACGGTCCCCTGGCTCGCGGCCCGCAGGCGCTGGCCGCGACCAAGCTGGTGGGCGGGTTGCTGCCCTGTCCGCCGCTGTTCGACGCCGAACCAGACCTGCTGACCTTCGCCCTGTCCCAATCGGTGCTTCGGACCGGCGGCGGGGGGCGGCCGGGATTCTATCCGGTCCTGTCGGCGGCGACCACGGCACCCAAGGAGGACGAGCCGCCGGCCCCGCGCGCCCGTGTGCAGGATGCCCGGTCGGCGCGGGTGGAGGTGTTGGGCCACGTCCGCCATCCCGGTGTGCGCCCGCTGACCGAGGCGTCCACCCTGCGGGCCGCCCTGGCCGGGGCGGGCGGGGCGGAGGTCGGTGTCTACCCCCTGCTGGGGGTGATCGCCCGTTTCGATTCCGCCACGCTGACCCGCAGCCTGCTGCCCTTTTCTCCGCAGGAGGTGACGGCGGGCCGCGCCGACCGCCGGTTGGCCGGTCATGACCGGGTGTATCTGTTCTCATCCGACACCATCCGCACCCTGGCGGTTCCCAAGGAGGCCGGGAAGGACAGGGCACCGAAGGACGGGGACGCTCCGGCGGACGGGGATGTGCCGCTGGACGGCGCCGTGCTGGACCCCGACATCGTGGCGCTGATCGGCGAACGGGTGGTGCAGGTGCGCGGGGCGGTGCGGTTGCCCGGCGCCTATCCTGTGGCCGGGCGGGTGACGGCGGAGGCGCTGCTGTCCGCCGCGGGGGGCTTTACGGCCACCGCTGACCCGGCGTCGGCCGAATTGACCACCGCCGCCACCCCGCCCCGGCGCCAGCCGCTGGACCTTGCCACCCCGGCGGGGCTGGGCAGCCTGGTCGGTGCCGGTGACGCCCTGCGGGTCAACCCCATCCCGGCGGCGTTGGAGGCCCAGGCGGTGGCGCTGGAGGGGGAGGTGAAACGCCCCGGCCGCTACGACGTGTTGCGCGGCGAAACCCTGTCGTCGCTGATCGCGCGGGCCGGCGGGCTGACCGCCGACGCCTATCCCGCCGGCACCGTCTTTCTGCGGGAATCGGAAAAGCGCCGGAAAACGGCCGAGTTCGAGGACTCCGCCCGCGCGCTGGAGGCGGGAGTGACCCGCGAGCTGCAAAAAGGGACCGGCATCCGGCAGGAGGATGTGGCCCTGGCCCGGTCGCTGGCGGCACAGCTGCGGGGCATCGACCCGCCGGGCCGCATCGTGGTGGAAGCCGACCCGGTGGAACTGCGCCGCCACCCCGACCGCGACCCGCTGCTGGAGGCCGGCGACCGCATCACCATCCCCAAACGCCACCTGACCGTGGTGGTGTCGGGGGAGGTGCAGGCCCCCGCCGCCCTGCGTTTCCAGTCGGGCAAGACCGCCGACGACTACATCCGCGAGGCCGGCGGCCCCACCCGCGGCGCCGATGTGGGGCGGGCCTTTCTGGTGCGGCCCGACGGCACCGCCGAACCGCTGTTCCTGTCGTCGTGGAATTACCGGGTGTCGGCGGTTGCCCCCGGTTCGGCCATCGTGGTTCCCACCGATCCCAAACCCTTTACCGGCATGGATCTTTTCAAGGATGTGGGCAGCATCCTCAGCCAGTTGGCCCTGACCGCCGCCTCCATCGCGGTGATTTCCCGATGACGGCGCCGGCCCGGCCCTGGCTGTCGGTTCTGACGGTGGTGCGCAACGATTGTGCCGGTCTGGCCGACACCCGCGCCAGCCTGCGGGCGCAGCGGGACGCCCCGGCGTGGGAATGGATCGTTGCCGACGGCGGGTCGGGCGACGGCACCGCCCAATGGCTGGCCGCGCATGAGGGTGAAACGGCGTGGTGGTGTTCCGCCCCCGACCGCGGCCCGTACGACGGTATGAACCGGGCCATGGCGCGGGCCGGCGGAGACTGGCTGCTGTTCCTCAACGCCGGGGACCGGCTGGCCGGGCCGGACACGCTGGCACGGCTGGCCGCCGTGGCCGCCGCCGCCCCCGGCGATGCCGCCCTGATCTATGGCGATGCCCTGGAACGGCTGGCCGATGGGCGGCGGGTGCTGAAACCGGCCCGCAGCCACCGCACCGCGGTCTGGGGCATGTTCACCCATCATCAGGCCATGCTGTACCGCCGCGCCACCCTGGACGGGCTGGCGTACGACCTGCGCTTTGCCATCGGCGCCGATTACGCCTTGACCCTTCAGGTGCTGCGCCGCTCGGGGAGGCCGGTCCGATTCGCCTTTCCCGTGTGCGACTTTGCCGTGGGTGGGCTGTCGCAACGCAACCCCGCACGGGGCCGGAACGATCTCCAGGTGATCCGGAGAGAGTATTTGGGGCTGAACAGTGGCCTGTGTGCAGCAATCAAAGGGTTGCAGTTTCTGGTTTTCACCCTAAGGCAACATTTTCCGCTGCTCTACGCGAAAGGCCGTTTCCGCACCTCGGCAACAACGTTTCGTATATAAATCTCCCGGCGTTTTTCGCGTTTTTCGGGTTGCTCTGACCGCAGAGTTGCATAAAATTTCCTTCCAGAGCTAACCATCACGTGTTGGCCCTGGTCCAGACGGCCGCATTTCCCTGCCGCGGCGGCTGTACCGAAACGTTTTCTTGCCGTTGCCAACCTTCCAAAGGGCTGCCCGCCATGACCAGCAAGACCATCAGCAAAAGCGTTCTTCCGCCCGCCCACACCCTGTCCCGCCGTGGCGAGGGACCAAATCCCATCGACATCCATGTGGGCGCCCGCCTGCGCCTGCGCCGGACGCTGTTGGGGCTGAGTCAGGAAAAGCTGGGCGAGGCGGTGGGCATCACCTTCCAGCAGCTTCAGAAGTACGAGCGCGGCTCCAACCGCATCAGCGCCAGCCGCCTGTTCAACCTGTCCCAGGTGCTGGGCGTGCCGGTCAGCTATTTCTTCGAGGAACTGCCCCCCGCCGATGCCGTGCTGGTCGAGGACGAACCCGCCGCCAGCGAAACCGACGAATTCGAATCCATGGCCCGGCGTGAAACGCTGGAACTGGTGCGGGCCTATTACCGCATCAACGACCAGTCGGTGCGCAAGCGCACCTTCGATCTGGTCAAGGCGCTGGGTGGTGAGGTGCGGGAGTACGCCCAGGCGGCGGAATAAGGGTTCATTTGCTGTCAGGGCCGGGCAAAGCGGCGGCCAGATACCGCCGCTTCACCCCGATCTGCCAGTAATAGAATGCACGGGCCAGGGCATAATCGAACCCCGCCCGCCCGTCGAGACACCCCAGCCGCAGCCCATAGCTGTGGAGGAAGACCACCAGCGGACGCAGCGGCAGGGTGGCGAACAGCCGTTTCAGCCACCGCCGTCCGGGGGGTTCCCCGGTCCGCATCGCCGCCGTGCGGCCCGCCGCCGCCAGGGCGGCTTCCCAATCGGAATAGCGGTTGTGCCGGCCGAACCACAGGGCCGGCGGCAGGGCATCACCATGCCACAGGTGATGACGCAACCGCCCCGCCGGTCCATCCAGGGCCGGCTGGTAATGCCCTTCCACCTCCCCGGTTCCGACCATCCCCGAACCGGCCCCCTCCAGCCCCGGCAGCGACAATCCCGGCAGATCCAGGTCGCGGCAGTCGGGAAAGCGCGCGCGGCGCCGGTCCAGCAGCGCCAGCTTGCGGTTGACCGCCCCGAACCGCAGAGGCGTGCCGAAGAACACCGGACGGCCGGTGATGAAATAGCCGGCACAGGCCGGGCCACGCTCCATCAGGGCGGCGATTTCCATCACCAGTTCCGGTGTCAGCCGCTCGTCGGCGTCCACGAACAGCACCCAGTCATGGGCGAAGGGCAGATGGTCCAGGCACCACTGCTTCTTTTTGGGATAGGCCCCGTTCCAGCGGAACGGCACCACCCGCGCGCCCCAGGCGGCGGCCACCTCCGGGGTGCCGTCGGTGCTGTGGGAATCCACCACGAACACCTCGGCAAAATGGGGCAGGGCGGCCAGACAGGCGGGCAGCACCGCGGCGTTGTCGCGGGTGATGACCACCACCGACACCGGGATCGGGGAGCGGGTGTCAACGGCCGTCACGATTCCCCCGCCACACCCGAACGGCACAGGCCAGCCCCAGCCCCAGCGACACCCCGGCGGCCAGGGCGGCGGCCACCACCACCGCCGGATCGGGCCAGTCGGGCACAGTCGGGGCATTGGATGGTTCGATGGGATCGGCGGCAAAGGGCAGGTCGGCCGTCATCATCATCTGCACCCGTTCCTGATCGGCCAGCAGCGCGTCCAGCACCCGCTGATGCTCGGCGGCTTTGACCACCGCCAATTGCCGGCGGATGGAATCGATCTGGGCGGCGCTGCGCTGCTGCGCCTGCCGCCGCAGGTGATCGTCGGCCAGCGTCGCCACCCGCCCCAGAAGCGTCAGGGCGAAGGCACGGTCGGGATGGCGCAGGCGGATGCGGCGCATGGGCGTGGTGCCCACCGGCTCTACCACCAGAGACCGGCGCAGCCACGCCGCCACCATCGCGGCGTCGGGTGCCGCGGCCTCCTGCCGTCCGGCCAGGGCCAGCAGCCCGCGGCGCAGCGTGGCCATCGCCCCGGCGGGCGGGTGCCATCGGCCGTCCGCGCCGTCCCAACGGTCGGGGAACAGGCGGGGCAGCAGTCCCGGTTCCTCCATCAGCGCCTGCGCCACCGGAACCGAGGTCAGCAGGTGCAGGAAACGGGTGAAGTCCGACAGGGTTTCGTCGGCCGCCCCCGGTTCGGCCAGCCCGAACGCCTCACCCCCCGCCACCGGCACGCGGGCACCCATACCGGCCACCCCGGTGCGGGCGGTGGGGCCGGCAACCAGGGTGACGGTGTATTCCGGCGTCACGCTCCACAATCCGGCCAGCGCCAAGCCCAGCGCCAGCAGCACGGCCGCGGCCATCACCCACCAGCCGTCCGCCACCGCCGATGCCAGCGCCCGCAGGCCATCCCCGCTCCATCCGTCCGGGGCGTCCACCGCCGTGCGGGGAACCAATCCGACATCAGCCATGCCGCGCGCCCCACCGCAGCGCCCGTTCTGCACCGGGGCACCGGGCTGTCAGCAGCGCGGCAAACCGCCGGGCCGCCAGCCCGGCCGTTTCCCCCGTGGGGATGAGGGGGGCGGGGGATGACGCACCGGCCTCCATCCGTTGCCGCACCGCCGCGGCCAGTGCCGTGCCGTCGTGGGGCGGCAGCACGGCGCCGCCGCCGGCCAGCGCCAGCCGTGCGGCATCGCTGCCCGCCGGGCCGAGAAACAGGCATGGGCGCCCCACCGCCCGCGCCGCCGTCACCTTGGACGGCACCATCAACCCTTCCGCCCGCGGGTCGAGGGTGGCGAGATGGACATCCGCCGCCGACAGGCTGTCCCGCACCCGTTCCGCCGGTTCCAGCGGCAGGCGCCACAGGTTGGCCGGCGGTTCCGCGCTGATGGCCCGTTCCAGCGCCGCGGTACCCCGTCCGCCGCCGATGACGAGGAACAGTGCCGCCGGTTCCCGCCGCGCGGCCTCCACCACCGCTTCCATCGGGTGGGCCAGACCGATGGTGCCGGAATAAAGGGCGACGAAACGGCCGGCGGGGATGCCGTGGCGGCCGCGGAAGGGATTGTCCGCGGGCGGCACCGGAAAAAGGGCGGGGTCGGCCCAATTGGGCAACACGCGGATACGGTCCGCCGGCACGCCGATCCCGGCCAGCCGTGCGGCCATGCAGGTGCCGATGGCAATCACATGCTCATGCCCCGCCAGCGCCCGCCCCATCAGCCGGTTCCACAGGGGCAGCGCCGGCACCGGCCGTCCCAGCACCGGCAGCAGGGCGGGATAGAGATCCTGGCACCAGTGAACCAGCCGCACCGGCGACCCGGCCCACCGATAACGCGCCGCCAGCAGCGGCCCGGCCAGGGCCAGCATGGGCGGATCGGTCATGGTGACGATGATGTCGTGGCGTGGCAGCCGCAGGGCCGCGGCGGTCAGCCGGGCGAGACAGGCGCCATAGGCGCGCATGGACGCCGCCCCCGCCACACCCGGCCCGCCGGCCCGGTGAACCGTCACCCCCGGCGGGGCCGCGGACGGCCCGGTTCCGTCGGCCACCACCCCGACCCGCCAGCCCATGGCCGCCAGTTCCCCGGCCAGATCGGCCAGCAACCGCCCGGTCGCCCCGTGGTCGGGCGGAAACACACGGTTGAGAAACAGGATCGATGGCGGGGGTGGGGACACCGGCAACGGCTCGCGTCAGCAAAAAATACACGCATAAGTATGACATGTGCGCGGTTGCATGGCTAGAGCGTTGCGGTGTCCCCCGGAGGCGGTCTTCGGCGGGTGTCAGGGCTGCGGGTTCTGCAGCACGCCGCGGCGGATCTGGTCGCGTTCGATGCTTTCGAACAGGGCGCGGAAGTTGCCTTCGCCGAAGCCCTCGTCGCCCTTGCGCTGGATGATCTCGAAGAAGATCGGGCCGATCACCGTGGCGGTGAAGATCTGCAGCAGCCGCCCACCCCCCGGCGCCCCGTCCATCAGCAGGCCGTTGCGCATCAGCCGCGCCACATCCTCCCCATGGCCGGGCAGCCGTTCGTCGAGCATGTCGTAATAGGTGGCGGGGGGCGGGTCGAGGAAGCGGTTGCCCGCCGCCGCCAGCCGTTCCACCGTCCCGTAAATGTCGCCGCTGGACAGGGCCACATGCTGGATGCCTTCACCGTGATAGGCATCCAGATACTCTTCGATCTGGTCCTTGCCGCCGGTTCCGGCGGATTCGTTGATGGGAATGCGGATCTTGCCGCACGGGCTGGTCATGGCGCGGGACTTGATGCCCGTCAGCGTGCCCTCGATGTCGAAATAGCGGATTTCGCGGAAATTGAAGAGGCGGGTGTAGAAATCCGCCCATTCGTCCATCCGCCCGCGGTGGACGTTGTGGGTCAGATGGTCGATGCCCAGCAACCCGGCCCCGCCGGACTCAGCCCCCCCTTCGTCCAGAAGCTCGAAATCCACGTCATAGATGCTGTGCGGGCCGTAGCGGTCCACCAGATAGATCAGGCTGCCGCCGATGCCCTGGATGGCGGGGATGTTGAGTTCCATCGGCCCGGCCTTGCCCTCCACCCCCTTGGCGCCGAGCGACAGGGCGCGGGCGTAGGCGTGGGCGGAATCCGCCACGCGAAAGGCCATGGCGCAGATGCTGGGGCCGTGAACGCGGGCGAACGCCTGGGCGAAGCTGTCCGGTTCGGCGTTGATGATGAAGTTCACATCCCCCTGCCGCCACAGGGTCACGTCCTTGGAGCGGTGGCGGGCCACCGGGCGGAAGCCCATGCGGGCGAACAGGTCGGCCAGTTCGGCCGGGTTGGGGGCGGTGTATTCGACGAACTCGAACCCGTCGGTGCCCATCGGGTTCAGGTCGGAAATCATCTCGGCCATGCGGCGCGTGCCCATGGGGAACCTCCCATCTCCGGTTGTTTGAGGAAGGAGATGGGAGGGGCTGCCGGCGGTGGCAAAGGGGGGTTATTCCGCCTTCACCAGAATCGACAGGCGGGCCGGCTGATCGAAGAAGAAGGCGCCGTCGCGCCGGTCCGCCAGTTCGTGGAAGCGGGTGTGCAGCAGGGCTTCCACCGCGGCCACCTTGGCCTTGCGCTCGGGGTCGATCAGGCCCATGCGGGCGGCAAAGGCGTCGTAGCTGTCCATGCGCACGGGGTTGAGGTAGATCACCTCCGCCCGCTCGGTGAACAGGCCGGCGGCGACGGCCCGCTTGACGGCGGCGTAGGCGGCGGCGCGCACCTCCTCCTCATCCTCCACCAGCCGGGTGACCTGGAAGAAATCCCCCTCGGGCAGCGGTTCGTTGACCAGGGCGACGCCGCCGGGCCCCAGCACCCGCGCCGCTTCCCGCAGTGCGGCGTCCATGCCGTCCACCGGCACATGATGCAGGCTGTTCATGAACACCACCCGGTCCGCCGATGCCTCGGGCACGGGCAGGGATTGGGCGATCCCCTCCACATAGGTTTCGCCGCCCTGCGGCTGGGCGGCACGGGCGCGGGCCAGCATCTCCGCCCCGCATTCCACCCCGGTGACCGTGGCGCCCAGTGCTGTCAGCGCCCGCACCAGCCCGCCATCGCCGCACCCCACATCGACGATGCGGCGGCCGGCAAGGTCAACATGATCGGCCATCACCTCCAGCGCGCGGCGGCGGACGGGGTGGGTCATGATCGGCGGCTCCCATTTATGGTGAAAAGGTCCAGGGTGACCTTACGGCAGGCGCCCCGGTGCCGCAATATTAGATTTTTCTGGTAAAACGGGGCGGGAACTGTTCGTGTCCCTTGCAATAATCCACGAAAGGCCGTCCGGCGCCGTTGTCTGGCGCCGTCAAGGGTGTATAAGGAGGGCCGCACGCTCCGCCCCGGCCTTCCGAACCCTGCGCGCCGCGGCGGGGCCGCGCCCATGGCATGTCAAGACCATAAGGAACGCCCCGATGCCCGACGCCGTGACTCCCGCCACCTTGTTCCCGCTCGGCAAGGACGAGACGCAATACCGCAAGCTGACCTCCGATTACGTGTCCGTCGTCGAGTTCGACGGGGAGGAGGTGCTGAAGGTGGAGCCGGAGGGGCTGCGCCTGCTGGCCGAACAGGCGTTCGCGGACATCAACCATCTGCTGCGTCCCAGCCACCTGAAGCAGGTGCGCGCGATCCTGGACGATCCCGAGGCCTCGGCCAACGACAAGTTCGTGGCGCTGGACCTGCTGAAGAATGCCAACATCGCCGCCGCCGGCACGCTGCCCATGTGCCAGGACACCGGCACCGCCATCATCATGGGCAAGAAGGGCCGCCGGGTGTGGACCAAGGGCGGCGACGAGAGCGCCCTGTCCGCCGGGGCCAGCGATGCGTACCTGAAGCGCAACCTGCGCTACAGCCAGCTTGCACCGCTGTCCATGTACGAGGAAAAGAACACCCGCACCAACCTGCCGGCGCAGGTGGAGATCTATTCCGAGGGCGAGGACGCCTATAAGTTCCTGTTCATGGCCAAGGGTGGCGGGTCGGCCAACAAGACCTTCCTGCATCAGGCCACCCCGTCGGTGCTGGCCCCCGACCGGCTTTTGAAGTTCCTGGAAGACAAGATCCGCTATCTGGGCACCTCGGCCTGTCCCCCCTACCACCTGGCGGTGGTGATCGGGGGCCTGAGCGCCGAACAGAACCTGAAGACGGTGAAGCTGGCCTCGGCCCGCTATCTCGACGCCCTGCCGACCAAAGGCGGCGACGACGCCCACGCCTTCCGCGATCTGGCGATGGAAGCGGAAATCCATAAGATGACGCAGAACATGGGCATCGGCGCCCAGTTCGGCGGCAAGTATTTCTGCCACGACGTGCGCGTGATCCGTCTGCCGCGCCATGGCGCCTCGCTGCCCATCGGCGTCGGCGTGTCGTGCTCGGCCGACCGTCAGGCGGTGGGCAAAATCACCCGCGACGGCATCTATCTGGAGCAGCTTGAAACCGATCCGGCCAAGTACCTGCCGGAAATCGGCGACGAGCTGGCGGGCGAGGTGGTCAAGATCGACCTGAACCGCCCGATGAGCGAGATCCTGGCCACCCTGAACCAGTATCCGGTGCGCACCCGCCTGTCGCTGACCGGCCCGCTGATCGTCGCCCGCGATCTGGCGCACGCCAAGCTGCGCGCCCGCCTGGACGCCGGCGAAGGTCTGCCCGACTATTTCAAGAACCACCCGATCTATTACGCCGGCCCGGCCAAGACGCCGGAGGGCTATGCCTCCGGCTCGTTCGGCCCGACCACGGCGGGGCGGATGGACAGCTTCGTCGATCAGTTCCAGGCGGCGGGCGGCTCCATGGTCATGCTGGCCAAGGGCAACCGCTCGCGCGAGGTGACCGAGGCCTGCAACAAGCACGGCGGCTTCTACCTCGGCTCCATCGGCGGTGCGGCGGCGGGCCTTGCCCAGAACTGCATCAAGAAGGTGGAGTGCATCGAATACCCCGAACTGGGGATGGAAGCCATCTGGCGGATCGAGGTGGAAGACTTCCCCGCCTTCATCATTGTCGATAACAAGGGCAATGATTTCTTCCAGGAACTGAAGCTCAGCTAAAACCACCGGCCCCCGTCCTGAACCCAGGACGGGGGCCGTCTTTTTTGGGGGGAACCGTTTCATGCCGTCCGACACCGCCCGCATCGCCGACGCCCAGCGCCGCGCCCTGTTCGCCGCCGAAGTCGTGGTGAACCGCCGGCTTCACGATTTCTCCATGCGCTACCAGATGCAATATTCCAACGACGTGGCCGCCGAGCGCAAAGCCATCGAGCAGGAAATCCGCGCCATGCGCCGCCGCGTGCCGTGGGCGCCGCTGGTGGACGAGGCGCTGGCCGGTGCGGTGGCCGAAGCCGCCGGCGTCAGCCCGGAGCAGAGTGCCGCCGTGCTGCGCGCCCTGGCCACCCTGCGCCCCGACGTGCTGAGCCTGGAACCGGCGCCCGACTCCGATGATGAGGAGGATGAGGAGTAAGGGAAAACGGTCGGCGGCTTGCGTTCTCTCCGACGGCATCCTACCTTGGTTCGTGCCGATGCTGCGGCCATGGGCGGTCCGGACACGCAGAGAGGGGTATGGGCTTGGACAAGAACAGCCTGACAGCACCGCGCCCGACGGTGGGGCCGACCGGTCCCCATGGCGCGCCCGCGCCGATGGAGCATCGGTCAAAGCGTCCGACGGCCGAAGATGAGCGGCGGCTGGACGTAGCGATTGCTGCGCTCAACGCCTTTGACGCCACGCACGGGGCCTTTGCCGACGAACACACCGCCTTCTGATGGCGCAGTTCGACGTTTACCGGAACAACGGCCGGCAGCGGTCGGTGATCCCTTATCTGCTGGCGGTCCAGTCGCGCCGTTTCGATGCGTCGGCGCGGCGGGTGGTGGTGCCTTTGCTGGCATCGGAAGCCATAACGGCGACCGATCCCGGCTTCACCCCATCGTTTATGGTTGAAGGACGAATGGTTGTGCTCAATCCCCTGAACATGGCGTCGATTCCGGTCGAGGCGCTGGGAGATTGCGTGTGTTCCTTGCAAGAGGATGGCGACCGGATTATCGCTGCCATCGACCTGCTGATTTCCCGCGCCTGGGGCTGACGGATTTCCATCACATGACACCGGATGAATTGCAGGCCCGCGTGCTGTACCGCGACGGGCTGGTTCTCATCATCGACAAGCCCGCCGGGATCCCGGTGCACCAAGGCCCCGGCGGCGGCCCCAATCTGGAACAGGGGTTCGACGCGCTGCGCTTCGGCTTTCCCAAGCCGCCGGCGCTGGCTCACCGGCTGGACCGCGACACCGCCGGCTGTCTGGTGCTGGGCCGGCACCCCAAGGCGCTGCGGCGGCTGGGCAAGCTGTTTTCCGAGGGGCGCGCGGCCAAGACCTATTGGGCGGTGACGGTGGGGGTTCCGGCCGAGCCGCAGGGCCGGATCGAGGCGCCGCTGCTGAAGATCTCCACCCGCCGCGACGGCTGGCGCATGGTGGTGGACGAAACCGGGCAGAGCGCCGTCACCGATTACCGCGTGCTGGGGCAGGCGGGCGGGCTGGCATGGCTGGAGCTGAAACCCCACACCGGCCGCACCCACCAGATCCGCGTGCATTGCGCCACGGCGCTGGGCTGCCCGCTGCTGGGCGATCCGCAGTACGCCACCGCCGAATCGCACCGGCCGGGGGCGGTGCTGCACCTGCTGTCCCGCGCCATCAGCCTGCCGCTTTATCCCAAGCGCGATCCCATCGGCGCGGTGGCCCCGGTGCCGCCCCATATGACGGCTGCCCTCACCGCCTGCGGCTTTACCCCGGAGGGCTGATCCCCTTCCGCGCTGCGGACCTGCTCCGATCCCCGGTGCGTTACCGTTGCGGGTTCAACGGCGGCGGTTGCGCTTTTCCATGACCAGCATCGAGGCATCGGGCAGCCGGGCGGCGGCGGAGCGGCGTTTTCTGATCGGGCTGATGCGGGCGTTCGGCGGGGCGATCCTGTTTTCCCTGCCGCTGTTCATGACCATGGAAATGTGGTCGCTGGGCTTCACCATGGACCGGCTGCGGCTGGCGCTGCTGCTGGTGGTGGGGTTGCCGCTGCTGGTCGGCCTGTCCCACTACATCGGGTTCGAGGAAACCTTCGGCTGGCAGGATGACCTTGTGGACAGCGCCGTGGCCTATGCCGTGGGCTTCCTGTCGGCGGGGAGCATGCTGCTGCTGTTCGGGGTGGTCGGGCGGGGCATGGGGCTGGATGAAATCATCGGCAAGGTGTCGCTGCAGGCGTTCGCCGGGGCGGTCGGGGCCATGCTGGCGCAGAACCAGTTCGGCCAGCGCACCGACGAGCGCACCGACGGCCGCCGCATCCGCCGCTATGGCGAGGAACTGCTCATCATGGTCATCGGCGCCCTGTTTCTGGCGCTGAACGTGGCGCCCACCGAAGAGGTGGAACTGATCGCCTATCAGATGACCCCGTGGCAGGCGCCGGTGCTGATGGCGGTGACGCTGGGGCTGATGCACGTCTTCGTCTATGCCGTGCATTTCCGCGGGCAGGAAGGGCGCTTTCCCGAGGGGACATCGCTGGTCAGCCTGTTCCTGCGCTACACGGTGGCCGGCTATGCCCTGGTGCTGCTGGTCTGCCTGTACGTGCTGTGGAGCTTCGGCGCGTTGGACGGCATGGGGGCGGCGCCGCGGCTGACGGTGGCGGCGGTGCTGGGGTTTCCCGCCGCCATGGGGGCCGCCGCCGCCCGGCTCATTCTGTGATCCGGCTCATGTCTGGAGCAGGGAGGGACGATGACAGCGGAAACCGGCATTCCCCGCAGCGAATGGGCGGCGGCCTGCGTGGGCGCGGCGCTGCTGGCGGCGGCGGTGGGGTATCTGATGTGGAACGCGGCGGTGTCCACCGATTCGCCCCCCGACCTGTCGGTGGCGGTGGAGCGGGTGGAGCGGTTGAGCGACGGCTGGCGGGCGCAACTTCGGGCGGTCAACCGCGGCGGCACCACGGCGGCAGAGGTGGCGGTGGAGGCTGAGCTGATCCACGCCGGCCGGTCGCCGGAACGGGCCACCATCACCTTCGACTATATCCCCGCCGATTCGGAGCGCACCGGCGGCGTGCTGTTCCGCAACGATCCCGCGGCCGGCACGCTCACCGTGCGGGCCATCGGCTACCGTGATCCGTAACCGAAGGGGCCGCGGCGATCCTCAATCGTCGGGATCGGGCAGGGCGGGCAGGCTGGTGCCGGTCAGGTTGGCGCCGGTGAAGCTGGCGTCGCGCACGTTGGCATCGGTCAGCACCGCCCCGGTCAGGTCGGCGCTGGTGAAATCGCATTCCGCCAGATTGGCCCCGCGCAGGTTGGTGCGCACCAGCGATGCCCCGATCAGGCGGCAGTTGGTCAGGTTGGCCGCCCACAGCCGGCCCGTGGGGCGGCCGTCCGGTCCCTTGATATCGACCCAGCCGATGCCGGCCCCGTCCATCCGCGCGCCGGTCAGGTTGGCGCCGCGCATGTTGGCGCCGTCGAGGATGGCGCCGGTGAAGTCCGCTTCCCGCAGGTCGGCGTCGGACATGTCGCACATGATGAGCAGGCTGTCGCGCATCTTGGCGTGGGTCAGGATGGCCCGGCGCAGCGTGGCCCCCGACAGGTTCACCCCGTGCAGGTCGATGTGCGACAGGTCGGCGCCGGTCAGGTCGGCCCGCACGCCCATGGCCCCGTTGGTGTTGATCCAGGTGTAATGGCTGTGCAGCGCCTCCTGGATCTGGATCGAGAAGTTTTCCGCCGAACGGGCCAGATTGGCGCCGGTGGTGTCGGCCCCCGACAGATCGACGCCTTCCAGCTTGGCGCCCTGCAGATCGGCGTTGCGCAGGTTGGCCCCGGCCATCATGGCGCCGGTCAGGTTGGCATCCCGCAGAACCGACCCCGACAGGTTGACGCCCGACAGATTGCAGCCGCGCAGGTCGGCGCGGGTCAGGTTGCAGTTCTTCATGGCCGAACGGATCAGGGTGGCGCCGGTCAGCAGCGCCCCTTCGCAATCGGCCCCGTTCATCGACACGTCGGTCAGGTCGGCCCCCGACAGGTTGGCGTCGGTCATCGATGCGTCGTCGAAATCGCTGCCCGTCAGGTCGGACCGGACGAAATCAAGCCCCTTGCCGCCGTTGCCGCCGCCGCCGTACAGCAGTGCCCCGCCGCGCAGGTCGGCTTCCTTCAGGATGGCGCGTTTCAGCTTGGCGCCCCGCATCCGCGCCCCCCGCAGGTCGGCGCGGGTCAGGTCGCAACCGCTCAAATCCGCCTTGGTCAGGTGGGCGGCGAACAGGTCGGCCTGGGCCAGGGTGCCGTTGCTGAAGTCGCAGTGGGACAGGTTGGCCCCCGACAGCTTGCCCGAGGTCAGATTGACCCCGGACAGGTTGGCCCCCTCCAGATTGGCCATGGTCAGGTTGGCGCGGGCACCCCCCTGGCGGTTTTTCAGCCAGCGTTCGTGCTTTTCCAGCACGGCAACCAACTCGTGTGGCGTCATCTGAGCGTCGTCCCGGTTGCGGACCGCCGGCCATCCGGCGTTCATCCGGATGCGACGGCAGGAAACGTCGTATATGAAGGCTAGTTTCTTAAAACAATCTGTTCTAATCGTTAAGCCCGGCCCGATTCAAAAGCCGCCGGACACGACGCAGGAGCCGTTGGAGGATAAAATGGGAGGCGGACACACCGTCGCCGCGTTCGATGCGGAGCTGAAGCAGCTTCAGCGCATGATCGAAGATATGGGGCGTCAGGCGGAAAACCAGTTTGCGCAGGCGGTCGCCGCCCTGCTGCACAGCGACACCACGGCGGCGGCGGCGGTGATCGAGGGCGACGTCGGCATCGACCGGCTGGAAGCCCAGGTGGAAGCCATGGCCGTGCGCATGCTGGCGCTGCGCCAGCCCATGGCCCGCGACCTGCGCGAAATCGTGGCGGCGTTCAAGGTATCGTCCAACCTGGAACGGTTGGGGGACTTCGCACGCTCCATCGCCAAGCGCACGGTGACCCTGGCGTCGCTGCCGGTGGCGCCGCCGGTCGCATCGCTGGCCTGGATGGGCGAAACCGTGCAGGGCATGATCCATGACGTGGTGACCGCCTATGTCACCCAGGATGCCGCCCTGGCCAAATCGGTGCGCGAGCGTGACAGCGCCGTCGATCACGCCTACACCGCCCTGTTCCGCGAGATGCTGACCTATATGATGGAAGCGCCGCAGAACATCACCGGCTGCACCCATCTGCTGTTCGTGGCGAAATCCATCGAACGGGCGGGTGACCACGTGACCAACATCGCCGAGAACATCTGTTTCCTGGTGGAAGGCCGGGTGCCGGCGGAAGAACGGGCAAAGGACGACCAGAGCAGTTTCGCGGTCGTTGATGTGCCGGAACCGCCCCCTTCGGCGTGAGCGTTGCCCCGTGAATGAAAAACCCCCGCGCCGGGCTTGTCCGGCGCGGGGGTTTTTGTTGGCCCAATGGGCGAAACGGTCAGTGTTTGGCCACCCAGGCGTCGCCCACCTGTTCGAAACGGCGCCGGACGGCGGCCCAGGCGACCTTGTGGGCGGTCGCCTCACGGGGGCTGGTTTTCGGCATGGTCGGGCTGCCGTAGATCTGCCAAGCGTGGTTGAAGGCCGAACGGTAGAGATCCTGGGCCGGGGCCGGCAGGGCGGTCTTTACCGCGTTGGGCAGTTCGGTGTTGCTGCGATAGGTCATTCGGCGCTCCTCCAGCATTCTTTTTATCGCGGAAACGATATCAAAATGTCGGGGGGCCTGTCTCCTAAGCCGTTGGTCAGGTGCGGTATTCCCGGATATGATTATTCCCTCATAAGAGTGCGGCTTAATGCCGCATTCCTCGGGCAGGGACGGTGATCCGGGAACGGTCGCCGCTGTCCGGCCCGTCCTCGTCGTCGGGTATGCTGGCCAGGGCGTCGGCCCAGGCCATGGTTTCGTTCAGGACGGCGGCGATCTTCGCCGCTTCCTGCGGGTCGGCTTCCTTGTCCAATTCCCGCCGCAGCAGGGTCAGAAGCCGGCGGCACCCTTGCCGCCGTTCCATCATTTGGCGCAGCAGCATGGCGGCCGCTCCGGGCGACACCCCTTCGTGCCGCGCCACCAGAGCCACCTGATCGGCCAGCAGGGCGGTGATGGAAAAGGCTGCCGGATTGGTCTGCAAAGCCACGTGACTCTCCTTTCGTGGTTCGAGTGGGCCTTGAGGTTCGCAAAAGAGCCTCGGGGGTGGGGAAACGGCGCCCGGAGGTGCTTATGCCGCCAACCGGGCGGCGCGGCGCAAATTCCGACGGGCCGTTTCCATGACGGCCAGAACATCGGCACGGGTCAGCCCGTCACGCTGCAGCAGCAGATCCACGATGGGATCGTCGAGCAGAGCCTCCACAGCACTGGTGCGGGGGATGGCGGTGGGTCGGGCGTGCTGAACCGGCATCAAACAGCCTCCTTAGTCGTTCCCTGGTGCCTGCCCACGCGTCATGCCGGTGCATGATCTCGCATGTGCAAGAAATTTCATCGATGGCGAAACAGATGTTCGGCGTCTTGATAAGAGGATTCGGCCAAAGGCGCCAAAGTTCAACCAAACCAGCATGCGGCAAAAGGCTGCGGACGCCTGTCCACACGCCGTTCCTCATTCATAAGACATCTTGGTCAAATTGTAGAAAGATCCGAATTGGATCGCCGGACGCACAATAGCGGCACCCCGATGATTTTCGCAATGCCTGCAACCGAGATACGACCGACGAGAGGTTGTGAGGGTAAGGGCCTGTCTTCCGGCCCTATGAAAGCTGTCTTCCGGCCTTATGGAACCTGTTTCCGGCCTTATGGCCGATGGCCTTCGGCCGAGGGTGCCTGACCTCCGTCTGAGCGGGTCTTTGGCGGTATCGGGCATCCGGCCAGTTGCCCGCCGGGGTCAAGGTGGGCACAGTCTGGTACCCATGAGTGAGATCGAAACCATCCCGCCGCCGCCCGTCCCGTCCGCCGCCGTTTCCGACGCGCCGCCGGGCAAGGGTGAGGACGGCGCCGCTCCGGCTTCGGCCATCGACGGGGCCGCCGCCGGCCAGCCTGGCCTGTGGGACCGCACGCTGGGCAATCTGCGGGCGCGCTGGCGCGACATCGCCGCCTCGGCGCGCGAGGCGGTGGGGGCCGCCCCCCGTTCCAACCTGCCGCGGGAAGACGCCGAGCGGCTGAAGGCGCAGATGCGCGCCTGTCTGGAGGGGCGGGGCGGCGAGGTGTCGGCCCGTGCCCGCGCCGCCCAGCTCGGCCGCACCTATCTGGGGCTGGACGTCGAGGGACGGCGCAATTTCCTGCTGACCCTGGCGCGGGAGTTCGGCATCGACCCTGACGGCGTGGACGCCGCCGCCGCCGCCTGGACCGCCGCGCGGACCGAGGGGGGCGAACGCGCCCTGGCGCGGGCGGAACAGGCCCTGCGCCGGGCGCTGGAGCCGCCGCGGCTGACCCTGCTGACCCAGTTCAACGCCCTGCCGGAAGGGGTGAAGTTCCTGGTGGACCTGCGCGCCGAACTGATGGGCATGGCCGAGGGCGAGCCGGCGCTGGCGGGTCTGGAAGAGGATCTGAAGGGGCTGCTGCGCGGCTGGTTCGACGTGGGCTTCCTCGATATGCGGCGCATCACCTGGGACAGCCCGGCGTCGCTGCTGGAAAAACTCATCATGTACGAGGCGGTGCACGAGATCCGCGGCTGGCAGGATCTGAAGGACCGGCTGGACGCGGATCGCCGCTGCTTCGCCTTCTTCCACCCGCGCATGCCGGGCGAGCCGCTGATCTTTGTCGAGGTGGCGTTGGTCACCGGCATGTCCGACCGGGTGCAGGCGTTGCTGGACCCCTCGGCCCCGGTGATCGACCCCAAGACCGCCGACAGCGCCATCTTCTATTCCATCTCCAACGCGCAGAAGGGGCTGGCGGGGATCAGCTTCGGCAACTTCCTCATCAAACGGGTGGTGGATGGGCTGAGCCAGGAGTTCCCGAAGATCTCCTGCTACGCCACCCTGTCGCCGATTCCCGGTTTCCGCCGCTGGCTGGCCCGCGAGGCAGCCGAACAGGGGGCGGCGCTGCTGCCCGCCGCCGATTGGGACCGCATCGCCGAGGCGCTGGCCGCCGCCGGTGGGGAGCGCCCCGATTCGGTCCCCGCCGGGCTTCTCGACGCCGCCCTGGCCCGCCCGGACTGGCATCGGGACGAGGGGCTGGCGAAGGTGCTGCGCCCCATACTGATGCGCCTGTGCGCCCGCTACCTGACCCAGGCCAAGGCCCCGGCCCGCCGCGCGACCGACGCCAAGACCGCTCCCAGAGCTTTGGACCCGGTGGCCCATTTCCACCTGTCCAACGGTGCGCGCATGGAACGGCTCAATTGGATGGCCGATGTGTCGGAAAAGGGGCTGAAGCAATCCTGCGGGCTGATGATGAACTACCGCTACAAGCTGGGCGAGATCGACGCCAACCACGAGGCCTACCGCGGGGAGGGGCGTGTCACCGTGTCGTCGGCCATGAAGGCGCTGGTCAAAGGCGGCGGCTGACACCTCTTTTCGGTGTGTGGGCCGGATTCCTTGTGCTATAGAGGCCGACACGCTGGCAGAGGCGCGCGGGGGCCGGATTCCCGCCCGGATCTGCCGTGTCCAAGGTTGGTTGTGCCGTTGCGGGCGTGGCGGAATTGGTAGACGCCCCGGATTTAGGTTCCGGTGACTTCGGTCGTGGGGGTTCGAGTCCCTTCGCCCGCACCACACCCAACCCCTCAACCGTTTCAGAGTCAGGGGTCCGGGCCGTCCCTTGCGAGCAGGGGGACGCCGCCGGGCCGGATCAAAAGGCAGGCATTCGTTCCGATGAACATCACCGAAACCAGCACCGAGGGCCTTGCGCGCACGTTCAAGGTTGTCATTACCGCCCAGGAAATCGAAGAGAAGGTGAAGGGGCGGCTGGAAGAGCTGCGCCGCACGGTGCAGCTCCCCGGCTTCCGTCCGGGCAAGGTGCCGGTTGCGGTCATCCGCCAGCGATACAGCGCCTCTGTTTTGAGCGAAGCTCTGGAAGAGGCGGTGTCCGACAGCTCGCGCCAGGCTATCGCCGACCGTGGCCTGCGCGTGGCGCTGCAGCCCAAGATCGCCGTGGACAAGTACGAAGAGAACGGCGACCTGGAATACACCATGACCGTCGAGGTCCTGCCGGACATCGAGCCGTCCGACCTGTCGGGTCTGGAACTGGAAAAGCCGGTCGCCGCCGTCGATGACGCCGCCGTGGACGAGGCGCTGACCCGTCTGGCCGGGACCCGCGGCAACACCGAGCCGGTCACCGAAGACCGCCCGGCGGCCGACGGCGACACCGTGGTCATCGACTTCGCCGGCACCGTGGACGGCGAAGCCCGCCCCGGCATGGACGGCAAGGACTTCCCCCTGGAACTCGGCTCGGGCCAGTTCATTCCCGGTTATGAGGAACAGCTGGTCGGCGCCAAGGCCGGCGAGCACCGCAGCGTGACCGTCACCTTCCCCGCCGACTACCACGCCGCCGAACTGGCCGGCAAGGAAGCGGTGTTCGAGGTGGACGTGAAGGAACTGCGCACCAGCGTTCCCGCCGCCATCGACGACGAACTGGCCAAGGGCTTCGGCCTGGACAGCCTGGACAAGCTGAAGGAAACCATCCGCGAGAAGATGACCGCCGATTACGGCGGGGTGTCGCGCCTGCGGGTGAAGCGTCAGCTTCTCGACAAGCTGGCCGAATCCCACGATTTCGCCGTGCCGGAAGGCATGGTCGAGGTGGAGTTCGAGTCGATCTGGCGCCGCCTGCAGGACGAGATCAAGAACGGCAACGCCGGTGAGGACGCCGGGAAGAGCGAAGACGATCTGAAGGCCGAATACCGCGCCATCGCCGTCCGCCGCGTGCGTCTGGGCCTGCTGCTGGCCGAGATCGGCCGCCGCGCCAACGTCCAGGTCAGCCAGGAAGAAATCAACCGCGCGCTCATCAACGAAGCCCGCCGCTGGCCGGGCCAGGAGCGTCAGGTGTTCGATTTCTTCAAGGCCAACCCGCAGGCGATCGAAAACCTCCGCGCCCCGATTTTCGAGGACAAGGTGGTCGATCACATCCTGGAACAGGCCAAGGTGACCGAGCGCACGGTGTCCGTCGAGGATCTGATGCGCGATCCGGAAGACGACGACGTGGCGGCGGTCTGACCGTCACCGCTTTTCCCGCGCCCGGGGTGCCCCTATATTGTTTGGGGCACCCTGGAACACGGGTCGCAAACGTCGCCGACAGGCTGATATGGGGGCAGGGTAAAACCACATGCACGACTACGCACCGCAGATGAACGCTCTCGTCCCGATGGTCATCGAACAGACCAACCGCGGGGAGCGGGCGTATGATATCTATTCGCGCCTGCTGAAGGAGCGGATCATCTTCCTGATCGGCGGCGTCAACGACGCCGTGGCCAGCCTGATCTGCGCCCAGCTCCTGTTTTTGGAGTCGGAGAATCCCAACAAGGACATCTCCTTCTACATCAACTCGCCGGGCGGGTATGTGTCGGCCGGGCTGGCCATCTATGACACCATCCAGTACATCCGACCGAAGGTGTCCACCCTGTGCATCGGGCAGGCGGCCTCCATGGGGTCGCTGCTGCTGGCCGCCGGCGCGCCGGGCAAGCGTTTCTGCCTGCCCAACAGCCGGATCATGGTCCATCAGCCGTCGGGTGGCGCCCAGGGGCAGGCCGCGGACATCGAGATCCAGGCCCGCGAAATCCTGAAGCTGCGCGAGCGGCTGAACGACATCTACGCCCATCACACCGGCCAGACGCTGGACAAGATCGAAGCGGCCATGGAACGCGACACCTTCATGTCGCCGGAAGAGGCCAAGGCCTTCGGTCTGATCGACGAGGTGGTGCAGAAGCGTCCCGGCGGCATCGGCAGCGAAAGCTGAGCCGCACAGCCCCGGCGGAAACCGGACCGGCGTGCCGGTCCGGCCCCGAAAACGAAAGGGACGTTCGCAAAAATGTTGAACGTTCCTGCGTGCCCGGTGTTGAATTGGTGGGGTGTGGCGCGCTAGGTTAGTTTTGTCAAGGGTCACGAGGCCCGCGAAGCGACAGCCGCGCGGGCCGTGGTTCCCAGTGGACCATCCGGCCAAGACGGACCATCAGGATCGGCGTCGGGCGATGCGCATCAGGCGTGCATCCCCCGGAACCATGACGGAGTACCGATGACCAAGTCCAGCAGCGGCGATTCGAAGAATACGCTCTACTGCTCTTTCTGCGGCAAGAGCCAGCACGAGGTCCGCAAGCTGATTGCCGGTCCGACCGTATTCATCTGCGATGAGTGCGTCGAGCTGTGCATGGACATTATCCGCGAGGAGAACAAGACGACCCTCGTGAAATCCCGCGACGGGGTGCCCACCCCGCGGGACATCCATGCGGTGCTCGACGATTACGTCATCGGCCAGGACCACGCCAAGCGGGTCCTGTCGGTCGCGGTCCACAATCATTACAAGCGGCTGGCCCACGGCACCAAGCACAACGACGTGGAACTGGCGAAGTCGAACATCCTGCTGGTCGGCCCGACCGGCTGCGGCAAGACGCTGCTGGCTCAGACGCTCGCCCGGATCATCGACGTTCCCTTCACCATGGCCGATGCCACCACGCTGACCGAGGCCGGTTACGTGGGCGAGGATGTGGAAAACATCATCCTCAAGCTGCTCCAGGCCGCCGATTACAACGTTGAACGCGCCCAGCGCGGCATCGTCTACATCGACGAAGTGGACAAGATCAGCCGCAAGTCCGACAACCCGTCGATCACCCGTGACGTGTCGGGCGAGGGCGTGCAGCAGGCCCTGCTGAAGATCATGGAAGGCACGGTGGCCTCGGTCCCGCCCCAGGGCGGCCGCAAGCATCCGCAGCAGGAATTCCTGCAGGTGGACACCACCAACATCCTGTTCATCTGCGGCGGCGCCTTTGCCGGTCTCGACAAGATCATCGCCCAGCGCGGCAAGGGCACGTCCATCGGCTTCGGGGCCGATGTGCGCGGCCCGGATGAACGCTCCACCGGCGACATCCTGCACGAACTGGAACCGGAAGATCTGCTGAAGTTCGGTCTGATCCCCGAATTCGTCGGCCGTCTGCCGGTGGTGGCCACCCTGTCCGATCTGGACGAAGGCGCGCTGGTGGAAATCCTCACCCAGCCGAAGAACGCCCTGGTCAAGCAGTACCAGCGTCTGTTCGAGATGGAGGATGTGCATCTGGAATTCTCCGAGGATGCGCTGAAGTCCATCGCCAACAAGGCCATCCAGCGCAAGACCGGCGCCCGCGGCCTGCGGTCGATCATGGAAAGCATTCTGCTCGATCCCATGTTCGATCTGCCCGGTCTGACGGGGGTGGAAAGCATCCTGGTCAACAAGGAAGTGGTGGAAGGGCGGGCCAAGCCGCTCTACGTCCACGCCGAACGCCGCAGCGAGGCTCCGGGGGCCTGACCCGGCTTTTGTGATCGTTGAGAAGGAAAAGGGCGCATCGGCGCCCTTTTCCATGTCTTGTGCGGATTTTTATCCCCAGACAAGGGTGTGAAAGAAGAGTCTTTTCCTCATCCCGAGTCTGTCAGGAACCCCGGCGGTTTTATGGGGTGACGACGTTTTCTTTTCCCTTTCTTTGAGATTTTGATGGTGCACACTCGCCCCAACAGAAAGAGTGCTGCAAAAAATTCACCTTATGGTTTCGTTTTTGAGTTGGGCAAAACCGGCTTTTCTGCCATGAAGCGAAGTCATATGCCCTATTGGTAAAGGGGTATTAAGATTTCAGCGGTCTGGTGGAAGGCCAACGGCACCGGAACAAGGTTTTCCGGGCTTTCCGCTGGTCTGTCGAAACGGCAATTCCCTTGGTGCCCAATGAAAATCCGAAATTATCTGTTCGCGTGCCTTGGTTTTGTGGGCGTGGTGGCTGCCGTTCCGGCATCGTGGCTGGCATGGCAGGAAGCCGCGGCGTCACGCCGGGCCGCTGAAGCGATGGATATTGTCGATACGCTGTCCGCCGCTTCTCTTGTGCGTGAAAAACTGGCTTTGGAGCGGGGGGTGGTCAATCTGCCGCTGAGCGCGGGGGTTCCCGCCGACGACGCCACCCGGCAAAATCTGGCCAAGGCGCGCGCGGAAACCGACACGGCGCTGAAATCCTACCAGGACAGCGCCATCACCTTGGGGGACAAGGCGTCCCGTGACGAAACCTCTGCACTGGGGGGGGTGATCGGCAACGTGCGCCGGCAGGCCGATGAATGGCTGCGGGTGGACCGTTCCGGCCGTCCGGCCGACGCTCCGGCCCGGTTCTTCGACGGCATCGCCGATGTGAACGCGGCCGTGGGGCGGACCATCGGCCGCCTCGGGCACCGGCTGAACGAATTGGACCCCGATGCCAGCGATTTGGCCGATGTGGCCGCCCGCGCATCTGATCTGCGCGAAGAAACCGGGCAGCAGTCGGTGCTGTTCCTGCGGGCGTTGGGGTCCGGCAAACCCCTGTCCCTGGATACCGAGCGGGAAATCCTGGTGATGGAGGGGGCCATCACCCGCGCGTGGTATGAGGTGGAAAGCTTCATCACCGCCAATGGGGACCTGGTGGACCTGCGGGCGGCTCTGAAGACGGCCCACGAGGGCTATATGGTTCAGTTCGCCGGCTATAAGCGGCGGGTGCTGGAGGCATCGCGCAAGGGCGCGCCCTATGATCTCGACGGTGCGGAATGGCGGCGGTCGGCGTCACCGCTGCTGCAAAAGGTCCTGGCCATCCGTGACGCCGGCTTCAAGGAAGCCACCACCGTGGCAACGAATCACCACGATGCCGCCGTGCGTCACACGGTCACGGCTGCGGCTCTGCTGCTGGTGTCGCTGGGGGTTCTGGGTGGGGTGGCGATGGCCATCGCCCGCCGGGCATCGACCCCGATCATCCAATTGGCCGAGGTGGTGGCGGCCATCGCCGGCGGCCGCCGCGACCTGACCATCCCCTACCGTGACCGTGACGACGAGATCGGCACCATGGCCGGGGCGGTGGAGATCCTCCAGACCCGCGCCCGCGATGCCGATGCGGCCGAAGCGGCCCAGGAAGCCGAGCACACCGAACGCGACGCCCATCGCCGCGAGATGGAAGCGGCCACCCGGACGTTCCTGGAACAGCTCGACACCGTGGTCAACCACCTGTCCGGCACCGCCGGTACCGTGCAGTCCCATTCCGAGGAACTCTCCCGTTCGGCGGAGCGCACCTCTGAACGGTCGGCGGCTGTGGCGTCGGCTTCGGCGTTGGCGTCCAGCAGCATCCAGACCGTCGCCGCGGCGTCGGAGGAACTGCACGCCTCCATCGCCGAGATCAGCCACCGCATCGACGACGCGTCCCGCATCTCCAAGGATGCGGTGCGGGAGGCCGGAACCACCGCCGACATCGTTGCCACCCTGGCCGACTGTGCCAGCGGCATCGGTGCGGTGGTGGACATGATCAACTCCATCGCCAGCCAGACCAACCTGCTGGCGCTGAACGCCACCATCGAGGCGGCGCGTGCGGGCGAGGCCGGCAAGGGCTTCGCCGTGGTGGCGAGCGAGGTGAAGCATCTGGCTGGCCAGACCACCAAGGCCACCGAGGACATCCAGATCAAGGTGTCGGAGATCCGCGACGTCACCGGCCGCGCGGTCACCGCCATCAGCACCATCAGCCGCACGGTCAACGCCATCAGCGACGCCGCCACCGGCGTTGCCGCCGCGGTGGAAGAGCAGAGTGCCGCCACCCAGGAAATCGCCCGCAACATCCAATCCGCCGCCCAGAGCACGGGTGCGGTGTCGGATACCATCGGCGGGGTGGCGGAAACGGCGGAAAACACGCGGGTTTCCGCCAGCGACCTGCTGGGCGCGTCGCAAGGGCTGCTGAACGAGGCCGAAATGCTGCGCAACACCGTCGATGATTACGTGAACCATCTGCGGGCGGCGGTCTGACGGGGCAAACCATCGGCCTTGCAGCGGATTTTGATGCGCAGCAGCGAACAAACACCCCCCAGCCCCTTGAAGGGTGCTGGGGGGTGTGCCACGTTAGTTCATGCCGCTCTGCCCCCTTGTGCTCATCCCGAGGCAGGGGGCGCGTCAGGCCCATCCTGGGCTGACGGCGTTCCATTTACGAGGCCCTGCCGATGATTGAACTCCCCCGTGGTGCCCTCTATCCGGTCCTCCCGCTGCGCGACATCGTGGTGTTTCCTCACATGATCGTGCCGCTGTTCGTCGGCCGCGAGAAGTCGGTGCGCGCTCTGGAAGACGTGATGAAGGATGACAAGCAGATCCTGCTGGTCACCCAGAAGAACGCCGCCCAGGACGACCCGGCTCCCGCCGACATCTACAGCGTCGGAACGGTGGGGACCGTGCTGCAGCTTCTGAAGCTGCCCGATGGGACGGTGAAGGTGCTGGTCGAAGGCGGCCAGCGGGCCTCGATCACCAAATTTGCCGAGAACGAGGATTTCTTCCAGGCCTACGCCGACCAGATCGAAGAGAAGGTCGGCGACCAGCAGGAGCTGGAGGCGCTGAGCCGCGCGGTGGTGTCTCAGTTTGAACAGTACATCAAGCTGAACAAGAAGATCCCGCCGGAGGTGTTGGTCTCGATCAACCAGATTGAGGAAACCGGCAAGCTGGCCGACACCGTGGCCTCCCATCTGGCCCTGAAGATTCCGGAAAAGCAGCAACTGCTGGAATGCGCCACCGTGTCCGAACGGCTGGAGCGCATCTATGCCTTCATGGAAGGCGAGATCGGCGTGCTGCAGGTGGAAAAGCGCATCCGCAACCGCGTCAAGCGGCAGATGGAGAAGACGCAGCGCGAGTATTATCTGAACGAACAGCTCAAGGCCATTCAGAAGGAGTTGGGCGAGTCGGAGGATGGCCGCGACGAATCCGCCGAGATCGAGGAAAAGATCAACAAGACCCGCTTCTCCAAG
The DNA here is from genome assembly GCA_937927415.1 of uncultured Rhodospirillaceae bacterium. GTDB lineage: Bacteria > Pseudomonadota > Alphaproteobacteria > Azospirillales > Azospirillaceae > Azospirillum. The sequence goes on from CALBDS010000060.1 coordinate 117,536, forward strand.
GAAGCGCGGGACAAGGCGCTGGCCGAGCTGAAGAAGCTGCGCACCATGAGCCCCATGTCGGCAGAAGCCACCGTGGTGCGCAACTACCTTGACTGGATGCTGTCGATTCCGTGGAAGAAGCGCACCAAGGTCAAGAAGGACATCAAGCTCGCGCAGAAGGTGCTGGACACCGATCACTACGGCCTGGACAAGGTGAAGGAGCGCATCCTTGAATACCTTGCCGTCCAGAACCGGATGAACAAGGTGAAGGGGCCGATCCTGTGCCTCGTCGGCCCGCCCGGCGTCGGCAAGACCTCGCTCGGCAAGTCCATTGCCAATGCCACCGGCCGCAACTTCGTGCGCATGTCGCTGGGCGGCGTGCGGGACGAGGCGGAAGTCCGTGGCCACCGCCGCACCTACATCGGCTCCATGCCCGGCAAGATCATTCAGGGCATGAAGAAGGCGAAATCGTCCAACCCGCTGTTCCTGCTGGACGAAATCGACAAGCTGGGCGCCGATTGGCGCGGTGATCCCTCCTCCGCCCTCCTGGAGGTGCTGGATCCCGAGCAGAACGGCACCTTCGCCGACCATTACCTGGAGGTGGATTACGACCTGTCGGACGTGATGTTCGTCTGCACGGCGAACTCCCTGCGCATGCCCCAGCCGTTGCTGGACCGTATGGAGATTATCCGTGTCGCCGGCTACACCGAGGATGAGAAGGTCGAAATCTCCAAGCGCCACCTGATCGACAAGCAGATCAAGGCCGCGGGTCTGAAGAAGGGCGAGTTCGCCATCTCCGACGACGCGCTGCGCGACCTGATCCGCTATTACACCCGTGAAGCCGGTGTGCGCAGCCTGGAGCGTGAGATCGCCAACCTCTGCCGCAAGGCGGTGAAGGAGATCCTGATGAAGGGCACCGAAAAGGTGTCCGTCACCCGGCGGAATCTCGACAAATACGCCGGCGTGCGCCGTTTCCACTTCGGGGAAGCGGAACTGGAGGATCTGGTGGGCGTCACCACCGGCCTGGCCTGGACCGAGGTGGGCGGCGAGCTGCTGTCCATCGAGGCGGTGGCTCTGCCCGGCAAGGGGCGCGTCACCACCACCGGCAAGCTGGGCGACGTGATGAAGGAGTCGGTGCAGGCGGCGGAAAGCTACGTGAAGTCGCGGGCGGCTGCCTTCGGCATCAAGCCGACCTTGTTCGAAAAGCGCGACATCCACGTCCACGTGCCCGAAGGGGCGACGCCCAAGGACGGTCCGTCGGCGGGTGTGGCGATGATTACGTCGATCGTCTCGGTGCTCACCGGCATTCCGGTGCGCAAGGACGTGGCGATGACCGGCGAAATCACCCTGCGCGGCCGGGTGTTGCCCATTGGCGGGCTGAAGGAAAAGCTGCTGGCCGCCCTGCGGGGCGGGCTGAAGCATGTCCTGATCCCCAAGGACAACATGAAGGATCTGGCCGACATCCCCGAAAACGTGAAGCGGGGGTTGGAGATCATCCCGGTGTCGTCGGCGGACGAGGTGTTGAGCAACGCCCTGGTCAAACCGCTGGAACCCATCGAATGGGCCGAGCCGGAAGACCGCCCCGAAACGGCGGCCAAGCCGCCGGAATCGGACAAGGGCAGCGACGTGTTGCGCCACTGAGCCACCCGGCTTGTGGGCTGTTCAGCCGTGACCGGTTGAACAGGAAGGGCGAATCGTGAAAAAGCGGCGGCCGTCATGCATTGACGGTCGCCGTTTTGTCCGGCTAGAGTCTTCCGGCAAAGCAAAAAGGGGGCAGACACCGCTGTCTGCCCGGATGCGGCATTGTCAGAAGGGGGTTCCGGGTGAACAAGAACGATCTCGTGGCGCAGGTGGCCGAAACCGCGGGCCTGTCCAAGAATGACGCCACGAAGGCGGTCGATGCGGTGTTCGACACCATTGCCGATAGTCTGTCAAAGGGCGATGAAGTGCGGCTGGTGGGGTTCGGCACCTTTGCCGTATCCGAACGTGCCGCCACCGAGGGGCGCAACCCCCGGACCGGCGAAAAGATCGACATTCCCGCGTCGAAGCAGCCGAAGTTCAAACCGGGCAAGACCCTGAAAGACGCTTTGAACTGATCCCTGGTTTCGGTTTATAGAAGGCGCCGTGCCGCAACCGGCGGCACGCTCCGCCGCTCCCCGCCGTTTTATGGGGTACGGTCCGGAGCGACAGCGCCACAGTGGGCGATTAGCTCAGCGGTAGAGCGTCTCGTTTACACCGAGAGGGTCGGGGGTTCGAAACCCTCATCGCCCACCACTGTTTTCAATGAGCATCGTTGCGGCGGGACTGGTTGGTGTCGCAACCAAAGACTGACCGGTCAGGCGGAGAGGCGCCTCGGTTTGTCAGCCGGCGCTTCTTGATTCTCGTCTGAGCCATACCCTGCGAATCGTCCATGACCGAAGGCTTCAACCGCGGTCAGGGCAAGGCGGTAGGCGGGGCTGCGCTCGGTGGTTCGCCTGTCGTCGCCCTTTTCCTTTTCGTGGTCAGGCATTTCGTGACCCGCTCCACGTCACCCATGCACTGGCGGCCAGAACCAGCACTGATCCGCCGACCGTCCATACGCTGGGAACCTCCGCGAACAGAACATATCCCAAGACCGCGGCGGTGGGGATGGTCAGGAAATCCAGCGGGGCCAAAAACCCCACGCTTGCCAATTGGAAAGCACGGGCTGCGGCGTATTGTGCCCCGAGCGCGAACAGCCCCAGCCCTGCCAGAACCGGCCAATCCGTCACCGGCGGCGATACCCATTGGATGGCGGCCACCGGGAAAGTCGCCGCTACCGACACGGTGGTGTAGATCAGCACGATCAAGCCGGTGTCATTGGTGAAGGCCAGCCGTCGCACCGCTGTTTGTGAACCGGCCGACGCCAGGGATGCAATCAGGGCCGCCGCGATACCGAGTCGCCATTCCGGCAGGACCAACGCCGGCCACAGGGATACCGCCGCCCCCACGAACCCCATCGCCACCGCCATCCAGACATCCATGCCAGCCCGTTCGCCCAGCATGATCCGCCCGGCAACCGGCATCAACAGAATGCGGGTGAAGAACAGCAGGCTCGCTAGTCCCAGGGGGATGGTGGTGAAGGCGTACATGAGAGAATAGAGCGCCACTACACCAAGACCGCAGCGCAGGACATACCCCAAGGGGTCGCGCGCCTTTCCCAGGTCCGCAACGAATTGCCAAACCCCCACCATCACCACCACAGCGAACACGGCGCGGAAGAAGGCCAGTTCCGCCGTCGGCAGCTTCTGTCCGAGAAACTTCGTGATGGCCGAACTGGCGGCGAAGGTGGCGGCGGAGGCGATGGCCCAAAGAATGGCGGCGGGGAGCGGTTTCATGCGGAGAGCAGTATCAGGTGCAGTGCGGCGACTGCAAGCGCATGCCGGGTAGAACCGTCCTGTCTGTATCCTGTTCCGAGTCGGGTCGGACACGTCCGGCGCAGGAGGGCAGGGGCATAATTAATTTTGATGACTGATTGTTATCTAATTTGATTTTTAACAATAAAGATTATAGATTGATTGGAATTCACATGTTATCAGCATCTGGATTTCATAAAATAGCCTGCAATTCTTGACATAAATTAGACAACAACTCATCAAGTTGTGTGGTTGCATTGAAAGATAATTTGCCAATACCCAAAATTGGGTATGATTAAATTATGGGAAGACGGATATAACAATAACCCAGTCATACGGATGCGCTCTGCGAGTTAAAATTTTCCTTTGATAATTCAACTTATTCTGGAAAATGTCCCCAAACGGTGATCTAGTATCCCAACGACGTCACCGTTTGGGGACATTGTGCGTTAAATGCGAGCTTGCGAGGTAGATATGCACAGCGATATCCCGAGCGCATTCGACGGCCTCCTGCGGATGGCTGATGAGGTTGACGGAGAAGTCGTTGTTTTCAATCCTTGCGATGAAATCGTATACGCATCGGGCTTATTTAAAAATAGATATTCATTTCTTTCATTTAATGGACGTGACACGTTCAATGATCTTTTTAATGGTATTGTTAGAAATGGTATGTCTGATGCAGAAACGCTAAATGTTTCACCAGAAGAATACTTTAATATGGTTTTAGTATCTCGGAAAGCAAATCATTATCTTGATTTTCGGAAGACCTATAAAAATGAAAGTGGCTTCGCGAATTTGCTGTGTCATCATCGGCGATTTGATCAGTGGTCTGCCCAAGTAAGGGTTGATATTGAAAGAATTATGGGTCGCTGTGGTGATTACTACACACCTCTACCTGATCGAGTCGCTGATGCCGCAGCTTCTATCGGCGAAGCGGCGGCTTTGTCGGCATTGGTGGACCGACTGCCTATTGGCGTTCTTGTCGTGACTGAAAGCGGAAAGCTGCGATGGGCGAATGCTGCGGCCTACGACGCCCTACGCGATGGGGAGCCACTGACCCTCGCTGATGATGGCCGGCTACACCACCCGGATGCAGCAACCGCTGCCCGCCTAACGCAAGCCATCGCAACCGCTGCCCACGCCGTCCGTGGCAGCGTTACCTTTCACGCAGACGGTGGCTCGCTGGTGTCCGTATCCTCCGGAGTGACACCGGGAACGGCACTGGTGCTGCTGCCGCCTGACGCATCAGATGACGCGGTGCTGGAGTGCTTGAGGGCGCTGGGACTCACGCCGGCCATTGCTGAGGTGGCTTTCGCTGTCGTAAATGCCGGAGGGCCGGCAGAGGCCGCGCTTGTCATCGGCAAGAAGCCGGACACAATCAAACGCCAATTGGCGCGTGTATATGCAGCCTTTGGTGATTCGCTGGGAGTTAGGTCCCAGCGTGCACTGGCACACCTCGTCATGCAGGTTGCCGCCGTTCAAGCTCGACCGGGTCAATCCTTTCACCCATACCTCCCCTGGGGCAGCGCCCCTCAACACGCAAAGGAAAGCCGCCATGGCCTCTGTTACTGACTTGATCCCCGAATCCATGCTCAGCATTCGTGCAACCCTCGTCGCCAAAGGCATGACCGGTGCCGCCGCCGACGAGGCCGTCACCCTCTACGGTCAGTTTCTGGACCTGTGCGCCAGTCACCCTCAGGAAACGATCTGCCCGACGCACGCCGCTGATGAAGCGTGGCATGCCCATTTGGATATGGGCGCCTACGAGGCCGACTGCCTTCGGATGTTCGGGCAGATTGCGGCCCATGACGCGACGGCCTTCGGTACCTTGGAATTTCGGTCCGCATGGGCGTTCACGCGGAGCGCACACTACGAGCGTTTCGGCGTGACCTTGGAAAACGACCCCGACGCCAAAGGCGTGAGCGCCTTTGCCTCGGCTTCGTGCTTCCGCCCGCCGCTGGCTGCCTGATTGCGGTGAGCGGGCGCCCACCCGCGCCAACGGATGGGCGCCCCGCCGTGATGCATCTGCACCACGGCAGTCCTCAACACATAGCCTTGGAGTGCCAGATGACGAAGACCACTGCACAGCATACCCCCATACTCGAAGATGGCAAGCGTCACCCTGCCCCCGCGGGTGCTTCCACCCGCACTGAGCAGGCATCCCCCCTGCATACCGCCCTCGCAGCGGTGTCCAGCTATGGCGATCAGGGGCCGGGGGTTGACCTTGAGACGTACCTCGCCGCGGTTGACGCGGGCCGGTCCCATCAAGACGCACTGACCATCGCCAAGACATCGTTCGAGGGCTGTGTGGCCTGACCCCAGGCGTGGCTCACGCAACGGGGCGGTGGCGGTTGACAGCCGGTCGCCACCTCACCCCGGCCCGAATGCAGAGAATCGTCTCGTTAATTCGATAAAATATTATTATGCCAATAGGATATGACATCATTTGAGATGATATGGAAGTGGACGGGGCTATTGTTTACCCCGAGAGGGGCGGGGCGAAACCCTCATCGCCCACCACTGCTTTCCCCGGACCGCAGCATATGCCGAGATCATACATAGGGAAGAGCCTGACCGTGGCCTCATCTCTTTGAAGAGCGCATCAGCCGGTCTGTGACCCTTTCCAGGCAACCCAGCCGCTGGCCACCAGCACCAGCCCCGATCCGGCGATGGTCCATGGGCTGGGGACTTCACTGAACAGAACATACCCCAAGACCGCAGCGGCGGGGATGGTCAGAAAATCCAGCGGGGCCAGAAATCCCACCGTCGCCAATTGGAAAGCGCGGGCCGCCGCGTACTGCGTGGTCAGGGCCAGCAGCCCCATGGCGGCCAGCAGCGGCCAGTCTCCCAGAGGGGGCGTAACCCAGGTGACGGTCGCCGCCGGAAAGGTTGCGGCCATGGAAACCACCGTATAGATCAGCACGATCAGGCCCGGCGAATTGGTGAAGGTCAGCCGGCGCACCGCTGTTTGTGAACCGGCGGACGCCAGGGCCGCGACCAAGGCGGCGACGACACCGAGTCGCCATTCCGGCAGGGCCAGCGCCGGCCATAGGGATACCGCCGCTCCGGCGAACCCCACGAACACCGCCCCCCACACGCTTGGCCCCGACCGTTCGCCCAGCATGATGGTGCCGACCACCGGGATCAGCAGAACACGGGTGAAGAACAGCAGATTCGCCAGAGCCAGCGGAATGGTCGTGAAGGCGTACATCAGCCCGTACACCGCCACCACCCCCAATCCACAGCGCAGCACATACCCCCAGGGGTCGCGCGCTTTGCCCAGATCGGCGATGAACCGCCAGGCCCCGGCCAGCATCAGCGCGCCAAAGGCCACCCGGAAAAAGGCCAGTTCCGCTGTGGGCAACTTCTGCCCCAGGAATTTTGCGCTGGCCGAGCCAGCGGCAAAGGTGATGGTGGAGGCGATGGCCCACCCAACGGCGGACAAGACAGGGGGCATGATCGGTGTCGGCGTGAGAAAATCTTAAGTCTTCTTATCGTTTGGCAGGGGGAGGAACAAGCCCGGTGCGCGGCCCAACGCCAGGCCAGCGGAGAAGTGTCGCAGTGGAATGGCCGCGGGCGCCGATGAACCCATGTTATAATCGCACAGTCCCACCTCGGTTGGGGAGGAACGTCATGACGTCGCTCTATCATGGTGATGAACGCCGGCTCGGTGACCGCATCCTGCATGCGTTGGAGTTGGCATTGGATGAGAATGACCTGGAAACCGCGGAACTGCTGGCCAAGGCCATGGAAACCGCGTTGACCCGGATCGGTGGTCCCGATTCGACCGACCACCGCCTGCCGCCCGCCGGGCTTGACGCCGCTTTCGACCGGCTGGATGCCATGCGTCACCGCCAGCATTGCCTGTTGTAGGGAGATGGCCGTCAGGCAGGCCGACGGGGTGGGCAACGTCACAGCGCCGAAATCGCCTGTTTGTTCATCTCCTCTCACTTTCCCGGTTGACAGGGCCGTAAGGGACGGCTAGAAACCGCCCACCGAACGGCAGCGCCGCTTCGGACGGTACCGATGAAACCTGAGCGACTGACAATCGCCATCATGCGGGTTCACGGTGCGCCTTTTCAAAGAAAGGCATTGCGCGGGTGTAGCTCAGTTGGTTAGAGCGCCGGCCTGTCACGCCGGAGGCCGCGGGTTCAAGTCCCGTCACTCGCGCCATCTCCTCTTCCCCATTCTTGTGAAGTCTTCCTTCTCTTATTCGCCCGCCGATTCGTCGCGTTGGGGCCTTTTTCTTCTTAAGATTTTCCCCAATCTTGCAATGGTAATACCTGTTGTGTGCGTCGGTGCGCCGCTGCAACGGAATGACTCAAACTGCTTTTCTTGGTGATCCAACCGGCCTATATTGCGCCCCGTCTGACGGGCTAATCAGTCTAATCCTCCGCAACCGGCCGCATATGCCCCCTGGTTTCAGGGCGCTATCCCCGCGGCGGGCGCGGTTTTGGGCTTATGGGAGGAATGCGGTGAGCAACCCGCTGATCATTGAATACCTTCCGATCCTGGTGTTCCTGCTTATCGCAATCGCGCTGGCCGCCGTGATGGTGGTCGCGTCGTACGTGATCAGCCCGAAGCTGCCGGATGCTGAGAAGGTTTCCCCTTACGAATGCGGTTTCGAGCCGTTTGAGGATGCCCGCGCCAAGTTCGAGGTGCGGTTCTATCTGGTCTCGATCCTGTTCATCATCTTCGACCTTGAGGTCGCCTTCCTGTTCCCCTGGGCGATCACGCTGGGCGACATCGGCACCTTCGGCTTCTGGTCGATGATGGTGTTCCTCGGGGTGCTGACCATCGGCTTCGTCTATGAATGGAAGAAAGGAGCTCTGGAATGGGAGTGAAGGCTGCCAACCCGCTGGCGCCGATTCCGCCCGGACCGGAACAGGACGCCTATCTCACCGCGGTCAGCGACGAGATCCAGGACAAGGGCTATATCCTCGCCAAGTACGAGGATGTGCTGGCCTGGGCGCGCACCGGCTCGCTGTGGCCGATGACGTTCGGTCTGGCCTGCTGCGCGGTGGAGATGATCCACGCCTACATGAGCCGGTACGACCTTGACCGCTTCGGTGTGATTCCGCGCCCCAGCCCGCGCCAGTCCGATTGCATGATCGTGGCCGGCACGCTGACCAACAAGATGGCCCCAGCCCTGCGCAAGGTCTATGACCAGATGCCGGAACCGCGCTGGGTGATCTCGATGGGATCGTGCGCCAACGGCGGCGGCTATTACCACTATTCCTATGCGGTGGTGCGCGGCTGCGACCGGGTGGTGCCCGTGGACATCTATGTGCCCGGCTGTCCCCCGACCGCCGAGGCGCTGATCTACGGCATTCTCCAGCTTCAGAAGAAGATCAGGCGCGGCAATCGCATCGCGCGCTAACCAACAGGCGGGACGCCCATGTCGGAACATGCGCTGAAGGAACTTGGGGACGTGATCGCCGCGGCTTTGGGCGACGACGTTCTGAAGATCGAGCTGCGGCTCGGTGAATTGATGGTGACGGTGCGCCGGGCCGCCATCGTGAAGGTGCTGACGTACCTGCGCGATGACCCCGCCAGCCGGTTCGAGCAGATCATGGACATCACCGCGGTGGACTACCCCGACCGGGAAGAGCGGTTCGAGGTGGTCTACAATCTGTTGAGCCTGTCGCGTAACCAGCGCATCCGCGTGAAGGTGACGACGGACGAGGACACCCCGGTGCCGTCGGCGGTTCCGGTCTACAGCGCCGCCAACTGGTTCGAGCGCGAGGCCTGGGACATGTACGGCGTGTTCTTCGACGGCCATCCCGACCTGCGCCGCATCCTGACCGACTATGGGTTCGAGGGGCATCCGCTGCGCAAGGACTTCCCCCTCACCGGCTATGTGGAAGTGCGCTATGACGAGGATCAGAAGCGCGTGGTCTATGAGCCGGTCAGCCTGACCCAGGATTTCCGCACCTTCGACTTCCTCAGCCCCTGGGAAGGCATGACCAACGTCATGCTGCCCGGTGATGAGAAGGCCCAGACCCCGAAGGGGACCAGCGCCGGGAGCAAGCCGTGACCATCGCCACCTCTGAAAGCCCGCTTTTTGACGGCGCCGCGGCCGCATCGTCGGCCAAGACGCAGATCAAACCCTACACCATGAACTTCGGGCCGCAGCATCCTGCGGCCCACGGCGTGTTGCGCCTGGTGATGGAGCTGAACGGCGAGGTCGTCGAACGCTGCGACCCGCACATCGGCCTGTTGCACCGCGGCACCGAGAAGCTGATCGAGTACAAGACCTACATCCAGGCGACTCCGTACTTCGACCGGCTCGACTATGTGTCGCCGATGAGCATGGAGCACGCCTATATCCTGGGCATCGAAAAGCTGCTGGGGGTCAAGGTTCCCCTGCGCGCCCAGTACATCCGCGTGCTGTTCTCGGAAATCACCCGCATCCTGAACCACCTGCTGTCCATCACCACCGGCGCGCTCGACGTGGGCGCCCTGACGCCGGCGTTGTGGGGCTTCGAAGAGCGCGAAAAGCTCATGGAGTTCTATGAGCGGGTGTGCGGTGCGCGTCTGCACGCCAACTATTTCCGCGTCGGCGGGGTGTCCTATGATCTGCCGGCCGGGCTGACGGACGACATCTGGGAATTCACCGAGACGTTCCCGAAGTTCATGGAAGACGTGGACCGTCTGTTGACGGAAAACCGCATCTTCAAGCAGCGCACCGTCGATATCGGCATCGTCACCAAGGAAGAGGCGTTCGACTGGGGCTTCTCCGGTCCGATGCTGCGTGGGTCCGGCGTGGCGTGGGATCTGCGCAAGAGCCAGCCGTACGAAGTCTACGACAAGATGGACTTCGACGTGCCGGTGGGCCTGACCGGCGACTGTTGGGCGCGCTATCTGGTGCGTTTCGAGGAAATGACCCAGTCGCTGCGCATCATCCGCCAGTGTCTGAAGGAACTGCCGGACGGCCCGGTGAAGGTGCAGGACCGCAAGGTGGCGCCGCCCCCGCGCACCGAGATGAAGCGGTCGATGGAAGCGTTGATCCATCATTTCAAGCTGTTCACCGAGGGCTTCCACGTCCCGGCGGGCGAGACCTACACGGCCATCGAAGCGCCCAAGGGCGAATTCGCGGTCTATCTGGTCGCCGACGGCACCAACCGCCCGTACCGCTGCCACATCAAGGCGCCGGGCTTCGCCCACCTTCAGGGCCTCGACTTCATGTCCAAGGGCCATATGCTGGCCGACGCGGTGGCCAACATCGCGTCCATGGACATCGTGTTCGGAGAGATCGACCGATGAGCGCCGCTTCCGCCGCTCCGATCCAGGAGCCGACCAGCTTCGCCTTCACGCCCGAGAATCTCGACCGGGCGCAGAAGATCATCGCCAAGTATCCGGCGGGCCGCCAGATGAGCGCCGTCATGCCGCTGCTCGATCTGGCCCAGCGCCAGAACGACGGCTGGCTGCCGCGCGTGGCCATGGATTACGTCGCCGACCTGCTGAAGATGCCGCGCATCAAGGCGTACGAGGTGGCGACCTTCTACACCATGTACAACCTGTCGCCGGTCGGCAAACACGTCGTCCAGGTCTGCACCACCACGCCCTGCTGGTTGCGCGGGTCGGACGATGTGGTCAAGGCGTGCGAGGACAAGATGGGTGTCGCGCTGGGGGAAACCTCCGCCGATGGCCGATTCACGCTGCGAGAGGTGGAGTGCCTCGGGGCCTGTGTCAATGCCCCCATCGTGCAGATTGGCGACGACTTCTATGAAGACGTGTCGCCGCAGCACATGACCGCGATCATCGACGCGCTGACGCGCGGCGAAAAGCCCGCCGCCGGGTCGCAGACCGGGCGTCAGGCGTCGTGCCCCGCCGGTGGCCCGACGACCCTGAAGGCGTTCGCCGCCCCGCAGGCCAAAGAGTAAGGGAGGGCGGACGATGCTTCGCGACGAGGATCGGATCTTCACCAACCTCTACGGTTTCCAGAGCTTCGGCCTGGACGCCGCCCGCATGCGCGGCGACTGGGACGGCACCAAGGCCATCCTGGAAAAGGGCCGCGACTGGATCATCGAGCAGGTCAAGGAATCGGGCCTGCGCGGCCGTGGCGGTGCGGGTTTCTCCACCGGCATGAAGTGGTCCTTCATGCCGAAGAACGTCACCGACAAGCCGGTCTATCTGGTCATCAACGCCGATGAAGGCGAGCCGGGCACCTGCAAGGACCGCGACATCCTGCGCCACGATCCGCACAAGCTGATCGAGGGCTGCCTGATCGCCGGTTTCGCCATCGGGGCGTCGGCCTGCTACATCTACATCCGCGGTGAGTTCTACAACGAAACCTCCGCGGTGCAGGTGGCCATCGACGAGGCGTACGCCGCCGGCCTGATCGGCAAGAACGCCTGCGGCTCGGGCTACGACTACGACATCTACATCCACCGGGGTGCGGGGGCGTACGTCTGCGGCGAGGAAACCGCGCTCATCGAATCCATCGAGGGCAAGAAGGGCCAGCCGCGCAACAAGCCGCCGTTCCCGGCGCAGGCGGGCCTGTACTCCAGCCCAACCACGGTGAACAACGTCGAATCCATCGCGGTGGTGCCGACCATTCTGCGGCGCGGTGCCGGCTGGTTCGCCGGTCTGGGCCGTCCGAAGAACACCGGCACCAAGCTGTTCTGCATCTCCGGCCACGTGAACAAGCCGGGCAATGTGGAAGAGGAGATGGGCATCCCGCTGAAGGAACTGATCGAAAAACACGCCGGCGGCGTGCGCGGCGGGTGGGACAACCTGCTGGCGATCATTCCCGGCGGCTCGTCGGTGCCGGTCATGCCCAAGACGGTGTGCGACACGGTGCTGATGGATTTCGACTCCCTGCGCGAAGTGGGGTCGGGCCTGGGCACCGCGGCCGTGATCGTGATGGACAAGTCCACCGACATCGTGAAGGCCATCGCCCGGCTGTCGAAGTTCTACGCCCATGAATCCTGCGGTCAGTGCACGCCCTGCCGTGAAGGGACGGGCTGGCTGATGCGCATGATGGACCGTATGGTCCGCGGCAACGCGCGGGTCGAGGAAATCGACATGCTGTTCGAAGTCACCAAGCAGATCGAGGGTCACACCATCTGCGCTCTGGGTGACGCCGCCGCGTGGCCGGTGCAGGGCCTGATCCGCCACTTCCGGCCGGAACTGGAACGCCGCATCCTGGCCTATCGCAATTCCGCTCAGTCCATGGCTGCCGAGTAAGGGAGCACCGACGTCCCATGCCGAAACTGACCATCGACGGGATCGAGATCGAGGTCGAGGCGGGCACTTCGGTGCTCCAGGCCTGCGAACAGCTCGGTATCGAAATCCCGCGCTTCTGCTACCACGAACGCCTGTCCGTGCCGGCCAACTGCCGCATGTGCCTGGTGGAAATGGAGCGCGCGCCCAAGCCCATCGCCGCCTGCGCCATGCCGTGCGCCGACGGCATGGTCATCAAGACCGACACCCCCACGGTGCACAAGGCCCGCAAGGGGGTGATGGAGTTCCTGCTCATCAACCACCCGCTGGATTGCCCCATCTGCGACCAGGGCGGTGAATGCGACCTTCAGGACCAGGCCGTTGCCTACGGCATGGACAAGGGTCGCTACACCGAAGCCAAGCGGGCGGTGAAGGACAAGTATATGGGTCCGGTCATCAAGACCATCATGACCCGCTGCATCCATTGCACCCGCTGCGTCCGCTTCATCAACGAGATCGCCGGTGTGCCGGCTCTCGGCGGCGTGTTCCGCGGCGAGCACATGGAAATCACCACCTTCGTGGAACAGGCCATCGGCTCGGAAATGGCCGGCAACCTCGCGGACGTCTGTCCGGTGGGGGCGCTGACCCACAAGCCCTATGCCTTCACCGCGCGCCCGTGGGAACTGCGCAAGACGGAATCGGTGGACGTGTTCGACGCCGTCGGCTCCAACATCCGCGTGGATGTCCGTGGGCCTGAGGTGATGCGCGTGCTGCCGCGCGTCAACGAGGACATCAACGAGGAATGGCTGTCGGACAAGAGCCGCTACGCCTGTGACGGGCTGAAGCGCCAGCGTCTCGACCGCCCCTACGTCCGCAAGAACGGCAAGCTGCAGCCGGCCTCGTGGGCGGAGGCTTTCACCGCCATCGCCGCCAAGCTGAAGGGCCTGTCCGGCGACCGCATCGCCGCCATCACCGGCGATCTGGTGGATGTGGAATCGGTGACGGCGCTGAAGGATCTGATGGCCGCGCTGGGATCGGCGAACCTGGACTGTCGTCAGGACGGTGCGCTGTACGACACCAGCGTGCGCGCCGGTTACCTGTTCAATTCCACCATCGCCGGGATCGAACAGGCCGACGTCATCCTGCTGGTCGGCACCAACCCGCGTCACGAAGCGGCCCTGGTCAACGCCCGCATCCGCAAGCGTTACCTGCAGGGCGGCCTGACGGTGGGGGTGATCGGCGGCAACCCGTCGCTGAACTACCCGGCCACCATCCTGGGCAACGGCCCGGCGGCGGTGCAGGCGCTGATCGACGGTCAGGGCGACTTCGCCGCCGTGCTGAAGAACGCCAAGGCGCCGCTCATCATCGTCGGCCAGGGTGCTTTCCAGCGCCCCGACGCTCTGGCGGTTCACGCGCTGGTGCGCCAGCTGGCCGAATCGGTCGGTGCGGTGCGCGAGGGCTGGAACGGCTTCAGCATGCTGCACACCGCGGCGGGCCGCGTCGGTGCGCTCGACGTCGGCTTCGTGCCGGGTCCGGGCGGCCGTGATCTGGCCGGCATCCTCGACGGGGCATCCAAGGGCGCCATCGAGGTGGTGTTCCTGCTGGGGGCGGACGAGATCGACACCGCCAAGCTCGGTTCGGCCTTCGTGATCTACCAGGGCCACCATGGCGATGCCGGCGCCCACCGCGCCGACGTCATCCTGCCCGGTGCCGCCTACACGGAAAAGAACGCCACCTACGTCAACACCGAAGGCCGCCCGCAACTCGGCCGTCTGGCGGTCTTCCCGCCCGGCGAAGCGCGGGAGGACTGGAAGATCCTGCGCGCCCTGTCGGACGTGCTGGGCCACACGCTGCCCTACGACAGCCTCTCGCAGGTGCGTGCCCGCATGGTGGAGATCAACCCGGTGTTCGCCAAGACCAACACCGTGGTGCCGGCCCCATGGCAGAGCTTCGGCACCGCCGGGGCGGTGGCTGATACCGACTTCGTGTCGCCGGTGGCCAATTTCTTCATGACCGACCCGATCAGCCGTGCGTCGGCCACCATGGCCGCGTGCAGCGAAACGGTGCAGCCCGCCCAGGAGAGGACCGGAACCCATGGCTGAGATCTGGAGCGGCTTTCTCCTGCCGCTGATCATCATCGTTCTTCAAATTCTGGCCATCGTGGTGCCGTTGCTGGTTGCCGTGGCGTACCTGACCTATGCCGAACGCAAGGTGATGGGCGCTATTCAGCTTCGCCAGGGGCCGAACATCGTCGGGCCGTTCGGTCTGCTCCAGCCGTTCGCGGACGGTCTGAAGCTGTTTGCCAAGGAACAGGTTTTGCCGGCCGGCGCCAACCGCGTCGTGTTCTATCTGGCGCCGATGATGACCTTCTTCCTCAGCCTCGTGGCCTGGGCGGTGATCCCGTTCGGCGACGGGCTGGTGCTGACCAACATCAACGTCGGCGTGCTGTATCTGTTCGCCATCTCGTCGTTGGGGGTCTACGGCATCGTGATGGCGGGGTGGGCGTCCAACTCCCGCTACGCCTTCCTCGGCGCGCTGCGCTCGGCGGCGCAGATGGTGTCGTACGAAGTCTCCATGGGGCTGGTCATCATCACCGTGCTGCTGTGCGTCGGGTCGCTGAACCTGAGCGCCATCGTGAACGCCCAGAAGACCATCTGGTTCGCGGTGCCGCTGCTGCCGATGTTCGTGATCTTCTTCATCTCGGCGCTGGCCGAAACCAACCGCGCGCCCTTCGACCTGCCGGAAGGCGAGTCGGAACTGGTCGCCGGCTTCATGGTGGAATACAGCTCCGCGCCCTTCGCGCTCTTCTTCCTCGGTGAATACGCCAACATGATCCTGATGAGCGGGATGACCTCCATCCTGTTCCTCGGCGGTTGGTTGCCGCCGTTGTCCATCGCCCCCTTCACGTGGGTCCCGGGCATCGTGTGGTTCGCGTTGAAGATCGCGCTGTGCCTCTTCGTCTTCCTGTGGGTGCGCGCCACCATGCCGCGTTACCGTTACGACCAGCTGATGCGTCTGGGATGGAAAGTGTTCCTGCCCTTCTCGCTGCTGTGGGTGGTTCTGACGGCCGGTGTGCTGGTGACCTTCGGCTGGCTGCCGAAGTGAGCCTGACCCGGCGGCAACCCAGAGGATAAGAACAGGGCGGGTGCTCGGCCGAGGCGCCCGCCTCAACAAGGAGACGACGGCCATGGCATTTCTGGACCAGACGGCGCGCAGTTTCTTTCTGAGTGAACTCATCAGCGGGATGGCCCTGACCTTCAGCTATATGTTCAAGCCGAAGGTCACGCTGAACTACCCCTTCGAAAAGGGGCCGATCAGTTCACGGTTCCGCGGTGAGCATGCGCTGCGCCGCTACCCCAACGGCGAGGAACGCTGCATCGCCTGCAAGCTGTGCGAAGCGGTGTGCCCGGCGCTGGCCATCACCATCGAAGCCGAACCGCGCGAGGACGGCAGCCGCCGCACCACGCGCTACGACATCGATATGACCAAGTGCATCTACTGCGGCTTCTGCCAGGAAGCCTGTCCGGTGGATGCCATCGTCGAAGGCCCCAACTTCGAGTTCTCCACCGAGACTCGGGAGGAGCTTTTCTACAACAAGCAGAAGCTGCTGGAGAACGGCGACCGCTGGGAAGCCCAGATCGCCGCCAATCTGGCCGCTGAAGCACCGTACCGCTGACGCTGGTCTCCGGGGCCTGATCGAAGGGGCGGCGCGCTTCGGGCCGCGACGCCCCCCGCCGGCCAAGGCGGCCCCGGACCAACGCCCGGAACGGACGGAAACACCACCCCTCGACCGCGGAGGCGGGGAAACCGATGATTGTACAAAGCTTGTCCTTCTACCTTTTTGCGACGCTGCTCCTGGCCTCCGGCGTGATGGTCATTTCGGCACGCAATCCCGTTCATTCGGTCCTTTTCCTCATCCTTGCCTTCTTCCAGGCGGCGGGACTGTGCGTGCTGATGGGGGCCGAATTCCTGGCGATGATCCTGGTGATCGTCTATGTCGGCGCCGTGGCGGTCCTGTTCCTGTTCGTCGTCATGATGCTCGACATCAACTTCAAGGACCTCAGGGCCGGCTTTCTCCAGTACCTGCCGATCGGCGGTCTGGTCGGGCTGGTGCTGCTCCTTGAGCTGGTGATGGTGCTGGGCCCCTCGCTGATCTCGCACAGCGCGCTGGAAACGGCGGCCGCGGCGAAGGCGACGGCTCCGACGGTGACCAACACCGAGGCGCTGGGGCATCTGGTCTATACCCATTACGTCTATCTCTTCCAGGCGTCGGGCATCGTGCTGCTGATCGCCATGATCGGCGCCATCGTGCTGACGCTGCGCCATCGTGAAGGGGTGCGTAAGCAGAACATTTCCGCGCAGCTTGCCCGCCGCCGCCAGGATACGGTGACGATCCGCAAGGTGACGACGGGGGGAGGCATCTGATTATGGACATCGGGCTTGGTCATTACCTGACGGTTGCCGCGATTCTGTTCACGCTGGGCGTGCTTGGAATCTTCCTGAACCGCAAGAACGTCATCGTCATTCTGATGTCGATCGAAATGATGCTTCTGGCGGTCAACCTGAACCTGATCTCGTTCTCGGTCTTCCTGAACGATCTGACGGGACAGGTGTTTTCGATGATCATCCTGACGGTGGCCGCGGCGGAAGCCGCCATCGGCCTCGCCATCCTGGTGGTCTACTTCCGCAACCGCGGCACCATCCGTGTCGAAGACATCAACCTGATGAAGGGCTGAGGCAGCGTCATGGAAGTCCTCGTCGTATTCCTCCCGCTGCTCGCCTTCCTCGTGGCCGGCGCCATCGCCATGCTGGCGAAGGGGCCGGGTGAGGCACACGCGCACGCATCCCACGGCCATGGTCACGACGACCACGGCCACGACTCTCATTCCCACTCCCACGATGCCCATGGGCATGACGACCATGCCGCGGACGACCACGGGCACGGCCATGACGATCACCACGCGCCCGACTGGCGCGACCGGGTGTCGCAGATCGTGACCTGCGGTGCGGTGCTGCTGGCCATGGTGCTGTCGTGGGCGCTGTACCTCGACGTGACCGGCCACAACGCGCCGCGCACCACGGTGCTGTTCTCGTGGATCACCAGCGGCGCCTTTGACGTGTCGTGGACGCTGCGGGTGGACCAGCTGACGGCGGTGATGCTGATCGTGGTCAACACCGTGTCGGCCATGGTTCACGTCTATTCGGTCGGCTACATGAGCCACGATCCGCAGAAGCCGCGGTTCATGGCGTACCTGTCGCTGTTCACCTTCTTCATGCTGTCGCTGGTGACCGCCAACGACTTCGTGCAGATGTTCTTCGGCTGGGAAGGCGTCGGTGTGGCGTCGTACCTGCTCATCAACTTCTGGTACGAGAAGAAGTCGGCCAACGACGCGTCCATGAAGGCGTTCCTGGTCAACCGCGTCGGCGACTTCGGCTTCGCGCTCGGCATCTTCGCCATCTTCGTGCTGACCGGCTCGGTCCAGTTCGACACGGTGTTCGCCAAGGCGCCGGAGCTGGTCAACGCCAAGATCCACTTCCTGTCCTGGGATTTCCCGGCGCTCACCTGCGCCTGCCTGCTGCTGTTCATGGGGGCGATGGGCAAGTCGGCCCAGCTCGGCCTGCACACTTGGCTGCCGGACGCGATGGAAGGCCCGACCCCGGTGTCGGCCCTCATCCATGCGGCCACCATGGTGACCGCCGGCGTGTTCATGGTCTGCCGCCTGTCGCCGGTGTTCGAATACGCGCCGGGCGCTCTGCAGGTGGTGACGGTGATCGGTGCGATGACCGCGTTCGTCGCGGCGACCATCGGCTTCACCCAGTTCGACATCAAGCGGGTCATCGCCTATTCGACCATGAGCCAGCTTGGCTACATGTTCTTCGCCGCCGGCGTTTCGGCCTACGGTGCGGCGATGTTCCACCTGTTTACGCACGCCTTCTTCAAGGCGCTGCTGTTCCTCGGTGCCGGTTCGGTCATCCACGCCCTGTCCGGTGAGCAGGACATGCGCAACATGGGCGGCGTGTGGAGCAAGATCAAGATCACCTACGCCCTGATGTGGATCGGCAATCTGGCGCTCGCCGGTCTGCCCTTCTTCGCCGGGTTCTATTCCAAGGACATGATCCTGGAAGCGGCGTTCGGCGCGCATTCGGCGGTGGGCAAGTTCGCTTTCTGGCTCGGCATCGCCGCAGCCTTCATGACCGCCTTCTACTCCTGGCGTCTGCTGTTCATGACCTTCCACGGCAAGCCGCGGGCAAGCAAGGAGGTGATGGACCATGTGCATGAATCGCCGTGGGTCATGCTGATCCCGCTGTTCGTGCTGGCTCTGGGCGCCGTGTTCGCCGGTGTGCTGTTCCACAACAACTTCGTCGGCGAACACCGTGCGGAGTTCTGGGGCAAGGCGCTGTTCGTCCTGCACGACAACGACAGCATCGAAAAGGCCCACCATGGCCTGCCCGGCTGGGTGCCGGTGATGCCGCTGATCGTCGGTCTGGCCGGTATCGCGTTGGCTTATGTCCTGTACATGTCCATCCCGTCGCTGCCGGCCAAGATCGCCGGTGTGTTCCGGGGCGTTCACCAGTTCTTCTTCCACAAGTGGTATTTCGACGAACTGTACGACGTGCTGTTCGTGCAGCCGGCCCGCAAGCTGGGTTACGGCCTGTGGAAGTCGGGTGACGGTGCGCTGATCGACGGTGTTGGCCCCGACGGGGTTGCCGCCGCCACCCGTGACGTGGCCGTGCGGACGGCACGGCTCCAGTCCGGGTACGTGTTCCACTATGCGTTTGCGATGGTGATCGGCATCGTGCTGCTCGTCATCTGGCTCTCCATCGTCGGCTGAGCGGTTAGGGAGGCTTCTTCACCATGGCTGGTTGGCCAATTCTGTCGATTACGACCTTCCTTCCGCTTGTCGGGGCGCTGTTCATCCTGATCATCCGCGGCAGCAAGGAAGACGTTGACCGCAACGCCCGCAACGTGGCGCTGTGGACGACCCTGATTACCTTCGCCCTGTCGCTGTTCATCTGGATCAACTTCGATCCCAGCAACCCCAACTATCAGATGGTTGAGAAGGCGGAGTGGATCCCCGCCTTCAAGATCTCCTATCACATGGGCGTGGACGGCATTTCGGTGCTGTTCGTGATCCTGTCCACCTTCCTCATGCCGCTGTGCATCCTGGCGTCGTGGGAATCGGTGCAGAAGCGCGTCAAAGAATATATGGTCGCCTTCCTGGTCCTTGAGACCTTGATGATCGGCATGTTCTGCGCGCTGGATTTCGTGCTGTTCTACATGTTCTTCGAAGGCGTCCTGATCCCGATGTTCCTCATCATCGGTGTCTGGGGCGGTCCGCGCCGCGTCTACGCCGCCTTCAAGTTCTTCCTCTACACGCTCCTGGGTTCGGTGCTGATGCTGCTGGCCATCCTGGCCATGTACTTCGTCGCCGGGACCACCGACGTGCCGACCATCACCGCCACCGCCTTCCCGCGGTCGATGCAGATGTGGCTGTGGCTGGCCTTCTTCGCCTCCTTCGCGGTGAAGGTGCCCATGTGGCCGGTCCACACCTGGCTGCCCGACGCCCACGTGGAAGCGCCGACTGCCGGGTCGGTCATCCTGGCCGGCGTGCTGCTGAAGATGGGCGGGTACGGTTTCCTGCGCTTCAACATTCCGATCCTGCCGGAAGCGACCGAATTCTTCGCGCCGCTGGTCTACACCCTGTCCATCGTCGCGCTCGTCTACACCTCGCTGGTGGCGCTGGCGCAGGAGGACATGAAGAAGCTGATCGCCTATTCGTCGGTGGCCCACATGGGTTATGTGACGGTCGGCATGTTCACGCTGAACACCCAGGGCATCGGTGGTTCGATCTACCAGATGCTGTCCCACGGTGTGGTGTCGGGTGCGCTGTTCCTGTGCGTCGGTGTGGTCTATGACCGGATGCACACCCGCGAGATCGCCCAGTACGGCGGTCTGGTGAAGCTGATGCCCAAGTACGCGGTGGTGTTCCTGTTCATGACGCTGGCCTCGGTCGGCCTGCCGGGCACGTCCGGGTTCATCGGCGAATTCCTGGTGCTGCTGGGCGCCTTCCGTGACAACACCTGGGTTGCCACCCTGATGGCCCTGGGTCTGGTGCTGGGCGCTGCCTATGCCCTGCTGCTGTACCGCCGGGTGGTGTACGGCGTCATCACCAACCCGCACGTCCGGTCCATGTTCGACCTGACCCCGCGGGAAGTGGCGGTGTTCGTCCCGCTGGTCATCGTGGTGCTGTGGATGGGCATCTATCCCAACAGCTTCCTGTCGGTGCCCGCCGCGTCGGTCGAACAGCTCATCACCGTCTATCAAACCAAGCTTGCCGCCGCCGGCAACGTCGCTGTGGCCGTTCGGTAAAGGATAAGCCATGATCGCCCCGTTCCCCGACCTTTGGCCGGCGCTGCCGGAGATCGTCCTGGCCCTGTCCGGTCTGGCGCTCCTGATGCTCGGCGTTTTCCGCGGCGACACGTCCACCCGGACCGTGGCCTACATCGCCGTCGTTGCCATGCTGTTTGCCGCGGTCCTGTCCATGGGCTACGGCACCGGGCGGGCCGTTACCTTCAACGGCCTGTTCGTGATGGATGCCTTCGGCGTCTTCGTGAAGGTGCTGGTGCTGGTGGCCTCGTCGCTGGCGGTGCTGATGTCGCTCTCCTATCTGGAGCGCGAACAGATCCGGAAGCCGGAATTCCCCGTCCTCATGCTCTTCGCCACGCTGGGCATGCTGATGATGGTGTCGGCCAACGACCTGATGTCGCTGTACGTCGGCCTGGAAACCCAGAGCCTGGCGCTGTACGTCATCGCCTCCTTCCGCCGCGACTCCGCGAAGTCGTCGGAAGCCGGCCTGAAGTACTTCGTCCTGGGCGCCCTGTCCTCGGGCCTGCTGCTGTACGGCGCGTCGCTGGTCTACGGCTTTGCCGGCAGCACCAGCTTCGACAAGCTGGCGGCTCTGCTGGCCGGCGGCGAGCATCCGTCTGCCGGTCTGGTGGTCGGCATGGTGTTCGTGGCCGCCGGTCTGGCGTTCAAGGTGTCGGCGGTGCCGTTCCACATGTGGACGCCCGACGTGTACGAAGGTGCGCCGACCCCGGTCACCGCCTTCTTTGCCGTCGCGCCGAAGATCGCCGCCATCGCGCTGTTCACCCGTCTGCTGGTCGAGCCGTTCGGCCACATGACCCACCAGTGGCAGCAGATCATCATCGCCAGCTCGGTGCTGTCGATGATCCTCGGCTCCTTCGCCGCCATCACCCAGAGCAACATCAAGCGTCTGATGGCCTACTCCTCCATCGGTCACATCGGCTACGCGCTGGTCGGTCTGGCCACGGGGACGGAAGAGGGCATCCGCGGCCTGCTGATCTACATGGCGGTCTATCTGTTCATGAACGTCGGCGCGTTTGCCGTCATCCTGTCCATGAAGCAGAAGGGCCGCATGGTCGAGGAGATCAAGGATCTCGCCGGGCTGTCGCGGACCAACCCCATGCTGGCTGCCGCCATGGCGATCTTCATGTTCTCCATGGCCGGCATCCCGCCGATGGCCGGTTTCTTCGGGAAGCTGTACGTCTTCCTGGCCGCCATCCAGGCGCACCTCTACACCGTCGCGGTGATCGGCGTGCTGACCAGCGTGGTGGGCGCTTACTACTACCTGCGCATCATCAAGATCATGTACTTCGATGAGCCGGCGGAAGCGTTCGATCCGGTGGGCGACGACGGGATGCAGGCCATCCTGATCGGCACCAGCCTGTTCACGCTGCTGTTCTTCGTGATCCCCGCCCCGATCCTGAACGCGGCGGCGGCGGCGGCGGCGGCTCTGTTCGCCGGATGACGGTGAACCCGGAGACTGAGGCGGGCGCTCTGCGCCT
This sequence comes from uncultured Rhodospirillaceae bacterium, assembly GCA_937927415.1. Lineage (GTDB taxonomy): Bacteria > Pseudomonadota > Alphaproteobacteria > Azospirillales > Azospirillaceae > Azospirillum. The sequence goes on from CALBDS010000060.1 coordinate 139,924, forward strand.
GCCTCCCGGCTTCCGGGTCGTCGGCTTCGCGGCGGTCGGCAGCACCAACGATGAAGCGAAGGCCCTGGCGCGCTCCGGTTGTCCGGAGCGTACCATTGTTTGGGCCGGGCGCCAGGAGAGCGGGCGCGGCCGTCGGGGCCGCGTCTGGTCCTCGCCGGAAGGCAATCTCTACACCTCCACCATCCTGCGCCCGGGTGTGCCGCCGGCCACCGCGGCGCAATTGTCGTTTGTGGCGGCTCTTGCCATCGCCGACACCGCGGCGGCGTTCCTGCCCGATGGTGTGCCGGTGCGGTGCAAATGGCCCAACGACGTGCTGGTGGGCGGGCGCAAGCTGTCGGGCATCCTGCTGGAATCCGAACCGCTGGACGGCAGCGGGGAGGGGTGGATCGTGCTGGGGGTGGGGGTCAACCTCGCCCATTACCCGGCCGACGCCGACTATGGCGCCACCTCGCTCCAGGCGGAGGGGGCGCTGCACGCCACCCCGGCGGCGGCGCTGGAGGTCTATGCCGGCCATCTGGCCCTGTGGTATGACCGCTGGCTGGCGGGCGGCTTCGGGCCTGTGCGTGACGGCTGGCTGGCGCGGGCCATGGGCCTGGGGGGGCCGGTGGTGGTCCGGCTGCCGCAGCGGACGATCACCGGGCGCTTCGTGGATCTGGATCGGGACGGGGTGCTGCTGCTGGATCCCGACGACGGCACCTCGCGCCAGCGGATCGCCGCCGGAGACGTGTTTTTTCCCCCTGCGACGGAGCATTAGGCATGCTGCTCGCCATCGATGCCGGCAACACCAATGTGATTTTCGCGGTCTTCGACGGGGATGAGAAGCGCGGGCAGTGGCGCATCTCCACCGACAGCCGCCGCACGGCGGATGAATACGCGGTGTGGCTGTTCTCGCTGATGGCGCTGAAAGGGCTGTCGCCCAAGGACATCGACGCCGCCATCCTGTCCAGCGTGGTCCCCGCCGCCAGTTTCGATCTGGTGCGGCTGTGCCAGAACCATTTCCACTGCGACCCCATGCGGGTGGGGGAGCCGGGGGTCGAATTGGGGCTGACCATCCTGCTGGACAACCCCAAGGAGGCCGGGGCCGACCGGCTGGTGAACTCCATCGCCGCCGCGGCCACATATCCGACGCCGCTGGTGGTTGTCGATATCGGAACAGGCACCACATTCGACGTGGTGGATGGGGACGGCAACTTCGTCGGCGGCGCCATCGCCCCCGGACCGCTGCTGGCGCTCGATGCCCTGCACCGCGTGGCGGCGCAGTTGCCGAAGGTGGAGATCATCCGCCCCAAGGCGGCGATCGGGCGGGGCACGGTGGGGGCGATGCAGTCGGGGATGTTCTGGGGCTACATCGGCATGATCGAGGGGCTGTTGACCCGCATCGCCGCCGAATTGGAGCCAGAGGGTGCCCGCCCCGTCACCGTTATTGCCACCGGGGGACTTGGCCGGGTGTTCGCCGAGGCCACATCCATGATCCATCACGTTGACAACGAACTCACCATGCGGGGGTTGCTGTTGGTCCACAAGCGCAACAGGACGATATGACACGCACGCGAGACGACGGCAGCCTTCCCGCCACCTTCTACCCCGACGACGACGGGCTGTATTTCCTGCCCCTGGGCGGTTCGGGGGAAATCGGCATGAACCTCAACCTCTACGGCCACCGCGGGACGTGGCTGATGGTGGATCTGGGGATCTCGTTTGCCGACGACACCATGCCGGGCCTGGACGTCATCATGCCCGACCATGCGTTCATCGCCGAACAGCGTGACAACCTCGCCGGCATCGTCCTGACCCACGCGCACGAGGATCATCTGGGGGCCGTGCAGTATCTGTGGCCCGATCTGGAGGTGCCGGTCTATTGCACCCCCTTCACCGCGGCGGTGCTGCGGGCCAAGCTGCACGAGCGCGGGCTGTCGGGCCGGGTGCCCATCGAGGAAATTCCGCTGGGCGGGCGGTTCCGGGTGGGGCCGTTCGATCTGGAGTTCGTCACGCTCACCCACTCCATCCCCGAACCCAATGCCATCGCCATCCGCACCGCCGCCGGGCTGGTGCTGCACACCGGCGACTGGAAGCTGGACCCCAACCCGCTGGTGGGGTCGGTGACCGACGAGACGCGGCTGAAGCAACTGGGCGACGAAGGGGTGCTGGCGCTGGTCTGCGACAGCACCAACGCCCTGGTTCCCGGCTCGTCGGGGTCGGAAGCGGGGGTGCGGGACACGCTGGACGATCTGATCGGCCGCCACACCACCGGGCGGATCGCGGTCACCTGCTTCGCCACCAATGTGGCACGCCTGCATTCCATCGCCACCGCGGCGGCGGCCCATGACCGCCATGTGGCGCTGGTCGGCCGGTCCCTGTGGCGCATCAACGAGGCGGCGCGGGCCAACGGTTACCTGTCCGACCTGCCGCCGTTCCTGACCGAGCACGACGCCGGTTTTCTGCCCAAGGACAAGGTGCTGCTGATCTGCACCGGCAGCCAGGGGGAGCCGCGCTCGGCGCTGGCGCGCATCGCCGCCAACGACCATCCGCAGGTGACGCTGGACCGCGACGACACGGTGATCTTCTCGTCCCGCGAGATTCCCGGCAACGAACGGGCCATCGGGCGGCTGCAGAACATGCTGCTGGGGCGGGGCATCCGGGTGCTGACCGCCGATGACGCGCCGGTGCACGTGTCCGGCCACCCGGCCCGCGACGAGTTGGTGCGCATGTACCAATGGGTGCGCCCGCGGGTGCTGGTGCCGGTGCACGGCGAAGCCCGCCATCAGATGGCGCAGGCCGACCTGGGTCTGGCCTGCCAGATTGCCGAAACGGTGGTGCCCACCAACGGCGACGTGGTGCGGCTGGGGCCGCAGCCGCCGGACAAGATCGCCCGCGTGCCCACCGGGCGGCTGGCCATGGACGGCAAGCGGCTGGTGCCGCTGGAAGGCGGCCATATGCGCGACCGCCACCGGATGATCTTCAACGGCTCCGCTGTCGTCACCCTGGTACTGAACGGCAAGGGTGAACTGGTGACCGCGCCGCAGGTGACGGTGATGGGGCTGTTCGACGACGACAGCCACCGCGACGGCATCCTGGATCTGGTGGACGGCGTGCGCGAGGCGGTGGGGGCGCTCAGCCGCACCTCCCGCCTTGACGACGAACTGGTGCGGCAGGCGGCGCGCAGCGCCGTGCGGCGATCCCTGAACGCCTCCCACGGCAAGAAGCCGGTGACGGACGTGCATCTGGTCCGGGTGTGAGGGTCGGGTCCGACGCAAGCCGTGCAATTCCGGCAGCACTGCAGCACAATGGGGCACCACAGGCGGACCGGGGGAACAACCCCGGCCGCATGACCTCAAGGGACCATCCGTTATGATCGGTAAGCTCAATCATGTCGCCATCGTCGTGCCCGACCTGCCGGCGGCGACCGCTCTTTACCGCGACACGCTGGGGGCCGCGGTGTCGGCGCCGGTGGATCTGCCGCCCCACGGCGTGACCGTGGTGTTCGTAACCCTGCCCAACACCAAGATCGAACTGCTGCACCCGTTCGGGGAAAAGTCGCCCATCGCCCCGTTCCTGGACAAGAACCCGGCGGGCGGCATCCATCATATCTGTTACGAGGTGGAGGATATCCTCTCCGCCCGCGACCAGTTGAAGGCTCAGGGTGCCCGCGTGCTGGGCGACGGCGAGCCGAAGATCGGCGCCCACGACAAGCCCGTGCTGTTCCTGCACCCGAAGGACTTCTGCGGCACGCTGGTGGAACTGGAACAGGCCTGATCCGCCGGGAGGAAACCCTATGGGGCTGGTCAGCGGCATCGCCGTCTATGTGGTGGTCTGGTGGGTGGTTCTCTTCGCCGTGCTCCCCTGGGGCGTGCGGGCCGAGGACCGGCCGGAACCGGGCACCGACCACGGTGCGCCGCACCGGCCCCGCATTCTGCTGAAATTCGCCGTCACCACCGTGATCGCAGCACTCATCTGGGGCGTGATCGATGCGGTGGTGGTGTCGGATCTGATCTCGTTCCGGGCCATGACGCGGGGAACCCTGTAGCCATGGGTGCCAACACCTATTGCGAGGCATCGCAGGGCCATCCCCTGCACGGCCCCTACCACGACGACGAATACGGCGTCCCCAGCACCGATGAACGGGTGCTGTTCGAACGGCTGGTGCTGGAAATCAATCAGGCCGGTCTGTCGTGGCTGACCATTCTCAAGAAGCGCCCGGCCTTCCGCGCGGCCTTTGACGGGTTCGATGTGGACCGGGTGGCGGCCTATGGCGAGGCGGAGCGGGCGCGGCTGCTGGCCGACGCCGGCATCGTGCGCAACCGGCTGAAGATCGACGCGGTGATCGAGAACGCCCGGCGGATCATTGAGCTTCGTCACAGCCACGGGTCGTTTTCGGGGTGGCTGGAGGCTCATCATCCGCGGCCCAAGGCCGAATGGGTGGCGCTGTTCCGCCGGACCTTCCGCTTCACCGGCGGGGAGATCGTCGGTGAGTTTCTCATGAGTCTGGGGTACCTGCCCGGCGCCCATCACCCCGACTGTCCTGCCGGCCGGCGGGCGGTGGCGGCGACTCCCCCCTGGGTGCGGGCGGTGCAGGCGGGGTTTGCCGGATACGGTGATGCAGAATTGGGCAATGCCGCGCCCACACCCCGGTCATCCGATTAAAATTGAGGCAAAAGCGCAAAAAAACGGCGTCTTTTGCCGTTTTGCACTTGCAGACCTCTCCGGACAGGATCAGAGTCAGGGACAGAGAGGTTGCCTCTCTTCCGACGCCTGGTGGCGTTTCCTCCCTAAACTTCGGGCCGCGCGGCAGAAATGCCGTCGCGGCCTTCTTTCATTTTTTTCTATCGAAAATCGTGGCGCCGGGGTTTGGCCGGCGGGCAGAAATTGGTATGGTGGCACCGCCAGCCGATGGATCAGGTTGAAAATTGTTATCAAACATCAATGATTATCTTTTTAGTGTTTTCTTAATATAATGAAAACGAATGTCTGTATCTTACTGTGGCTTCCGATGTGCCATAGCGGCGCAAGAAAAGGAATAGGGCTGAGGTCGCAATGACCGCTGACGAGAAAGTTCGGTTCGACCAGTTTTCCGCGGTCCTGCTGACCGAGTTGGTGGACCGTACCCGGAAGAACCTCGAACTGCTCCAACCGGAACACCGGCCCTGCGCCCCGCTGCCTTTTGCACTTCATTCGTCTTTTGTTGATATTTATGCTGAAGTTGTTCGAATTGGCATCTTTCCCGTGGTCATCAGCCGTCGCCCGGTCCGCGCCATCCAGGGGGATGTCGATTGGACGCGCGAGGGACGCGAATACCTGCTGACGGTGATGGACGACCGCACCAACGCCGTGTTCAACGCCTGGGATCAGGCGTGGGACGCGGTGTGGGAGGAGCACAAGGCGTCCACCTCGGCCCATGCCGGCCAGCGGGAGGAAAAGAAGGGCTTCTTCAGTTCCCTGTTCAGCCGCCGCTCCGCCGCCAAGGCCGAAGCCGAAACCCGCGCGGCCGAAGACGGGGAGGAGGTCACCATGGCCGGCCTCTACACCATGCTGAACGAACGGGCCAACAAACGCGGCTACCTGCCGCTGTTCCACGACGATGTGAAGGTGCTGAAAGGGCTGGTGCGCCTGAAGCCCGGCCGGCTGGCGGTGGCGTGGAAAGAAATCAGCCAGTATCATCATCAGGAATTCCTGCTGACCGGCCAGGATCAGGCCAAGCCCGGCGTTCTGTCGGAAGCACTGCAGAAGTGGCACTTCACCCTGCCGGAGCGGATCGGCGAACTGATGGTGCTGAAAGCGGCGGTGGATCTGGAATTCGTCAACAAGGCCTTCATCGGCAAATACATCCGCCAGTCCGCCCGCACCCAGGAAGAAGCCGAGCGCGGCATGCCCTATCTGGCGCAATACTGGAAGGCCATGCCCAACGTGATGGCGGTCTGACATGGCCGGGCGGGCTGCCATGACCATGGCCGCCGTGTCGATGGTGCTGGCTGTTGCGCCGGCGGTGGCGGGCGATATTTTGCGCGGACCGAACGGGCAGGGCGATATTCTCCGGGGACCGAATCCGGCGCCGGATATTCTGCGCGGCCATGATGCTCCGCCGGGAGGCGGCGGGGTGGATACGCGCATCGACCCGGCGCTGTGCCGCCGCCTGCCGGTTCATCGGCCAGGACCGGGGGTGGAGCATGTGCCCGGCGGCGATGTCGTGGGCGGGCGTCCGGTGCCGCCCGCCGACTTGCCGGGGATGGGCGGGGTGGTGGGGGGCGTGCCTGTTCAGGTGCCCGTCACCATGGATCTGTTGCGCCGGTTGGGCGTGCCGGTGCCCCACGCCGCCGCCGGCCTGCCGCGTGGGGCGGAGGTCGGCGCCCTCACGCTGGACGGCAATCGGGTGCTGTTCAACGGCCAGCCCATCGGTCCGGCGGCCGAGGATCAGGTGTATCTCCTCTGTGGTCGAGGGCGGTAGGGGCAGGGTTTTCAGGGGCTTTGCCCCCTGGCCCCCAGCAAGGGCCGAAAGGCCCTTGCATCCCCTCAATGGGGTAGGAGGGGTTCGTAGCGGGCGTCGGTCAGGGTTCTGAGAAAGGCGACCAGGGCGCGGATGCGCTTGGTGTCCAGGGCGGGGCCGGTTTCCAGTTCCTTCAGGGCGATGGTCTTTGCCACCTCGGGCTTGCCCCACGGCTTGCCGGTTTCGGGGTTGATCTGTGCTGCGTCGGTGGGGTTGTTGTATTTGTTGTAGAAGCGGATGACGGTTTCCAGATCCTTGAACACGCCGTTGTGCATGTAGGGGCCGGTGACCGCCACATTGCGCAGGGCCGGGGTTTTGAACCGGCCGTCGGATGCCACCCCCTTGGCCGCCGGGTTTTCCCGCAGGCCGTGGTCGATGAAGCCGTTGCCCTTGCCGTTTTCCGCCCGCAGTGCGTTGTTCGCTGGAACGCCGATGTTGAAATACTGGTAGTTGGTGAAGGTTTCTCCGGCCGACGCCGGCATGGTGTTCAGCTTGTGGCAGATGTTGCAGTTGGTGAACTGGGTGGAAAAGAACAGGGTCATGCCCAGATCCTCTTCCGGCGTCATCCTGTATTCGCCGCGCAGGTAGCGGTCGTATTTGGAATCGAAGGGCGAAAAGACATCGGTGCTTTCAAAGCGGGCGATGCTGTCGGTCATGGCGTCGTACGCCCGGCCGGCATCGTCCAGCACCCCGTCGCCGTAAAAGGCGGTAAACGCGCGGACATAGGCGGGATTCTCCCGCAGCCGGTCGCGCACCGCCGCCTTGGACGGCATCGCCATTTCGCCGGGGTTCAACGGCGGACCGCCCGCCTGCTCCTGCAAGGTGGCGGCGCGGCCGTCGTGGAACTGCCCGCCCACCGCGATTCCGTCCTTGCCGATGCGGAACGGCGGGCTGAACCGGGCGTAGGAGGCGGTGGGGGCGTTGCGGTCGCCCAGGGACCGGCCATCGGCCCCCAGCGATGCCGCCCGGCCGCTGGGATCGGCGAAGCCGGTGTCGGGGTTGTGGCAGGTGGCGCACGACTGGGTGCGGGTCAGCGACAGGTTGGTGTCGAAGAACAGCGCCCGGCCCAGATCCTCCCGGCTGGCGATGGCGGTGTCGTCGGCGGCCAGGGCGGGGGAAAGCAGCCCCAGAACGGCAACGGCCGACAGCAGGGCGATGCGGCCCCGGCGGGGGGCGGGACGGGTGGGCATGGGGCGGCTCTCCGACAAACGATTGATTATCACTCGCATAAGCCTACCGGCGAGAGCGGCCGGGCGCCTTGATACGGATCAATCGGGGTGCCCCGAACGGCGGGGCTGCGGTGCCCGCACCCCTGTTCCGGCGTCAAGGGGCATGGACAAGCGGGGTGCGGGTTCTTAAAGTCGGGCGCACGCAGGTGCTGCCGAGCGGCTGTGCCGGTCTGCCCTTTTCCCCATCCTCGATCGTTTCCGAAGAGTCGAACCATGCGGCTGTCCGCCTTCTTCCTGCCCACCCTGAAGGAAACCCCGACCGAGGCGCAGATCGTCTCGCACCGGCTGATGCTGCGCGCCGGCATGATCCGCCAGACCAGCGCCGGCATTTATGCCTGGCTGCCGCTGGGGCTGCGGGTGCTGAAGAAGATCGAACAGATCGTGCGGGAAGAGCAGAACCGCGCCGGTGCCCAGGAACTGCTGATGCCGACCATCCAGTCGGCGGACCTGTGGCGGGAATCCGGCCGTTACGACGATTACGGCAAGGAGATGCTGCGCATCACCGACCGTCACGACCGCGAGATGCTGTTCGGCCCCACGAACGAGGAGATGATCACCGACATCTTCCGCGCGTTCGTGCGCAGCTACCGCCAGCTTCCGCTGAACCTCTACCACATCCAATGGAAGTTCCGGGACGAGATCCGCCCCCGGTTCGGCGTGATGCGCGGCCGTGAATTCCTGATGAAGGACGCTTATTCCTTCGACATCGACCCGGCGGGTGCCCGGCGGTCGTATCAGGCGATGTTCCTGGCCTATCTGCGCACCTTCGCCCGCATGGGGCTGAAGGCCATTCCCATGCGCGCCGACACCGGCCCCATCGGCGGCGACCTGTCCCACGAATTCATCATCCTGGCGGAAACCGGCGAAAGCGGCGTGTTCTGTCAGAAGGAATGGCTGGATCTCGACGTGCTGGCCGACGCGCCGGACTACAACGAGGATCTGCAGCCCTTCTTCGACAAGGCCACCGGCATCTATGCCGCCACCGATGAAAAGCACGACGCCGCGACCTGCCCGATTCCGGCGGACGAGCTGGTGTCGGCCCGCGGGATCGAGGTCGGCCACATCTTCTATTTCGGCACCAAATATTCCAAGCCGATGAACGCGGTGGTCGCCGGTCCCAACGGCGATCCGGTGCTGGTGGAAATGGGGTCGTACGGCATCGGCGTGTCGCGTCTGATGGGGGCGATCATCGAGGCCAGCCACGACGACAACGGCATCATCTGGCCCGATTCGGTGGCGCCGTTCAATGTCGGCCTCATCAACCTCAAGCCCGGCGACGCCGACAGCGACCGGGTGTCCGCCGAGCTGTACGATACGCTCCAGGCCGCCGGGGTGGATGTGCTGTACGACGACCGTGACGAACGGCCGGGCGTGAAGTTCGCCGACATGGACCTGATCGGCGTGCCGTGGCAACTGGTGGTCGGCCCGCGCGGCATCAAGAACGGCGTGGTCGAGCTGAAGCGCCGCGCCACCGGCGAGCGGGTGGAACTGCCGGCGGATGCGGCCATCGCCAAGCTGACGGCGTAACCGGACGCCGATTGCCGGTTGGGACAGTGGGAGCGTACGGGCCATCATGATGTTCAGCCCCTTCGAACGTCTCGTCGCCATGCGCTACCTGCGCGCCCGCCGGCAGGAGGGGTTCATTTCCGTCATCGCCGGCTTCTCCTTCCTCGGCATCGCGCTGGGGGTGGCGACGCTCATCGTGGTGATGGCGGTGATGAACGGCTTCCGCGGCGAACTGATGGGCCGGGTGCTGGGGCTGAACGGCCATCTGACCGTCAAGGCGGTGGACGGCGGCCCGCTGCCCGCCTTCGACGCCCTGGCGGCGGAGTTGCGGCGGCTGCCCGGCGTGGTCACCGTCATGCCGCTGGTGGAGGGGCAGGCGCTGGTATCCAATCGCGGTGCGGCCCTGGGGGCGCAGATCCGCGGTGTGCGGGCGGAGGATTTCCGCAACCGCCCGGCGCTGGCCGACCGCATCATCCGCGGCAGCGCCGGTGATTTCGACGACGACCGGCTGGCGGTGGGGTACCGCATCGCCCAGCGGTTGGGCATCGGCTATGGCGGTGACGACGCCCTGACCCTGACCGTGCCGCAGACCGATACAAAGGCGTTCGGCACGGCACCGCGGGCGCGCGCCTTCCCCGTCGCCGCCGTGTTCGACGTGGGCATGGCCGAGGTGGACTCCGGCACCATCTTCATGCCGCTGGAAGCGGCGCAGTCCTTCTTCGGGTTGGCCGGGTCGCAGGCCACGGCGCTGGAACTCTTCGTCCTCGATCCCATGAACATGGATGGCGTGCGGGCGGCGGTGGAACAGACCGTGGGTGCGCGCGGGCGGGTGCTGGGCTGGCAGCAGGTCAACAGCAGCCTGTTCACCGCGCTGCAGGTCGAACGCACGGCGATGTTCGTCATCCTGACGCTGATCATCCTGGTTGCCGCCTTCAACATCATCTCGTCGCTGATGATGCTGGTGAAGGAAAAGGGGCGCGACGTCGCCATTCTGCGCACCATGGGCGCCAGCCAGGGCATGGTGATGCGCATCTTCCTGCTGTCCGGCGCCTCGGTCGGGGTGGTGGGCACGCTGGCGGGGTTCCTGCTGGGCATCCTGCTGGCCGCCAACATGAACGGCATCGGCCATCTGATCGAGCTGGTGTCGGGCGGCGGCGGGCTGTCACCGGAAGCGGCCTTCCTTTCCCACCTGCCGGCCCGCATCGCGTGGGGCGAGGTGGTGCTGGTGGTGGTGATGGGGCTGGTGCTGTCCATCGGCGCCACGCTCTATCCCTCGTGGCGGGCCGCCCGGCTCGACCCGGTTGAGGCGCTTCGCTACGAGTAATGCTCTTTTGGGGGGTGGTCACGGCGTCGTGGCCGTGATACCCCCGTTCCCGGTTTTTGCCGTCCGTTACCGCTGAACAGGCGCCATGATCTTTTCCGCCGTCGAACGCATGATCGCCCTGCGCTACCTCCGTGCGCGGCGGCAGGAGGGGTTCATCTCCGTCATTGCCGGTTTCTCGCTGCTGGGGATCGCGCTGGGGGTGGCGACGCTCATCGTCGTGATGGCGGTGATGAACGGCTTCCGCGCCGAACTGGTGGGGCGGGTGCTGGGGCTGAACGGCCATCTGAACGTTTTTGCCGCCCGCGGCGGGCCGCTGCCCGAATACGACGGGCTGGCCGCCCAGCTTCGCCGGGTGCCGGGGGTGGTGTCCATCGCCCCCATCGTCGAGGGGCAGGCGCTGGTCGCGGTCGCCGGGCGTCCGCCGTCGGGGGCCATCGTCCGCGGCATGAACCCGCAGGATTTTCGCACCCGCCCGTCGCTGGCCGGCGGCCTGAAGGCCGGATCCGCCGACTCCCTGGCCGAAGAGGACACGGTGGCCATCGGCGTGCGCATGGCCGAGCGGCTGAACCTGAAACCCGGCGATCCGCTGACCCTGATCTCGCCCCAGGGCAACGCCACCGCCTTCGGCACCATTCCCCGTTCCAAGACCTACCGGGTGGGGGCGGTGTTCGACGTGGGCATGTTCGAATACGACAACAGCTTCGTGTTCATGGCGCTGGAACCGGCGCAGGCGTTCTTCCGCCTGCCGTCCATGGCGTCGTCGCTGGAGGTGCTGGTGGCCGATCCCACCGACACCACCGCGGTGCGCGAGGCGCTGGCCGACGCGGCCAAGGGACGCGGGCGGGTCGCCGACTGGCAGCAGACCAACACCGGGTTCCTGCAGGCGCTGCAGGTGGAACGCAACGTGATGTTCCTGATCCTGACGCTCATCATCCTGGTGGCGGCGTTCAACATCATCTCGTCGCTCATCATGCTGGTGAAGGACAAGGGGCGCGACATCGCTATCCTGCGCACCATGGGGGCGAGCCGCGGCATGGTGATGCGGGTGTTCTTCCTGTCCGGCGCCTCGGTGGGGATCGTCGGCACGCTTTTGGGGCTGGTGCTGGGGGTGCTGTTCGCCGTCAACATCGAACCCATCCGCCAAGTGGTGCAGGTGGTGACCGGGGTGCAGGTGTTTTCCCCCGAAATCTATTTTCTGACCCGCATGCCGTCGCGCATCGACTGGCTGCAGGTGGGGCAGGTGGTGGTGATGGCGCTGGCGCTGTCGTTCGCCGCCACCCTTTACCCGTCGTGGCGGGCCGCCCGCCTCGACCCCGTGGAAGCTCTGCGCTATGAATGACGCCGTGACGAAAGGGACGCCCATGCTGGAACTGGCCGACGTGGTGCGGGTCTATGAGCAGGCCGACAGCCGGCTGGAGGTGCTGCGCGGCGCCTCCCTGACCCTGCGCTCGGGCGAGTTGGTGGCGCTGGTCGGGCCGTCGGGGGCGGGCAAATCCACCCTGCTGCACGTGGCGGGCCTGCTGGAGCCGCCGACGGCGGGCACCGTCCGCATCGCCGGCACCGACGCCTCCACCCTGGACGACGCCGGGCGCACGGCCCTGCGGCGCAAGGAGATCGGCTTCGTCTATCAGTTCCATCACCTGCTGCCGGAATTCTCGGCGCTGGAAAACGTGGTGCTGCCGCAGATGATCGCCGGGCTGTCGCGGGCCGAGGCCACCGAGCGCGCCCACCGGCTGCTGGCCCTGGTGGGGCTGGAGCCGCGGGCCGACCACCGCCCGGCCCGGCTGTCGGGCGGCGAACAGCAGCGTGTCGCCATCGCCCGCGCGCTGGCGAATGCGCCGGGGCTGCTGATCGCCGACGAACCCACCGGCAACCTCGACCCCCACACGGCGGAAGGGGTGTTCGGGCTGTTGACCAAGCTGGTGCGTGGGGCCGGCGTCGCCGCCCTGATCGCCACCCACAATCTGGATCTGGCCCAGCGGATGGACCGGGTGCTGGAGTTGCGCGACGGTGTGCTGATCGAGCATTGAGAGCCGGTTGCGGGCTGCCGACGAAGCAAAATTGCTCAAGCAGTGAAATGATGTATAAAAGGATCGGTGCCGCGGAGAAAGGCCATGAGCTTCCATCGCATCGATCATACCACCCGGCGGGTTTTCGCCGTTGACGCATCGCGCGAACCGCGTCATCGCTTGCATACTATCCTATGCTGGTCTCTGTGCCCCGCACGCGGGGCATGGGGGTGGTCCGGGGCGGGAGCGGGTAGGGCGTGAATGCGGATTTTCAGTGATGTTCCCCTCTTCCAGCGCCTTCTGACGGCTTTTCTGATGGTGCTGCTGGCGTTCGGCATCGTTGCCGTGCTGGGGTACCGGGAAATGGAGAAGATCGGCTCGCTGGTCGATCAGATTTACGAGCATCCCTTCACCGTTGCCACGGTCATCCGTGACATCCGCAGTGCTGCCGGCCAATCGCATGGGCTGATCGGCACGGTTCACTGGGACAAGGACGCCAGGCCGTCGGATGTGGTCACGGCCGGGCTTGCCGCCGGGCAGAGGGCGATCGCCGCTGGCCTGGAGCGGGTGTCGGCCCGGTATCTGGGGCCGCGCAGCGACATCGAACAGACCCGCAGCGCGCTGGAAGCCTGGACCGCCGCCCAGGAGCGCCTGCTGGCGCTTGCCCCCGCCGGAAATGCGCAAGAGCGGGCCGTTCTGGTGCAGGACGAGAACGACGCCTTCCGCATGGTCATCGACGCCATTGGGCGCATCGTCTCCTTTTCAGGCGCCGGGGCGCAGGAACTGCGCGACCGTTCCCACGACATCATCGCGGAAACCCTGTGGGATTGGGGGGTGGCCCTTGGGGTCATCGGGGTGCTGCTGCTTGGGCTGGCATGGCAGGTCACCCGCAGCCTGACCGTGCCGATCACCCGTTTGTGCGCGGTGATGGGTGATCTGACCGCCGGGCGGCTGGACGCGGCCATCCCCTACCGCGACAGCCGCTCGGAAATCGGCACCATCGCCAACACCCTGGCGGGGTTCCAGGGCACCGCCCGCCGGCTGGCGGAGGAGGGCGCCTTTGACGCCCAGGCGGCGACCATCGCCACCGTGATCCAGGCGCAGAACAGCCTGTCCCGGCTGGTCGCGGTGTTGTTGCCGTTGCTGACGCGGGCGCTGCCGCCGGGGTCGTGGACGGCGCTGTACATCCGCCGGGGCGCCGACTGGTCGCTGGCCGGCACCGATGTGCCCGAGGGGGCGGGGGGGACCGGGGGGGAGGACCTGCCGCCCGTTCTTGCCCCCGCCGACGCGGCGGCGGCCGAGGCCGGGGTGGGCCGGGCGGCGGACATTCCGCAGGTGCCGGTCAACGGGTCCTGGCCCTTGCGGCTTGTCCTGTGTGTGCGGGAACAGGCGGTGGGGGTGCTGGTGCTGTCCTCGCCCACACCGCTGCCGCCGCAGACGGTGCGGTTTCTCGAACGCATCCGCAATCTGCTGGCGCTGGGGATCGAGGGCTTGCGCCGGCGGGAGCAGGCGGAAACCCTGCTGGCCCGGACCAGCGAGCAGGCGTGGGAACTGGAGGTGCGGGCCGAGGCGTTGCGGGCGTCGGAAGAAAAGCTGCGCATGGCGAATGAGGAATTGTCGCAACAGGCGGCGGTGCTGGCCGAACAGCGCCAGCAGACCGAAATGGCGTGGGCCGAGGCCGAGCGCAAAGCGCGGGAGGCGGACAACGCCAACCGCCACAAATCGGAATTCCTGGCCAACATGAGCCACGAAATCCGTACCCCGCTCAACGCTATCCTGGGGTTGGCCTATCTGCTGGAACGCACGCCGCTGAACGGGGAACAGGGCGATCAGGTGGCGAAGATCGGTCTGGCCGGGCGGTCGCTGCTGTCCATCGTCAACGACATCCTCGATTTCTCCCGCATCGAGGCCGGGCGGCTGGAGTTGGAGTCCACTCCCTTCAACCTGCCGTCGGTCATCGAGGCCATCGCCGCCATGGCCGACGTCAACGCCCAGGCCAAGGCCCTGGATTTCCAGGTGGATGTGGCCCCCGACGTGCCGTCGGCGCTGTCGGGCGACGGGTTCCGGCTGCAGCAGGTGCTGGTCAACCTGACCGGCAACGCCATCAAATTCACCGAGACGGGCGTGGTGCGGCTGGCGGTGGAAACGCTGTCCGCCGATGGGGGCGCGGTGAGGCTGCGTTTTACGGTCAGCGACACCGGCATCGGCATCCCGGCCGCGGCCCTGCCGACGCTGTTTCAGGCCTTCAGCCAGGCCGATGCCTCCACCACCCGGCGGTTCGGCGGTTCGGGGCTGGGGCTGGCCATCAGCAAGCGGCTGGTGGAGATGATGGGCGGGTCCATCGCCGTGACCAGCACCCCCGGCCAGGGCAGCCGGTTCACGGTGGAGATTCCCTTCGCCCGCTCCGCCCCGTCCGCCGCCGCCCCGTCCGCCGCCGTCCCGGCCCGCCCGTCCGCCGCCCCGTCGGCGCTTTCCGCCGGTCCGGCGCCGCTGGCCGGGCTGCGGGTGCTGCTGGTGGAGGACAACACCATCAACCGGCTGGTCGCCAGCCGCATCCTGGAAAGCAAAGGGGCGGTGGTGGTGTGCGAGGCCGACGGCAACGGGGCGGTGGACCGTCTGCGTCGCGATCCCGGCGGCTTCGACGTGGTGCTGATGGACATCCAGATGCCGGTCATGGACGGTTACGCGGCCACCGCGGCGATCAAGGGGGATCTGGGGCTGACCTCCCTGCCGGTCATCGCGCTGACCGCCGGCGCCCTGGCGGCGGAGCGGGAAAAGGCCGCCGCCTGCGGCATGGACGGTTTCATTTCCAAGCCGTTCGATGTGGAGGAGTTGGTGAAGACGGTGGCCGGGTTCGCCCCGCTGGCCGTCGCAGTATAGCAGGCTTGCCGATTTTATCGAAAAACGCTAATGTGAAGCCATGGCACCCAAGGAAAAAGAGGCACTGGTCTTTCTGGCCAAGCATCTGGCCGTCGGCGTTACCGCCGGGGTGGTGTTCTGTGCCGCGGCACTGGCGATCGATGTCGGCGGGCTGCGGTCCTTGCTGTTCGCCGCCGATTCCGTGGGGGTGGGGCTGTACCTGCTGATCGGGTCGGTGTGCCTGACCTTCGGCAGCGTCGCCATGGGGGTGGGCATCATGAGCCTGGGCGACCACGCCGACCATCCCGACCGGGATTATTGACCGGGTCCGGCCCGGCTGGCTCCGGTGCGAGCGGCCTGATTTGAATCGTGCGCCTGGGTGGCATGATTCGATTCTTCTTTGACTTTCCCGTCCGGTTTGCGCGACATCTTGCTCCCTCATTACCAAAAAAACGGGTCAGGGAGAGGTTTGTCATGTCGCTTCACATCACCCGCCGCGGCTTCGGTCAGGGGGCGCTGGCCGCCGGTGCTCTGGCGGCCTTCGGCAAGGCCCCCGCGTTCGCCCAGGCAACCACGCTGAAGGTGGGCGTGCTGCTGCCGCGCTCCGGCCATCTGGCTCAGGCGGGGCAGGCCTGCCAGCGCGGTGCCGACATCGCCCCCGCCGTGCTCGGCGATCTGGGCTATAAGGTCGAAATCCTGTCGGCGGACACCGAATCCAACGTGGATGTGGCCCGCAGCCGCACGGAAAAGCTCATCAACGACGGCGCCAACGTCATCATCGGCGCCTTCGACAGCGGCCAGACCGCGGCCGCCGCCCAGGTGTGCGAGCAGCGCGGCGTGCCGCTGGTGATGAACATCGCCGCCGCCGACAAGCTGACGGAGCAGGGTTACAAGACCGTGTTCCGCAACTTCCCCACCAGCACCATGCTGGTGAAGAACGGCATGGCCCTGATGAAGGACCTGTTTGCCGCCACCGGCGCCACGCCGAAGGCGGCGGTGTTCCTGCACGCCAACGACACCTTCGGCATGGGCAACAAGCAGGCCATCGACGCCCTGTTCCCCACGCTGGACATGCCGTTCCCGATCGTCGAATCCATCGCCTATGACCCCAAGGCGCAGGATCTGGCGGTGGAAGTCGCCAAGGCCAAGGCCACCGGCGCCGATCTGGCCATCGTCACCACCCGCGCCAACGACGCCATCATGCTGGTGCGCGAGATGGTCAAGCAGAAGTGGGAGCCGATGGGCATCGCCTCGCCCGGTTCGCCCGGCCTGTACGACGAGCAGTTCTATAAGGCGCTGGGCAAGTATTCCGACTTCGCCATCACCAACCTGCCCTGGTACGACCCCAAGGCCGAGTTGTCCCAGCGGGTGATGGCCGCCTTCAAGAAGGCGTTCCCCAACGACCGTTTCGAAGGGTACGGCTTCAACGTCGCCTTCACCCTGGAAGCGATCCTGGTGGCGGCGGATGCCTTCAAGCGCGCCGGTTCGGCGGATTCGGCCCCGATGCTGGAGGCGCTGCGCACCACCAACCTGTCCACCAAGATGATGGTCGGCCCGGCGATCACCTTCGACTCCAAGGGGCAGAACGTCAATCTGGCCTCCGCCTGCATCCAGAACCGCGGCCTGCGGCCCACCGTGGTCCTGCCCAAGGGGGCGGCCGAAGCCGAGCCGGTGTTCCCCATGCCCGGCTGGCAGAAGCGGAGCTGACGGTGCTTTGCGTGTTCCCGCCCTACCCCGTCCGGGGTAGGGCGTGGCCCTTGAATTAACGATCCGTTAGGGAAATTGGCGCTCCACTGCCCCTATCACCACAGGGGTTATCGGGCTGTTTGGTCCGTGGGGGGTGTCATGGGAAAAGGCCGTGCCCTGATGCGCCGTCTGGTGCCGGCGGTCCTGGCCGTGATGGCGCTGGTCCTGTCCGTGTCCGCCGTGCTCGTGCCCGGCGGTGCCCGTGCCGAGGGGACGGACGGTGCTTATGTGGTCATCAGCCTTGCCGACCGGCGGCTTTATCTGGTCAGCGGTGCGGGGGAAACCCGCGCGTCCTTCCCCGTCGCCATCGGGCGTCCGGGGGTGGAGATCCCGCAGGGGGTGACCACCATCGTGCGCAAGCGCGAAAACCCCACCTGGCATCCCACCGCCAACCAGCGGCGCAGCAACCCGGCCCTGCCGGTCAGCGTGCCGCCCGGCCCGGAGAACCCGCTGGGGCGCTTCGCGCTGGATCTTGGCTGGCCAACTTACGCCATCCACGGCACCAACGATCCCGCCTCCATCGGGCGCCGGGCGTCGGGCGGGTGCTTCCGCATGGCGGCCGAGGACATCGAGACGCTGTTTTCCGTGGCGGCCGTCGGCACGCCGGTGCGGGTGATGGCCGAAGCCTATCACGCGCCGCAGATCGCCGCCGCTCCGGTCGATGAGCGCGGTGTCGTGCAATTGCTGGTGCCGTTGTCGGCGCCGGGCAAGGCCGCGTCCGCCAAGCCGGCGGGGGACCGGCCGGCGGCGGAGGTGTCGGCGCGGATTCCCGTTCCGCCCGCCGTTCCGGTGCCCAAGGTGATTCCTGCCGCCGCTCCGCTGGCCCCGCCGGTTTCCGAACCGGCGCCCGCCGATCCGCGGTGCGGGCGGACGGCGATTCCGGTGCTGCGGGTGATCTGCGACACCCCCGATCTGGCGTTGCTGGACGGGCGCATCCGGCAGAAGACGGAACGGCTGCTGGCCGGGCTGCCTGCCGACCGCCGGGCCGGGGCTGCCGACATCCTGACCCTGGAAAAGCGCCGGTTTGAAGAGCGGATCAGTGCGTTGTGCTGGGTGCGGGCCGGCACCGAACAGGATCAGACCGCCACCGCCACCGCGCGGCTGTGTCTGAAGGCATCGCTGGAAAACCGGCTGGAGGATCTGGACGGCCGCACGGCCTATTGACCGGGGGTCACCCGATCAGGGATTCGAAATCGGCGGCGGCGTCGCTCCACAGCCGTTGTGGGGTGGTGCGGCAGGTCTCGTGCAGGGTCCGCCACAGTTCATCATCGGTCAGCACCCGGATGCAGGCGTCGGCGAATCCGTCGGCATCCTCGCGGATGAAGCCGGTGCGCCCGTCCTCCACCCGCTCCTTCAGCGACCCGATGCCGGCGGTGACCACCGGCAGGCCGCAGGCCACCGCCTCCGCCGCCGCCAGACAATAGGTTTCGCCCAAATCGCCGCGGTAGGCCATCAGCCGCCCGGCCCTGAGGCGGTCGGCCAGCTGGTCCTTGGCCTGCGGCCCCATCAGCCGCACGCCGGCCCTGGCCATGCGCTGGGCCTGCTCCATGGGGGCGCGCATCTTTTCCGCCATCTGGCCGCCATAGACCGCCGGGCCGCCGTAGATGTGCAGTTCCGCCGCCGGCACCGCCGGGTGGATGCGCCGTTCCCACAGGTCCAGCAGCCAGTCCAGCGAACGCTGGAAGTTGGAGGTGAACAGCACGTGCGGCGGCGGCGGGGCCGGCAGCGACGGCGGATTCAGAAAATCGGCGCTGATGCCGTAGGGAAAGACCTTGCGCCCGCGAAAGGGGATCCAGCCCGGCACGGTGTCCGCCTGATAGGTCCCGATGCACACGCAGGTGGCCGGCTGGCGGAACAGCGGCCAGGCGTGGCGCGGCTTGCGCAGGTACTGCCCTGGCCCGTGCAGCCAGATGGCGCGGCGGCGGATGTGGCGGTAGCGGGCCAGATTGCCGGGGCGGCGGCTGACGATCACCAGATCGGCATCCTCCCGCACCGATCCGGCGGGGCGCCACAGGACGCCGTTGTGTTCCACCGGCTCCGGCGTCAGGGTTTCCGCCACCACGCGGTTGCCGCGGGCGGCCAGCGCCTCGGCCAGCTTGACGGTGGCGCTTTCGGTGCCGCCCAGGGGACCGTTTTCATAGCTGCGCCCGTCATAGGCGAACACGTCATCCCCGATGATGATGCGCGGCATCGGCGTTCCTTGCGGCTCGAAAACGATTGGAAAAAACACAAGCGGCGGACGGGGCGTTTTTGCATAATGCCGCCCGTTTTGAAACCCCCGTCAGCCGGGGTGGTGGAAGGATCGGATTTCATGACCAGCGGCACCGTGTCCCAGACTCCGGTGGCGGAGAAGACGGACGGCACCTCCGTCGCTCTCTCCGCCCTGGTGGTCGCCCGCAACGAGGAAGAGGCGCTGCCGGCGTGCCTGGAGGCGCTGTCCTTCGCCGACGAGGTTGTGGTGGTGCTCGACCGCTGCACCGACGCTTCTGAGGCCGTCGCCCGGCGCTACACCGACCGGGTGCTGGCCGGGGCGTGGCCCATCGAGGGTGACCGGCGCAACGCCGGGATCGACGCCTGCCGCGGCGCCTGGATCGTCGAGGTGGACGCCGACGAGATCGTGCCCCCGGCGCTGGCCGCGGAAATCCGCCGGGTGATTGCCGAGTCCGCCTTTGACTGGCACAGCGTCGCCATCGACAATTATGTGGGCGACCGGCATGTGCGGCACGGCTGGGGGGCTTATTTCGGGGTGGGGTCGAAGAACATCCTGTTCCGCAAGGGTGCCAAACGCTGGGGGGCGCAGCGGGTGCACCCGTCGCTGGATTGGACCGGCACCGCCGGGCCGCGGCTGTCGGCCACGCTGACCCATCGGGTGGACCGCGACATCTTCGACATGGTGGACCGGCTGAACCGCTACACCTCCGAACGGGCCGCCGACATGCGGGCGGAGGGCATCAACGAAACCCTGGGCCGCAACCTGCGCCGGTTCGTGTCGCGCTTCTACAAGGTCTATATCCGCCGCAAGGGCTACCGCGAGGGGGAATGGGGCTTTCTGCTGGCCCTGATGACGGCGCTGTACCCGCTGCTGTCCTATCTCAAGGCGCGGCTGGAGGACGGGAAGACGGGGCGTTAACCGGCCCCGCCGTCGAACACCTCGTCCATGGTGCGCGCATCGAGGATGCGGTCGCACCATTCGTCCAGGGTCGGGCCGTCCGCGGCCTGGATGCGGGCTTCCACCTCTGCCGGCAGGGGGCCGAAACGGCGGGCGAGCAGCCGTTCGAGAACGGCCATCTTTCCCTCGGCGGTCCATTTCTCGATCCAGCGTTGTCCTTGGGTGGCAAGCATGGTCTGCATCTCCTGAAGGTCGTCGGGAAGGGGAATCGCCCTGTTGACGGTGGTGATGGCCTGACGCACCAGTTCGGTGAACAGCATGCGCAGTGTGCCATAATCGGGGTGGCCCCGGAACCAGTGGACCACAGCATCGACCAGCGCCGTCAGTTCGGCGGGATCGTCGTGCTGGTGCTCCAGCCGGAACAACAGGGCGGCCAGATTGTCCGTGGACAGAAGGTGGTTGGGAAACGTGCCGATGTCCAGCAGGTGAAAGCGTGCCCGCGGCTGCCACGGCCACAAGGGCGAGTCGGGCGGCACGGCCATCAGCCCGGCGGTGTCGGTGGGGGCGGTCCACCGTCCCTCGCCGTTGTGGAGCACCACCATCAGCACGGGCGGCACTTGGTCACCGCTGCGCAAGGCGCGTTCGGCGATGATGTGCTGCCACAGCAGCCCCTGGTACACCTGCGCCCGCACGGCCATCCACCAGTCGGCGGCGGATTGGAATTCCAACATCAGATAAAGATAAAGGTCTCCGCCCCCACCCAGCGGCAGACGCCAGACCACATCACTTTCCCGCCGTTTGCCGCCGGGTGCGTGGAATTTGGCGTTGACCCGCTCCATGCCCGCCGGGATGGCGCCTGCGTCCCGCACCTCCGGCAGGAAGGCGTCGATCAACTGCTCCACCATCACCGGATGGCTGAACAGGCGGTGGTATAAACCATCCATACTCTGCCGCACCGCGATTTTCTATGTATGAATTCACCATTATAGAGAGAATTTGTCTGTCAGAAAACGCAAAATCGATGGGGTCCGGGGCCGCCGGCCCCGGCCGCCGGAGGCTTTCTTTGCCCCCTGGATGGCTCTCCCCTCTTGCATAGCCTCCGGTGTGCTGCTAACGCCAAGTCTGCATTTATGGAACCCGCCTTATGCCGCTTGATTTCATCCTCAACATCATCGCCTCGGGGCTGCTGAACGGTCTGGTGTACGGGCTGGCCGCGCTGGGGCTGTCGGTCATCTTCGGGGTGGTGCGCGTGGTCAATTTCGCCCATGGCGAAATGATGGTCGCGGGCATGTACGGGGCCGTGCTGCTGTTCGGCGCCTTCCACCTGGATCCGGTGCTGTCGGCGCCCATCGTGGCGGTGGTGCTGTTCGCGGTGGGGTGGGCGCTGCAGCGGGGGCTGGTCAACCGCTTCGTCGGCAAGCCCGAGCACATGCAGTTCATCCTGCTGCTGGGGGTGGCGACCATTCTGGTGAACGCCCTGCTGATGGTGTTCGGCCCCGATTCCCGCGGGCTGCAGGTGGATTACGTGTTCGACACGGTGGAGATCGGGCCGCTGAGCCTGGACGCGGTGCGCCTGCGGGCCGGTCTGGGGGCGCTGGTGGTGACATCGGTGCTGTTCGCCTTCTTCCGCTACAGCCGGACGGGCAAGGCCATCCGGGCCTGCGCCGACAACCCGCTGGGGGCCAAGGTGGTGGGGCTGAACCTGGACGGCCTCTATGCCTTCACCTTCGGCATCGGGGCGGCGGTGGTGGGGATCGCCGGCACGCTGATGGCGCTGGTGGTGGACACCCGCCCGCAGTTGGCGGGTGAATACACGCTGCTGTCCTTCATCATCGTCATCGTCGGCGGTCTGGGCAGCCTGCCCGGCGCCTTGCTGGGGGGCGTGCTGATCGGCATGTCGGAGGCGCTGGCGGGCTTTCTGCTCACCCCGTCGCTCAAGTCGCTGTTCAGCTATGTGGTGCTGATCGTGGTTCTTCTGCTGCGCCCGCAGGGGCTTTTGGGGAAACGCTCGTGATGCTGACGCGGCGTGCAATCATCCTGGCCGTCCTGCTGGCGGCGGCGCTGGTCCTGCTGCCGCTGGTGGGGGACCGCTATGTGGTGTCGGTGGTGACCACGGTCCTGTGGTTCGCCTATCTGGGGCAGGCGTGGAATGTGATGATGGGCTTCGCCGGCCTGCTGTCGCTGGGCCACGCCCTTTATGTCGGGCTGGGCGCCTATGTGGCGGGGGCGCTGTACCTGTACGCGGGCGTGGTCCCGTGGGTGGGGATGGCGGCGGCCATGGCGGCGGCGGCGGCGGCCGGCGGCTTCATCGGCGTTCTGGGCTTCCGCTTCCGGGTGAAGGGGGTGCATTTCGCCCTGCTGACCATCGCCTTTGCCGAGGTGGCGCGCATTGCCTTCGACCATCTGACGTTTCTGGGCGGGTCGGGCGGTTTCTTCCTGCCGGCCCATGATCCGGGCATGGCCGACGATCTGCTGAACCTGCGCGGGTCGCCGGTGATGTTCTATTACGTCATCCTGGCGCTGACCGTGGGGGCGCTGGCGCTGGCGCGGGGGCTGCTGCACAGCCGGCTGGGGTACCAGTGGCTGGCGATCCGCGAGGAGCCGGACGCGGCGGAGGCGTCGGGCATCAACCTGTTCCGGCTGCGGATGCTGGCGGTGCTGATCTCGTCGGCGCTGGCCGCGCTGGGCGGGGTGTTCCAGACCTTCTATTTCAGCACCCTGTTCCCCGAGCAGGTGTTTTCCATGGGCCGGTCCATCGAAATCATCCTGCCGGCCATCGTCGGCGGCACCGGCACGCTGTTCGGGCCGATCCTGGGCGCCTTCATCCTGACGCCGCTGGGCGAGCTGCTCACCTTTGTGGTGGACCAGGCGGGCATGGACGCGCCGGGCATGAAGCAGCTTTTCTACGGTGCGGCGCTGGTGGCGATCGTGGTGTTCCGCCCCGATGGGGTGTGGCCGTGGCTGGCGGACAGGCTGGGGCTGGTCCGCCGCCGGGGGGAGGATGAGTGATGGCCGCTCTGCTGTCGGTTTCCAACCTGTCCAAGCGTTTCCGCGGCCTGAAGGCGGTGTCGGACGTCAGTTTCGAGGTGCCGGCGGGCGCCATCGTCGCCCTGATCGGCCCCAACGGGGCGGGCAAGACCACCACCTTCAACCTGATCGCCGGGGTGTTTCCCCCGGACGAAGGGGCGGTGGTGCTGGACGGCCGCCCGATCACCGGATTCCGCCCGGATCAGGCGTGCGCCGCCGGCATCGGCCGGACCTTCCAGATCGTCAAGCCGTTCGGTGAGCTGTCGGTGGAAGAAAACGTGCTGGTCGGGGCGCTGGCCCGTGAAAAATCGCTGGCGGCGGCGCGGTCGCACGCGCGGACGGTGCTGCGGCGCCTTGATCTCGACGGCATGGCGCAGCGCCCGGCGCGCA
This sequence comes from uncultured Rhodospirillaceae bacterium, assembly GCA_937927415.1. Lineage (GTDB taxonomy): Bacteria > Pseudomonadota > Alphaproteobacteria > Azospirillales > Azospirillaceae > Azospirillum. Next base: position 163,601 of record CALBDS010000060.1, read on the forward strand.
GCCTGACCCTGCCCGACCGTAAGCGGCTGGAGGTGGCGCGGGCGCTGGCGACCCGCCCGACGCTGTTGCTCCTGGACGAGGTGCTGGCCGGTCTGCGCCCCACCGAGGTGGACCAGATGGTGGAGGTTCTGCGTGACCTGAACCGGCGCGAAGGGCTGACCATCCTGATGATCGAGCATGTGATGCGGGCGGTGATGGCCCTGTCGGATCATGTGGTGGTTCTGGAGCATGGCGAGAAGATCGCCGACGGCACCCCGGCGGCGGTCGTGGCCGACCCGCGGGTGATTCATTCCTATCTGGGCGCCGAAGACGTGTAGCGGAACCAACCGAGGGGGGCATCATGGGGATGAGCGGTCGCAGCAACGCTTGGGGACGATTCGCGCTTTTGGCCGTGGCGGGCATGATGCTGGGGCCGGTTCCGGCGCTGGCCGCGTCCGACAGCCCATGCGGTGCCATGCCTTCGGGGACCGTGATCTCCGTGCCGACGCCCAAGGATGCCGGGCGCCTGCCGCTGGACCATCCGGTGGTGGCGTGGATCGGCGCCCCGGCCAACGAGGGGGTGGGCGGCCAGCCGGATCCCTGGCCGACCGACGTACTGGCGCGCATGAAGCTGGCGCCGGGGTCGGTGGTCAGCGGTGTGGGGCTTTCCAAGGGATCGCTGGCCGGGTGGCAGGTGCCCGGCGTGCGGTTCCTTGACGTGGGCTTTGGTGATGTGTCCCTGGCCGGGGCCAATCTGGCGGGGGCCTGCTTCGATCACGGTGCCGTGGCCGGTTCCGATTTCAGCGGCGCCAACCTGTCGGGCGCGCGGTTCGAGGGGACCGACGTGTCGGGCGGGCGGTTCGACCGTGCCAACCTGTCGGGGGCGGTGCTGACCTGTGCCCCCGGCATCGTGGGCGAAGGGTGCGGCGGCTATGACGACCAGCACCCCATCAGCCTGCGCGACGCCGACCTGCGGGGGGCGGACGTGGCCGGTCCGGTGTCCATGCTGGACGCCGTTCTGGACGGCGCGCGGGTGGAGCGCACCTCCCTGCCGTTGACGCCGGAGGTGATGAGCGGGCTGACGAAGGCGCGGGTGACGGAGGTCCGTCTGGTCCCCCCCATGCTGCGCAGCGGCGACGGCGAGGTGTTCACCGGCGCCGAACTGGACCGCCTGCGCCAGATGAGCAACGACAAGATTCTGGATCTGATGGTCGATCTGAGCGGCTCGCCCTCGTTCGACTGTGCCCTGCCGGGGCTGAGCGTGGTGGAAAAGACCCTGTGCAGTCCGGGGGATCTGGCGGCGCTCGACCGGCTGATGGCGGCGACCTACCGCCGGGCCATGGATGCGGCGGCGGACAAGACGCTGGTCAAGACGGCGCAGACGGCCTTTCTCAAGACCCGCAACGCCTGTGCGACGGCGGGCGAGGATACCCGCTACACCTGCATCGCCGCCGCCTACACGGCGCGGCTGGCCGAGTTGGGGCGGGGGTTCGTGAAGACGGTGACCGCGCCCGGCACGCGCCGTTTCACCGGCGGCGGGTTCATCGCCAAGCCGGCGGTGGCGACCGAACCGCTGGTGGCAAAGCTGCTGCGCGCCTTCGGCGATTCCCCCGATGTGGCCCAGATCGAAAGCGCCAAGGGCGCCCTGAGCCTGACGGCCGAGGCGTCGGGGGCCAACGGCCATTCCTGCTCCTTTGAGGCGCCGCTGCGGTTCGACACCGTGCGGGGCTTGTGGATCGGCGAATCCGATGGGGAGAAGATGGCGTGGATCGTGCTGCCCGACGGGCTGGTCACCGCCTCGTCGCCGGAGGAAGCCCGCTATTTCTGCGGGATGCGCGCCTCCTGGCCCGGGGTGTTCTTTCCGTTGCCGTAAGGCGCGCCATCCCCGCTGTCGTCACGCGGCATAGCCCTTGCGTGGCAGCCCCTTGACCAGCCGGGCGAACTGGTCGGCGAAGCGGACCGCGTGTTCCGCCGTCAGGTCGAACTGCACGTGCAGCCGGCCGTGTTCGACGCTGCGGACCACCAGCGGCAGCGGTGCGGACAGACCGTCCAGCCGCAAGTCGCCGCGGATACCCTCCCGCACGGTGGCGGGGCCGTTCAGCAGGAGCGCCCCGCCTTCGGAAAAATCATCCACGGTGACTGTGTGCGCCTCTCCCCCCAGCGCCAGGGTGGCGGGCCGGTTGAGGGCGTAGCGGGGAGCGATGCGGCGGTCCACATCCTTGGTGGCGGTGCGGACCACGCGGATCAGCACGGTGCGCAGGGTGTCGATGCTGTCCGACACGCCGGTGGACAGGCTGCTGACCTCGGTGGCGCGGGCGCCGGTGGCGTTGGCCTCGTCCGACACGCTGGCGATGCGGGTCGCCACCTCGCGGGCGGCGTCGGAGGTCTGGGCGACGTTGCGGGCGATTTCGTGGGTGGCCGCCCCCTGCTCCTCGATGGCGGCGGCGATCATGCCCGACAGCCCTTCGATGTTGCGGATGGCCCCGGCGATGTCGCCCACCGCCTGCACGGCGCCGGCGGTGGTGCTCTGGATCTCGGAGATCTGCTGGCCGATCTCCTCGGTCGCCTTGGCGGTCTGGCCGGCGAGGTTCTTGACCTCCGTCGCCACCACGGCGAAGCCCTTGCCCATCTCGCCGGCCCGCGCCGCTTCGATGGTGGCGTTGAGCGCCAGCAGGTTGGTCTGCCCGGCAATGGAGTTGATGAGGCTCGCCACCTCGCTGATGCGGTGCACCGCACCGGCCAGTTGGGCGATGGTGGCCTGCGCCCGGTCGGATGCGGTGACGGCATCACGGGTGACGCCGTTGGCCGCGTTCACCTGGCTGGCGATTTCGCGGATGGAGGCGTTCAATTCCTCCGACGCGCTGGCGACGGTCTGGGCGTTGGTCAGGGCCTGATGGGCAGCACTGGCCACCGACTGGCTGTTGTGGCTGACGGCATCGGCGGACTGGGCCATGCGCCGGGCGTTTTCGGTCATGCGGCCGGTCTGGGTCGCCACCCCCTCCACCGCCGAGCGCGCCTCGCGCTCCACGGTTTCGGCCATGGTGCGCAGGGCGTTCAGCCGTTCCTGCTCCGCCTGCCGGCGCTGCTCCTCCTGTTCGGTGCGCAGCCGTTCGGTTTCCTGGGCGTTGGCGCGGAACACCTGCACCGCCTGGGCCATCTGCCCCACCTCGTCCCCGCGCCGGGCGAAGGGAACGGCGATGGACAGGTCCCCTTCGGACAGGCGCTTCATCACCGCGGTCATCGCCACCACCGGGCGGATCACCCCGCGGGCAAGGCCGGTGATGCTGCCCACTAGCAGCGCCAGCACCACCGCCGCCACCGACCACAGAATGCCGAGAAACCGCGATTCGCGGGCGTCGGCGTCGGTTTCGGTGGCGGCGTTCATCGCTTCGGTGGCCTTGACGATGGCATCGACCACCGCCCGGTGATCCCCGTACGCCTGGGTCAGCACGGTATAGGAGGCCTTGGCCGCTGCCGCGTCGCCCCGTTCCAGCGCCGGCAGGAACCGCCCCTCAAGCTCGGTCCAGAAGCGGGCCACATGGGTGTGGGACGTGCGGGTCAGCATGTCGCGGACCGACAGGTCCATCTCACCCGCCCGGCGCGCCTCCCAATAGGCGTGACGGTCGTCGTATTCCTTGCGCAACTGGGCCAGACGGCCGCGGCGTCCGGGCAGGGAGGCGGGATCGTTCAGGGCCAGGGTGGCTTCCAGATAGGATTCGATGATGTATTCCGGCGGCGGCAGGATGTCGGCCACCAGATCCTTGCCCAACACGATCCGCTGGTACAGCGGCCCGCCCACCTTCAGTTCCGCGATGGCGGAAACTCCGGCCGCGGCCACGGCCAGAAAGCCCATGATAATCAAGACACCGAACAGATGAACGAGGCTGGCGATCCGGGGGCGCGTGAGCATGGGAAAAGCCTGAATGCGGATGATCTTTTCCGCAGATTATACGCGTGTTCAAAAATGGTAAATTTAGATTTATCAACCCAGCCTTTCTTCTGGCAAAGGGCGGACCCATGAAAAACCCCGCCGGACGGACGGTCCGGCGGGGTGAAACCCGGCGAGGCGGGGGGCAGGGTGCCGCCCCGCCGATGAACCTTCGGTCACGCTTTCGGGAGAATCAGCCCTCCAGCAGCGCCTTGACCGTGGCGGGAAGGTCGGCCAGCGCCACCTCCCGCTGTTCGCCGCGCAGCAGATGCTTGACGGTGGCGGTGCCGCGGGCCTTTTCGTCGCTGCCCATCAGCACGGCCACGGGGATGCCGGCCTTGTCGGCGTATTTCATCTGTTTGGCCAGCTTGCCGCCGTCCAACTGGATTTCGGTGTTCAGCCCGGCGGCGCGCAGGTCGGCGGCCAGACGGAAGTAATCGCCGGTCAGGGCCGGATCCATCTGGGTCACCAGCACCTGGGCGGTGGCGCCGCCGTCCTTGATGAGGCCGGCTTCCAGCAATTGATAGAACAGGCGGGTGGCGCCGATGGAGATCCCCACCCCCGGCAGCCGCGATTTGGTGTAGTGGCTGGCGAGGTTTTCATAGCGCCCCCCCGAACACACGCTGCCGATGCCGCGGTGGTCGTTGAGGAACGTCTCGTAGACGGTGCCGGTGTAGTAATCCAGCCCCCGCGCGATGGCGAGGTTGATGCGCACGGCGTCGTCGGGCACCTGGAAGGCGCGCAAGCCCTCCATCACCGTGGACAATTCGTGGATGCCGGTGCGGAAGGTGTCGTTGTCCACGTCCATGGCCCGCAGGGCGGCCAGGGTGTCGTCGTTGCTCTTCTGCTCGGCGATCAGACCCAGGATGCGGTCGGCCACATCGCCCGGCACCGCCAGACCTTCGCCGGTCAGGTTGGCGCGCACCGTGTCGCGGTCCAGCTTGTCCAGCTTGTCGATCTCGCGCAGCACCAGCACGCGGCGTTCCGGCTCGCCGATCCCCAGCCCGTCCAGCAGACCCAGCAGGATCTTGCGGTTGTTGATGTTGATGGTGAAGCCGCCGAAGTCCAACTCGCGGAACACATGATGGATCACCGCCGGCATCTCGGCGTCGTAGTGCAGGCCCAGCGAATCCTTGCCGATCACGTCGATGTCGCACTGGTAGAACTCGCGGAACCGCCCGCGCTGGGCGCGCTCGCCGCGGTAGACGCGCTGGATCTGGTAGCGGCGGAAGGGGAAGGCCAGATCCCGTTCATGTTCGGCGACATACCGGGCCAGCGGCACCGTCAGGTCGAAACGCAGCGCCATGTCCGGCTTGTGCCCCTGCTGGATGGCGCCGGTGGACTGGACGAAATAGACCTGCTTTTCCGTTTCCCCGCCCGATTTGGTCAGCAGCACGTCGGCGGTTTCGAACACCGGGGTTTCCACCGGCACGAAGCCGAACCGCTCGTAGCCGCGGCGGATGGTGTCGAGCATGCGCTGAAAGGCCACCTGCTGCCGGGGCAGCAGTTCCATCACGCCGGGCGGGGTGCGGGGGGGGATCAGGCTCATGGTACGGGGCTTTGCCAAACGGTGAAGGGGAAATCCGTTGCCGGTTCTAGCCCGTTTTGACCACGGCGTCATCCCCTCGACAACGGCACGAAAAGCGGGAACACTTCCCGCCGCAGGATGCGCCTTAAAATCAGCCTAAACACGATGGGAGAACCCCTTGTGACTCAGTTCGATTTCGATCTCTTCACCATCGGCGCCGGGTCGGGCGGGGTGGCCGCCAGCCGCCGGGCCGCCGGGTTCGGGGCCAGGGTCGGCATCTGCGAGGGCAGCCGGGTCGGCGGCACCTGCGTCATCCGCGGCTGCGTGCCGAAAAAGCTGCTGGTCTATGCCAGCCAGTTCCGCGACGCCTTTGCCGATGCCCCCGGTTTCGGCTGGGCGGCGCACACGCCGGCGTTCGACTGGGCCACCTTGATCGCCAACAAGGACCGGGAGATCGACCGGCTGAACGGCCTCTACATCGGCATGCTGGAACGGGCCGGGGTCACGCTGTTCAACGGCCACGGGCGGCTGATCGACCGGCACACGGTGGAGATCGGCGACCGGCGCATCACCGCCGCCCGGATCCTCATCGCCACCGGCGGCTGGCCGTCGCTGCCCGCCATTCCCGGCATCGAGCACGCCATCACCTCGAACGAGGCGCTGCACCTGGGCCGGCTGCCCCATTCGATGATCATCATCGGCGGCGGCTATATCGCCGTGGAGTTCGCGGGCATCTTCGCCGGGCTGGGCGTGGATGTGACCATGATGATCCGCGGCGAGGAACTGCTGAACGGCTTCGACGACGATATCCGCATCGCCCTGGCCCAGGAAATGCGCAAGCGCGGCATCACCATCCTGGCCCGCACCAAGCCTTTGAAGGTGGAAGAGGGGGCCAGCGGTTTCACCGTCACCGACCATCTGGGGCGGGAGCATTCGGCGGGGCTGGTCATGGCCGCCACCGGCCGCCGTCCCAACACCCGCAATCTGGGGCTGGAGGATGTCGGCGTGGCCCTCGATGCCAAGGGGGCGGTCATCGTCGATGAGGATCTGCGCACCAGCGTGGACACCATCTATGCCCTGGGCGACGTGACCGACCGCGTGGCCCTGACGCCGGTCGCCATCGCCGAGGGGCGGGCCTTTGCCGAAACCCACTACAATAACAACCCCATGCGGGTGTCGTACGACAACATCCCCACCGCCGTGTTCTCCCAGCCCCCACTAGGCACCGTCGGCCTGACCGAGGCCGAGGCACGGGCGAAGCACGCCAAGGTGGACATCTACCGCACCGGCTTCCGCCCCATGAAGCACACCCTGTCCGGGCGCGACGAGCGGGTGCTGATGAAGCTGATCGTGGATGGGGAAACCCAGAAGGTGCTGGGCTGTCACATGATGGGGATGGACGCCTCGGAAATCATCCAGGCGCTGGGCATCGCCATCACCTGCGGCGCCACCAAGGCCGATTTCGACCGCACCATCGCGCTCCACCCCTCCACCGCGGAAGAGTTCGTGCTGATGCGGGACAAGGTGCCCGATCCGGCCTGAAAACCGGATCGGGAACGAGAGTCCTTCGGGTGCTTCAATAAGCACCCGAAGGACTCATCAGTTTTTGGTTTTTCCGTGTGATTCACGCTTCAAACGATTCCGTTTGAAGCGATCACACTCTAACGGGCGCGTTACGGCGCCGGGCAGCGGTCCACCGTCACTTCGGCATAGGACCGCTGGCCCGGAACCACGGTGATCCGGTATTCCGTGTGATCGACGATCACCGCGTGGTGCAGCGGCAGCATGCCGCTCAGCTCCTTCGGCTCCTTGCTCCCGTGCAACCCGATGCGCAGGGTCACCGGCTGGGTCGGGTCGTACCAGCTTTCCTTCTGGCCCTGGGCGTTCTGGGCCGACATCCCTTCGCCGGTCACCGTCACGGCGCCGTTGTTGAAGCTGGCCACGCGGGTGGAGGATTTCAGCAGCGGCGTGGACAGCACGATGCGCTTGCTGTCGCCCGACTGGCAGTTGCGCGGGTTCTGCGCCTGTTCGATGACGAAGGCCAGTCGCGCCGGGTCGATTCCCGCCGCCAGCCGGTCGGCCACCAGCCGGCTCAACTCGGCCAGCTTGCCGCTGGGCAGTTCCTTTTGCAGCCGGGCTTCCAGTTCGGCGGCGTGGGCGTCGGCCTTGCGGGCGGCGTGCTGCATCTGGCTGGCCAGCAACTCCAGCTCCGCCTTTTGCCGTGACAGGGTTTCGATCTGTTCCCGCAAGGTGGCGTCGCGGCCTTTGAGCTGTTCGATCCCCATCTGGTAGGAGAACAGCCCGATGCCCAGCAGCACCCCGCCGGCCAGCGCCAGTTTGGCAAAGCTGGTCCAGAAACGGCGCCGGTAGCGGCGCTCATAGTCGTAACGTCCAAGGCCCATCTGCTGAGACGTCCACAGGTGAGGGGGAAAAAGGGGGGAAGGGCGGGACCCGCACGGTCCCGGCAAACACCCCCTTATGGCTAACGGCATCAGCCGCCGGTTTCAACCCTTGAGGCGGGCGGAGCCGCCGTTCGTGTTGCGAATGGCCGGCGGGGCTGATACCCCAATCGGCGGCAGCGGCCCCGTTGCCCGTTTCCACCCTTTCGGCGATCCGATCCCCATGCAGCAGCCGGCCCTTTTCCTCGACCGCGACGGCGTCATCAACATCGACCACGGGTATGTGGTTCGGCGGGAGGATTTCGCCTTTCTCGACGGGGTGTTCGCCCTGGCCCGCCGGGCGGTGGACCGTGGTTACCGCATCGCGGTCGTCACCAACCAGTCGGGCATCGCGCGGGGCTATTTTTCGGAAGAGGATTTCGCCGTGCTGTCGGGCTGGATGTCCGGGCGCTTCGCCGCTCACGGGGCCGCACTGGCCGGGGTGTTCCATTGCCCCTATCTGGCGGGATCCCCGCAGCCCGGCTATGACCGTGACAGCTTCTGGCGCAAGCCCAACCCCGGCATGATTCTGGAGGCGCAGCGGCGGTTGGGGCTGGATCTGGGGCGCTCGATCTTCGTCGGCGATCAGCCCACCGACATGGCGGCGGCCCGCGCCGCCGGAATCGGCACCCGCGCCCTGCTGGGGGGCAAGACGGCGGCGGACGCCACGCTGACGGCCCCGGACCACACCGCCCTGTTGCCGCTGCTGTTCGGATGACGCGAGCGGCGGCCCCCGTCAGTTGGTGGAACTGCCGCTGCCGAAGATGGCGCTGCCGAAGTTGGGCGAGTTGAATTCGCCCAGGTTCTTGAACACCAGACGGAAATAGATGGAGTTCCCTTCCACATCATCCCCCACGACGGTGGTGAAGTCGCGCATGGCGATGGTCTGGAAGGTGAAGCATTCGTCCTGATAGGTCAGCGTGGCGCCGGAGGTGCGCGGCCCCGGCACCGGCTTCATCGCCTGCTGGTGACTGACCGACAGGCTCCACTGCGACGACAGACGGGCACCCAGACCGATGGTGCCCTGTTCCACCACGTTGCGGGTGACGGCGTAGCGGTCAACCGTCTGATCCACATAGGTGTACGACCCGAACAGCCGCAATTCCGCCGGGCCGAGGACGGCGGTTACGCCGTGCCGTCGGGGTTTCAGGGTTTCCTGGTCGATGCGCAGGCCGTAATTGACGTCGAACCACGACACCGGCGCCAGATCCAGGCGGCCCACATAATCCGACTGGCGGTTGGTCAGACCGGACCCCACCGGGTAATCCTCGTCACGGGTAAAGCGGTAGCTTTGCCCGGCGAACAGGCTGGCCGAGCCGCCCTTGTCGCGGAACAGCGCCGTGCGCAGGCCATAGGTGACGCGCGACCCGCCCTCCAGCCGGTCGATGCCGCTGAAGCGGTTGAGCATGAACAGGTTGGTGTCGTCCAGCTCGTAATCCTGGCTGTCCTCGTTGGGGAACAGGGTGTTGTTGTTCACCCGCGGCGCCATGGTCAAGGACACCGTCGGCTCGATCAACTGAGAATAGCCGTCGGCATAGCGGACGAAGGGATAGCGGACCTTGACGTCGGCCTGGGGAAAGAATCGCCCCCGGTTCACATCATCGGCCGAACTGCCGGGGGGCTGATAATCGGTGGCGCTGTAGCCGGCCATCAGCACGCGGGCGGTCACCGTGGTCACCAGCCCGGTGTTGGACACCATTTCCCGCTGCCAGCCCGGCTGGAACATGAAACGGCGGGTGGTGGTGCCGTCACGCCGGACCACGCCCACCATGCTGGTATCGAGCGACCAGCGCCCACCCAACAGGCTGCCCGGCTCGCCCAGCGCGTTGTACTGTGCCAGGGGCAGCACCGCCGGCTGCCGGGTGTAGCCATAGCGCAGATCCTGGAACGAATAGGCGTTGAGGCCGGCGTAGTTGCGCCCGCTGAAGCCTTCGATGAAGCCGCGGCTGGTCAGAATGTCTTCGCGATTGCCGTAATAGCGGCGCAGATAGGAGTACTCGCTGGCCCGCCGGACGTCGAAACCCCACCGCCATGTGTCGTCGATGTTGAACAGACCGTGGGCGAAGATGTGGCCGCGCAGGGCGTCCTTGGTGTTGATGCTGGGGTTCGGCTGCTTGGGGATGCTGCCGTCGGCGATGCTGCCGCTCAGCGTCAATTCACCCTTTTCGAAGCGTTTGCGGTACTGGGCGCCCAGGAACGGCCCGGCGTCGGAGTAGAACCCCGGCTCCAGTGTCACGTCCTGGTCAGGTGCGATGTCAATGTAATAAGGGGTGCGGACAAAGATGCCCAGACTGGCCTTGTTCCCATAGGACGGGGTGAGAAAGCCCGTCTTGCGCTCCACCGTCGGGTCCGGCTGGGACATATAGGGGGTGTAGGCCACCGGAAAGCCGAACATTTCCAGTGTGGCGTCCTTATAGCGGATTTCCTGCGCTTCCTTGTCGTGCACGACGCGGACGGCGCGGATCTGCCACAGGGGTGGGTTGGTGGGATCCTTGGCGCACAACTCGCAAGGGCTGTAGACGGCGCGGTTGACCCGCATCATGTCGCCGCCGCGCCGTTCGCCCTCGTTCCCCACCATGCGGGCGTTGTCGGTCATCAGAACGCGGATGTTCTGGACGAACGCATCGCGCATGTCGTCCGTCAGTTCCGCGTAGTCGGAGAACAGGATGTCGCCCGACGGCTCCACCACCCGCACATGGCCGGTGGCGGTCACCACGGCCGTGCGCTTGTTGTAGGTCATGGTGTCGGCATGGACGGTGCGGGCACCCTGCGACAGTTCCACGTTGCCGCGGGCGGTCACCAGTTCCTGCTGCTCGTCATAGGTGACCTGATCGGCGCTGAGCAGGACCGGCTGGCTGTCCTTAGCGGCCTTGCTCCCGGCCGGGGCCGTCGTTCCGGGCGCCGGGGCCGTGGTCTGCGCGTGCGCCGGCCATGCCGCCGCCAGTGCCGCCGCCACCGTCAGACCCAGAATCCCAGGCGGCACGGCGCGTTTCACCGGGGAACGACGCTGCGGACGGCGGGGGCGGGAAGGGCGGGGGGGCATCTGGGACATACCCGAACCTTTGGGCGAAGGCCGCAGCCAAGTCAACGCTTTCGACGCGCCCGCCCGCCGAAGACCGCCGGGCGTCGCGTCCGGGTCACAGCCGTCCGTGCGACGGCCGCCGGTTCAGGAAAAAGCCTTGAAGGCGATCAGGGTGAAGGTGTCCCGAACGCCGGGCAGCGGCTGGATCTGCTGCGTTACGAAATGCCCCAGATCATCCCCGTCGGGCAGGCAGCATTTCATCAGCAGATCGTATTGGCCGGAGATCGAATGAACCTCCGACACCGCTTCGACATCCTGCACGGCCTGGTCCGCCACCTCGTACGCGCGGCCCAGGTCGCATTTGACCATCACGAAGATCGTCTGCACCGGGTCAACCCTCCTGCGCGGTGTCGGCCGGGGCCGGGGTTGCCGGACGGGACCGGCGGCCGGTGCGCATCATGAAGGCCGGCATATGGTCGCCGAATCCGATCACCGGCACATCGTCCTCGTCGTCCCGGCGGCGGCGGCGTTCGCTGCGGGCGGCATCGCCGCGCCCGCTCTCGCTGCGCGGGGCCTGGGACGGGGCGGTGTCGGCGGCGGCCGGACGTTCGTTGCGCTCGGGGCTGCGTTCGGTCCGTTCATGGCGCTCGGGCCGTTCGCCCCGCTCGCTGCGCTCCCCGCGGTCGCGGCGGCCCGAACGGCCTTCGGTCTTGGACTCGCGGCTGCCCTCGTCGCGCCCGCGCCGGCGGGGGGCGCCCCGGCGGCGTCCGCCGTCCTCGGACTCCTCCTCGAAGGCGGGGGACTCAAGCCCGTCAATGGCGATCAAGGGAATCTCCCGCTGAATGAGTTTGGTGATCGCGGCCACCGCCTTGCCGTCATAGGGGGAGGCGATGGTGAAGGCCCGCCCGCTGCGCCCGGCGCGGCCCGTGCGGCCGATGCGGTGGACGTAATCATCGGCGTGGATCGGCACGTCGAAATTGAACACATGGCTCAGTCCCTGGACATCCAGCCCGCGGGCGGCCACGTCGGAGCAGACCAGCAGCGAAACCTGCCCGGCCTTGAACGCCTCCAGCGTTTCCGTGCGCTTGGACTGGGGCATGTCGCCGTGCAGACAGCCGACATCGAAGCCGTGCTTTTCCAGGGACTTCTGCACGATGGCGACGTCGCGCTTGCGGTTGCAGAAAATGAAGGCGTTCTTCACGTCCTCGGTCCGCAACAGGTGGCGCAGCGCCTCGCGCTTGTCCTCCTCGTGCACCACGACCAGGGCCTGGGTGACGGTCGCTGCCGGCGATGCGGGCGGGGCGACGGTCACTTCGCGCGGGTTGTGCAGGAAGGCATCGGCCAGACGGCGGATTTCCGGCGGCATGGTCGCCGAAAAGAACAGGGTCTGGCGGATCTTGGGCAGGGTGGAGACGATCTTCTCGATATCGGGGATGAACCCCATGTCGAGCATCCGGTCCGCCTCGTCGATCACCAGAACCTTGATGTCGTTCAGCATGATGTTGCCGCGGCCGAACAGGTCCATCAGCCGGCCCGGCGTGGCGATCAGCACGTCCACCCCGCGGTCCAGGCGCTTCACCTGCTCGGTGAAGGTCTCGCCGCCGATCAGCAGCGCCATGGACAGCTTGTGGTACTTGCCGTACTCCTCGAAGCTCTCGGCCACCTGGGCGGCCAGCTCGCGCGTCGGCTCCAGGATCAGCGACCGCGGCATCCGTGCCCGCGCCCGGCCCGTGGCCAGGATGTCGATCATGGGCAGGGTGAAGGAGGCCGTCTTCCCCGTTCCCGTCTGGGCGCAGCCGAGAACGTCACGCCCCTGCAAGACCCAGGGAATGGCTTTTTCCTGGATGGGGGTCGGTTGGGTGTAACCCTTTTCTTCGACCGCACGCAGGACGTCAGATCCAAGCCCAAGTTCCGAAAATAGCATCCAACCGATGTCTGTCTGGAGAGAGAGAAACCGAGATCCCGCGGATTCCGGTCTGAGTTAGGGCGCAGCATAGGAGCAGGGATGAGTCTGTCAATAGCCACGGCGGTTTAGGCCGGGTTTTGGCGCGTTTTTTCCGCCGCAGCGGCGCCGGCCCCCGCGGTTGTGGCGGGCGGCGCCCGCTTGCGCTACCGTTTGCCGCTGGGAAAGGCCGCCGGAAAGGGAAGGGGGATGCCATGACCGACGCATCATACACCATCCGCACCATGACTCGCGCCGAGGTGGACGGGACGCTGGACCGGGCCGCGGCGCAGGGGTGGAACCCCGGCCTTTCCGATGCGTTGCCGTTCCATGTCGCCGACCCCGCCGGGTTTCTGGCCGGCGTGCACGACGGCCGGGCGGTGGCCAGCCTGTCGGCGGTGCGCTATGGGCACCGCTTCGGCTTCATCGGTCTTTACATCGTCGATCCGGCGGCGCGCGGGCGTGGGTACGGCTGGGCGCTGTGGCAGGCGGGCATGGCCCGGTTGGAGGGGGCGGTGATCGGGCTGGACGGGGTGGTGGAGCGTCAGGACGATTACCGCGCCTGCGGTTTCGAGACCGCCCACCGCAACATCCGCTACCGCGCAGCACCGGGCGGCGTGCCGGGGGTGCCTGACGGCACCATTCTTGAGGGTATTACCCTGGCGGACGCCCGCACGGTGCCGTTCGATGCCCTTCTCGATCTCGATGCGGCGGTGTTCCCGGCCCGGCGGGCGGGGTTCCTGGCGGCGTGGCTCACCATGCCGGGCACCACCGCGCTGGCGGCGGTGCGCGATGGCCGGGCGGTTGGCTTCGGTGCCGTCCGCCCCTGCCGCGAGGGCGCCAAGATCGGCCCGCTGGTGGCCCCCGATGCCGCCGTGGCGGCCCGGCTGCTGGCGGCACTGGCCGCGGCGGCGGGGGACGGGCCGCTGTTCCTCGACGTGCCGGAGGTCAACCGTCCGGCGGTGGCGCTGGCCGAGGGGCTGGGCATGCGGCCCATGTTCGAGACGGCGCGCATGTACCGCGGCCCCGCCCCGGCCCTGGCGCTGGAACGGGTGTTCGGCATCACCACCTTTGAGTTGGGGTGATGCAAAATTCGATAAGGAACAAGAAGGAGGGATCGTCCCATGCTGCTTTCCGCCGGGCGGTCGGTGCTGGTGGTCATCGACGAACAGGAACGGCTTCTGCCCGCCATCCATGACAGCGAACGGGTGGTGCGCAACACCGGCATCCTGATGGACGCCGCCGCGGCGCTGGACGTGCCGCTGGTGGTGTCGGAACAGTACCCCCGCGGGCTGGGCGCCACCGTGCCGGCGGTGCGCACGCGCATCGACGCCCGCGCCCCCCAGGATGTGGCGGTGGTGGAGAAGGTGCATTTCTCCTGCGCCGCCGAGCCGGGGTTTCTGGAACGTCTCGCCGCCTTCGGTCGTGACCAGATCGTGCTGGCGGGGACGGAGGCGCACGTCTGCGTGCTCCAGACCGCGCTGGGGCTGGTGGAGACGGGGGCGGGGTCGGTGGTGCTGGTGGCCGATGCCGTCTCGTCCCGCACCGCGGCAAACGCCGAACGCGCCATCGCCCGCATGGAGCGGGCGGGGATCGAGATCGTCACCACCGAAATGGTGGTCTTCGAATGGCTGCACCGGGCGGGAACCCCGGTGTTCAAAACCGTGAGCGGACTCATCAAATGACCAGACCGACCCTGATCCTGCTGCCCGGCATGCCGCTGGACGCGGCCATGTGGGACCACCAGCGCCGCCACCTGTCGGCCCTGGCCGACATCCTCATCCCCGATCTGACCGTGGCGGACAGCATCGCCGCCCTGGCCGACGCGGTGCTGGCGGCCGCACCGGACCGCTTCGCCCTGGCCGGGCTGTCCATGGGCGGCTATGTCTCCATGGAGATCATGCGCCGCGCGCCCGAACGGGTCACCCGGCTGGCGCTGATGGACACCAACCCGTTCGCCGATACGCCCGAGCAGACCGCCAACCGCCGCGCGGCGGTGGAACTGGCGCGCCAGGGCAAGTTCCGTCAGGTGGTCACCGCCAACATGCCGCGGATGATCCACCCGACCCACATGGACAACCGGCCCCTGCTGGATTCCCTCTACGCCCAGGCGGAGCGGGTGGGGGTGGAGGGCTATGCCCGCCAGCAGGCGGCCATCATCGGCCGTGCCGACAGCCGTCCCGGCCTGCCGGCCATCGCCTGCCCGACGCTGGTGCTGTGCGGGGAGGCCGACGCCATGTCCTCGGTCGAGGTCCATGCCGGCATGGCCGCCGCCATCCCCGGCGCCCGCTTCGTTCCCGTCGCCGAGGCCGGGCACATGGCGCCGATGGAACAGCCCCAGGCGGTAACGGCGCTGATGCACGACTGGCTGGTCAACCGCTGAACCGGGGGCGCCTTGCCCGGACGGATGGATGACAAGGGAAGGAACCCGGCAGCGATGGACGACGGCAACACCGGACCCGAGAACGGTTCCGGCGATGGTCCCGGGGCTGGCCCCGGGGGAGGTGGCGTGCCGCCCTCGATTCTGGTGGTCGATGACGAAGAGGGGATGCGCAGCTTCCTGTCGCGCGCGCTGGCGCGGCGGGGGTGTCTGGTGGAAACCGCCGGCAGCGTGGAGGACGGCATCCGCGTTCTGGAACGGGTGCCGGTGGACCTCATCATCCTCGACATCGCCTTGCCGGGCCGTTCGGGCCTCGACTGGCTGAAGGAGCTGGAGGCGTCGGGTTTTGCGGGGGAGGTGATCCTTATCACCGCCTTTGCCGACATGAACACCGCCATCGACGCGCTGCGTGCCGGGGCGTCGGATTTCCTGCTGAAGCCGTTCCGCATCGAGCAGATCTTCAACGCGGTCAACCGCTGCTTCGAGCGGGCGCGGCTGGCGCGGGAAAACTTCGTCCTGCGGCGGCAACTGTCCACCAAGGGCAGCGGGCGAGACGAGATCATCGGCGGGTCGGAGGCGATGGCCCGCCTGCGCGCCCTGGTCCGCCGGGTCGCCCCCACCCCCTCCACCGTGCTGATCCAGGGGGAATCCGGGGTGGGCAAGGAGTTGGTGGCCCGTGCGCTGCATGAACAGTCGGCGCGGGCGGCGGCCCCCTTCGTTCCCGTCAATTGCGCGGCCATCTCCGCCGACCTGATCGAGGCGGAACTGTTCGGCCACGCCCGCGGCGCCTTCACCGGCGCGCGGGAGGCGCGCAAGGGGCTGTTCTACTACGCCCACGGCGGCACGCTGTTCCTGGACGAGATCGGCGAGCTGTCGCAGGCGCTGCAATCCAAGCTGCTGCGGGTGCTGGAGGAACGCCGCATCCGCCCGGTCGGCGGCGAACAGGAGGTGCCGGTTGACGTGCGGGTGGTCACCGCCACCAACCGCGACCTGCGCGCCGAGGTGGCGCAGGGCCGTTTCCGTCAGGATCTCTATTACCGGCTGGAGGTGATGACCCTGACCATTCCCCCCTTGCGCCAGCGGGCCGGGGATCTGCCGGAACTGGTGGCGCTGTTCATGGGGTTCCTGTCGGCGCGGCTGGGGGTGCCGCCGCTGACGGTGACGCCGGATGTGGAACGGGCGATGATGGCCTATGGCTGGCCGGGCAACGTGCGTGAACTGCGCAACTTCGTCGAACGCTCGCTGCTGCTGGGGGAATTCCCGCTGGATGATCTGGCCGGCGGGCCGGTGTCCCGTGACGACGGCCCCGGCGTCCTGACCCTGGCGGAGGTGGAGAAGCGCCACATCCTGATGGTGCTCGACCGCTGCGACGGCAACAAGACCCGTGCCGCCGACCTGCTGGGGGTGTCGCGCAAGACGCTGGAGCGCAAATGCGCCGAATGGGGCGTGGTGTGACGCCGCTGATCCGCCGGCTGTTGCGGCTGCGGGCGGCGTTTGCGCAATCCGTGCGGCTGAAGCTGACGGCGCTGGTGCTGGCGCCGCTGCTGCTGGGCGTGCCGGTGCTGCTGTTCATCGTGTGGGTGTGGGGAACCCAGGGCTATGACCAGCTTTTGCGCACCAAGGTCGGGGCCGATTTGGGCACGGCGCGGCAGTATTTCGACCGGGTGCAGGGCGGGGTGCGCACCGGCCTGACCGGCTTTGCCGAATCCCATTGGTTTTCCGTGGCGGTGCAGCGGGAACAGCCGGCGGGGCTGGACGCGCTGCTGGAAACCGCCGCCCGCGATCTGGGGCTGGATTATCTGCTGCTGATCGGGGCCGACGGCACCGTCACCGCCGGGGCGGGGCGGCACTCGCGCGCCGGCTACCGCGTGGTGCGCGAGGCGCTGGACGGGTACGGATCCCACGGTCTGGCGGTGCTGTCGGCGGCGGAACTGGAAGCGATTTCCCCGTCCTTGCGCGACCGTGCCCGGCTGCCGCTGATCCCATCCCCCCGCGCCAGGCCCGATCCGCGCCCGGCGGAGGACCGCGGGCTGATGATCCAGGCCGCCGTGCCCATTCCCGGCGCCATGGGCGAGGGGATGCGGGTGCTGGAAGGGGGCGTGCTGCTGAACGGCAATCAGGGGATCGTGGACCGCATCAACTCGGTGGTCTACCAGGATGCCTCCCTGCCGCTGGGCAGCCAGGGCACCGCCACCCTGTTCCTCGACGGTGTGCGCATCGCCACCAACGTCCGCCTGTTCGAAGGCACCCGCGCGCTGGGCACGCTGGCGTCCCAGGCGGTGCAGGATCTGGTGATGGGGCAGGGGAAGGTGTGGCTCGGCTCGGCCTTCGTGGTCAACGACACCTATGTGTCGGGGTATGAGCCGCTTTACGACGGCGACGGCCGGCGCATCGGCATGCTGTACGTGGGCTTTCTCGAAGCACCGTTGCAAAACGCGCTTTATGGCGCGCTGGCGCTGCTGTTCCTGATGTTCCTGCTGGTGTCGGGGCTGGGGACGCTGGTGGATCTGCGCTGGGCGCAGGCCATCTTCCGCCCGCTGGAACGGATGAACGGCGTCATGCGCCGCATCGAGGCGGGGGATGAGTGGGCGCGCGTCGGCCCGGTGGGCAGCCGCGACGAGTTGGGGCGGCTGGCCCGCGCCTTCGACCAGCTTCTCGATTCCCTGGCCGCCCGCCGGGCCGAACTGCAACGCTGGGCGCAGGAGCTTGACCACAAGGTGGCCGAACGCACCGCCGCCCTGGAAGAGGCCAACACCACCCTGCGCCGCGCCCAGCAGCAGCTTGTGATGAACGAAAAGCTGACCGCCATCGGCGAGTTGACCGCCGGTGTGGCCCACGAGATCAACAACCCGGTGGCGGTGATCCAGGGCAATCTGGAACTGCTGCAGGAGGTGCTGGGCGACGATGCCGGGCCGGTGAGCGAGGAAATCCGCCTGATCGACGCCCAGACCCGGCGCATCCAGACCATCGTGACCCGCCTGCTGCAATTCGCCCGCCCCGGCGATTTCGCCGGCTATGCCGAAGCGGCGGACGTCAACGCGGCTGTGGCCGACTGTCTGGTGCTGACCCGCCACAACCTGACCCGCGCGGCCATCACCGTGCAGACGGCGCTGGCCGCGACCGGCACCGTGGAAATGAACCGCGGCGAGCTGCAGCAGGTGCTCATCAACCTCATCATGAACGCCATGCAGGCCATGAGGGGCGGCGGCAGCCTGACGCTCGCCAGCCGCGACATCGCCCCCGGCGACGGGTTCGCCGACGGGGTGGTGCTGGAGGTGCGCGACACCGGCCACGGCATCGCCCCCGCCGACATCGCCCGCATCTTCGATCCCTTCTTCACCACCAAGAAACAGACGGGCACCGGGCTGGGGCTGTCCATCAGCTACGCCATCATCCGCCGCTACGGCGGCGAAATCGCGGTGGACAGCGTGCCCGGCCGGGGGACGATCTTCACCCTGCGCCTGCGCCGGCAGGCGGTCTACAGCGCGCAGTCGTCCACCGCCCCGGTGTTCGCCGCCCGCTTCCTCGACCGCGCACCCGCCCCCGGATCCGTCAGCCGGCCAGAACCAGCAGGGGATTGACGTTGATCCGGCGGAACCCCTCCTCACCCACCAGCAGATCCAGCGCCAGGGTGGCGAGATCGTCGGCCAGCGGGTCCAGCCCCGGCACCTTTTCCGCCAGGAACAGCTTGAGATAGGCGTGGCAGCCGCCGCAGGCCTCCGCCCGCGCGCCGGTGTCGGCATGGACCGCCGCGTCCCCCGCCGCCGGGGTCAGGGCGTGATAGGTCAACTGATGCCCCTCGCCGCAGGCGATGCAGGTGGTGCGCACGTGATGCCATGCCGTATGGCAGAGGCCGCAATGGAGATAACGCAGCCCCCCGGCCTCCATCCCCGTGTGGATCACCCCCGCCGCCGGCGGGCTGCCGCACACCGGGCAGCCGAAGGCGGTGGCCGATGCCGCGACCGTCGCCGGGTCCAGCCCCGCCGCGTGGCGGGTCCAGGCGGTTTGCAGGGCGGCCACGACGAAGGGGGCGGGGGCGAGATCGTCCGGCCCCGCCGATCCGTCCATCAGCCGGCGGGCGATGCCCGCCACCCCCTCATCCCCGTCCGCAGGATCGCCGTCCAGACGGGCCGCGAGGGCGGCGAAGGCGGGCCGCGCGGTGTCGGGCACCCGCCCGTCCAGCCGGGCCATCAGGGCGCGCAGGTCCGGCAGCCATTGCCGGTCCGGGGTGCCGCCGTCACCGGCGCCGATCACCGCCTGCTGCGCGTCCGCCACCTGGGCCAGGAAGGACAGCCACGCTTCCAGGCTGTGCCCCGGCGCCAGATGGCGCAGGCGCGCCGCCCGCCCGGCGAACAGGGGGGCCGCGTCGGGAAGGCGCACCGGCGCCGGCGAGCGTCCGGGGGTCAGCCCGGCTTCCGCCATGGCCGCGGTCAGCGCCGGATCGGTTTCGGGATGGGAGGGGGAAGCGGTCATCGGGCGGGTTCCACGCTGGGGGAGGCGGCGGTCAGCCGGTCGGCGTGAGTATAGACCACCAGCCGCCGGCCGCGGGCAAAACCCGCCAGCGTCAGGCCGCAGGCGTCGGCCATGCGCACGGCAAGGCCGGTGGGGGCGGAAATGGCGACCAGACAGCCGATGCCGGCGCGGGTCGCCTTCTGCACCATCTCGTAACTGGCGCGGCTGGAGGTGAGCGCGAACCCCGACGCCGGGTCCACGCCGTTGGTCACCAGCCAGCCGATCAGCTTATCGAGAGCGTTGTGCCGCCCGACATCCTCGCGCAGGGCCAGGATGGTGCCGTCGGCCGCGGCCCAGGCCACCCCATGCACCGCCCCGGTCAGGCCGTGCAGCGCCTGTTGCCGGGAAAACAGGTCCAGCGCGCGGGCCACCGCGGCGGGGGCGACCGCCACCCCGCCGGTGACCGGGCGCCCGGCCCGCGCCATGGCCTGCAGGCTTTCCACCCCGCACACGCCGCAGCCGGTGCGCCCGGCCAGGCTGCGGCGCTGGCCCTTCAGCTTCATGAAGCGGTCGAGCGGGATGTCCATGCGCACCTCCACCCCCTCGCACCCGGTCACCACCGCCACCTCGAACAGCTCGTCCGGGGTGGCGATGATGTTTTCCGACAGGCTGAATCCCAGCGCCATGTCCTCCAGATGCTCCGGCGTGGCCAGCATGACGGCGTGGACGATGCCGTTGTAGGCCATGGCGACCGGCACCTCCTCCACCACCATGTCGTCGGTGCTGGTGGGGGTGCCGTCGTCCAGGCGCAGAACCGTCACCCGCCGGGCGGTGTCGGGCAGGGTGCCGCCGGCCGTTTCGGCGGGCAGCAGGTCGATGCGGAACTCCGCCATGCCGTCCATGGTGCGTCTCCCTGTCTGACCGCGGCCGTCAATCCGCGGCGGAGGTGTCGCCGGTCATCTGGCGATACCAGCGCGGATGATGCTTTTTCGCCCAGGCGTGGGTGACCACCCCCTCGACCATGGCGCGGATGGTGCCCTGCACCCACAGCGCGGCATAGACATGGACGATGATGCCGGCGATCAGCGCCAGCGCGCTGGCGGCGTGGACCAGCAGGGCGATGCGGATCACCGGGATCGGGAACAGCGTGGCGAAATAGGGGCGCCACGCGATGAAGCCCGATCCCAGCAGCAGGATCATGCACAGCACCATCAGCCAGAACATGCCCTTCTGGCCGCCGTTGTAGCGCCCGATGTCGCCGACCTCGTTGCCCTTCATCACCTCGCGCACCGACATCATCCACCGCACATCCTCCCTGTTGATGAGGTTGTGGTGGGCGTAGCGGAAGAACTGGCGGGCAAAGGCCAGGAACATCACCACACCGACGAAGGGATGGACGATGCGCGCCAGTTGCGGCGTGCCGAACACCCCGGTCAGCCAGAAAAAGGCGGGGTAGAAGAACGCCAGCCCCGAAATCGCCAGCAGCACGAAGCAGATCGCCACGATCCAGTGGTTGATGCGTTCGGCGGCGTTGTAGCGTTGGATCAGCTTTTCCTTGCTCACCGTGCGTCCTCCCGTTCCGTCTTGGTGTCGTGATGCCCGTCGTCGTCATCGGCGCGGTTGGGGCCGACGGTGATGTAGTGGAAGAAGCCGAACAGCCCGGCCGCCGCCACGCCCAGGGTTGCCAGCGGCTTCAACGCCCCCTTCCACAGGCTGACGGCGGTGCTGATCGCCGGATCCTTGGGCAGGCCGGAATAAAGCTCCGGCTGGTCGGCGTGGTGCAGCACGTACATGACGTGGGTGCCGCCCACCCCTTGCGGGTCATACAGACCGGCCTGATCGTAGCCGCGGGATTTCAGGTCGGTGATGCGGGTGTCCGCCACCTCCTTCATATCCTCCTTGCTGCCGAACTGGATGGCGCCGGTGGGACAGGTCTTGACGCACGCCGGCTCCTGCCCCATCGCCACGCGGTCGGAGCACATGTTGCACTTGTACGCCTTGCTGTCGGTGGGGCTGAGGCGCGGCACGTTGAACGGGCAGCCGGACACGCAATAGCCGCAGCCGATGCAGTTTTCCTGATGGAAATCGACGATGCCGTTCTTGTACTGGACGATGGCGCCCGGCGACGGGCACGCCTTCAGACAGCCGGGATCGGCGCAGTGCATGCAGCCGTCCTTGCGGATCAGCCATTCCAGCGTGCCGTTCTGTTCCACCTCGTTGAAGCGCATGACGGTCCACGCCTGCGACGACATGTCGGTGGGGTTGTCGTAGACGCCGATGCACGAGCCGACGTCGGCGCGCAGCTCGTTCCATTCGGAACAGGCCACCTGGCACGCCTTGCAGCCGATGCACACCGACACGTCGATCAGCTTGGCGATCTCGGTTGGGGTGCGGGCCTCGGGCGCCGGGGTGGGCGATGCGGAGCGGCGCAGGATATCGAGGGATTGCAGGGCCATGACTTACGCCACTCCGACCTTTTCGATGTTGACCAGGAACGCCTTGTACTCGGGGGTCTGGGTGTTGCAGTCACCCACCGCCGGCGGCAGCGTGTTGGACAGGTAGCCCTTCTTCGCCACCGATTCCCAACCCCAGTGCAGCGGAATGCCGATCTGGTGGACCGTGCGGTTGTTGACGGTCAGCGCCTTCACCCGCTTGGTCACCACCGCGCGCGCCCGGATGTGGCCGCGCTTGGAACTGACCTGCACCCAGTCGCCGGCCTTGATGCCCTTTTCCGCCGCCAGCGCCTCGCCGATCTCCACGAACTGCTCGGGCTGGGCGATGGCGCTCAGGCGGACGTTCTTGGTCCAGAACTGGAAATGCTCCGTCAGGCGATAGGTGGTGCCGACGTAGGGGAAGGCGTCGTGGGTGCCCAGACGCTCCTTGTCGGCGGCGAACAGGCGGACCGCCGGGCTGTTGACCACCTTGGGGTGCAGCGGGTTGGTGCCCAGCGGCGTTTCCATCGGCTCGTAATGCTCGGGAAACGGGCCGTCCACCAGCTTATCGGTGCAGAACAGCCGGCCCACCCCTTCGGGATTCATGATGAACGGGTTCATGCCCGACGACGGGGCGGCGTCCACCTTGAAATCGGGAACGTCGGCGCCGGTCCACGCCTCGCCGTTCCAGGAGATCAGCGCGCGCTTGGGATCCCACGGCTTGCCCTGCGGGTCGCAGGAGGCGCGGTTGTAGATGATGCGGCGGTTCGCCGGCCATGCCCACGCCCAGCCCGGCGTGTTGCCCAGCCCGGTGTCGGTGTTGTCGCGCCGCGCCATCTGGTTGCCCGCCTGGGTCCAGCAGCCGGCGAAGATCCAGCAGGCGCTGAGCGTGGTGCCGTCGTCGCGCAACTGGGCGAAGCCGGAAATCTGCTCGCCCTTGCGCAGCAGAAGCCGGGTGGGATCCTTGGGGTCGGGCACATCCACCAATGCCCGGCCGTTCAGTTCCTTGGCCAGTTCTTCCGGGGTGGGGTCCAGCGGGTTCCGGTACGGCCAGGACAGGTTCAGGATCGGCTCGGGCGCCGTCCCGCCGTCCTTTTCGTACAGGCCGCGGACGGCCATGAAGATCTCGGCGATGATTTCCTGGTCGGTGCGCGCCTCGGCCGGCGGCTCGGCCCCCTTCCAGTGCCATTGCAGCCAGCGCGACGAATTGACGATGGCCCCGTCCTCTTCGGCAAAGCAGGTAGACGGCAGGCGGAACACCTCGGTCTGGATTCCGGCGGTGGGCACGTCGTTGATGTCGCCGTGGTTCTGCCAGAAGGTCGAGGTTTCCGTGGTCATCGGGTCGATGACCACCATGTATTTCAGCTTGGCGAACGACGCCGCCGTCTTGCGCGCGTCGGGGAACGAGGTCAGCGGGTTGAAGCCCTGGACGATCAGGCCGTTGACCTGGCCGTTGTGCATCAGGTCCATGACCTGGAGCACGTCGTACATCTTGTCCCACTTGGGCAGCCAGTCATAACCCCAGTCGTTGGCCGCCGTCGCCTTGTCGCCGAAGAACCATTTCAGCAGGCTGACGAAGAACTTGGGCGTGTTGCCCCAATAGTTGAGCTGCCCCGGCATCTGCGCCTTGGGCGTGGTCTTGGCGATGTAGTCGGCGAAGGTCGGGTGGGCCTTCTCGTTCGGCAGGGTCAGATAGCCGGGCAGGCTGGTGGACAGCAGGCCCAGATCCGACAGCCCCTGAATGTTGGAATGGCCGCGCAGCGCGTTCACGCCCCCGCCCGGCATGCCGATGTTGCCCAGCAGAAGCTGGATCATCGCCATGGTGCGGATGTTCTGGGCGCCCACCGTGTGCTGGGTCCAGCCCAGGGCGTAGAGGATGGTGCCCACCCGGTCGCGCGCCGCCGTCGCCCCCAGATGCTCGCACACCTTCAGGAAGCCGTCCTTGGGGCTGCCGGTCAGGTCGGCCACCACGTCGGGGGTGTAGCGGGCGAAGTGCGCCTTCATCAGGTTCCACACGCAGCGCGGATGCTGAAGCGTGGGGTCGGTCAGCGCGTTGCCGTCGGCGTCGAATTCATAATTCCACGACGAACGGTCGTACTGTCCCTTGGCCGCGTCGTAGCCGGAGAACAGCCCGTCCTCGAACCCGTAGCCGTCCTTGACGATGAAGGCGGCGTTGGTGAACGCCTTCACATAGTCCCACTGGATCTTGTCGTTGGCGATCAGCCAGTTGATGACGCCGCCCAGGAACACGATGTCCGACCCGGCGCGGATCGGCACATAGGCGTCGGCCACCGCGGCGGAGCGGTTGAAGCGCGGGTCCACCACGATCAGGCGGGCGCCCTTCTTCTTGGCCTCGATGGCCCATTTGAAGCCGACGGGGTGGGCTTCGGCCGGGTTGCCGCCCATGATGAGGATGAAGTCGGCGTTGCGGATATCGACCCAGGTGTTGGTCATCGCCCCGCGGCCGAAGGAGGAGGCCAGCGCCGACACCGTGGGGCCGTGGCATACGCGCGCCTGCGCGTCGGTGCCGACGATGCCCAGTGCGCGCATGAACTTCTGCGTCAGGATGCCGGTTTCGTTGGACGAGGCCGAAGCGGTCAGCATGGCCGTGGAGGTCCAGCGGTTGACCGTCACGCCCTGGGCGTTCTTCGCGATGAAGTTGGCGTCGCGGTCGGCCTTGATGTGGCGGGCGATGCGTTCGACGGCTTCATGCCACGAGATGCGCTTCCAGGTGTTGGACCCGGCCTCGCGCACTTCGGGGTATTTCAGGCGGTTGGGGCTGTGGATGAAGTCCAGAAGCCCCGCCCCCTTGGGACAGAGCGAGCCGCGGCTGACGGGATGGTCGGGGTCGCCCTCGATGTGGATGATCTCGGAACGGGCGTTCTTGGCGCCGTCGCCCAGGCTGTACATCAGCAGGCCGCAGCCCACCGAGCAATAGGGGCAGGTGTTGCGGATCTCCTTGGCGCGCGACAGCTTGTACTGGCGCACCTCGGCCAGGGCCGCAGACGGCAGGAAACCCAGCGCGGCCACGCTCGACGCCGCGAGTCCTCCCGCCGAAAGCTGCATGAATTGTCGCCGGCTGACCTGCATGGTTCCTCCCTTGGGCAGCGGTTCGTCACACGGCCATCGGGCCGCGGCGGCGCCCAACAGCAGGTTCCGTGCCACTCGGGGTAAACCTTACGGAATCAGGGTTCTTATGGTTCGCCGCACGAACCATAGGGACATTCTGTCCCAACGCCGGGACAGAATGTCCCGACTTGAAATGTGTCTAAGTCTTTGTGCGGTGCGGTATTTTTTTCGCCTCCCCCGCGTGGTGCCGGGTGGGGTACGCTCTTTTCCCGCCGCTCCATGCGGGCGGTTCCGGTCTGGGGGGCTTGATGATTCCGCTGCGCATTCTGGGCGTCGGCAACGGGTTTCGCCGCGACGACGGGGCCGGTCCGTGGGTGGCCGCACGGCTGGCGGAACAGGGCTGGCCCGCCGACACCCATTCCGGCGAGGGGGCCGGGCTGATGGACGCCTGGGACGGCTGTGCCGCCGCGGTGATCGTCGATGCCCTGCAATCGGGGGCCACTCCCGGCACCGTCCGCCGGTTCGACGCCCATGAGGAGGTCTTGCCGGCGGGGCTTTTCCGCGCCTCGTCCCACCTGTTCGGGGTGGCGGAGGCGGTGGAAACCGCGCGGGTGCTGGGACGACTGCCGCCCACGCTGGTGATCTATGGCATCGAAGGGGGGGATTTCGGTTTCGGCGAGGGGCTGACGCCTGCGGTGGCCGATGCCTGTGCCGCGGTTCTGGACCGGATCCGGCGGGATTGGCCGCGAATCGGAACCGCCGATGACGCTCCCGCCGCCGGATAGGCGGGCTGCCCTGTTCAACAGGCTTATCCACGGGGTTATCCCCGGTTCTGTGGATAAGACGGGTCAAGGCGGCTGGTGCGCCGGTGCCTCAGTCTGTTGCCGTTGGGGCACAGATTGCGGAAGAATGCCCGGCATGGTAAACAGGGGGCATGGCTGACCCACGGCGCATCGGCGATCTTGGCAACGATCCCATCCGCACCGACCCTTCGGGTGTCGGGCGTGCGGCGGTGCGTGGGCGTTCGGGCGACATCGCCGCATCGCCGGGCCGCCAGCGCATCCCGACGATGCGCCAGCTTGCCGCCCTGGTGGTCAACGGCATCCTGACCCTGCCGCGCAATTACCGCCGCGGCATGTTCCTCGACATCATCGTCTGAGCCGTGCGGGGCTACTGCCCCGGCCCCGTTTGGAGGCTGGCGCCTCCAAACCTCTCCTCTTTTTATCGACAAAAACAAAGGGGGTTCGGGGCATCGCCCCGAACGGGTTTGGGCAGTCGCCCAACGGCCCCCGGATCACACCCCGGTATAGGGCCGCACGGCCGGGCCGAAGATGGTTTCCAGACGCTCCAGGGGCAATTCCTGCTGCGGCAGGCACAGGCTGGTGGAGCCTTCGTGCAGGATGTGCAGACACAGCCCGGTCTGGTCGGGGCGGGTGACCACCCGTCCGGTGGCGCTGGCGGCGCGGGCGAAGGCCAGATCCTCCATGGAATCCACCGCCGGGAAGGGGCCGGCGCTTTCCCACAGCGACCGGCGGTAGGCGTAGGAGAAGCCGTAACCCAGCCGGTTGCCGTCGTCGGGCGGGGCGTTTTCGGTGACGAAGACGGCGCCGCTGCGGCTCCAACGGTAATGGGGGCCGCCGGCTGCCGTGTCCCAATAGCCGAAACGGCGCAAGGAGCGGCTGTAGAGATACCAGCCCGACAGGGTGACGAAATCGGCCCCCTCCTCCAGCCAGTTGACCAGGGTTTCCACATACTGGGGCGCGTAATAGTCATCGTCGTCGAAGTGGACGATGATCTCCCCGTGGGAATGCTCGATCATCAGGTTGCGCTTTTCCCCCACGGCGAACAGGTCGGGGGCGCTGATGTAGATCAGGTTCTTCGCCGCCTTGGGCTGAAGGTAGGGGGAAGGGGCGGGTGAGTCGTCGAACACCACCCATTGAATGTTGGGATAGGTCTGTGCCTGGACGCAGGCGTGGGCGAGGGGCAGGAACGCCTCCCGCCCCCGGGTGGGGGTGATGATCGTGACCAGCGGGCGGGAGGACATAAAGCGCACCTCGGTAAGAAAGATCGTGCATCATAGCACCGTGGGACGGGAAACGGGTGGATGACACTTGACCGGACGGGCGGCTCCGGTCAGCTTCCACCCGCATTTCCCGCAACCGGCACGCCTGTGATGAAGCGACTTGAACGGTATCTCTTCCGCCTGCTGGCCCTGGCCACGCTCTATTCCACGGCGGGGCTGACCATCACCATCTGGCTCAGCCAGTCCCTGCGCCTGATCGAAATGGTGGTGGAGGCGGGGGCGCCCATCAGCGTGTTCCTGTGGCTGCTGTTGCTGACGGTGCCGACCTTTCTGGGGCTGGTGCTGCCCATCGCCCTGGTGGCGGGGGTGATGTTCACCTACAACAAGCTGAACGCCGACAGCGAGCTGGTGGTCATGCGCTCCGCCGGGGTGGGGCCGCTGGCCCTGGCCCGCCCGGCCATCGTGCTGGCGCTGATCGTCGCCGGCATCGTGGGGGTGCTGAACGTCTGGCTGACCCCGGCGGCGCACCGGGAACTGGCGCGGCTGGAATACACGGTGCGCAACGATTATTCCCAGCTTTTCATCCGCGAGGGCGTGTTCAACGACGTGGGCGACCGGCTCAGCATCTATGTGCGCGACCGGGACATCGACGGCACCTTCACCGGCATCCTGATCCACGACGCCCGGATCGCCAACAAGCCGGTGTCGATTCTGGGCCGCCGCGCCGTCATCATCCCCACCGCCGAGGGAATGCGCTTCGTCGTTTTCGACGGCAACCGCCAGGAAATGGACGAGACGACCCGCAAGCTGTCCCAGCTTTACTTCGAAAGCTACGCCATCGAACTGAAGATCTACGCCAGCACCTCCGGCTCCGGCGGGCCGCGGCAGGCCGATGCGCGGGAGCGCAGCACCGATGAACTGATTCATCCGTCTCCCGACGTGGTGGAAAATCCCCGTCTCCTGGGCAACCTGACGGCGGAATTGCACCAGCGGTTCAGTTCGCCGCTGCTGGCGTTGGCCTTCACGGTGCTGGCCCTGGCCTCCATGCTGTCGGGGGAATTCAACCGCCGGGGCCAGAGCGGGCGGGTGGCCGCCGCCATGGTGCTGGTGGTGGTGGTCCAGGCCTCCGCCATCGGGCTGACCAGCCTGGCCGGGCGCAACGCCGCGGTCATTCCGTTGATGTATCTGATGCCGCTGGTCGTGCTGAGCGTGGGGCTGGTGGTCCTGTTGCGCAGCCGCGTTCACCGGGGACGGGGATAAGGTCCGGCACGTGCGAGTTCTGTTCATTACCGCCAACCGCATCGGCGATGCGGTGCTGTCCACCGGCCTGTTGCGCCACGTGATCGCCACGGCGCCGGATGCGCGGGTGACCGTCGCCTGCGGTCCGGTCGCAGCCCCGCTGTTCCGCGCCGTGCCGGGGTTGGAGCGGGTGGCCGTCCTGCAAAAACGGTCCTTCGCGCGCCATTGGCTGGCCCTGTGGCGGGACAGCATCGGCACCCGCTGGGATTGGGTGATCGACCTGCGCAATTCGGCGGTGAGCCGTCTGGTGTGGGCGGGGCGCCGCAGCATCTTCCATCCCACCGCGGGCAAGGTGCGGCACAAGGTTAAGGAACTGGCGGAGGTGCTGGGCCTTGATCCGCCGCCGACTCCGTGCCTGTGGATCGACGACGCGGCGCGGGCGGCGGCGGACCGGCTGCTGCCCGGCGGGGGGGGGCCGCTGCTGGCGCTGGGGCCGACCGCCAACTGGCTGTCCAAGGAGTGGCCGGCGGACCGTTTCGCCGAGGTGGCCCGGCGCCTGACCGCCGCGGGTGGGCCGTTGGCCGGCGGGCGGGTGGCGGTGTTCGCCGCCGGGGCCGAAGCCGTCCGTGCCCGCCCGGTGCTGGAGGCGCTGGGCGCGGCGGCGGTCGATCTGACCGGCCGGACCGACCCGCTGGCGGCGGCGGCCTGCCTGGAGCGGGCGGCCCTCTACATCGGCAATGATTCCGGCCTGATGCACATCGCGGCGGCGGTGGGAACCCCCACGCTGGGCCTGTTCGGGCCGGGCTATCCGGAACATTACGCCCCCTGGGGACCGCGGGCGCGGGTGGTCACCGGCGACATTCCCCGTGCCGTCCTGCTGGAACAGTTGCGGGCGGCCGACTATGCCCCCATTCCGCTGATGCAGGGAATCGCCGTTTCATCCGTGGAAGAAGCAGCCGCCGGTTTGCTGCAGGATTTGGGGGCGCTGGAAACGACGCTGTGATGCGGCGGTTCCGGGCCTGCTCCCGACGGATTCCGTGGCCCGGCGGCTCCTGTCCGGCTCCTGTCCGGTGTCGGTTGTGCCAAGCGACATCGCGTTTGACATGGATGGGGGAATAGCAGAAAATTAACCTCTGTTGGCCAGGATCACTTGCGTCCATCGTGACCTTCCGACTGACCCTTGAGGGTGTGGAATGAAGCCGACTTCCAAATATGTGAACAAGCCCGTTTCCGATGATCCCCGCGACGTGGAAGCGTGGGCGCTGTCGGAAGCGGCGCGTCGGCTGATCGATGCCAGCCGTAATCCCGACGATTGGGAAACGTTCCAGAACGCGCTGCTGTTGAATCAACGTCTGTGGACGATCTTTCAGGCGGCGATCAGCGAGCCGGACTGTCCCATGCCCCAGGACATGCGGACCAACATCGCGGCCCTGTCGCTGATGGTGGACCGGGAAACCATGGCACGGCTGGCTGACCAGGACGTCACCAAGCTGGACATGCTCATCACCATCAACCGCAACGTGGCCAGCGGTCTGTCGCAAAAGATCGGGGCGGCCGCTTCTGCCGCCGCGCCGCAGTCCGGCATCGCTCCGGCGGCCCCGGCCCCGGCAGCGGCCGCACCGGTGCCGCCGCCCATGCGCCCGGCGGGTTATCCCCCGGCGGCCGGCGGTTATGGTCAGCCGGCCCCCCGGCCCGCCGCTGCGCCCGGTTCCGCCGAACCGGCCCCGGCTCCGCGGGAGGGGTTGCGCATTTCCATCTGAGACGCCGGCTTCTCCACTCCCTGATCCCATGCAAAAGGCCCCGCCTTCCCGAAGGAGGCGGGGCCTTTCTCGTCTGCCCGTTTCCGGAGCGCCGGCGGTCAGGCCAGATAGTTCAGCAGGGACATTTTCTGGGTCTGGCCGGCAACGGTGTAGGCGGCTTCCAGTGCGTTCATCGATGTGCGCAGGCGGGCGGCGACCTCGGTCTGGTCGATGCCTTCGATGCGGGCGACCTGATCGGTGGCGCTGTTGGACAGTTCCGTGTGTTCGTTCTTCTTGGTGGTCAGGGTGGCCAGATCGGCCGATACCTTGGTGTGGACCGAGCGCAGCGATTCCTTGGCGTCCGCCATCATGGTCAGGGCCTGTTCGGCGTATTCCTTGTACTTGCCGGGGTTCGACACCGCCGCCCGCGCCATGCGGAACGCGGACACCAGCTTTTGAATCGCCGGGTCGGTGGAGGTGACGCCGTAGTCGATGTTGTAATTGTCGTCCGCCGTTACCGAGGTCTTGTCCCACGCCTTGTTGCTGGTGCGTTTGCTCAGGTACTCGCTGTCGTAGAACGGCAGGTCGGGTTCGCGGATGATCGTCGCTTCGGTGATGGGGTCGGGGTCCGGCGGCAGGTTCTTCACCGACATCGTGTTGCGGATCGATCCATTGGTCACCGTGGCGGTGGTGGAGAACTGGGTCTTGATCCCCGGATGGTTGGGGTCGAGCGGCGTGTTGCCGGTGATGGCAATGCCCGGCCCGCTGCCGGCGGCGTTCAGCGTCACCGGCGGTTTGGGATCCATCTTGCCGAACTGTTCGCGCAGCCGGTCGGCCACCGCGGTGACGTCGGTGGTGCCCTTGGCGAAATCCTCCGCCGTCACGGTGTATTTGACCGTGTACTGCTTGTAGAGCGGCAGGTCCTTCGGCTCGCCCGGATGCTCGGTGTAGTATTTGTAGTTATAGGGATCGTCGGGGTTGCCGACCGACACGGTGAATTCAAAGGTATCGCCGATGTCCACGTTCCCCCCGCGCAAGGTGAAGCGGTCCACCTGCGGGGTGGTGGCGGTGGCGCCGGCGGTGGTGCTGGCCGGATCGACGGAATTGTCCACCTGGGCCGCATTCACCACCGAGGTGCGGATGTTGAAGTTCTGCCCGATCTGCTGGCCGATCAGGGTGATGACCCCATTGCTGGTGGTGACCGACAGCGGGATCGACGGGTCGGCGGAATTGATCTGGTTGGTCAGCGACTGCGCCACATAGGTAATGGTGCGCGGATCGTTGGGGCCGATCAGAACCGAGAAGGACTGTCCATTGATATCCACCTGGAAATAATCGTCCTTGTCCACCGATGCACCATCCAGCGAGACCTTGGTCATCTGCTTGGTGGCGTTCAGGTCGGACACCGGCTGGGTGGTGTAGCGGGAACCGGCGAACAGGTAGCGGTCGCCCACCTGTTCGTTCAGGTACTGCTGGATGTCGCGCATGGCTCCGTTCAGCCGCTCCAGCGTCTGGTTGGCCTGGGGCCACGACACATCGAACGAGCTGGTGGACGAGGCGTTCAGCTTGTCGAAGGTGATGTTCAGCACCGCCCCTTCGCCGGGACCGCCGCCGATGGTGAAGTTGTAGCCCTTGCCGTCGTCGGGCGGCACCGTGTTCAGGTTCAAGGTGCGGGTGCTCTTGCCCCCCAGCCCGTCGCTGATGGTGATGTCGTAGGTGCCGTTGGGTCCCGTCTTGGACGGGACCGACGTGACGGTATAGGTGGCGTTCTGGGTGAATTTGGAGGTGTCGGTGTTGACCGTCACCTTCAGGGCATCGGGATTGATGTCGTTCTGTCCCGAGATCAGCGGCTTGCCCGGCTCGGTCGGCATCAGGGCGTTCGACTGCCAATCGGTGGTCAGCTTTTCCAGATTGGTCAGGACCAGATCGGTGGTCTTCAGCCGTGTGGTGGCCGTGTCGATGCTGTCCGAATAGGATTTCCGTTTCACCAGTTCGGCGCGCAGGGCAAGCAGCTTTTCGGTTTCCGCCCCGTATCCCTTCAGATCCACCGACTTGACGCCGGTGTTCATCTGGGTGGTCAGGGTGTCCACCTTCTTCTGCCCGTCGGACAGCGTGCGGACCAGATTCATGTAGCGGGCATAGCTGCCGGCCTGTGTGATCGTGCTCATCCGACAATGCGCTCCAACGCGTCAAACATGCTGTTGGCGACTTGCATAACCCGTGCCGAAGCGGCGTAGGATGTTTGCAACTGTTGGAGGTTGGCGATTTCCTCGTCGATGTTCACGCCGGTGTTGTTGACGTAGCGTTCATCCAGCAGGTCGCGGGATTCCTTGCTGGTGGCCAGATTGGCCGACACCGTACCGGCGGTGGACATCCACGCACCGGTGATCGAACTGACCATGCCGGAATAGGTGGTGCTGCTCAGCTTCAGCCCGTCCGAGGTCATGCTGCGGTTGGCCGCACTCATGGCCTGCGCTATGGCGGGAATGCCCGATTCCTTGATCTTCGTCTCTCCACTCATCAACTTCTGATTGACGTTGAGGGTGAAGCGGTCGGTTCCGGTGAAGAAATACAGGTCCTGCTCGCCATCCTTCAGGGGGCTGGCGTTGTTGTAGGCGTCGGTGAAGCTGGTGGCTTCCCCGTCCTTGGTGGCGCTGGTGAAGGACTGGGCGTAGGTGTCGAGCTGCGAGCGCAGCTTGCGGATGACTTCCCGGGTGGGATCGCTGCTGGCCGCGGTGGGCGGATCCTTGACCGAACCGTCGTAGCGCATGCTTTGCAGTGCGGCCAGCTTGCCGTCGGTGAAGTGGTCATCGACGGTCATGGATTTTCCCTCGTTGGTCACCACGAGGTTGCTGCCGTTGTAGGTAAGTTTTGCCGGCTCGGCGTCCAAAAGTGACAGGCCGGAGGAGGTAAAAATGGCCAGGCGGCCGTCCTGCCGTTCCACCGTGCGCACGGACACCAGCTCGCTGATCTGCTTGACCAGCGCGTCGCGCTTGTCGGAGACCACGTTGGCGGAATCGCCGTAACCCCGCAGCGACACCATGTCCTTGTTGATGCGGTCCACCTGCTGGAGCAGGTCGTTCAGCTCGTCCACGGAATCGGTCGTATCCTTCTGCATCTCCTGGTCAAGGCCCTCGACCCCCTCGGACACGCGGCGGACCTCGCGGGCCAGCGTGTCGGCGGAGCGCAGAAATTCCTGCTGCGCCGCTTCGTCTTCCGGCGAGGTGGCCAGCGTCTTCATGGCCTTGTCGAAGGCGTTGGCGTACTGGTTGAGCAGCGGCGCGCCGTTGGTGGTCCGCATCAGGTCGCCGAGTTTTTGCAGATAGGTGTTCTGAGTGTCGTAGGTGGCGGTGCGGGCCGTCAGATCCTGGACCTGGGAGCGCAGCGCGGCGTCCACCTCCCGCCGGTATTCGGCGGTGAGGACCTGGCCGCTGCGGTCCACCTTCTGTTCCAGGGTGTGGCGGGTGCGCGAGGGATCGTCGGACCGGGCCACGTTGTCCGAAACCACCTTCACCTGCGACTGAACCGTGCGGAGGCTGGCGGTGGCGCTGTTCAGGGCGCTGAAGAGGGACATGGCCGGGGACCTTTCGATTTTTGGGCAAGCCGCCGGCGTGCGGGGAAAGACTTCCCCGCCGGGCGCTTAAAGCCGGTACCGTCTGAGGCGCGTTACCGCTTCAGGTTCAGGACTTCCTGAAGCATTTCGTCGGAGGTGGTGACGATCTTGGTGTTGGCCGAATAGCTGCGCTGGGTGACGATCAGCTTGGTGAACTCGTCGGCGATATCGACGTTGGAGCTTTCCACGCTGCTCGCCACCACCGCACCGGCACCGTTGGTTTCCGGGTCGTTGAAGTTGGGCTTGCCGGTTTCATCGGTTTCGATGAACACGCCGCCCGCTTCGCGCTGCATGGCGTTGGGGTTGTTGAAGGTGACGATGGGCACGCGCGCGATCACCTTGCTGCGGCCGTTGTCGTAGTTGACCAGCACGTTGCCGCTGTCGCCGAACACCACTTCCTTGAACTGCCCGCGCCCCGCACCGTCCTGCACAAAGGTGCCCACCGTCATCGTCGTGCCGTTGTATTGTGACAGCCCGTTCAGACGCTGGAATTGGCCCAGGTTCAAATTCACCGTCTGATTGCCGAAGCCGTAGTTGACGGTGAAGGAGATGGTGGCGGCGTCACCGGCGTTCTGGTTGGGCGAACTGACGGCGGTGCCGTTGCCCACCAGGGCTGTGCTGATGCTGGTCAGCAGCGAGGCGTTTTCCTTGCTGGTGCCGAAGGTCAGGCCGATGTAGGCCGGTGTCTGGCCGGTCACGGTGGATTGCTCAAGCGTGAACTGCTCGGCGGGATCGCCCGTCGGTTTCTTGGCCACCAGGGTGATGACGCCGCCCTGGGACGATGCGGTGACTGGCAGGGAGGTGTTGGAGTTGATGGTGTTGGCCATCGCCGCCGAAATCTCTTCCATGCTCAGCTCGGCGCCGGTGGTGGTGTAGGAGACCGGCGAACCGTTGATGTTGAGCGTGTAGACCGTGCCCACGTCGCCCACCGATCCCGTCAGGGTGATGGTGCGCTGCTGCCGGATGCCGGCGACGTTGGTCTGCGAGAAGGAACCGGCAATGGTGTTTGCCGCTGCCGAGGAATTGGTCACCCCGGCCGAGCAATCGGCGTCGAGGTTGTCGCCCGCCACCTTGTCCTGGATGGTCAGCACCCCGCCCGAGGCTGCGGCCGTGACGTTCAGCCCGGTGACGGCGTTGATGCGGTTGGCCAGTTCCTGCGCCACGCCGGAGATGTTGGCGTAGGTGGAAAAAGCCGCCGCCGTCACCGTCACGTTGACCGTCTGGTCCACGCCGTTGTTGCGCACGCGGACCGAGAACACGTCGCCCACGTCGATGGCGGTCTGGGGGAAGGTGATGCGCTGGGTCTGGCCGGCGGTGGTGCTGGCCGCGGTGCTGACGGGGCCAAGGACGGTGTTGTTGGTCACCATGCCCTGGCTGACCGACTGCGACACCTTGAACCCGGTGCCGGCGGTGCGGGCCACCATGCGGATGGTGGAGCCGGTCACCGTCGCCATCACGGATGCGGCCGGGGTGGCCGAGTTGATCTGGTTGGCCAGCGAGCCGGCGACACCGGAGAAGGTGCGCAACTGGCTGATGTTGTCGGCGGTGATCTTCACGCTGTAGGTGGTGTTGTCCAGCGTGACGGAATAGGTTTCGCCGACGCGCAGATTGTCCTGGCCGTTGGTGGTCTGGCCGCTGATGGTCACGGAATTGATCTGCGCGATCGGGGTCACGCCGGGAACGTTCTGGCCGAACGAGATGGTGGCCGGAGCGCCGGCGAAATTGCCGTCGACCGGCAGCGTGCTCGACCCCGGCGCGTCGATGGCCAGCCGCCAGCCGTTGGCGCTGTCCTGGCGCCAGTCCAGGTTGATGGCGCGCTGATTGCCCTGGGCGTCGAAGATCTGGATCTGCTGGGTCGGGATCTTGCCCGTCGGCCTGTTCGGCAGGTTGGCCGACAGGTCGATGTTGTTGGTCGGCGACGGTTTGTCGATGAGCGAGGACACCTGGATCGGCTTGATGACATCCTTGCGCAGCTCGCCGGTCACGTCATCCACGGTCCACCCGTTCAGGGCGAAGCCGGAGCTGTTGACCAGATAGCGGTTCTTGTCCAGCTCGAAGTCGCCCTGGCGGGTGTAGTAGCTGGCACCGGCGCTCAGCGTGCCGGTCTGGGTCTGCACCACCTTGTTCAGCGCGGTCGAACTGGCCGCCTCGACCTTGGTGACGCTGAAAAAGCCCTGGCCCTGGATGGCGATGTTGGTCGGTGTCTGAACCTGCGTCAGGTTGCCCTGGACGTTGTTCATGAACACCGGCTGCGCGATCACGCCGCCCGGCGAGTGGATGCGGGAGTTGGATTGCAGCACCAGCGTCTCAAACGCGGTGTTGACCCGCTTGTACCCCACCGTCGAGGAGTTCGCGATGTTGTCCGAGATGTGGCCGAGAGAGCGCGACTGCGCCGTCAGACCGAGGACCGCGGTGGTCAGCGAACCGAAGATGCTCATGGCCGTGGAACTCCACGCAAGGGGCAGAAATGTATCGTTGCCCAGACACAAGCAAAGACGATGCCAATTTTGGGCATCTGTGGTAAATTATTTTATATCAATATGTTAGCGGGAAATCGGGCAGGGTGGCCGACCAAATTTGCCTGTCAGGCCGGAAAGTTTCGCCTAGCGCGCCGGTCTTGCCGGTGGGGGTGGGGGGAATCCGCTTCCCCTTTAGCGGGGCGGGCGTTCCAGCAACCGGCGCAGACGGCGGGCCACCCCCTGGCCCACGCGGGACCAGCCGCCGGGACGGTCCTGGCGGAACAGGCGGAGGGTGGGATACCATGGGCTGTCCGTGCGTTGCAGAAACCACCGCCAGTCCGGCGCGTACGGCAACAGCAGCCACGCCGGACGGCCCAGGGCACCGGCCAGATGAACCGTTGCCGTGTCCACCGTGACCAGCAGGTCCAGCCCGGCCATCAGGGCGGCGGTGTCGGCGAAATCGGTTACCCCGTCCATGGGGTCTTCCAGACGGACGGCCCAGCGGGGGGGAAGGGCATGGCGGGCCGCGCCGGTTTGCAGGCTGATGAGCCGTGCGCCGTCCACCGCCAGCAGCGGGTCGAGAGCGTCCAGCGGCACGGAGCGGTTGCGGTCGTTGCGATGGCCGGGGTTGCCCGCCCACACCAACCCCACGCGCAGGCGCCCGCTGCCATCCTCCAGCCGCGCCGCCCACGCCGCCGCGCCCGCCGGATCGGCGGACAGATAGGGAATGGGGGCGGGGATATCCTCCACC
This sequence comes from uncultured Rhodospirillaceae bacterium, assembly GCA_937927415.1. Taxonomy (GTDB): domain Bacteria; phylum Pseudomonadota; class Alphaproteobacteria; order Azospirillales; family Azospirillaceae; genus Azospirillum. Next base: position 200,595 of record CALBDS010000060.1, read on the forward strand.
CGGTCGGTGGCGAAGGCCCGCGGCAGGCTCATCAGCGGGCAATGGGCATCGTGGGCCGGTGGGGTATCGCCGCGAGCCACGATGGTGAGAGGGGCGCCGGGTGGAACGGGCAGGGTGCGCAGCAGCCGGATCAGGGCGGGGTGGACCTCCAGCACCACCCGCGCGCCCTGGCGGGCGGCCAGCGCGACAGCGCCGGGAACATAGCGGACGCATTGAATGGTGTCGCCGAACCCCTGTTCGGCGTGCAGCAGCAGGGTTCCACCCGCCGGCAACGGGTCACTCGCCCGCCAAGGCGGTGCCGGCAGGCGTTTCCACCGCCGCTCGAACCCCTCCCAGCCGGCGGCCAGATCCCCCTGCACCAGCCGGCTCAGCGCCTGGGCCATGTGGGCGTCGCGGTGGCCGTCGTCCCGGCTGGTGAGGGCGGTGAAGCACGTTTGCGCCCCGGCGAACATCCCCCGGTCGCGCAGCACCAGCCCCAGGTCGAGCAGGCTGTCCCGGTGGTTGGGCCGCAGCCGGTGGGCGCGCCACAGCCAGCGGGTGGCCGCTTCCAGATCATGGCCCCGATGGCAGGACAGGCCCAGATTGACCAGCGCGTCCGGCTGATCGGGGGCCAGCGCCAGCGCGCGGATCAGTGCGGCCCGTGCCCCGACGGCATCCCCCGCCGTCAGCCGCACTCCGCCCAGATGCGCCCACACCGCCGGGGCCGACGGCTCCACGGCCAGCGCCCGGCGCAGCCACGTCGCCGCCACGCCGGAACGGCCGCTCTGGGCCTCCAGCGTGCCCAGCAGGTGCAGGGCCGAGGCGGTGGCGGGTTCCAGCGTCAGCGCGTGACGGTACAGCCGGCCGGCACGGGCGGCATCGCCGGCCATATGGGCGGTGATCGCTGCGGTCAGAAGGTCGTGAATCACACCCATCTCCCCTTATCGTGACCGGGGCCATGCCGGCGGGGGCGGGTGGGAACGGAGATCAGCGTCCGTAAGGGCAGGCGGGGCGGCCGCAGGCAACGGCGGAATGGGGGGCGACATAGGCGCCGCATTCCGGGCATTTCTCCAGATCCTCGGCGTCCGCCGGACCGCCGGGAACGCTGCGCCCGCCGCCGGAGCGCGCAGCCGGGGCGGGGCGGGCGGACTCCCGGTTCAGCCGTTCGCGCCCGGTCGCGGCGATGCGGCGGAAGAACCGCATCCCGAACAGGGCGGCGATGATCACCAGTATGAGCAGGAGGATCTTCGTCAGCATGGCGGCACAGGAGTAACGGGCGGGGCGCAAAGGGTCAAGCGGGCATCACACCCCGAATCCGTCCTCACAGCCCGAACCGCCCCCACAGCGCCCGCTCCTCCGCCGTGTCCAGCAGCGCCGCGGGCAGGGCGGCACCAATACCCCGGCCCACGCCGGCCATATCCATCCCACCGGCACCCCGGGCATCGCCGCCATCGCCGCTGCGCAGCGGCAGGCGGGCCATCAGCCCACGGCTGGGTTCCACCACGCGGATGCGCACCTTGTCGCCGAACCGGGCGCGCAGGTGGGGGCGGGCATGGGCGATGCCGTCGATCAGCCCCAGAGCCAGCGCGCCGCGTCCGCTCCAGAACGCGCCGGAGAACATCTCCGCCTCATCCCCCTTCAGCCGGTCGCCGCGGCGGCGGCGCACATGGGCGATGAAATCCGCGTGAACCTCCTCCTGCAAACGCTTCAGCCGGGCCACGTCATCGGGGTTTTCCGGCAGGAAGGGATCGAGGATGGCCTTGTGCTCGCCGGCGGTGTAGAGGCGCCGTTCCACCCCATGGCGGCGGATGAACTCATGCAGCCCGAACCCGTGGCTGACCACGCCGATGGACCCGACGATGGAACTGTCGTCGGCATAGATCTCGTCGGCGGCGCACGCCAGCCAATAGCCGCCGCTGGCCGCGACATCCTCGCAAAAGGCCAGCACCGGCACCTTTTTCTCCTCCGCCAGATCGCGGATGCGCCGGCCGATCAGCGACGACTGCACCGGCGAGCCGCCGGGAGAGTTGATGAGCAGGGCCACCGCCGCCTGCCGTTTGGGTGCAAAGGCCCGTTCCAGCAACGGCGCCACCCCGGCCATGGACAGGGTGCGCGACAGCGGACCACTGGATGCGCTGATGATCCCCGACAGCCGCACCACCGACACCAGCGGTTCACGTTTGCGCCACGGGCCGAAGGGAAGGTGGGAAAGAAAAGCGGGCATGTCGGCGGGTATCCTCAAACCTGTTGGGCGCTGTTGCGGGCCTGTTGCGCGTTCAGATGGGGATGCGGGGGCGTTTCGTAAACCAGCGGGGCGCCGTGGCGCAGCACCGCGTCGGCCTCATTGGTGTAGCCGCCGGGGCCGTGCAGCACCAACCCCGGCAGCAGCCGGGCCGGGGATGTGGTGCCGCGCTGGGCGGCGACCAGGATGCGCCGCGCCGGCTCCCCCGCCTTGGGCCACAGGGGGAACAGGGTAACGGCGCCGAAGGCCCCATGCAGCAGCCCCAGGATCTCGTCCACCCGGTCGGCGCGGTGGACCAGGGTGAACCACCCCCGCGGCTTCAGCACGGCGGCGGCACAGGCGATCCAATCGGCCAGCCGGGCGGCCCCTTCCACATTGGCGGCCGCCTTCCACGGGTCGGGGGGCGGGGTGGCGGCGCCGGCCCGCAGATAGGGCGGATTCGCCATCACCCGGTCGAACCGCTTCCCCTCCGGCATGAGATCGGCGGGGGGATGCCGAAGGTCGCCGGCCACGATTCTCACCCGGTCTTCCAACCCGTTGCGGCGGACATTGCGGCGGGCCATGGCCTCGGCCGGTTCCCACGCCTCCAGCCCGACCACCCGCACGTCGTCGATCCGCACGGCCAGACACAATGCCGCAGCCCCCGACCCGGTGCCGAGGTCCAGCACCGTTTCCCCGGCCCGCGCGGCGGTGAAAGCGGCCAGCAGCACCGGATCAACGGCCACACGGTACCCGCCCGCGGGCTGTTCCAGCCGGACGCGCCCGCCCAGCAGGGTGTTTTCCTCGGAATAAAGGTCGGGGATCGGCTGGATTTCCATCATGATTCCGGGGCTTTCACCGCGCGAGCGGCTTGACCGAACAGGCTGTGCCGTTATGCTCGCTGCCGGAAGAGGTTCCGTCAATCATCACCAGCAAGTGGAGCCGGCCTTGACGGTCGTTACCAATCCCGAACCCAAGCGGCAGAAACCGTCAACGGCGCTCGACGATCTGACAGCCCTGGTCGCCGACGATCTGATGGCCGTCAACCAGCTGATCGTCAAGCATATGGACTCGCCGGTGGCGTTGATCCCGCAATTGGGCGGTTACATCGTGGCGGCGGGCGGCAAGCGCCTGCGCCCGGTCCTGACGTTGGCGGCGGCCAACCTGTGCGGTTATCAGGGCGACAAGCACCGTTTGCTGGCCGCGGTGGTGGAGTTCATCCATACGGCCACCCTGCTGCACGACGATGTGGTGGACGAAAGCGACCTGCGCCGCGGGCTGGCCTCGGCCAACGCGGTGTTCGGCAACAAGGCCAGCGTGCTGGTGGGCGACTTCCTGTTCTCCCGTTCTTTCGAACTGATGGTCGAGGTGGGGTCGCTGGAAGTTCTGGCGATCCTGTCCAACGCATCGGCGGTGATCGCACAAGGGGAGGTGCTGCAGCTCCAGACCACCAACGACACCTCCACCACCGAAGAGGCCTATCTGGAGGTCATCAAGGGCAAGACCGCCGAGCTGTTCGCCGCCGCCTGCCGTGTGGGCGGCGTGGTGGCCGGCAAGGGAGAGGCGGAATTGCGCGCCCTGTGGGATTACGGGATGAATCTGGGCATCGCCTTCCAGCTTGTGGACGACGTGCTCGACTATTCCGCCCATCAGGCGACGCTGGGCAAGACGGTGGGCGACGATTTCCGCGAGGGCAAGCTGACGCTGCCGGTGGTCCTGTCCTTCCAGCGGGGGGATGAGGCGGAGCGGGCCTTCTGGCGCCGCACCATGGAGGAACTGGAGCAGACCGACGAGGATCTGGCTCACGCCCAGGCTCTGATGGCTCGTCATGATGCCCTGACCGATACGGTGGCGCGGGCGCGCCATTACGGCGGTTTGGCCTGTGCGGCGCTGTCGGTGTTCCCGGACAGCCCGCTGCGCCAGGCGCTGCTGAACGTGGTCGAGTTCGTCATCAGTCGAGATTTTTGAGGTCTTGTGAATTTTCCTGTTGCGGGCCGCGTTTCAGACGGCTATATACCCGCCCACCGCAGCGCACCGCCGGCAACGCCGACGACGCGAAACGGGAAAAGACCGGAGAGTAGCTCAGCCTGGTAGAGCACTGCTTTCGGGAGGCAGGGGCCGGAGGTTCGAATCCTCTCTCTCCGACCAGTCAGAACAAGGGCTTAGCCGAGACATCGGCTAAGCCCTTTTCTTTTAATCCCACTACAATCCCGTTACGATCACCTGAGGGCCTGTCGAACTGCGTTCAGGTAATCGGGGGCGTGGTGGCCGTAATGCCGCCTGATCGTTTCCTCGGATGTCCCGGTCCACTCCGAAACATGCCAGAGCGGCACCCCAACCTTGACCAGGTAGGTGATGGCCGAGTGTTTGAGCAGGTGGGCGAAGACAGCGCCCAGGCCTGCCGCTTGGCCGGCGGTCGCCAGGGACCGCTTCGGATTCAGGACAGGCTTTCCCTCGAACTCGACCACATACTTCGTGGTCCGCCGCCGTGCGAGGCGCAGGAAGGTCAAAAGCCGTTCGGGGATCGGGATGGCAGCGCGGCGCTTTTTCGTTCGCCGGGCGCCACCCAAAAAATCGATCACCCCGCGCTCCAGGTCCACCCACCCGCCCTGTGTGTTCGGCTGCCACTGAAGCTGGAGGATCGCCGTCCGCCGGGCGCCGGTGTAGAAGGCGATCAAAATGAACAGCGGCAGGTGCATCCGAGCGCGCTGAGACTGTCTGGCCGCCCGCAGCAGCCGGGCGATGTCCTGGCGCGATAGGTGGCGATCTCGTGATGCCCCTTTCTCCGGCAGCCACACCGTTGGCGCCTGAGTCAGATGGCCCTCCACGACACAGTGCCTGAGCGCAGCGTTCAGAACCCCCAATTCTCGCCGCACCGTATCGTTGGAAAGAGGCCGCGGCGGTTTGGCGCCTCCCTTCCTGGCCCTGATCTTCGCCACTCTCTCGGCCGCCTTGCGGGCATGGTCTTCCTTCCGCTCGGCAAGGTACCGCCGGCAGGTGGGGCCGGTAACCCCGGACACCGGAACGTTGGCCCAGAAGGTCAGCAGGGCGTCAATGGCGTAGCCGATCCGTTGGGGGTCCGCGACGGTGGGCGCGTGTTCGCGACCATACAGGTCCAGGGCTTGGCTTACCAACATGCGGTCAGGCGTAAGCGGGCCGGGTGGCGGACAGTGTTGAGTCGCTGCCCGCTCGTCTAAGAACTCACGCAGCCGCTCTTCAGCCACGCCGATGTCAGCCGTAGCGCAACTGCGCTCGATCTTTCGCCCGCCTTCTGATCCGACGATGTAATAGCAGTACCCGGTGAAGCCTTTCTTTTTCTTGGCGCCGAACCGGGTATCGGGCCCATAGAGTTCGAGGCGTAAGCCTCGGTTCGCGCGGGGCATTCCTGCTCTCCGATATACCTTTGCAAATCACGGCCAGTCACCAGGACGGCTTTGCCAAATTTCTTGGCCCTGAGCCTGCCGGCGGAAATGGCTTCCCGCAGGACGCGGGGCTTCACAGAGGCATGGATCAATGCCGCCGCTTCGGTCAGGGAATAAAGTCTGTCAGGGTCAATCATGTCTGGAAGATCCTGGCGCTGGGGTTATTTTCCTGTCGCCGCCCCACCCAAGGGCGTCATCGGCAGGCCCTCGGCCGGCACGTCCGGCACGACGAAGAAATGCGTGGGGGTGAGCCGGTATCCGCCGCCGCCCCAAGCGGTGCCGTCCTCATGGATGAAGCCGCGTGCCCAGGTGTGGCGTGTCGGGATCGGGGTGTCAGCATAGACGCCGGCCGCATTGCCCAGAATGAGATCAACGCCCGGCTGCGCCTCGCCGATCGGTCGCCACGCCGCCGTGGGAGAGGTATCCGCCAGTTCCGGCGGGCGGTGCAGGATGATGATGGCGCGCATTCTGCCGCGCTGGCGGGCGATCCAGCCGCGTTCCTCCAGGCCGTCCAGCAGCCGGTGGACGCTGGATTTGCTGCGCAGGTTGAGTTCAGCGCCTATGTCGCTGAGCGACGGCGCCACCCCCTTGCCGTCTATCCACCGGGTCAGTACCCGCAAGACATCCATCTGCATCGGTGTTGGTGGGATCGGCGTCATTGCCGAGCCTCCCCTTCGGTGCCGCACGAAATCGGTGGCGTGGTGTGCCCCTCGACATCGGGGCCGATCATCCGCGCCCCGGCAAACGCCTCCACGGCGGCCAGGGCGGCGCGAAGGGCCTCGCTCCGCCCGTCGAGCAGGGCGGTGCGGTGCGGGGCAATGACGCTGGTCTTGCTCATTCGGTAACCTCGGTGATGGTGATGCCGTGCTCATGCTGGAGGTGCCTCGACTTCCAGCGGTACAGGGGCGTCATGGTCGGCTTGGACTTCACGTCCTCGACCACCCGCGCGCCGTCTGCCGTCCGGGTATAGGCAAAGTCCGCCCGGTACTGCCCGACCAACACGCCTCCGGGGGCGTGCAGGTCGAACGCCGGCTGGAGGGTCAAGTCGCGGATCTCCCCGGCGTTCTCCAGCAGCTTCAGGGTGGCGTACCGACGGGCTTCGGCGCCGCTGTCGAACCACAGGCCATCGACCTGCGTCCTCTTGGCCCCGAACTTATTCTTCCCCGCCTTGGCGGGCGTCCCCCGTTCCCGAACCTGTTCGTCCCGCACCCTCTCTGCCAGCAAGTAGGCGTCCACCTGTCGCAGGGCCGCCGGCCCAAGGTCCGAGAGGGAGACGCCGCGCCGCCCGGCCATCAGAACGCCACCCCCGCCTGCCAGAGGCGAGTTTGCTTGCAGTTCCCGCAGACCCGGTTGCCGGCGCCCAGGCTGGTGAAGCTGCGGGTGCACATCAGGCAGCGGCGGGCCTTCACGCCGGGGCGTTCGGTCACCGGCTTGGGCCGGGCGGGCGGCAGCCCCAGGTGTCGCCGCACCTGCGTCACGCTGGAGGGGGAAAGGCCGAGGGCGTGAGCGGTGGCAACGTCGCTGGCGCCGTCTTCCCAGGCCTTGGCAACGGCGGCAAGCAGCCAGGGGTAAAGGGTGACCCTGGTGGTCATCACGCGGCCTCCCCGGTCCGGTGGCGGTGCGCGACCGGCTCCAGCACCTGGCGACCGAATCCGCCACCACAGTGCCGGTCCATGGCGGCGATCTGACCTCCGGTCAGCCGGGTTCCCCCGCCAAGAATGTTATAGGCCTGACGGAGCGAGAGCTTCAGGGCCGCCGCGAGATTTTCCGCAGTCTTTTCCGGGCAGGCGTTCCGGAACGCGGCGACCGCCCGTGCGGCAACTTCCCGTTCCAGATCCCCCAGCCCCATCTTCTCGCCGGCCGACAGTGAAGCGGAACTGCAGCGTTTTGAAGCGCCATTGCAGTGGTTTGCGCTGTTCATGGCGCCACCTCCACGGGAACATTGGGGGCATGAAAGCCCCCATTTCCCCTCAGACCCCTCATGACCACCACCGCGATCTCCGAGCGGTTGCGCGTGCCGCACTTCCGGTTGATGCTGGTCAGGTGGACTTTGACGGTCCCTTCCGAGGACCCACGCGCGAGGGCAACCTGTTTGTTGGTCATGCCCATGGCAACGGCCCGTGCCACCTCGGCCTCCGCCACCGTCAGGCCCAGGTGGGCCAGATCGTCCACGGACGGCGCCACCGCCGCCCCGATCCCCAAGGCCCGGGGGAGGGCGTTCCGTTTGCTCACTCCCAATTTGCGGTAAATCGTGGAGAGGTAGGTCTTCACCGTGCCGGCGGTCAGGCCCATGACGGCGGCGACCTCGGCGTTCGTGGCGCCCTCGGCGGCCCGGCGGGCAACCTCCCGCTCGCGGCGGGTCAGAAGTTCACGTTCGGCTTTTGCCGAGTGCGTCGGTACGGTGATGTTCACCACGTAGCTTCCATGTGCAAAATGCGCTGCCAACTGGCCGTTTGCCGGGTGGACACGGCCGCCGGCCGGGGCTATTTCAGGGGTGGGGTTATCTCGGGGCATCATCCCGTGATCTCCTCTATGACGCCGCCCGCGGCTGCAACCACGGGCGGCGTTTTGTTGTTGAGGGGCGCTTTCGGCAAAGCCGATTACAGCGCGGCGGTTGCGGCCGGAACCTCTGCGGCTCCGGCCGCGCGTGCTACCATGGGGTTGTTCACACCAACCATGGAGCAATGCAAATGGCCGAAAAGCGTGTTTCTGTTCTTGGCGATAGCGCCGAAGCTGTCGCCTATGTCCTGCTTCAGTGTGTGGCTGTCAGTGAGGGAAAACGCCTCAATGACGGTTTCGTTTACGCTGATCGGAAGTGGATTCTCGATACTTACGCCGAGTGCCTGGACGCCATCCGCTCGCCAAACGGACGCGAGCGCGTCACCCCTCAGACCTGACCGGCGCCGCCGGTTCGCTCGCGGCACGGAGAGTATCCGTGCCGCGGCGACCGAGCACGAAGTCCGCGTAGGTGCGGGCGCGCTCGACAGCCGCCGCAGAGTCGGTGTCCGGGTTGTGTGCGAGGCGCAGGCATTCAAGGCGGGTGGCGACTTCATCAAAGTCACTCATGCCATCTCTCCTTCATGGGGTGGGGTGGGGAAAAAATCAGCCGGAGATAAAGAGATCCCGGCCTCTCTTGCCTTTTCCAACAGACGCTGCTGGTGCCGTGCAGGAACCAGACCGCCAGTCCCTCCCTTTTCTTTTGGATAGGTCCAACGATGCACATTACTGACATTCACCCCAACCATGGCCGAAACAGCCTGGGGGCCGCCGCATTTGCGAATGACATTGGTGGCTGCGTTGCTCATGCTGGCGATATTGCGATAATCGCAAGAAACACGCAAGCGAAAAATGCGATAATCGCACGGTACTCTTGTTGCGAAATGCGCAATCATCAGGCCATGATGATTCAATGGCTGAAGCAAGGGCTAAAAAAGCCCCACAAGACGCAGGCCGGCCTTGCCGCGGCCCTGAATGTTGACCCTTCCGCTATATCAAAAATTATCAGTGGCACACGGCAAATAAAGGCTCACGAGCTTCCCAAAATTGCCGAATATATAGGGGAGCCGATTCCGCCTGAAATTGGTGTTGCAACGCGAAAATCTGAAAATAGCGAGGATTGTTTAGCTGATATTACGCCGAAATCAATACTTTCTGCTGCTTATGACAAAGCAAGCCCAGAACTCAAAGCCGCTCTGATGGGATTAGCGCATCAAATTCTTGACCATGATGAGCGCAAGAAGGCCCGCCGCGCCGCGCGGAAATCCTGAGAACCCGTAGCATGACTTTGCATTGTTGATCGCTCATAGAACGAATGAGACGCTCAAATTCATCCGGCCCTTCAGGTCTCTGCGGACTGGCATCTTTTTTTGGCGGTTGGTCGATCATGGCATACCCTTTGCTACCGTGGCATGCCAGTTGGTACCGGCTGGCCGATGGTCTGGCAGTCGTGAGCGTGCGCGCGAGCGCAAGCGATGGACCGGCGGGTAGTGCCCCGTGGGCAGCGGCAAGGTTCCCCAACCGAACCGCTGCGCCGTCGCTCCGTTTTGGCGACGATTCACTGTAACGTAGCACCACTCTTTTTACTAGCATTTTTGACATAGTGCACACCGTACAGGGTGCATATTGCAATATGCACCCTGCGATGCATTTTGCAAGCTATGCCGCCTGTTGTGCCAAGTAGCACGAGGCCGGCGCCAGCGGGCCCTGGCCCTTGGCGTCGGGGCTGGAGATCAGGTTGGTGCCGAAGTGCTGACGGAACAATTCCCTCGTCCGCACCCACGCCGCGCGGAATTCGGACGTGCCAAAGGCGGTGGCGTCATGCCCAAGAATGCGCCCGCATACCTTCAAGCAGTCGTCGGCATAGGTGTCCATTTCCAAGTGGACATGCCACGCCTCGTCCGCGGCAGCCGGCGGGCACAGCGTTTCGCCGGGGTGGGCGGCAGCCAAGTCCAGAAACTTGGCGTACAGGTCAATGGCCTCGCCGGCCGAAGCCTCGGTCGCGCCCTGTGCGACGAGGCGTTCGCGGATGCGGGAAAGAGAGCCGGAAATCAGATCAGTGGTGGGCATTATGCTCAAGCTCCTTGTGCTGCGGGGCGTGGCCCCATAGGCGCTAACATGATGGAATGATGTTGAATGGGGCGGGGCAGATCTGT
>CALBDS010000061.1 GCA_937927415.1 uncultured Rhodospirillaceae bacterium
AGCTCATCACCCATTGGCAAAAAATAGCAAAAACCTCTTGTTAGCGCCTATGGGGTGTCGCCCTCGGCCCTCAGCCACGGGTTGCGGGGGCTGGAAGAACGGCTGGGGGTCCGGCTGGTCAACCGCACCACCCGCAGCGTCGCCCCGACCCAGGCGGGCTTGCGGCTGCTGTCCCGGCTGGAGCCGGCGCTGCTGGACATTGCCGAAGCCCTGGAAGCCATCAACGAGGACCGTGCCCGCCCGGCGGGAACCCTGCGGCTTACCGTCTCGCGGCTGGGGGCGTCGGCGGTGCTGGCGCCGGCCCTGCCCCGCTTCCGCGCCGCCTTCCCCGACGTGCATCTGGATATCTCGGTGGACGACGGCTTTGCCGATGTGGTGGCCGACGGGTTCGACGCCGGCATCCGCTTCGGGGAAAGCCTGGAGAACGACATGATCGCGGTGCCGGTCAGCGGCCCCGCCCGCATGACGGTGGTGGGATCGCCGGATTATTTCGCCCGCCACCCGCCGCCCATCACCCCCTATGACCTGAAGGATCACGCCTGCATCCGTTTCCGCCTGCCCAGCCGCCGTGCCCTCTACCGCTGGGAATTCGAACGGGACGGCAAGGAGGTGGAGGTGGCGGTCAGCGGCCCCTTGACCCTGAACGATCTGGAAATGGCGACACGGGCAGCACTCGACGGAATCGGGCTGACCTATGCCGGGGCGGAATATGTGGCGCCGCTGGTCGCCGCCGGGCGGCTGGTGCCGGTGCTGGACGACTGGCTGCCGCCGTTTCCGGGATTCTTCCTTTACTACCCCAGCCGGCGCCAGATGCCGGCGGCTCTGCGCGCGCTGATCGACACGCTGCGCCACGGGCCGGGGGCGGCGGAGGGATGACGGGCGGAATCGGGGTTACCCCACCCCGCCGCCGGCCTCCTCGATGATGGCCATGGCGGCTTCGGCGCCGAACAGGATCTCGATCAGCCGCAACTCGTCCATGATGACCGACACGCCGGCCCCGCCGCGCCGGCCCACCCGGCTCTGCCGCAGCTTGTCCAGAAGCAAGGTGCGGTAGGCGCCGAATTCACGGTCCAGCACCCCTTCCAGATGGCGGGCCAGCCCCAGACGCTCGCCGGCCATTTCGATCTTGCGGGTGGAGCGGGCCACCGCCTCGGCGGTTGCCACCTCCTCGTCGGTGGCGTCGGTGCGGGCGGCAAGATCGCCGACCGTGCGGCGCATCTCTCCGCTTAAGGAATTCTCAAAGGTGCGGACGATGGTCTTCGACGCCCGCGCCTTGGTGGCCGACAGGGTTTTCGCGTCCAGCTTCACCGCCGCCGGGGCGTTTTCCAGCGATTCGATCAGCGACACCAGCCGCACCGTGGTGTCGGCGGCACTCTGCACCGAATGGGCGCCCAGATTGCCGACATCGGTGTTCATGCTGTCGATCTCGTTCAGGCATTCCACCGCCGCTTCGGCCAGCATCCGGTCGCGCTGGTCGGTGGGCAGGTCGAGATCGTTGTCGATCATGATGCGGAAGATCTGCGACGGCTCCGTCGTCCGCCGCATCAGCATGGTGTAGCACGAACGGAAAACCGCGTCCGACACGTGCCGCATGGAATAGAGCAGCGCCAGGGCCACGGTTTCCTGTTCCCCCGTCAGGATGCCCATGGGCCGGGGCGGCAATTGCTCCAACAGGGCGGTGATGTCGATGGCATGTTCGTAAAGCTGGGCCACCCCATCCAGCCGCTTGCGGTAATCCTCCTGCCACCCCGGCACCGGGGCGCCGCCGTGCTGGAGGAAATCCCGCAAGGCGGCGGCGGCGGCGGGCCACAGCACCTCGCCCAGGCGGGACACCGTTTCCACGTCGTCCATGGTGCGGTCGGGGGGGATGGCGGTGACGGCGGCGGCCAGCGGCGGCGACAGGCCGCGGCGGACCACCTCGCGGATGACCTCCAGCATCGGGCGCGGTACCAGCCACGGATTCCCCGCCGCCTGCGCCGGTTCGGCCAGCAGGTCCTGCAGCGGCAGGAACAGCACCCGCGCATAGGTCAGCGGCCGGGACGGGCGCACCAGCGCCAGCCGGCTGCGCACCCGCTCGACGATATCCTCCACGATGCGACGGGACGGCAGCCGGTCGATGAACCCCATGACACGGGCCAGTTGCCGGTCGGAAGCCTGGCGCAGCGACCGTTCCACCTCCTGGCGGATGTGCTCGTCATGGTTCATGCGGCCACCGCCCTCAGCACCTCGTTGCGGGCGGTGCGGTCAAGCAGGTGGGTGCCGCTGCGCCAATCGACGTTGGCCTTCACCCAGCGGCGCTGATTCCAGGTGCGTTCCACCGGCACATTGCCGTCCACCCACTCCGCCACTTCCTTGGGCATCACCGGCACCATGCGGCCGATGTCCATCAGCACTTCGCGCTGGGCGTCGCGGCTGGAGGCACCGTCCCACAGGGCACAGATGGCATGCCAGCCGTCCAGCAGCCAATCGGGCCGTCCGAACAGCCCCAGCAGCCGTTCGCGGTTGCCGCCCCAGCTTTGCAGCAGCCGGACCAGATTGTCCAATTCGGCATAGCAGTTTTCCAGGGTCACGGCGCTGAGGTCGAGGGTCAGCTTCGCCACCTCCGCCGCGAACAGGGCGATTTGCCCCGCCTCCGTCGCGTCGGTGTTGCCGAAGCTCATCAGCCCGCCGTACAGCTTTTCCAGGGATGCCTGCAGCACCGGCATCCGCGCCGGATAATCGCGGGACCGGAACCCCACCGGGGCCACAATGGCGCTCAACTCCTCCAGCCAGCAGAAGATGGTTTCCGCCCCGGCCCCCAGCGTCGGTTCCATCCGCTCGACCATCTTGCGCGTCTTGGTCCGCAGGTCGGTGTCGGACGGGTTGAACCGGCGCCAGTCGATCTGTCCCACCCCACCCTGGTTCAGCAGGCGGACGATCAGCAGGAAATTGGCGATCAGCCGGTCGTCGGCCTCCTGCGCCAGGGCGGCCTGGGCGGCCTTGGCGGCGGGGCGGCCGGCAACACCGCTGAGCGCCACCTTGCGCCCGGCGGCGCGGATGGTGCCGGGGGACAGCAGCGGCTCCTTCAGCACCGTTTCGTACAGCAGCCGGTCATGGACGGTGATGCGGGTCAGGGACGCCAGCCCATCCCACCCCATAACGTAAAAGCCAATGCCGCCGGACGGGTTGGCAATCACGAATTCCAATTTCTGGCGATGCGTGGGACGCACACGGGCGCAGGCCAGGAGCGGCGTTGTAAAAGGCACCGCCACCCCCCGTTCAAGGAAGGTTGTCGGCCGGTAATCTTCCAAGAGAGCGCCAACGGTCATGACGGTTCTTTCGAAAAAAAGCGCCCGTGTTATCCGAATTTGATAACATTGTTTATGGAGTGGTGGAATGATCGACTGATCGGCGCCACCCGTGTGAAGATATGTCAACACACGCTTGACGGCATTTATAGACCCGGTGAAGATAAACATCAAGGCAGGGGGGCTATCCATTGGCGTCATGCCTGCACCCCCGGACGCGGTGGAAAACGGTGCCATGACCAACCTGGAAGTATTTTCAACCGTTTTGGTTGTGCTTAGTGCCGCTGCGCTGGGACTGTCCGTGGTGGTGGAAAGTCTGCGCATGGCGTCCGTCGCGCGCCAACGCTATATTCTGAACCGCGAAAAGGAAAACCGCGCCGCCAATCTGGGCCGATTGCGCCAGCGTCTGGCCGAATTGGGGCGCGACGCGCAGGAACGGCAGGCCGCCATTGAGTCGGCGCAGGCCGATCGGCAGCGGGTCCTGTCGCTGACCCAGAGCCTGCTGGCCGAGCGTATCGAAATGATCCATGAACTGGGCGAGCCGGACGCCGCCGCCACCTTGTACCTCAGTCCGCTTCAGGTCCGATCCGATGCCCGGCGCGGCAGCCAGAAGCTGCCGTTCGCCCGCGACATCTGGCAGCACAACAACATGGCTTATATCTGGGCCGCCACGTCCGACGGCGCCTTTGCCATGGTCAGCCGCGCCTTCGACAGCCGCAAAGGCATCGAACCCGGACGGGTCCGCCGCGCCGAAACCCCATCCGGCGACACGGCCCCCCCCGGCGGCACGCCCAACGGAGCCGCGCGGTCCATGGCATGATCGCCCTTCTTTTGTACGGCGCGGTATCGCTGATCGTGTTCAGCGCGATCCTGACGCGCCTGGGCTTGCGCCGGGCCGCCGCATCCCGCCGCGCCATGGAAGCGGAAGAGCGCACGCTCGCCACCATCGGCACCGAGGTGGAGGAGATCACCCGCGCGCTCTACGACGCCCAGGACCGGGTGAACGGGCTGGACACCCGTCTGGGGGAGGCTCAGGCGGCACTCCAGGCCGCCGAGCGCCAGCTTGCCGCCGCCCGCACCATGCCGGCGGAACGCTATTACGTCTTCGACCGTCTGGACCCCCGCCCCGGCACCATCTGGGAGGTGCCCATCACCCATGGGGGAGAGGCCAATCACGCCCACCGCATGGCCGCCGTGTGGGGCGGCACCCGCCGCTATCTGGTGGTGGCCGGCACCCGGCGGGAGGCGATGGACCGCCTGACCCAACGCTACCCCAAATCCTATGGGTTCGAGGTGGGCAGCCCCGTTCCCTGCACGCTGTTCCTGCCCAAGCCCAGCGGCGACGGTCCGGTGCCGCTGCCGCCCGCCGAGCCGGGACCCGCGGTTCCCCGCGCCGCCCGCCTGCCGAAGCCGGATGCCCGCATGGGAATCCAAGGGGGAACCGAAAACGCGGATACCCCCGCTTCCGATGCCCCTCCACCCGATGCCCCCCCACCCGATGAAGGCCGCTCCCATGCATGAAGTCCGCTGCATCGTCCTGGACTCCATCGAGCTGTTTCAGTCGCTGGTGGAATTCTACCGCTTCCGGCGCCAAACCCTTCCCGCCGGGCAGGTGGACAGCATCACCCTGACCGAGGACGAAACCGCCGTCACCGCCCGTTTCGCCATCCGCGATGATTACGGCGCCGTCACCATCATCGACATCGGGGAAACTGAACTGGCCGCCATGGTCATGCGCTATCTGATGGAGCGCAAGGTGCCGCTGGCCAGCCATATGCAAAAGCAACTGATCGTGGTGGAGGATCAATTGACCCTGGTGCTGCACGATGCGGCCCAGCCGTTCCGCCATCGGCTGGGGCTGCGCCCCGATGCCGGCGCGAAGACGCCATGACCGCACTCCACCGTGCCATCCGCGTCCATGGCCCCGATGACGCCGCCGCCGCCGTGCGCGCCGCGGCCGAAGCCGGGGTCGCGGTCCATCTGCTCAGCGCCCCCGCCGCCGCCGCCCATGGCGGGGCCGCCTGGTTCCTGGCCATGGCCGCCGGGGCCGCGCGGGCAGCACCGCAGGCGGTGGCCGGCATCGTCGCCGATTGCGCCGACCGGGCCGGCGATGCCCAGGCGGTCCTGGCCGCCGCGGCACAGGACGGGATCCCGCTGACCGCCATCATCTTCACCGGCCACCCCGCCGCCGCCCGCGCGCTGGCCGCACTGGCTGATGAGCGGGGAACGTCGGTGTGGACGGCCCCGCCGCCGGACATGCTGGATCCCGGCCACGGGCCGGACCCGTACCGCACCTGCCGCACCTGGTTGACGATGCCGGCGGTGAACTGACCGCCCGGTCCGGATCCGGGCCGATCAGGACCGGGCGAGGATGTCCGCCATCTCGTCAGCGATTTCCACCCTCTTGCCGCTGACGCGGCTTCTTTGACCGACGGCCGGAATAGCCGCAGTTTTATTCTGTTTTACCCATGCTGCACTGAAACCATCCCCACACACTTTTTCTTTGAAAAATCAAAAAATTCAGTGCGCATTCTGGCTGGATGCAAGCCTCATGACCCGGTCAACAACGCTGTGGCTTGACGCACCAGTGTCAGATGGTGATGACGCAGGCTCTCAACGGGCAATATCAAGACCTCTGTACTCTGTTGGAAATCAAAGCAGGCCAAGCGGTAGGTACCCGATATACTGGCTGGAAGCACAGAAAGGATGACGGAGTCCGGGTAAAGTGCTTTCTGGAATCCCGCCAGATCACCAATGGCCCTGCGCGACCGATCCGACAGTTCCATCAGGATGGCTGGCCGGTCGCGGTGCAGGCGCTGCGACAGCCCAGCCAGAACGTTCGCCTCCGCCCCCTCCACATCAATTTTCAGGATGTCGGTGGGCGGAACATGGTTGGCATCCAGATAAGTGCCCCCCTCCACTATCCGCAGTTCCAGCGTGTCGGACCTGCCCACATCAACAGGGTTTGATTTCAAATCGAAATATCCTGTGCCGGGATTGGATCCGAGAGGCGGAATAAACAGTGCGGCTCCAGTCTGATCTGCCAGACCGACAGGATGCACCCGACAATTCTTGATGCCATTGGTTGCAAGCCTGTTTTCCAGGATGGCGATAGCGGGGGGAAATGGTTCGAACGCATCGATCCGTTCACAGCGGTTAGCCATGAACAGCGTATGGTTACCGCCATTGGCGCCGACATCCAGCATGCATGGCCGCCGTCCCGGTGGTGTCAGCGCACAGAGATCCGCCAGCAAATCCAACTCATGGCGGCTGTAAGCGCCATAAAAATAGACACTCCAGTCGATGAAATTGGATAATGTGCCTTCGTAGAAGTGACCGAAAAACGGCACACGGAAAGGGGTTGGCTTGATCATGTCCGGCGCTGCCAGCAGCCGGATCACGCGATCACGCCCACGGGGGATCCAATGTTGATGACCAAGGAATCGCAGTGCCCGCAATAGGAAATTCATCTGACCCGTTTCCTCCTTGCCTTGGGCAGGTATGATCCATAGGAGGGCTGGGCGTCAATCTTACGTTGCGTCGCCATCAGTGCTTGGCGATAACCTGGCAGGGTAACGACAGGGAAACCCTAACTGCCCTGATTGCATATCCGCCCCCATCCTTAATCCAGGCGAACGGCAAATTAGTCACCGAAGCACGCAAGACGAACGCCATCCGCAGCCCCGCCTTCATGCAGCGGTATTTTTCCGGGCGTGTCCTGGATATCGGATGCGGGGATGATCGAGTTGTTCCGCATGCGCAACCCTTTGACCGGCCCCATGGCGATGCCAGTCGCATCCTGTACCATCTGGCACCTGCCCAGTTCGATTGTGTCCACAGTTCGCATTGTCTGGACCGACATTCCCCATATGGACGGCCCATCTGCCCGTCTGGAGACGCAGCATACCCTCTGCGATAACGTGCAGGAAAGTCGATTTCGCCTTTTGCCACCGAGGGCGCGGGTTTCGGAGCCGCTCCATCCCTCAGCAGGATTTCCGAACTCCGCCCACGGCGGAGCCGGCTGGTTCCTGTCCATGGCCGCCGGGGCCGCGCGGGCAGCACGGCAGGCGGTTGGCCGGCACCGTCGCCGATTGCGCCGACGATGCCCAAGCGGTCCTGACCGCCGCGGCTGAGGGCCGAATTCCGCTGGCCGCCATCACCTTCACCGACCACCCCGCCGCCGCCCGCGCGCTGGCAGCCCTGGCCGGCGCGCGGGGAACGGCGGTGTGGGCAGCCCCGCCGCCGGACGTGCTGGATCCCGGTCACGGGCCGGACCCGCACCGCACCTGCCGCACCTGGCTGGCGATGCCGGCGGCGGGTTGACCGCCCCCGTCAGGATCCGGACGTGTCAGGGCCGGGCGAGGATGTCCGCCACCTCGTCGGCGGTGACGGGGCGGTGGATGGCCTTGCTGACCGCCCGCGCGGCGGCGTTGCGGGCGGCGGTCTTGGCGTGATCGCCCGTCATCCCCTTGGACTTCGCAGCCAGGAGCGCCTGGGCATAGGCGTCGAGAATCAGTTCCTTGTCCGAAATTTCAGTCTTCATGACAGGTGTCCCGTTCAAACGGCATCAAAAGGGGTTCATGCCAGATAAACGGGAAAAATGTGTGATCCCCTACCGCCGTTGGCAACGTCGCGTTGGTGATAGGAACCTATGCAGACAAGGCATGGGGTTTTGCCGGAAGGCGGTTGTCCCTGTCATAAACATCCCCGAAAGGGACGGGGGCGGCGGGGAAAGGGACCGCCCCCTCCCCCGCCTGCGATCCCTTGACGCCGGTTACGCGGCGGCGCCGCGTTCCTTCAGGAACGCGCCGAGCTTCTTGTCCACGCCCAGGATGTGGCCGGACAGCCAGGTGCCCAGCATCCCCAGCACATAGGCCCCCTGCTCCCCGCCCGCGTCCATGGCGTTGTTGATGTCGTAGATCTCGCGAACGAAAGAGTCGTGCAGCGCCTTGTGCCGTTCGTAATCGGGATAGCCGTGCTCGCGCATCAGCTTTTCCTCCCGGTCGAAATGGGTGTCGCAGTATTTCAGCAGTTCGACCAGGACGGCTTCGACGTCGCCGTCGCCGCGGTTTTCATTCACCGCGGTGACGAATTCATTGAACAGCTCGAACAGGCGGCGGTGATCGCCGTCGATTCCGTCGTGCCCAACACCGTAATCATCATCCCATGCCACGGTGTTCCAACGCGGCTGGACGGGCACGGCCTTCATGCTCCGGGATTCTGTCAGCATTTCCACCCTCTTGCCGCTGGTGCGGCTTCTTTGACCGGCGGCCGAAATGACCGCAGTTTTATTATGGTTTTGTACGCCCAACAATCCGGTGCGGGACAGGTGGCAAAACGTCCTATCCCGTTACGGGGACCATCGCCGGCAGGGGAAAATGCTGGTCGAGGAAACCGCCGATATCGACCCACACCCGGTCCCGAACGGCGTCGGTTTCCATCAGCAGCTCGTGCCGGGCATCCGGGTAGCGGCACACGGCGGCGTTGGGGAAACGGCGGGCCATCGCGTCGGCCGCCCGGCTGTCCACCACCCGGTCGTCGGGGGCGGTCAGGACCAGAAGCGGGGTCCGCACCCGTTCCAGCGGCAGGCTGCCCAGCACCGCGCGTTCGGCGCGGAAGGCGGCGTCGAGCCAGCCGAAGCTGACCCCGCCCACCCGCAACTCCGGCCGGTCGCGGAAGGGTCCGTGGAACAGGGCGTAGCGGCGGGGATCCCCGGTGATCGGGTTGTCGGGGGTGAACACGCCGTTGCGCGGGTCGTAATCCCCCTGCCCCGGCCCGTAACGCTCGGCCAGCCCCAGGGCGCAGGCTCCGGCGGCCAGCCCCCGCGCCACCCAGCGGGGCAATCCGCCCAGATGAACGGCGATCATGGGCGCCGACAGCACCGCGGCGGCGTAGAGGTCCGGTGCCGCCGCCATGTGCAGCACCGCCACCAGCCCGCCCATGGAATGCGCCATCACCATCAGCGGCCCGCCGTCCGCCACCGGCAGCGCCACCCGCTCCACCAGCAGGGCAAGGTCGTCCCGCAGGACGGTGAAATCCCGCAGGTGGTGGATCTGCCGGTTGGCCAGCGGGCGGCCGGACAGGCCCTGGTTGCGCCAATCCATCTGCACCACGCGGAAACCGCGGCGCGTCAGTTCGTGGGCGGTTTCGCGGTATTTCTCGATGAACTCCGCCCGTCCGGTCAGCAGGACCACCGTCGCCCGCGCTGCCCCCGCCGGGCCGGACCAGATTGCGGTGCGCAAAACCGTGCCGTCGGCCGCGGTCATGGTTCCGTAAACAGGATCGTCCACCTTAACCCGCCCTTTATCCCCGGCCATGGCGTTCCACCCCGACAGCATGGCAGCGCCCCCGTTTTCCCGCAACACGAAGGGATACCCATTGGTGTCCCCCCGAGTCGGCCGCTCCCCCGGCCGTTCGCGGGATGCGGTTTCTATCGCTTTCGTATTGCTGGCCATACCAGCGAGAAAAAGAAGCAATATTATCAATGAGAAAGCGCAACAATTCGTCACATTTTAATGATTCCCTTATTGCTTCGTCATAAAACCATCATGTTTTTTGTCCTGACCGAAAGAATCCCGTTTCTCTCTCTCACGGTTATTGCCACCATCCTGCCGCGGCGCATATACCGCAGCGCACCATCATTTCGCCGCACCGCGTTGCGTCATGATGCGTCGCAGTCAAAGACCACCAGCGTCCCACCACAGGAGCCGGGTATGGACGACGTTCGCACGCCTTCGCAGGAATTCAACGGCTACTTCATCGAGGATCTGTCGGTCGGCATGACCGCCGTGTTCGCCAAGACCGTCACCGAAGCGGACATCGTTCTGTTCGCGGGCGTTTCCGGCGACACCAACCCGGTGCACCTGAACGAGGAATACGCCAGCACCACCATGTTCAAGGGCCGCATCGCCCATGGGATGCTGAGCGCCGGCTTCATTTCGGCCATGCTGGGCACCAAGCTGCCGGGGCCGGGCTGCATCTACATGTCGCAAAGCCTGAAGTTCAAGGCGCCGGTGCGCGCCGGCGACACCGTGGTCGCCCGCGGCACCGTTTCGGAGGTGATCGCGGCCAAGCGGCGGGTGGTGATCCAGACCGTTTGCACCGTCGGCGACACCGTGGTGCTGGAGGGCGAGGCCATGCTGATGGTGCCGACCCGCGGGTAAAAAACCCGATCCCTCTGTTGAATCTACTGACGGACCGCAGCCGGCGCGTTTACCCCGCGCCGGCTTCGGTCTATATAACCCCGGACGTGCGGCATGGCCTTCGGCTCCGGTGAGCCACGGGACCGGGCAGCACCTGGCAAGGGGTGAGACGAGCTGTGCGACTGTACCGACATACCGACGATCTTCCCGCCGACGCCCGCGGCGCCGTGATGGCGCTGGGCAATTTCGACGGGGTGCATCGCGGTCATCAGGCGGTGATCGGCGAGGCCCAGCGCATCGCCCGCTCTCTCGGCGCACCGGCCGGTGTGGTGACCTTCGAACCGCACCCCCGGCGGGTCTTCCGTCCCGGCGAACCGCCGTTCCGGCTGTCGCCCTTCCGGGTCAAGGCCCGCAAGCTCGAACTCCTGGGGCTGGATCTGCTGGTGGTGTGCCATTTCGACGGCGGCTTCCAGCACAAGACCGCACAATCCTTCGTGGAAGACGATCTGGTCGCCGGGCTGGCCATCCGTCATGCGGTGTGCGGCAGCGATTTCCTGTTCGGCCACCGGCGGGGCGGCGACGTCGGCCTGCTGACCCGGCTGGGCGAACAGTTGGGATTCGGCGTGACCGCCGTTGGTCCGGTGTCCGATCCCCAGGGCGGGGTTTACTCCTCCACCCGCGTGCGCGATGCGCTGCTGGCGGGGCGCACGCGCGACGCCGCCCACATTCTGGGCGCCCCGTGGGAGATCGAAGGGCGGGTGGAGCACGGCGACAAGCGGGGCCGCACCATCGGCTTTCCCACCGCCAACATCGAGTTGGACGAATACCTGCGCCCGGCGTTCGGCGTCTACGCCGTGCGGGCGGGGGTGGACGCCGGTGCCGCCACTGTCTGGCACGACGGCGTTGCCAACCTGGGCCGCCGCCCCACCGTCGGCGGGCTGGTGGAACGGCTGGAGGTGCACCTGTTCGATTTCGCCGGTGACCTCTATGGCCGCCACCTGCGGGTGCAGTTCGTGGAGCACCTGCGCGGCGAGCAGCGGTTCGACGGGCTGGATGCGCTGAAGGCGCAGATCGCCCGCGATGCGCAGGCCGCCCGCGCCGCCCTGGCGACCCCTGCCGCGTTGTAACCGCCGCGACCGCCCGTTATCCTGACGCCCTTCCCCCCGGTTATGGAACGGAACCGCGATGGACAGTATCGAACGGGTGATTTTGCTGGTGTTCCTGCTGGGGCGCGGCGGCCCGACCACCATCGACTTCGACACCATGGCCCAATGCGAGACGGCCTTGCCCCAGATCGTCGATGTCTACAACGACATGACGGGGGTGGAGGTGCGGGCGCGCTGCGTATCCCTGCGTCTGCCGCGCCGCTGACATCCGCCGCTCATCCCGGCGTTGCCAAGTGGCCGCGGGGTGTTTACACACGAACCGTTTCGCACGAGATCCGGCGCCCATCCGCCGATGGCTTGCCGCCGTTCCGACCGTTGGAGTGTTTCATGTCATCGACCGCCCTCCCCGCGCCCGCGGCCAAGGAAGTCATCGCCCCCATCGCCGCCAAGCTGCTGCTTGAGATCAAGGCGCTGCACTTCAACGCCGAAACGCCGTTCATCTTCACCTCCGGCTGGGCCAGCCCGGTGTACACCGACTGCCGCCGCATCATCTCCTTTCCCCGCGCCCGCGCGGCGCTGATGGACATGGGTGTCTCCACCATCCTGCGCGAATGCGGGTACGAGAGCATCGACGCCATCGCCGGGGGGGAGACGGCGGGCATCCCGTTTGCCGCCTGGATCGCCGAGCGCATGGGGCTGCCCATGCAGTACATCCGCAAGAAGCCCAAGGGCTTCGGCCGCAACGCCCAGATCGAGGGCGTGGTGACCGAGGGCCAGCGGGTGCTGCTGGTGGAGGATCTCGCCACCGACGGCAAGAGCAAGGTGAACTTCGTCAACGCGCTGCGCACCGCCGGGGCCGAGTGCACCGACACCTTCGTGATCTTCTTCTACGGGATCTTCCCGCAGGCCCAGGGGATCATGGACGGCGTGGGCGTGCGCCTGCATTCGCTCTGCACCTGGTGGGACGTGCTGCAGGTGGCCCGCGACAACAACTATTTCGACGTCAAGACCCTGGACGAGGTGGAGAAGTTCCTCCACACCCCCGTGGAGTGGTCCGCCGCCCACGGCGGCAAGGCCACCATGGATTGAGGGGCGGCCCCGCCCCCCTCCCCATCCTTGACCAACATCGCGGCGGCGTTATGATCCCCGGCATGCACGACACGGCCCTGCCCCTGTTCGGAACGATGCGAATTACCGGCCCGGCTCTCTGAGGAGGGCCGGGACCGTAGCAGCGTCGCGCCGCGCCGCCGGAACGATCCCGGCGGCACGCCTTACCCCGCATCGTTTTCCGAGATCCGATCATGACCACCCGCGATTACAAGCCCACCGTCTTCCTGCCCCGCACCGATTTCCCCATGCGCGGCGGCCTGCCCACCAAGGAACCCGAACTGCTGAAACGCTGGGCGGAGATGGGCCTGTTCGACCGTCTGCGCCAGGATGCCGCCGGGCGGCCCAAGTTCGTGCTGCACGACGGTCCCCCGTACGCCAACGGCAACATCCACATCGGCCACGCGCTCAACAAGATCCTGAAGGACGTGATCGTGCGCACCCGGCAGATGCAGGGGTTCGACGCCAATTACGTCCCCGGCTGGGATTGCCACGGCCTGCCCATCGAATGGAAGATCGAGGAGAAGTATCGCGCCGCCGGCCAGAACAAGGACGAGGTGCCCGTCGTCCAGTTCCGCGCCGAATGCCGCGAGTTCGCCACCCATTGGGTCGGGGTCCAGACGGAAGAATTCAAGCGTCTGGGCGTGGAAGGCAACTGGAAGGTGCCCTACACCACCATGACCTTCCCGGCGGAAGCCCAGATCGCCCGCGAAATCCACAAGTTCGTCATGAACGGCGGGCTTTATAAGGGTGAAAAGCCGGTTCTGTGGTCGGTGGTGGAAAAGACCGCCCTGGCCGACGCCGAGGTGGAATACTACGACCACACCTCCACCACCTGCTTCATCCGCTTCCCCGTGGTGGGATCCGGCACGCCGGAGGTGGACGAGGCCACCATGGTGATCTGGACCACCACGCCGTGGACCCTGCCGGGCAACCGCGCCATGGCCTATGGCGCCGAAATCGAATACGGCGTGTTCAAGGTGACCGAGGTGGCCGACGGCAGCCTGGCCCAGGTGGGCGAGCGGCTGGTGCTGGCGACCGCACTGGCCGAAAGCGTCGCCAAGGAGGTGGGGATCACCGCCTGGAAGCCGCTTCACCGCTTCCCCGGCTCGCGGCTGGAGGGCACCTATTGCCGCCATCCGCTGGCGGGCAAGGGCTATGATTTCCGCGTCCCGCTGCTGCCTGGCGATTTCGTCACCACCGACGCCGGCACCGGCGTGGTGCACATCGCCCCCGGCCACGGCGAGGACGACTTCAAGCTGGGCCGCACCCATGGGGTGGAGGTGCCGCGCACGGTGGCCGAGGACGGCCGCTATTACGATTCCGTGCCGCTGTTCGCCGGTCTGGCCGTCTACACCGACCAGGGCAAGCCGGGTCCGGCCAACAACGCCGTGCTCGACGCCATCAAGGAGGCCGGCGGGCTTCTGGGCCGCAACCGGATCAAGCACAGCTACCCCCATTCCTGGCGGTCCAAGGCGCCGCTGATCTTCCGCACCACGCCGCAGTGGTTCATCTCCATGGAGGCGAACGGCCTGCGCCAGACGGCGCTGAAGGCCATCGGCGATACCCAGTGGGTGCCGCCGCAGGGCGAGAACCGCATCCGCTCGATGATCGAAAGCCGCCCGGACTGGTGCGTCAGCCGTCAGCGCACCTGGGGCGTGCCCATCGCCATCTTCGTGCGCAAGACCGATGGCGCGATCCTGCGCGACGAAACGGTGAACGCCCGCATCACCGACATCTTCCAGGCCGAAGGGTCGGACGCGTGGTTCGCCCGCCCGGCCCAGGATTTCCTCGGCAACGATTACAAGGCCGAGGATTTCGAGCAGGTCCGCGACATCATCGAGGTGTGGTTCGAGTCCGGCTCCACCCACGCCTTCGTGCTGGAGCAGCGCCCGGAACTGCAATGGCCGGCGTCGCTCTATCTGGAAGGCTCCGACCAGCATCGCGGGTGGTTCCATTCCTCGCTGCTGGAATCCTGCGGCACCCGCGGGCGGGCACCCTATGACGCGGTGCTGACCCACGGCTTCACGCTCGACGAGCAGGGCCGCAAGATGTCCAAGTCGCTGGGCAACGTGGTGGCCCCGCAGGAGGTGTGCAACCAGTACGGCGCCGACATCCTGCGCCTGTGGGTGGTCGGCACCGACTACAGCGAAGACCAGCGCATCGGGCCGGAAATCATCAAGTATCAGGCCGACCTGTACCGTCGCCTGCGCAACACCCTGCGCTATCTGCTGGGCGCGTTGGACGGTTTCACCGACGCCGAGCGGATCGACGCCGCGCAGATGCCGGAGCTGGAACGCTGGGTGCTGCACCGCCTGACCGAAATGGACGCGCTGGTGCGGGAAAAGATCGAAGCCTACGATCTTCACGCCTATTTCTCGGCCCTGCACAATTTCTGTGCGGTGGACCTGTCGGCCTTCTACTTCGACGTCCGCAAGGACAGCCTTTATTGCGATGCGGTTATGTCGGACCGCCGCCGCGCCGTGCGCACGGTGATGGCGCACCTCCTGTCCGCGCTGACGGCGTGGATGGCGCCGGTTTTGTGCTTCACCGCCGAAGAGGCGTGGCTGGCCCGGCCGGAGGGGTTGCGGACCGGTGCCGGCTGGGAGGCCGACAGCGTGCACCTGCGCCTGTTCCCCGACATCCCCGCCGCGTGGCGGGATGAGGAACTGGCCGCCAAGTGGGGCAAGATCCGCGACGTGCGCCGCGTGGTGACCGGGGCGCTGGAACGCGACCGTGCCAACAAGACCATCGGTTCGTCGCTGCAGGCCAGCCCGACCGTGCATGTGGACGCGGCCACCCACGCGGTGCTCGACACCGTGGCGTTCGAGGATGTGTGCATCACCTCCACCATCACGGTGGTGGACAGCCCGGCGCCGGAGGGGGCCTTCACCCTGCCCGACGTGGCCGGGGTGGCGGTGGTGTCCGGTCTGGCGGCGGGCGACAAGTGCGAACGCTGCTGGAAGATCCTGCCCGACGTCGGCCAGGTGGCGGAGCACCCGACCCTGTGCCCGCGCTGCGCCGATGCGGTCGGGGCCTGATCCATGAGCGTTGCGGACACGCGCAAGGGCCGCTTCTGGCGCCTGGGCCTGCTGGCGGCGGCGGTCATCGTCCTGTTCGATCAGGCCACCAAATGGTGGATCGTCAACGTTCTGATGCAGCCGGTGCCGCAGGCGGTGGAGGTGACCCCCTTCTTCAATCTGGTTCTGGCGTGGAACCGGGGGGTCAGCTTCGGCACCTTTTCCGGCGGCGGATCGTGGATGCCCTATGCCCTGACGGCGGTGGCCCTGGCCATCGCCGCGGTGCTGGCCACGTGGCTGTGGCGGGCGGAACGCTGGTTCGTGGCGCTGGGTCTGGGCATGGTGATCGGCGGGGCGGTCGGCAACGTCCTGGACCGAGTGCGGCTGGGGGCGGTGGTCGATTTCCTCGATTTCCATGCCTTCGGCTGGCATTTCTGGGCCTTCAACGTGGCGGACAGCGGCATCAGCGTCGGCGTGGTGCTGCTGCTCATCGACGGGCTGTTCCCCGGCCACGAAAAAGCGTAGAACATCGGGCGGCCCGCCTCTCCCCCCGGTTTTGCCGGTGGGGCCAGGGCGGGACGGCCGACGATTGGGACATCCCTCACGCGACGGGAACTGATGGTGCTCAGCAAAACTTCCTTCTTTCCGCTTCCCCGCCGCCGTATCGCCACGCCCGTTCTGGGTCTGGCCGTGGCGGCGCTGGCGCTGACCGGATGCTCGGACGCCCGCCGCTCGCTGGGCCTTGACCGCACCAGCCCGGACGAGTTCGCGGTGGTGTCCCGCGCACCCCTGACCCTGCCGCCCGACATGCGGCAACTGCCCTCCCCCACCCCCGGCGCGTCCCGCCCGCAGGAAGCCGCACCGACCCAGGTGGCCGCCGCGTCGATCTTCGGCCCTGGCACCCAGGTGTCGGGTGTTCGCACCGGTGCGCGCAGCGGCGCCGGCGGATCGTCGGGGGAACAGGCGCTTCTCAACCGGGCCGGCGCCGACAAGGCCGATCCGTCCATCCGCGCCAAGGTGGACCAGGAAACCACGGCGATGATCGTCGCGGACCGGAGCTGGGTCGATTCGCTGCTGTTCTGGCAGAAGCAGGAAGCCCCCTATCAGGTGGTCGATCCGGCCAAGGAAACCCAGCGCCTGCGTCAGGCCCAGGCCCAGGGCACCCCCGTCAACCAAGGCGTGGTTCCGACCATCGAGCGCAAGAAAAAGGCCCCGCTGGAAGGCTTGTTCTAAGCCGGTTCCGCACCCAGTTGCAGGGGGCGCCCCATCCGGGGACGCCCCCTTTTTCATGGTCCCTCGGTCATCCACCCTGAGGAAAGATCCGCATCGCCATGCCGGTTCTGATGAGACGCTCCCTTTGTGCCGCCGCCCTGCTGGCGCTGTCCGCCGCCGCCCTGTCCCCCGCCGCCGCCCAGCCGGGCGCGCCGCCGCCCGCGGCCGCGGCCCGGACGCCGACGGTGGAAAAGGGTGTCTTCTTCCCCGAAAGCTTCACGCTGGCCAACGGAATGCAGGTGGTGGTCATCACCAATACCCGCGTGCCGGTGGTGACGCATATGGTGTGGTACCGCGTGGGGGCCGCCGACGAACCCCGCGGCACCTCCGGCATCGCCCATTTCCTTGAGCACCTGATGTTCAAGGGCACCAAGGACATTCCACCCGGCGCCTTCAGCCGCATCGTCGCCAAGAACGGCGGGCAGGACAACGCCTTCACCTCGTGGGACTACACCGCCTTCTACCAGAGCGTGGCCCGCGACCGGCTGGAGATGGTGATGACGATGGAGGCCGACCGCATGACCGGCCTGCAGCTCTCCGACGCGGTGGTCTATCCCGAACGCGACGTCATCATCGAGGAACGCCGCCAGCGGGTGGAAAACGACCCCGCCGACCGCATGAGGGAACAGGTGGACGCCACCCTTCACGTCCATCACCCCTATGGAACCCCGGTGATCGGCTGGCCGCAGGAAATGGCCGCCCTGACGCGGGAGGACGCCGAACGCTTCTACCGGACATGGTACACCCCCAACAACGCCATCCTGGTGGTGTCGGGTGACATCACCGCCGCCGATCTGAAGCCGCTGGCGGAAAAATACTACGGCGCCATCCCCGCCCGCCCCCTGCCCGCCCGGTCGCGGGTCAGCGACCCGCCGCTGTCGGCCGCCCGCCGCGTCGTGCTGGAGGACGAGGAGGTGCGCCAGCCCTCCGTCCAACGGCTGTGGCACGCCCCGTCCTACCGCACCGACGCGGACAAACAGGCCTACGCGCTCCAGGTTTTGACCGAGGTGATGAGCGGCGGGGCCACGGGCCGCCTTTACCGTGCGCTGGTGATGGAGCAGAAGGTGGCGACCTCGGCCTGGATGGGCTACAGCCCGGTGTCGTGGGACGGCACGGCCTTCGTCGCCGGGGTGTCGCCGGCCCCCGGCATCGGCGCCGAACAGGCCGAAGCCGCCCTGTTGGAGCAGATCCGCACCCTGCTGGACAAGGGCGTGTCGGAAGAGGAGGTGGCGACCGCCAAGCGCCGCATGCTGGCCGACGCCGCCTATGCCCGCGACAGCCTGAGCGGCCCGGCCCAGACGCTGGGCGCCTCGCTGGCGACCGGGCAGAGCATCGACGATGTGGAAAGCTGGCCGGTGCGCATCGACGCCGTGACCGCCGAACAGGTGACGGCCGCCGCCCGCGCCATTCTGGGCCAGCCCGATCACGTCACCGGGCTGCTGCTGCCGGCCGCTCCGCCCGCGTCCCCTTCGTCCACCGCCCCCGCTTCCCCCGTTTCCGCTCCGGGCAAGGAAGGCTGACCGCCATGATGCGCTTTTCCCTGTCGTCCTCTTCCCCCGCCCGTTTCCCCATGGCTGTTCTGGCGCTGGTCCTGATGGCCCTGGCCCTGCTGGCCCGCCCCGCCGCGGCGGTGGAGATCAAGCGGGTGGTCAGCCCCGGCGGCATCGAGGCGTGGCTGGTCGAGGATCAGAAGATCCCGGTGGTGGCGCTGGAATGGGTGTTCGCCGGAGCCGGTGGGCGCGATCCCGCCGGCAAGGGCGGTCTGGCGAACCTCGCCTCCACCCTGCTGGACGAGGGGGCCGGGTCTTATGATTCCCAGGCGTTCCAGGGGCGGCTGCAGGATCTCGCCACCAGCCTGGATTACGACGCCACCCGCGACGGCTTCACCGGCAGCCTGCGCACGCTGAAGGACAACGCCGCCGCCGCCTTCGATCTGGTGCGGCTGTCCATGACCGACCCGCACCTGACCGCCGAGGCGCTGGAGCGGATGCGCAGCGCCATCCTGTCGGGGATGAAGCGCGACGAATCCGATCCCAACTATGTGGCCCGCCGGCTGTTCTTCGCCACCGCCTTCCCCAACCATCCCTATGGCGAGGAAATCCGCGGCACCCCCGCCACCCTGGCCGCCCTGACGCCCGACGACGTGCGCGCCTTCGTGAAGGGCGAGTTGACCCGCGACCGGCTGATCGTCGCCGCCGCCGGGGCCATCACGCCCGACGAGCTGGCGGCGGCCCTCGACACCCTGTTCGGCGCCCTGCCGGCCAAGGCCGCCACCCCGCCGCTGCCGGAGGTGACGGCGCAAGGGGCCGGCGAAACCCTGGTCGCCCCGCGCCCGACCGCCCAGACGGTTATCATGATGGGCCAGCCGGGGGTTAAGCGCAGCGATCCCGATTGGTACGCCGCCACGGTGATGAATTACGTGCTGGGCGGCGGCAGCTTCTCCTCGCGGCTGATGGAGGAGGTGCGGGAAAAGCGCGGCCTGACCTATGGCGTCTACAGCGCCGTCTATCCCATGGACCATGCCGCCCTGGTGCTGGCCGGCGGATCCACCCGCAACGCCACCGCCGGTCAGGCGCTGGAGATCATGCGCGCCGAATGGCGGCGCATGGCCGAGGGCGGTGTGACCGACCAGGAACTGGCCGACGCCAAGACCTATCTGACCGGCTCGTTCCCGTTGCAGTTCAGTTCCACCTCGGCCATCGCGCGGATTTTGCTGCAGGTGAAGAAGGACAATCTAGGCATCGACTATCTCGACAAGCGCAACGGCTTCATCAACGGCGTCACCCGCGCGGATGTGGCGCGGGTGGCCAAACGGCTGTTGAATCCCGACACGCTGCTGACCGTGCTGGTGGGCCGCCCCGAAGGGGTCACCCCCACCCGCACCGTGGCGGGGGGAAGCTGATCCCGACGGGTGAGTGCCCCTGCGTCCATCAGCCGGATAGGCACGCCGCTGTTTGTGGTGTTACCTTTTCTGTCCGCCGCCCGCAGGGGCATCCGTCCCGCCTCCGGTTGATCCGCACATTTCGGTTGATCCGCACATCGGTGAGCCAGCCCATGTCAACGCCCACGCCCACGCTGCCCCAATCCGCCGCCTGGCAAGCCCTGTCCCGTCACCGCGCGGCCATGACCGGCACGACCATGCGGGATCTGTTCGCCGCCGACCATGACCGTTTCGAGCGGTTCTCGCTGACCGCGGCGGGGCTGACGCTCGACTATTCCAAGAACCGCATCACGCCCGAAACCATGGACCTGCTGTGCGCTCTGGCCCGCCAGCAGGGGGTGGAGACGTGGCGCGACCGCATGTTTGCGGGCGAGGCCATCAACACCACCGAAAACCGCGCCGTCCTGCACACGGCCTTGCGCGCCCCGGCCGGGGCGACGGTGACGGTCAACGGCCACGACGTGATGCCCGACGTGCGCGCGGTGCTGAAGCGCATGGGCCGCTTCACCAAGGCGGTGCGCGAGGGGGCGTGGACCGGCTACACCGGCCAGCCGATCACCGACGTGGTGAACATCGGCATCGGCGGGTCCGATCTGGGGCCGGTCATGGCGACGGAGGCGCTGCGCCCCTATCTGCACCCGCAGATCGGCGTGCATTTCGTCTCCAACGTGGACGGCACCCATCTGGCGGAAACGCTGGAATGGATGGACCCGGAAACCACCCTGTTCGTCATCGCCTCCAAGACCTTCACCACCCAGGAAACCCTGACCAACGCGTGGTCGGCGCGCAAATGGTTCATGGATGCCGCCGGGGACGACCGTCACATCGCCCGCCATTTCGTCGCCGTCTCCACCAACGAGGCGGAGGTGACGAAGTTCGGCATCGATCCCGAGAACATGTTCGGCTTCTGGGACTGGGTGGGGGGCCGCTACAGCCTGTGGTCGGCCATCGGCCTGCCCATCGCGCTGGCCATCGGCATGGAGCGGTTCGAAGAGATGCTGGCCGGGGCGCACGCCATGGACCAGCATTTCCGCACGGCACCGCTGGCCGCCAACATGCCGGTGATCCTGGGGCTGCTGGGGGTGTGGTACGGCAATTTCTGGGGGGCGTCCGCCCATGCGGTGCTGCCCTATGACCAGTATCTCCACCGTTTCCCCGCCTATCTCCAGCAGTTGGACATGGAATCCAACGGCAAGAGCGTGGACCGCGACGGCAACCCGGTGGATTACACCACCGGCCCCATCGTGTTCGGCGAGCCGGGCACCAACGGCCAGCACGCCTTCTACCAGTTGATCCATCAGGGGACGCACCTGATCCCCTGCGACTTCATCGCCCCCGTCCGCACCCAGAACCCGCTGCCGCACACCCCGCTGGGGGACCATCACCGCATCCTGCTGTCCAACTTCCTGGCCCAGCCGGAAGCCCTGATGCGCGGCCGGACGCTGGACGAGGTGCGGGATGAGATGACCCGCGCCGGCAAAACGCCGGAGGCCATCGCCGCGGTGGAGGCCCACCGGGTCTTCACCGGCAACCGCCCGACCAACAGCATCACCTTCCCCCTGCTCGACCCCGCCACGCTGGGCGCGCTGGTGGCGCTGTACGAACACAAGGTGTTCGTCCAGGGCATCGTCTGGAACATCAACTCCTTCGACCAGTGGGGGGTGGAGCTGGGCAAGCATCTGGCCAACACCATCCTGCCGGAACTCCATGACGGGCCGATTCCCGCCGGACGGCACGATGGCTCCACCAACGGCCTGATCCGCTGGATCCGGTCCCACCGCTGATCCGTCATGCCGATCCGTCTGCTGCCGGACACCCTGGTCAACCGCATCGCCGCCGGCGAGGTGGTGGAGCGCCCCGCCGCCGCGGTCAAGGAACTGGTGGAAAACGCTCTGGACGCCGGGGCCGGGCGCATCGACGTGGTGGTGCGCGACGGCGGCAAGGCGCTGCTGTCGATCACCGACGACGGATGCGGCATGGGGCCGGACGAGCTGTCGCTGGCGGTGGAGCGGCACGCCACGTCAAAGCTGCCGTCCGATGATCTGCTGGACATCCGCCACCTGGGCTTCCGGGGGGAGGCGCTGCCGTCCATCGGCGCGGTCAGCCGCCTGACCCTCACCAGCCGCCCCCGCGGCGCCGATTCCGCGTGGAGCCTGACCGTGGACGCTGGGCGGAAGGGCGCGCCGCAGCCGGCGGCCCTGGCGCTGGGCACGCGGGTGGAGGTGCGCGACCTGTTCGCCGCCGTTCCGGCCCGGCTGAAATTCCTGAAAACCGCCCGCACCGAACTGGACCACATCCAGGAAACGGTGGAACGGCTGGCGATGGCCCATCCCACCGTCGGATTCTCCCTGGCCGACGACCAGCGGTCGGTGCTGCGGCTGGCCGCGGCGACGGGGGATGAGGCGCAGGCGCGGCTGACCCGGCTGGGGGCGCTGATGGGCCGGGATTTCCAGGACAACGCCGTGCCGGTGGACGCGGCACGGGCCGGGGTGGCTCTGGCCGGGTGGATCGGCCTGCCCACCCTGCACCGCCCGACCTCGCGTCACCAGCACCTGTTCGTCAACGGCCGCCCGGTGCGCGACAAGCTGATGGTGGGGGCGGTGCGGGCGGCCTACGCCGATTTCCTGCCGCGCGACCGCCATCCGCTGCTGGCCCTGTTCCTGACCATCGACCCGCAGGAGGTGGACGTGAACGTCCACCCCGCCAAGGCCGAGGTGCGCTTCCGCGATTCCGGGCTGGTGCGCGGCCTGATCGTCGGCGCCCTGAAACACGCGCTGGCGGAGGCCGGGCACCGCGCCTCCACCACCGTCGGGGTGGCGACCCTGGGCGCCCTGCGGGCGGAAGGCGGCGAGTCGCCACCCCCCCAGCCGGTGCCGGGGCCGTTGTGGGGCAACCGCTGGGCCGGGGGCGGTGGCTCATCCACCCTGCCCCGCGGGCTGGCGGAACGCACGGTGGGATTCCAGGCGCCGCTGGCCGGGCTGGACGCCGCCCCCGCGGCGCGGGTGAGCGAAAGCCTGTCACCGCCCGCCGCGGCGGCGGCTCCGGCGGCGGACTTCCCCCTGGGGGCGGCGCGGGCGCAGTTGCACAACACCTACATCGTCGCCCAGACCGCCAACGGCATCATCATCGTCGATCAGCACGCCGCCCACGAACGGCTGGTCTATGAGCGGATGAAGGCCGCACTGGTGGAGGGCGGGGTCAAGCGCCAGGGTCTGCTGATCCCCGACGTGGTGGAACTGGACGAGCCGGCGGCGGCCCGCGTTCTGTCCCGCGCGGCGGAACTGGCCGATCTGGGGCTGGTGGTGGAAGGCTTCGGCCCCGGCTCGATCCTGGTGCGGGAGGTGCCGGCGCTGCTGGGCAAGACCGATGTGAAGGGGCTGGTCCGCGATCTGGCCGACGAGTTGGCGGAACTGGGCAACGCCGCGTCGCTGAAGGAACGGCTGGAAGAGGTGTGCGCCACCATGGCCTGCCACGGCTCGGTGCGGGCCGGGCGGCCGCTGACCATCGACGAGATGAACGCCCTGCTGCGCCAGATGGAGGCCACCCCCCATTCCGGCCAATGCAACCACGGGCGCCCCACCTATGTGGAGTTGAAACTGCCCGACATCGAACGGCTGTTCGGACGGCGCTGATCCCGTTCGCAGGCTTTACTGCACGAACAGTTGATGCGTATTGGTCTGATGCAGCAGGCGTTCCACCCGCGGCGGGATGTTGACGAGGCGCACGGGGCGCCCCCGCTCGCGGGCCGTCTCGCTCAGGACCAGCAGCATGCCCAAGCCGTTGGAATCGACGAAGTGCAGCTTTTCCAGATCCAGCACGAAGGGGCCGTTGCCGCCGTCCTGCACCATGTCCAGCACCGGACGGAACAGTTCATAACTGGCGTGGGTCATCCGACCGCCCAGGGAGCAAATGGTGTGATCCCGATCCCGCGTCACCGAAATCGTGAATGGAGCCATGCTGTTCATCATCGGATCCCCATATCGTTGCGGCTGGCAGCATAATCCGTAAATTTTACGGCAATTTTACCAAAATGCAACAAACAGGCCGATCAATGGTGTTATGCCGAATTGGTCATTTCAGCAGGTCCGCCACCGACAGGATGGTCTGGGCGACCTCGGCGATCTTGCGGTTCTGGTCCATGGCCATGCGGCGCAGCAGCTTATAGGCCTCGTCCTCGCTCAGGCCCTTGTTGCTCATCAGCACGCCCTTGGCCCGCTCCAGCAGCTTGCGCTCCTTCAGCGCGGTGCGGGTGCGTTCCAACTCGTCGTTCAGGCGGGTGTGTTCACGGTAATGCTGCACGGCGATGCGCAGGACCGACCGGACCAGCGCCCCGTCCAGCCCCTCGGCCACATAGATGGACACCCCCGCCTCGATGGCGCGGGCGACCACGGCAGGGTCGTCGCGGGACACGAACATGGCCACGGGGCGCGGGTTTTCCTCGTGGATCCGCATCAGATCCTCGACGAAATCACGATAGGGGCTTTCCAGATCGACGATGATCATGTCCGGCTGCAGCCGGGCCACGGTGCGCCGCACGTCGTCGTTCCGGCTGATGGTCGCGGCGATGGTGTGGCCGGCATCGGCGAGCGCCGCCCCCAGAACATGGGAGCGGTCATTGTCCTCGTCTATGACCAGGATGCGCACGGTCGGACGTCTCCCTTTGCGGCGGCCGATATGACCATATCAGCCGAAGACACCGTGCGGTCAATCGCTTCGCACCGGAAAACGGCGTCCGATGCGGCATCGCAAAAGAAAACATGGGGAAACCGGGCACGCAAAACGACATCGGCCCGGCGGAATGGCGCCGGGCCGGTGCCCCTCTCTCCCTCCTTAATCCGCCGCGGCCTGCGCCTCGCGCACGGAGCGGCGTTTGCTCAACTGTTGAAGCTGGCCGTGGGCGGCCTCGAAAGCATCGCGCACGGCAGCGCGCGGATCTTCGTTGGCGTGGGCATCGTCGCCGCGGACCACGATCTCACCGATGGGGGTATTCAGCGCGATGCGCACATGATAGCGGCGGCCGTGCTGGGAGCTGTGATGATGGTGCGGCGCCTCGATCACCACGTCGCAACGGGTGAGCGGACCGAACATCTTATCGAGATGAGCCGCTTTCTCGCGGACCTTGGTGTCCAGCGATTCCGTGAAATCCATGTTGCGGAAGGCAATCTGGAGAGGAAAGGTCATAGTGCGCTCTCCCTTATCGTTTTTGACGGACCCGGTGCCGACGGCCCCGGACAGGGGCCAAGGGGCAGCACCGGATCAGAGGGGGCGGCTCCACAGCACCCGGACCGGACCATCCGGCCCGTCCGCATCCATGGTCACATCGCCCCCCAGGACCGCCGCCAAGCGGCGGCCCAGGACTGCGGGCAATCCGGCATCGGCGGTGGTGACCGTGATGCCCTGCCCCGTGCCGTCCGTCAGGCCCATGATGCCGACGATCCGACGCAACGGATCGTCCCGGCGTTCGGCCCCTCCGGTCTGGCGGATCAGGAACAGGATGGTGTCCCCGTCACCGCCCACCGCATCGGACGGGATGACCAGCATCCCGGCGGGGGCACCCTTTGCCACACGGTCGCACGCGGGACACACCCGCTGCTCGGCGCTGATGTAAGACAGGCCCCAGCGCCAACGGCCCTGATGATAAAGCGCCCCGCATTCGGGACAGCGCGTGCTGACGGAAAACATCATGGAACCCATGTCGTCCTCCACGCCGCCGCTCTGTCCCGCCACCCCGGACGGGGTGGAAAGGGTGTCCACCACAACGACGCCAGCCGATCGAATTGTTGCCGACATGGACACCTCCTTCGTGTCTCTTGGTCCCCGTTTCCTATGGCTCCGGGGGCCGCCGGCGTTGTCCTATGTTCTTGAAAAAGAAGCCTATACCCCTTTTCCCGCCGCCACCATGCGTCATTCCGCCACCCTGCGGGGCGGGTTATTCCACCACCCCGATAAACGGCAGGTAGCGGTATCCCTCGGCATAATCGATGCCATAGCCGACGACGAAAACGTCCTCCACCGAAAAGCCGATGAAGTCTACCGGGACCGGGATTACCCGGCGCGACGGCTTGTCCAGCAGTGCGGCGATGCGCACCTCCACCGCCCCGGCGTCCAGCATCAGCTGGCGCACGTACGACAGGGTGCGGCCGCTGTCGGCGATGTCGTCCACGATCAGCACCCGCCGGCCCTTCAGCCCCTCGGGCATCGGCCCCACAAGGACCACGGTGCCGGAGCTTTCCTTGCCGCCGCCATAGCTGGACAGGCGGATGAACTCCACCCGCGCATCGATCCCCGCCGCCCCCAGCGCGCGCATCAGGTCGGCGGCAAAGACGAATCCCCCCTTCAGCAACGCCACCATGGTCACATCGCCGGGCATGGCGGCGGCGATGTCCCGCCCCATGGCGGCCACCCGTTCGGCCAGGGCATCGGCGGGGATCAGCGGGGTGACGGCACCGGGCAGAGCGGACGGCGGCATGGGGAGCACTCCTGAAACGGTCGATGCCCCCTTCTCCGCCCAAGGGGCCGCGGCTGTCAACCGCCAGCCCTCCGGTGACAGGACGGGCGGAGCCGCGCTATAGAAGAGGACATGACCGACGAACAGCCCCATATCCTCGTCGTCGATGACGACACCCGGTTGCGCGAACTGCTGCGGCGGTACCTCAGCAGCAACGGCTTTCTCGTCACCACCGCCAAGGACGCCGCCGACGCCCGCGCCCGCCTGGAGGGCCTGGAATTCGATCTGATCGTGCTGGACATCATGATGCCGGGGGAAAACGGGCTGGACCTGACATCCTCCCTGCGGCGGACCAGCGACGTGCCGATCCTGCTGCTGACCGCGCGGGGGGAAGCCGACGACCGCATCGCCGGGCTGGAGGCGGGGGCCGACGATTACCTGTCCAAGCCCTTCCAGCCGCGCGAGTTGCTGCTGCGGATCAACTCCATCCTGCGGCGCCAGGCCCGCCCGGCCGACCCGCCCCCCGCCACCGCCCCCGCCGCCCTGCGGCTGGGGCCGCTGGTCTATATCCCCGACCGCGACGAGTTGCGCTCGGGCGACGAGGTGATCCGCCTGACCACGGCGGAGGCCAGCCTGATGCGCATCCTCGCCGCCTCCCCCGGTGTCACCTTCAGCCGCGAGGAACTGGCCGAGCGCAGCCGTGACGTGGGCAACGCGCGGTCCATCGACGTGCAGGTGACCCGCCTGCGCCGCAAGATCGAACCCGACCCGCGGGAACCGCGCTACCTTCAGACCGTGCGCGGCGAAGGCTATGTGTTGAGGCCCGACGGATGACCGCCGCTCCCCCCACTCCCGCCACACCGGCATCGTCCCCGCTGACGGTGCGGGCCGGGCGGGCGCCGTCGCGCATCAAGCGGTTCCTGCCGCGTACCCTGTTCGCCCGCTCCCTGCTCATCATCGTGACGCCGGTGATCCTGGCGCAGGCGGTGGCGACGTGGATCTTCTACGACCGCCATTGGGACACTATGACCAACCGGCTGGCGAACGCCGTGGCCGGCGACATCGCCATGGTCATCGAACAGTTGGACCACAACGACGATCCCGCTGCCCGGCGCTGGACGCTGGAACTGGCGGCGCGGACCACAGACCTGATCGTCACCCTGGAACCGGGGGCCGAACTGCCGTCCCGCCCCCGCCTGCGCGGCCTGCTGGAAGTGACGCTGGGCGAGGCGCTGGACTCCCGCGTCCGCCGCCCCTTCACCATCAACACCGCGATTGCGCAGTCGTGGTACGAGATCCGCGTGCAGATGCCCGACGGGGTGCTGTCGGTGATGTCGCCGGAACGCCGTCTGTTCAGCCCGACCTCCTACATCTTCATTTTGTGGATGATCGGGTCGGCGGCGGTGCTGTTCACCGTCGCCATCATCTTCATGCGCAACCAGATCCGCCCGATCCGCCGGCTGGCCAACGCCGCCGACAGCCTGGGCAAGGGCCGCGACGTCACCAACTTCAAGCCCGAGGGCGCGGCGGAGGTGCGGCAGGCGGCCGCCGCCTTCCTGGTGATGCGCGACCGCATCCAGCGGCAGATCACCCAGCGGACGGAAATGCTGGCGGGCGTCAGCCACGACCTGCGCACGCCGCTGACGCGGATGAAGCTGGCGCTGGACATGCTGGCCATCAGCGTGCCCCCCGACGCCGACGTCGGCGTGGAGGTGGAGGAGTTGAAGGCCGACGTGGCCGAGATGGAAACCATGATCGAAGGCTATCTGGCCTTCGCCCGTGGCGAGGGGGCGGAATCGGTGCAGCCCACCGACCTCACCCGCCTGCTGACCGAGGTGGTCAACGGCGCCCGCCGCGAGGGGGCCGAGGTGGCGCTGGCCGTGCCCGACGGGCTGATCTTTCCCCTGCGCCCCAACGCCATGCGGCGGTGTCTGACCAACCTGCTGGTCAACGCCCGCCGTCACGCCGAATCCATCCGGGTCACTGCGAACCGCCGGGGCAATCTGCTGGACATCATCGTGGACGACGACGGCCCCGGCATCCCCACCACCGCGCGGGAGGATGTGTTCCGCCCGTTCTTCCGCCTGGACACCTCGCGCAACTCCGCTACCGGCGGCGTGGGTCTGGGGCTGACCATCGCCCGCGACGTGGCCCGCAGCCACGGCGGCGACATCATCCTGGGCGATAGCCCGATGGGGGGGCTGCGGGTGCTGATCCGGTTGCCGGTCTGATAGGTGCCGGAGACGGATTCCGTTTATCACTTTTCGGGCTGC
Source organism: uncultured Rhodospirillaceae bacterium (assembly GCA_937927415.1). Lineage (GTDB taxonomy): Bacteria > Pseudomonadota > Alphaproteobacteria > Azospirillales > Azospirillaceae > Azospirillum. The sequence continues at coordinate 28,597 of CALBDS010000061.1, forward strand.
ACGGCGTCTGCAGCATCTGTCCGGGATTCTCCGTGGTCAGATAGGACAGATTTTCTTTATGACTGTACGAAAAGGAACGTTTTGCCGAATTATAATATATCAACTGCTGCACATCCGGCGGAAACGATTTCCATGGCCCCTTCTCTGATAATTTTAAATAATCATCATCACTTATACCATACTCTTTATCAATATAGGTGAATATTTCTTTATTACTTTTTTCGAGAAAACGATACCTAAGTTGAGCATAGACAGCCCACCCCTCAATCTCTTTGATTTTTTTTCCATCAATAAACGAATCTGATTGATAAAATGCATGGAAAAATTCATGCACGATATACATCTTATGAAATTCGGAAAAATTAATGGGATCGATTTTGATAACCCTACGTCCTCCTTTTTGTCTTTCCATGAAGGCATTACCGCTTCCACCACGATAAACACGAACTTCGACCTTATTGGCCGAAATAAATGGTTTGCCAAAATCAGAAATCAGAAAATAAAATACATCTAGTATTTGTTTTTTTGCATAATCAGAAGAAATTCCAGAATCTGGCGACAAAGTAAGCCTTATATTTTTCGAGTAAAAAATAGATGCATTCAGAATATCTCTTTCACAATTTTCGTAAAAAGGACTGTCACTGCGGGACGGCAGCGCCGTATTGGTTGGGCGCTTATCTGAATTACTTTTCTGCATCACCGGACGCGGGGGATCATTAAAATCCCCGCTCCGCACCGGTGAATGTGCTTGAGGCGCTTCATTCTGCTTCTGATCCGTGCAGGAAAACAGAAAAAGCAGCAAAAAGAACAAGGTGCATCGTTGATACATGCTCGCATCTCGATACATGATCATGCCGCTATACCTATTGCAATCTTGCTACAGCCGTAAACTTCCCATCAACCGTAGGTAACCTGACTTTCCAATAGGATCCCGGATAATTCTTTGACTCTACATCTAAAACAACAGTATCTCCGTCGGAAATTCCACTCCCTCTTGTTACAAAGCCGCTTGGAGACCATGACAGGTCTGTAATCACCAGATCGACAAGATAACCTTTCTCGATCTCACCAGCGACGGGGAAAGCCTGCGGAGGATCAGATACATGGGAAAGATTATCAAAATCATACAAAGATGCGATAATATCAACTTTCCCATCACGAACAGGAGGGATTTTCACAAGATAATAATCGCTCGTCCTCCTCTCGGATATCGGAACAAGCTTAAAGTAAATGGATGTGCCATCAAAAAGACGTTCAGCAAAACGCAGGCCATTGGGAATGCAGCGATTGGAAAGAGCCATAGACATGCTCTTGACCAAGAAGTCATGAACATCAATCGTCAACTCAACCTCTGAAGGAAGGCTGCACGCTTTGTCCCTTTTGGGATTTTCTCGTGCTAAACCATCAGTTCCGGTATAAACACCGGAACTGCTTCCCCCGTTACCACCACCACCCCCTCCACAACCAAACAGGACGAAAGGGAGACATAATAAGATCAGTAAATGCGAACGCAACAGTCCCTCCCCATGTGTTCGAAATAAAATCAGCGAACTTTTACCGGTTGCGTGATGATGATTTTATTTGGTGGTTCATTGGCGTTTAATGAATTGAGATCATTCGCGTTGGGAATGGTGGAGTTTCCTTCCACCCCAAGGACGGTTTGGGACTCCGGCGCTCGCAGAACAGACGATTGCTCGCCCGAACCGGGTGAAACAAGCGGAGAAGGCTGGCTGCCTCTGCCTCCGTCGTGTGGGCGCTGATGAATGGTATTTCCATCGCCTATGACGACCACCGTCGCCACAGATCCGATAGCTATGGTGGTTCCGATTGCAAGCAACATATACTTGAATATGTTCTCAGCCACAATGGCCTCCATAAAATAGAAATTCATATGGTTGATTCATCATAGCATGAGAAAATTTTACCCATCAAGAAAGTAAAATATTTAGTTAATAAACTAATTTAATTCTTCCTATTCCCCTCCTAATCCCACGGTTTCAATGATCCGGCAGCGGCGGGCCGACGTAGTGGGGCATCAGCAGCCGCTGGTCCGCCACCCACACGATGCAGAACGCATCCGGGTTCTGGAAGAAATACACCTGCCCCGGACGAGCGCGTCCCTGCGGATCGTCCAGATTGGCACCGCTGGGAAAACCCACGCCATAGGCCCGCTCCGGTGTGCGCGCCCAATAGAACCCATTCATCTTCTGCACAAAGGCGCCGCGGCGGCACAGGTGGGACAGGGTTTGGTCGGCATAAGCCACCTCCCGCATCGGCATGGGCAGGCGGTAGATCACCTGCCCGCGGATGATGCGCGGCCGGTGGGGCAAGGGCTGGTTGGGGTCGGGGACGGGAACGGTGACGCTTGGCCCCGGCGCCTGCCCGGCAGCCTCCGCCGGCGACGGGGGCAGCAGGGAAAGAGCCACCATCAGGGCCGCTCCGGCCAGAACACCCCGTTTGACCGCCATTCCGCCCCCTTCCCCATCGTCACCCCATCCACCGCAGGGTTTCGCGCAGCCCGTCCTGCAACTCCGTGGCGCACGCCATGCCGAACGCGGCCTGCAGCCGGCGGGGATCGCCGAACGACACCCGGATATCGCCCGGCCGCGGCGGGCCATAGCGGCGTTCCAGCGGTTGCCCGGCCAGATCGGCCAGCACCTCCGCCAGCCGGTTCACCGTGGCCGGACGGCCGGTGCAGACGTTGAACACCGGCGCCCCGGCCCGCGGCTGTTCCATAGCCGCGGTCAGATAGCGCACCAGATCCTTCACATAAACGAAATCCCGCACCTGCTCACCATCGCCGTTGATGGTGATCGGCTCGCCGCGGGAAATCCGCCCGGCGAAGATGGAGATAACCCCCGAATACGGCGATTTCGGGTCTTGCCGCGGCCCATAGACGTTGAAGAAGCGGAACCCCGTGACCGGCACCCCATGCACACCGTCGGCCACGCGGGCGTGCAACTCGCACCCCAGCTTGTCGGCACCATAGGCCGACAGCGGTGCCGTGGCCGCGTCCTCCGACAGCGGCACCGCCGGGTTGTCGCCGTACACCGCGGCGGACGAGGCATAGATCACCGGCACCGGCCTGCCCCCACGGGCGGCGGCGCGGGCGGCGTCGAACACCGCGATGGTGCCGGCCAGATTGGCGGCGTGGGTATCCAGCCACGCCTCCCGCGAGCGTTCCACCGATGCCACGGCGGCCAGATGGAAACAGCCGTCCATCCCCGCCATGGCCGCGCGCACCGCCGCCGCGTCGGCCACGTCGGCCACCGTCAGCGGCACCCCCGGCGGCAGATTTTCCCGCCGCCCGGTCGAAAGATCGTCCAGAACCCGGACCTCATGGCCCAGATCCAGCAGCCGTTCCACCAGATGGGAACCGATGAAACCGCATCCCCCCGTCACAAGGTAACCAGCCATCCCCGTCCGTCTCCCGCCGCCGGTCCCCGGCCATCCGGCCTGTTTTTCCAGGCCCCGAAGGCAACGACCGGCAAGTTTTCCCGATCCACGTTACGGCTGGACAGATGGTCATCGGATGAGCGATGAAACATTACCCGTTGTCATGACCTCCAAACGGGACCAAAATCATCAATTCCCGTCATCATGACGGCAAAGGGTGAGAGTGATGTCTCCATGATGCTTTGCGGGGTAATGCCGAATTCATCCATTGACTGTATCAAGGTATGACAATGGCAATTCCGGTGGCACGGGTGGGGGCAAAACGCCTAAGGTGACCGACCGTTCTTTTCCGTTGCCAGGGAAACAGCCCGACATGAGCGCCGATTTCATCGTCCATGGCCACTTCGCATCCCAGCCCGCGGCCCGTGTGCTGCTGTTCCTGCGCATGGCCGGCATCCCGTTCGATTACCGCCATGTGGATCTGAAAAGCGGCGCGCAGAAGACGCCCGACTACCTCGCCGTCAGCCGTTTCGGGCGGGTGCCGGCGCTGGTCCATGGCGATGTGAAGCTGTCTGAGTCGGGGGTGATCCTGACCTACCTTGCCAAGACCACCGGCCATTTCGGGGCGCCCGACACGCTGGGCCGCTACCGTCTGGGGGAATGGCTGTCGTGGCTGGCCGATGTGCTGATGCCGCTGCAGCGTACCCGCGCCCTGCGCCGGTTCGGCGGCGACCCGCAGGCGATCCCCTATATGGAAAAGAACGCCGCCGCCGGCCTGACCCAACTGGACAACCACCTGAGCAACCGCCCGTTCGTGGATGGGGAGCGGGTGACCATCGCCGACATCTTCGCCTTTCCCTGGATCGACCTTGCCAACGAAGGGAACATCGACATCGCCGCTTACCCGGCGGTGACGGAGTGGTACAAGCGCATGCTGGCCCAGCCCGGTTGCGCCACCCAGTACACCCTGATGCCCACCGAGGACCGCCCGGCGGAAGCCTGGGATTAACCCACCACCGCTTCCAGCGGGGCCAGCGTGCGCCCCTCATGGGTGGCGGGGGCGTTGGACAGGTTGAAGCAGGCCCGCACCACCGCCCCGTCCGCCGCCACCCGGTCAAAGGCCAGGACCGGCCCCGCCGCCACCACCCCGCGCAAGGCACCATGGCGCAGGGCCGGGGTGGCCCGGCGGCGGGCCAGGGCAGCGCGCCAGACGTGCAGCGGGCTGGCCGGGTCGGCTTCCTGCCGGTTGACCGCCAGGGGGGCATGACGGGGATCGACCGGCAGCCAGGGCGTGGCTGCGGCGGTGGTGAAGCCCGCGTGCGGAGCGTCGGCCCGCCACGGCATCGGCGTGCGGCTGCCGTCCCGCCCCGGAAATTCCGGCCAATAGGCGATGCCGAAGGGGTCGCGGAGTTGTTCGCGGGTCAGCGACGCCTGCGGCAGCGCCAGTTCCTCCCCCTGGTAGAGGCACAGGGTTCCCGGCAGGGCACAGAACAGCGCGGCCAACAGGGTGTTGAACGCCTCCCGCTCCGCACCGGGGGGGCACCAGCGGGTGACCGCCCGCTCCACGTCATGGTTGGAAAAGCTCCAGGCGATGGCGCCGGGATCGGCCACGCCGGTCAGCGCGGCGGCAAAGGCATCGGCGGTGAACGCCCCCTTGGCCAGCGACAGGGTGTAGGCGGCATGCAGCCCGCCCGCGGCCGTGTAGGCGGCGATACGGTCCGCCGCCCCCGGCTGGCTGGACAACTCCCCCAGCAGCACCCGGCCGGGAAAGCGGTCCACCTCGGCCCGCAGCCGTTCCAGCAGCGGGCGGATGGCGGTCCCCAGCATATCGTGGACATGGATCTGCCGCCCGAAAGGCTTCAGCGGCGGCTCGGCCGCCGGCGGGGCGGCGGGGTTGGAGCGAAGGTGCGGGTCGTGGGCGAAGAAATCCACCGCATCGATGCGGAACCCGTCCACCCCGCGGGCCAGCCAGAAACGGGCGTTGTCCAGCACCGCCTGGAAGCATGCCGCGTCCGACAGGTTCAGCGCCGGCTGGGTGGACAGGAAATGATGGAGATAATACTGCCGCCGCCGCGGCTCCCACGTCCAGGCGGCACCGCCGAACACCGACAGCCAGTTGTTGGGCGGCGTGCCGTCGGGGGCCGCATCGGCCCAGACGTAGAAATCGGCGTACGGCCCCTGACGGCCGCGGCGCGACGCCTCGAACCACGGGTGTTGGTCCGAGGTGTGGCCGCACACCAGATCCAGCAGCACCTTCAGCCCCCGGTCATGGGCGGCGGCCAGGAAACGGTCGAACCCCTCCAGCGTGCCCATGCGCGGGTCCACCGCCCGGTGATCGGCCACGTCATAACCGAAATCGGTCCATGGCGAGGGGTAGAAGGGGCACAGCCACACCCCGTCCACCCCCAAACCCGCCACATGGTCCAAACCGGCCAGCACCCCGCCCAGGTCGCCCCAGCCGTCGCCGTCACCGTCGCGAAAGCTCAAAGGATAAAGCTGATAAAGGGCAGCCCCCCGCAGCCACGCGGACTCCATCGCCACACCCTCCCCCTGAAAGGTGCCAGCGTGCGGCGATAAACCTAACGAATGGCTAAGCGGCGGAGGCTGTCACACCGGGATCACGGTTCGTCCGACACCCGCCGCAGTGCTGCCATGGCCAGCCACGGCGCCCAGGCCCGCTGAGCCAGTTCCATCCACAGGCGCGCAGGCGCCAGCCACAGTTGGGCGATGGATGCGGCCCCTTCCGCTCCGGCCCCGGCGGTCCCGGTCTGGGCCAGGAACGGGGGCAACAGCGGGATGGATCCGCCCTGCAGGAACGCCCCCGGAAGGAACGCTGTCGCCAACGGCGGCAACAGCGCCGCCGCCGCGGCATCGAACGACGGGGTGGCGGTCAGGGTGATCGAAATCGCCTCCCCGCTCTGATCCGGCAGGGCACGATGAAGGATCTGCACGTCGAGATTCGGCAAAGCGGCCGTCAGCTTGGTTTCATCCATAACCGGCTTCTCCATCACGTGAACGCCGCCACCATAAGATTTTTGCATTGCAAAAGAAACCCCCGCCAAAAGGCGGGGGCTGGGCAAAAGAAACCCCCGCCAAAGGGCGGGGGAGGTGCGGATGGAGGGCGTTGCGTGACGCGCCGTTCAGGCCGCCCGGCCACCGCCCGGCAGCATCCGGGACAGGGTACCATCCTTCAGGACATACTGATGGACGATGGCAACCACCGCATGGGCGCCGGCCAGAAAGATGAACAGGTTGCCCAGAACCTCGTGGATTTCCTCGGTCACTTCCTTCAGCGCCGGATCGGGAGGCAGCAGGGTCGGCAGGGCAAACAGGCCGAACACCTCCACCGCGCGGCCGCCCGACCACGACATCACCACCCCGACCACCGGCACGGCCAGCATCAGCAGGTACAGCCCGGCATGCCCGGCCTTGGCCGCAGCGGCCACCCACGGAGCCATGCCGGCGGCAAAGGCCGGCGGCGGGCTGACCTGACGCCACGCCACCCGCGCCACGAACAGGGCGAGCACCACCACGCCGAAGGATTTGTGCAGCCCCATGACAAAAGCCCGCTCCGGCCCCTTGGGCATCCCGTCCACCACTTGGATCAGCACGAAGGCACCGATCACGGCGATGGCGGTCAACCAGTGGAGAATTTGGGCCGGGGTATCGTAACGCTGGTCAGCCGGCAGCATGGCATCGCTCCTGAAACATCATCGACATGTGCAGGAGACCCTAGCCCGCCCCGGCTGAACCCTGGCTGAACAGCGCGTTACACTTCGGTATCGGCCAGTGGCGCGCCATCGACCACTTCCGGCACGGCCAGACGGTGCAGAACCATGCAACTCACGTCGTCGGACAGCGGGGTGCCGTCGGTGAAGGCCGCCACCGTGTCGAAGATGCGGCTGACCTGCACATCCGCCGCCATCGCCCCGGTGTTCAGCGAGGCCAGCAACCGTTCCTCCCCGAACGGCTCGCCGCTGGGGTTGCGGGCCTTGACCAGACCGTCGGTGTGAAGAATCAGCGTGTCTTCCGGCTCCAGCCGGATGCGGTCCTCGCCGTACAACTGCCCCGCCACACTGCCCAACCCCGGAGAGGCCCCCATCGGCAGCCGGTCGAGAATGCCGCCCGCGGTGATGCGGCAGGCGATGATGTGGTCGGCGTTGGCATAGCGCAACTCGCCGGTCACCCGGTCGTACACGCCATAGAACAGGGACACCACCATGCCCAGCGGGTTCTGGTCGCACAGCCGGCCGTTCAGGGTGGTCAGCACCGCCCCCGGCGACGGGGACAGCGCCGCCACCTCCTGCAGGATGGTGCGGGTGACGGTCATGAAGGCGGCGGCGGCGATGCCGTGCCCGGCCACATCGCCCATCACCAGCGCCAGCCGGCGTTCGTCCAGGTCGAACACGTCGAAGAAATCGCCCGCCACCCCCAGGGCCGGGGCCAGGGCGCCGAACACCTGATGATCCTCGTACGCCGGGAAGGCGCGGGGCAACAGCGACAGTTGCATTTCCTGGGCGATGCGGCCGTCGTGTTCCATATGCTCCTGAGCGGCGCGCAGCTTCTCCCGCGTGTCTTCAAGCTCCGCACTGGTCACCTGCAAGGCGGCGTCAAGCCGTTCCTCGCGCGCTTCGGCCTCCCGCGCCATGGTGCGGAACACCCGCGCCAGCTCGCCCAGCTCGTCGGTACGGGCGGCGGCATCGTCGAGCACGAAGGGAATGAAGCGCCCGGCCTCCACCGCCGCCGCCGCTTCCAAAAGCCGGTTGACCGGCGCCATCTGGCGGCGGGCGAACGCCTTGGCGGCGAACCAGCCCAGCGTACCCAACAGAATGGCGGCCAGAATCCCGGTCATCACCTGCACCCGCGCCGCATGGCCGGCGTGGGCGGTGCCGAGACGGACCAGCACGGCGCCGGTCACGGTCTGCCCGTCCATCACCGGCGCGGCCACCGCCACCTTGCGCGGCAGCAGGACGCTGCGCGCGGCGCGGTCGGCCAGAGCCGTGCGCAGGGTTTCCACCTCCGCCGACTCCAGCAGCGGCGCGTCTTCCCCGTTGGGAAGGCGGGCGCCGTGGGCCACGGTGCGCAAATCGGTGTTCAGCAGCCACACCGCTTCGATCCCGCCGCCGCCCAGCGCCGAATCCACCAGCCGTTCCAGCCCCAGCCGGCCCGCCAGATCGGACAGGCGGGCGGCATCGACGGTCACGCGCACGATGCGCGGGCGATCGACGCCCGACACGGCCACCGACTTCACCGGCTTGCCGTCGCCGTCGCGGCGGCGCATGGGCTGGTCCACCGACGCGCCGCTGCGGCGCAGCAGGTCGCCAACTGTGCCCGGCCCGTCCTCTTCCGCGCCCAGCACCGGGTCGGGGCCGGGGGTGGTGTGGATGATGCCGCGGCCGCGGTTGTCGCTGACGGCGATGTCCTCGATCACGCTGGCGTCGGCGACGCTGCGCAGCCGGTCGGCCAGTTGCCGCGGCGTCAGCTTGGCGGTGTCGGCCACCGCCACCAGCTGGGCGGTCAGCAGCGCCTGGGCCAGGACCTGTTCGGCGACCAGCGCCTCGGCCTCGCGCGGCAGGCCGGTGGTCAGGGCGGCGGACCGCGCCAGAACGCCCACCACCATCTCGCCGTCGGACGTGGCCTTGTCCAGCATGGCGCTGCGGGTGTGCCAGGCCAGAATGCCGGATGTCGCCAGCACCGCGGCCACGATCAACCCGGTGACCAAAAGGATGAGTTGCCGTTGAAACGTCATGAAATCCGCCGGAAAGAGCGAGGCCCTGACCGCTTCTAGTAGAGCCGTGGCCGTCTGTCCAGTTCAGGAACGCTCGATCAACCCCCACGTCAAACATCTTCCTCTCTGCAACGTGTGTTCGGGCGTCGTTTCGCCGCAACGGCGCGCGGTTGACCGCCCCCGATCCGAACGGCAGGCTGTTCCTGCCACGTTCGCATCAAGCCGGGAGCCGCCGCGTGTCCGTCGTCGAAACCGCCGCCGAGTCCGCCCTGACCTGCACGCCCTCCGGCCTGTGGCCCGCGGACGCCCCCGTTCTCGACACATCGGCCCTGCGCCACAATGTGGGCGACGCCGGCCCGCTGCTGCGCCAGCTCTACAGCCTGTTTCTGAAGAATGAGGACGAGTTGCGCACCACGCTGGAAGCCCGCCTGGACCATGACGACATGGCCGGGGCACGTCTGGCCGCCCATGCCGCCGCCGGAGCCGCCCGGACCGCCGGGGCCGGGCAACTGGCCTCCCTCTGCACGCTGATCGAAGAGGCAACCCGCCATGGCGACACGGCCCTGGCCCGCCATGCCGCCGCCCATCTGGCCGCAGCACTGGACGCCGTGCGGTCGGAAGTGGCGCGGGTTTAACGGCCCGCCTTACCCGGCGGCATCGCCCCCGCACACCAGGCCCCCACACACCAAATGGTGCAGGACGATGCCGCTGGTGGTGGCGACGTTCAGGGAATCGAAACCGGCGGCCATGGGAATCCGCACCGTGCGCGTGCGCGCCAGCACCGCCGCCGGCAACCCCGGCCCCTCCGATCCCAACAGCAGCGCCACCCGGTCGGGGCGGGCAAGGCGGCTCAGCGGTTCGGCCCCCGCCGGGCTGAGGGACAGGACGGTGAACCCGTGCCGTTCCAGCACCGCCACCGGATCCTCCCCCGCCGCCAGCCGGGCAAAGGGAACCCGCAAGGTCGCCCCCACCGACACCCGCGTCGCCTTGCGGTACAGCGGATCGCAGCAGCCGGAGTCCAGAATCACCCCGTCGGCAGCGAACGCGGCGGCGTTGCGGAAGATGCCGCCCATGTTGTCATGGTTGCCGATGCCGCAGGGAACCACCACCAGCGCCCGTGGTCCCAGCCCGACCAGCAGGGAGTCGGCCGATACCGGGTCCGCCTGCCGCCCCAGCGCCAGGATGCCCCGGTGCAGCGGAAACCCGACGATGGCGTCCAACACCGCCTGTTCGGCGGCATAGACCGGCACATCGTCCGGCAACCCGGCCCACAGCGGCTCCAGCGCCGCCACCCGCTTGGCCGCCAGCAGCAGCGACAGGGGCCGGTGGCGCGTCTGCCCCACCAGAAGATGGCGCAACACCACCTCCCCTTCCGCGATGAAACAGCCGTCCCGGCCCACAAGATCACGCTCGCGCACGTCGCGGTAGGCGGCGATGCGCGGATCGGACGGGTCGGTGATGGTGATGACGGCGGGCACCGGAATCCCCTTTTCCTCGGCAAAGACGGCACCCATAGCACGGCGGGACCGCCGCGCGGGACGCCTCGTGTTAAACAGGCGGGACGCCTCGTGTTAAAATTGTGATAACGGGGGCTGGACAGGCGAAGCCGCGCGGCCTATATCGCACCGCATGGTAAGTGAGCGTTTACTTACCAGAACGAAAGTGACCGGCATGCCCCCACCGCGCCTTGACAGCACCGAACGCCGGCTGGCGATCCTGGAAGCGGCCCTGCCGCTGTTCGCCGCCAAGGGCTTCGCCGCGACCACCACGCGCGAAATCGCCCAGGCCGCCGGCGTGTCCGAAGCCCTGATCTTCAAGCATTTCCCCAGCAAGCAGGCGCTTTACGAGGCCATGTTCACCGCCTGCCTGGAGGGGGACGAGGAATTCGCCCGCCTGATGGACCGGCCGCCCAGCGCCCGCACGCTGGTGGCGCTCATCGCCGGGCTGGTCCGCTATTTCATGATCGAGGTTCCGGCCATCCCCAACGAGTTGGCCCGCCACCGTCTGCTGATCACCAGCTTTCTCGAAGACGGGGAATTCGCCCATCAGGTCTTTCTGTGGGTGGCGCGCACCGTGCATCCCACGGTGGAGGCATCGCTTGCCGCCGCCGCGGCCGAGGGGGATATTGTCCCCCTGCCGGCGGAGGGTTACACCGGCACCGGCCACGGGATATGGTTCGCCCATCTGTTCAGCGCCTCGCTGGCCACCGCCTGCCTGCCGGGGCGCAAGCTGGTTCCCTATGCCTGCTCCGACGCCGAAGTCGGTCGGCAGGCCGCATGGTTCATTCTCCGCGGGCTGGGCATGAAGGACGACGTCATCGCCGCCTGCGCCGACGAGGGTCTGCTCAGCATGGCCCTTCCCCCACCCTCTTCCAAGACGCCCAGCCAGAGAGGCCCATCGTGAGCACGCCGACCTCTTCCACTCCTCCCTCCTCCGGATCGCCGGAACGTCGGCCGGCGCGGCGCGGCGCACGGGTGTTCGCCGTCATCGTGGCGCTGGTCATCGTCGGGCTGCTGCTGGGGGGGCTGTACGCCTTCCGCAACATGCGCGATCAGGCCATCGCCAATTTCTTCGCCGGCAACAAACCGCCCCCCACCCCGGTTGCCGTGGCCGAGGCGCGCACGGAAACCGTTCCCCGCTTCATGTCGGCCATCGGCACCCTGACCGCCCGCCGTCAGGTGACGGTGGCGCCGGAAGTGGCGGGCCGGGTGGTGGAAATCGCCTTCGAATCCGGCGCGTCCGTCCCCGCCGGGGCCAAGCTGATCCAGTTGAACGACGCCATCGAACAGGGTGAACTGGGCGCGCTCCAGGCCCAGGCGAAGCTGGCGTCCATCAACCTGGACCGCGCCCGCGACCTGCGCAGCCGCCAGGCCGGGCCGCAGACCAACGTGGACCAGTATCAGGCCCAGCTTGACGAGATGAACGCCAACATCCGCAAGACCCAGGCGACCATCGCGCAAAAGCTGATCCGCGCACCGTTCGCCGGCGATCTGGGCATCCGTCAGGTCAATGTGGGCGATTACGTCGGCCCCGGCATGGCCATCGTCACCCTGACCGACCTGTCCCGGCTGTTCGTCAACTTCACTCTGCCGGAACAGGCGCTGCCCCGCCTGTCCATCGGGCAGGCCGTGCGGGTGATGACCGACGCCTTCCCCGGCCGCAACTTCGACGCCGTCATCACCACCATCGAACCGCAGGTCACCACCGATACCCGCACCATCAAGGTGCAGGCGACGGTCGAGAACGCCGAACGGCTGATCCGTCCCGGCATGTTCGCCCATGTGGAGGTGGTGGAGCCGCCGCAGCCCGACACGCTGGTGGTGCCGGAAACCGCGGTGGATTACACCGTCTATGGTGATTCCGTGTTCGTGGTGCACGCCAAGACCGACGCCCAGGGCAAGGAAACGCTGAGCGTTTCCCGCGTGCCGGTCAAGACCGGCCCCCGTCACACCAACATGGTGGAAATCCTCGACGGGCTGAAACCCGGCGACCGGGTGGTGGTGTCGGGCCAGCTCAAGCTGTCCGAAGGGGCCGCGGTGGCGATCGCCGACAAGAACGCGCTGGTCCCCCCCGGCAAACTGCCGCTCAACTGACGGCGGAGACGAAGCACCATGGCTTTTACCGATATCTTCATCCGCCGCCCGATTCTGTCGGTGGTGGTCAGTCTGCTGATCTTCCTGGTCGGGCTCAGGGCGTTCACCGAACTGCCCATCCGCCAGTACCCGGAACTGAAGAACACCGTCATCACCATCACCACCGCCTATCCCGGCGCCTCGCCCGATCTGATGCAGGGGTTCATCACCACCCCCATCGAACAGGCGGTGGCCAGTGCCGAAGGCATCGATTACCTGACCTCCTCCTCCACCCAGGGGCAGAGTCTGGTGACCGCGTACATCCGGCTGAACTTCGACCCCAACGTCGCCATGACCGACGTGATGGCGAAGGTGCAGCAGGTGAAATACCAGCTTCCCCGCGAAGCCAACGACCCGGTGATCCTGAAGAGCACGGGTGAAACCACCTCGCTGCTCTATATGGGCTTTTCCAGCGAACAGCTTTCCGGCGCGGCCATTTCCGACTATCTGACCCGCGTGATCCAACCCCAGCTTGCCACCGTTAACGGTGTGGCGTCGGCCAAGATCCTGGGCGGGCAGACCTTCGCCATGCGGCTGTGGCTGGATCCGGTGCGCATGGCCGCCCGCAACATCTCCACCAGCGACGTCACCGCCGCCATCCAGGCCAACAATTTCCAGTCGGCGCCGGGGCAGGCCAAGGGCGTCTTCACCATCACCAACGTCACCGCCAACACCGGCCTGACCGACGTGGATCAGTTCCGCGACATGATCGTCAAGGCAAAGGACGGGGCGCTGGTGCGGGTGCGCGACATCGGCACCGTGGAACTGGGGGCCAAAAGCGCCGACGCATCGGTGTCGATGAACGGGCAGCAGGCGATCTTCATCGGTGTGGATTCCACCCCCACCGGCAACCCGCTGACCATCGTGTCCGACATCCGCAAGATGGTGCCGGAGATCAAGCGCAACCTGCCGCCGTCCATGAAGATGGACATCGTTTACGACAGCACCCGCTTCATCGAAGCCTCCATCGCCGAGGTGGAAAAGACCCTGATCGAGGCCATCGGCATCGTGATCGTGGTGATCTTCCTGTTCCTCGGGTCGTTCCGGTCGGTTCTGATCCCCGTGGTCACCATCCCGCTGTCGATCATCGGGGCCGGCATCTTCATGCTGGGCATGGGGTTCTCGATCAACCTGCTGACGCTGCTGGCCATGGTGCTGGCCATCGGTCTGGTGGTGGACGACGCCATCGTGGTGGTGGAAAACGTCCACCGCCATCTGGAAGAGGGCAAAAGCCCGGTGGAATCGGCGGTCATCGGCGCACGGGAAATCGTGGCGCCGGTCATTTCCATGACCATCACCCTGGCCGCGGTCTATGCCCCCATCGGCTTCCTCAGCGGCCTGACCGGGGCGCTGTTCAAGGAATTCGCCTTCACCCTGGCGGCGTCGGTCATCATCTCGGGCATCGTGGCGCTCACGCTGTCGCCCATGATGTGCTCGGCCATCCTGACGTCGGAGATGAACGAGACGCGCTTCGCCCGCTTTGTCGATCACACCTTCGACAAGCTGACCCGCTGGTACGGGCGGCGGCTGTCGGGGGCGCTGAACCACCGCGGGGCGGTTCTGGTGTTCGCGGTGGGCATTCTGGTCAGCGTCGGCTTCCTGTTCATGAACGTCATGTCGGAACTGGCGCCGGAAGAGGATCAGGGCGTGCTGTTCGGCATCACCAAGGCGCCGCAATACGCCAACCTCGATTATATCGACGTCTACGGCGCCCAGATGGACGCGGTGTTCGCCAACTATGCCGAAACCGACACCCGTTTCGTGGTCAACGGCGCCATGTCGCTGACCCAGGGTTTCGCCGGCATGATCCTGAAGCCGTGGGATGAACGCGCCAAATCGGCCAAGCAGCTTCAGCCCGAGGTTCAGGGCGCCCTGTCCAGCATCAGCGGCATGAGCATCTTTCTGGTGTCGCCGCCGGCCCTGCCCGGCTCGTCGGGCGGTCTGCCGGTGCAGATGGTCATCAACTCGTCGGGTGATTACCGCACCATCTTCGACGCCATGGAGCGGATCAAGAAGGCCGCGCAGGCAAGCGGCATGTTCATCGTCACCGACAGCGATCTGCAATACGACAGCCCGGTCATCCGCTTTTCCATCGACCGCAGCAAGGCCGCGGATCTGGGGATGAGCATGTCCACCATCGGCAACACCCTGGGCACGCTGCTGGGCGGCAACTATGTCAATCGCTTCAACCTCAACGGCCGCTCGTACGAGGTGATCCCGCAGGTGCCGCGGTCGCTGCGCCTGACGCCTGACGACCTGACCCGCTATTACGTGCCAACCGCCAGCGGCCAGCAGATCCCGCTGTCCACCGTGGTGTCGATCCGCACCGACGTGGAACCCAACGCCCTGACCAAATACAACCAGCTTCCCTCCGCCACCTTCCAGGCGGTGCCGATGCCGGGCGTGACCATGGGACAGGCGGTGGACTTCCTCGAAGCCCAGGCGCGCGAACAGCTCCCATCCGGCTTCAGCCACTCCTTCCTCAGCGAATCCCGCCAGTACGTGACCGAAGGAAACCAGTTGATCCTGACCTTCGTGTTCGCCCTGATCGTCATCTATCTGGTGCTGGCGGCCCAGTTCGAATCCCTGCGCGACCCGCTGGTGATCCTGGTGACGGTGCCTATGTCGATCTGCGGCGCACTGCTGCCGCTGTTCTTCGGGCTGGCGACCATGAACATCTACACCCAGGTCGGGCTGGTCACGCTGATCGGGCTGATTTCCAAGCACGGCATCCTGATGGCGGAATTCGCCCGCGAGATGCAGATCAACGAGGGGCTGGACCGCCGCGCCGCCATCGAACATGCCGCCGCCGTGCGTCTGCGCCCGATCCTGATGACCACCGCCGCCATGGTGGTCGGCCTGCTGCCCCTGCTCAGCGCCAAGGGGGCCGGGGCGGCCAGCCGCTTCTCCATCGGGCTGGTGATCGTGGCGGGGATGCTGATCGGCACCCTGTTCACCCTGTTCGTCCTGCCCGCCGTCTATACGGTGCTGGCCAAGGACCACCGCAGCGATGCCACCTCGCGCCGGGCCACGGAAATCGCGGCCCTGTCGTAAGGGGGGCTTCGGGCGGACAACGCCCTGAAGGGCGATAAGACCAGGGGGGCGGACGATCCGCCCCCCTTTCTTTTTGACCTCTCACCCCTCCCTTATCCCACAGGGGGACGGGAGGCTGGCGCGAAGGGGTTGTGCAGGGCCGGGCCGAACGCCGCTTCCCGCGACCGGCGCCACGCCGCGATGTTGCCGGCCCCCTCCTGTCCCATGGTCACTCCCTGAACCTGAGGGCGCCCCTCCAGCCAGACGCGCAGATCCTGTTCGAAAGCGGCCCTTTCGGCATCGCCGGCGTCCAGGTCGATGGTGACGGTCAGAACGGTTTTCATCCTTGTCCTCCTGCCATTGTTGTACGGCAATCACGCGCCCCAACCTCTTCAACACAAAAAGACTTGGCTTTGTTTCCAGACAGAATGCCGCACATGCCCTCAGAGCGGGCCGCTATTCTGCAAAGGACTTTTGCAAACCGCATCGCAATTCGAAAGGCACCTGACCGTCATTGCAGAAAATGACATTCCTCTTTTGTCTATGGCAGGGATGGTTAAACAGGGGATGGTGTGGTATGGTTTCCAACATTCCTCCGGTCGCGGTCCGGACGCACGGCCCCCTTATGGACAGTTCCTACGCCCTGCTGTTTGTCGATATCGCGGACTCCACCTCCCTTTATGAACGGCTGGGCGATGCCGCTGCCGCCGGGCTGACGCGCAAGATGCTGCGCCATCTGCGGCTGGTGATCGACATCAACGGCGGGCAGGTCATCAAGGTGATGGGCGACGGGCTGCTGGCCGTGTTCCTCACCGCCGACGATGCGGTGTGGGCGGCCAGCACCATGACCGCCAGCCAGGGGGTGATGGGGTTGGACCTGCGGCTCGGGCTGCATTACGGCAACGCCATCCAGGGGGACGGGGATCTGTACGGCGACGCCTGCAACGTGGCGGCACGGGTGGAAGCCCTGGCCCGTCCGGGGGAGGCGCTGGCCACCAACGCCCTGGTCGCCCGCCTGTCCCCGCCGCTGGCCGCGCGGGCGGTGCCGCTGCGGGCGGTGCGGGTGAAGGGAAAGACCGCCCCCATTCCCATCTACGCCCTCGATCCCGCCGGATGGGACGGCGGCGGCAGCACCGGCGGCGACGGCACGACCATCGGATTCACCCGCTTCGGCAGCGCAGGGGGCAGCACCGTGGATACCGTGCTGCATCTGGTCTATGGCGGGCGGACCATCACCCTGCACCCTGGCCAGCCGCGCCTGACCATCGGGCGGGATGACATCTGCGCCCTGCGCCTGCAATCCCGCTGCACCTCGCGCCATCACGCGGTGATCGAATACAGCCGCGGCGCCTTCCTTGTGACCGACCATTCCACCAACGGGACCTATGTGCAGACCGGAACCGGCCGCCCGATGGCGGTGGTGCGCGACCATGCCCGGCTGGTCGGGGCCGGGCTTCTGGGCTTCGGTGCCGAGCCGACGGCGGACGACGACGCCCACGTCGTCGCCTTTTGTTGCGAAATGCCCTGAACCTTCCCCCGGCCTGTTGGTCCGGTGTTGTCACATCCCCGACATTTGACCGGACGTCGGTGGGGTTTGTCACCTAGGCGACAAGGTAAGGAGGGCGGATCATTGAAATAAGCCATTGATATATAATGATTTCTTAATTGGCCCACGCCTTGCATAATCCAGGTCACACGATCAGCGGCCGACTAGGCGGAGGGAGTGGACCCATGGGTAACGTGATCGCGCTGGATGGCATCCTGGGCCTCGGCGAACTGAAGGCCCCGGCGGAGATCCCGGCGGCGGCGTCCGGTTGTTCGTCGTCGGCCTGCGGCTCGTCGGACGGTCCCGGCGACATGCCCCCGGAGGTGTGGGAGAAGGTGAAGAACCATCCCTGCTATTCGGAAGAGGCGCACCATTACTTCGCGCGGATGCACGTGGCCGTCGCCCCGGCCTGCAACATCCAGTGCAATTACTGCAACCGCAAATACGATTGCTCCAACGAAAGCCGCCCCGGCGTGGTCAGCGAGAAGCTGACCCCGGAACAGGCGGTGAAGAAGGTGCTGGCGGTCGCTCAGGAAATTCCGCAGCTTTCGGTCATCGGCATCGCCGGTCCCGGCGACTCCCTGGCTGCGGCCGGCAAGAACACCTTCGCCACCTTCGAAGGTCTGCAAAAGCTGGCGCCGGACCTGAAGCTGTGTCTGTCCACCAACGGTCTGGCCCTGCCCGACCATGTGAACCGCATCAAGGACTACAACATCGACCACGTGACCATCACCATCAACATGGTCGATCCCGAGGTCGGGCAGCACATCTATCCCTGGATCTTCCACAAGCACAAACGCTGGACCGGGCTGGACGCCGCCAAGATCCTGCACGAACGCCAGATGGAAGGGCTGGAGATGCTGACCTCCGCCGGCATCCTGGTGAAGATCAACTCGGTGATGATCCCCGGCATCAACGATGAACACCTGCTGGAGGTCAACAAGGCGGTGAAGGCGCGCGGGGCGTTCCTGCACAACATCATGCCGCTGATCTCCGACCCGGCCCACGGCACCCATTTCGGCCTGACCGGCCAGCGCGGACCGACCGCGCAGGAGCTGAAGGTGGTGCAGGACCAGTGCGAGGGCGGCGCCAAGCTGATGCGCCACTGTCGTCAGTGCCGCGCCGACGCCGTGGGGCTGCTGGGCGAGGACCGCGGGGATGAATTCACCACCGACCGCATCGAGGCGATGGAGATTTCCACCGACGACACCGTGCGCCGCCAGTACCGCGAGCACATCGAATCCGAACGCGCCGGCCGCCACGCCGCCAAGGAAGCCGCCAAGGCCGAGGTGGCGGAAACCGTCCCGTCCGACGTGGCCCCGATCCTGATCGCCGTCGCCACCAAGGGCGGGGAGCGCATCAACGAACACTTCGGCCACGCCAAGGAATTCCAGATCTACGAAGTGGGTCTGCAGGGCGCGAAATTCGTCGGCCATCGCCGGGTGGACACTTATTGCGAGGGCGGTTCGGGCGACGAGGACGCGCTCGGCACCGTGCTGGCGGCCATTGCCGACTGCACCGCGGTGTTCGTCGCCAAGATCGGCGGCTGCCCCAGCACCTCCCTGAAGGAGGCGGGCATCGAGCCGGTTGACCGCTTCGCTTTCGAGTACATTGAAGAGTCCGCGTTGACCTACTTCAAAGACTATGCCGAACGGCTGAGGCAGGGTGCGGTCACGGACCGCAAGGGCCACGACGCGGTTCTGCGCCCGGCGGAGGCCCTGCGGGCCTGATCCTCCACCAACACTGTCAACCAACCCCCATTCCCCGCCATCCATGACGGCGGGGGGCCGGGCGGTCACCCTGGACGGGCCGCCCGATCACCAGCGAAGGAGTGAGTTCCATGGCTTACAAGATCAAAGCGGCTGAATGCACCGTCTGCGGCGCCTGCGAAGCGGAATGCCCGAACATCGCCATTTCGATGAAGAAGGGCACCTACGTCATCGATCCGGCCAAGTGCACCGAATGCGCGGGCCAGTTCGACAGCCCGCAGTGCGCGGCGGTGTGCCCGGCGGACTGCTGCGTCCCGGCCTGACGCCTTCGGGAAACGCCGGGGGCGGCCGGTGCGGCGCCCCCGCTTTTCCCCCCATCGCTCGTGCCTTCTCCCCAACATGACGGGTGGCCATGCTGGTCGAGGTGGATGAAAGCTGGCTGGAGCGCCGGTATTACGGCGGCGACCTTCCGGCGGACGCGGAACGGTTCCTGCATCTGGCCGCCGCCAGCTACAGCGACCCCGCCGCGGCGGAATCCTGGCTCGCCCAGGCGGCAAAGGCCGCACCGGGGCACCGTCTGGTCGATCTCGGCCATTACAAATACCATTTCTACCGCGCCAATCTGGACACGGCGCTGGGCTACGGCTGGAAGATGGTCGGGCACGCCCTGGCCGCGCTGGGCCGCAACGATGACGACTGGCGCCTTGTCACCCGTGACACAGCCGATTTTTCCGGGTTGGAGCCGGCCCCACGCCTGTTTCTGTTCGCCCTGACCGCCTGCGGCTATCTGCTGCTGCGTCTGGGCCGGCGGGACGAAGGGCGGGAGGTTCTGACCAGGGTGCGCGACCTGGACACCGCCGACCGCATGGGGGCCGCCCGCCTTCTCGCCATCGACGACCGCCGCGGCCAGGACGAGGAGGAGTGACCATGACCGGCAGCGAGACGCACGGCCTTGATGCCGGAACCACGCCCCCGCAGGACGGCACCGCCCGCGTCACGGACATCGTGGAAACGCTGGACTGGCTGGGCCGCCCGGTCAACTGCGCCGACTGCGCCCATCAGGACCGCAAGGCCGAAGGCCGGTGCCAGCCGCTGCGGGCCTGCGTCCACGACCGCTACGCCAAGCGGATCCAGCGTTTCTTCGAATGGAACGACGATCTGGCGGGCGAATACCTCGACCATCCATATTTCGAGGTGCGGGCCAACGCCGTGCGCTTCGCCCCCATCTTCGTGGTGCCGCGGCTGATGACCGACCCGGACGAGACGGTGCGCGCCTCGCTGGCCCGCCGCCTGCCCCGCCGGCTGCTGCTGAAGATGCGCGACGACCCGCACCGGGAGGTGCGCATCGCCGTCGCCATGCGGCTGGACGGGCCGGATCTGGCGCCGATGATGCGCGACGGCGACTATTCCGTCCGTCTGCGCGTCGCCCGCCGGGCGCCGGAAGGGATGCTGCCGGCGATGATGCACGACGACGATGCCGAGGTGCGGATGGAGGTCGCCCGCCGCATCAGCCTGGAATGGCTGATGTCCATGGCCTGGGACGACAACGCCCGCGTCCGCTCGCTGGTGGCCCAGCGGCTGCCGCCGGAAAAGCTGGTGCCGCTGGCCCGTGATACCGACTGGTGCGTGCGCTATGTGGTGGCGACCCGCATCGCCCCCGCCGATCTGGAACCGCTGACCCACGACCCGGAGGACGACGTGCGCGCCGTGGCCCTGTCCCGCCTGCGCGACGCCGCCGCTCCTGCCTCCCCCCCATCGGACACCACCGCTCAGGGTGACACACCATGACCGCGACCCGGCTGAAATCCTCCTCCTCCCGCACATCCGACGACGTGGTGGAGCTGATCCACCCGCCGGTGTTCGAGGAAGGGCAGAAGGTCCGCGCCCTGCGCACGGTGCGCAACGACGGGACATACCCCGGTGTCCCCACCGGAACGGAAATCATCCAGGCCGGCGATGTCGGCTATGTCAAGTCGATCGGCACCTATCTGCAAATGTACTACATCTACGGCATCGATTTTTATGAGCGCCGCATCGTCGTCGGCATGCGCGCCAAAGAACTGGAACTGGTCGATGCCCGCTGCAACGATCCGAAATAAGAAGATCGTCCGGCACAGAGTCCCACCCCATCGTTTCGTTTCTTGAGAAGGGTTTCCCGCCATGACCGAAGTCATCCCCTCCCAGGCCGACGTTTCGCCCGCCGACAAGGCCGCCGGTTTCATCCCGCCCCGTGAACCCATCTTCGACTGGGGCATGCGGGTGGCCGCGGCGGAGGATCTCTACAACGACGGCAGCCACCCCCATGTGGCCGAAGGTGCCCTGCTGGTGCCCAAGGGAACCCCCGGCGAGGTGGTGCGCGTCGGCAAGTCCGAGGTGGACAGCACCCCGGTTTATCTGGTGGAATTTCCCGGTTCCGTGATGGTCGGCTGCTTCGAGGACGAACTGGCCCCCATTTCCAGGCCGCTGCGTCTGGCGCCCGGCGTGATGGGCTGACCCGCGGAGCGGGCGTGCGGATGGAGATGCCGTGATGGTCTATCTCGACAACAACGCCACGACCCCGCTGGCTCCGGGGGTGCTGGATGCCATGCTGCCCTATCTGACCGGGCAGTTCGGCAACCCGTCCAGCCCCCACGCCGCCGGCATGGCCGCGAAAACGGCGGTGGGGAGCGCCCGTGCGGTGGTGGCGTCGTTGATCGGGGGCCGCCCCGCGGAGGTGATCTTCACCGCCAGCGCGTCGGAAGCCAACCACACCGCCATCCTCGGCATCCTGGCCGACGCCCCGTCCGGCCGGCGGGGATTCGTCACCACGGCAGTGGAGCACCCCTCCATCCTGCTGCTGGCCAGGGATCTGGTGCGCCGCGGCTGGCCGGTGACCATCGTGCCGGTCGATGACCAGGGCCGCGTGGATCTTGCGGAACTGGCCGCGGCGGTGGACGGCACCACCGCCCTCGTCTCCGTCCAATGGGCCAACAACGAGACGGGGACCATCCAGCCGGTGACCGAGGCCGCGGCCATCGCCCATGCCGCCGGCGCGCTGTTCCACACCGACGCGGTGCAGGCGGCGGGGCGGATTCCCGTCAGCGGCCCCGCCGCCGGGGCCGACCTGCTGACCATTTCCGCCCACAAGATCCATGGGCCGAAGGGGATCGGTGCCCTGTGGGTGCGCAAGGGAACGGATCTGGCCCCGCTGGTCCATGGGCATCAGGAACGCAGCCGCCGCGGCGGCACCGAGAATGTTCCCGCCATCGCCGGTTTCGCGGCGGCGGCCCTCCAGGCCATGGACGCCCTGCCCGCCATGGCCGATGTGGCCGCTCTGCGGGACCGGCTGGAGCGGGCCATTCTGGCCGGCTGCCCCGGTGCCGCGGTCAACGGTGCGGGCGCGGACCGGCTGCCCAACACCGCCAACATCCGTTTCAGCGGTCCCCAGGGGTATCCGCTGAACGGCGAGGAACTGCTGATGCGCCTGGACCGGGCCGGCATCCAGGTCTCCATGGGGGCGGCCTGCGCCTCGGGCGGCAACGCGCCGTCCCATGTGCTCCTGGCGCTGGGGCTGTCGGGGGAAGAAGCCTCGTCGTGTTTGCGTTTTTCTCTCAGCCGTTTCACCAGCGCCGACGACATCGCGGCGGTGGAAAACGCGCTTCCACCGCTGTTCGCGCGTTTTGCGCGCGTAACAGGTTTCAGCAACGACAAGAAGACAGGAGCACACCGACAATGAAAGTCATGGTCCGCAAGGTCGGCGAACAGTTCACCATCTATGTCGCCAAGAAGGATCTGGAAGAAGCCATCGTCGAGATGGAAAAGCCGGGCCTGTGGGGCGGCTGGGCGAAGATCGCCAACGGCTGGACGCTGGAAATGCCGGTGATGCCGGACGACACGCGCCTGCCCATCACCGTGGAAGCCAAGAAACTGGCGGAGTGATCCCATCATGGCCCTGACGACGGAGCAGATCGACATCCTGGTCGAGTTCATCGGTGGGCGGTTCGCCGCCGGTGCTTCCCTGGCCGATATCGTCCATGCGGTGAAGGCCGCGTGCCCCGGCTTCTCCGTCACCGGGGCCATGGCCTCGGTCATGGCGGAAGACCCGTACCGGGAGGAGAAGGACTTCTGCCTCTATCTGGTGGACGGCTCGAACCATTGCTGGCTGGTCACCGACAAGCCGGAAAACGCCACCGCCATCGTGATCGGCCAAAAAGACGAGGATGACCTCTGATGACCACCGACGCGGCC
Organism: uncultured Rhodospirillaceae bacterium; assembly: GCA_937927415.1. Lineage (GTDB taxonomy): Bacteria > Pseudomonadota > Alphaproteobacteria > Azospirillales > Azospirillaceae > Azospirillum. The sequence goes on from CALBDS010000061.1 coordinate 51,868, forward strand.
CGCACCCCCTCCCCCGACACCGCCCGCACCGATGAGGACGCCCTCACCGACGGTCCGGCGCCCGAGGGCGAGGACACCGAACTCGATTTCATCCCCCTGTGCGATCCCGACATCTCGGACGCCGAAGTCGGGATTCTGGGCCGCGTCCTGACCGCCGGCTCCCTCAACAACGGGCACGTGACCCGTGCGTTCGAGGAAGCCTTCGCCGATACCCTGGGCCGTGCCCATGCGGTGGCGGTGCCCAGCGGCACCATCGGCATGCTGATGGTGCTGCGTGCCCTGGGCATCGGGCCGGGGGACGAGGTTCTGTGCTCCCCCTACGGCTGGCATCAGATCCAGCAGGCGGTGGCGCTGTCGGGCGCCACCCCGGTTCTGGTGGACATCGACTATTGGCAGCACACCATCAACCCGGCCAAGGCCGCGGAGAAGGTGACGCCCGCCACCAAGGCGATCATCGCCGCCAACGTCAACGGCCACCCCGCCCATTGGGACGAGCTGAAGGCCCTGGCCGACGCCAGGAACCTGCATCTGATCGAGGACAGCACCGAGGCGATCGGCTCCACCTACAAGGGGCAGATGGCGGGGACCTTCGGCCTGTGCGCCCTGTTCGATTTTTCCGAGCCGGGCATCCTGCTGGCCGGCGGCGGCGGCATGATCGTCACCGACGACCGTGATCTGGCCCACGAGTTGCGCTATCTGCGGCAGCGGGAAACCGAACACCGCTACACCGTCGGCATCACCCGCCGCCTGCCGTTCCAGGCCGGTCTCAGCAACCTCAACGCCGCCCTGGGGCTGGTGCAGTTGAAGCGGCTGCCGGACATCCTGGAAAAGCGCAACCAGGTGATCCGCTGGTACGACGCCGCCATGGCCGCGTTCGAAGGGATCAAGCCGCCCTACAAGGGGCCGGGGGCCGAGATCGTCAACCCCATGGTCTATGCCGTCCACCTGGGCACCCGCTTCACCGCTTCGGGCCGCAAGGCGATCATCGAGGACATGGACACCCACGCCGTCGATGTCTGCGACTACGGCCAGCCGCTCTACACCCAGCAATATTACGTGGAACGCGGCTACAACCGCGCCGACTATCCGGTGTGCCAGAAGACCGCCGACCGCGCCCTCGCCCTGCCGCTGCATCATAAGGTGACCCGGGACCAGATCACCTTCATCGTCGATACGCTGAAGGATGCGACGGTCAACACCGGGGCCGGTGCGGCGATCTATCTGTAAGCCCCAGTTTTCCCGAACGACCCCAATGGAGTGCGTGCCGTGACCGACGCTACCCTTACCGCCGACAGCGTGACGGTTGATCCCGCCGAAGCCATCGCCGGCATCGCCGCCGCCATCAAGGCCCGGACCGTCGTGCCCTATATCGGCCCCGGCGCCTTCGACCTGCTGCCGGATGACGGCTGCCCCATCCCGCGCAACTCGGCGGAGCTGGTGAAGCGCCTGAACGCCAAGGTCGCCGCCCCCGGCCGCATCCGGTCGCAACTGACCGCCGTCGCCCAGTTCATCGAATCCCGCCGCCACCGCAAGACGCTGGAAAAGATCCTGGACGAGATCTTCAAGCAGGATGTGCCGCCCACCCCGGTGCACCGTTTCGTGGCGTCCATGCCCGCCCCGGCGCTGGTGGTGGATGTGTGGTACGACGCGGTGCTGGAATCACTGCTGGCCGCCGACGCCACCCGCACCTGGGGCGAGGTCCAGGGCCTGTCCCACCCGCAATCGACCGGCGAATGGGTGCATTATTTCGGCCCCGACGGCAGCCTGTCCAACGCCGACGCCGCCGACGCCTGGGAAACCCTGCTCTACAAGCCCTCGGGCAGCGTGACCCCGGCGGGGAACTACCTGATTTCCGATTCCGATTTCGTGGAAATCCTGACCGAGATCGACATCCAGACCCCCATCCCGCCGGAGGTGCAGCGCCGCCGCACGGGCAAGCACTTCCTGTTCCTGGGCTGCCGCTTCGATCAGGAAATCCAGCGCACCTTCGGCCGCCAGATCGCCAAGCGGTCCAGCGACAGCCATTGGGCGATCCTGCCCGGCGACCTTAGCAAAAACGAAATCCGCTTCCTGGAAAGGCACGGCATCCGCCGCATCAACCTGCCCCTGGGCGAAGCGGTGGCGCAACTTGAAGCCGCGCTGGCGGGGTAAAAAGCACCCGCACCCCCCGGAACCACCCGGCACTTTTTGCACCCGCACAGGGTCAAAGGTGCCGGGTTTTTCATTCAAGTATTTGATTTATCAAAATTTCTTTATGGCCCAGATCTTGCTTAATCCCTGAAAACGGTATGCAACCAACGGGGACAGATCATGGGCGGGATCAGCGGCATCTCCAGCATGGTGTCGAGCCTGCAGCAGTCGATCGACGCGGCGGTAAAACGCACCCAGGAAGAGGCCAAAACCGCGAAGACCGGGTCCGCCGACAAGGTGTACGAACAGAACGCCACCAAGTCGTCCTCGACCCAATCGGCCTTTGCCACCAACCTCGGCTATCTCATCCAGGACAAGACCCGGCTCAACGGCTTCAGCATTCTGGGCGCCAACGATCCGGTGGACTTTTACAAGTTCAACGTCACCAGCAAGGGCGATACCGGGTTGGGCCGGGTGGGTGACGACGGGGTGCGGGTCCAGTTGATGAACAAGACCGGCACGGTGATGGCCGACAGCAACGCCCAGGCCGGCGCCGCCTATGATGCCTATACCAAGTGGACCCAGGGGAAGCTGACCCTGGACAAGGGCGACTACACCATCCGCGTCACGCGGGAAAAGGGTGAGGACGCGGCCAAGGAAAAACAGTACGCCCTGCAACTGACCCAGGGTGACTTCACCACCGACTACGACACCTATGCCAAGCAGCCGGCGGCGGGCACCTCCGGCGGCGACGTGCCGTCCTATGTCAAGACGCTGCAAAGCCTGATGGGCGGGTCCGCCGTCACCTCCTCCAGCCTGACCAACATCCTGTTGGGAGGGGGATCGTCGTCGTCCTCGTCGTCCTCCTCCTCCTCGCTGCTGTCCGGCGGGCGGGGGTCGCTGCTGAACAGCCTGCTGTGAGGGATCAGGCGGTGCCCACCTGCCCATGGCCGCCGGCCAGCCGGACATAGGAGTCCCGCTGCGCCTGCAGCGTGCCCAGCAGATCGTGCAGGCTGTCGCGCATATAGGGATCGGCCTGCAGGTTCAACGCATCCTCGGTGGTGCGGATGAAGGCATCCAGCAGTTCCACATGGCGCAGGGACGACAGGCGCAGATCGGTGGCGATCATCATCGGGCAGGCTCCTTTTGGGGCAAGGCGGGGCAACGGGCGTGACGGGCGGCGGTCAGGCGGCGGGAACCGCGGCGTGCGGCAGCAGCGCGGGGCCGTGCAGCATGACGGCGTAGCCATCCCGCTCCCGGCACAGGGCGGTCAGGGTTTCATCCAGACTGTCGCGGACAAAGCCGTCGCCTTCCTGCCCCGCGGCCTCGTGGGTCAGGCGGATGAATTCGTCCAGCAGCGCCACATGCAGCAAAGAGGCGGAGCGAACCGCCGTATCGGACAGGGCCGGGGTGTGAGCCGTCTGGATCTGGGAAGCCATCGTTAAATCTCCATCGACAAATCGGTGCGTTCGATGGACTGATTTGAGCCTTTTGATATTAACGAGGCGTTAATTTCGCAGTCAAGAAGGCTTTCTCTTGAGAATTACCCCACGGATACCAAGTCATTCTCCAAAGAATTAGGCAAAAGAGGTACTCCATTCTTCATCAAAAGCATCCTCTTCCTGGACCAGATCCCACAGATGGGCCAGCATCGGAGTGAGAACGTCGTCAAGGGGTTGGGGAACGCTGTCCACCTCCGGCCCTTCCATCAGCGTCCAGCTTTCCGGGGTGGGGTCGAGAACATTCCAGCCGCGGGCCAGCATCTCTCGCACCCGGCCCTTGGCGATCGGGGCACGCACCAGCGGCCCATCCATGGCCGGGGAGGAACGCTCCCCGCCGATGTCTGTTCTCTCCTGACCTTCCTGCCACGGCATGAAACCCATAACGGCCTCCTTCGCGGTGTAAGGCGGAACGGACGAACCATCCGCTCCCAAGAACAAAAGATGGACGTTCTTATTGAACGGAACAAGAACTAAAAAGTGCGAAGGGCGATTTTTCCCGCTCTGGAACGGTCATACATCCCTCTTTACCCTTGTTCACGGCACCCAAAAGGCAAATGTCAGGATGGGGCCGTCCGGCCCGGCTCATCGTGAAAGAGGGATCTGATGGCCGCCACCCGCACCGAAACCGACAGCTTCGGCCCTATCCCGGTGCCCGCCGATCATTGGTGGGGCGCCCAGACCCAGCGGTCGCTGGAAAACTTCCGCATCGGCGAGGAACGGATGCCGGTGCCGCTGATCCGCGCGCTGGGGGTGCAGAAAAAGGCCGCCGCCCTGGCCAACATGGAGCTGGGGGTGCTCGATCCCCCGCTGGGCGATGCCATCGCCGCCGCCGCGCAGGAGGTGATCGACGGCCTGCTGGACGAGGAATTCCCCCTGGTGGTGTGGCAGACCGGATCCGGCACCCAGACCAACATGAACGCCAACGAGGTGATCGCCAACCGCGCCATCGCCCGGCTGGGCGGAACCGTGGGGTCGAAGACGCCGGTCCACCCCAACGATCACGTCAACCGCAGCCAGTCGTCCAACGACAGCATCCCCACCGCCATGCACATCGCGGCGGCGCTGCAGATCGACCGGGGGCTGTTGCCGGCTCTGGCGCACCTGCTGGCCGCACTGGAGGAGAAGCAGGCGGCGTTCGCCCGCATCATCAAGATCGGGCGCACCCACCTTCAGGACGCAACGCCGCTGACCCTGGGGCAGGAGTTTTCCGCCTATGCCCAGCAGGTGCGCAACGGCATCGCCCGCGTCGAAGCCACCCTGCCCCGCCTGTTCCAACTGGCCCAGGGGGGGACGGCGGTGGGCACCGGGCTGAACGCCCCGCGCGGTTTTGCCGCGGCCTTCGCCCGCCACGCCGCCGCCCTGACCGGCCTGCCCTTCCGCCCCGCCGACAACCGCTTCGAGGCGCTGGCCACCCACGACGCGCTGGTGGAGGTGCACGGGGCGCTCAACACCCTGGCGGTGTCGCTGATGAAGATCGCCAACGACATCCGCCTGCTGGGATCGGGGCCGCGTTGCGGCATCGGCGAGTTGATCCTGCCGGAAAACGAACCCGGCTCCTCCATCATGCCCGGCAAGGTCAACCCGACCCAGGCGGAGGCGCTGACCATGGTCGCCGTCCAGGTGATGGGCAACCACACCACGGTGGCCGTGGCGGGCGCCAGCGGCCATTTCGAGTTGAACGTGTTCAAGCCGGTGATCGCGTTCAACGTGCTGCAATCCATCCGCCTGCTGGCCGACGCCGCCGCCAGCTTCACCGACCATTGCGTGGCCGGCATCGCCGCCGACGAGGAGCGCATCGCCCGGCTGGTGGGCGAAAGCCTGATGCTGGTCACCGCGCTCGCCCCCCATATCGGTTATGACAAGGCGGCACAAATCGCCAAGAAGGCCCATGCGGAGAGAAAGACCCTAAAAACAGTGGCGAAAGAATTGAACATCATGAGCGAACATGATTTCGACCGTCGTGTCCGGGCGGAAGAAATGCTGGGTCCGGATGATCCGTCAGCCGGCTGAACGCTTGGATTTTCTTAAGGAATCATGGTTTATCATGGCGTTATGAAAAAACGTTCCGTTCTTATTGCCGGCCACCCGACCAGTGTGTCGCTGGAGCCGGAATTCTGGGAAGCCGTGAAGGAACTGGCAGAGGAGCGCGGCATGTCCATCAATGGCCTGATCGGCGAAATCGATCTGGGGCGCACCGGCAACCTGTCGAGCGCCATACGCGTGCATGTCTTGACAAACTTACGGGCGCGGCTGAACAAGGGGTAATGAAGTCGCGGCACCGTTTTTCCCGATGCCCCTTCCCCCATGGGCACGCCCCGGACCACGATGACGCCAACCACCTCCCTCCGTTTCGGCTCCCTGCGCTATCGGGTGATGGCGGCCGTCGCCGCTTACGCCACGCTGGTTATTGGCTGCACGGGGCTGTTTATTATCCATGACCGCAACACCGATCTCGCCGCCGCGCGATCCCGTGTCAACGGGGCCGCCAACCTGCTGGCCGAACACACCGAGCGCAATTTCAACGCCATCGATCTGGTGCTGCATCACATCAGCCAGGATCTGGACATCCTCCCCCCCGACAAGACCGGCGGCGGCGATGCCTGGATAACGGTCCAGGATGCCGCCGGCCTGCTGCCCCTGCCGGGGATCGTCGCCGTTCACGACGCCGACGGGCGGACGGTCCAGATCAGCACCGCCTTTCCCCCTCCACCCGACAGCGGCGTCGCCGGGGAGGAGTTCTTCCAGAACGCCCGCGACAATCCGGCACTGCTGACCGTGGGGCGCACCATCCGGCTGGGCCGCGACAGCCCGCCGCTGTTCACCCTGACCCGCCGCCGCCTGGATGCCGACGGGCGCTTTGTCGGCACGGTGACCGCCGGGATCAACACCGCCTATTTCACCGCCTTCAACCGCCATCTGGGGTTGGGGGAAGGGGCGGTGTCGGGCATCTACCGCACCGACGGCACCATCATCGTGCGTCTGCCCGCCACACCGGACAGGGAAGCCGGCATCGAGGGCACGGCCCTGCTGACCCAGGCCCGCACCACGCTGTCCGGCTCCTTGCGGGTGGTGTCGCCGGTGGATGGCGGCGACCGGCTGATGGCCTATCACCGCATCGAGGGCACCAGTGTGTTCGTGGCCGCCGGTATCCGCATGGACACGGTGCTGGAGTCGTGGCGCGGGCGGGTGATGTGGCTGATCCCCACGGCCCTGCTGCTGGTGGCGGCCGGGGTGATGGCCGGGCGGGCGCTGATCCGCGCCCTGGACCGCCAGGAACAGACCATGGCCGCGCTGGAAACCATGCGCGCCGCCGCGGAAAAGGCGCACGCGGCCAAATCGCGCTTCATGGCGGCGGCCAGCCACGACCTGCGCCAGCCGATCCAGGCGCTGCGCCTGTTCCTGGGCATCCTCGACGAGACGCTGGAAAAGCCCAACCACCGCCAGATCGCCCAGCACGCCACCCGCGCGCTGGAAGCCAGCGAACGGCTGCTGTCCAGCCTGCTGGACGCCTCGCGCCTGGACGCCGGGGGCATCACGCCGGCCATCCGCCCGGTGCCGCTGGAGGCCGTGCTGGACCCCATCGCCACCGAAACCGGGCCGCAGGCCAGCGACAAGGGGCTGCGCTTCCTCTACCATCCGCTCGATGTGGCGGTGTTGACCGACCCGGCGCTGCTGGAACGGATGGTGCGCAACCTGCTGGCCAACGCCATCCGCTACACCCCCCGCGGCGGGCTGATGCTGGGGTGCCGCCGCCGGGACGGGTGCGTGCGGATCGAGGTGTGGGACACCGGCCCCGGCATTCCGCCCACCAAGCTGTCGGCCATCTGGGACGAGTTCTATCAGATCGGCTCCCGCCCCGGCGGGGAAAAGGGGCTGGGGCTGGGCTTGTCCATCGTGCAGCGGCTGGGCGCGCTGCTGAAGCACCCCACCGACGTGCAATCGCGCGAAGGGCGCGGGTCGGTCTTTTCCATCACCGTGCCGCTGGCCCGGACCGACATGGACCCGGACGCGGACGTGGGAAGCTCTTGCCAGCACCACGAACCCAGCCTACACGGATGATGCGGTGCCCCCGCATTCCTGCCCCCGCATTTCCATAAATGCCGCACCCGGATAACGCCCCGTGCCCAGCGATCTGACCACGCTCGACATCATCGCCTTCATCTGGTTCATCGGCATCTGGGGGATATTCACCATCGCCCAGGATCACCTGCTGCACAGCCGGGCCTTCGTCAACCGGCATCTGGTCTATATCCGCGAACAGTGGATGGAACAGATGCTGGGCCGCGAAAACCGCATCATGGATGCCCAGTTGGTGGGGCACACCATGAACAGCTGCTCCTTCTTCGCCTCCACCACCGCGCTGGTGCTGGCCGGGCTGGTGGGGTCGTTCGGCGCCATCGAACGCGCACACGAGCTGGTGGGCAACCTGTCGTTCACCGCCCATGTGTCGCGGGCGTTCTTTGAAACCAAGCTGCTGGTGCTGCTGGCGATCTTCACCTTCGGCTTTTTCAAGTTCACCTGGGCCTTGCGCCAGTACAATTACTGCTGCGCCCTGATCGGGTCGGCCCCCATGCCGCCGGTGCCCGATGCGCTGCGCCGGGAACTGGCCGATTCCATGGCCGAGGCCATCACCCTGGCGGTGCGGGCGCTTAACGGGGGCCTGCGCGCCTATTACTTCGCCCTGGCAGCACTGGCCTGGATGGTCGGCCCCTGGCCGTTCATGGCGGCCAGCGGCTTCGTGGTGCTGGTGCTGGTCCGGCGCCAGGGCTTTTCCCGCACCGAACAGGTCATCCGCGCCCACGCCGATTCCATGCGGCGCGCCTCGTCCGACTGAGGGGGACGCCGATGCGCCCCCTCCCCTCCGCTCAATCCAGCATGGGCAGCCGCAGCCCCTGTTCGCGCGCGCACGCCTTGGCGATGTCGTAACCGGCATCGGCATGGCGCATGACGCCGGTGGCGGGGTCGTTGGTCAGCACCCGTTCCAGCCGCAGCGCCGCCGCCTCGGTCCCGTCGGCGACGATGACCATGCCGGCGTGCTGGCTGTAGCCCATGCCGACACCACCGCCGTGGTGCAACGACACCCAGGTCGCCCCCGACGCGCAGTTCAGCAGCGCGTTCAGCAGCGGCCAGTCCGACACCGCGTCGGAGCCGTCCATCATCCCTTCCGTCTCGCGGTTGGGGCTGGCGACGGAGCCGGAATCGAGGTGGTCGCGGCCGATGACGATGGGTGCCGACACCTCCCCCCGCGCCACCATCGCGTTGAAGGCCAGCCCCAGCCGCGCCCGGTCGCCCAGCCCCACCCAGCAGATGCGGGCCGGCAGCCCCTGGAACCGGATGCGCTCCCGCGCCATGTCCAGCCAGGTGTGCAGGTGGGGATCGTCGGGGATCAGTTCCTTGACCCGCGCGTCGGTGCGGTGGATGTCCTCCGGGTCGCCGGACAGGGCGGCCCAGCGGAACGGCCCGATGCCGCGGCAGAACAGCGGGCGGATGTAGGCGGGCACGAAGCCGGGGAAGGCGAAGGCGTCCGCCACCCCGCGGTCGTGGGCCATCTGGCGGATGTTGTTGCCATAATCGAAGACGGGAATCCCCATGGCCTGAAACGCCAGCATGGCGCGGACCTGCTCCGCCATGGAGTCCATGGCCGCGGCCACCACCCCGTCGGGGTTGGTCAGCCGTTCGGCCTCCGCCCGTTCCAGGGTCCAGCCGGCGGGCAGATAGCCGTTCAGCGGATCATGGGCGCTGGTCTGGTCGGTCACCGCGTCGGGACGGAACCGGGGATCGGCGGCCGCACGCCTCGCCAGTTCGGGGAACACCTCCGCCGCGTTGCCCAACAGGCCGACCGACACCGCCCGGCCCGCCGCCTGCGCCTCCCACAGGATGGCCATCGCCTCGTCCAGGGTGGTGGCGGCGCGGTCGAGATAGCGGGTTTCCAGCCGCCGGTCGATGCGGTGGGGGGAGCATTCCACCGCCAGCATCGACGCCCCGGCCATGGTGGCGGCCAGCGGCTGCGCCCCGCCCATGCCGCCCAGCCCGCCGGTCAGGATCCACCGCCCGGCCAAGTTCCCGCCGTAATGGCGCCGCCCCATTTCCACGAACGTCTCGTAGGTGCCCTGCACGATGCCTTGCGAGCCGATGTAGATCCACGAGCCGGCGGTCATCTGCCCGTACATCATCAGCCCCTTGGCATCCAGGGCGCGGAAATGGTCCCAGGTGGCCCAGGCGGGGACGAGGTTGGAGTTGGCGATCAGCACCCGCGGCGCGTCCGCATGGGTGCGGAACACCCCCACCGGCTTGCCCGACTGCACCAGCAGGGTTTCATCGTCGCCCAGGGTGGTCAGCGTCTCGACAATGGCGTCGAAACAGGCCCAGTTGCGCGCCGCCCGCCCGATGCCGCCATAGACCACCAGTTCCTCCGGCTTTTCCGCCACGTCGGGATCCAGGTTGTTCATCAGCATCCGCAACGCCGCCTCCGTCGCCCACGAACGGGCGGTCAGCGTGGTGCCCCGCGGGGCGCGGATGACCCGCCGGTTGGCGGCGCGTTCGGTGTCGGTACCGTCTGCCATGCCCATCTGCCCTTCCCTCTTTTTTGATTTGCTCAGCCGGAAACGGGGGGTGCGTTCAGCGGATGGCCCCCTCCTTCACCACGGTGCGGCACGGGTTGGCCCCCAGCCAGTAGCACAGTTCCGCCGGGCGGTTGATGTCCCACACCACGAAATCCGCCGCCTTTCCCACCGCCAGCGTGCCCCGGTCCCGCTCCAGACCCAGCGCGCGGGCGGCGTGGCGGGTCACGCCCAGCAGCGCCTCCGCCGGGGTCAGACGGAACAGGGTGCAGGCCATGTTCAGCATCAGCAGCAGCGATGTGGCCGGCGAGGTGCCGGGGTTGCAGTCGGTGCTGACCGCCATCGCCACCCCATGACGGCGGAACAGGTCCACCGGCGGCACCACCGTTTCCCGCAGCGTGTAGAAGGCGCCGGGCAGCAGCACCGCCACCGTGCCCGCCGCGGCCAATGCCGCCGCCCCGGCGTCGCCCGTGTGCTCCACATGGTCAGCGGACAGGGCGCCGTAACGGGCGGCCAGCGCCGCCCCGCCGCCGTCGGACAGTTGGTCGGCGTGCAGCTTGACCGGCAGCCCCAGGCGGCGGGCGGCGGCGAACACCCGCTCCGTCTGGGCGGGCGTGAAGGCGATGCGCTCGCAAAAGGCGTCCACCGCATCCACCAGCCCGTCCGCCGCCAGGGCGGGCAGGATGGTGTCGCAGACCAGGGCGATGTAGTCGTCCGGGCGCCCGGCGTATTCCGGCGGCAGGGCGTGGGCGGCAAGGCAGGTGGCGGCCACCGTCACCCGCCGCCGTTCGCCAAGGGCACGGGCGGCCCGCAGCATGGCCCGTTCGGACTCCGGATCCAGCCCATAGCCGGATTTGATCTCCACCGTGGTCACGCCCTCGGCCAGCAGCCGGTCGAGCCGCGGCAGGGACGACGCCACCAGCCCGTCAACCCCGGCCCGCCGGGTGGCGGCGACGGTGGAAGCGATGCCGCCGCCGCTGCGGGCGATCTCTTCATAGGTGGCACCTTCCAGCCGTCTTTCGAATTCCGCCGCCCGGTCGCCGGCGAACACCAGATGGGTGTGGCAGTCGATCAGCCCCGGCGTGATCCAGGCGCCGCCCAGGTCGTGCTCGGTGCGCGCCGTGATACCGGCGGGCAGGTCCGCCGCCGTGCCGATCCAGGCGATGCGCCCGTCGCGCACCCCAACCACGGCATCGGTGACGATGCCCGCATCCGCGGCGGTGAAGGCATGGCCGTTATGCCACAGGCTGTCCCATTCCATGCCCGCTCATCCCTTTCCTTTCGGCAAAACGGCCATAAGTGAACCAAGCCGCCGCGCTTGCATAATCATATAGGTCATGCTTTCTGCCGGTGGGTTCTTTTGCGCTGATGGTCTGGAACAGAATGCCCGCGTCCCCCCTGCCCCGCCGTTTCGTGTTGTGCGCCGACGATTATGGCCTGTCGCCCGGTGTCGGCGCGGCCATCCGCGATCTGATCGATCAAGGGCGGCTGTCGGCCACGTCCTGCATGAGCGTCTGCCCCGGCTGGCCGCGGGAAGCGGCACTGCTGAAACCCCTGGCCGGGCGGGCCGACATCGGGCTGCACCTGACCCTGACCGATCAGGCCCCGCTCGGCCCCATGCCGCGGCTGGCCCCCGGTGGGCGGCTGCCGCCGCTGGGGCGGCTGATGCTGCTGGCGCTGGCCCGCCGGCTGGACCGCGGGGAAATCGCGGCGGAGGTGCAGCGGCAGGTCGCCGCCTTCACCGCCGCGTTCGGCGCCCCGCCGGCCTTCATCGACGGGCACCAGCACGTCCACCAGCTTCCCATCATCCGCGACGCGGTGATCGACGCCCTGAAGCCGCTTCCCGGCGCCTATGCCCGCCTGTGCCGCGAACCGGCGGCGGCGATCGTGCGGCGGGACATCGCGGTGGCCAAAACCCTGCTCATCAGCGCGCTGGGCCTCCGCTTCGCAGCCCTTGCCCGCCGTCACGGGGTTCGGGTCAACACCAGTTTCCGCGGGGTCTACGACTTCGGCACCACCCGTCCCTTCGCCGAGATGATGGGGGTCTTTCTCGATCAGGTGCCGCCCGGCACGCTGATGATGGTCCACCCCGGCATCCCCGACGAGGAATTGCGCCAGGCCGACCCGCTGGTGGCACCGCGGGCGGTGGAATACGAATACCTGCACAGCCCCGCCTTCAGCGCCCTGCTGGACAGCCGCGGCCTGCGCCCCGGACGCTTTGCCGAGGCGGTGGCCTCATAGAAGGCCCGCGGAACGGCGAAGGGTGATTGCCTGTTTGTCCTTGCGGTCATTGCTTTCGATTTCCCGCCGCCGGGTTCCATCGCAAAGCGGCTTTCGTACGGAGATGGCTATGGAAACCACGCAGCTTCATCGCGGTCGTCTCATCGACCACATCCAACTCGTGGTCCGCGATCTCAAGGCCAGCCAGGACTTCTATACGGCGGTGTTGGCCGTGCTGGACATTCCCATCGTCGAGACGGCCGACGGCTATTTCTGGGCCGACGAATTCGTTGTGTCCTCGCAAGACAGCCCGGCAGCCCTGGGCGTGCTGACCGGGCGGCAGCATTTGGCGTTCCAGGCCAAGGACAGGGCGACGGTCGATGCCTTCCATCGCGCAGCCCTGGCCCATGGTGGACACGACAACGGTGCGCCCGGTGAGAGAGCCTATCACCCCGGTTACTACGCGGCTTTCGTGCTCGACCCCGATGGCAACAACATCGAGGCCGTATACCACGGCGAAGCACGGCGGAGCGTGCCGTCAGTGGTGATTGATTTCTAGGGCGGCCGGCTGTATCCGGCTCAACCGGCGCACACCCTAAATCTCGTCGTCGCCGGGCATCGGCGGCAGTTCGGCCGCTTCCGGTTCGGCGTGCCCGCGGTCGGGGCCGGGATCGGCAATCCTGGTGATGGAGCGGGCCTCGTCCCCCTGCGCCATCGCGCGCAGCTTGTACCGCTGGATCTTGCCGGTTTCGGTGCGCGGCAGAGCGTCGATGAAGGCCACGTCGCGGGGGAACTTGTACGGGGCGATGCGGTCCTTGACGAAATCCTGCAGGTCGCGGGCCAGATCCGCCGCCGCCTCCACCCCCGGCTTGATGACCACATAGGCCTTGGGAATGGTGCCGCGCAGGGGATCGGGGGCGGCGACCACGGCGCATTCCTCCACCGCCTCGTGCCGCAGCAGCACGTCCTCCACCTCCAGGCCGGAGATCTTGTAGCCGGCCGACACGATCATGTCGTCGGTGCGGGCATGGTACCAGAAATACCCATCCTGATCCTGGTAGAAGGCATCGCCGGTCAGGTTCCAGCCGTGCTGAACATACTGGCGCTGGCGGTCGTCGTCGATGTACAGGCACCCGGTCGGCCCGCGCACCGCCAGCCGCCCGATCTGCCCCGGCGGCACGGGGCGGAAGGAATCGTCCACCAGCATGGCGTCATACCCCGGCACCGGCTTTCCCGTCGCACCGGGGCGGATGGCGTCGGGGGGCATGGCGATGACGGCGTTCAGCATTTCCGTCGTGCCGAGGGAATCGAGGATGGGCAGGCCGCTGGCGTAATACCACGCCTCGAAGGTGGATGCCGGCAGCGGTTCCCCGGCGGAGACGCAGGCCCGCAGGCTGGACAGGGATTCCGCCGCCACCACCTCCGCCTCCAGCAAGGTGGTCATGGCGCGGTACAGGGTGGGCACGGTGAAGCACACGGTCGCCCGGTGCCGTTCCATGGCGGTCAGCAGCCGTTCCGCCGTCACCCGTTCCAGCAGCACCACCGCCGCCCCGGCCCGCAGGGGAAACAGCAGCAGCCCGCCGATCCCGTACGCAAAGGCCAGCGTCGGCGAGCCGCAGAACACATCATCGGCGGTGGCGTTCAACTGGCTGCGCGGCGACAGGTCGGCCACCGCCAGCAGGTCGCGGTGGAAATGGGCCGCCGCCTTGGGCACGCCGGTAGTGCCGGAGGTGAAGATGATGAGCGCCACATCGTCCGCCGCCGTGTCGGCGGCAACGAACCCCGGCGGCGTGGACGGCAGCACCGCTTCAAGCCCCGCCGTGGGCGTCTCTTCATGAAACGTGACGACGGTCAGGTCCCGCCCGGCGGCGGCGACATCCAGATCGGCGCGGAATCCGGCGTCGCACAGGGCCAGCCGCACCGCCACCTTGTCGATGATCTGGCCCAGTTCGGCCGGGCGCAGCAGCGGCATGGTGGGCACGGCGATGGCCCCGGCCTTCACCACCGCCATCCAGCAGGCGGCCAGCATCGGCGTGTTGGGGCCGCGCAGCAGAACGCGGTTGCCGGGAACCACCCCGTAATTTTCCACCAGCCGCCGGGCGATGCGGTCCACTGTGTCGGCAAAGCGGGCGTAGGTCCAGGTTTCACGGGGACCGATGATGCATGGCCGGTCCCCATGGCCGCGGGCGATCCAGGCATCCACCAGTTCGGCGGCGGCGTTGAGCCGGGGGGGATAGGCCAGTTCGGGCCGGGTGAAGCGCAGGTCGGGCCATGTGCCGCGCGGCGGCAGCCGGTCGCGGATGAAGCCGTCGGTGCGGGGGGCAATGGTGGTCATGACGGCGCATTCTCCTGTTCCCCGGCACTCCAGCCGTCGATCCCCTGCCGCACCGAGCGTTTCAGCCGGTCCAGCAGCGCCAGCAGGGCCGTCACCTCATCCTGCCCCAACGCGCCCATGGCGGCCGCCAGCCAATCGGCATGGGACCGTTCCATGACCTGCACCGCCTCACGCCCCGCGGGGGTCAGGCGGACGACATGGGTGCGGCGGTCGTTGGCCAGCGGTGTGCGGGTGGCCATGCCGTCGCGGACCAGACGCTCCACAAGGGCGGTGATGTTTCCGTTGCTGACCATCAGCCGTCGCGACATCTCCCCCATGGTCATGCCGTCCCGGCAGGTGTCCAGCAGGGACATAGCGTGGTAGCGGGCGGAGGTGACGGCGTGCTCCTGCCGCAGACGGGCGCGCAGGTGACTGTCGAGCAAGGCGTGAACCGTGCCCAGACGCAGCCACAGCCGCACCTCTGGTCCTGCCGCCGGCCCGGCCACCGCTTCCCGATCGTCGGAAGAGGCACCGGAACCGCCGCCGGGCGGCGTCACAGGCTTGAACGGCACGAAGGGGGACTTCACGTCGGCGGTCTTCCCGGCGGGGTTTCACGGGCGGCGGTGCACAGTCCCCCACTTTAGCGGGGTCCCGGCGTTTCTGCCATGCGTTGACGGAATGGTGGTAGGACCAGCATCCATCATTGCCACACCAAAAGGCATGTCACACCGACGTTGGCCCCTCCACGGTTGATGGGACCGGCCGTCAGGCACCGGATGTCAGGTACAGGTCGATTTCGCCCTGTTCCATCACATGGGCGGCGCCATGGATGATGCCGTTGGCGACCTGGATGATCCGGTGGATCATTTCCGCCGACTGCTGGCAGTCGAAGCGCAGACGCTCGCTGTCCCCTTCGGCGATGTCCTGGGCCATGCGGTCCAGCGCGTGGCGGACCACCTGATTGATCTGGGCGATCGAATCCTCGAACGGCTGGCGGAACTTGGCCGGCACGTGGTTGTACGCCTCGATCGCCAGTTCCTTGTCGGAGAAGCCGCTGTCGCGGAAATGCTCCTGATAGGATTTGGGAACCCAGGCGTAGCAATCCTCCGCCATGTCGGGCATGTCGGGGATCATCTCGATCAGCATCACGATTTCGTTGAAGTGATTGAGATAATCAGTCGCAAGAAGGGTTTTCTCGGAAATGTTGGTTCCACGGACCCGGTCCCGCCACGCTAAATAATCATCCCGCTCATCAGGGGCTATGCCCTCAAGCAAAAGCTGGTCGGGATCGAGATCGGCCATGCGTGTTCCGGGATCAGCGTGTGTGCCACGGCAGGAAACCAAACCGGCAGGACGGAGCCACCGGCGCCTTGTCATTAACGCCCAAAATGTTCCAACGCAAGACGACCGCAAGGCTGGAAACAAAAAAATTCACCGTTTCCGCCATCCGCCCCCTGTCCCGAAGACAAAACCGCCGGCCGCTTTCCCACACGGGGAAGGCCGGCCGGCGGGATCCGAGGTTCTGGCGGTTCAGGGAGGAATCACACCATCGCTTCCATGAACATCGCACCGAAAGATTTGTTCCCACCGCACCGCCACATGTTGCCGGCAAGAGGACAGAAATCGTCTCTTTCGGATTAGGCCGTTTGCACCGGCGGAGGAAAAGAGGGGGCCTATGCCTTCGGGCTTTTCCCATTGCGGGGCTTCAGCACGACATTTGTCTTCCAAAACCGGGCGTCGGCCGCCCCCCGCCCGCCCCTTCAAGGGATCGAAGACATGGACAGACGTGCAGCAGCCCCACGCCCCCACCGCGAAGAGCGCATCCGCACCCTGATGCCCCATGTGCCGTACCTGCGCCGCTATGCCCTGGCCCTGACCGGCGATGCCGCCCTGGGCGATAATTTCGTCACGCAGATCCTTCACGACGCGCTGGATGCCGACGCCTTCACCAGCCTGGAAAACCCGCGGCTGGCGCTGTATGCGGCACTGAACGAGCTGGCCGACGCCGTGGCCCTGCGCCCGGTGGAATCGCGCCATCCGGTGGAAGCGGCCCTGGCCACCCTGCCGGAAACCGACCGGCGCCTTTACCTGCTGGTCAGCCTGGAAGACCTGCCGCTTCCCGACGCCGCCGCCGTGCTCGGCCTGACGGCGGAAGAAGGGCTGGAACGGCTGGCCGAAGCCCGCCAGCAGGTGCGCGCACGGCTGGCCGCCACCATCCTGATCGTGGAGGATGACGCCATCATCGCCTTCGATCTGGCGGAAACGGTGCGCGGCATGGGGCACATCGTCTGCGGCACCGCCCCGACCATGGACGAGGCGGTCACCCTGGCCGGCAGCCACACCCCCACCCTGGCGCTGCTCGACATCCGTCTGGCGGAGGGGGACAACGGGATCGAGGTGGCGCGCGAGCTGCGCCGCCGCCGTTTCCTGCCGGTGATCTTCGTGACGGCCTTTCCCGACGAACTGTCCAAGCGCGGGCTGGAACATCTGGGGCCGGTGATCCCCAAACCCTTCACCCGCGACCAGATCGAACAGGCGATCACCCGCGCCGTCTTCACCCCCCACGATGCGGGGGATGGGACCGCCGTTTCCCCCGCCGCCTGACGGGGAAAACGGCGGTCGGCCTTACTTGAACACCACCGTCTTGTTGCCGTTGAGCAGGACGCGGTGCTCCACGTGGTATTTGACGGCACGGGCCAGCACCACGTTTTCGATGTCGCGGCCGATGGCCACCAGATCGTCGGGTGTCAGGGTGTGATCGACCCGTTCCACCTCCTGATCGATGATCGGGCCTTCGTCCAGGCCGGAGGTGACATAGTGGGCGGTCGCCCCGATCAGCTTCACCCCGCGGGTGTAGGCCTGGTGATAGGGCTTGGCCCCGCGGAAGCTGGGCAGGAAGGAATGGTGGATGTTGATCGCCCGCCCCTCCAGCCGCGCGCACAGCGACGGTGACAGGACCTGCATGTAGCGGGCCAGCACCACCAGATCGACCCGTTCCTGCTCGATGATCTCCAGCAGGCGTTCCTCCTGCTGCTCCTTGGTGTCGTGGGTCACCGGCAGGTAATGGAACGGGACATTATGCCACGCCGCCAATTGGTAGAAATCCCGGTGGTTGGACACGATGGCCGGGATCTCGATCGGCAGATAGCCGATGCGGTAGCGGTACAGCAGATCGTTCAGGCAGTGCCCGAACTTCGACACCATAATCATCACCCGCTGGCGCTGGCTGGCGTCGTGCAGCTTCCACGACATGCGGAAGGGGCCGGCGATCGTCTCGGCGAAGGCCCCTTCCAGCGCGGCCTTGGACGGGCTGTCCGCGGCGGCGGTGAAGTGGACGCGCAGGAAGAACAGGCCGCTCACACGGTCGCCGAACTGGGCGCTGTCAAGGATGTTGCAACCTCGCTCCGCCAGGAAACCGGACACGGCGAACACGATGCCGACCGTGTCGGGGCACGAGATCGTCAGAATATAGGCGGTGCCGTTCTTGGACATGCGCGCAGAACCCGGATGGAGACAAGGATCGCCCCCCGCCTGATTGGGGGAAGCGGGAGCCTGTCCTATCACAAAGCCGCGGTGGGATTCACCTGTCCTCGACACCCGTTGCGTGCAACCCAACCGCCCGCGGCGGCGGCATCAATGGCCGCCAGGGGCGGCGGACAAAGAAAACCCCCTTTCACCCGGCGGGCAAAAGAGGGCATGAAACACGAAGGCAGGTTGGCCGGACTTATACTTCGGGAAAGTGTTCGAGTTCCCGGCGAAGGCTTGTTGCCTGCTGCCGCAGAACACCGATGCGACCGCGGTCGGGAGCCGGACGGCGTTCCTCCCGCTCCAGCTCGTTCTCCACTTCCCGCTGTTCCTGCCGGATGATGTTGAATAGGGCTTTCGTCAACATCTGGAACCTCCTAGACTGTCGGACAAATGCTAATTCAAATCGTCTGATCGTTCAAGAAAGTGTTTGGGGTGTGTCCCCGGCACCACACAGGCTGCGGTCAAGGTCACAGTTTCCCCGGCTTTTGCCCGAAAAACCGTTGTTCCGTCGTCGGGCTGGACAAACGGCAGTCCTCGTCCCAGGATTTACTGCACTGCACCATTGTTATCCGGGCCGAACAAGGGAAGCGACTCCGGGATCAAGGATCGGCGACGGCCGGGTCCATTGCGCAAGTGCAGCATCAACGCCGCACCGGCAAATCTTTTGAGCACGACAGCCAAAAACTCATTGCTTTCCAGACACAGCCGTGACTTGTTCGACACAGCGATTTCCACGTTTTCAGCCGACGGACGGAGGGTGGAGTGACGGCTTTGCCGCGCCTGATCGGAATCCTCGGAATGACCGTGGCGGCGGCCGCACTGGCCGGCTGCGCGCCGCTGGCGGTGGGCGGGGCCGTTGCCGGTACCGCCGCGGTGACATCGCGCGAAGGCGGGGTGTCCAAATTCGCTTCCGACACCGACATCCGCGCCCAGATCAACCAGTTGTGGTTCCATCACTCGCTGGACATGATGCAGCGGCTGGGATTGACCGTCACCCATGGCCGGGTTTTGCTGACTGGCCGCGCCAGCGATGCCCAGCAGCGTCTGGACGCCGTGCGTCTGGCGTGGCAGGCCGACGGCGTGACCGAGGTCATCAACGAAATCCAGGTGGACAACGACAGCGGCATCCTGGATTCCGCCCGCGACAGCTGGATCGGCGCCCAGATCCGCAGCAAGCTGCTGTTCGACGGCGGCGTATCGTCGCAGAACTACTCGATCGACGTGGTGAACGGCGTGGTCTACCTGATGGGCCTCTCGAAAAGCCAGGATGAAGCGGACCGGGTTCTCGAACATGCCCGCTCCACACCCTATGTCCAGAAGGTGGTCAGCTACATACGCCCGCGCTGAGCGGGTGTGTCGTCAGGCCGGCCTCCTGCCCCTCTCTTCCCCGCCCTGCCCTTTCCCCTGCTCCCTTGCCCCGCCATGGCTGCCGCAACCGTTTCCGCCCGTTCCGCCCGTTCCTGGCTTGCCCTTGTGGCGGCGGTGCTGGCGCTGGCCGGCGCTACGATTCTGTCCGTTCCGGCCCTGGCCCAGGACAGCGGCCCGGCCAACCGGCTGTTCGTGCAGGCCATGCAGATCATCCGGCAGGCCGACGCCACCTATGACGTGCAGGAGGAAGGCCGGCTGCTGAAGGATGCCGACCGCATCTTCAACGAGATCATCATCAAATACCCCGACAGCGCGCTGGCGGTGCAGCTGGTGACCAACCAGTTCGTCGGTGATTTCGATTTCTATGAGTTCCGCGCGCGGGTCAAGGCGCTGGTCTGCACCGAAGCGCAATCGTCGCTGTGCTTCCTGCACCGGATCAGCGATTTCTTGCCGCCGGTGGAAACCCCCATCACCACCGCCCGGTGGGACTGGCTGTCGCTGGCGGTGGCCTATTACCATCTGGGCGATCAGGCACGGGCGCGGGAAATCATGGCCCCCTTCGTCAGCGCCGTGCGCCGCGGAGTGACCAGCACCGACACCGGCGAGGATCTGTTCGTGTCGCGGGCGCTGGCGCTGATGGGCCAGACCCAGTTGGCGCTGGACATCACGCGGCAGTTCCCCGACTGCTCCACCCGCATCTACAACCTGTCCGACATCGCCAAGGCAGCGGTGTGGCGCGGCGACATGGCGACGGCCGAGAAGCTGGCGGACGAGACCAAGCAGTACGCCGCATCCCATTCCTGTTCCTGGGAACTGGGGCTGGTGGCCCAGACGCTGCTGCGCACGGGCAAGGAGGCGCCGGCCCGCACCCTGTTCCTCAACACGGTGGAAACCCAGTTCTCCCGTTTTCAGGAGAAGAAGGGCGACTGCTGCCCGCCGGAACTGGCGGTGGCCGCCGCCGACATGGGCGACCCCAATCTGGCGCTGCGTCTGCTGCGCACCGTGCAGGACGAAAACCCCTGGACCGTTCCCGCGGTTCTGGGCCGGCTGGCCCGCCGCGGCAACGGCGCCCTGGCCGCCGCCTACACCGAGCAGATGGACGATCCCGACCTGAAGGCCGAAGCCCTGGCCGAACTGGTCGATGCCGCCCTGTCCCGCAACGATCGGGCCACGGCGGACGAGTTGATGGGCCGGCTGAAACGTCTGGCCGCCGACGACAAGGAACGCCGCCCCGTTCTTCTGGCCCAGCGCGCCAAGGCCGAGCGGGTGCTCTACAACGATGACCGTTGGCGCGGCACCTTCCAGACGGCGCTGAACGCCACCGACCGGGCCAGCAACTTCGTGCGCCGCGATGCCGGCGCCCCACTACTGGCCGCCCTGGTGCGCATCGAAACCGGGCTGCCCATGCTGGATTAGGGGCTGGATTGGGGGCTGGATGAGGGGCATCGCAAGGTTGCGGCCGGGGAGCGTCACAAAACCTTGCCTTGGACCCGCGCCGGAAGGGAGGCATAAGGCCGGGGAATCTTTCCCCGGAACCGACGCAAGGCAACCCCGATGGCCCAGAACCCCGGTTCAATCAAATCCACCAAGGTTTACAACGTCCTGTTCCTCTGCACCCAGAATTCGGCCCGCAGCATCATGGCCGAATGCCTGCTGCGCCGCTGGTCCAACGGGCGCTTCAACGCCTGGTCCGCCGGCAGCACCCCCAGCGGCACCGTGAACCCCTTTGCCATTCGGACACTGCAGGCGTTCAACCACAAGACCGACGGCCTGCGCTCCAAAAGCTGGGACGAGTTCGCCGTCGCCGGGGCGCCGGTGATGGATTTCGTCTTCACCGTCTGCGACAACGCCGCGCGTGAGGTCTGCCCGGTGTGGCCCGGCCAGCCCATGACCGCACATTGGGGCGTGGAAGACCCCGCCCCCGCCATGGCCGAGGGGGAGGAGAAGGCGATCAAGGCGTTCCGCCGCGTCTATGTGGAACTGGAAAGCCGCATCAAGATCTTCGCCAGCCTGCGGGTGGACGGGCTGGACCGGCTGGCGCTGCAAAGCCATCTGTCGCGCATTGGCGGCGAACACGCCAGCACCGACGCCCTGATCCAGGCGGGGGCCGAATAGCACCGTCCTGATTTTGCACGGTGATATAATACCGGCCGCCATCACAGGAACAACGCAGACACATCAGCGTTCCGGCTTCGGGGTTAACCCTCGGAGCCGTTCCTGCCGGCCAAGCATCACTATAAAATTGAAGTATCGGATATAATTTTTTGAAAAATTTCATCATAGATTCAATGGTGACTCGATATTATTCGGAATTATTTTACGTAATCCCACATTATTAATTGAACATTCCTGAAATTTCATTGGATTTTTTTTGACTCGCGATTCGTTATATCGAAATGCATATAGCACATTTTCTTCTTTTTTGTTGACGCATCACTCAAATGCAAACAATCCTCCATTATTGCCAAGCTCTACAATCGGCCTGCGACAATGCCTTCCGATAGAACCACGGCACCAGGGCCGCACCGGCATACCCCCGGCGGTCTGCCGGCGTGGTGATGGAATGGACATCCGCGGCCGGGAATATAAACAGCCGGAAGCCGGCCTCGCCCTTTGCGGACAAGACCGGCCCGGCCAAGGAGCATTTTGGGGGAGAGCGGCTCCCGGCAGGTCCCTCGGGCCTGGCGGGAAACCCGTGTGGCGTGCATTGAAACGACGAAAGGAAGGCCCCTTATGGCCCATTCGACGGCGGAGCTTGAGGCTCTCCTCATGCAACGGTCGCTGACCGACACAGACCTTCTGGCGGCGGCGGAAGCGGCGGCGGATTTCCGCATCCTGCCGGACGCGACGGTCATCAAGATCGGCGGGCAGAGCGTGATCGACCGCGGGCGCGCGGCCCTGTACCCGCTGGTGGATGAAATCGTTGCGGCCCGCAAGGACCACAAGCTGCTGATCGGGACGGGGGCGGGCACCCGCGCCCGGCATCTCTATTCCATCGCCGCGGGGCTGAACCTGCCGGCGGGCGTGCTGTCGCAACTGGGTGCGTCGGTCGCCGACCAGAACGCCGCCATGTTGGGCCAGCTTCTGGCCAAGCACGGCATCTCGACCGTCAGCGGGGCCGGGCTGTCGTCGGTGCCGCTGTTCCTGGAACAGGTGAACGCGGTCATCTTCAGCGGCATGCCCCCCTACGCCCTGTGGATGCGCCCGGCGGCCCAGGGGGTCATCCCGCCCTACCGCACCGATGCCGGCTGTTTCCTGCTGGCCGAGCAGTTCGGGGTCAAGTCGATGATCTATGTGAAGGACGAGAACGGCCTTTACACCGCCAACCCCAAGACCACGCCGGACGCCACCTTCATTCCCAAGATCTCGGTGGATGAGATGAAGGCGGCGGGGCTGCACGACTCGATCCTTGAGTTTCCCGTGCTCGATCTGCTGAAGGCGGCGCGCCATGTGCGTCAGGTTCAGGTCGTCAACGGCCTCGTTCCCGGCAATCTGACCCGCGCGCTTGCCGGCGAACACGTCGGCACCATCATCACGGCGAGCTAAAGGACCCACGCCATGTCCGAATCGACCAACAGCATCAAGCACGTGGCATCCCCGCTCGCGCGCCAGACCCTTCTTGACGACGGCCTGACCCGCCCGATCGCCGGCCGGCAGCCGATCCGCCTGCTGCCGTGGCTGCAGGTGGTGAAGATCGGCGGCCGGTCCATCATGGACCGCGGGGCCGAAGCGATCCTGCCCATCGTGGACGAGATCCGCAAGCTGCTGCCGGAACACCGCCTGCTGATCCTGACCGGGGCCGGCATCCGCGCCCGCCATCTCTACGGCGTCGGCCTGGATCTGGGGTTGCCGGTGGGATCGCTGGCGCCGCTGGCCGCCAGCGAAGCCGGCCAGAACGGCCACATCCTCGCCTCGCTGCTGGCGCCCGAGGGGGTCTCCTATGTGGAACACCCGACCATCGCCAGCCAGTTGGCGATCCACCTGTCCGCGGCCCGTGCGGTGGTGGGCAGCGCCTTCCCGCCGTACCACCACCACGAATTCCCCACCTCGCGCATTCCGACGCACCGGGCGGATACCGGCGCGTTCCTGCTGGCCGACGCGCTGGGGGCCGCCGGGCTGACCATCGTGGAGGATGTGGATGGCGTCTACACCGCCGATCCCAAGGGACCGGACGGGGACAAGGCCACGCTGCTGCGTGAAACCACCGCCGGCGATCTGGCCAAAGCCGGCGGCACGCTGCCGTTCGACCGCGCGCTGCTGGAGGTGATGGGCACCGCCCGCCATCTGGAACGGGTGCAGGTGGTGAACGGTCTGGTTCCCGGCCGCCTGACCGCCGCCCTGCGCGGCGAGCATGTGGGCACGCTGATCCACACCGCCGCCCGCCCTGCCGTTTGAAGCTAGAGCGGCGTGCCTCAAATCTGAGGCACGCCGCTCCTGGCGGCCATTGAGGCCGCGGCCAAGGGCGCGGACGCGCCCGCCCGGCGAGGGCAAAACAAAGGTTAAACCACCGTGCCTCAGATTTGAGGCACGGTGGTTTAAAGCACCTGTTTCGGCAGGGACAGCAGTTCCGCCCGGATGCGCCCCAGGCTCGGCCGGTTGGCCGGGCCGAAGGCGACCGGGCGGCACAGGTGCATGGCCGCCAGCCCCACCCGCGCGGTCAGCAGCCCGTTGATGACCCCCTGCCCCAGCCGGGTGGAAAGGGCCGCGGCCAAAGAGCCGCCCAGCGCCTCCACCGCCACGTGATGGGCGCTTTCGGCCACCCCGGCCACCGCCAGATTGGCCAGCATCCGCCGCAGCAGCCGCAGTGACCCCAGATAGCCGGGACGGGCGCCGTACAGCCCCGACACCTCCCGCACCAGCTTCAGGTTCCGCCACAGCACCACCAGCAGGTCGAGAATCGCCGCCGGGCTGAGGGCGGTGCCGATGGCCGTGTCGCGGGACGCGCGCAAAACCGCCTGATAGGCCCGGCGGTCGATGACCGACAGCAGTTCGCGGTCGATCAGCCGCACCACCTCGCCGTCGTCGTGGGCATCGGTGACAGCATCCTTCAGCCGCGCCAGCGCCGGTTCCAGATCCGGGCGCCCGGCGTAGAGTGCGGCCACCCCCCCGGCGAAACGGTCGGCCCCACCGTGGCCGTCGGCCGTCAGATGCCCCGCCTCCCCCCGCAGCGCCTCGATGCGGCGCAGACGGCGCAGGCTGACCAGTTCCTTGACCACCAGTGTCAGCGTGGCCCCCGCCGCCACCGCCGTCAGCAGCGCCACCGCCGCCCCCAGCGCCACGCTGGCGGCGAACGAACGTTGCAGCAGGTCGGCGGTGTCGAACCCCAGCGCCACCAGCAGCAGCGCCGCCACCGCCGCCGCCAGCCACCGCCCCGCCCGGCTTTTCGGACGGTCCAGCAGAGCCGCCAGCGGCGGCGTGGCCTCGGCTGCGTCCTCCGTCGCCTCCTCCCCGTCGTCACCGCCGGGGGGGACAGCGACAACACGGTCGGGGGTGAGTTCGACCGGCGGGACGGGCGGCGAGCGGCGGGGCGGCGGTTCGGCGGGCCGCACCGGGTCCACCCGTTCCGGGTCCAGTTCCAGCGGGGCGATCCACGGCCGGGCGGCCGGTTTGGCGGGTGCGGGTTTCGGATCGGTCATGATCCCGGTCACTCCAGATAATCGCCGAAAAGGAACTGCATGGCCTGGTCCAGCCGCACATGGGGCAGCCCCCGCCCGTCCGCCCCCGTTCCCGGTTGCGGACGAAAATCGAGAAAGCGGTACGGCTGTTCCTGCCCCGGCGGGAAAATCGCGTGGCCGTCGGGGATTTCACCGGGAAACAGCACCGTCGGCCGGTCACGCCCCACCGGAATGCCGCGGACACAGCGCAGCGTCCGCCCCTCGTGCTCCACCGCCACGGTGTCGGTGCATTTCAGCGACGCGATGGCCATGGTGTCCACCTCCGCCCCGTTGAAGCGGATGGCGGAGCGGGCATCGGCCACCAGCGTGTCCAGCAGCCGGCGCAGGTCGCCGTGCTGGTCGGCGGGGATATGGTCGGCCTTGGTGGCGGCGAACAGCACGCGGTCGATCCGGGTCCCGAACAGCCAGTCCAACCAGCCGCTGCTGCCGTGGCGGAACGGCTCCAGGCTGGTTTCCAGCGCCCGCTTCATGTCGGCCACCCCGTCCGGCCCGGCGTTCAGCGCGCCCAGCACGTCCACCAGCACCACCTGCCGGTCCAGGCGGGCGAAATGCTCGCTGAAGAAACGGCGGACCACATGGGTTTTGTAGGCGTCGTACCGCTCCTCCATCAGTGCCCACAGGCTGCCGCGCCCGCCCCGGTCTCCCGGTAGCGGGCAGAAGGTGAGCAGCGGCGCGTTTTCCAGATCTCCCGGCTCGATGAAGCGGCCCGGCTGGATGATGCTGAGCAGGGTGTCCGCCGACCGGCAGGCGTGGAGATAGGTGGTGTAGAGGGCAGCCCCCCGCCGCGCCGCCTCCTCCGCCGCCGGGGCGTCGGGGGCGATGGTGGACAGCCAGCCGCGCCAATCGGCGGACAGGGCCGCCCGCGGCCCCCGTTCGGCCAGGGCCAGGGTTTCAGCACTCCACTGGGCATAGGACAGGGCCAGCAGCGGCAGATCCATCAGCCATTCGCCGGGATAGTCGATCAGGTCCAGGTTCAAGGTGACAGTGGGCCGCACCACCCGCCGCACGGTGCTGCCGGTGCGGAACCGCACCGCCACCCGCAACTGGCTGATGCCGCGGGTGGGATCGGGCCAGCGGGCATCATCGCCGGTCAACGCCGCCCGGTGCCGCTCCACATCGAAACGGGGCACGTCGGCGTCGGGCTGGGGTTGCAGCCGGGCGGCCAGCAACCGCCCCGACGACGCCACATCCAGGAACGACAACCGCCCCCCGTGCAGCAGATTGTCCACCAGCGCGGTCATGAACACCGTCTTTCCCGACCGCCGCAGGCCGGTGACGCCCAGACGCAGGTTGCGTTCCAGCGCCCGTCCCGCCAGCCCCTCCACATGGTCGAACAGGCGGGTGCCGGCGGCGGTCAGGTCGGTCAGATCGGGGATGCGCACGGGCGGCGTCTCTTTCGGGGAAAAGCAGGCACGAATGGTTTGGCATATGGGGGAGAGGCGGGCCAGCGTAAAGGCGGGGGCCGCAAAGGCGCGCTTTACCCCGCGGGGCCTCCTGGGGCACACTGCCGCGCGCAAGACCTGGCAGGGCATCCGGGCCGCCGGCATCACAAGACACCATCGATCATGTTCGTGGCACTTCCTCACGACGGCGGACTGACGCCGCAGCGTCCGCAACTGACCCTCGGCAGCAAGATCCGGATGATAAACTGGGGGCTGGTGTTCCTGGTCTGCCTGATCACCGGGGTCGGCATCGCCATGCTCTATTCCGCCGCCGGCGGGCAATGGGACCCGTGGGCCAAATCCCAGATGATCCGCTTCATCCCCGGTTTCGTGCTGATGCTGGTGATCGCGCTGGTGGACATCCGGCTGTGGATGCGGTTCGCCTATGGCATCTATAGCGTGGTCTTCGTGCTGCTGATCGCGGTGGAGATCATGGGGCACATCGGCATGGGCGCCCAGCGATGGATCAACCTGGGCTTTTTCGTGCTCCAGCCGTCGGAACTGATGAAACCGGCCCTGGCCCTGGCGCTGGCCCGCTATTTCCACGGGCTGACGCTGGAACAGATCGGGCGGCCGCTGATGCTGATCCCGCCGCTGATCCTGGTGTTCGCGCCCGTGGGGCTGGTGCTGCTGCAGCCCAACCTGGGCACGTCGCTGCTGCTCATCATGGGCAGCGGGGCGATTTTCTTCGCCGCCGGGGTGCGCATCTGGAAATTCCTGCTGGCCATCGGCGGCGGGCTGGCGGTGATCCCCATCGGGTGGGAATTCCTGCACGATTACCAGCGCCAGCGCGTCTATACCTTCCTGGAGCCGGAAACCGATCCGCTGGGGGCCGGTTACAACATCATCCAGTCGAAGATCGCGCTGGGATCCGGCGGGCTGTTCGGCAAGGGTTTCATGATGGGGTCGCAGAGCCAGCTGATGTTCCTGCCGGAAAAGCACACCGACTTCATCTTCGTGGTGCTGGCGGAGGAGTTGGGCATGGCCGGGGCGCTGGCCCTGCTGTTCCTTTATTGCCTGATGCTGGTCTATGGCGTGGTCATCGCCCTGTCGTCGCGCAACCAGTTCGGGCGGCTGGTGGGGGTCGGGCTGACCACCCAGTTCTTCCTGTACATGTTCGTCAACGTCGCCATGGTGATGGGGCTGATCCCGGTGGTGGGCATTCCGCTGCCGCTGGTGTCGTACGGCGGCACGGCGATGATGACGCTGCTGATCTGCGTGGGCTTCCTGCTCAGCGTGTCGGTTCACCGGGAAATCCGCATCCCGCGGTCGGGCATCAGCGATATGTAATCCCCCCGATGGGCGGGGGTGCCGGGCACCCCCGCCCACGGACGGTCCGCAGGCCGGCAATCAGCGGATGGACCGGATGGTTCCGGTCCGGGGATCCATCTCCACCATGGCCCACGACCCGTCACGCTGCTGGGCTTCGGCCAGGTAGCGGTCGCCATCCTTGTGGAAGTTGCGCACCCCCATGAAGCCGGCGGAACTGAAGCTGTTCAGAAGCGAGGTCTGGGTCAGTTCGGTCATGTTCTGGCCGCGCCCGCGCCGCGACTGCAGCGAATTGTCGTCGCGGACATCCATCATCACCCGGCCCGTCTGCCCGCCGGCACCCGACGAACCCGACCCCATCATCCCCTGATCCACGCCGCCGGTGGACCCATAGGTACCCTGGGGCATCCCGGTGGCATCCGTGGGCGGCTGGGTGTTGTTGACCGACCAGTTGTCCGCCCAGTTGGTGGACACGGGATCGGTCATGGTCACGCCCTGGCCCATGCCGTCCTGCGCGCCCATGGATCCCTGGTCCATCATGTCCCGGTTCATGTCCTGCGCCAGGACGGGGGTCACGGCCAGGGTGGCGGCCATGGCGGCACCCAGCAGCATCGGTTTCGCAAGCATCGGAGTCCTCCTTTTTGTGGTGGCGCGGATGCGCCGGACACGTCGCTTGTTCAACACCGCCGCCTCCGGTCTGGTTTCCTACCTCTTTTGAATGAGGCCGCTCATGAGGGGAACCACGGGGCGGAAGCGGATGTTGACCCTTGCAGAAACGCCGCTGCCGTACGGCGCGGGGTCGATCCCGGTAAGGAGACAGATCATGCTCTATTGGGCCTTGGTGTTCCTGGTTGTCGCCCTGGTGGCGGGTGCATTGGGATTTGGCGGGGTTGCTTCGGCGTCCGCCGGTATTGCCCAGGTTCTGTTCTTCATCTTCCTGGTTCTTTTCGCCGCCAGCCTGATTATGGGATTCGTCCGCCGCCGCTAGGCCGGTTTTTCGGCGCGCATCCAAAAAACGGCAGCGCCCCCATCCGGACGCTGCCGTTTTTTATGGATGCAATCACGCCGCGTCCTTGGCCGTGTCGGCCGGTGAATACCCCTCCATCAGCAGGCGCAGGGCGCGGCGACCGCGGGACAGGCGGGATTTCACGGTGCCGATGGAGATTTTCAGGATCTCCGCCGCCTCGCCATAGCTGATGCCCTCCAGCCCGATCAGCAGCACCACCTCGCGCTGTTCGGTGGGCAGAAGCTGCAAGGCACGGCGCAGGTCGCGCAATTCCAGCCGGTCCATCTGCGATCCCGGCGCCGATCCGATGGCGGCCTGCGCCTCGTCATCGATGTCCACCACCGTCTGGCGGCGGCGGATGCCGTTGATGTGCAGATTGCGCAGGATGGTGAACAGCCAAGCCCGCAAATTGGTCCCCGGCTGCCACAGGTGCAGCCGGCTCAGCGCCCGTTCCAGGCATTCCTGGACCAGATCGTCGGCCAGAACCGCATCGCGCACCATGGCGCGGGCAAAGCGGCGCAACCGGGGAATCTCCTGTTCGATCTGGCCGACGATGGCCGATGGCGACGGGGCGTCACCGGCGGCGGCGGGCGGCGGAGAGGTGGTGTTCAGCGGACTGCACACTGCATGCCTCTGCGTCCGGCCGGCTTCTGCGTGCAAAGAGCGCATGACATCTCCCAGCAATTCAAACGCGGTCACTGAATGGTAAATAAGATCGACCGGCGCCGTTGCCATTGATAAAAAGGCTGAATACCCTGAACCACCCCCTGTCTTATTGCCTAAGTCATGGATTACACCGACTGGTGCGAAAGTCTGTGGCACCACCGAAGATCAGTTTTATTGCATGACAGAGCATCCATCTTTGCATCACAGGATGGAATCACCATGGGAAAGTCATGGGACAGGCCATTATCCCAAATCCATTGGTTCAGAATGGGGTTTTGCGGGTACAGCGCCTTTCCGCCGTCGCCAGCAATGGGTGCTCCATCCGTGGTCTTACCCTGCCCGGCCTACCCACAGCACGCCTCTGTTCCCTGTATGACCAAAGGCTGGAGGGATGCCGGGCGCAGCCACAGGAAACCCATCCGCTATGAAGCACTGGATCGCTGCCTGCCTTGCCGGGGTCATGGCCGGCGGTGCGCCCACCGTGGCCGCCGCCGGTCTGATGGAACGGGAAATCGCCGCCCTGGAGGCGCTGGCCGCCAAGGGCAGCCCCCGCGCCCGCCAGGAACTGGAAAGCCGTCTGACCCAGGATGACAAACGCGGCCGTGTGCGGCAGGCCTATTGCGCCGCCGTGCGGGAACGGATTCTGTCGGGCCGCGGCCAGGGCAGCCGCCGCGTGACCATCGCCCTCAACCGGGAAAAGACGGATGTGGTGTCGCTGGGCAAAAGCGGCGGAAAACCGGCCCTGCCGGTCCGCTGCGCTTCATCCCTGGCCCGGTCGGCGTCGGGGCGGGCGATGATGGTGCCGTCGCCCCCGCCCGCCGCCATCAAGGCGCTGGTCCACAAGATGGCCCCCACCTATGGCCTGGACCCCGATCTGGTGCTGGCGGTGATCGCGGTGGAATCCAATTTCCGCGCCGGGGTGGTGTCGGAAAAGAACGCCATGGGCCTGATGCAGTTGATCCCGGAAACCGCCGAGCGTTTCGGCGTGGCCAACGTCTTCGACGCCGAGGACAACATCCGCGGCGGCATGAAGTATCTGCGCTGGCTGCTGGCCCATTTCGACGGGGACGTCACCCTGGCCCTGGCCGGCTACAACGCCGGCGAAGGCGCTGTGCGGCAGTACGGCGGCATCCCCCCCTACCGCGAAACCCAGGATTATGTGGTGAAGGTCCACAGCCTGTACCGCCCGGTGCGGCACCCCTTCGACCGTTCGGCGGCGCGCTCGGCCGACCTGTCGCCCAGCCGTTCCGCCGGGCGTCCGGCGGGTGGAGGGCGGGAACTGGTGGCGGAGCTGTCCTTCGCCACCCCGCGGCGGGACCGCTGACCGCCGTTCCCGAACGCCCGGATCAGCCGAACAGCGCGTCGATCGATGACTGGTCCAGGGGCGACGGGGCGTTCTCCTCCTCCGGCGGCGGGGCGGCGGTCGGGGTAGATGCGGCGGCGGCCGTTTCGAGGGCCGGTGCCGGGGCGCAAGGGGCCACCGCCTCCCCGTTCAGCAGACGGTCCACATCGTCCTGATTGACACCGTTGTCGGTGGGGCCGTTCAGAAGATGGGCGTCGGGGCGGGTGTCCACCGGGCCGGCGGGCAGGTCCTTGTGCTCGACCTCCACCACGCCCCAGATTTCCATGATCGCCATGATGCGCTGTTCGATGTAGCGCAGCGCGTTCACCACCTTGGTGGTGCGCTGGCCGGTCAGGTCCTGGAACGAGCAGGCGGTGAAGATGCTCATCACCTCCCCGTCCAGAATATCGCACAGGGCCGCCGGCGCCCCGGCGGTGCGCAGCTTGCCCGCCGCATCCATGATGTGTTCGGCGGCGTTCAGGATTTCGAAGGACGCCCGCTCGGTGGACAGGACGATGGCGTCCAGTTCGTTGGCGGCGGTGGTGATGCGGTCATCCTCCGCCTCCTTGGGCCGGATGGCGGCGATTTCGCGCCGCGCCTGGGAGATGGAGGCGCTCATATCCTGGAGTTCGTGGCGCAGGACCGTGATGTGCCGCACCGCCTGCGACGCCGCTTCGTGCTCCAGCCAGGCGTTGCGAAGCTGGGCGATCAGCCCCTGCACCTCGTCGATGCCCATGCTGCGGGCGCGGCGGGCGTGCTCGTCCAGAAAGGCCCGGCCCTTGGGCGTGCGGGAGATGAAGGCCGCAATCTGCCGGTAATCCTCATCGGGAAGAGCAACGGTATCCATGGTCACGCCATAACTCCTGGATCGGGCCGCGGGGGAGGTGAGGATCGGGCGCCCAGCCGACACAGAATGATATTTCCTGAATAACGCCGCCAAAACAACCATGAACCCCTGACGAAGGTCAGACCTCCCGGCCGGGGCCGTGGCTCTGCGGGGGGCGGCGGGGCCGGGATTGAGACGCATAGTACGCAACAGACCGCCGCCGGCCCTGCGTCACGCCGCCGCAATCACAAAAAATAACCAAAACGGCGTAGTCCTTGGTTAATGCTTTGGTTACCCCCTGGCCCCTAAAGTCCGTGTCAGAGCTTGTCTCTCGGGAATAAGGAACCAGCGGATGCCCAAGGCTGCCGACGTCGATACCATCGAACGGACGTCCATCGTTTCCTATAGCTTGCTGAAGGAACTGCATGGCGTTCTCGCCCACCCCCAGACACCCGACGACGTGACGCTGGGGATGCTGATGGGGCTGGCCATGTTCCTGGACGACACCGTGGGGCCGATGCGCGCCCAGCGGCTGATGTCCGAAGCCCCCACCATCGTCCTGAAAACCGATGCCCACGTCACCGCCGACCAGATACAGCGGGTGATGCCCGTTCTGCGGGCTTTCGGCGATCATCTCAAGGATATCCGTCAGCCGTCGGAGCGCGCCCCCACCGCCTGACCGCAGGGGATGGGCGCTTGACGGCGGCACGCTTTGGGCCGATCCTGGCCCCACGAGATGCCCCGCAACCGGCCGACGCCCTTTTCGTCCCCGTGACCCATGGATTGGCTGACCGCCCTTGCCATCGTCACCATCGCCGCCGGCACCACCATCAGCGTGGTGGTCCTGGTGGCGGTGGGATCCATCCGGCGCAGCCTGAATGAAAACGGGGTGCGGCAGGCCCAGCACATTCGCACCCTGCGCGACACCATCGCCACCCTGACCCGCCAGCAGCAAGACGCCGACACCCGCATCCAGGCGCTGCTGGAAGCCAACCGCCGCATGACCGAGGAGTTGGCCGCCCTGAGCCAGCGGGTGACCGATACCGACGGCGCTCCGCGCACCGGCGGGTCGCCCCGTCTGCTGCATTGACCGGGACGAAGAGGCGGGGGGAACGGCATCTTCCCCGATTTTGCATTTGCGGCCGGTTTCCCCGATAGTGGCTGTCCCTGACACGACAGACCGCCGCACCGTTCCATGACCTTTCCCGACCGTGACGCCGAACGTGCCCGTTGGACCGCCAGTGCTGCCGCGTGGGAACGCTGGGCCGATCCCATGGCCGATCTGGCCGACCGCATCAACCAGCCGCTGCTGGACGCCGCCGGTGTCGGTGCGGGCGACCGGGTGCTGGATCTGGCGTCCGGGGCCGGGGAACCGGCGCTGAGTGCCGCCCGGCGGGCGGTTGCCGGTGATGACGGGCTGGTGGTGGGCACCGATCTGGTGCCGGCCATGGCCGCGGGTGCGGCCCGGCGGGCGGCGGCGGGCGGGGCCGTGGCATCCTTTGCCGCCGCGGACATGACCGCCCTGCCCTTTGCCGGCGGATCGTTCAGCCGGGTGGTGTGCCGCTTCGGCATCATGTTCGTCCCCGCGGCCGACACCGCCCTGGCCGAGGTGCGGCGGGTGCTGCGCCCCGGCGGCACCGCATCGTTCATGGTGTGGGGACCGCTGGCCGGCAACGGCCTGCTGCGCACCATCGAAGAGGCGGTGGATTCGGTTCTGGGGCCGGACGAGGGGCCGGGGTTGGGGCCGCTGTTCCGTTACGCCGCCCCCGGCAGCCTGGAAAGCGCCATGATCGCGGCCGGCTTCCAAGCCGTGACCGCCGCCCCCCTGACACCGGAAGGCAAGGCCCGCGCCGGTGTCCCCTTCTGGAAGGCGCAGTTGGAGATGAGCTTCGGCACCCGTCTGGACGGGCTGGACACCGACCGGCGGGCGGCGGTTGAGGCGGCGGTGGACGCCCGTTTCCGCACGCAGGCGGTGGACGGGATCATTCCCCTGCCCGTCCACATCCGCATCGTCACCGGAACCGCCTGATCCTCCTTTATCCGCGCAGGCGGAAACGCCCGACCAAATGGTCCAGATCGCTGGCCAGCCGCCCCAGTTCATTTGCCGCGGCGGTGGTCTGGCTGGCCCCGCCCGCGGTTTCGGCGGCGATGCGGGCCAGGAAACCCACCGCGTCCTTGACCACCTGCGCCTGGGTGGAGGTCTGCACCGTATCCTTGGCCACTTCCTTGGCGGCGGTCGCCACCTGGGACACGTTGCGGCCGATCTCAGCGGTGGTGGCGCTCTGCTGGTCCACCTCGCGGGCGATGGAGGCGGCGATGCCGTCGATCTCCCCGATCACCTGATTGATGGATTCCACCGAACCCCGCACCTTTTCCATGATCCGGGTCACGGTGTCGATGGATGCCACGCTGCGCTCGGTCATCTCCTGGGTGGTGGTGATGCGGGTTTCGATGTCCTCGGTGGCTTTGGCGCTCTGGTTCGCCAGGGTCTTCACCTCCCCAGCCACCACGGCGAAGCCCTTGCCGGCCTCGCCGGCGCGGGCCGCCTCGATGGTGGCGTTCAGCGCCAGCAGGTTGGTCTGCTCGGCGATTTCGGAGATCACCTTGATGACCGCCCCGATCTCGCCGCTGGCCTGGGCCAGCCCGCGGATGTTGCTCACCGCGTCGCCGATGGCCTGATCGGCGGACGACAGAACGTCGCGCACCTGGGCCGCGGCCTGCGCCGCCCGGTGGGCCACCTGGGAACTGTCGGTGGCGTGGCGGGCCACCTCGTTGATGGAATGGCCCATGTGGGCGGCGGCGGCGGCCACGGTTTCGGCGTTGGATGCCAGTTCTTCGGCGATGGCCGACAGGTCGCCGACCGCCCGCACCACCTCGTCCACCGCATGGGCGATGCCCTCGGCCCGCTCGTTCATGCTGGCCGCCTGCCGGTTCATCCCGACGGCCGACGCGTTCAACTCCACCGAAGCGGACGACACCGCCGCACTGGCCTCGCCCACGCGGGAGATGCTGGACCGCAGGGTGCCGATCAGCCCGTTGAAGTCCCGCGCCATCTCCGCCAGTTCATCCCGCCCGCTGATCGTGGCGTTATGGCTGAGGTCGCCGCCGCTGGCGGCCTTGATGACCGCCTGCATGGCGGGGATCGGTTTCACCACCGCCCGCCCGATCAGCAGCGTGACCCCCAGACCGGCCATCAGCACCAAAAGACAGGCCCCGCCCAGTTCCCACACCTGGCGGGCAAAGGCGGCGTCGATGTCGTCCACATAGATCCCGGTGCCGATGGTCCAGTCCCAGGGAGCGAAATAGCGGACGTAGCTGAGCTTCGGCTTGGGTTTCTTGGCCGGATCGTTGACCCGGGGAAAGGCGTAGCCGACGAAACCGCCCTGCTCGCCGGACTTGGCGGTGGCGATCATGTCGCGGGTGAAATAGACCCCTTGCGCGTCGGCGACATCCCACATGTTCTTGCCCACTTGGGCGGGATTCGGATGGGCCACGGTGATGCCCGCCGAATCCAGAATCATGAAGTAATCCCCCTCGCCATAGCGCATCTGCGACACGGCGGTGCGGGCTGCCGCCTTGGCGGCCTCCTCGGTCATGCGCCCGGCCTTGGCCTCGTCCGCGAAATGGGCCACAAGGGTGAAGGTCGCTTGGGTCAGGTCACGGACCTTCGCCTGCCGATCCCCCACCATCTGTCCCCGCAGCGCGAACAGGGCCAGCCCGATCACCACCGACAGACCGACAATGCTAACCCCAAGAATAAGCCCGATTTTCCCCCGAATTCCCAATGTGCCCATGATGACGCTTCCTCCGCGGCCCTCAACCCCGAACCGCGCAACCTTGTTGTTGCTTATGGGTTATATCATGAGTCAAAAGAGAATGATAAAAAGTTAACATTGCGATAACCTTCCGACTGAACCGCGCCGAGTTTGCCGGAGGCCATTTGGCTTGAGTGACGTCGCGACAGCGACGTCCTCGGTTGAGGTTCGGGCCGGTGCTGGTGGTTGAAGAACTCGACGGCTTTCCGGGTCCGCGGCGCCGGATCACTTCGGTCTTGTAGAGGCCAAACATACGGGGAGTCCGCGCCCCACAAGGCATTCGGGCATGGTGCCTGGAACTGGTGGTTCACGCGGTCAGCGGGGCACGGCGCCGCCCGGTCTTCGCGAGCGGGCCGGCGCCTTGGACGCATCGGCCCGCCGGGCGGCATGGTGTCGTCGGTGCGGCGACGGCCCTCACGCCGTAAGACTGCCGTCAGCCTCACGCCGTAGCGTCCACTCCATCGACCACGCGATGGAGAGCCCGATGAGCGGCCACAAGGATAGACACCGGGAGCGGCACGACGACCGGCGCTACGAGGAAAGCAATTACGACCGGCACGGATCGCACCGGGACGGCATCCATAACCAATTTGGAGACCATGACGATACGGTCTTCCCGTTCCAGCAGACCGAGGCGGAGATCCTGGCCCAGCTCCAGGGATACGGCCTGATCTCCGGAACCGGGGGCGCTGACGTCCTCACCGCCGGGGTCTGCGATGCCCGCCTGTGGGGCGGTGGCGGAAACGACACGCTGACCGGCGGGCGCGGCGAGGACGTACTGCTCGGCGGGGACGGCAACGACGCGCTGTTCGGCGCCCGCGATGACGACTGGCTCCTGGGCGGAGCCGGCGACGACATCCTCAACGGCGGCACCGGCCACGACGTCCTGACCGGCGGCGACGGCACCGACCGGTTCGACCTGCTCCGCGGCACCGGTCGCGACGTGATCACCGACTTCAACCACGCGGACGGCGACCGCATCGGCCTGGCGGCCGGAACCGCCTGGACGGTGACGACCGGCAGGGACGGCTTCGCGGCGGTATCGATCGGTCTCGGCGACCAGATGTCGCTGAGCGGCGTGTTCGCCAGCCAAGTCGATGCGTCCTGGTTCTCAATCGTCTGACCTCCGTCCTTCAGCCTTATCGTATTCAGGAGATTTCAATGACCCGCCTGTCCTTTCGCACCCGCTTGTCCGCCGTCGCCGTGCTCGCCGGGGCGGCGGTTCTCGCCGCCTCGCCGGCGCTCGCCGGGCCGCGCTGCACCGACGAGCCGAAGACCACGTGGCTGAGCGAGGAGGCCATGAAGGCGAAGATCGCCGCCATGGGCTACAAGGATATCCGCACCTTCAAGGTGACCGCCGGCAACTGCTACGAGATCTACGGCTTCGACAAGGACGGCAAGAAGGCGGAGGTGTACTTCCATCCCGTCACCGGCGCCATCGTCGAAGCCAAGTAAGCGGAGGGGTGCCGATGGTCTCCCTCGTATCCAGCCCTTCGGGAAAGGCGACGATCCCGGTCTGGGATCCGTTGGTGCGGATCTTCCACTGGTCGGTCGCCGGCGCCTGCGCCATCGACCTCACCGTCCTCGACGACGGCAAGCTCGCCCACCGCTGGATCGGCTACGGCGTGCTGGCCCTGGTCGCGGTGCGGCTGGTCTGGGGCATCGTCGGCACCCGCCATGCCCGCTTCGCCGACTTCGTGCCCGGCCCGCGGGCGCTGCTCGCCTACCTCGGCGCGCTGCTGCGCGGGCGGGAACCGCGCTTCGTCGGGCACAACCCGGCGGCGGCTATGATGATCCTCACCCTGCTGGCGCTGCTGGTCGCCATCGGCGCCACCGGCTGGATGCAGACGCTCGACGCCTTCTGGGGCGTCGAGTGGGTGGAGACGCTGCACCGCGGCCTGGCGAACCTGCTGGTCGTCCTGGTGGCCATCCACGTCGCGGCGGCGCTCCTGGAAAGCCTGCGCCATCGCGAGAACCTCGTCCTGGCCATGATCACGGGAAGGAAACGGCGATGATCCGCACGGCGTGCCGGTCCGACGGGACCTTTCCGCTGGTCGGCCTCTTCCTCCTGGTGGCGGCCGGCCTCAGCCTCCTGGGCGGCGGGGCGCTGTGGCTCACCTTCGAGCGGGCGGCCCAACGCTACGCCCTGGAGGAGGGCATACGGATCAACGAGATGGCCGCCCGCCTGATTGGCCATTCGATGGGCGCGGCCTTCGCGGCGACGGCCTCCGCGATGGACGGGCAGCCGCGCGAGGCGATCCTGCGGCTGCCGGAAACCGCGGCGTTCCGCCGCGACCTGCGCGCGCTTGCGGCCGGCCTTCCGGTGCTGAAGGTGAAGCTGTTCACGCAGGACGGCTTCACCATCCACTCGACCGACGAAACCAACATCGCCGAGCGCAAGGATCCCGCGGCGCCGCCCTTCGCCATCGCCCAGCGCGGCGCCTGGGACACCGAACTGGCCATGGGGAAGACCCTGGTCGGTCTCGATGGCCGGCAGGTCACGGCCGATGCCATCGGCACCTACGCGCCGCTGATGGAGCAGGGTCGGCAGGTCGGCGTCGTCGAGATCTACAGCGACATCGGCACCATCATCGCGCACAGCCGCCGCCTGTTCGAAAACCTTCTGGCGGTCACGGTGGTGTGTGGCGGCGTCGCGTTCGCCGTCCTGCTGCTGGTGATCTGGCGGGCGGACCGCACCATCCGCCAGTCGCGCCGCCACGCCGCGGACGCCGCCGCCGAGCGGGAACGCGAGCAGACCGCGCACCGCGCGGCGGAGGACGCCAGCCGCCGCACCGCCGAGGCCCACCGGCGGAGCCAGCTGGCGGCGTTCGCGCAGACGCTGGACGACTCCGTCCGCACCGTCGTCAGCACGCTGTCCGGTTCGGCGGAGCAGCTTCAGGGCACGGCCACCGCCATGTCGCAGGCCGCCGCCGACACCGCCCGGCGCAGCGCCGGCGCCGACCGGCTGTCGGCCACGGTGGCGGAGGAGATCGCCGAGGTCGCCGGACAGACCGACGCGCTCGCCCGGCGGATCGAGGCCGTCGGCGGCAGGATCGAGCACTCCACCCGGAT
This sequence comes from uncultured Rhodospirillaceae bacterium, assembly GCA_937927415.1. Classification (GTDB taxonomy): domain Bacteria; phylum Pseudomonadota; class Alphaproteobacteria; order Azospirillales; family Azospirillaceae; genus Azospirillum. The sequence continues at coordinate 90,603 of CALBDS010000061.1, forward strand.
CGCCGCCGGCGCGGTTCAACAGGCGGAGCAGACCAACCACACCATCGAAGGGCTGGCGAACGCCGCCGGCCGGATCGGCGACGTGATCCGCCTCATCAACGACATCGCGGGCCAGACCAACCTGCTGGCGCTCAACGCCACCATCGAGGCGGCCCGCGCCGGCGAGGCGGGCAAGGGCTTCGCCGTGGTGGCGTCGGAGGTCAAGACGCTGGCCAACCAGACCGCCAAGGCGACCGAGGACATCTCGGCCCAGGTGGGCACCATCCAGACGGAAACCGCCGAGGCGGTGGCCGCGATCCAGCGGATCGGCGCCACCATCCGGGAGATCGACGGCATCGCCCGCGACATCGCCGATGCCGCGCGGGTTCAGCAGGACATCTCCGCCGTCATCGGCAGCCGCGTCCAGGGCACAGCCCGGAGCATCGCCTCGGTGTCGTCCGACATCGTCGCGGTCAACCGGTCGGCGACTGAAACCGGAGCCGCGTCAGAGCGCATCGAATCGCTGGCGCGCAGCATCGACGGCGATGCCGGGCGGCTGCGCGAGGCCCTGGCCCGCTTCCAGGCCGGCCTGCAGGAATCCTGACGGTTCCCTTCCACGCCGCCGTCAAACTTGATACGACCGTTGTCGAGAGCCTGGGAGAGCGCCATGCGCCTGCTGATCGTCGAGGACGAGGAGGAGCTGTCCTCCCTGATCCAGGGCAACCTGCGCCGCGAGGGGTATGCCGTGGACGTCGCCGCCACCGGCGAGGACGCGCGGGCGGCGCTGGCGACCACGCGCTACGACGCGGTGCTGCTCGACCTCGGCCTGCCGGACGAGGACGGGCTGGCGGTGCTGCGCGACCTGCGCGCGGGCGGCAACGCCACCCCGGTCATCGCCCTGACCGCCCGCGATTCGGTCGGCGACCGGGTGCGCGGCCTGAACGGCGGTGCCGACGACTACCTGACCAAGCCCTTCGCGCTGGAGGAACTGGTCGCCCGCATCGCCGCGGTGCTGCGCCGCCCCGGCGGGGCGCTCGGCAACCGGCTGACGCTCGGCGCGCTCGCCTTCGACACGCCGACGCGCGAGGTGACGGTGGGCGGGCACGCCCTGGTGGTGCCACGCCGCGAGCTGGCGGTGCTGGAGGCGCTGTTGCGCCGGGCCGGTAAGGTGGTGACGCGCGAGGCGCTGGACGGCACCGTCTACGCCTTCGGCGAGGAAACCGAGTCCAACGCGCTGGAGGCGCACGTCTCACGCCTGCGCAAGCGGCTGGCGGAAGCCGGCGCCGGGGTGGCGATCCACGTCGTGCGCGGCGTCGGCTACCTGATCAAGGCCGGGGAGGCGCCGCGGTGAGCGTTCCGGCCGGACGCCGCGACCGCATCCTGGTCGCCATCATTGTCGCGGTCACGCTGGTGGCGCTGGCCGGCGGCTATCTCGCCTCGCGCGCTCTGACGCAGCGGGTGACGCAGGCGCACGCGCTCACCCTGGCCCGCGACTTCACCGACGCGCTGGCCGACGCGCTGACTGTGTTCGACGGCGACGGGCGCTTCGTCGGCATCGAAGGCGGCGAGAAGGACGCGGTGCTGCGCTTCGCGCGCCAAGTGGCGCACATCGACCGCATGCTGGCGATCGGACCCGACCGCGTCGTCGCCTTCGACAGCACCGGCGGCAAGACCGGGCAACGCTACGACAAGCCCTACATCGACGCCGCGCTGAGCCGCGCCGCGGCGACCGTCAAGTTCGCCGACCCCGACGACACGGGCCACGACGAAGACGCCGCGGTGTCCGTCGCCGAGGCCTACGTGCCGGTGCGTCGCGGCGGCCGGCCGGTGGGCGTGTTCGAACTGTACCTCGACGTCACCGACACCATGGCGTCCGTGGCCTCGGTGTTCGCCATCGCCTACGCCACCTTCGCGGCGGCGGTGCTGGCGGCCACGGCGGTGGCGGTGGTCCTGGTGCACCGCTCGCTGCGCCGCCGCCTGGACGCGTTGTGCCAGATGCAGGCGCTGCGCGACGCGGCGGAGGAGGCACGGCGGGCGCTGGAACGCGCCATCGAACAGCAGAAACGCTTCACCGCCAACGCCGCCCACGAGCTGCGCACCCCGCTGGCCGTGCTGCGCGCCCGCATCGACGGGCAGCCGCCGTCGCCGGAGCGCGACGCGCTGCAGTGCGACGTCGACCGCATGGCCCGCCTGGTCGAACAACTGCTCGCCGTGGCCCGCCTGGAGGCCCGGCAGGTGACGCTGAGCGATGGCGTCGATCTGGTGGCGGTGGCGCGCGACACCGTGGCCCGCCTCTTCCCACTGGCGCTGTCGAACGGGCAGGAGCTTGCCCTGACGGCGCCGGACCGGCCGGTCACGGTGCGCGGCGACGCCTTCGCGCTGGAGGACGCCCTGCGCAACCTGATCGACAACGCCCTGCGCCACGGCCCGTCCGGAGAGACCGTCGAGGTGACGGTGAGCACCGACCCACCGGCGCTGGAGGTGGCCGACCGCGGCCCCGGCGTGCCGGCCGCCGTGCGGCCGCACCTGTTCGAGCCGTTCGGCCGTGGCGCCGACAGCAAGGGCGGCGCCGGATTGGGGCTTGCCATCGTGGCGGAAACCGCCGCCATCCACGACGCCGCGGTGACGGTCGCTGACCGGCCGGGCGGCGGCACCCGGTTCCGGTTGTCCTTTGCCGAAGAGGCGCACCGATGACGCTGCCAACCTATCGTTCGATCCTGCTGCGCGTCGCCGCGGCGGCGCTGACCCTGGCCATACTGGCGGGCACCGCCGCCTTCCTCGTCGAGGTGGAGATCGCCGACGCCCGGGTGTCCGATCTGGCCAAGCACGAGTCCGCCGCGTTCCTCGCCGACGCCCGCGACGCCCTGTCCGCCGGGGCGGACGACACGCGCATCGGTGACCTGCTGCACCGCTTCATGCGCAGCCGCGCCGAGTCCGGGCGGGCGGAAGCGGATGGGACCTTCGTCGTCGCGGAGGTCTACAACGCCCTCCAGGCCAAGGCCGCCGAATACGTGGCGCCGGGGGCCGAGTGGGCCGAGGAGCGGCTGAAGGCGAGCCGCCACCAGTTCCCGAGGCTCGGCGAGTTCCACTACGAGCGGTTCCACATGGACGGCTCGATCTTCATCCAGACGATCGAGTCGCTGCCCGACCGGCAGGGGCGGACCCTCGGCTATTTCGAAAGCGTGTTCCGGCTGTCGCCCGAGCGGTCGGACGAGATCGTCAAGGACACCGCGACGGTGGTCGCCGTTTCCACCCTGTCGGTGCTGGCGGCGGCGCTGGTGCTGCTGCCGATCTTCGTCGCGTTCAACCGCGGCGTCATGGGCCTGTCGCGCCGCCTGCTGGACGCCAACGTCGAGATCCTCACTGTGCTCGGCAGCGCCGTCGCCAAGCGCGACAGCGACACCCACGCGCACAATTACCGCGTGACCATCCTCGCCATCCGTCTGGCCGAGGCGATGGGCTTCGACGGCGACGCGATCCGGCGTTTGGTGAAAGGAGCCTTCCTGCACGACGTCGGCAAGATCGCCATTCCCGACCGCATCCTGTTGAAGGCCGGGAAGCTGAACGCCGAGGAGTTCGCGGAGATGAAGACCCATGTGGTGCACGGGCTCGACATCCTGCGCTCGTCGGCATGGCTGGAGGATGCCGCCGACGTGGTGGGCGGCCATCACGAGAAGTTCGACGGCAGCGGCTACCCCGCCGGGCTGGCGGGCGAGGCGATCCCGGCCGCCGCGCGGGTCTTCGCCATCGCCGACGTGTTCGACGCCCTGACCTCCCGCCGCCCCTATAAGGAGCCGATGCCCTTCGCCCAGGCCATGGCCATCCTGCACGAGGGCGCCGGGCGGCACTTCGACCCGGCCATGCTGGCGCAGTTCGCCACCATTGCCGAAGATCTGCACGCGCGGCTCACCGCGCTCGGCGACGCGGGCGTGGACGCGGAATTGCGCCGGCTGGTCGGCCATTACTTCTCCAGCCCCTGACGGCGCCACGAACCTGTGAGAGGGTCCCTTTTTCCCGGACAGTTTGGCGTCTGGAATAAGCTTGGTTCAGGTTCGTGTCACGCCGCCAATCTGATCCGGTTGGGTGCGACCTGATAGGGATCGTCCGGGGTTTTGCCGCCGAGCGCCGAGTTCGGGCGGTCGGCGTTGTAGTAATCGATCCATCGGCCGATCCCGGCCCTGGCCTCGCGGCCGGTTTCGAAGGCGTGGAGGTAGACGCATTCGTACTTCAGCGATCGCCACAACCGTTCGATGAAGACGTTGTCCATCCAGCGGCCGCGCCCGTCCATCGACACCCGAATGCCGGCCGCGGTCAAGAGGCTGGTGAAACGCGGGCTGGTGAACTGGCAGCCCTGATCTGTGTTGAAGATGTCCGGCCGGCCGTAGCGTGCCATCGCCTCCTCCATGGCCTCGATGCAGAACTCGACGTCCATGGTGTTCGACAGCCGCCAGTTCCGGACCTTGCGTGTCGCCCAGTCCATCACCGCCACCAAGGACAGAAAGCCGCGGCGCATGGGAATGTACGTGATGTCGCTGCACCACACCTGATCGGGGCGGTCGATGGTCAGGTCGCGCAGCAGGTACGGCCAGATCTTGTGTTCGGGATGTGGCACGGTCGTCTTCGGGTGCTGGTAAACCGCCTGCATGCCCATCCGCACCATCAGACGGCGAACCCGCTTACGGTTTTGACCTGATGGCCGTGTCGGCGCAGATGCCGCGTCATCTGCCGGCTGCCGTACCAGGGCGTTTCCAGGAACTGCCCGTCGATCAGCCGCATCAACTCCAGGTTCTCGACCGGCTCGCCTTTGGCCGGTCCATAGTAGCTGGACCGGCTGATGGAAACCAACTCGCACTATCGGGTGATCGACAGGCACGGATGATTCGCCTCGATCAGGTCCCGCCTTCCGGCCGACGCCCATCGACCGGAGGCCTTGCGCAAAAAATCCCGTTCCACGACCAACTGGCCGATCATGGCGTGCAGCTTCTCCACCTCGCCATGATGGTTGGATTCGGCGGCTTCCCCCTTGCCGGAGAACACCCCGGCCATCCCCTCAATCGCCTGCTTCTTCCAAGCGTTGATCTGCGTCTGATGAACGCCGTGCTTGGCGACCCGCTGCGACACCGTCAGCTCGCCCCGGATCGCCTCCAGCGCCACCTTCGCCTTGAACTCCGCCGAATACCGCTCCCGTTTCTCCGTCATCGGGTCCGTCCTTCATCCTGGGCGAACCAAGTTTATCCGACTGTCCGGGAAACGGGGACCAGCTCACCGTCAACAGCGGCGGCAATCCGCCGCAAAGTGTGGGGAAATGAAAAAGGCTAGAGCGGATTTCATAAGAAAATCAACGCTCTAGCCTGATTTTGTGGCGGAGGGAGAGGGATTCGAACCCTCGATACCCTTTTGGGGTATACTCACTTTCCAGGCGAGCGCCTTCGACCACTCGGCCATCCCTCCGGCGCGGCGCGGAACTTACTCAGGCCGCGCTTCCGGTGCAAGCACTTCTTTCATGCCCCCGTCATTTTTTTCGGCCCCGTCATTTTTCGGCGGCGCGAAAAAGCGGCCCCGCTCAGGCATGGGAAAAGCCGCACACATGGCCCGAGGAATCGCCGGAGCCACCGCCGGTCCCGTCGCCACCCCCCTCGCCGCCGTTGCGGCGGCCCAGCCAGGCCCACACCTTCTCGTGCAAGTGATAGGCAAAGGTGTTGCACAGCGGTTCCACCACGGCGACCGTTCCCCCCACCGTGATGCTGCCGGTCAACAGGTACCCGACCGTGAACGCGACGGTGAAGTGCACGCAGGCAAAGGTGAAGGTCTTCGTCATGGCGGGATGCTCCCCGGTCCGGGTTTAGAATGAGAATAAGTTACAACAACGCCTCTCTCAGGTCCAATCGTAACATCCCACCAGAGCGATAGGTTCCGCCTATGGCGTCAGCGCCGCGTGCACCTCGGCCACCGTGCGGCACATAAGCGCGATGTCCTGATCGCGGGACAGGCGGTGGTCGCCGTCCTTCACCAGCGTCAGGCGCACATCGCGGCTGGTCAGGGCGGCGGACAGGCGCAGGCTGGTTTCCCATGGCACATCGTGGTCCTCCTGCCCGTGCAGCAGGCGCACCGGCCCTTCGAAGGCGACCGGCCCCCGCAGCAGCAGGTGTTTGCGCCCCTCCTCCACCAGAGCCAGGGTGATCGGTTTCGGCTCGTCGAAATAGGCGGATGGGCGATTCCACCGCCCGTCCCGCTGAAGGACGGCGCGGATCTCCGCACCGATGCCGTTCCAGATGAGATCCTCGGTGAAGTCGGGGGCCGAGGCGATGCCCACCAGACCGGCCACCCGCCGGGGCCGCCGCAACACCGCCAGCAGCATCATCCAGCCGCCCATCGACGATCCCACCAGGATCTGCGGCCCCGTGGTCACCGCGTCCAGCACCGCCACCGCATCGTCGGCCCAGGCGCCGATGGTGCCCTCTTCGAACAGCCCGCCGGACTGGCCGTGGCCGCGGTAATCGAAACGGGTGCAGGCGATTCCCCGGCCCGCCGCCCACCGTTCCAGCGCCACCGCCTTGGTGCCGGTCATGTCGGACATGAAGCCGCCCAGGAACATCACCCCCGGCCCCCGCTGTCCCGGTGCTGCCGGTGTGTGGTGCCAGGCGATGGACACACCGTCGCGGGTCAGCGTTCCGGCAGAACCGCCGCCCTCGGCGGCTTGAAGGCCCTCGGCGGCTTGGAGATTGCTCCCGGCTGGGCTATGGTGCGCGCCGCCCGGCGCGGTGCTGTCGTTCATCCGTGTTTCCTCCCGTCGGGATGATGCATCGTCACACTCGGCCACCACCGTTTCAGGCCCGGAGCAGCCTTATGCCGTCGGACACCGACACTACCACCCCCGCATCCTCCGGCGACATTTCCGGCCAGCCCCCCGCCGCCCCCGACTGGCACAGCCCCGGCAAACGCCCGCCGGTGGTGCTCCAGGTGGTGCCGGCGCTGGTCACCGGCGGGGCCGAGCGCGGGTGCATCGACGTGGCGCTGGCGCTGAAGGCGGCGGGGGCCATGCCCCTGGTGGCCTCGGCGGGCGGACCGATGGTGCACGAGCTGGAACGGGCCGGCATCACCCACATCACCCTGCCGCTGACCACCAAGAACCCGCTGAAGATCCTGCGCAACGCGCGCGCCCTGGCCGCCATCATCCGGGACCACAAGGTCGATATCGTCCACGCCCGCAGCCGCGCCCCGGCGTGGAGCGCCTATCTGGCCTGCCGCCGCACGGGTGCGCGGTACATGACCACCTTCCACGCCCCCTATAATTTCGGCTCCGGGATCAAGCGCCGGTACAATGCGGTGATGGCGCGGGGGGAACGCATCATCGCCATTTCCGGCTTCATCCGCGACCACATCCTGTCCAGCTACGGCGATATCGTCGATCCCGCGCGGATCCGCGTGATCCACCGCGGCATCGACACCGAGGTGTTCGCCCCCGAACGGGTCACCCCCGCCCGCATGGCCCAGCTTGCCACCCAATGGCGGGTTCCCGACGACCGCCCGGTGATCCTGCTGCCGGGCCGGCTGACCCGGTGGAAGGGGCAGGTGGTGATGATCGACGCCCTGGCCAAGCTGGGGCGCAAGGATGTGCGTTGCCTGCTGGTGGGGTCGGACCAGGGGCGCACCGGCTACCGCAGCGAGTTGGAATCCCGCATCCGCAAGGCGGGGCTGGAGGGGGTGGTCCATATGACCGACCACTGCAACGACATGGCCGCCGCCTATCGCCTGTCCACCGTGGTGGTGTCGGCCTCCCGCGAGCCGGAAGCCTTCGGCCGGGTGATCGTGGAGGCACAGGCCATGGGTCGCCCGGTGATCGTCACCTCCATCGGCGCCTATCAGGAAACGGTGATTCCGGGGGAAACCGCGTGGGTGGTGCCCCCCGACGATCCCGATTCCCTGGCCCAGGCCCTGGCCCAGGCGCTGGACATGCCGGTGGAGCAGCGCGACGCCATCGGCGCCCACGCCCGCGCCTTCGTCGCCAGCCGCTACACCAAGACCCGCATGTGCGCCGACACGCTGGCGGTGTACGACGAATTGCTGAACGCCTGATCCCGCCCCTTCCATTCACCCGGCATTCAGGCGGATGCGGATAAGGTTGAGGCATGATGTTCCGCACCCTCCCCCGCCTTCTGCTGTCCGCGCTGCTCGCCGCCGTCCTGGTGACGGGAACCGCCGTGGCCGACGATGACGACGACGGCCACGGGGAACGCATCCGCCACCGGGAACGCGACCGGCAGCACGGTTCCGATTCGGATCGTGACCATGACCACGACCGCGCCCGCGCCGCCCTTCAGGCCGGCGACATCGTGCCGCTGCAACGGGTTCTCGACACGGTGTACGCTCACTTCGACGGCGTGCTTCTGGAAGTCGAACTCGAATACGAGGACGACCATGCCAAGGGAAAGGGACCGGGCTGGCTCTATGAGGTGAAGATGCGCACCCCCCAGGGTGCCGTCATCAAACTCTATTACGACGCCCGCAACGGCGCCCTGATCGGAACCCGCGGCCGCGGGGTGGACTCCGCCCGCCGCCCGCCGCCGCGCTGACGGACGGAACACCATGCGCCTGCTGGTCATCGAAGACGATGCCGATCTCAGCCGCCAGCTTCGCGAGACGCTGGAACACCAGGGCTATGCCGTGGACACCGCGGCCGACGGCGAAGAGGGGCATTTCCTCGGCGATACCGAACCATATGACGCGGTGGTGCTGGATCTGGGCCTGCCGGTGCTGGACGGGCTGTCGGTGCTGCGGCGCTGGCGGGCCGACGGGCGCACCATGCCGGTACTGATCCTGACCGCCCGCGACCGCTGGACCGAAAAGGTGGAAGGGATCGACGCCGGCGCCGACGATTACCTGACCAAGCCGTTCCAGATGGAAGAGCTGTCGGCCCGGCTGCGGGCGCTGATCCGGCGGGTGTACGGCCATGCCTCGGCGGAATTGACCTGCGGCCCGGTGCGGCTGGACACCCGCGCCGGCACCGTCACCCTGAACGGGGCGCTGGTGCCGCTGACGGGCCATGAATTCCGCGTTCTGTCCTATCTGATGCACCACAAGGGACAGGTGGTCAGCCGCAGCGAACTGACCGAACACATCTACGCCCAGGATTTCGACCGCGACAGCAACACCATCGAGGTGTTCGTGGGCCGGCTGCGGCGCAAGCTGGGGGCCGGGCTGATCGAGACCCTGCGCGGCCAGGGCTATCGGCTGGCCGATCCGCCATGATCCGGCGTTCCGTCCGGTCGCTGGGGTTCCGGCTGGTGGCCGGGGCGGCGCTGTGGATCACGGCAGCACTGGCCGCATCGTGGGTCGGCATGACCGCCCTGTTCCACGCCCATGTGGCCGCCACGGTGGAAGACGGGCTGGCCAACGATCTCGACCGGCTGCTGGCCGCCCTGGAAACCGGCCCGGACGGCGGGCTGATCCTGCCGCAACGGCTGTCGGACCCGCAATTCGACCGCCCCTTCTCCGGCCGTTACTGGCAGGTGATGGTGGCGGGGCGCCCGCCGCTGCGCTGCCGGTCCCTGTGGGACGCGGTGCTGGAAATGCCGGACGACGGCGTGCCCGACGGCACCCTGCACCGCCACCAAGCGACCGGACCGAAGGGCGAACAACTGGTGGCGGTGGAGCGCACGGTCACCCTGCCCGATCTGGCCGATCCGGTGCGGGTCATCGTGGCGGTGGACGCCGGGGTCATCGACCGGGCCGAGGCACAGTTCCGCTGGGCCGCCGCCCTGTCGCTGGCGGTGCTGGGGGCCGGGCTGGTTCTGGCGGTTCTGGTTCAGGTGCGCTTTGGCCTGCGCCCGCTGTCGCGGTTGCGGGCGGCGCTGAACGCGGTGCGCGACGGCTCCAGCCCCACCGTCACCGGCCAGTGGCCGGCGGAGGTGGCGCCGCTGGTGGCCGACCTCAACGCGCTGATCGACCATGACGCCGCCGTGGTCGCCCGTGCCCGCGCCCAAGCGGGCGATCTGGCCCACGCGCTGAAAACCCCGCTGACCGTGCTGGCCAACGAAGCCGCCGAACGGCCCGATCAGGTGCCGCGGCTGGTGGAGGTGATGCGCCGCCACATCGACCGCCATCTGGCCCGCGCGCGGGCCGCCGGCAGTGCCGCCGTGCCCGGTGCGCGCACCGACGCGGCGTCGCTGGCCCAAGGGATCGGGCGGGCCATCGGCGGGCTGGCGCGCAGCCGCGGCGTGACGGTGGATGTGGACACCGGCACCGCCCCCGCCATTTTCCGCGGCGACCGCGAGGATCTGGCGGAAATGCTGGGAAATCTGATGGAAAACGCCGCCAAATGGGCCACGTCGCGGGTGCGGGTGACCATTGCCCCCACCGCGGCCGGCACGGCGGCGCGCCTGCGCATCCGGGTGGAGGATGACGGCCCCGGCCTGCCCCCCGCCCGGCGGGAAGCGGTGTTCACCCGCGGCGTGCGGCTGGACGAGGATATGCCCGGATCCGGCCTTGGCCTGACCATCGTGCGGGATCTGGCCTCCTGCTACGGCGGCACCGTCACGCTGGAGGACTCAAGTCTGGGCGGGCTGGCCGCGGTGCTGGATCTGCCGGGAGCATAGAAAAAAACCGGGTCCGCGAACGGACCCGGTTCATCCCGGCTGGGGATGGAGGATTACTCCTCCACCTCTTCCTCGTCATCCTCCAGGCTCTCGGGGATGTCGGGGGAATCCACGTCGATGGGAACGCCCGGCACGTGCTTGGACGAGCGGATCGACAGCGCCGACTTCACATGAGCCACGTTGGGGGCGCAGGTGAGCTTGGTGGTCAGGAACCGCTGATAATCGTCCCAGTCCTCGGCCACGATCTTCAGCAGGAAATCGAACTCGCCGGCCAGCATGTTGCATTCGCGAACAAGGGGCCAGGAGTTGACGAGATCCTCGAATTTCTTTAGGTCGGCTTCGGCCTGGCTGGACAACCCGACCTGAGCGAACACGGTGACACCGAACCCCAACGCATCGGGATTGATGTCGGCGTGATAGCCCCGGATAAAGCCGGATTCTTCCAGCGCACGCACGCGGCGCAGACAGGGGGGAGCGGAAATGCCGGCACGCCGGGCCAGTTCCACGTTGGTCATCCGACCGTCGTTCTGCAGGTCACGCAGAATGCGCCGGTCAATTCGGTCGAGTTTTACCCGCCGCATGTTTTACTCAACTGTTTCCGGGGTAGGTTCTGGGAAAGGATATTACACAGTGAGGGCTTCCCCGCCAAGCGGCAAGACCGGAAAGTCCATGCGGAATTTTTGCAATGCCGTATTTTCCCTGGAACATAGCGGCACCGTGCCGCATCAGACGAGAGGCCCCCGATGACATGCTGGGTTATAACCGACGGCAAAGCCGGGATGGAAAACCAATGTCTGGGCCTGGCGGAGGCTCTGGAGGCTGACGTGGTGGTCAAGCGTGTGCACTTGCGCAATCCCTGGCGGCGACTCAGCCCTTATTTGCACCTGGGCGCCCGTTTTGCCGCCGACACGGGCGGCGACCCCATCGCCCCGCCGTGGCCCGAGATTGCCATCGGTTGCGGGCGGCAGGCGATTCCCCCCCTGATCGCCATCCGGCAGGCATCGCGCGGGCGCTGTTTCACCATTTATCTGCAAGATCCGCGAATCAGCGCCCGCCATTTCGATCTGGTGGTGCCGCCGGAACACGACCGGCTGCGCGGCCCCAACGTGGTGACCACCCGCGGGGCACTCCACCGCGTCACCCCCGCCGTGCTGGCCGCGGCGGCGGAGCGATTCGCGCCGTCCCTGTCCGCCCTGCCCCACCCGCGGGTGGCGGTTCTGATCGGGGGCAGCAGTGCCGCCTATCACCTGACGCCGATCATCATGGGCGACGTGGCCGACCGGCTGACCGCCCTGGCCCAGGCGGGGGCCGGGCTGATGGTCACCACTTCCCGCCGCACGGGGGCCGACAACACGGCGATCCTGCGGGCGCGGCTGGACGGGCAGGAGAACGTCGCCTTCTGGGACGGCACGGGGGAGAACCCCTATTTCGCCTATCTGGGGCTGGCCGACGCCATCGTCGTCACCTGCGACAGCACCAACATGGTCAGCGAGGCGTGCTCGACCGGCAAGCCCGTCCATGTGATCGAGCTGGAGGGCGGAACGCCCAAGTTCCGCCGCTTCCTGGATGGGCTGTACGGGGCCGGGCTGGCCCGCCCCTTCACCGGCGTGCTGGAAAGCTGGCGTTACGAGCCGCTGAACGAACCCGCCCGCATCGCGGCGGAGGTGCGGCGGCGCATGGCAACCCGGCCGGGAGAATTACCGCAAACAACAGTGTAATTTCGCCCCGACCGCCGACGAACTATATCAATGGGCGGATGCTACGTGTTCTTTCGAGACGGACCCCATGCCCACCACCCATCGCACCAAGGTTCTCATCATCGGTTCCGGCCCGGCGGGTTACACCGCCGCCATCTACACCGCCCGCGCCAACCTTCAGCCGCTGCTGGTGCAGGGGCTGCAGCCCGGCGGCCAGCTCACCATCACCACCGAGGTTGAGAACTACCCCGGCTTCGCCGAGCCGGTGATGGGTCCCTGGCTGATGGAGCAGATGCAAAAGCAGGCCGAGCATGTGGGCACCACGCTGGCCTATGACATCATCACCGACATCGACGTGTCCCAGCGCCCCTTCGTGTGCCGGGGCGACAGCGGCGACACCTATGTCGCCGACACGGTGGTGGTGTGCACCGGCGCTCAGGCCCGCTGGCTGGGCATCGACAGCGAGCAGCGTTACAACGGCCGCGGCGTGTCGGCCTGCGCCACCTGCGACGGCTTCTTCTTCCGCGGCAAGCGGGTGGCGGTGGTCGGCGGCGGCAACAGCGCGGTGGAAGAGGCGCTCTACCTCGCCAACATCGTGGACAAGGTGACGGTGGTCCACCGCCGCGACAGCTTCCGCGCCGAACGCATCCTGCAGGACCGCCTGTTCAAGCACCCCAAGGTCGAGGTGGTGTGGAACCATGTGGTGGACGAGATCCTGGGCGGCCCCGGTCCCAACGACGGGGTGACCGGCCTGCGCCTGCGCAGCACCGCCGACGGCTCCACCCGCAGCATCGACCTGGACGGCGTGTTCATCGCCATCGGCCACAGCCCGGCGACCGCCCTGTTCCGGGGCAAGCTGGACATGGACGCCGAGGGCTATCTGGTCACCCGCCCCGATTCCACCGCCACCAACATCCCCGGCATCTTCGCCGCCTTCACTGAACCAAACCTCCCCCTGGCTGCGTAAATACAAACCCACGCCCCGCAGCAGGCCTGGGTTTCTATCTGTGCGGCTAAGATGCACACCTGAGCACATTCAATCCCTGGAAGCAGAGCCCCCACCATGTCCACCACCCATCGCACCAAGGTCCTCATCATCGGCGCCGGGCCTGCCGGTTACACGGCCGCTATCTACGCCGCCCGCGCCAACCTTAGCCCCATCGTTGTCCAGGGGCTCCAGCCGGGGGGGCAGCTCACCATCACCACGGACGTCGAAAACTACCCGGGCTTCGCCGAGCCGATCCAGGGCCCCTGGCTCATGGACCAGATGGCCAAGCAGGCGGAGCACGTCGGCGCCACGCTAATGTTCGACATGATCACCGACGTCGACTTCAGCGAGCACCCGTACCGCTGCACGGCCGACTCGGGCGACGTCTTCGTCGCCGACACCATCATCATCGCCACCGGCGCCCAGGCCCGCTGGCTTGGAATCCCCAGCGAGGAGCCGTACCGGGGTTTTGGCCTGAGTGCATGCGCGACGTGCGACGGCTTCTTCTTCCGGGGCAAGGAAGTGGCGGTGATCGGCGGCGGCAACTCGGCGGTCGAGGAAGCCCTGTACCTCACCAACCATGCCTCCAAGGTCACCGTCATCCATCGCCGTGACCAGTTCCGCGCCGAGAAGATCCTCCAGGATCGCCTCTTCGCCAACCCGAAGATCGAGGTGATCTGGGACTCCGCCGTTGACGAAATCCTGGGCAAGGACACCATGCCCAAGGAGGTCACCGGCCTGCGGTTGCGGAACGTGAAGACCGGGGAAGTGTCCGAGCTTTCGGTCGAGGGTGTGTTCGTCGCCATCGGCCACGATCCGGCCACCACGCTCTTCCGCGGCAAGCTAGACCTCGACGAAAGTGGCTACATCCGCATCGCATCGTGGTCGACGCAGACCTCGCAGGTCGCGACTTTTGCGGCCGGGGATGTGGCTGACCCCAAGTACCGGCAGGCTGTGACCGCGGCGGGCATGGGCTGCATGGCCGCCCTGGAGGCCGAGAAATGGCTCGCTGAGCACTCGGCCAACCCGAAGGTCCGTGAAGCCGAGAAGAGCGCCCAGGACATGCCAGGCGCGTGGTGACGCCCGGGTCGGCACAGCACCTTTTACGCCACGCACCCAACACGGGGCTGCTGCCTTCCCGCAGCGGCCCCGTTTGCATACGTCCAGGGGCAACTTGGCGCAAATCAACGGCCAAGTATGGCAGGTGCCATTCGCCGGTCCCCTCATTCCAGTGCGACACTGTGAACTCCTTGATCCAGCTTATGCGCAAGGATTCGTTAAAGGTATCCTGCTGAAGCTCTGGTCGCGCATTTCAACACGGCGGGCGAGAGCGATGGCGGATCACGACCACCTCAAGGGGTTCGCGGGGACCCAAACAGGTGCACTGGCAACGGCGATCATCGACGAGTTCACGGCGTGCTGCCGCGGCTCTGACGTAACCCCGGCGGAATACGCGCAGCGCCTGCGGCAGATCCTCGAAGCCCGCTTCGCTGAGGAGATGGGCGAATGACCAAGCTCCTCGATCTGACCGCCACCAACTTTCGCGGCTACGGCGCCACGTCGACGACGGTCAACCTCGACTCTGACATAGTCCTATTCTACGGGCCGAACGGCTTCGGCAAGACCAGCTTCGCCGAAGCCCTGGAGTGGCTGTTCTACGGCTCGACCCGGCGGCGCAAGCGCGGTGAAGTGCTCAGCGCCACCGAGTACGGCGGCACCTACGCCAACGCCCATGGTGGGCAGCCGGTCGAGGTCGCCGCGCGCGTCCGCCTGGCCGACGGCCGCGAGGTCACGCTCACCCGGCGGATGACCGACCCGGCAGCGTCCGAAGACTCCATAACCTTGATCGACGGCGCCCCGGGCGACTTCGCCACGCTCGGCCTGCTGGTGCCCGACGCTGTGTACCCAGTCATCGTCCAGCACGGCCTTCAGACCTTCATTCATGCCCGCCCCAAAGAGCGCCGGGACGCCATCAGCGCGGCGCTGGGGCTCGACGAGATGGCGGCGTTCAAGACCGCCATCGACGGCGCCCGGCGCTCGTTCCAGGGAACCCCGCCACGTCCTGTGGTCGAAGCCAGGAACCGCCTGCGCCTGCTCGCGCCCGTGCTGGCCGACGTGCCAGAGACGGCGAAGATGGCGGCGCGCTGGACGAAGCCGACGGCGGACATCGACCCGGCCAAAGACATCCCCGCCCTTGTCAAGGCGGCGAAACGCCTGGGCGGCACCAAGGCCGACGACCTGACTACCCTGATTGCGGCGCTGACGACCGCCCGCGGCGAAGCCGAACGCGCGGTCTTCGACCTGACGAAGCTGACGCTGACCTCGGATATGACCGCCTGCATCGAGCGTCTGCTGCGCGAACGGGACAGCGTCGCCGAGGCTCTGGCGGCGCTGGGCAAGGCGGTGGCCGCCCGAGTCGCCGTGGTGGCCGCGGCGCACGCGCAGGAGCGCCTGGCCTTTTGGCAGGCCGGACTGGCCCAGGCGCCGGAGGGCGATGAGTGCCCCATGTGCGAGGCGGCCACGTTGACGCCTGAGCGGCGCTTGGCTCTCAGGATGCGATTGGAGGCCGCCGCTCACCTGCTGGCCCGCACCCAGGAGCTCCAGGCGAGCGTTGCGGTGGCCGAGCGGCACCTCCAGCAGGTCGCTCAGGTCGCCCGGATGTTGCCGCGCCCGGCGCTGAGTTTGGAGGATCTTGGGTTCCTGAAGGCCCTGCTCATGGACGAGCTCGACGTGCTGAACGGGTTCATGGGCCGTTTCGACGCGGTGGAATCCGCGTGGCGCCAGTACGACGACGCGCACGACGCCGTGGTGGCGCATGTCCGATCCTTGATGACGCGGCTCGCCAACGGCCTGCAAGCTCCTGACGTTGTCGCGCAGCAGGATGCGCTGCCCGTAGCACTCGAGGCGGCGCTCACTGCTCTCGCCGAGGCCCTATCCGGCTACCAAGCCGGGTGGGACGGCTTCGCCAAGGCCGTTAGCAGGGTGCGGAAAAAGGCTATGCCCGGCCTACCGGTCGTGATTCTCTCCGGTTGAAGAGACTGCGGCCGGAGAGGGGACGATGCGGGGATCGGACGAACACAGCGAGGGTCTGTTCAGCTATGTGAGCTGTGAGGCCCGTGTTCCGGCGAGCCATCCTCTACGACCGATCCGGGCCATCGTTGATGAAGCGCTGGAGGTGATGTCGCCGGCGTTCGAGGGGCTGTACTCGAAGATCGGTCGACCGTCGATCCCGCCGGAGAAGCTGCTGCGGACGCTTCTGCTCCAGGCCTTCTACTCGGTGCGCTCGGAACGCCAGCTGATGGAACAGCTCGACTACAACCTGCTGTTTCGCTGGTTCGTCGGCTTGTCGATGGACACCCCGGTGTGGGACGTTACCGTGTTCACCAAGAACCGTGAGCGCCTGCTGGCCGGCGATGTGGCGGCCAAGTTCCTGGCCACCGTGCTGGGTCAACCCCGGGTCAAGGCGCTGCTGTCGGACGAGCACTTCTCGGTGGATGGGACGCTGATCGAAGCCTGGGCGTCGGTGAAGAGCTTCCGGCCCAAGGACGGCAGCGGTGAGCCGCCGGGGCCGGGACGCAACGGCGATCGCGACTTCCATGGTGAGAAGCGGTCCAACGAAACCCATGCCTCGACCAGCGATCCCGAGGCGCGGCTGTACCGCAAGGGCAACGGGCAGCCGGCGAAGCTGGCCTTCATGGGCCACGCCCTGATGGAGAACCGGAACGCCCTGGTGGTGGATGTCCGGCTGACGGCAGCCACCGGCTTGGCCGAACGCGAGGCGGCGGTTTCCATGGTCGAGGCGATCCCCGGCCGTCACCGCATTACGGTGGGCGCCGACAAGGCTTACGACACCAAGGATTTCGTGGCGAACATGCGCGAGTTGGGCGCCGCTCCGCACGTCGCGCAGAACACGAGCAATCGCCGCTCGGCGATCGACGGCCGGACCACCCGCCACCCTGGCTATGCCGTGTCCTTGCGCATCCGCAAACGGATTGAGGAGCTGTTCGGCTGGATCAAGGGAGCTGGCTTGCGCAAAATGCGTCATCGCGGCACGGCCCGCGTCGGTTGGGTGTTCACCCTGACCGCTACCGCCTACAACCTGATCCGCCTGCCTAAGCTGCTGGCGGCGGCATAATCATGCCCGGACTCCGCCTCAACGGCGGCTCCGGGCGTCTCGGAGCGCGAAAAAGCGCTCCATTCTGACAAAAACGGGCGCCAGAAACGCCATTTCCAAGCCTCAGCAGAGGCAAAAAGCCGGAATATGTTCGTTTTTCCGCGACCTGTTAGTGCCCGTGTCTCCTCGAACACTGAGGTAAAGCGGCTGGACGCCCTGATTTCGGCGCTGTCGGCCGATCGGGACATGCGCACCATCACCGCCTACGACGCGGTCCTCGAGCAGTCCAAGGGGCTGATGCAGGAGACCGAGGTCTACCTCCAGAAGAAGCAGGTTGAACTGCTCGGTGCGCGTGGCGACGAGGTGCGGGCTTGGTACGATCTGATGAACCCCGGCGCTGACGTCGGCTATGACGGCATGGAGCCGGGGACCGACCACGTGAAGCTGCACGCCCGGAGCTTCGGCGTGCGGATGGGGGCGGCCGCCAACCTGAGCGAGTGTCAGCTGAACTGCCTGGGGCTGGCGGTGTGGATGATGCGCGCCACCACGCCGGGGTCGCCGTTCGGCTTCGTGGTGTTCGACGACCCGATCCAGAGCATGGACGACGACCACACCGAGGCCTTCATCGGTTCGGTCGTCCCGCAGCTGCTTGACGGCCATGGCAAGCAGGTGATCGTGCTGTCCCACGTCGAGCGCGTCGTCACCCGTCTGCGCGAGCTCAACAAGGCGCGTTCGCTGCGGGTCTACAACTTCGACGCCTACAGTGCCGCCGGACCGGTCATCACGACCGAGGTGAAGCTCAAGAAGCTCATCTCGGAGATCAAGGCGTGTGCCGATGGCAACGAGGCGCACCGCAACATGGCCGTTGACCGGCTGCGCGTGCTGGCCGAGCAGTTCATCCGTGAGCTCCACGTCAAGGCCCAGGGCGTTCCGGCCCCAGCCGAGTACGACAATGCGAAGCCGAGTGACCTGCTGAAGCTGTTCCGATTGATTCCGGGCACGTTGCCCGCGGAGCATGACGGGCTCAAGGATACGGTTGGCTTCGCGGACCCGGCGCATCACACCGAGGTCGGGTACGTTGTGCCGACGAAAGCCAACATCCTCACGCACCTCAACCGCATCGAAGGCTTGATGAGGAAGCACGGTCTTTAGAGAGCGGGTGGAGTCTTAGCCAACTTGATCAACGTATGCGGCCTGAGGGATTTCAGCGGCGAGAGGCGCTCGCCGAACCCAGACCGTAGCAGCGGGCCCTTGTGACAGGGCATGCGCTTTTCGAAGCGAAAGGTATTCCATGGCTGATAGTAGAAAAGACGGTCTAAAACGAAATGACGTGACGCTGAAGCATCTAACCTTGTCGCGAAGCAGTATATTCTTTCCAATTGTTGCTCAGTCAGCCATCAAAGAGCCTCTTGCCACGGAGCTGCACGTCCATCGGACTTTATACACTGATAATGTCGCCCTTCTTGAGGATGGGAGTATCTGGCATATTGAGTTTCAGAGTGAAAATGACTCTGAAATGCCGTGGAGAATGTATCAGTATAAAGCGTTGCTCTTGATGCATCATCGCCGGATTGATGGAACATTCCCTCGAATTTGGCAGCGCGTATATTACACTGGAAATGGCGCGCTCACCATGCCAACCGAATTTCGTCAGCCCGGAACAGGGGTCAAATTTGAGGTCGTCGACCTGAAAGGTCAGTTCAACAATGGACAGGACCTTATCAGCAGCCGATCTCCGCTGGATAGGATCCTTGGCCTGCTTTGCATGCCGCTGCCGAAAAATAGTGCGAGTGGACGTGAGTATCTTCGTGCTTGGCAAACAGTGGCAAACTCGTTGCTACGGGAACCGCCGAGTGGTCAGACGGATGCACGAACGCTGTTCGAATTTGCTGCCCAAATCCGTGGCGTAGATGTGAACACCATAAGAGGATGGCCCAAAATGCCGATCACCGCCGATCTAAACCAGACAATCATCGCCAAGCAAATTTATGAGCAGGGGATCGAGGTTGGCAATGAGCGTGGGTATTTGAGGGGGCTCACTGATAGCGTTGTTGATGCTTTCCAGGAAAATTCGGGCAATCTAAAACCGCATCAGATCGAACATCTTATGGAGTTTGATGCCGGTGAGCTGATGATGCTTGGCAGGCTTGCTCACAAAGGACAAACTTTCACCAAAGCCATTGAGCACGTGAAAGCAGCAAGGACAAACAATGCTGGGCCGGGGCAGACACGCTGATCGTTGAGGGATCCTGATTGCTACACGAAGATGCAGGGCGTATCGACGCAGTCGTATGGTCCCTGACGGCGGTCGTTCGATACCCACAGCCCAGGCCCCGGGCGAGAAACAGGTGAGCCTGACCGGATATGTGCCTTCTGCCAACCGCGCCCAGCAGATTCCTCAAGACTGCTCAACACCGACCAAGGCCTCAATCTCGGCTCCACCAACGGTTTCCCGCTCACCCAGCAGCCGGGCAATAGCCTCCAACCCACCGCGGTGCCGTTGGATCAAGTCCCTGGTCTCGGCGTAGCCGTCCGCCAGCATCGCTGACACCTGCGCCCCCATATCAGGGCGCAGCGACAGCGTCGCGGGCAGCGTGTCCGGCGTCGGAAGGCCGCGCCAGAGCAGGCCGTCAACACCGTCATCAAGCCCGTAGGCGTTCAGCGCCGCGGCCGCCAGCATCGTCGCCTGGGCCAAGTCCGACGACGCATTCCCGCCCGAGCCGGTCGACACGTCGCCAAACACGACCTCCTCGGCGGCGCGCCCGGCCAGCAGCATCCGCAGCCGACCAGCGACCTCCTTGCGCGTGACCGGCTTCCGGTCGCGCCGGTCGGCCACGACGCCGCCCTGGGTGTCGGCGGTCTGGCGGATGGACGCGCTGACCAAGGCGCCCGGTTCCTCGACCACCAGAACCAGCGCGTGCCCAGCTTCATGAACGGCGTACCGGTACGCCTCGTCGGCGGTCCGTGCCCGCTGGAGCCCGCGTATCTCGTCGAGCACGTCGTCGATTACAAGGTCCCGGCCACCATGCCGGTCGCGCCGTCGGGCACCGCGCACCCAGCGCTCGCAGTCAGCGCCGGTACCGCCCAGCGCCAACAAGGATGCCTTGGACAAGTCCGCCTCCGGCAGGTCACCGCCCAGGTGGTGGCGCAGAATTCTGGCCAGCGCCTGCTGGTCAGGCAGCGGGATGGCGATGGTCCTGTTCAGACGCCCGGACCGCGTGATCGCCGGATCCAGGCGGCCGGGGTGGTTGCAGGCGCCGATAACGACGACGCCCTCGCGGCCACCGATTCCGTCCAGTTCCTCGAGCAATCCATTCACCACCTGGATGCTGTAATCCTTGTTATCGTGGGTGAATCTCGTCCGATCGCCGAAGGAGTCGATCTCGTCGATGAACAGGATGGCGGGCGCCGCCGCACGTGCTTCGGCGAAGGCTGCGCGCATCGCCTTCAGCAGATCGTTGAGGTACCCGGCCGCCTGCCACTGGCTCAGCGTACCGCTGATCAGCGGCACGCCGCAGCTTCCGGCCAACGCCTTCGCGAACGTCGTCTTCCCGGTGCCCGGCGGACCATACAATAGGACACCGCGGTCGATGGCCGACCACGGCAAGACGCCACGCCGGTACTCGGCTAGGTCGCGCGCCAGCGCCATCCCCCAGGTGACGGCCTCGTCCATGCCGTGGAGCTGGCCGAGCACCACGCCCGGAGAGGCCGCCTTGGCCTCGAGCAGGCGCCGGAGTCGGCCCATGTAGCCATCGGCATCCGTCCCGGGGCGCCACGCCAGCCGCAGGTCCTCGACGGCGATCCGGCGGCACAGAGTTTCGGGCAGAGCGGCCGTCGTCAGCGTGCCGGTCAGCACACCGAGCGTCTCGGCCAACGCCGCTGCGTCCAGTGGCGGGATGACGATCTGGAGGTCGGCCACGCGCATGAGGTCGCGCGGGAGGTGGCGCTCGGGGACCGGGCTGAAGCCGACCACCGGGCATCCGGCGCTGAGCGCGGCCGACACTCCGGCGTTCCCCCGGCCCGGGCTGTGGTCCTTCTGGGTGCCATCGCGGCGGTAGGCGACCCAGGCCGTGTGGTGGGCTGGAAACCGCCAGAACGGAGTCTTGATGCTGTCACCGTCCTGATCCACGTCGCTGTGCGGCCACACCACGCGCGCCCAGACCGTCTCCACCGGACCCATCCAGCCCGCTCCCGGCACCTGGACGACAACGGCGACGCCCGCGGCAGCCAACGCCTCCTTCAGCTCCGGCGCAGCGTCCAGTGCCCGGCGGAGTATCACCTCGGCGGCAGCCTCGACGGGGTCGATCTGCGGTGCCTTGGCGGCGTCCTCCGCCACCAAAGCACCCTTGTCGATTTCAGGATCGGCATCCTTCGGCGTCACCATGGCGTCGCTTCTCCCGGCCGCGGGTCAGCTCAACGACGACAGGATGTCGTCGAGCGGGCGGAGGATGTGCAGCATCCGTCCACCGGTGACCGTGACGACGCACTCGTCGCCGAGATCGTCGAGTTCGCTCACGCCTTGGACGTCGTCCGGCCGTAGGGCATGGCGGCGCCCATCGGCATCGCGAAGGACCACGTATCCGGTCTGGCGGGGCTGTTTGCTCATATCCATTGGGCTCTCCCTAGTCGCTGTTGCCGACGGTGCCGATACTGGCCACATGCTCCGCCTCGACGACGGCGGTGTCGTCGCCCCAGATCCGCCGGATGCGGGCACCGACGAACCGGTTGGTGGTGAGCAGGCGTTCCGCCTGCGCCCAGGCGGCTTCCTCGCTGATGCAGACGAGGCGCTCGCCAGGGCACAGGGCGCTGCCCGCGGTGGCCGGGTCGCGCCGGTAGAGCGTTAGGACAATATGCGTCTTCACGGCCATTCATCCCTGCCTAATGGCGGTTGGCAGGAGATTGTTCCTGAAATGTTCTCTCAGCAATACACCTTTTGATTCGCCTACAGGGCGGTTTTCCGCGTCTTCCGCCTGCCAGGCCGAACACGAGGCATCCTCGCCAAAGTCGGTACCTCTGAAGAGTCTACTGCGTGGCGCTCAAAGAGATCGCGTGCGCATCCTGCCTTCGGCGATGAAGGCCCCGAGCACAAGGTGAGCCGCGGCCTTGCTGCCCTTGGTAGCCGCCATAGCTGTTGAGAGAGCGATGCGACCTGGGAGGTGGTGCATGGGGGGTGATCCAGGGTTGGTCCGCACCCTCGCGGCCGTTCTGTTCGTGATCGGCGCCATCGGCTTTGTCTGGTACGTGCAGCACGCTGCCCGCGCCATCGCCCTGCTGCGGGTCATCCGCGCGCAACGACAACGGCTGCGTCGAGGCAGCGATCGTCTGGCGGCGCGCAGACCGGAGCAGCCGTAGGTCTCCCCGCCGCGAACGGCGATGCTTCCTGGCAGAGCACATACCGAACTTGAACAAGAGGGTGGCGTCATGAAGCTGGAAGACAAGCTGGCGCCCCTTCGTATTCGGCGCAACAGCGATGACCGGACTCTGCGGATGGACGTGCTGGCCGAGACGGCGCACCGGGTCCGCGACGAGGCCCGGCGCGGTTTCTTCCGGCGCCGGTGACCGTAGCCCGTGCTGGCCTGCGCCAGCCCGCGGCCTGGGAATGATCGCATCCGATCGGGATGGGTGCACACGCGGCTCAGAGGGATCGACAGAAAGAATGTCGATCCCATTCAACGGGTTAGCCGTCGAATTCCGGGAGAATCATTGACTCTAAAGGGGACGTCCGCGGACACCGCCCGCGTCAACCGCAGCGACCACAAGTTCCCCGCAGCGTCAGGGCCCGTCGTAGTAGCCGATCAATGGGGGGTTCTCCGGGTCACCCCGGCGCATCATCCTGTCCAACGATGGCGCGACATCGGCTGGCGGCGGCGCGAAGGTCTGGTCCACGATGATGACCTGCCACTCGGCCAGCACGCTGCCGAGCAGGGCGTACAGGTGCGCGTAGAAATTCGTGAAGATGTCCGGGTTCACGTCCGGAGTGATGTTCTTCATCGGAGAGTCGACGATGAGCACCCGTGGAACCGGCAGGCGCTGCTCCGCGGCCGTCTTGTGGAGCGCCAGCGCGAAGGCGATCTTCATCAGGATCTTCTTGCCACCGCTGCCGACGGTGAAGAACGAGAAGGCCCGCCTTTCGTCGCCTCTGGGCCACACCGCAGGGATCAAGTTGCTGCGCCCCAGCACAACCTGGTCGTTGGCCGAAAACGCCGGGAACTTGATCGCGCCGAGCACGGCTGCGTAGTTCTCCTCCAGCTTCGTCAGGTTCTGTTCGGCGCCGACGAGCTTGGCTTCCTCCTCCTCGAGCTTGCGCTGCACCGCCTCAATATCGGCCGACAGAAGGTCGGCCTGGACAAATAGCCGGGCGATCTCGGCGGGCAGCGCCCGAATGCGCTCCAGGAACGAGGAGCGCTCCCGGATGACGGCAAGTCGCTGCTCGCCAACACGGCTTCGTGCCAGGAAGTCCGATTCATACCCTTGAAGCGACTCCGCCACGCGACCGTCCACCTCGCGCCGGGCTTGCCGTACCTCCGCGAGTTTGGCTTGCAGCGGGCCGAGTGACTTGCGGTGCCGCGACACCGAGTCCTGAAGGTCGGCGATGCGCGCATCCAGGTCCTGGCGCACGACATCCGCGGTGAGCGCCTCCCCGCGCGGCTGCTGGCCGGACGGTGTGTGGCACAGGTAGCAGGCGTCGTCCGTGTGTTCGGCTTTGGCCGGGAGCCCGGACCCGCAGCGCGGGCAGCACTCAAACTCCACACCATCGAGGACGCGGTGGGAAATGTCCACTCGCGCCGCTTTCATCTTGAGCTGCATGAGTTCGGCGGCCAACGCCTCCTGTTCGCCGATGCGGGCGCTGACCTCGTCGATGGCGTCCTCAAGGGCCGCCACCTGGGCGGCCAGCTCCTTCAACCTCCTGCGGTTTTCATCGGAGATCCGCGTGTCCGGCCGATACCCCGCGCGCAGCGCAGCAAGCTCCTCTTCAATCCGCCTTGCTTCGGCGTTCAGCTCCTCCAGCTCCGCGGCAATGCGCTCCTCAGAGTCGAACCCGAAGGGGACCAGGAACGCGCGGACCTTCGTGATGGAATCGCGCTGGGCGCGCTGCTCCTGCTTCAGGCGTTGAAGCGTGATCTGGAGTTCGTTCAGCCGCTCGCTTAGGTGGCCGACGAAGAACCGCAGGGTGTCTTGGCTCTTCTCCTTCCGGATCGGCACGTCGAGCAGGAAGAAGTCCGAGTCGAGGTTGTCTTGGTCGAGATACACGAACTTGAAGATGTCGCGGATGCTGAGGCGCACCAGCGGCGAGTCGCTGTCGTAGGTGCGCCGCCGGACCTTCACGACCGGGATACCCAGGAGCCGGAGGATCAGGTCGCTGAAACTGAAGACGTCCTCGCCGAAGATCGGCTCCGCCCTCGGCTTCATGGGCGCCGACACCATGTAGGTTTCGCCCGCGGCGGTCTGCCAGGTGACCTGCGCCGAACCGGCGTCCTGGGCGACCCGCTCGATGACCACGGTGTTCGTGCCTATCCTCGCCTGCAACGCGACGGAGACGAGCTCCTGCTTGAGCGCCGGGGTGCCTGGGAACCGGCCGCCGAGGCAGAAGTCGATGAGGGCCGGGATGCTGGACTTACCGGCCGACATTTCGCCATGGAAGAACGAGACCCGTTCGGCGAAGCGCACCGTCTCGACGCTCGCACGGCAACGCAGCTGGAGGTACTCGAAGCGCAGCTTCATGGCGTGATGGCCTCGTCGTAGGCGAGCGTCGCGATCTCGGGGAAGGTGGCGTAGATGAACTTCATGATGTCCGTCGCCCCGATGTCGATCCTCTGGCGGAGCATGCGGGCACGGGCCGCCAACGGCTTGGTGGCGTCTTCTTCCGCCAACACGGCCGCAACCTCCATCCCGCGCGCCGTCAAGGACAGCCGGACGGTGCGGCCGTCGGTGTCAACCCGTGCCAAGCCCTTGGCGGACAGGATGTTGATGAAGCGCCGGTAGCGATGGTCCCACGGCCCAAAGCGGTACCGGACCATCGTCGCTTCGACAGTGCGGCGTTCGTAGGCCTCCACCGGCACACGCTCGGGCGTGACCCCGCGAGCGACCATCGCGCGCTCGAAGTACGACGGGTACCTGAGCAGGAAATCCAGCTTGGCGAGTTTGGTGATGCCGTGGATCGCCGCGTCATCCGGCCTGCTGAACGCCAGCAGGAGGACGAGCATGCGGGCCAAGTGAACCGGCTCGTCGCGGTCGAGGCTGGTCACGATGTCGGCGAGCGTGAGCCTCATCGGACAGCCTTCAGATCGAACCGGTCACTCCACCAGACCGTACACTCCTCGGTCAGAATCCCGGCCGTACCAAGCAGGTGCTCCCGTGCGCAATCGAACATCGGCAAGGTACTCGTACGCAACCGATCTTCCAGCATCTGCCGAAGGGCTGTGTACATCGCGCTCGCATACTTCTGGCCCGGCTGCTCAACGGACAGCTGAGCCTCGACGCAATCGTCCCTGACCAAGGTTTTCAGATGCTGCAAACGCCGGTTGGCCTCGTCGAGGCCGTAGCGGTGAACCCATTTGACATACAGTGTCTCCATGGACTTCTTGAAGTCCTTCAACGAGTCGACACGCGCCATCTGGAGGCCACCGTGCTCGAGCTTCTCGACCATGACGTCGAACCCTGGCGGAAGTGCGTCTGCCGAGACGCCGCCTGACGAGACCAGAAGGTTGTCGGCCCCTTCGACCAGGGACTGCCGGATGACCTCTTCCACCCGGTCCGCGGTGATCGTCTTGCCCGCCAGCAGCAGGGCGTCCCGCTGGGCGTCGAAATCCATCACCAAACTGTACAGGTCCGCGACGCTGCCGCCGAGAACGCACCTGGAGGCCTGTTGGCAAAGGTAGATGAGGTTGTCGGCAACCCTGGTGAGGGTGTGGAACGTCTGCGTTCGCCGGTAGTCCCGAACATCGCCGACGTTTTCGCGCAGATCCTTGTACGGCCGCTCCAGGTCCGTTTGCTGACCGAGAAGAAGCAGCTTGAGCACGGCGGCAACGACGTGTGCCTCGTCACAGCCGTGCTCACCGCACAGGCCGGACACAAACTTCTTGAGCAGGTGCGCCTTGGTCAAGCCATCGAGGTTGCCACGCTCGCAGATCTGGGCGCGAATGTAGGAAAGGTTGTTCCCGTTCTCCTTCTCACCCCAAAACCCGTGGTTGGTGATGAAATGGAAGTTGTCAAACCGAGCCGGATAGGCTTTTTCAAGTTTGGCAAACCGGCCTATGCTGTTCTTGACAGCATCATCATTGGCCTTGAAAGGCTCCAGGTCGAAGCGGCGTGTCTTGACCTGGAGAGCATCATAGGTCCCTCCCGGCTTCCGGAGCAGGATGTCTTCGTGATTCTCGCAATAGACGGCTTCCAGCTGGCCGGACAGCAACCGCAGGCATTGAAGGGCAGCGAAACAATGCTGGTACGAGAACCGCGCTTGGGTGTCAGCGCCGGGATCCGTCTTGTCGAGCACCGCGCCTGGGTCCGGCGACGCCGTCGTCACGCACCACTCCTCACCATTGCGCTCGATGGCTTGTTCGGCCTTTAAGGCTCAGCCTCGACCACTTGATATGCAACAAGAGGTCTGGGTTCACAAGAATTTCTTTTCCAAGTGGTAGGCGGGCGACCGCCCCAACGTAGGCAGCCTTGCCGGTGCGGGTCTGCCGGAGGTAGCCAGGGGCCGTCGGAACACACAGCGTGGTCCACCCTCACCAAAGAAAAGGGGCGCCGAAGCGCCCCTGCCTCAGTCTGGGAGGAAACGATCAGAGGCCCTTCGGGTACTCTATGCTCTTGAAACTCATCGCGTCCGCGCTCGGCACGTGGCCGATGCGGCGGATGTTGGCCCAGACGTTCTTGTAGTTGGGAATCATGAACTCGTTGGTCCCCTTGCTGATCACGTTGCCGACTTGGCCCGTGGGCGCGATGAACAGCATGAACGCCTGCCCGGGCTTCGCCGACGGCGTCGGGTAGACCATCGCCTGTGTCGAGCCGACGTCGTTGTAGACCTCGACGAGGTCACCGGCCTTGAGCCCCAGCTTCTCCATGTCGCCGGGGTTCATCTCGATCGGCGCCACCGGGTTGCGCTCGCGGACGAACGGCGTGTGCACGTCATAGAAGGCGTTCTGCCAGATCAGGTTGTTGCGGCCGTTGTTGATCAGGAACGCATACTTCTCCTTCTGCTGATCGCGACCGGCGACCTGGAGCCCGCGCCACTCCGTCTTCATGAACTTGGCCCGGCCGTCGTCGGTCTTGAACTTGGCGTCGGCATAGAGCCGCTTGGTGCCGATCAGCTTGCCGTTCTCGAAGCCGACCACCGGCTCCTGCACGCCGTTCGTGCCCATGGCGCGCAGGCGCTCATAGGTGACGAACTTTCCGCCCTCGGCGTGCTGGTTGTAGCCGTCCATGAAGGCGTCTTCCTCGGTCTTCCAATCGAACTTGCCCTTGAACTTGTTGGCGTAGGTCTCGTTGCCGACGCGCCGGAACGACGCCTCGAGGGCGTTGGCCATGCGGGCAGCGATCAGCGCATCGGGCAGCGCTGCGCCCGGCGGATCCATGTAGCGCTCGGTCAGCCGCAGCCGCCGCTCGCCGTTCATCGAGGTCAGGTTCATCTCGCCCGCGGTGGCGGCCGGGAGCCAGACGTGCGCCGCCTCGCCCATCTGCGTCGGCAGGATGTCGACGTTGACGCTGAACAGGCCGCCCCGCTTGACGGCGGCGACGATCTGCTCCAGCTGCGCCTCGCGATCGCCGTACGGCACGCTGTCCATGGCCTCCTTCACCAGGTTGGTGCGGCGCCGGTAGACGCGGCGGAATTCCTCAGCGTTGAGCGTCGACTTGAAGTGGTCAGTCGCCCAGTTGTGATGGATGCCGCCCTGGCCGCTGATGAGCAGCTGGTCAACGTAGGCCGCCGGACGCCCAACGTGGGCGTCGGAGGGGCGCACGTAACCCTCCTGGTGGCCGCCGAGGCGCACACAGCCGGTGCCTTCGCGTCCGACGTTCCAGGTGGCCAGCGCCAGGTTCACCATGGCGGCGTTGGAGCGGTAGTTGTCGTTGCCCCAGATCAGCCCCTTCTCGTAGGCCAGCATGGTGCGGCGCGGCGTGCCGCCCGCCTTCGGCTCGGCGATCCACTGCGCCGCCTTGCGGATGTCTTCGGACCTCAGGCCGGTGACGGCCGCCGCATCCTCCACGGAGATGCGGTTCGCCTTCACCGCCTCGTCGAAGCCGCTGGTGTGCTGGGTGATGAAGTTCTTGGCCTGCCAGCCCTTGTTCACGACCTCGGTCAGCAGCGCGTTCAGCAGCACCAGGTCGGTGCCCGGGTTGATGGCGAGGTGCAGGACGTTGTCCTTGCCCGCCACCGTCTCGCAGGCGTTCACCGAGACGGTACGGCGCGGGTCGACGATGATGACCTTGGCCGCGGCGTGCGGCTCGCTGGCCAGCATCTGCTTCTTCTTGTCCAGCGTCTCGCCACGCAGGTTCGGCACCCAGTGCGCCAGGAAGTAGTTGGTCTGGTTCTCCAGCGGGTTGGCGCCGACGACGAAGATCGTGTCGGCCAGCTCGGCATCCTCGTAGCTGTTGTTCAGCTCGCCCACCCCCATGTCGCGGCTGGCGTGGACCTCGGAGTTGTAGGCGGGCCGGTTGTGGATGCGGATGTTCTTGATCTTCAGCGCGTCGAAGTAGAGCTTGCCGGTGCCCCAGGTGTTCTCGTAGCCCCCGGCCGCCCCGCCGTGGTCGAAGGCGGAAACGATGACGCCGTCCTCGCCCATCTCCTCGATGACGCGCCGCGTCACGTCGGCAACCAGCGACAGGGAGTCGTCCCAGGAGGTCGGCATCATCTGCGAGTAGCGCCACACCATCGGTTGGCCGAGGCGGGCCGTCATGGTGCCGGTCTGGTCCGAGTAGCGGGTCTCGCCCATGCGGCCGCCGCGGACCGAGTTGAGACCCGCGTTCACCTCGCACTCCTTGTCGGGGCGGATGATGAGGTGGACAAGCTTCCCGTCCTGACGGACGACGTTGTACATGGACGGGTTGTACCAGGCGGCGCTCTCGGCGCCTTGCTGCTGGGTCAGGTCCTCGCCGAAGGCGTTCTCATCGGGCTTGGGTCCACCCTGCCGGTCGACTGGCCAGGAGATGGCCTTGTAGCCGCAGCCGACGATGCAGAAGTCGCAGGTGACGTTCTGCACCTTGGCGTCCTTCGGCGGGATGGGAAGCTGGTCGGTACCGCTCTTGTAGGTCATGGCTTCCTCCCTCACCCGCGCCGCAGCGAGACGGCGTCCTCATTGAGGACGTTGCGCGTGCGCCCGTAGATCAACTCGTCGACTCCGACGGCATGGATGTCGCCCGCGCCGTCCACGGTCAGGCGGAACATCGGCAAGTTCTGGGTGGCATGCCCCCAGACCTGCTGGCCTTCCTTCTCGCAGTCGAAGCGGGAGAAGTGGCCAGGGCAGTTCAGCGTCTTGTCGGCCGCGTTGTAGGAGAGCGGGTAGCCTTTGTGCGGGCACATGGTCGAGTACGCGACGATGTCGCGGTCCGGCCCGGCGCCGCCATCCACCGGCGCTCCGAGCTTGATCAACACGCCCGGGGAGTCGATGTCCGGATAATTGACCTGCATCGGCTCGTTGACCTTGAGGTCCTTGATGTTGGCAAGCCGGTTGGCCGGGTAGTCGACGCGGGCGGCGGGAACTGCGGCCCTCGCCGGTGTGGGCGCCACGACGGAGACGGCAGCGGCCCCCGCGGCGGCAACCGCGCCACCGCGCAGGAACTGGCGGCGGCCAAGCTCCACGAGCTTCGGGCACTCCTTCATGGGGTATCCTCCCTTGGCGTTTTCGTTGTCCGGTGCGCGTAGCATCGGGCGTGCCAAGACGGCGTGAGCCGCAGAACGCCGCGGAATCATTAGGAAGGGGAGGTGCTGCCACGTTCGGGTTCCCGAACACGCCTCGGATGAAACCGAGCGGAACAGGGGAACATCCATCCGGATTTCCGAACATGAGGACTGCATTCAGCACGTCCCGAAACGGCCGTTCCAATCAGCGAAGGTTGAGCCCCTTGCACACGAGAAGCCTTGGCACGAACCGTGGCAGCGGGTAGAAGCTACGCCCGGTTCGCCCATGCACAAGGCCGAGCCATGTGGGTTGGCTCATCCCGGGAATAGCTCGTGCCATCATCCCTGTTGTTTCTCACGAAAGACGACCTTGCCCGCATGACGGGTAAGCTGGACACCGATTGCTCAGCGCAGACTGTTCTTGCTTGGCGGCAGTTCATTCCCTTGATGCCGGAAGAACTGTACGACGCGCTCTCTGCAAATGTGCCTTACTTTGCACGATATGACTTCGGCATTGATACATACGGATGTGGCAAGATTGACCTTGACCTTACGGACGGTGATCGGCTGGTTGCGGAAGCGAGACGGCGCTTCTGCCTAGGAGAGGGTGTTGCGTACAACGACGCTTTCGTCATCTGGCACCCCGAGGATCGGGGCATTGGCATTTGCCGACACTTTATGTACAACGTTTTCAAGATCTACAAAGACTGGGACATACACACCATCTATTGCTCCGCTGGCTTGACGGACGGCGGCTTCACCTGGGCGCGCCATGGCTTCAAAATTTCTCGGGAGGAGTGGTTGCGGCTTCGGCCGGAATTGCACAGTCGGTTGTGGGCACAAAGTATTAACTGGGCTATCCAAGCAGAAGTAGCGCGACTGATCGACAAAGATGATCCGATGGGGCTATGGTTCGTGTCTGACTTGACCGATCCCTGCGGAACCAGTACCCTCGGCAAGGTGTTGTTGTCTGGGCTGAGCTGGGAAGGCACTTTCCGGTTCGGCGACCAAAGCTGCGTCGATCGGTTCAACGGACATGTGGGGGCCAAACTATGAGACATAAAGTTTGCGCCACGACCGTACTCGCCAACGATATTGAGCGAACGGAGCGTGAAGACCCGCACGCCTTCTACGAAGGAAAGATTTCCACGATCCGTTGGATGCAGCAAAATGGCACCAGCGATGAAATGATCGAACGCCTGCTTGGCGTGCGTCTCCATCCCGAGCATCGCCAGCGCCAGCGCCAGCGTCAACTGATGGCCGCTGAATAAGCTCTTGCCTCGTTCGAGCCGAAGGCAAACAGGTCCCCCTCCACGGGGACCTGTTTGCGTTTCAAGGCCCGGACACATTCCCTTTGCCCTCGACGTGGTACCAAGCCCGTGATGATGGGCCTCATGGCGCTATCACCGACTCGGCTCCTGCGTGTGTTCCACCGCGATCCCAAGCCGCCGCATCTTCTCCCACAGCGTCGTGCGCCCGACGCCGAGGAGGTTGGCGGCCTTGCCCAGCTGACCATCTGCCCGGCGCAGCGTGGCCAGGATGTACGACCGCTCACTCTCGTCCCGAACCGCGGTCAGCTGCGGCCAGTCGGTGTCGGAGCCGAAACGGTCGTCGACCGTGTGCTCGGGGAACAGGTCGTTGGCGCCAACCCAAGGTCCGGTCGCCAGGGCCACGGCCCGCTCAATCCGGTTCCGAAGTTCGCGGACGTTGCCGGGCCAGTCATGGCTCAGCGCCACCGCCTCGGCTTCCGGGGTCAGGCGCTGCGCCGGGCGGCCGAAGGCGTCCGCGTACTGGCGCAGGCAGGCTTGCAGAAGTGGCAGGACATCGTCCCGCCGGTCCCGAAGAGGTGGAACGGTCACCGGGATAACGTTGAGGCGGTAGAACAGGTCACGCCGGAAGGTCCCTTCCCGGGCCCGCTGCTCCAGGTCGGCGTTGGTCGCGCAGACCAGCCGGGCCGAGAACGGCAGCGGCCTCTCGCCGCCCACGCGGAAGAACACCCGCTCCTGCACCAGGCGGAGGAGCTTGGCCTGGACCGGCAGCGGCAACTCCCCGACCTCGTCGAGGAAGAGCACACCGTCGGCCGCACGCTCGGCGTAGCCGCGGTGCAGCGCGTGGGCCCCGGTGAAGGCCCCCTTTTCGTGCCCGAACACCTCGCTGTCGATCAGCTCTTGTGGAATGGCCGCGCAGTTCACCGCCATGAACGGCGCCTCGGCGCGCTGCGAGATCCGGTGGACGAAGCTGGCCGCCACCTCCTTGCCGACGCCGCTCTCGCCGGTGATGAGCAGCGTGCTGTCCACGTCGGCCACGCGCCGGAGCAGCTGCTCGACCTGTCGGATGGCCGGAGACGTTCCGAGCACCGCCTCCGCCGCTCCGGTGCCGATGCCGCGCGAGCGCAAGAGGTCGCCGATGCGCGTCAGGAACTCGTCGACGGCGAACGGCTTGGTCAGGTAGTCGTCGGCCCCGGCACGGACCAGCCGGACCGCTTGGCTGACGTCGCCGAAGCCGGTCATGAACACCACCGGCGTCCCGCCCACCTGCGGGAGCAGGCTGTGGTAGAGCTCCTCACCGGTCATGTCCGGCAGCCGGATGTCGCACACCAGAAGGTCCGGCCGCTGGCCCTGGAGCGCCCCCAGCGCCTCGCCGCCGGTGGTCAGCCATACCGGCCGGTAGCCTTCGAGGGACAGCCGCTCGACCAGGGACTCCCCCATGATCGGATCGTCCTCGACGATGAGGATGGTCGGGGCCTCATGCCGCTGCATAGGTCCGTCTCCTTTCGAGGAATGGAATGGACAGTGTCACCGTCGTGCCGCCTTCGGCCCCAACACCGACCTCGACCTCGCCACCGACCCGGTCGAGCAGACGGGCGACGGTCCAGAGGCCGAGCCCCCGGCCGCCCTGCGGCAGCGGCGCGGTCGCCTTGCTGCGCAGGAGCCCGGCCATCTCCGCAGGGATGCCCGGCCCCTCGTCCCGGATGGTGACGCGCACGCCATCGTCCGAGGCGTCTGCCGTCATGGTCACCGTCGCGCCGGGTGGCGAAGCCCGGCAGGCGTTCAAGAGGAGATTCAGCGCCATCTGGCGCACGGCGGCGCCGTCGACCGCCATAGGGCCAGCCAACCGGTTCTCCCAGGCAAGCGTGATGTGGCGCCGCTGCGCTTCGTGCGCGATGAGGTAGCGGAGGTCGTCGAGGTCCTCGGGGGACATTTCGGCCGCACCGACCGGCTCCTTGTAGGCGACCAGCGCGGCGCGGACTACGTTGCCGATCCCCCGCAGTCCGCGCTCCAGCAGCGCGGCCGAGCGCTGGCGCACGGCGTCGTCGCTGCCATGGCGCTTCAGGGTGTCCACAGCCGTCAGCATGCCGCCGAGCGGGTTGTTCACCTCGTGCGCCATGCCGGACGCCAAGCGCCCCAGCAGCGCCAGCTTCTCCTCGTCGGCCAACCGGGTGGCCAGCGCCTCCCGCTCGGCGACGGCGCGGGCCATGGCGTTGAAGCGGTGGAACAGGCGGCCGAACTCGTTCCGTTCCTCGGCAATGAAGCGGCGCGGGATCGGCTCGACCGCCCCGGCCCGGACGCGCTCGACGTACTCGTCGAGGATGCCGAGGGGGCGCAGCAGACGACCGACCACCGCGTAGCCCACCGCCGCGAACAGCACGATGAGGCCGCCGTTGACGGCCAGCAAGGTGCCGAGCACGTCCCGCCGCACGGCGATCAGTGGTGCGATGTCGATCTCGCTCAGAACGTGACCGATCACCGTGGCGCCGCTGCCGATGGGCCGGTGGAACCACGCCAAGCGGCGTTCGTCGTCGATGACGAGATCGGCGGAGGGCTCGAGGCGCGAACGCAACTCGGGCGGCAGCGTGGTCCCGACCGGGAAGTCTTTCGGGTCGGTGGCGGCGAGCACCGAAGCGTCGGGAAGCGTCACGATGAGAAGGCGGGTCGTTTCACCGCCGTCGCGGCGCCGCACGCGGTCGAGGACGTCGAACGTCTCCCACACGTCCTGGCGCGCAACATGCGGCTGGAGCGCCACGGCCAGCGCGTCGAGATGGGCGGCGGACAGCTGGCGAAGGTGCGCCTCCTGGTCTGCCGTCAGGCGCGTCAGGACGGAGTAGGAGGCGGCAGTGCCGACCATGGCCATGAGGGCGGCCACGAGGAGCGGCACCTTCACGGTCAGCGGCCAAGCGCGAAGAGGCGGAAGGCGGTTCATGCGTGCGCCTTCACGAAGTCGCTCATGGCGGCGATCTCGTCGAAAAGGGACGGGGCGGCCGTGTCGAATCCGTCCAGACGCAACGTCCGCAGAACCTCCTGTCCGACCGGATCCTCCGGCATCGCCAGCAGGGCCTTCTGGAGGCTGTGGATCTCCGGGCTGTCCCGGCGCCCGGCCAAGCAGGCGATCGGCGGGAAGCCCAGCCATTCCGAGCGGTGCAGCACGCGGGTTCCGGCAACCAGGGTTGGTTCGGTTTCCGCCATGACATCCCAGACGTAACCGTCCACGCTGCCGCTCTGGGCCAAACCGCTGGCGACGGCGCGCACGACGTTCCGGTGGCCGTAGGTGAAGAAGCTGCGCCGGAAGAAGCTGGCCGGGGTTTCCTTCCTGGTCGCCAGCAGGTACCGGGTGACCAGGAAACCCGAGTTGCTGTCCGGGTCGGAAAAGGCATGCACGTGCCCACGTGCGCCGTCGAGGTCCGCGGCCGCGTCCCCCGCCTGCACGATGACGTAGGACTGATACAAGGGACGGCTGCGGTAAACCGGGACGGCGACCAGGGAGAGCTGGTCGCGGAACTGCACGAAGGGGAAACCGCAGATCCAGGCCGCGTCGACCTGACCGGTCAGCAGCAACGTGGTGATCTCTTGGTAGGTTCGCCGCTTCACCAGCGCCACGGGGCGCGCAAGACGGCCCGTGAGGTAGCGCTCGAGCGCGCCGAGCAGTTCGGTGTCGGAGTCCAGGAAGACCGGGGTCAAGCCGAAACGAAGTGGCGGTAGTCCGGGTGATGCGGCCATCACCGTTGCCGGGATCGCCAGCAACCCGAGCGCGCTGAACGCGCGCAGGACCGACCGTCGGGTCCAGTCCACACGGCGGGCCTCATGCCTTGGCTTCTGCCAGTCCGGCATGTCTTCCTCCCAGCCGGTCCGGCTGGGGACACCGTGCAGCGTCGCGCGCCGGTATCCCGCCCGGGCCGTCATGTTTGGAGACCACGCTATCAGTGGCATGACCATATCCGCAAGGACGCGGATGATCCGTCGCCAAGCACCCTCAGCCAAACATACTTCAATGATTTTGGTAACACCGTTGGATTGCCTGCAACTCTGTGCTACATTAGGCTTATGGCACTGGAACGCACAGCAGAACGCCTCGAAGCGCTGGGGCATGTCACCCGGCTGGAGATCTATCGCCTGCTCGTCCGCGCGGGTGAAGACGGACTGGCTGTTGGCGACCTCCAGAAGCGCGTCGGGATCCCGCTCACGACCTTGTCGCACCACCTGCGCAAGCTCGTGCTGGTCGACCTGGTCACCCAGGAACGCCGCGGGACCACACTGATTTGCCGTGCCAACTACGACACCATGCGCGCGGTGCTCAGGTTCATGACCGAGGAATGCTGCGCCGACGCCAAAGGGTGCAAGGCCGCGTAGGCAGCGCGTCCCCGCGACGAACGCCGTCTTCTCCGCGACGCGGTCGCCGGGCTTCCTCACCCAACCCGGCCGCACCAACCTAGGCGCCATCGCCTCGGACTCGCCCTGCGGCTTGCTCCCGTGAGCATACTGGCCCCGATCCGCTTCCTATGCGGCGCCGATCTCCTATCATTTCGATAACCGTTGAAGCGTTGTTGACGGGGCATGAGCTCGCAGTTATTTTAACGTTATTGGAAGCATTGAATTGATGCGCCGCGAACGTGGCACCCGTTCGACGTCCTCGTCCGCACACAAAGGACTCTGTCATGGAGAAGAAGGCCGTCCTGTCGGCGCTGTCCGCGCTCTCGCAGGAAACCCGCCTGGACATCTTCCGCCTGCTCGTCCAGGCCGGTCCGGAGGGACGCGCGGCGGGCGCTATCGCCGAGGCCCTCGGCGTCAGCCCGGCCACACTCTCGTTCCATCTAACGCAACTCACGCACGCTGAGCTGATCGTTCAGCGGCGCGAGGGCCGTTCGCTGATCTACTCGGCCGACTTCGACCAGATGAACGGCCTTGTCGGCTTCCTAGCCGAGAACTGCTGCGGCCGTCCGGCCAATCCCGCCACCTGTGCCCCCGTCTGTGCGCCGTCACCGGAGGCAGCCAACGGGCCAGAAAAGGCGGGGAATGCAACCACACCGCTTCCGCGTTGCGGCTGCTGACGCGATACCCCGCGGGGGCATCGAGGCGGCCCAAGCACATGGAGAGAACAATGGCCGAGGACCGGGTCTACAACGTCCTGTTCCTGTGCACGCACAACAGCGCGCGCAGCGTCATGGCGGAGTGCATCTTGAACCGCGCGGGCAAGGGCCGCTTCCGCGCCTTCAGCGCGGGCAGCCAGCCGTCCGGGCGTATCAACCCGTACGTTCGTGATCTGCTCGAGCGGCTCGGCTTCCCCACGGCCGAGCTGCGCTCGAAAACCTGGGATGAGTTCGGCACGCCGGACGCGCCCCACATGGACTTCGTCTTCACCGTCTGCGACAGCGCCGCGGGCGAGGTCTGCCCGGTGTGGCCCGGCCATCCCACCACCGCTCACTGGGGCTTCCCCGATCCCTCAAGTGCCCAGGGAACTGACGCCGAGAAGGCGGCTTTCACGGCTGAAGTGTTCCGCCAGATTGAGCGCCGCCTCCAAGCGTTCATGAGCCTGCCCATCGCCTCGCTCGATCGGCTGGCGCTCAAGCAGAAGCTGGACGAGATGGGCCGCGAAACCGGAGGCCAGGCATGACGCGCACCGTCACGCGCCTGACCGATGGGGACCTGCCGCCCCTTGCCGAACTGCTGGCGACGAATGGCCTTCCGACCGATGACCTAGCCATGCCTGGGCGGCGCTTCTGGCGCGTGGAGGACGAGGGCGGACTGCTCGGGTACGGCGGGCTGGAGGCTTACGGACCGGACGGCTTGCTGCGTTCCGTCGTCGTGCCGCCCGTCCGGCGTGGCAGCGGCGCCGGACGGGCCGTGGTTGCCGCGGTGAGTGACGAGGCCCGCGGACTGGGCGTTGAACGGCTCTGGCTGCTAACGACGACCGCAGCCGATGTCTTCGGGCACCTGGGATTTCAACGCACGGATCGGGCTTCCGCGCCCCCCGACATCGCGGCGAGCGCCCAGTTCGCGAGCCTGTGCCCAAGCAGCGCCGTCTGCATGCGCCGCAACCTCATCCCCTCGACCGAACCGGCACCGGTTCCGAAACGGACTCGAACATTCATGACCGACATCACCATCTTCCACAACCCGGCCTGCGGCACGTCGCGCAACACGCTGGCGCTGATCCGTAACAGCGGCGTCGAGCCGACCGTGGTCGAGTACCTGAAGACGCCGCCCAGCCGCGAGCAGCTGGCCGACCTCATCCGCCGCATGGGCGTGCCGGTGCGCGCCGTGCTGCGCGAGAAGGGCACGCCCTACGCCGAGCTTGGCCTGGATGCCCCGTCGTTGACCGACAACCAGCTGCTCGACGCCATGATGGCCCACCCCATCCTCATCAACCGGCCCATCGTCGTGACGCCGCTCGGAGTGCGCCTGTGCCGCCCCTCCGAGGCGGTGCTGGACATTCTCCCCGACCCGCAGCGCGGCCCCTTCACGAAGGAGGACGGCGAGCGGGTCGTCGACGAAGCCGGAAACCGCATCAGCACGGCTTCCTGACAGGATCATCGACATGACGGCTGACGTCCACGCCGCCGCCCCGGCGGCCCGCCCGGGCATGGGCACCTTCGAGCGCTATCTGAGCGTCTGGGTGGCGCTGTGCATCGTGGCAGGCATCGCGCTCGGCCACCTGATCCCCGGCTTTTTCCACGTGGTCGCCGCGGCCGAGGTGGCCAAGGTGAACCTGCCCGTGGCGGTGCTGATCTGGCTGATGATCGTGCCGATGCTGCTGAAGATCGACCTCGGCGCCCTTGGGCAGGTCAAGGAGCACTGGCGCGGCGTCGGCGTGACGCTGTTCATCAACTGGGCGGTCAAGCCCTTCTCGATGGCGCTGCTCGGCACGCTGTTCATCGGCCACCTGTTCGCGCCGCTGCTGCCCCAGGACCAAATCCCGTCCTACATCGCGGGCCTCATCCTGCTGGCCGCCGCGCCCTGCACGGCGATGGTCTTCGTCTGGTCGAACCTGTGTGAGGGCGAACCGCACTACACGCTGAGCCAGGTGGCGCTGAACGACATCATCATGGTCTTCGCCTTCGCCCCCCTGGTCGGCCTGCTGCTCGGCGTCGCCTCGATCACGGTGCCGTGGGACACGCTGTTCTTGTCGGTGGTGCTCTACATCGTCATCCCGGTGGTCGCCGCCCAGCTCTGGCGCCGCAGCCTGCTGGCCTCCGGCGGCGAGGCGGCGCTGAAGCGG
The DNA here is from genome assembly GCA_937927415.1 of uncultured Rhodospirillaceae bacterium. Lineage (GTDB taxonomy): Bacteria > Pseudomonadota > Alphaproteobacteria > Azospirillales > Azospirillaceae > Azospirillum. Next base: position 129,301 of record CALBDS010000061.1, read on the forward strand.
ACCCTGGACGTGATCCAGCCGGTCTCCCTGGTGGCGCTGCTGACCACGCTGGTGCTGCTGTTCGGCTTCCAGGGCGAGCAGATCCTGGCCCAGCCCCTGGTCATCCTGCTGCTGGCCGTGCCCATCCTGATCCAGGTCTACTTCAACGCCGGGCTAGCCTACTGGCTGTCGCGCCGGTTCGGCGTGGCTTGGTGCGTCGCCGCCCCGGCGGCCCTGATCGGCGCCTCGAACTTCTTCGAGCTCGCCGTCGCCGCGGCCATCAGCCTGTTCGGCTTGGGCTCTGGCGCCGCGCTGGCCACCGTGGTCGGCGTGCTGGTCGAGGTGCCGGTGATGTTGTCGGTGGTGCGTATCGTCAAGGTGACCAAGTCCTGGTACGAGAGCGCCCGCGGGACCTGATGCCGCCCGCGACCAGCACGGAGCGACAGAGCGAGAGCATGCCAGACATCGAGATCCCCGAGGACGACGACCTCCCCAGCCTAGACGAGCGGTTCTTCGACGTCCCCGACCTGGGAAAGCTCACCCCGGAGCGCCCGTCGACGCACCCGCCGCGCATCCTGCTGCTGTACGGTTCGCTGCGCGAGCGCTCCTACAGCCGCTTCCTGGCCCAGGAGGCCGCCCACCTCCTGCGACGCATGGGGGCGGAGACGCGGATCTTCGATCCCCGCGACTTGCCACTGCCGGACAGCGTGCCCGCCGACCACCCCAAGGTCGCCGAACTGCGCGCCTTGTCGCTGTGGTCCGAGGGCCATGTTTGGGTCAGCCCGGAGCGGCACGGCACCATCACCGGTATCCTGAAGTGCCAGATCGACTGGCTGCCGCTGGTGAGCGGCGGCATCCGGCCGACGCAAGGGCGCACGTTGGCCATCATGCAGGTGTCCGGCGGTTCGCAGTCCTTCAACGCGGTCAACGCGATGCGGATGCTCGGGCGCTGGATGCGCATGGTGACGATCCCGAACCAGAGCAGCGTGCCGAAGGCCTTCCAGGAGTTCGATGAGGCCGGGCGCATGAAGCCGTCGCCCTACTACGACCGCGTCATCGACGTCATGGAAGAGCTCTTCAAGTTCACCTTGCTCGTCCGCGACCGCAGCGACTACCTGACGGATAGGTACAGCGAGCGCCGGGACGCGGCCCTGAAGGCCGAGACCGAGGCGCACGCCCTGGCGGCCGCCGCGATGAGCGGCGAGAAGAAGGCCTAGCAGGGTGCGGAAAAAGGCTATGCCCGGCCTACCGGTCGTGATTCTCTCCGGTTGAAGAGACTGCGGCCGGAGAGGGGACGATGCGGGGATCGGACGAACACAGCGAGGGTCTGTTCAGCTATGTGAGCTGTGAGGCCCGTGTTCCGGCGAGCCATCCTCTACGACCGATCCGGGCCATCGTTGATGAAGCGCTGGAGGTGATGTCGCCGGCGTTCGAGGGGCTGTACTCGAAGATCGGTCGACCGTCGATCCCGCCGGAGAAGCTGCTGCGGACGCTTCTGCTCCAGGCCTTCTACTCGGTGCGCTCGGAACGCCAGCTGATGGAACAGCTCGACTACAACCTGCTGTTTCGCTGGTTCGTCGGCTTGTCGATGGACACCCCGGTGTGGGACGTTACCGTGTTCACCAAGAACCGTGAGCGCCTGCTGGCCGGCGATGTGGCGGCCAAGTTCCTGGCCACCGTGCTGGGTCAACCCCGGGTCAAGGCGCTGCTGTCGGACGAGCACTTCTCGGTGGATGGGACGCTGATCGAAGCCTGGGCGTCGGTGAAGAGCTTCCGGCCCAAGGACGGCAGCGGTGAGCCGCCGGGGCCGGGACGCAACGGCGATCGCGACTTCCATGGTGAGAAGCGGTCCAACGAAACCCATGCCTCGACCAGCGATCCCGAGGCGCGGCTGTACCGCAAGGGCAACGGGCAGCCGGCGAAGCTGGCCTTCATGGGCCACGCCCTGATGGAGAACCGGAACGCCCTGGTGGTGGATGTCCGGCTGACGGCAGCCACCGGCTTGGCCGAACGCGAGGCGGCGGTTTCCATGGTCGAGGCGATCCCCGGCCGTCACCGCATTACGGTGGGCGCCGACAAGGCTTACGACACCAAGGATTTCGTGGCGAACATGCGCGAGTTGGGCGCCGCTCCGCACGTCGCGCAGAACACGAGCAATCGCCGCTCGGCGATCGACGGCCGGACCACCCGCCACCCTGGCTATGCCGTGTCCTTGCGCATCCGCAAACGGATTGAGGAGCTGTTCGGCTGGATCAAGGGAGCTGGCTTGCGCAAAATGCGTCATCGCGGCACGGCCCGCGTCGGTTGGGTGTTCACCCTGACCGCTACCGCCTACAACCTGATCCGCCTGCCTAAGCTGCTGGCGGCGGCATAATCATGCCCGGACTCCGCCTCAACGGCGGCTCCGGGCGTCTCGGAGCGCGAAAAAGCGCTCCATTCTGACAAAAACGGGCGCCAGAAACGCCATTTCCAAGCCTCAGCAGAGGCAAAAAGCCGGAATATGTTCGTTTTTCCGCGACCTGCTAGGCCCGGAACTCCCGCCCGGACAACCGCTTTCTTGAAAGACTTCTCGAGCGCCGTGTAGCTGACCGTGTTAAGCGGCAGTCCCCGCCCCCGCGCGTCGAGTCTCTGGAACAGGTGAGCATCGCGGTCCGACGGAATAAATTCATAGCGCAAGTAGTCCTTGAGAGCGTCCCAGAACGCCGACTTGAGGGGCTCCCAGAGGTAGACGGCGCTCATCGTCCGCCCCTTGAACCGAAGGCGTGAGGAGTCGGGCATCTCGCGACCGAACCGGCGCATCTCTGGATCGATGACCCACAGCTTGCCCGCGGCAGCGTCGATGTCGGAGATCAGAATGTTCAGGGGTTCCGTGGGCCGCAGGCCACCGGCCGCCAAGCAGGCCCAATAGGCCTTATCCCGGTAGCTGGTCGCCTGAGCCAGCAGATCGGCGATCCGGTCCAGCGGAAACTCGCGATCAACGAGGTCAATCTGCACGCCACCCTTGATCGGGTTCCGCAAGCCCCGTGGGCGTTCCAGTTCCGGCCGGACCCGAACGACCGCACCTACAAGACTGTGCTGCTTGAACGCCTGCTTCTGGCGCCATCCCCACTGCTCGGAGCCGTCGACCGTCCGGAAGACCGAGGCCAAATCCTCCCACGCCGGGTCGAGTCCGGCGGCCCGAAGTGCATGGAGCACCTTATTGGCCTCATCCTTCGCGACTTGGAGAAAAAAGTTGATGGCGGCGACCACCGGAACGATGCTGCCATACGCGAGCCCGATCGGCAGGCCGACGCTGGTCGCGTAGGCGACCTGCATCTCCCGCGGCACTGCCTCAGACCACACGCGCGGTGTGGCACCATCGCGCAAGAAGAGCGGATAGGCGTCGATGACGTCGGCGATGTGGTCGGCCGTCGCCGCGGTTCCAAGAGCCCGGAACTCGGTGAGGAAATCCAAGAACCGGGCGACCGCGGATGTGTAGCGATCCTTGGTGGATGCCCGGACGGCCTTTCTATCGAGCGCCCGCAGGTACGCCGTGTACGGCTTGAACTCATGGCCGTCGTCGTCCACCAGCAGGTGCCCACCCGGCCCCGGGACCCGCGTGAAGTGCTTCAACGCCACGATCGCACTCCCCTTCCTTGGAGCTTAGTGTGGTGAGCCCGGCATATGGCTGTCCCAGCAAGCCCTGCCGCACCAGGACCCAAAATGCCATAGTCAGGAAAATTTTACCATAATGACAACCGAATTAGGACTATAGGCTCGTCACTATACCTTTGGATCGTTCGGAACGGCGATCCCTCCCGCCACAGACAACACGCGATCGCACCAAGTCGGGCAGGGAAGCGCCTCTCGCAGCAACAACCCGGTAGCAATAATAAAACTTCCATCCAACTCAGTCATATCATAGATAACCCGATCAATCGCACCTGTCAACGAGCTATATACATGAGCAATGTCCGCGTTATGCGCTGAATTATTCCTTGTCAACTTTGGAAAGCTCCGCATTATGCCGATAATATTGCTTGCATCCACCTCAAGACACCGGACTAATGCGATTATTCCTTGTCAACTTTAGTCCGTAGCCGGACACCTGCCTGCGCGAAACGGCAGCCATGCGCCGCCACACGGAGCGTGCCGCACTCCTTCGCTGGAGGTCAGGGATGGGAGATGATGCCGCGGATGGCTATTGAATGCGCAACGCCGGGTTGGACGGCCCCACGCTATAATGACATGCAAAAACCGTTAGTGGCGCTGTATGCTGATCCGTGGAGCCGCAACCGGACACCGAGGTTTCAATGCGCACAAGGAATTGGTTGAGGGAAGCCGCCGGCGACGTGAAGGATAAGGTCTTCCGCCAGGCGGTGACCGCCGCCGGCATGGGATGCATGGCCGCACTGGAGGTCGAAAAGTTCCTGATGAGCCAGGAAGGCTGAGGGACCGCCCGCGCGGGGGTGCGGCGCATGCCCACCCCCCGGCGATTTCAATGGCGTGTTTCGGTTGCCGTGCCACACTGACGGGCCGGTGGCGGGCCAGCCACCGCGAAACAGGATAACGGACAGGCGGATCACCATGCCGATCACCATGAACGTGACGCTTCGCACCCTGAACGTAACGCTTCGCACCCTGACGGCGGCGGCCGCCGTGGCGCTGGGAAGTGTCTGCGCGCTGGCGGCGGACGCACCGGCGGGCCAGCCCGCCGCCCTGGTGGAGGATATCTCCGGCACCCTTCCCGGCGTGCAGCCCATGGACTATCTCGGCACCGGGCAAACGGTGTCGCTGGCCTCGGGACAGGTGCTCAGCCTCAGCTACCTGGCGTCCTGCGTCACCGAAACCATCACCGGCGGCACCGTGACGGTGGGGGTCAGGGAATCGGCGGTGGCCGGCGGCATGGTCGAACGCGCCACCCTGCCGTGCGACGGCGGCAAGCTGCTGCTGTCCGCCAACGAGGCGGGCAAGGCCGGGGTCACCGTGTTCCGCAGCGTGCCGGTCATCCTGCCCGGCACCAAGCCCAACCCGCAATTCACCCTGTTCAAGACCCGCCCGATGCTGCTGGTGTCCGCCCCCGGCCCGGTGACCTTCGAACGGCTGGACAGCGAGGCGGCGGACCTGACCGTCGATGTGGCCGGTACCAGCCTGGACATGGCCAAGAGCGGCATCGCCCTGGCGCCCGGCGGTCTGTACAAGGTGACGGCCGCCGGCAAATCCCTGATCGTGCAGATCGACCCGCAGGCAAAGGACGAGGGCGGCCCCGCACTGGGCCGGCTGCTGCGCTTCTGATGCCGGCGGGGGGCCGGGCCATGGGGCGGACGCTGCGGCTGCTGGTGGCCGGGGTGGCGGCGGCGCTGGCGGCGACGCTGGTGACGATGGCCCTGTACGGCCCGTTGCAGGGTCCGGGGATCGACTCCCTTTATCTGCTGCGCGAATTGATCTATGGCCCGGAGCCGGCCCCGGCGGGGACGCCGGTGGTGGTGGTCGGGATCGACGAGGAAACCTACCGCCGCGCCCCCTTCGCCGGCACGCCGCAAGCCCTGTGGGCGCCCAAGGTGGGGGCGGTGGTGACCGCGCTGCACCAGGGCGGGGCCAAGGTCATCGGCGTCGATCTCATTCAGCCGACCTCGGTGGAAACGCTCATTCCGGGGTTCGAGCGGGATTACCTGCTGGCGCTGCGCGGGGCGGCACGGGCGGGGGCGCTGGTGCTGGCCAAGGTGCAGCATCAACAGGAACCGCTGCTGCCCTACCGCGGCCATGCCATTGCGGTGGGCGGTGCCGCTAACATCCGTTCCGTCAATCTGGTGGAGGATCCCGACGGGGTGCTGCGGCGGGTGCCGCTGACCCTGGACGTAACCGGACCCGACGGGAAACCGCGGCCCGAAGCCGCCTTCGCCATCGAGATTGCCGCCCGCGCCCTGGGCACTCCCCTGGAACGGGGGGCGGACGGGCGCGTGTCCATCGGCGGCTACGCCATTCCCGGCAGCAACGGCGACACGCTGCTGGTCAACCACCCCACCGCCGCCGGGGCCATCCCCACCTATTCCCTGGGCGACCTGCTGGCCTGCGCCGAAGCCGGCAACGCCGATTATTTCCAGAAGAACTTCGCCGGAAAGGTGGTGCTGGTCGGCACGGTGCTGGATGTGGAGGACCGCAAGCTGTCCTCCAACCGCTGGGTGACCAAGCCGGAGGGGTTGGGCCTGCCCGACCGCTGCACCCTGCCGGTGATGAGCGACCTGTACCGCACCGACCTGCGCCGCGACACCATCCCCGGCGTGTTCATCCACGCCGCCGCCATCGGCAACGTCATCGCCCGCAACGCCCTGGCCGAGGTGGACCGCGACACCGCCGCCGGGCTGGTGCTGCTGGTCGCCGCGGCGGCGGCTGTCCTGACCCTGGCCGCGGCACCGCTGCCCGCCGGGGTGGGGCTGCTGCTGGTGCTGGGGGCGTGGTGCGGGGCGGCGGTGGTGGCGTTCCACGGCGGCACGGTGCTGCCGCTGCTCCAGGGCGTGGTGGCGGCGGCGCTGGCCTTTCCGCTGCTGCTGCTGTTCCGCTTCGCGGTGCTGGACCGCGACCAGCGCCAGATCCGGCAGGCGTTCAGGCTGTACCTGCCCGGCCCCCTGATCGACGAGATGATCGCGTCGGGACAGTCGCCGCAACTGGGCGGGGAAAACCGCGACGTCTCCATCATGTTCTGCGACATCGCCGGCTTCACCAAGATGTCGGAGGGCATGGACCCGGAAAAGCTGGTGTCGATCCTGAACCGCTATTTCACCGTGATGACCGACATCATCGAAGAACACGGCGGTTTCGTGGACAAATACATCGGCGATGCGGTTCTGGCGGTGTTCGGCGCCCCCTATCGCACCACCAACCACGCCCGCGCGGCGGTGGACGCCGCCATCGCCATGGCCCGCGCCCTGACGGAGGATCCCACCCTGCTGGCCGCGGACAACGGCCCGCGCGGGTCCAACCGCACCGGCATCGCCACCGGCGTGGCGCTGATCGGCAACATCGGTTCCCCCCGCCGCTTCAACTACACGGTGATGGGCGACACCGCCAATCTGGCATCCCGTCTGGAAGGGGCGAACAAGGCCTATGGCACCGCCCTGATGGTCAGCGGCGAGACGATGGCGCTCTACGGCGATCCCGGCGCCTTCCGCGAGCTGGACACGGTGCGCGTGGTCGGGCGGCACGAGCCGGTGACGGTCTATGAACCCCTTTCCCCCGAACGCCGGGCCGACCCGGTGGACACCGCCCGCCGCGCCGCCTATGCCCAGGCGCTGGCCCTGTGGCGCACCGGCCGCTTCGCCGAGGCCGCCGAGGGCTTCGCCGCCCTGGCCCCCCACGACAAGGCCGCCGCGGCCATGGAACGCAAGGCGCGCAGGCACGCCGCCCAGCAGCAGGCGGAACCGGCCCAATCCCAGCCCACCGCCTGGGCCGGGGTCACCGCCCTGACCGAGAAGTGACGATGGCCGCCCGCCGCCGGCTTCCCTGTCTGGCCGCGGCCGTCCTGCTGGGGGCGTTCCCGGCGGTGGCCCAGACGGTGCCGCCCGCCCTGCCCCCCTCCCTCGACCCCAACCGGCTGGAGCAGCGGTTCACCACCCCGGCGGAACCGCAGTCCCAGCCCGAAATCGAGATGCCCGCCCCGGAACAGGCGCCGCCGCCCAAGGATGCCGGGCGTATCGCCCTGACGCTGACGGCGGTGGAGGTGTCGGGCAACAGCGTCTATGACACCGACGCATTGCGCCCGCTGTGGGAAGGGTTGCTGAACCGCCCGGTGACGCTGGCCGACATCTACGCCGTGCGCGATGCCATCACCGCCAAATACCGCAACGACGGCTATGTGCTGTCGCAGGCCATCGTGCCGGCCCAGCGCATCCGTGGCGGTGCCGTGCGGCTGGAGGTGGTGGAGGGCTTCGTCCATGACGTGGTGATCCGGGGCGAGGCCGTTGACCGTCTGGGCCTGCTCCAGCGGATGGGGGAAAAGATCAGGGCGTCCCGCCCCTTGCGCATGGATGTGATGGAACGCTACGTGATGCTGGCCGACGACCTGCCCGGTGTCGCCGTGCGCACGGTGCTGGAACCGGCCAAGGGGGTGCCCGGCGGTTCCATCCTGACGCTGACGCTGGAACGCACGCCGTTTTCCGGCTTCGCGGCGGTGGACAACCGCGGTACCCGGTCCATGGGGCGGCATCAGATCACCACCTCCGCCACCGCCGAAGACCAGTTGGGCCTGTTCGAGCGCACCACCCTTCAGGGCATCGTCACGGCGCAGGTGCGGGAAATGCGCTATCTCGACGCCGCCCATTCCATCCCGGTGGATGCCGAAGGCACCATGATCGATCTGGGCGTCCGCCGGTCCTGGTCGCGCCCCGGCGACACGCTGAAATCCCTGGACCTGTCCAGCCTGACCACCACCACGCGGATCGGCGTGACCCATCCCTTCCTGCGCAGCCGGGCGGAAACCCTGCGGGGGGAAGCGTCGTTCACCGTGCGCGACAGCCGCACCCTGCTGCTGGGGCAGGATTATTCCGAAGACCGGCTGCGCATCGCCGCCATCGCCCTGTCCTATGACGTGTCGGACGGCTGGGACGGGACCAACCTGCTTCAGGTCCAACTGTCCAAGGGGTTGGGGATCCTCGATCCCACCCACAGCGGTTCGTCCGGCCTGACCCGCAGCGGCGGCCGGGCCGATTTCCGCAAGATCACCGCCAGCGCCCAGCGCAACCAGAAGGTCACCGACACCGTGACCATCGTCGCCGCCGGCGAAGGTCAGTACAGCCCCGATCAACTTTTGTCTTCCGAAGAGTTCGGTATCGGCGGCAAGATCTATGGCCGGGCCTTCGATTCGTCGGAAATCACCGGCGACAACGGTTTTTCCACCCGGACGGAGGCGCAGTATCTGATCCCCGCCCCCGCTTCGGGACTCGATTACGTCATGCTCTACGGATTTGCCGATTACGGCGTGGTGTGGAATTACGAAAGGGGCAGCCGCCACGGGCGCCGGTCCCTGGCATCGTCCGGGGCGGGGGTCCGGCTTGGGCTGCTGGACCGGCTTTACGGCACGGTGGAGGTGGCAAAACCCTTCCTGCGCACCCCGGATGCCGCCGACGACCGCAAGGCCCGCGTGTTCTTCACCCTCTCCACCCGTTTCTGACCACCTCTTATCCCGCCCCCGGCACCATGCGCACCCCACCCCGCCGCCGCCCGTCCGCCCGCAGCCTGTTGCGCGCGTCCACCGCCCTGGGCGGAGCGGCCGGGCTGCTGCTGGCCGTCCTTGCCGGGATCCGTCCCGCCTGGGCCAACCCCGAGGATGGGCGCGTGGTCGCCGGGCAGGCGGTGATCGACCGCCCCGCCCCCGACCGGGTGGACATCCGCCAGTCCAGCGACCGGGCGGTGATCGACTGGCAGCGTTTCGGCATCGGCCCCGGCGAACACACCCGTTTCCAGCAGCCCGGCCCCGGCTCCATCACCCTCAACCGTGTGACCGGCCCCGAGCCGTCGGACATCCTGGGGCGGCTCAGCGCCAACGGTCAGGTGTGGCTGGTCAATCCCCACGGCATCTTCTTCGGCCCGACGGCGCGGGTGGACGTGGGCGGGCTGCTTGCCACCACCCACGCCATCCGCACCGATGACTTCATGGCCGGGCGCTTCGCGTTCGAGGGGCTGTCCGGGGCCACCGCCACGGTGGAGAACGAGGGCAGCATCACCGTCCGCAACGCCGGGCTTGCCGCCTTCGTCGCCCCCGGTGTGGCCAACCGCGGCACCATCGACGCCCGGCTGGGATCGGTGGAACTGGCGTCGGGCCGGGCGTTCGTGGTGGATCTTTACGGCGACCAGAAGATCAATCTGGCGATGGACGCCAAGACCGACGCCCGCCCGGTCGGCCGCGACGGCAAGCCGGTCACGGCACTGGTGGAGAATTCCGGCAAGATCTTCGCCGACGCCGGGCGCGTGCACCTGTCCGCCGCCGCCGCCCGCGGCATCGTGGACCGGGTGATCGACATGAGCGGCCATGTCCAGGCCCGCTCGGTGCGCGAGGAGAATGGCGAGATCGTGCTGTCGGGCGACGACGGCGCGGTGGAGGTGGCGGGCACCATCGACGCCCGCGGGACCGCGGCGGGGGAAACCGGCGGCACCATCACCGTGACCGGCGCCAGCGTGGCCGTGCGCACGGGCGCGCGCCTCGACGTCTCCGGCACCAATGGCGGCGGGGCGGTGCGGGTAGGGGGCGATGCCATGGGCGGTACGGCCGATGCCGCCACCCTGGCCGCCTACCGCATCCGCCCGGCGCGCAAGCCGGTGCCCCCGGCGCAGACCACGGTGGTGGAGGCCGGGGCCGCCCTGGCCGCCGACGCCACCACCGCCGGTCCGGGGGGAACGGTGGTGGTGTGGTCGGACGGCGCCACCGCCTTTGCCGGCAGCATCACGGCAACCGGCGGGCCGCTGGGGGGCGACGGCGGTTTCGTCGAAACATCGGGCAAGGGAACGCTGCAGGCCACCGGCCGCGTGCGCACGGGCGCGCCCGCCGGCACGCCGGGGGTGTGGCTGCTGGACCCGAGCGACATCACCGTTTCCAGCGGCGGCGACACCACCCCCATCGGCAGCAGCTATGACCCTGCCACCTCCTCCACCATTCATCCCAGCGTGATCGCCGACGCGCTGGCCGCCAACAGCAGCGTGGTGCTGTCCACCGCCGGGGGCAGCGGCGGTTCCGGCATCATCACCATCAGCGATGCCATCACCAAGACCGCGGGCGGCGATTCCACCCTGACGCTGCGGGCCAACCGGGACATCATCGTCAACGCCGACATCACATCATCGGCGGGCGCGCTCAGCCTTGTGTTCAATGCCCACGCAACCGGCGACACCTTTCCCGGCCGGGTGCGCATCAACGGCGCCACCATCACCACCAACGGCGGCAGCCTGACCATCGGCGGCGGCCTCGACCCCGCCAGCACCGCCGCCATCGGCGGCGGCTCCATCACGGGGGAGGCGAACCGGGGGGTCTACCTCTCCGGTGCTACCATCACCACCGGGGGCGGTGCTGTCCGCATCGCCGGCGATGGCGGAACCGACAGCGCCAACGGCACCAACCGCGGCATCGAGATCATCGGCAGCAGCATCACCGCCACCGGCGGCACCATCACCCTGGTCGGCCGCGGGGGTGCTTCGTCCGCATCGCAGAATTCCGGCATCGTGCTCGGCTCCGGCGCGTCGATCCAATCGGGGACCGGCGCCATCAGCCTGAACGGTACCGGCGGCGACGGCAGCGGCGGCACCACCGATTACGGGATCGAGATGGGCAGCGGTGCCCAGGTGACCACCAACGGCTCCGCCACCATCAGCCTCCGGGGCATCAACCCGCACACCAGCCAGGGCGGGATCACCGTCGCCAGCACGGGCATCATCGGCGGTTCGCTGGCGTCCGGCGCCCTGACGCTGGAAGCGGACACCCTGACCATCGACAGCACCGCCACCGTCCAGGGTACCGGCACCCTGACGCTCCGGCCCGCCGATCTGTCGGCCTCGGTCACGGTCGGGGGCAACACCGGCGCGTTTCCCCTCACCGCGTCCACCCTGGCCGCCCTGGCCGACGGGTTTTCGATGATCCGCATCGGGCGCGACGACAGCCAGGGCAGCGTGACCATCGCCACCACCGCCTTCAAGGATCCGGTCACCATCGCCAGCGGCGGATCATCGGGGACACTCACCGTCACCGGCGCCCTGTCCACCGGAACCGGGTCTGAAGCGGGATCGATCACCCTGCAGGCCGGCGATACCATCACGCTCGACAACGGCAGCAGCATCACCACGCAAAACCGCCCCGTGGTGCTGAACGCCGCCCGTGGCGGAGCCGGGGCCGTGGTGCTGAACGGGACAAGCATCACCACCAACGGCGGCGCCGTCACCATGGGCGGCGGGGTGCCCGGCAGCGGGGATACTCCTACCGGCTGGACCGTCGGCACCGCCGCCCACCCCGTCGGGGTTGGCATCGCCAGCAGCACCATTCACACCAGCGGCGGAGCCATCACCATCCGCGGCAAGGGGTCAACCACGCAGGACGGCAGCCACGGCATCGCCCTGACCGGCGGCACCACGCTGGACGCCGGAGCCGGTTCGATTTTGCTGGACGGCATCGCCCAATCCAACACCGGCACCCAGGCCGGGGTGCTGATCGACGCCCAGACCAACGCGCTGAAGATCACGTCGTCGGCCGGCGGAGCCAGCGCCGTTTCCATCACCGGGAATGCGCAAAGCGGCTCTTCCACCGCGGCCTGGGGCATCCGGCTTCTGAGCAACACAACCCTTGAGGCCACGGGCGACGGCGGGCTGTCGCTGACCGGCACCGGCGGCACCTCGTCCGCCAGCACCATCGGCGGCATCGGCACCGACGGATCGGGCAGCGGCGCCCCAAAGATCCAGTCGGTCCGCGGCGCCATCACCCTGACCGCCACCGCCGGCAGCGGTCCCAGCGCCACCGGCCTCATCCTGTCGGGCAATGTCCGGATCGGCACCGGGGCGCTGACACCGGCCTCCACCGCCGACATCACGCTGACGGCGGATTCCATGACGCTGGCCCGCTCCGGCAGCCCGCAGATCGCCAGCACGGGCACCGTAACCATCGCCCCTCTGACCCCATCGGCCGGGATCGGGCTGGGCACCGCCAGCGGCACGCTGTCGCTGACCGGCGCATCGCTGGCGGTGCTCCAGGACGGCTTTTCCGCCATCGTCATCGGACGGGCGGACGGCACCGGCGCCATCACCACCGGCGGCCCTCTGACCTTTTCCGACACTCTGGTGCTGCGCAGCCCCGGTGCGGGCAGCGGCGGCATCGCCATCGGCGGCACCCTCGGCACCGGGCCGAACAGCCTGACCCTGAACACCGCGGGCACGGCCAGCCAGACCGCCGCCATCACCGCGGCAGCACTCTCCCTGCTGGGGACCGGCGGCACCCACACCCTGACCAACGCCGGCAACAATGTCCTGACGCTGGCCGGCAACACCGGGACGGTCAGCTACCGGGATTCCGACGGGTTCACGATCGGGATCGTCAGCGGCACCTCCGGCCTGACGGTCGGCGGCACCCCCCTGTCACTGGCGGCAGGGGGCACCATCGACCAGAGCGCCGGCCTGTTCAACGTCGGCCGGCTGGACCTGTCGGCGGGGGGCGATATCCTGCTGGCGCCCAACGGAGTGTCGAACACGGTGGCGCATCTGGGCACCGTCACCCGCGGCGGGGCGCTGCAATTCGCCAACAGCGGCGGCGGGCTGAGCATCGATGGGGCCATCGGCACCGACCTTCTGAACGGCGACATCCGCATCACCACCAATGGGGACCTGACCCTGAACGGATCGGCCAGCCTGTCCGTGTCGGGAACCGGGGCGATCATCCTGTCCGCCGGGGAGACGTTCCGCAACAATGCCGGCAGCGGTGTGTTCACGCTCGGCAGCGGGCGATGGCTGATCTATTCCGCCGATAACGGCCAGATCGTCACCGGCGGCTTGACCGGCGGCACGCTGTACGGGCGGACGTGGACCGCCGATCCACCGTCGTCCATCACCACGGCGGGAAACCTGTTCCTGTTCGCCACCACCCCATCCCCGCCACCACCTCCGCCGCCGCCCCCCTCCCCGCCGGTATCGCCGCCGCAACCCCCTCCGGTGTCCCCTCCTCCGGTGTCGCCGCCGGTGTCGCCGCCACCGCCACCTGTCTCACCGCCACCGCCACCGCCGCCATCACCACCGATCACACCGCCGCCACCGCCCCCTCCTCCTCCGGTGTCGCCGCCTGTTTCCCCGCCCGTCCCGCCACCGGAACCCCCGCCTGTTTCTCCGCCGGTATCAACGCCGGAATCCCCGCCCGTGCCGCCACCGCCCAATCCGCCGGTCGTGGCTGAGACGGGGAGGATGACACCGACCCTGCCCGGCGGACCGACTCCGGCGATGGAACAGACGCTTCAAACTGCGGCCAATCCGCCGCTGCTTCATCCGTCGCCGCCTATGGCGCCCCAGCCGCCGTCCATCGCTCTTCCGCCGGCCCAGATGCCGCCGCCGGTTCCCGAGCCGGCGACGGTGGCCCTGGCGTCGGGCTCCACTGCGGTGTTCACCCCGGCAGCAGCCACCGCCCGGCAGGACGGGGCGACCCTGGCCCAGCCCGGCCCGGAAACCCTGGCGTCCGCGCGCGTGCAATCGGCCGCCACCACCGTGGCCCAGGCCGCGGCGGGCGGAACGCTTGCCAACGCTGTTGCCACGGTCGCCGGCTTGCCGGTGCCGGAGCAAAAGGCGGTGTTCCAGAACGTTCCGGCGGCGGCCATCGTCAACGGGCTGAAGACCAGCCCCGACCCGGTGGCCCGGCGGGTGGGCGCCGTTCTGGAAACCGTGGCCGCCACCGGCCAGCCGGGCTTTGCCGACGTGAAACAGGCGTTGAAGGAGGCTGGAACCGACCCGGAAACCGCCCGCACCTATCTGGTCATGTACCAGCGGGTGGAGCGGGAACAGCGGACCCAGGCGTTCAGCGGGGCCTTGACGGAACTGATCCGCGACCCGGCCGCCTATGACCTGTTCCGGCGCGACGGCGGGCCGACGGCGCCGCCGCGGCTGCTGCGCATCTCCGCCAGCCGCACCCGCGGGGCCGGGGTGGCCCTGCGCGGCATCGTCTCTGACAGCGCCGGCGTGGCCGAGGCGCGGGTGAACGGCCGCTGGGTCTTCATCGACGAAAACGGCCAGTTCCGCACCAGCATCCCCGTCGATCCGGGCGAGACGAAGGCCACGCTGACCATCGTCGATGAGAACGGGAACAGGACCGAGCAGGAAATCCCCATCACCGGCGACGGCACGCCCCCCGCCGAGAGTGCCCCGCCCAAGCCGCGCAAAATCGCGCTGATGATCGCCGTTGACACCTATCAGGCCCCCGGCATTCCCAAGCTGGGCACGCCGCCCGCCGACGTGGCGGCGGTGGGGGCGGCGCTGAACGATCATCTGGGGTACGAAACCCGCATCCTGCGCAACCCCGGCAAGATGGAAATCGCCGCCGCCCTGCGCGCCCTGGGCCGCGAGGTGGGCGAGCAGGACAAGGTGATCGTCTATTACGCCGGCCACGGGTACGAAATCGCCGAGACGGGAACCGGCTATTGGCTGCCCGCCGACGCCGGCACCGACAGCGCCCGCAACTGGCTGTCCAACAACGACATCGCCCGCTTCCTCAGCCGCATGCCGGCCAAGCATGTGATGCTGGTGTCGGACAGTTGCTATTCCGGCGCCTTCACCAAGGAGCAGAAGGTGGACGCCGCGGCCCTGCGCACCCTGACCAAGGACGAGATCCGTCAGCGCCGCTCGGTGATGGCCCTGTCGTCGGGGGGCGACGAGCCGGTTGCCGATGGCGAGGTGAATTCCCCCTTCGCCGCGTCCCTGCTGAGCCGGGTCCGCACGCTGCCCACCGACGCCGAGGGGTACAAGCTGTTCCTCCAGGTCCGCGATGACGTAACGCGGGAGGTGCCGCAGACCCCGCAGTACGGCGTGGTCCGCACCGCCGGGTACGATCAGGGCGGCGACTATCTTCTGGAAGTGTCCCCCCAAAAAAGCACAAGGCCGGCGGTCAACTGATCCGCCGGCCCTGCCGCCCGTTAGAGTGTGATCGGTTCTATCAGTTCCGCTTGCCGTCCGGCTTGGCATCGGGCTTCGGCGCGGGCTTGGCCTCTTCCGTCTTGGGCTTGTCGGCCTTGGGCGGGGTCTTGGCCACGGTGCGGATGACGTTGGTCAGGTTGTCGCGGGCCGTGTCGGCCGCCGCGCGGTCGGGTTCACTGCCTTCGTGGAAGAACACGGTGAACAGCTTGGTCTTGGTCAGATAGAACAGCAGCGACACATGGATCTTGCGATCCGGGTTGGTGCAATCGACGCTTCCGGTGCGCAGGGTTACACCCTCCAGCGCCTCTTCCGGGCCGATGCTGATGGCGCCCTGGCCCAGGCACTTGTCCTTCAGCGTGCCGGCATAGCCCTGGCTCAGCTCCTCAAGGGTGCTGTCGCTGATGACCTCACGCTCCTGCACGCCGCCCATCAACGGGCCGACGCGCCAAGCGTAATCCGCGGGGCGCTGGCCGGGGGGAATGCCGTCGAAGTTGACCGGGATCAGGTCGCGGAAACCGGCCGCCGACAGGATGGCGGTCAGCGCCTCGGGGTACGGCAGCGGCGGCGGGGGCAGCGGCGGCGGCAAGCTGTTTTCCTTGCCCGACGTGTCGGCGCAGGTCTTCAGGTCGCCCAGCAGCTTCTTCGTGCCCTTCAGCTCAAAGGCCACGTTGTCGGTGTCGGACTGGATGCGCAGGATGCTGCCGCCCATCAGGGCGCCGTAAAAATCCTCATCCTTGCCCTGGGAGATGACCAGAAGGTCGCCCTGGGGGGCCACCGCCTCGCGTTCCCGCTTGGCCTTGCCGTCCACGGTCAGGGTGATTTTCCATTTCTGGTCCGGCGGCAGGCTGGCGCCGGGAATGCCGAGGCCAAGGTTGATTTCCCCCGCCAGATTGCGGGCGACCAGCAGCAGGTGCCCCTGCTCGAACCGGCTTTCCACCTTGCAGAAGGAAAAGGCGCCGTCCTTGGTCGTGACCACGCCACCACCCCAGCCGCCTTTCTGGGGCTGGGCCGGCACATCCGATGATGCGGGCTTGGCGGCGGCGGGGGCGGGGTCCGGTTTCGTAACGGGGGGTTTCTTCTCCGCAGCGACGGCGGGCGCGGCGGCCAGCATGGCGGCAACCGCAAGCAACGGGAGACGGCGTGTCAAAAACATCAGATCCGGCCGGTGTTGAAAGACAAAGCGGGACAGCGGGCGCAAGCCTATCCCCACAACCCTGCGCCGTCCAGTGAAAGGGCGGACCTCACAGCACCCCGTCCAGCACCCCCGCGTGGGCATGGCGCAGGGCGCGGCACGCCGCCTCCACCGCATCGTCATCCGCACGCTCAACCGCCCCAAGGGTCACCGGCAGATCCAGCAGCACCCGCACGGGGGCCGCCGACAGGAACAGGATGCGGTCGGCCAGCGCCATCGCCTCGCGCAGGTCGTGGGTGACGAACAGGACCGTTGTCGGGTGGGCCTGGAGAATGCCGGCCAGCAGCCCCCGCAACCGGCGGGCGGTGGGCGCGTCCAGCGACACGAACGGCTCGTCCATCAGCAACAGGTCCGGTTCGACGGCAAAGGCGCGGGCCAGTGCGGCCCGCCGGGCCATGCCGCCCGACAGGCGGGCGGGGTAGACGCCCCCCTGCCCCTCCAGCCCCACGTCGCGCAGCCACGCGGCCGCCAGCGCCTCCCACCCCGGACGGCGGTGGAGAACCAGGCCCAGGTTTTCCGCCACCGTGTACCAGGGCAGCAGCCGGGGAGTCTGGAACACGTACCCCAGCACCGGATCCCGGCCCCGCACCGACGGAAGCCGCACCGCCCCGTCGAAATCGGTGTCCAGACCGGCGATCATGTTGAGCAGCGTGCTCTTGCCGCACCCCGACGGCCCCACCAGGGCGGTGAAGCCCCCGGCGGGCAGGGTCAGGCGGAAATCCTGGAACAGCGTCACGCTGGGGTAGCGTTTGCGGCGGATCTCCACCGACACGGTGTTCACCGCCGCCATCGCGCCAGCCTCCGGTCCAGGGGCTGCAGCCCGGCGGTTTCGATCAGCAGAACCACGGCGATGAACACCAGGGTATAGGCCAGGATGGCGCCGACGTCGAAAAGCTGGAAGAACAGGTTCAACTGAAAGCCAACACCGTTGCTGCGCCCCATCAGCTCGACCACCAGCACGATCTTCCAGATCAGCGCCAGCCCCGACCGCGCCGCCGCCATCAGGTACGGCGCCAGTTGCGGCAGCACCACATGGCGCAGCGTGCCCCAGGCGCCGAAGCGGTAGAGCCGCGCCACCTCCAGATAATCGCGGTCCAGGCTGCGCGCCCCTTCGCGCACGATGACGGCGACGTTGGGGATCTTGTTCAGCGACACCGCCAGCACCGCCGCCGATTCCACCAGCCCGAACCAGACGTAGCACAGGATGATGACCACCAGCGCCGGCAGGTTCAGGAACAGCACCAGCCACCCGTCGAACAGCCGGTTCAGCAGCGCCGAGCGGCCCAGCGCCAGCCCGATCCCCGCCCCGATCAGCATGGACAGGACGAAGCTGGCCGCCACCCGCGCCAGCGTCACCCCCACATGATACGGCAGGGTTCCGTCCGCCATCCCGGCCAGGACGATGCGGAACACCTCCGCCGGCATGGGCAGCAGCCGGCTGCCGGCCGCCAGCCCCGCCCCCTGCCAGACCAGCAACAACAACAGCAGGGAAAGGCCGCGCTGCAGCGCCGTCTTCACCGATCGGCCCCGATGGGAAGGCTCACCCCCTCCCAAAAGGTGCCCGGCGCCAGCCGCCCGCCGCGACCGGTCAGATCCTCGCCCCCCAGACCGGCGACGATGGCGAACAGCGCGGCGGCGGCGTCCCGCTCCGCCACCCCCCAGCGGGTGGGGATGCCCTCGCGGTAGCCGGCGCGCAGGGCGGCGAACACCGCCTCATCCTCCGCCCGCATCAGGGGGCGCAGGGCCTCCCACTCGGCGTCCGAGGCGCGCAGCCGCTCCTTGGCGGCGGCGGTGGCGGCGAAAAAGGCGGACACCGCCCGCGGGTTGGCCCGCCCCCACGCCTCGGTGAAGACATAGCCCAGCGCCGGGGTCGCGTCCGTCACGCCCAGCCGGGCGGCGATGCGGTTGACATCCACCAGCCGCCGATACCCCGCGGCGTCCAGCCGGGCGGCGAAATTCCAGAAGGTCAGCACCGCGTCCAACTGCCCCGCCTGCACCTGCTGGTTCAGCAGCGGCGGGGCGGCGAACACCGGCTGCGCATCCCGCGCCGGGTCGAAGCCGTGATCCCGCAGGGTCAGGGCGCGCAGCAGCAGCCAGTTCTTGTCCAGCGGACCGCCGGCAACCCCGATCCGCCGGCCCTTCAGCCCGTCCACTGAGGTGATGGGAGAATCCGGCGGCACCATCACCGCCCCCACCGACCCGGAAAAGGGAATGAAGCTGATGGCCGTGCCGTCGTTGCGCTGGCGGCTGGTCCACAGCCAGTCACTGACGATCATATCGACGCTGCCGCCCATCAGGGCGATCTTCCCCGCCTCGGTGTTCGCCAGATCGATGACCTGCACGTCCAGCCCGGCGGCGGTGTCCAGCCCATGGCGTTTGATGGTGTCGATTTCCCACGCCACCGTGCCGAACTTCACCAGCCCGATGCGCAGGCCCACCGGCTCCGCCGCACCGGCGGTCAGTGCACACAGGAAAAGCACCGCAGCGGCCAGAGCCGCCCACGCGCGCACCATCGGCCTTCCTCCCCTGATACGGCCTTTTCCGATTGGAATAGCAAGTGGGGGGCGGGGTGTCTGTAATACATTGGAAGCATGGGAAGGAGGAGTTTCCCAATGACTTGCCGGTTTTTCCCGTCGGGGGCCGGCGGCCCCCAGGGCGACGAGTTCAGGTAACAAACCGGCGCAATTCCCCTCTCCCCGCCGGGGAGAGGGTTGGGTGAGGGCCGATTTTCGCGCGTTAGCCCGAAAATTGAGCCGTCAGGCTCTCCAAACCTCAAATTTGCGCTTGCTTCGCAACGGATTTCGGGCCTTCGGCGCGAAATCCGGCCCTCACCCTATCCCTCTCCCGGGGCGGGAGAGGGGGAAATGTTTCAGGGGGCGCCGAGGAAGGCGGCGGTCAGGCGGTCGGGGGTGACGTGGGCGGACGAGCCGTCGTACAGGATGCGGCCCTGGCGCAGCAGGATCGCCCGCCCGGCCACGGACAGGGCGCGGGCGGTGCTCTGGTCGGCGAGCAGGACCGCGGTGCCGGTTGCCGCAATGGCTGATACCGCGGCGAACACGTCCGACGACAGGCGGGGGGACAGGCCCAGCGACGGTTCGTCCAGCAGCAGCAGGCGGGGGGATCCCATCAGGGCACGGGCGATGGCCAGCATCTGCTGCTGCCCGCCCGACAGGCGCCATGCGGTGTCACCCGCCTTGGTCCGCAGGTCGGGAAACAGCGCGTAGACCCGTTCCATCGCCGCCCGCCGTTCGGTGCCGGAGGACGGGCCGGCGGCGTCCAGGGTGTCGTGAACGCTCATGCCCGGAAACACCCGCCGCCCTTCCGGCACGTACCCCAGGCCCAGCGATGCCCGGCGATGGGTCGGCAGGCGGGTGGCGTCGGTGCCGGCGATCATGACGGTTCCACGGCTGGGCACCAGACCCAGAACCGCCTTCATCAGCGTGGATTTGCCCGCCCCGTTGGCCCCCAGCAGGGCCACGGTTTCCCCCGGCGCCACGGCCAGCGACACCCCATCCACCGCCACCGCCCCGCCGTAACCGGCGGTCAGCCCCTCCAGCCGCAACAGCGCGTTCACAGGCTTCCCCCCAGATAGGCATCGCGCACCGCCGGGTGCGCCACCACCGCCGACGGGGTGCCCACGGCCACCACCCGCCCCTGGTCCAGCGCCACCAGCCGCCCGGCCAGCGGCAGCAGGAACCCCATGTCGTGTTCCACCACCACCACCGCCATCCCGTCCCCGGCCAGACGGCGGATCTGCCCGGCCAGCGCCGCCTTTTCATCCTCCCCCAGCCCGGCGGCGGGTTCGTCCAGCAACAGCACCCGCGGGCGGCGGGCCACGGCCCGGGCCAGATCCACCCGCCGCCGCACCGCCGCCGGCAGACCGGCGCAGGGTTGCGTCATCACCTCGGCCAGCCCCATGCGCTCCACCACCGCGCGGGCATGGGCACGGGCCACGGTGACCGAGGGATCGAGGCTGAGGCGGGCATCGGCCACCGCCTCCAGCACCGTGGCGTGGTCGGGCAAAATCGCCGACTGGAAACTGCGCGACAGGCCGGCGGCGGCCATGCGGTCCGGGCGCCGCCCGCTCATGTCCACCCCGCCCAGCCGCACAACCCCGGCCTCCGCCCGCTCCACCCCGCTGATGAGGTTGATGAGCGTGGTCTTGCCCGACCCGTTGGGGCCGATGATACCGACGATCTCCCCCGCCGCGGCGGTCAAGGACACCCCATCCACCGCCACCACCCCGCCGAAGGCGATGCGCAGCCCCTCCACCGCCAGCACCGGCCCGGGCACGGCGGGATAGAGATGGGCTGCCGGCTCTTTTGCCGGGGGCAGAGGCCGAGGCCGCGGGGGAAACAACCGCTCCACCACCCCCATCAGCCCATGGGGGGCCAGCACCGTCACCAGCAGCAAGGCGGCGCCATAAACGATCAGGTAGCTGCGTTCGAGAAAACGGAACCATTCGGGGACGTGCAGCAGCAGCACCGCACCGATCACCGCCCCGGCCACCCGCCCCCGCCCGCCGACCATGGCAATGGTCAGGACGGAAACCATGACGGGAAACTCCAGCACCTCGGGCGAGACGACCCGCTGCGTGTGGGCGGCCAGCGCCCCGGCGGCCCCGCCATAAAGCGCGCTGACGGCAAAGGCTCCCAGCCGCAGCCGCCCCACGTCCAGCCCCAACGTGGCGGCGGTCAGCGGATCGTCGCGCACCAACGCCAGCGCCCGCCCCCACCGCCCGGACAGCAGCCGCGCGGCCGCCACCCCGCCCACCGCCACCAGCCCCCAGACCACGGCCGCCAGCGGCAGCCCGCGGGGCACGGCATCCCCCGCCGCCCACAGCCCCGGCACCACGCCGGGCACGCCGGCGATGCCGTTGGCCCCGCCGGTCAGATCCGGCAGATTGACCGCCAGCAGCAGCAGAACCTGGGCGATGCCCAGCGTCGCCAGGGCGAAGTAATGGGATTCCAGCCGCAGCACCGGCATCCCCACCGCCACGGCCACCGCCAGCGGCACCAGCAGCGACAACGGGAACGTCACCGCAAAGCCCACCCCCGCCGCGGTGCCGAGAATGCCGGTGACATAGGCCCCCAGCCCGAAAAAGGCCCCGTGGGCCAGCGACAGCGCCCCCCCGGCCCCGAACACGATCTGGAAACCCATGGCCGCCAGCGCGTACACCCCCGCCACCGTCAGCACCCGCAGCCCATAGGGCGAGGCGCCGAACAGGGCATAGGCCAGCAGCGCCACGGCCCCCAGCGCCAGAACCACGGGTGATGACGGAAGAAGCCGGAGATCACGCACGGCGCCGCGCCGCCTCCCCCAACAGCCCTTGCGGGCGCAGAACCAGCATCAGCAGCAGCGTCACATACAGCGCCCCTTGCGCCGCGGGATAGGACAGCGCCGCCGACACCCCCACCTCGAACGCCGCGATCAGCAGGGCGCCCAGCACCGCCCCCGGCACCGATCCCCACCCGCCCACCGTCACGGCGATATAGGCTTTCAGGATCAGGTCGCCCCCGGCGTGGGGGGTGACGAAATACTGGTTGGCCAGCAGCAGCCCCGCCGCCCCGGCATAGGCCGAGCCGATGGCGAAGGTCGCCAGCACCATGCGCGTGACGGGAATGCCGCAGGCCCGCGCCATGTCGGGATCCTGCGCCGCCGCCCGCAGCCGGCGCCCCACATGGGTGTGCCCGAACACCCACACCTGCAGCCCGATCAGCACCGCGGCGGCGGCGATCACCGCCAGCGACTGTTCCGGTGCCGTGACCCCGTTCCACAGGGTCAGGCTTCCCCCCGACAGCAGCGGCGGGGCCGCCCGCGGCTCGCCCCCCAACAGGGTGTTGGCGCCGTTCTGCAGCATGATGCCCACGGCGATGGTGGAGACGAACACCGCGACCGGCGGCTTGCGCCGCAGCGGCAGATAGGCGACCGCCGCCACCAGCACCCCCAGAGCGGCCATGAACAGCAGCACCAGCGGCAGCAGGACCACCCCCGGCACCGGGCCGAACGCCTCCGCCGCCGCACTACCCAGCACCGCCCCCAGCATCCCCCCGGCCATCACCAGATCGCCGTGGGCGAAGTTGACCGCACCGGCGGCGTTGAGCACCAGCACGAACCCCAGCGCCACCAGGGCATAGGCCGCCCCCAGCGCGGCACCGTTCAGGACAAGCTGCGCCAGCATCGCCCCGTCACTTCGCCGGGCCGTCGTAACGCTTGACCACCGCCGGCACGCGCGACGCGCCGTCGTAGCAGACGATCACCGCCGAATGGGCCATGTTGCCCGTGCCGTCGGAATGATAGGTCATCGCCAGCCCCTCATAACGGCCCGACGCCAGCGCCGCGCGCACCGCCTCGGGCGTTTGGGCGCCCTTGGCCATGGCGTCCAGCACCATGCGCATCCCGTCATACTGCCCCACGGCAAAGGCGTCGGGTTCGGCGTTGAAGGCGGTGCGGTAGGCGGCGGTGAACGCCTCCATCGCCGGGGTGCCGCCGGACACGGGCGACGCGGCGGTTTCCGCGCACACGCCCTTCAGTTCCGCCGGTTCCAGCAGGGCGGCGGTGCTGGGCTGGTGCATGGCCGATCCGGCGACGATGGGCAGGGCCACCCCCGCCGCCGCCGCGGTGCGCACCGCCAGCGCCGTGGGGGCCGAGTGCAGATGCAGCACCAGCACGTCGGGCTTGGTCTCCAGCGCCTTGGTCAGTACGGGGAGAAGATCCTTGGCCGCCGGGTCCACGCCCTCGCTGAACACCAGCGGCGCGCCCAGCGCGGCGAACGCCTGTTCCAGATGGGCCTTGCCGCTCTGCCCATAGGCGGTGGTCTGGTAGATCAGGGCCGGGCGGGTCTTGTGCAACTCCTCCACCACATAGCGGGCGTGGGCGGTCTTGGTCACCGCGTCGCCGGGGAAGAAGCGGAACACCCACGGATTGCCGCGTTCGGTGATGGACGCCGTGCCCGACACGGTGACCAGCGGCACCTTGTAATCCTGGGCCAGCGGCAGCATCGCCAGCATCTGCGTGCCCAGCATGCTGGCGGCCACGGCGGGCGGCGTGCCGCGGGACACCGCCCGCTCCAGCGCGGTGGCGGCGGCCTCGGGCGAGGTGCCGGTGTCCACCACCTCCGCCTTGACCGCGAGGGAGGCCGGGGCCTGGCTGACGGCCAGCACCGCGCCGTTGCGCTGGCTGGTGCCCTCCAGCGACAGGAAGCCGGTCAGCGGCACCAGCACGGGCAAGGTTTCCGCCGCCGCCGGCACCACCGCCAGAGCTGCCAAAAGGGCCGACACACAGGACAACCGCCGCATTGCGCGCTTCCTTCCTTCATCGCCGGTGAAGAGAGGAAGCCCCGGCCACGGGCCGCCGCCGGGATGGGCGGACTGCGGGCTTCCGGCTCCCTTCGCTGGCATGATCCAGATCAGGTTCGATGGGTCTTTTCTCAGCCCCGGCCCGGCCCCGGCAAAGGGTGGAACCGGCGGGGCACCCCAGCCGTTCGAACGTGAACTGTCGCAACCCCGCCCCCGCCTGTCAAGGCGGGCAAGACGGGCATTCCCGTGCGACAATACGCTACTCGCGTACGTTGGGTGACACACGGATCATGCCGTTCCAATGCGAAGCGACGGCGCAACCCCCACGCTCACGACGGCAGCCGCCCGGCGGAACGATGGGACCAAAGCGCCGCATTGGGAAGGAAACGTCATGGCTGCGCCCCTCGCCGCTCCCCGTCCGTCCGCTCCCGCCGAGTCTCCGGCGGCGGACACGCCCACCATCGACCGCGCCCTCTGGCGCATCGACGCGGATGCGGAACAGCGGCTGCGGGCCATGGCGCACCCGATGGACCCGGCCATCGACATGGCGCTGGGCCAGTTCTACCGCTTCGTCACGCAAAACCCGTCCACCGCCGCCCTGTTCCCCGACCCATCCCGCGTGGATCAGGCCCGGCGCGCCCACCATGCCCTGTGGCGGGATTTCTTCACCGGCGGCTTCGGCGCGGGCTATGCCGGGCGCATCCGCACCGTGGGGCGGGTGCACCAGCGGGTGGGGCTGACCCCGGCCCAGTACATGGCCGGCTATGCCTTCATGCTGGAAGCCCTGGTGCGCGACGTCATCCTGTCCCGCCGCCGGCCGCAGGCGGCCGAGGATGCCGCCCTGCTGATCCGCACCGTGCTGATGGAGGCGGAAGCGGCCCTGTCCAGCTACATCCGCATCAACACCGCCAGCGATTCCGAAGCGGAGATGCGCGATTTCGCCGACAGCTTCGAACGCGAACTGGGCGGGGCCGTCGATCTGGTCCGCCGCAACGCCACGGTGATGGAAGCCGCCGCCGACGAGGTGCTGGCCGCGTCCAACACGGTGGCCGATCTGGGGGCGCAGGTGACCGCCGCCTCCCACGACACCACCACCCTGGCCGGAACCGTGGCCGACAGCGCCCGCAGCCTGTCCGATTCCGTGGACGGCATCGCCCGGCGGGTGGAACACGCCGCCCGCTCGTCCCGCGACGCCTCCCAACGCTCGGCCCAGGCGCAGGAAAGTGCGGTGGCCCTGACCGCGGCGTCGGAGCGCATCGGCTCCGTCGTCACGCTGATCGAGCGCATCGCCAAGGAAACCCGGCTGCTCGCCCTCAACGCCTCCATCGAGGCAGCGCGGGCCGGTGACGCCGGCAGGGGGTTCGCCGTCGTCGCCAACGAGGTGAAAACCCTGGCCGACCAGACCAACAACGCCACCAGCGACATCCGCACCCAGATCGAAACCATGCAGGGTTTCATCCGCGACACCGCCGCCATCATCCATGAGGTGGGATCGCAGGTGGACACGGTGGCGACCGACATCGGCAACGTCACCGTGTCGGTGGCCGAACAGGCGGAGGTCACCCGCACCATCGCCGGCCACGCCGACAGCATGGCCGACACCATGCGCCAGATGCACAACAGCATCGAAGAGGTGGCGGCATCCGCCGGCCACGCCACCGCCAAGGCGGGGGAACTGTGGGAAAACGCATCCGTCATCGTCAAACAGATCTACGGCATCCGGCGGCGGGTCACCGCCTCGCTGCGGGGAACCCATCTGGGCAACCGGCGGCGGGAGGAACGGGTGGCGGTGGATCTGACCTGCACCGGTACTGTGGGCGGCACGGCGTTCCGCGGACGGCTGGACAACATCTCCGCCGGCGGCTGTCAGGTGCGGGACATGAGCGTCCCGCCCACCGCCGGTCAGACCATCCGCCTGGACATCCAGGGGCTGGGAACCGCCGACGGCACCGTGGTCGGCGTGGACGGCGACATGGTGCACGTGCGCTTCGATCCCCTGCCCCCGCCCTTCCTCACCCGGCTGCAGCCGCTGATGGCCGAGGCGCTGGCGCGGGACGCCGAACTGGTCGCGCTGGCCCGTTCCACCGCCGCCACCGTCGGCGCTCTGTTCGAAAAGGCGGTGGACCGGGGCGAGATCGACCTGGAACGGCTGTTTTCCGCCGAATACGCCGCCATTCCCGGCAGCAACCCGCCGCAGTACACCACCCCCTTCACCGATCTGTGCGACCGGGTTTTGCCGGGGGTGCAGGAACCCGTGGTGCCGCAAAACGGCCGCATCGTGTTCTGCGTGGCGGTGGACCGCAACGGATATCTGCCCACCCACAACCGGGCCTATTCCCAGCCGCAGCGCCCCGACGATCCGGTGTGGAACACCGCCAACAGCCGCCACCGCCGCCTGTTCGACGACAGCACCGGGCTGGCCGCCGCCCGGTCGCGCCAGCCGTCGCTGATCCAGACCTACCGCCGCGACATGGGCGGCGGGCGCATCGCCTCGATGAAGGACATTTCCGCCCCCGTCTATGTGAAGGGCAAGCATTGGGGGGCGGTGCGGCTGGGCTGCACGGCGTAAGCGGCGGTGCGGCACGGGATGAACGGGCGGGCGCCTTGCGCCTGGAATTCCCCGCCGGTAACGGCACCGCCCGCATGGGTTTTGCGGGGGGGCACCCGTCCCTCCAACCAATGCTTTCCACCGACAACCTATGATTAATTTTCAATTACCATGATGTTTTGAGCCGTTAACAGACAACTTTTATCTCATACATCTTCAGCAAATATGCCGAAATACATATGCTTAACCGCAAAACTCCCTGTTTTCGGCCCTCTGCTGTCCGGTTTATTCCTGCTGAAAAGAACGGCCACGACCGCTTCCGATTCGCCTGCTTTCTCTTTCAGGCTCTTGGATTGACATGGATCAATCGTTTACCGCACTGATTATATTGAAATATGATTTCTTTGAAAAACCATATTTCTTTCCAAAGCTAATCGTACGTTGACCTTCATTCTCTACATTAGACAACAAACTTGCAGGTCCCGATTGCCTATATGACAAGACCACACCAGCGACGGTAAGTGGCTATCCCCGGACCCGGAATATTATGACCCCGCCCCATTCCAATCAGGAACGTCTGCGTTTTTGCCGAATAACCCCCGCAACCCTGTCCATTCTGGCTGAAATCCGGCCCGTTCTGGAAGCATCCATCCCCAGGATTCTTGACGATTTCTACAGCCATCTGACCCGGTGGCAAAATCTATCCGCCTTTTTTTCATCGCCATCCGCCATTCAGCACGCAAAGGCCGCGCAAACCCGCCACTGGCTGCGCCTGTTTTCCGGGACTCTGGGGGATGAGTATTTTACGTCGGCGCAGCAGATCGGGATGGCGCACCACCGCATCGGCCTGGAACCGCGCTGGTACATCGCCGGTTACGCCTTTGTGACCGAGCGGCTGATCGCCTGCCTAACGGACCATGTGATGCGCGGCTGGCCGACGGCTTCGCGGCGCGCCCGCCTGACCGCGGTGCTGCAGGCGGTCAACACCGCGGTGATGCTCGACATGGATCTGGCACTCGCCGCCTATTTCGAGGCGGGGGCCGACGCCAAGGCCACCGCCCTCAACACCATGGCCGACACGGTGGAAACCGAAGCCGGTCACGCCATCGCCTCCATCGCCGAACGGGCGCAGGACATGAGTGCGGCCATGACCGGGATGGCCGCTTCGTCGGACCGGGTGGGCCGCAACGCCCAGACGGTGGCATCCGCCGCCGCCGAATCCCTGTCCAACGCCAACATCGTCGCCGCAGCGGCACAGGAACTCACCGCGGCCATCGCCGAGATCGGGCGCAACGTGGGGCAGGCGAGCGACCTGACCCGCGATGCCGTGGCCCGCAGCGACGAGGCGCAATCCATCGTGGCGTCCCTGTCGGCCGCGGTGGTCAGCATCGGCAGCGTCACCCAGCTCATCACCGACATTGCCAGCCAGACCAACCTTCTGGCCCTGAACGCCACCATTGAAGCCGCCCGTGCCGGAGAGGCCGGCAAGGGATTCGCCGTGGTGGCGGGGGAGGTCAAGAACCTCGCCAACCAGACGGGCCGCTCCACCGAAGAGATCACGCGCCTGGTGGGCGACATCCAGGCCATCGGCGATACGGTCGTCACCGCCATCACCGGGATCGGCGACGGCATCCGCCGCATCGATCAGGTCGCCGGCGCCATCGCCGCCGCGGTCGAGGAACAGGGCGCCGCCACCGGCGAAATCTCCCGCAATGTGGAGGAAACCGCCCGCACCGCCCGCAACGTCGCGTCCCTCATCGCCGTGGTGTCGGACGAGGCGGGAAGCAGCAGCACCCAGGCCCAGGCGCTCAGCACCGTGGCCGGCGGGCTGGCCGCCGACGCCCAGACCCTGCGCGCCGATCTGGTGCGGATCATCCGCGGCTCCACCCCCGACGTGGACCGGCGGCGCCAGCCCCGCTATGCGGTGGATCTGCCCTGCCGCTTCGACATGGGGGGCGGAAGCAGCGACGGGCGGCTGCTCAACCTGTCCGAAGGCGGGGCCATGGTGGCCGGCGGCCCGGAGCTTGCCCCCGGTGGCCGGGGCACGCTGACGGTGGACGGTCTGGGCCTGCGCCTGCCGTTCCGGGTGCTGGACCGCTGCAGCGGCGGTGTGCATCTGGCCTTCGACCCCGGCGCCGATGTCGGCGGCACCCTGGCCGCCTGTCTGGCACGCTACGCCGTCACGGTTCGATGATCCGTTGCCGCACGGCTGTTGCGGCTGTACACCGGGTCATCCGGCCCATCACGGTTCGCCCCGCCCATGCTGTCCCTGCCCTCCCTTCTCCCCGTGCCGTCCTTTCTTGCTGACGGCGCCGCCGCTCTGCTGGTGGTCGCGGCCCTGACCGGCATCGGACGGATGGTATTCGCGGTGTTGCGGGTCCCGTCGCTTCCCGGCGATTCCCTGCACGCCTTTGCTGCCGGATGGGGAACCGCCACGCTGGGGATCACCGCCGTGGCGATGGCGGGCTATCCGATGGCTGAAGCCGGATGGACGGTGGTGCTGGCGGGTGCGGCCGGGTTCCTGCTGTGGCTGATGCGGGCGCCGGGGGCCGCGGTTCATCCGCTGCTGGCGGCATTGGCCGGGGTTGCGCCGGTGATGGCGACCGCGGCGGCGGTGCCGGCCACCCAGTTCGACGAGTTCGCCCACTGGCTGCCCAACGCCCTGTACCTGTTCGACACCGGCACGCTGCCCACCGCCGATGCCCCCAACCTGCTGACCGGCAAACAGGGCTATCCCATCGCCGGGCCGCTGCTGACGGTGCTGGGCAGTCTGGCCGCCGGCCACTGGACCGAGACGGTGGCCAAGCCGGTCACGGTGGTGATGGCGGCGATGCTGGCCCCGGTCCTGGCCTCCGCCCTGATGGACCGCCCGCGGGAAGAAAGCCGCGACCTGCCCGTCGCGCTGGTCGCCCTGCTGGCCCTGGCGGTGACTCTGCTCAATCCGTTCTTCGACCCGCGCATCGCCATCACCACCTATTCCGACACTCCCACCGCCCTGCTGCTGGCGGGAACGGTCCATGCCCTGTGGCGGGCGATGGACGACACACCGGAGCGGCCGGACTGGCTGTGGCGGGCCGGTTTCACCATCCTGGCGCTGGTGCAGTTGCGCGAAACCAACCTGGGGCTTGTGGCCGGGCTGGCCGCGGCGGCGGCGCTGACGGCGTTCCGGCTGTACCGCCGGCCGGGGACCGGATTTTCCCTTGCCGGTGCAATGCCGGCGGCGCTGCTGGTGCTGGGGCCGGGGGTGGCGGCGCTGGTGCTGTGGCGTCTGCACCTGACCGGTGCTGCTATCGGTCCCGACATGGCGCCCCGCCCCTTCGCCGCCTGGGACTGGAGCGCGCCGGGCGTGGTGCTCCGCGCCCTGCTGTTCGACCGGCTGGCGAACAACCCGCTCATGGGTGGGGCGGCGGCGGCGCTGGCCCTGCTGTTTCCCATCGGGGTGATTGCGGTATGGCTGCGGGGACGCACGGGCGACAAGGCGATCCTGCTGCTGCTGGCCGGGCTGGCGGGGGCGCAGGCGGCCTTGCTGGGCTTCGCCTACATCGCCGTCTTCAGCCGCGAGGAGGTGGAGGCCGCGTCCAGCGCCTGGCGCTATGCCGGGCAGGTCGGCCCCTCCGTGCTGCTGGCCATGGCGATTCTGGCCGGCGGGCGCGGCTGGCCGCGGCGTCTGCCGGCGGTTGCGGGATCGGCGCCGGCCGGGCTGGCGGCCATCGCCCTGGTGCTGGCGGTGCAGACCGCCGGGCGGGACCGCTGGCGGCTGGAATGTTCCTATGCCGGGACGGTGGCGATGCGGACCATGACCGCCGAATTGCTGGCCGGGCTGTCCCCCGCCACCGTCGTTGCCGTCCACCACCCCACCGAACAGCCCATGGCGCAGGTGCTGACATCCCTGGTGCGGGCGGAGAACGGCGGCGGTTTCTTCCGTCCCGCGGTGATACCCGCACCCCCCGGCCCGCCGCCTGCCGCGGCGGCGGTTCTGGATCTCGGCGCCGTGCCGGTCGGACCGCTGACCGGCCCGGTGACAGCCCGCCTGACCCTGCCCGACGGCCGGGAACGGCAGGCTATGGCCGCCCCGCCCTCCGGCTGCCGCCGCTGAACCCTGCTCGGGACGGGGCACTCAGGACGGGGTGCGGACGGCATCCAGGCGGATCAGGTACAGACCGCTCAGGATCACCACCGCTGCCCCCAGCACGATGCCCCCCTCCGGCCGGTCGCCGAAGATCAGCGCGCCGTAGAGCAGGCCCCACAGGATTTCCATATACTGGAACGGGGCCACCACCGGCACCGGCGCGATGCGGAACGCCCCCAAGAGGCACAGCAGCGCCAGCCCGCCGCACAGCCCGCACAGCGCCATCAACCCCAGATCGGCCGAGGACGGCAGGACGAAGACAAACGGCAACACACAGCCGGTCAGCGCCATCACCAGCAGATTGCCGTAAAAGGGAAAGGCCGCCGCGGTTTCCCCCCGGCCCCAGCGGCGCACGATCAGCCCCGACAGGGAATAGCTGACCGCACTGGCCAGTGCAGCGATGGCACCGATGTCCATCAGCCCTCCCCCGCTGGGCCGCAGCATCAGAAGCACGCCCATAAAACCCACCGCCACCGCCGTCCACCGCTTCGGCCCCACCGGCTCCCCCAGCAGCATCCCGGCCAGGGCCGTGATGATGAGGGGGGATGCGAACAGGATGGCGTACACGTCGGCCAGCGGCATCTGGGTAAAGGCGAAAAACGCCCCGCCCCCGGCCCCCAACCCGGCCAGCCCGCGCAAAAGCTGCAGCCCCGGACGCCGGGTCGCCAGCCCCGCCGGACCGGCGGTCAGCAGCCCATAGGCGCCGATGGCGACGACCGAGAACAAGGCGTTGAAGAACATGGTTTCCACCAGCGGATAGC
The DNA here is from genome assembly GCA_937927415.1 of uncultured Rhodospirillaceae bacterium. Lineage (GTDB taxonomy): Bacteria > Pseudomonadota > Alphaproteobacteria > Azospirillales > Azospirillaceae > Azospirillum. The sequence continues at coordinate 160,823 of CALBDS010000061.1, forward strand.
CGCGGGTGAGGAACTTCATCAGCGTGTCGGTGATGGGAAACAGGGCAAAGCCCGCCAGCGCCAAAAGAACACCGGCTCGGCGGTCCTGCGGCAGCGATGCCGGCATGATGTCACACGGGATGATTGCTGAATCAAAGTGTCAAAGGAATCAGGGGGCCGGCAGCCGGGGCCGCGGCGGCGACAGTGACCGCGGTGCGCAGGGCATGGGCCGCGGCCTCCGCCGCGTCCGCCGTCGCGGCGTGGACCATGGCCAGGGGCCGGTCACCGGGGCCGACCGCTTCCCCCACCCCGGCGATGGTGGAAAAACCGACACGGTGGTCGATGCAGTCGCTGGTGTCCACCCGCCCGCCGCCCAGACGGATGATGGCAATGCCGATGGCGCGGGTGTCCATGGCGGCCACCACCCCGGCGCGGTCGGGAAACACCGGGCGGACCACCGGCGCCGCCGGCAGGTGCCGGTCCGGGTGTTCCAGCAGGTCCGCCGGTCCGCCCAGTGCAGCCACCATGCGGGCGAAACGCTCCGCCGCGCGGCCGTCGGCGATCACGACGTCGAAGCGCCGCCGCCCCTCCGCCGCGTCGGTCGCCAGCCCACACAGGGCCAGCAGTTCCGCCGCCAGCGCCGCCGTGACCTCGTAGAGCCGGGGTTCGGGCGGATCACCGCGCAGAATGGTGATGGCTTCGTGCATTTCCACGGCGTTGCCCGCGGCCCGGCCCAGCACCTGATTCATGTCGGTCAGCAGCGCCACCGTCGGCAATCCCGCCCCGCGGGCCACCCCGGCGATGGAGCGGGCCAGCGCCGCCGCCGCGTCCTGGGTCGCCATGAAGGCGCCGTTGCCGAAGGTCACATCCATCACCAGCCCCTGCAGCCCCGCCGCCAGCTTCTTGGACAGGATGGACGCGGTGATGAGGTCCAGGGATTCCACGGTGCCGGTCACATCGCGGATGGCGTAGAGGCGCTTGTCCGCCGGTGCCACCTCCGGCGTGGCGCCGACCACGGCGCAGCCGGCATCCGCGACCACACGGGCCAGCCGGTCCAGCCCGGGCAGAGCGTCATAGCCGGGAATGCTCTCGAACTTGTCGAGCGTGCCGCCGGTGTGCCCCAGCCCGCGCCCCGATACCATCGGCACGAACGCACCGCAGGCCGCCAGCGCCGGGGCCAGGATCAGGCTGGTCTTGTCCCCCACCCCGCCGCTGGAATGCTTGTCCACCACCGGCCCCGGCAGGTTGAAGGGGCGCCAGTCCAGAACCGTGCCGGAATCGCGCATGGCCAGGGTCAGGGCCACCCGCTCCGCCATGTCCATGCCGCGGCAGCACACGGCCATGGCAAAGGCCGCGGCCTGCGCCTCCGTCACCCGGCCGTCGGTGATGCCGGCGACAAAGGCGCGGATGTCCTCCGGCGGCAGGGATTGGCCGTCGCGCTTGCGCCGGATGATTTCCTGCGGCAGCAGGGCGGTCGGTGCCGGGGCCATGGTGTCAGTACCCCTTGCCCATGTCCGCCGCCGGTCTCATGCCCAGATCGGCCAGCAGCGCATCCAACAGGCCCGAGGCTCCGAAACGCACCGTGGCCGGCGTGGCCCATTTGGGACCGCGCAGGCTGTCGGCCAGATGGAGATAGGCCGCGGCGGCCCCCGTGTCACGAATGCCGCCCGATGCCTTGAACCCCACGGGGCGTTTGGACTGGCCGATGGCTTCCAGCATCAGGGCCGCCGCTTCCAGCGTCGCCGCCGGGCGGATCTTGCCGGTCGAGGTCTTCAGGTAATCGGCCCCGGCGGCGATGGCGTCGCGGGCCGCCCACGACAGCAGGTCGGGGTCGGGGAAGGCGCCGGATTCCAGGATGACCTTCATCACCACCCCCTCCCCGCACGCCTCGCGGCAGGCGCGCAGCAGATTGAGCGGCCGGGTGCGCTCCCCATCGATGAAGGCGCGGTAGGGCAGAACCACGTCGATCTCATCCGCACCATCGGCGATGGCGGCACGGGTCTCATCCACCACCGCGGCGGCGGCGGAATCCCCGGCGGGGAAATTGACCACGGTGGCCACCTTGACCGGCGTGCCCTTCAGCGCGGCGCGGGCGGTCTTGACGAAGCGCGGCCACACGCACACCGCCGCCACCGGCCCCGCCGGGGTCACGGCGCGGGCGCACAAGTCCCTGACACTCTCCTTGGTGTCGTCGTCGTTCAGGCTGGTCAGATCCAGCAGCGCCAGCACCCGGCGGGCAGTGTCCGCGGCGGTTCCCGCGTCCTTGGCCGCGGTGACGGCCTGCTGCAATTCGTCGGTCAGTTTCATCGTTCCCCCAAAGCCCCCCGTTGTCCCGAACCCGTTCAGCCCAAACGCCCAAGGAAACCGATCAGCAGCCGCTCCAGATCCGCCGCCGCCGCTGCGGCCTGGGCCAGCGTGTGGGCGTGGCTGACCGTCCCGGTTCCCAGCCCGACGCCGAGATTGGTGATGACCGCACAGCCGGTCACCGACATTCCGCAATGGCGGGCGACGATGCATTCCGGCACCGTGGACATGCCCACGGCGTCGGCCCCCAGGATCTGCAACATCCTGACCTCGGCCGGGGTTTCAAAGCACGGCCCGGCCAAGGCGGCGTACACCCCTTCGGCCAGCGGCAGTTCCAGATCGGCCGCCGCCGCCTTCATCAGCGCGCGCAGGTCGGGCGACCACGCGTCGGTCATGCTGGGAAAGCGGGGGCCGAAGGCGTCGTCGTTGGGGCCGGTCAGCGGGTTGGCACCCAACAGGTTGATGTGGTCGCGGATCAGCATCAGCCGCCCCGGCCCCACGGACAGATCGAGCGACCCGGCGGCGCAGGTCAGCACCAGCGTGCGGCAGCCCAGCCGCCGCAGGGTGCGGATCGCCAGCCGCAACGCAGCGAAGCCCCGGCCCTCATAGGCATGGACCCGCCCCTGCATGCAGGCGACGGTCTTGCCCCCCAGTTCCCCCACCACCAGCCGCCCGGCGTGCCCGGACACGGTGGGCCGGGGAAAGCCGGGGATGTCGTCATAGGGAATGGACACCGTTCCGCCGATGCGCCCGGCCAGATCGCCCAGCCCCGACCCCAGCACCAGCCCCACCTGGGGCCAGTGTTCCGGCGCGCGGGCGCGGATGACCGCCGCCGCCGCCTCCACCGCCCGCTCCGCGTCCGTCACCATGGCCGTTCCCCTTTTCCGAAGCTCAGCGTTTGTCAAAAGCCCAGATTGTCAGGCCCGAAGGAATGGGGCAGAAGGTCGCCCAGGGTGAAACTGCGCCGCCACCCCTCCGGCCCGCCCACATGCACCGGCACGCCATCGCCGGCAAATTCGCGGATGCGCTGGCGGCAGCCGCCGCAGGGGGTGCACAAACGCCCGTCCCCCGCCTGCCCGCCGACGACGGCGACGGCGCGGATGCGCCGCTCCCCCGCCGCCACCAGGGCGGCGATGGCCCCGGCCTCCGCGCACATGCCCAAGGGATAGGCTGCGTTCTCCACATTGCAGCCGACGAAGACCCGCCCCGATTCCGACAGCACCGCCGCCCCCACCGGAAAGCGCGAATAGGGGGCGTGGGCATGAGCCATCGCCGCGCGGGCGGCATCCAGCAGGGCATCGCGCTCGCTCATGTCTCACCGTTCCTTGACGTAAGGCTGGCCGCTGGCCTTGGGCGGAACCGCACGGCCGACGAAACCGGCCAGCAGCAGCACCGTCAGGGCATAGGGCAGCGCCTGGATCGCCTGCACCGGGATCACCCCCACCACCGGCAGCGCCACCCCCTGAAGCCGGATCTGCACCGCGTCGGTGAAGGCGAACAGCAGGCAGGCCAGCAGCGTCGGCCCCACCCGCCATTTGCCGAAGATCAGTGCCGCCAGCGCCAGATACCCCTTTCCCGCCGTCATGTCGCGCACGAATCCCGCCCCATGGGCGATGGACAGGTAGGCCCCGGCCATGCCGCTCAGCACCCCGGTGACCACCAGCGCCTGATAGCGCAGCCGGGCCACGGGAAGGCCGGCGGTGTCCACCGCCGCCGGATTCTCCCCCACCGCCCGCAGCCGCAGCCCGAAGCGCGTGCGGTAGAGCACGAACCCCGTGACCGTCACCACCGCCCCGGCCAGCAGCACCAGCACGTTCACCTCGTCGAACAGGATGGCATAGGCCGGGCCGATCACCGGCACCCCCGCCATGGCGTCCACACCCGGAAAGACGATGGACGGCAGCCGGGCGGAGCCGGGCAGCAGCGGCGTCTGCCCCCCTTGGGAAAACCACGCAAACGCCAGGGTCGGCGCCAGACCGGCCACCAGAATGTTGAGCGCCATGCCCGACACCACCTGATTGCCGTTGTGGGTGATGCAGGCGAACCCATGCAGCAGGGCCAGCGCCACCCCCGCCGCAACCCCCGCCGCCAGCCCCAGCCAGGGGTTTCCCATGGCCGACGCGGTGGCGGCGGCGAAGAAGGCGCCGGCCAGCATCTTGCCTTCCAGCCCGATGTCCACCACCCCGGCCCGTTCGGAATACAGCCCGGCAAAGGCGGCCAGCACCAGCGGCGTCGCCACCCGGATGGTGGAATCGAGCAGCAGCAGCACCGTGGTCAGGGCATCGTCCATCACAGCCCCCCGCCGGCAACCGCCGCCATCGCCCGGCGGCGGAACAGGGCCGCCACCCGCGGGCGGAACAGGTGTTCCAGCGCCCCGGCAAACAGGATCACCAGCCCCTGGATCACCATCACCAGTTCCCGGTTCAGCCGCGGGAAGTCGAACGACACCTGCCCGCCCCCCTGGGCCAGGATCCCGAACAGCAGTGCGGCCAGGACGATTCCCACCGGATGGTTGCGCCCCATCAGCGCCACGGCGATGCCGACGAAGCCCACGCCGTTGGTGACGTTCAGCAGCAGCCGGTGCTGGACGCCCAGAATATCATTCACCCCGCTGAACCCGGCCAGCGCCCCCGACAGCGCCATGGCCAGCACGATCACCCGCGCCGGTGACATCCCGGCATAGACCGCCGCCCGTTCGTTCCGCCCCACCACCCGCAGGGCATAGCCCCAGCGGGTGTGCCACAGGAAAAGGTAAACCAGACCGCAGCAGGTCAGCGCCCACAGGAACGACAGGTTCAGCGGCGACGGTGCCACCGTGATTCCCACCCACCCCAGCGCCCGGTCCATGGTGGGCAGCCAGACGCCGGGATCGAATTCCCGCGATTCGGGGCTTTGCTGGCCGGGCTTGATGAGCACGTCCACCAGCAGCCACGTCATCAGCGACGCGGCCAGGAAATTGAACATGATGGTGGTGATGACGATGTGGCTGCCCCGCCGGGCCTGGAGCCAGCCCGGCACCCACGCCCACGCCGCCCCGAACAGGCCCGCCGCCGCCGTTCCCGCCAGTGCTGCCGCCCACCAGGGCCAGCCCGGCACCGCCAGCGCCACCAGCCCGGCGCCCAGCCCGCCCAGATACGCCTGCCCCTCGCCGCCGATGTTGAACAGCCCGGCGTGGAAGGCCACCGCCACCGCCAGCCCGGTGAAGATGTAGCCGGTGGCGTAATAAAGGGTGTAGCCGACGGCTTCGGGATAGCCCAGCGCCTCCCCCACCATCACGGACAGGACCGCCAGGGGGTTTTCGCCGATGGCAAGGATCACCAGCGCCGACACCGCCAGCGCCGCCGTCAGGTTCAGCAGCGGCAGCAGCCCGTAATCGGCCCAGGCCGGCAGCCCGCCCGGCGCCCGTGCCGGACCGGCGTCCCCGGACGCAGCGCCGTGGGTTTCCGATGTCATGCGCCCCCGCTGTCGTCTGCCCCCCGTCCCGGCGAAGGTGCCTTGTCACACCATGGGACGCAAGCGCGGGATGGGGAACGCACCCATGGGGAAACGGCGAAAATCAGATGGTGCGGGTGGCGCCGCGGCGGCGGGTCATCGGCTCACGCGGGGGGGCGGGGCCGAGAACGCTGTCCCGCCAACGGCTGAACTGGGCCATCACCACCCGGTATTTCTCATAAGCGCCGTCGCCGTAGCGGATGTTGAAGCCGGTTTCGTCATAGGGATCGTTATCCCCCTGCACCACCCGCGCCAGGATGGCGAAAAAGGCGTTGAACAGCGCGTCGTCCATGGTGAACCGCTCGCCCGCGTCCTGAAGGGCGCGGTTGAAATTGCACACGAACGTGTTACGCTGGTTGTTGAAATAACGGAAGCGCCCGACAACGTAGAAAATCACCTGCTCGTTGATGGCGTTGGCCGCGAAGTTCTCGAACAGGGAGCGCGCGAAGGAGGCATCGTCGTCGGATTTGATCTGCACATAGATGTTGCGCGACCGTTCGTTCAGGATCTCCACCTCCTGCGGGGACAGGATGCTTTCCAGACCGGCGCGCAGCCCCATGATGTAGGGGCGGAAACGCTCCCCGCCCACATCCTCGGACAATTCCACCGTGTTGGCGACCAGCATGCGGGTGAGGAAATCCTTGCGCCGGTCGTTCAGCGCCGGATTCGCCACCTTGCACTGTTCGCACACCGACCGCAGGGCGGGACCGATGACCTGGAAATTGCGGTCGATCTCTTCCAGCGCGCGGCGGATCCGTGCGGTCCCCTTGCCGTCGGCGGTGGAATGCTCCACCGCGTGCATGAAGATCTGGCGGGCGATATCCCAGTGCGCGCGATAGAAGGACGTGAGCTTGGCCTTGGAGCAGGTGTCAGGCGTTGCGGATTTCGCCCCTCCCCGGCCGGCGGCGCAGGGCAGCGTGGGCGAGTCTTCGCGCCTTGATGCCGGCTTGCCCTCAGGCCTGGGTAAACGCCGCATAACGCTCCTCTTCGCTCCGACCACCCAAAGGGGCCGGTTTCATCACTCTATTGTGTCTTTCGATAATATTGTGCGACGGAACATCTTGAATCGTACCGCTGCGCCTACGGAATATTGTGGATGTACGTTCAAAAATTATTAACGCGGTTAAGGATTTTACCACGGGGATATAACCCCACAAGAATTGTGACATATTGGTCACGCATCAACCATACGGTGGCCGGACCGATCAGGATTGGGAGGCGGCCCCGGCCATCATCAGCCCCAGCCGGCGTTCATCGGCGGCATCGGGGGTGGTTTCCCCCACCAGCGCACCGTCGAACATCACCAGAATCCGGTCGGACAGGGCGAGGATCTCGTCCAATTCCACCGACACCAGCAAAATCGCCTTTCCCGCGGCCCGCAGGTCCAGCAGGCGGCGGTGGATGACGTCGATGGCGCCGATGTCCACCCCACGGGTGGGTTGCCCGACCAGCAACAGGGCGGGGTCGGCCTCGATCTCGCGGGCGAGCACGATCTTCTGCTGGTTGCCGCCGGAAAAGCCCGACACCGGCAGGGACACGTCGCGGGGGCGCACGTCATAGCGGTCCATCACCGCCGCGCACCGCGCCTTGATCGCCCGCCAGCGCATCAACAGCCGCCCCGTCAGCGCCGAATCGCCGTGGTGGCCGAGAATCAGGTTCTCATAAGCAGGAAAGCCGGTGACCAGCCCCACCTTCTGCCGATCCTCGGGCACATGGGCCACGCCCAGCCGGCGCAGCCCGCCGGCGGTGAACAGGTCGGGGCGGGCGGTCAGGTCCAGCCCCGTCAGCCGCACCCGCCCACCGGCGACGGGGCGCATCCCCGCCAGCGCCTCCAGCAGTTCCAACTGGCCGTTGCCGGAGACTCCGGCGATTCCCACCACCTCCCCCGCCCGCACCTGGAAACTGACGCCGCGCACCCGCTCCCGGCCATCGGCACCAAGGACCCGCAGCCGCTCCACCTCCAGCACCGGGGCGCCGAGGGTGGCGGCGGGTTTGTCCACGGTCAGCGGCACCGTGCGGCCGACCATGCGTTCGGCCAGCGCCTCCCGCTTGGTGGCCGCGGTCGCCAGGGTGTCCACCACCCGGCCCCGCCGCATCACCGTCACCCGGTCGGTCAGGGCCATGATCTCCCGCAGCTTGTGGGTGATGATGACGATGGTCTTGCCCTGGGCGCGCAAGGCCCGCAGCACGCGGAACAGGTGGACGGTTTCCGGCGGGGTCAGCACGCCGGTCGGCTCGTCGAGGATCAGCAGGTCGGCGCCACGGTAGAGCGCCTTCAGAATTTCCACCCGCTGCTGGGCACCCACCGGCAGTTCCCCCACCGGGCGCTCCAGATCCACCTCCAGCCCGTAATCGCGGGCCAGCCGTTCCAGTTCCCGGCGGGCGTGGGCCAGGGCCGGGCCGATCAGCCGCCCGCCCTCCGCCCCCAACAGCACGTTTTCCAGGGCGGTGAAGGTGTCCACCAGCATGAAGTGCTGGTGGACCATCCCCACCCCGCGGCGGATGGCGTCGGCGGGGGAGCGGCAGGCCAGCGGCTCCCCGTTCAGCCGCACGGTGCCCGAATCGGGGCGGAGGTAGCCGTAGACGATGGACATCACCGTCGTCTTGCCGGCCCCGTTCTCGCCGATGATTCCGTGAATGGTGCCGCGCGCCACCGACAGCGACACCGCGACGTTGGCATGGTTGGCACCGAACCATTTGTCGATGCCGCATAATTCCAGTGCCGGCGGCTCCCCCGCCGACGGGGCGGTCGTCATGGCGGGATGCGTCACGGCTGATAGGGCTGGACCGTCAGCGTGCCGGCGATGATCCCGGCCCGCGCCTCCTCCACCGCCTTTTCCATGGCGGGGGAGATCAGGGCGCGGTTGTGCTCGTCGATGGCATAGCCCACCCCGTCTTCCTTCAGGCCCAGCGCCTGATGGCCGGCGGTCCAGGTGCCCGCCCTGGCGGCGGCGAAGCAGTCGTAAACCGCCACATCCACCCGCTTGATCATCGAGGTCAGAACCTTGCCGGGGTGCAGGTGGTTCTGGTTGGAATCGACGCCGATTCCCAGCTTGCCGGCATCGGCCGCGGCCTGCAGCACCCCCAGCCCGGTGGCCCCGGCGGCGGCGAACACCACGTCGGCGCCGCGCCCGAACTGGCTGACCGCCAGTTCCGCCCCGCGGGCGGGATCGCGCCACGCCGTCGGGGTGGTGCCGGCCATGTTGACGATCACCGCGCCGTCGGGCCGGGTGTGGCGCACGCCCTGTTCATAACCGGCCAGGAAGTTGCGGATCAGCGGAATGTCCATGCCGCCGACGAAGCCCACGGTGCCGGTCCGCGACGCCATGGCCGCCAGGATGCCGACCAGAAAGGATCCCTCGTGCTCCTTGAAGGTCAGGGAACGGACGTTGGGCAGGTCCAGCTTCTCATCGATCAGGCAGAATTTGGTGTCGGGGAATTCCCGCGCCACCTTTTCCAGCGGGGCGGCCTGGGCAAAGCCCATGGCGACCACCACCGTGGCGCCGCGGCGGGCCAGGGTGCGCAGCCCCTGTTCCCGCTGGGTTTCGTTGGTCACCCCGAAATCGCGGTAGGCGATGCCGGTGTCATGCGCGAACCGCTCCGCCCCGCGGTAGGCGGCTTCGTTGAAGGATTTGTCGAACTTGCCGCCCATGTCATAGACGACCGCGGGGACGAAATCCGCCGACACCGCCGGTCCCGGTGACGCCGCCATGGCAACGGTGCCCAGCGCCAGCATCATCACCGCCCGAATCCGTCCCATGGCCGTCATGCCCGCCCCTTTCCACCGCGTCCCGGATTGTCTGGGGGACAATAGCGGGGCACCCGAACCGGCAACAGGGGAAATGCACACCACCCCCGCCGGGACAGAACATTGACTTCACAACAGGCGGACGGATATCACCCCAGCCTATGAGTAAAGGTGAATGATCCGGGGCCTTACCCATAGGAACAGTCCGGGATTAGGAAAGGATGCAGCCTGTGCTGACGGAAATGCTGATGGTGCTGATACAAGGCATCGTTCTGGGCGTTGCCATCGCCGCCCCCGTCGGCCCCATCGGTTTGCTGTGCATCCGCCGCACCATCGAACACGGGCCGTTCCTGGGCTTTACCACCGGCATGGGGGCGGCGGTGGCCGATACCTTTTATGGCGCCATCGCCGCGTTCGGCGTGTCGGCGGCCCTCAGCTTTCTGACCGGGCACCAGACGCTGTTCCGCGTGGTCGGCGGGGTGTTCATGCTGGCGGTGGCGGTGCGCACCTTCCGCCAGACGCCGGCGGCAGAGGAGAAGGAGGTGGAAAGCGCGCTGCGACTCAACGCCTCGGCCGTTCGCGGTTTCTTCACCGCCCTGACCCTGACCCTGACCAATCCGGCGACCATCCTGGCCTTCATCGCCGTGTTCGCGGGCTTCGGGCTGGGGGCCAAGCTGGACCGTTTCGACGCCGCCACGCTGGTGCTGGGGGTGTTCATCGGGTCCGCCGGCTGGTGGCTGGCGCTGGCGTCGGGGGTGGCCGCCGTGCGCCACCGCATCACCGAGGATGGGTTGACCCTGCTGAACCATGTGACCGGGATCGGGCTGGCGCTGTTCGCCGCCTGGGCGCTGGGCACCGCGGCCCTCAACGAATTCTGGCCCGGCTGGGAATTCTGGGCCGGCTGATCGCCGTAACCGCCCGCGGGAACGGGTCAGGGATTAGGGGCGGGCGGGCACCGTCAAGGAGGCCGGGAATGATGGCGCCCGCCCGTCCGCGGAACCACCCCAGCACCGATCAAAGGTGAGGTGGTTCCGGGCCGTTCCCCCGCCGCGCACCCGGCGGAGGAAAGAGACAAAAGCAACGAATGCAAAGTATTTTTCGTGTCTTTTGAAAAGAGACGCTCTTTGCACCCGTCCGGCGACTGTTTTGCTTATCGTCCATGCGGCAGTTTTGAACTCCTCCAAACATGACTCGATTGACCCTACCCGTCCAATTGTTTTTTCCAACCGCTGTGATAGGAAGGGGCAATGAGCGATGCCGTGACCCTGCGCCAGTTGCGCTATCTCGTTGCCGTTGCCGACACCTTGCATTTCGGGCGGGCGGCGGCGGCCTGTCACGTCAGCCAGCCCAGCCTGTCCACCCAGATCCAGCAGTTGGAAGACGCCCTGGGGGTGGGGCTGGTGGAGCGCACCCAGCGCCGGGTGCTGCTGACCCCCGCCGGGCGGGAGGTGGTGGCCCGCGCCCGCCGCATTCTGGGAGAGGTCAGCGATCTGGCCGCCTTTGCCCGCGGGGCCGGGGTGCCGCTGTCGGGTGAATTGCGGCTGGGGGTGATTCCGACCCTGGCGCCCTATTACCTGCCGGGGGTTCTGCCGGCGCTGCGCCGGGACCACCCCGACCTGAAGCTGCTGCTGCGCGAGGATCTGACCGGCCGCCTGCTGGACATGCTGCGGGCCGGACGGCTGGACGCGCTGATCTTGGCCCTGCCCGTCGAGGATCCGGGGCTGGAAACCGCCCCGCTGTTCGACGAGCCGTTCCATGTGGCGATGCCCGCCGGCCATCCCCTGGCCACCCACCCCACGGTGACCGAGGGCGACCTGCAGGGCGAACGGCTGTTGCTGCTGGAGGACGGCCATTGTTTCCGCGATCAGGCCCTGGCGGTGTGCGGTTTCGACGCGACGGGCGGGGAGCGTGACGGCTTTGCCGGCACCTCGCTGAACACCCTGTGCGAGATGGTGGCGGGGCGAATCGGCGTCACCCTGCTGCCGGCCCTGGCCGCCGCCCGCGCCCCGGCGGGGGTGGAAACCCGCCCCTTCGCCGCCCCGGCCCCGTCGCGGCGCATGGGGCTGGTGTGGCGCCGCGGCAGCCCGCGGGACGGGGAACTGACCCTGCTGGCCGATTACCTGCGCGCCCATGTCCCGCCCGGCGTCACGCCGGCCGCATAACGGGGCCACGCGCGTTTCGGGTCCCTGTGCTACCATCCGCCGCCCCCTCCACCCCCCGATGCCCCCGTCCGCGATGCGCCACCGTCTGTCCACCGCCGCGCTGCTGGCGGTGCTTGCCCTGCCCGCCCAGGCCCAGCACCCCGCCCCACCATCGCATCCCACCCCGCACCCCGCGGCGGAGGCATCCCCGCCCCCCGCGGCGGAACCGGAACCGACTCCAGCCCCGCCGGCGGCCGCACCACCCGCCACGCCGCCCGCCGAACCCGCCGGTCCCCGCCCGCTGGCCGATATCCTCGGCGCCATCGACACGGTGGATTCGCAGCTTCTGGGCCTGCTGAACCAGCGGGCGGCACTGGTGACCGAAGCGCAAGGGGCGGAGACGGAGACGATTCGCCCGGCGTTCCGGCCGGGACGGCGGGCGGCCCTGCTGCGGCGGCTGGCGGTGGACAACCGCGGGCCGCTGCCGTCCAGCGCCCTGGCGCGCATCTGGACGGAGATCATCGGCGCATCGATTCGCACCGAACGGCCGCTGACCGTCGCCTTTGCCGGCCATGAAACCATCGCCGCCCCGCTGGCGGTGGAGTATTTCGGCAGCGGCATGACCATGGTGCGCGCCCGCACCCCCGACGCGCTGCTGGAGATGGTGGCGACCGAACAGGCCGATGTGGGGGTGGTCGAACTGGAAGCCGGCGACGAGTCCGGCCGCTGGTGGCGCCGCCTGCTGGAGCCGGTGAACGGCACCAGCTTGCGGGTGGTGGCCCGCCTGCCCTTCCTGCCGCCCGCCCCCGGCCATGTGCGGGCCACCGGGTACGTGGTGGCCCGGTTCGAGGCCGACCCATCCGGCCGCGACAAGCTGCTGCTGGCGGTGGACGCCGATGCCGGTACCACGGCCAAGGCCGCGGGGACCGCGCTGGGCGTTCTGGGCTGGCGCGGGGTGTCGGTGCTGGATCAGGGCGATACCGATTCGGGACGCGGCTTTCTGGTGGAGGCCGAACAGCCCGAAACCCTGCCGCCCGCCCCCGATCCGGCATCGGGTGCGCTGGATCGGGTGGTGGTGGTGGGCCGCTACGCCGCCCCGCTGGCGGCGGGGGAATAGCGGTCCCCACCGTCAGGCGGTGCCGTCAGCCGATCAACAAAGCGTCGTCGGTGATGTCCTCGCCCCCGCGCTGGCGGGCGAACAGGGCCAGCAGGTGGGGCACGTCCAGCCCGGCCCGCTCCTCCCCCGCCACGTCGAGCGCGATTCGGCCTTCGTGCAGCATCAAGGTGCGGTGGCCGTAATCCAGCGCCTGCCGCATGCTGTGGGTGACCATCAGCGCCGTCAGGCCGTTGTCATCCACCACCCGGCGGGTAAGGTGGAGCACGAATTCCGCCGTGCCGGGGTCCAGCGCCGCGGTGTGCTCGTCCAGCAGCAGGATCTTCGATCCCGACAGCGCCGCCATCACCAGGCTGACCGCCTGCCGCTGGCCGCCGGACAGCAGCCCCATGCGGTCGCCCAGCCGGTTTTCCAGCCCCAGCCCCAATGCGGCGATGCGGTCGCGGAACAGATGCCGCCGGTCGTGGCTGAGCGCCGGGGCCAGCCCGCGGCGCCGTCCGCGGGCGGCGGCCAGGGCCATGTTCTCCTCGATGGTCAGGGTGGCGCAGCTTCCGGCCAGCGGATCCTGGAACACGCGGGCCACCAGCCCGGCCCGCCGCGGGGTGGACCAGCGGGTGACGTTGGTGCCGTCGATGGCAATCGACCCGCCGTCGGCCAGCACGTCACCGGCCAGCGCGCCGAGGAAGGTGGACTTCCCCGCCCCGTTGGAGCCGATGACGGTGACGAACTGCCCTTCGGGAATGGTCACGCTGATGCCCCGCAACGCCGGTTTTTCCAGCGGCGTGCCGGGGTTGAAGGTGACGTGGAGATCCTTCACCTCGATCATGCTGCGGCCCTCCGGGCTTTCCGCCGGGCTTTCAGCCGCGGCAGGATCAGCGCCACCGCCACCAGCACCGCCGTCACCAGATTGAGGTCGGAGGCCTGCAACCCGATGGCATCGGCCGACAGGGCGAACTGCACCGCCAGACGGTAGAGGATCGACCCGGCGACACAGGCGGTCAGCGCCCACACCATGCCTTTCAGCGGCAGCACGGTTTCCCCGACGATCACCGCCGCCAGCCCCACCACGATGGTTCCCATGCCGGTGGTGACGTCGGCAAAACCGTTGGTCTGGGCGAACAGCGCCCCCGCCAGCCCGACCAGCCCGTTGGACAGCGCGATGCCCAGCCCCACCTGCCGCCCGGTGTCGATGCCTTGCGCGCGGGCCATGCGCGGGTTGACGCCGGTCGCCCGCATGGCCAGCCCCGATTCGGTGGACAGGAACCACGCCAGCAGCAGCACCGTCACCACCACGAACACCAGAACCAGCAGCGGGCGCAGCAGGTGGTCCGGCAGCCCCAGCCCCGCGAACGGTGTGAGCACCGTGTCCTGCATGATGATGGCGACGTTGGGCCGCCCCATGATCCGCAGGTTGATGGAGAACAGCGCGATCATGGTCAGGATGCTGGCCAGCAGGTGCAGGATGTGGAAGCGCAGGTTCAAGACCGCCGTCACCAGCCCGGCCCCCGCCCCGGCCAGCACCGCGGCCAGGGTGGCAAGCCACGGGTTGGCGCCGGCGACGATCAGCGTCGCCGCCACCGCCGCCCCCAGCGGAAAGCTGCCGTCCACGGTCAGGTCGGGAAAGTCCAGCACCCGGAACGACAGGAACACGCCCAGCGCCACCAGGGCATAGACCAGCCCGATTTCCACGGCCCCGAAAAAGGCGATTTCACTCATGATGATGGCCGGGTCAGGGAATGATCTTGGTCGCGCGCCGGGTCACCGATTCCGGCACCGCCACGCCCATGGCGGCGGCGGCCTTGGCATTGATCACCAGATCGGAGCCGCGGCCCAGTTCGACCGGAATGCTGCCGGGCTTTTCCCCCTTCAGCACCCGCACGACCATGGCGCCGGTCTGCTCGCCGATCTGGCGGTAGTTGAAGCCGATGGTGGCGACCGCCCCGCGGGCCACGCTTTCGCTGTCGGCGGCGAACACCGGCAGCTTGGACTGGGCGCCCACGGCCAGCAGCCCTTCCAACGCCGACACCACCGTGTTGTCGAGCGGCACATACACGGCGTCCACCTTGCCCACCAGCCCGCGGCCGGCGGCCTGGACGTCGGCGGACTTGGCCGCGGCGGCCTCCACCACCGTCAGGCCGCGCGCGGCGGCGGCGTCCTTCAGCGCCTTGACCATGGAAACCGAGTTGGTTTCGCCGGGGTTGTAGACCACGCCGATGCGCTTGGCCGCCGGCACCATCTCGGCGATCAGGGCCAAATGGTCGGCGACCGGGGCCATGTCCGACACGCCGGTGACGTTGGTGCCGGAAGCCTCCAGCGACCGGACCAACTGCGCCCCCACCGGGTCGGTCACCACCGAAAACACCACCGGCAGGTCGCGGGTGGCCGCCACCACCGCCTGGGCCGAGGGGGTGGAGATCGGCACGATCACGTCCGGCTTCTGCCCGATGAAACGGCGGGCGATCTGGGCGGCGGTGGCAGGATTGCCCTGGGCGCTCTGGAATTCGATGGTCAGCCCGGCACCGGCCTTGTACCCCGCATCGGCCAGGGCGGCGATCACGCCTTCGCGCACCGCATCCAGGGCCGGATGCTCGACGATGGCGGTGATGGCGACGGTCTTGCCGTCCGCCGCCTGCACCCCGCCGACACCGCAGGCCAGCGCCAGGGCAACCGCGGCCCCGGCCACAACGCGCATCATGCTCATGTCTCTCTTCCCCCGTTATCGGTTCCTGGTCATGGCCGCATCACGCCGGACGGCCCAGCGATTCCATCAGCTCGCGCCATTCCCGCTTGCTGAGGCCGCTGTCTTCCTGGGTCACCGCGTCCCCGGCCAGCAGGCGCTTCACCACGTCCAGCCCGGTGCGGGACAGGTGCGCGCCCCCCATGCGGTATTCGCTGAAGGCGTCGAACACCGCCGGCACCCACCGCCGGACCACATCCAGCATGGCTTCGGCGTAGACGCGGATCTCGTACTGCGCGTGGCTGTCGGCCCGCAGCGACAGGAAATGCAGAAGGTTGTGCAGATCCACCTTCCAATACCACTGAGTATAGTAGTTCAGTGGCAGGTTCATGCGCGCCAGTTCGCGCGCCAGCCCCTGGGCGTTGGGATCGGCGGGGGCGCCGTCGGCGTCGAGATTGAGCATCGATTCGTAATGGGCATAGCAGGTTTCGGCATCCTGACGCAGCAGGGCCAGAACACGCGCCGCCTCGTCCCCCTCCAGCACCGCACCGCGGCCCTGGCGGTTGTCGGCGGACTGGGCGCCCAGATGTTCGGGGGCCGGAATGTAGAACTCGCGGTCGAGGATGGAGTAGCGCGCGGAATATTCGTTGACGTTGGCGGTGCGGTGGCGAATCCACTGCCGCGCCACGAAGATGGGCAGCTTGACGTGGAATTTGATCTCGCACATCTCGAACGGGGTCGAATGGCGGTGGCGCATCAGATACTTGATGAGGCCGGCGTCCTCGCTGACCTTCTTGGTGCCGCGGCCATAGGACACGCGGGCGGCCTGCACCACGGCGGCGTCATCGCCCATATAATCGATGACCCGCACGAAACCGTGGTCCAGCACCGGCAGCGGCTCGTACAGGATCTCTTCCAGGGCGGGCACGGTGGCCCGGCGGGTGACGGCGGACGCGGCGCGCGCGCGGTCGATGTCGGCGCGCTGATCGGGTGTGATGGACATGGGAACTCCGGCCATAAGACTGCGGCGCACTCTATAACGGCCCGCGGCACCCGGCCCAACAGTCATGTGAGCAGGCCAGAGGGGCATGTCATCACAGCCCCCTTTCCATGGGACGCGAAAGTCCCTATATTACGGGGGCCGGTGCAAACCGGCTATGGCGATAAACGCCTTGTGGAATAAGCGTAGCGGACCCGGGGGCGGTACCCGGCGCCTCCACCATCACCCTTCGAACGAAGGGGGCCTCTGCTAAAGGTCGTGATGGGGGCGAAATAGGATCGACGCGCGTGGTAAAGACACGGTTTTCGCTCGGCATGGTTCCGCCGTTATCGGGCCATTGCAATAGTTGCCAACGACAACGTTGCTCCGGTTGCCGTCGCCGCGTAATGCGGTAAGGTGATCGACCTCAATCCCTTGGGGGTAGCACTCTAAGGTGGGGCCGTGGGCCGCCTAGCAACAGAAGGCCCACACTTCCCTCGTCTTCCGGCCAAGGTTGCGCCAGAACATGCCCAAAGAGCCGCTTCGTTATGAAAAGATGGTCGAATCCGCCCTGCGGGGGGTCGTGCGCGACGCCCTGAAAGAGGTGGAGGAGGCTGGCCTGCCGGGCAACCATCATTTCTATCTGACCTTCCGCACCGGCTATCCCGGCGTGTCCGTGCCGTCGTACCTGTCCGAACAGTACCCGACCGAAATGACCATCGTGCTCCAGTACCAATATTATGGGCTGGAGGTGACGGAGGAGCGTTTCGAGGTCACGCTGAGCTTCCACAACAAGCACGAACGGCTGGTGGTCCCCTTTGCCGCCATCACCACCTTCGCCGACCCCTCGGTGAATTTCGCCCTGCAGTTCCAGCCGCTGAGCACCGAGGACGAGGTGGACCTGGAAGCCGCCCCGCCCAGCCCGGCCACCGACGCCCCTGCGGCGGCGGACAAGGACGAAGCACCCAAGCGCGGCGAAGTCGTGGCGCTCGACGCCTTCCGCAAGAAGCAGTAAGGGCACGGCCGCCGTGCTAGATGATCTCGCTGATCACATCTGCGAGACACTCGCCCCCATGGGCGAAATCACCGTGCGGCGGATGTTCGGCGGTTTTTGCTTTTTTTGCGACGGGTTGGCCTTTGCCCTGATCGCCGACGGGGTTTTTCATGTGAAGGCGGACGACCACAACCGTCCCGCCTTCGTTGCCGCGGGAATCGGGCCGTTCCGCCCCTTCCCCGACAAGCCGACCACCATGTCCTATTACCCCGTCCCCGAATCGGCCCTGGACGAGCCGGCCGAGTTGCTGGCCTGGAGCCGCCCCGCCTTCGACGCCGCCCTGCGCGCCGCGGCGAAGAAAGCGGCCAAACCCAAACGCCCCCGCAAAAAGCCCTGAGGAGGCGGGGTGAACGGCCCCCTCCCCCGCCCCGGGCTACGCCACCCAAAAATCGCCAACCCATTGATATAAAATAATTTTCACCGTCATCCCAGCGAAAGCTGGGATCCAGAAGGTGTTTCCAGGGCCAAAACCTCAGGCGATTCATATCGCCGCTGATCGCGGCTCAACACCTGGATTCCCGCTTTCGCGGGAATGACGATGAGAAGTTATTTTCTATCAATGTGTTGCGCAATGTGAGCAGAGCATAGCCTGCCCCTTACGACATATGCGTGGTAGACTGGCTGCCGCGGGCGCCGGTGGTGCGCTGGCGGATCTGGCGGGCAAAGCGGGCCGGTGACGGCAGATGCGACAGAATCCCCGTCACCGTCTTCACCGCCGAGGTGGCCTTGCCCACCCCCGCCACCTCGCCCAGGCGACGATCGATGAAGGCCCAGGTATCGGCCCGGTCCTCCGACGCATCGTCCAGCCAGTAGAAGGTGGCCGCACTCAGCACCCCGGCCAGGATGGCGCGCTTGCTGTAATGGTTGAAATCGGTGGCGGTGTCCCCGGCGGCGTACCAGATGGTGTCCACCGTCCGGTGCAGCAGCCGCAGGCCCAACCCCACATTGCGCGGCAGCGCCAGATGGGCCAGCAGGCGGCGCACCGCTTCCCGGTGCGGCTCCAGCACCTGGAAATGGCAGACCAGCGCCAGCCGGATCTTCTGCGGGGTGCGCATGTCGTCCAGCGGGTGGGCCTGCATCGCCGCCAGCATGGCGCGGTCGGTCCAGTCGGCGAAGTGCTCGATCAGGTCCGCCACCCCGCCGGGGAAGGCCCGGCGCACGGCCAGCGGATCGATGTCGGCCATGCGGGCGCCGTCCAGCAGGGCGTCGTCGCTCCAGCCGTCGAACACCACGTTGGGCAACACCGCTTCCAGAATGGTATCCCGCGTCCGCTCCTGCGTGCTGCCTTCGGTGTTCATGGCTCGTCGTCCTTCTGCTCGCCCATCAGGTGATGCGCTTCTTCGGTAACGGCAAGAAGACGCAAATCGTCCATCCGGTCAATGTAGAGAATACCGTCCAGGTGATCGACCTCGTGCTGCACCACGCGGGCGTGAAAGCCGGTGGCCTCCCGCTCGATCACCGTGCCGTCCAGGGTCAGGGCGCGGTAGCCGATGCGGGTGTAGCGCGGCACGATACCCCGCCATCCCGGCACCGACAGACACCCTTCCAGCCCCCATTCCATGGATGAGGTCAGCGGTTCCACCACCGGGTTGATGAGCACCGTGGGCGGCAGCGTTTCCCCGCCCGACCGCTCCGCCGGCACCCGAATCACCACCATACGGATTCCCTGACAGACCTGCGGGGCCGCCAACCCGACTCCGGGGGCGTCCAGCATAGTGTCGGTCATGTCGGCGGCAAGGCCGCGAACCGCGGATTCGTTCGGGCTGGTCACAGGCACCGCCGTCCGACGCAACACCGGATGCCCCATTCGGGCAATTCTCAGCACAGACATGCATCATTATTTGGGGACTTCGCCGCCATTAGGCAATCGCCACCTTTGCACCCTTTGGGAAGATCGTAAAAAAGCTTCCCATTCAACCTGGGCCGTGTTAGACACAGATCAACGAAGCGGGATGCGCCTGGTTCGGCGCTGCCGTTTCATTGCGTTTTCGCGCCAACGATCTTGTTTCCACGCCGGCCCGGTTGGGCCGCTCAATGAAGGTGACGGTCAACCGTGCAAGTTCTGGTCCGTGACAACAACGTCGATCAGGCCCTCCGCGCCCTGAAGAAGAAGATGCAGCGCGAGGGCATTTTCCGTGAAATGAAGCTGCGTCGGAACTACGAGAAGCCCTCGGAGAAGCGCGCGCGTGAAAAGGCGGAAGCGGTTCGCCGCACCCGCAAGCTGCTGCGCAAGCGTATGGAGCGCGAGGGCTACTAAAGCCCTCTCCCCCGCGCCGTCGGCTTGTTCCGCGAACGCGCGTCTTTCCGGCGCTGGTTTGCGTGACGGTTTGCCTGCCGCCCCGTGCCTTGCACGCGGGCGGTTTTGGCATGTCGGGGTTTTGTCTCCGTCGGAGGGAGTGTCTCCGGCCCCAGCATCCTGCTGCTTCCAATTGGCATTTGCGCTTTGCCGCCGGCCATAGGATAAAACGGGCCGTCCGGATCGGTTTCTTTTTGCGAAGAGTGTCATGGGTTTCAATTGCGGCATCGTCGGCCTGCCCAACGTCGGCAAATCAACCCTGTTCAACGCGCTGACCGCCACCCAGGCGGCGGAAGCGGCGAATTTCCCCTTCTGCACGAAGGAGCCGAACGTCGGCCGCGTCGGTGTGCCCGACCCGCGGCTGGAGAAGCTGGCGGAAATCGCCAAGTCGCAGAAGATCATCCCGACCCAGCTTGAGTTCGTGGACATCGCCGGTCTGATCCGCGGTGCGTCCAAGGGCGAAGGGCTGGGCAACCAGTTCCTCGCCAACATCCGCGAGGTGGATGCCATCGTCCACGTGCTGCGCTGTTTCGAGGACGACGACATCACCCATGTGGAAGGCAACGTCGATCCGCTGCGCGACGCCGAAGTCGTGGAGACGGAGCTGATGCTGGCCGACATGGAAAGCCTGGAGCGCCAGCTCACCAGCCTCCAGAAAAAGGCCAAGGGCGGCGACAAGGACTCCAAGGTCAAGGCCGACCTGATGGAACGGGCGCTGAAGGTGCTGCAGGACGGCAAGCCCGCCCGCGTGGTGCCGCTGTCGGACGAGGAAAAGCCGGTGTTCCGGCAGTTCATGCTGCTGACGGCCAAGCCGGTGCTGTACGTCTGCAACGTCGAGGAAGCGTCGGCCGCCACCGGCAACCGCTTCTCCGAACGGGTGGCGGAAAAGGCCGCGGCGGAAGGGGCGGCCCATGTGGTCATCTCCGCCGCCATCGAGGCCGAGGTGGCGCAGCTTTCCGACCCGGCGGAAAAGGCCGAGTTCCTGGGCGCCATGGGGCTGGAGGAAACCGGCCTGAACCGGCTGATCCGCGCCGGCTACGGGCTGCTGAACCTCATCACCTTCTTCACCATCGGGCCGAAGGAAGCCCGTGCCTGGACCCTGCACAAGGGCGCCACCGCCCCCCAGGCGGCCGGCGTGATCCACACCGATTTCGAACGCGGCTTCATCCGCGCCGAAACCATCGATTACGCCAGCTTCGTCGCCTGCAACGGCGAGCAGGGGGCCAAGGACGCCGGCAAGATGCGGCAGGAAGGCAAGGAGTACGTCGTCAACGACGGCGACATCTTCCACTTCCGCTTCAACGTGTAAGCGGCGGACGAAGGGCGGCGGCCAGCCGGATGACCCGTTCGGTTTCATCCCACGGCACCAGGGCCGCCGCCTCGTCCACCGTGGCCCAGCGGGCTTCCAGGGCGTCGTCGGCACAGACCGCTTCGCCCGCCTCCCACTCCGCCGCGACCTCGATCAGGGTGTAGTGGTATTCCACCCGCCCTTCCCCGTCGCGGGTGATGGCGTCCACCACGGTGATCACCGACGTGGGACGGACGGTCAGGCCGGTTTCCTCCCGCACCTCGCGGGCGGCGGCCTGGAACACGGTTTCGCCGATGTCCTGCGCCCCGCCCGGCAGGCTCCATTGCCCCAGCCGCGGCGCCCGGCCCCGGCGGATCAGCAGGATCCGGTCGCCGCGCCAGACGATCACCCCCACCCCGACCCACGGGCGTTGGGGGTAGGTGCGGCGGAGTGCTGAAGCATCATCGGTCATGGTGTCCTCAAGATACGGGCGAAATCCGACGAAAACGGCGGGTCTTGACAGGCCGGTGGCCCGGCGCCGACACTTCCCCCCATCCAGCCCATCATCCCGGCATGGGGTGCGCCGATGGTCAAGCTTCCGATGCTCAAGCTCAACGAGATCCAGGCCTTCATCGCCGTTGCCGAAGCCCAATCGGTGCAGGAGGCGGCCAACCGCCTGCACCTGACGCAATCGGCGGTGTCGCGGCTGATTCAACGGCTGGAAACCGACCTCGGCACCGTTCTGTTCGACCGCCAGACCAAACCGCTGAGCCTGACCCGCGACGGGCAGACAGCACTTGGCCATTGCCGCCGCATCCTGAAATCGGTGGGGGATTTCGCCGACGCCTTCACCGACGACACCACGCCGCAGGGGGTTTTGTGCTTCGGCTCGTCCCATGTGCTGGCGCGGATGCTGACCGGGGCGCCGCTGGACACGCTGCGGCAGCGGTTCCCCGCCCTGACCCTGCGGCTGCTGTCGGAATGGAGCGGCCCGATCATCGAGCTGATTCGCAACGGCCAGTTGGACGGCGGTGTGGTGGTGTTGCCCGCCGGATCGTCCCCGCCCGCCGACCTGACCACCGAGCGGCTGACGGTGGAAGAGGTGCGCGGGGTCAGCACCCCCGCCCTGCTGGCCCGCCACGGCCGCACCCTGGCCGGGATGAACGAGGCCGGATGGGTGCTGCAGCCGGAGGGATGCTGTTACCGCGATGCCCTGACCCGCGCGCTGGAGCGGGAAAACCTGTCGCTCAACGTGCTGGTGGAAGCCTACGACCAGGATCTGCTGCTGTCGCTGGCCGGGCGGGGGGTGGGATTCACCCTGGCCCCCACCCGTCTGTTCCACAATCCCGGCACGTCGCTGGTGTCGTTCGAGGTGGAACGCTTCGCCATCACCATCGCGGTCTGGCTGGTCCGCGCCCGCCAGCGGGGCCGCATGGACCGGGTGTTCGATGTGCTGACGGATGAGTTGATGCAGGAAATCGCCCCCTATCATTCCGCAGCAGAATAAAGTTCCTTCACCTTATGAATTTGGCGCAAGACCGCTTCCCCGCTACAGTTGCGGCATGGCGGCGTGACCGCCCGACAACAAAAAAGCAGCGACGAGACAAACCGGCCGAGCGCCGGGATGCGGAGGGTCTTCCCTATGGAAAGCAACAGCGCCTCGTGGCGCAGTCCGGCGGTGATCGTGGCGTGCGGGTGTCTGATCGCCACCATCGGTTTCGGTGTCCGGTCAACCTATGGCCTGTTCAACACCCCCCTGTCGGAAGCCAACGGCTGGGGCCGCGACGTGTTCGCCCTGGCCCTGGCCCTGCAAAACCTGCTGTGGGGGGCGGCACAGCCCTTTGCCGGCGCGCTGGCCGACCGTCTCGGCCCGGCGCGGGTGCTGGCCGGCGGGGCGCTGCTGTACGGGTTGGGGGTGGCGCTGACGCCGCTGGCCACCTCCCCGCTCATCCTGCAACTGACCTCGGGCGTGCTGGTCGGGGTGGGGCTGGCCGGGGCGTCGTTCACGGTGGTGATCGCCGCCTTCAGCCGCCAGATGCCGCCGGAGCGGCGCACCTGGGCCGCCGGCATCGCCACCGCCGCCGGCTCCATGGGCCAGTTCCTGTTCGCCCCCATGGGGCAGGCGTTCATCGCCGCCTATGGCTGGGGCGTGGCGATGATGCTGCTGGGCGGCAGCGTCGGCTTCATCATTCTGCTCAGTTCCGCCCTGGCGGGTGGGCAGGAGAGCCACCATCATCACGCCGGCCCCGGAGCGGCGCTGTCGGCGGGGGCGGCCCTGCGCGAAGCCTTCGGCCATCGCAGCTATGTCCTGCTGGTGATGGGCTTCTTCGTCTGCGGTTTCCATGTGGCCTTCATCACCGTGCACCTGCCGCCCTATCTGAAGGATCTCGGCCTCGATCCGGCGCTGGCGGGGTGGTCCATCGCGCTCATCGGCCTGTTCAACGTGGTGGGGTCGTACGGGTCCGGCGTGCTGGGCGGGCGGATGCCCAAGCGTTTCCTGCTGTCGTTCATCTACGCCGCCCGCGCCGCCGTCATCGCCCTGTTCATTTCCCTGCCGGTCACGCCGGTGACGGTTCTGGGGTTTGCGGCGGGCATGGGGCTCTTGTGGCTGTCCACCGTGCCGCCGACCTCGGGCCTGATCGCGGTGATGTTCGGGGTGCGCCATCTGGGCATGCTGTTCGGCGTCGCCTTCTTCAGCCATCAGGTGGGATCGTTCCTGGGGGTGTGGCTGGGCGGCGTGCTGTTCGAGCGCACCGGCTCCTATGATCTGGTGTGGTGGTTCAGCATCGCTCTCGGCATTCTGTCGGCCCTGGTGCATCTGCCCATCGCCGAGCGCCCGGCGGCCCGCCCCGTCCTGGTTCCGGCCGAGTGACCGCGATGGCATCCCCCGGCAACACCCTGCCCGGCCATGGCTTCGCCCTTCTTCTGGGCGGGGCCGTGGCCGCCGTGTGGCTGGTGGCGATGGCCCTGACGCTCAAGGACGCGCAGTTGCCGGCGGAGGCCGACGGCACCGTCCTGGCGGTGTTCCCCCCCGGTTCCAGCGACGACGCCATGTTCGGCGCGGTGGTGCGGGCCGGGGGTGAGCCGTTGCGCAGCACCTGGGTCGGTTTCGCCTGGGTGGCCCGCAGCACCGACCCCGGCTTTGCCGGGCGTTTGCGGAGCGAAGGCGCCAAGGCGGTGTTCGGCGACTTGCCGGTCGGCCCGGTGCTGGGCGGTTGCGCCGCCGTGTCGTCGGACAGCGACCGCCCCAGCGTCTACAGCCTGCGCCCATAAGCCCGGCCCATCATGACAAAACCCCGCCCGGTTGCCCGGACGGGGTTTCGCACCGATGCGGCCGAAGCCGATCAATGCGTCTTGCCGATCAATACATGTGCTGGCCGCCGTTGACCGACAGGGTCGAGCCGGTCATGAAGCCGTTCTCGTCATCGACCAGATACAACACCGCCTTGGCGATTTCGCTGGCGCGGCCCAGACGGCCGACCGGGATGCGGGCGACGATCTTTTCCAGCACATGGGGCGGCACGGCGCGCACCATGTCGGTGTCGATGTAGCCCGGCGCAATGGCGTTGACGGTGATGCCCTTGGCCGCACTTTCCTGGGCCAGAGCCTTGGTGAAGCCGTGGATGCCCGACTTGGCGGCGGCGTAGTTCACCTGACCGTACTGACCGGCCTGCCCGTTCACCGAACCGATGTTGACGATGCGGCCGAAACCGCGCTCGCGCATGCTGTCGATGACGTTGCGGCACATGTTGAAGCAGGAAGACAGGTTGGTGTGGATCACCGCTTCCCACTGCTCATAGCTCATGCGGTGCATCACGCCGTCACGGGTGATGCCGGCGTTGTTGATGACCACCTCGATGGGGCCGAGGTCGGCGGCGATGCGGGCGCAGCCGTCCTTGCATTCCTCGAACGAGGCGACGTCGAACTTGTAGACCGGAATGCCGGTCCGCGCGGAAAACTCCTTGGCGCGTTCATCGTTGCCGGCGTAGTTGGCGGCGACCTTGTAACCGGCATCGCGCAGAGCGATTGCCACAGCCTCACCAATACCGCGCGTTCCGCCGGTCACAACTGCAACTCGGGCCATGAGCTTCCTCCCCCTGGTTATTCTTGGGTTTGTTTGGATCGAAGCGGGGGCCGCCATTGGGCGGCGGCCCCCGTTTGTCAGTGCTTAGTCACGGGCAACGCACAGGGCGATGCCCATGCCGCCGCCGATGCACAGGGTGGCCAGACCCTTCTTGGCATCGCGCTTCTGCATTTCGTGCAGCAGGGTGGTCAGCACGCGGGCACCCGACGCGCCGACCGGATGGCCGAGAGCGATGGCGCCGCCGTTGACGTTCACCTTGCTGGTGTCCCAACCCAGATCCTTGTTCACGGCCAGGGCCTGGGCGGCGAAGGCTTCGTTGGCTTCGATCAGGTCGAGGTCGTCAACGGTCCAGCCGGCCTTCTTCAGGGCCAGACGGCTGGCCGGGATCGGGCCGGTGCCCATGATCGCCGGATCGACGCCGGCCGTGCCCCACGACACGATGCGGGCCAGCGGGGTGACGCCGCGCTTGGCGGCGTTGTCGGCGGTCATCAGCACCAGGGCGGCGGCACCGTCGTTGATGCCCGAGGCGTTGCCGGCGGTCACGGTGCCGTCCTTGGCGAAGGCGGCGCGCAGCTTGGCCAGGGATTCGACGGTGGTGCCGAACTTCGGATGCTCGTCGGTATCGACGATCACGTCACCCTTGCGGCCCTTGATGGTGACCGGGATGATTTCGTCCTTGAAGCGGCCGGACTTGATCGCCGCTTCGGCCTTCTGCTGGGAGGCGGCGGCAAAGGCGTCCTGCTCGTCGCGGGTCAGCTGCCACTGACGAGCGACGTTCTCGGCGGTGTTGCCCATGTGGTAGCCATGGAAGGCGTCGGTCAGACCGTCGCGCAGCATGGTGTCCAGCATTTCGGCAGGCCCCATCTTCACCCCGTTGCGCAGGTGCATGACGTGCGGGGCCTGGCTCATGCTTTCCTGACCGCCGACCACCATCACCTCGGCGTCGCCTTCACGGATGGCCTGATAGCCCAGCGCCACCGCGCGCAGGCCCGAACCGCAGAGCTGGTTGATGCCGAAAGCGGTCTTTTCGACCGGGATGCCCGCGTTCACCGCGGCCTGACGGGCCGGGTTCTGGCCGGCACCGGCGGCCAGGATCTGACCGAGGATGACTTCGGTCACCTCGGCGGCGTCGGTCTTGGCCCGCGCAAGCGCCTCACGGATGGCGATTTCGCCAAGGTAATGGGCCGGGACGCTGCTGAGACTGCCATTGAACGTACCGATCGGGGTACGCGCGGCGGCAGCGATGACAACCTCGGTCATGATAAAGCTCCTCAGGATTTGTCAGTTTTATTATGTCGTTGGACGGGCAGTCCCCGCAGGCACTTTATGCGCAAACATTGATGGGTTGCAAGGAGGCAATACACCCATTCCTATCCTATCGTGTTAAGCCATTCGGCAAGGGGTCGCCATACGCCGTTTTGCGCACCGGCGCTGACCACCATGCCGATATGACCGAATTGTGGCATAATAGTTTGCCCCCTAGGTATCTTTTGTATCAGACCAAGGGCCGAAGATGGCGGCACGATCCGGTCGCGGGCGGGAATCAGCGCCAGCGTCGGCACGGTGATGGCGGCGGGGTCAACCGGCATGCCGCCGACCATCCACCGCCCTTCGGCGGTGTCGTTGCGGCCGTACCAGCCGGTCAACGCCTCCCGCGCCACGGGGGCGGCCAGCGGGATGCCGTCGTTCAGCCAATCCTCCAACGCCACGAAGGCGACGGCGGCGGGGCTGTTCATGTCCATGCGGGCAAACTGGGAAAACTTCTTCAGCGCCAGGAACGGGTCGAGCTGGGCGAACAGGGCCTGGAGCACGTCCACCGGCATCTCCCCCCACGCGTCCAGCGGACCGGCGAAGGGCTGGAACAGCGGCACCATCCGGCGGGCCAGCGTGGCGTTTTCCGCGTGGAAATCCCACGGCGTGGCCATCAGGGTCAGCGACGCCACCCGTTCGGGCTGGCGCAGGGCCAGGGCCGCTGCCAGCAGCCCCCCCATACAGTACCCCACCACCGCCGGCGGACGGCCCACCCGCTCCGCCACCTGGCCCAGCATCCGTTCCAGCCGCCCGGCGATGTAGTCGGTCAGGGTGAAGCGGCGCTCCAGCGGCCCCGGCTCCCCCCAGTCGATGAGGAAGGGGCGGAACCCCTGCCCCGCCATCCAGCGCATCAGGCTGACCGTGCGCGACAGGTCGAGGATGTAATGGCGGTTGACCAGCGACGGCACGAACAGCACCGGCAGCCCCGTGGCCCCCGGCTGGCCGTAATCCAGCAGCCGGCTTCCCCCTTCGCGGTGAATCACGGGCGGGTCGGGCAGGTCCCGGTGATAGGGATGGTGGCGGTAGCGTTCGATCCCCGTCATCAGGGCGTCGAGACGCCGCCGCACCTCGCGGTCAAGACTCCGGCGGAACGCGTCGTCGTCCACGGGCGCGAGCTGGCTTCTCAGCCGGCTGATCCGCTCCTCCAGTTCCGGCCTCCAGAACGGCGAGCCGCTCTTCAAGGACGGCAAGCCGGCGGGCGAGCACAGCAGCGTCATCGCCACCGCCGTCAGATGCAGGCTGAGCGGGCGCGGCCCCTGCCGCCGCGGCGGCGGGCCGGTTTCGGGGCCGCGGGGGTTGCCGGGGCCGGCGGGGTTTGGGCCGTTCGGATCGGGACGGTTCGGGTTTTGCCTGTCCTGATTCGGCTGACTCATGAGCACTCCACGAAGCCCCCGCGGGGGGCGGGGCGGACCAGGGGGACCAGGGGGCGGCACCGGGAGCGGCCCCCGGTGCGAAGCCGGGAGCGAAGCCGCCGCCAAACCCCGGCCCACCAAACCCCGGCCCGCCGAAACCGGATGGGGCAAAACCGGATGGGGCAAAGCCGGATGGGGCAAAGCCGGATGAGGCACCGGGGAAGCCCGGCATCCCGGCGAACGGGGCGAAGCCGCCGCTCTGCGCCATGATCTGGAACAGGCGGGCCAGCGCGTCGGCGGTGCCGGGATCGGCGGCGACCGTGGCCCATTGCTCCTGCCACAGGTCCAAATAGCGGCGGGCCAGCACGTCCAGGGACGGCACCTCGTCAGAGGCCGGGTCTTTGGAATCGGGTGGGATGGGATCGGTCGGCTCGGGCATGGGCCGGAGTATAAGGGGAGAAACCACCTCTTGACCAGCGGCGGACAGAGGCCGGGATCGGGGTGCGACCCGGTGTCCTGACGCCGGAGCCGCCCGGCGTTTCCATCGCCCCGTTCCATCGTCCGCTGCGGCGAACTGCCCTTTTGTACCGCACAAAGCTTGCGATGTGGGGACGGGTGGCTTAGTTCTTATGTTATGTGTCGCCCCTCTCCACCAGGAAGATCCCGCGATGGCCGATAAGGACGATAAGAACACCGCGCCCATCACTATCAAGAAGTACGCCAACCGGCGTCTTTACAACACGGCGACCAGCAGCTACGTCACGCTGGATCACCTTTGCCAGATGGTGAAGGACGGGCTGGATTTTGTCGTGTACGACGCCAAAACCGGCGAAGACATCACCCGTTCCGTTCTGACACAGATTATTGTGGAAGAGGAAAGCAAGGGGCAGAATCTTCTTCCCATCAGCTTTCTGCGGCAGTTGATCGGCTTTTACGGCGACAACATGCAGTGGATGGTGCCGCGCTATCTGGAATACAGCATGCAAAGCTTCTCCCGCAATCAGGAGCAGATGCGCGATTATTTCCAGAACACTCTGGGCGGCATGTTCCCCTTTGGCCGGTTCGAAGAAATGGGCAAGCAAAATCTTGCCATGTTCGAACGGACCATGCGGATGTTCTCTCCCTTCGGGAGTGAACGGGAGGATGAGATGTCCTCCGCAACCCCGATGCCCCCCCGCCCCCAGACCGGCGGCCAGTCCCTGGACGAGTTGCAAAAGCGCCTGGACGATCTCCAGCGGCAGATCGCGTCCATCACCACCCAGGCCCCGGCGGACAAGAACGGCGCCAAGTAAGGCCCTGCCCCCGCATCACCTCTTAATGGTGACGCGGGGGCGTTCGGGTCACCCCCGGAAAATGTGGGGTACGACGTGGGACTCCGGTCCCAGACGGGGGTCGGGGGATTCCCGCACGGTCATTCCCATGCATTTCTCGCCCACGATCCAGGCGTCGATCACGGCATAGCCCTTGTCGTGCTCGAACAGCGGCGGCATTTCCATCCACACCTCGGGTCCGGCCGCCGGCGTGCCGGGATGGCTGTCGGAAACCACCTGATCCTGGACCAGGATGCGGGTGCGGGCGTCATCCAGGCCGAAGAACCCGCGCGTCAGCACCACGTCGCACCCCGCCAGCGCCGCCGCATCGGCCGACACCCGGCACAGGTTGGGGTGGCGGGGATGAATGTCCCACAGCAGCGGCAGCAGGCCGTGGTTGGACATCAGCCAGCGCCACGCCGGTTCCACCACCCCCATGGCCCCGGCCCGCAGGGAGCGGGCATAAGTGTCGTCGGCCATGGCGCTCCAGGGATAGAGCTTCACCAGACGGGAAATCACCGCCCGCTCATGGTCGCGGAAACGGCTGCCGTCCCAGCGGATGTCCTGCAGCGCCAGCAAGGTGGCCGGCAGACCGGCCTCATGCGCGGTGGCGGCGAGATAGGCCAGTTCCCCTTCCCGCGCGGGGTCGGGCACCAGACAGGTCATGTGCAGCGGGCGGCCGTCGTTGATCTCCTCCCACCGCTCCACCAGCGCCACGTGCAGGCCGTTGAACTGGTCAAAGCGCGGTCCCTGCAGCTCCAGCCAGTTGCGCTGAATGATGGCGGCGATGAACAGCCCGTCGGGAACGTCGTAATTGCACGACAGCAGCTTCAGCGAATCCCGCCCGTCATAGGCAAAGGTCAGCCGCCCGACCAGCCCGCCGGCCCGGTCGTTCACCACCCCGCCGCGCCAGTAGTCATGCCAGGTGGTTTCGGTCAGGCGGGCGATGTCGCCCTGCACCCCCAGCCGGTGCAGCAACCGTTCCTCCATCACATGGCGGACGGCGCCGCGGACCATCACATGCACCTCGTCGGCAACGCTTTCGATCAGGTCGATCTGCTGGGCGGAAAAGTCGTAGCGGACCTCTTCCCGCCATCGTTCCCCCGCCGGTGACGCCGCGGCGCCGAACGGATATTTGCGGAGTCCGGGGCGCCAGTCGGCCCGTGGAATGATGGTGGTGCGGCGCATGATCGCTTCGAAACCCGAGGGGATGCGGAGAAAGCGGGACAATGCCACAAACCCCGCCGGGGGGCACAAGGGCAACCAGCGGCGGAATGGTGAATTATCCACCTGCCAGCCATCACGAAATCACTATCCCTCCCGCCCAGAGCGGCTAAAAGGATGCATCCACGGCGCATGGGCATCCGACAGAGGAAGAGGGCGTGACCGACGGCAACGGTGATACGGCGTCATCTCGGGTCCGGGGGCGCGGCCTGCGCGTCCGGCTTCTTCTTCTTCTGCTGCTGGTCCTGGCGCCCATGGCCGGGCTGGTCGGATGGCAGATCGCCGAACAGCGGGCGCAGGCCGTTGCCACCGCCTACCGCAACGCCCAGGACATGGCCCGCACCCTGGCGTTCGAACATGGGGAACTGATGCGGGATGCCGTGCGGCTGACCACCGCCGCGGCCAGCCGGATCAATGACCCGGCCGCCCCCGACTGTCAGGGCCTGCTCGGTGACATGGCCCTGGGGCGCCCGTGGGTCGGCCTGCTCTTCACCGCCCTGCCCGACGGCTCCATCACCTGTCTGGTCAACAAGCGGCGCCGGGCCATGGGCGGCATCACCGACCACGACTTTCTGGCCGACGTCATGATCCAGCGGCGCCCCATGGTCATCAGCCTGCCCCAGAGCGGCCAGATGGAAAAACCGGTGACGGTTGCCGCCGCCCCCATCGTCGAATCGGGGCTGGCCAAGGGCGTGGTGGTCGCGGCGATCGATCTCGGCTGGTTCGGCGGCATCGCCACCGACATGGCCCGCGGGCACGACGCCGCCGTGCTGCTGGTGGACCCACAGGGAAACCCGCTTTTCCATTACCCCGACACCCCCGCGCGCGCCGGGATGCCGCCGGTCCCCCTGCCGCTGGCCGCCGCCATGATGCGGGGAAACGACGGCATCATCGACACCGACGGGATGGATGGCGCCCGCCGCCTGTTCGCCTATCTGCCGCTGGACGAAGCGGGCGGTGCGCTGGCGGTGGGGGTCATGCGGGCGACCGCCCTGGCCCCCAGCGATTCCCAGATGTGGCGGGCCGCATCGCTGCTGGCGCTGGTGACGGTCGTCAGCTTCACGGTCGGGTGGCTGGGGGTCGAATGGTCGGTACTGCGCGGGCTGCGGCAGGTGCGCACGGCCGTGGACCGGCTGACCCGCGGCGACTGGAGCGCGCGGGTCGCCCAGCCCGACACCGGCACGGGCGAGTTCCGCCGGCTGGGCCATGCGGTGAACGCCATGGCCGCCAATCTGGAGCGCCACGAAACCGACCTTCGCCACGCCAACGCCGCCCTGGCCGAGCGCGAAGCCCGGTTCCGCACCATCGCCGAAATCTCCATCGACTGGTATTGGGAATCCGATCGGGACCACCGCTTCACCCTGCTGTCCATCGGGGTGGACAAGATGGGCAAGACCCCCGCCGAGGTGCTGGGCAAGCGCCGGTGGGACATGGCCGACGACGCCGACGACGAACGGAAATGGCGCCGCCACCGTGCCGACCTGGACGCCCACCGCCCGTTCCGGGATTTCACCTACACCACCCACGACGCCGCCGGAAAGCCGCGCTCCATCGCCGTTTCAGGATTGCCGATCATCGACGCGGACGGCGTGTTCCAGGGGTACCGCGGCGTCGCCCGCGATGTCACGGCCGCCCTGACCGCGCAACAGGCGGTGCGCGACAGCGAAGCCCGGCTGCGGATCATCACCGACAATTCCCAGGACATCATCGCCCTTCATTCTGCCGGCACCGCGTTCCAGTATGTCTCGCCATCGGTGTGGACGCTGCTGGGGTATGAACCGGCGGCCCTGACCGGCACTCCCCTGCTGGACCTGGCCCATCCCGACGACCGGGACCGGCTGGCGATGCTGCACCGCCGGCTGCTGGCCGATGGGATGAGCGAGCCGGCCGCCTTCCGCTGCCGCCGGGCGGACGGGGACTGGAGCTGGCTGGAAATGGCCGCCACCCTGGTCTGCGCCCCCGACGGCTGGCCGCAGATCGTATCCACCTACCGCGATGTGAACGAACGGATCCGTTACGAATCCGCGCTGCGCGCCGCCCATGACAGCCTGGAACAGCAGGCGGCCCAGATGGCCGCCCTGGCCGAGGATCTCGACCGTGCCCGCGAGGAGGCGGAGGTCGCCAACACCGCCAAATCCGAATTCCTCGCCAACATGAGCCATGAAATCCGCACCCCGATGAACGGGGTGATCGGCATGACCTCCCTGCTGCTCGACACCGCCCTGAACGAGGAACAGCGCCAGTACGCCGACGCCATCCGCGAAAGCGCCGAGGCGCTTCTGACCAACATCAACGACATCCTCGACATCTCCAAGCTGGAGGCCGGACGCATCGAGCTGGAAGCCATCGACTTCACCCTGGAAGACGTGGTGGACGGTGCCATCGCCATCCTGGCGCCCAAGGCGCGGGAAAAGAACCTGGACCTCGGCGCCCTGGTGGCCCCCGATGCGCGCGGGCGGTTCCACGGCGATCCAACCCGTCTGCGGCAGGTGCTCATCAACCTGATCGGCAACGCGGTGAAATTCACCGAAACCGGATCCGTCGCGGTGGAGGTGACCACCGGGCCGGGTGCTGCCGGCGCTGCCGGCCCGGTGGTGCTGCGGGTGGATGTGACCGACACCGGCATCGGCATGGAACCGGGACAGGCGGCCCGGCTGTTTCAGAAATTCACCCAGGCCGACACATCCATCACCCGCCGGTTCGGCGGCTCCGGCCTGGGGCTGGCCATCTGCCGCGAGCTGGTGACCCTGATGGACGGCACCATCGGGGTGCACAGCACCCCCGGCCACGGCAGCACCTTTTCGTTCACGGTGGCCCTGCCCCGCGCCGCCGGTGCGGCGGATGAGGCCCCCGGCGGGTTGCCGCCGGCACTTCAGGGATTGCCGGTTGTGGTGGCGGCGGAACTGGACATCAACCGGCGCATCCTGCGCGACGGTCTGACGGCGCTGGGTTTGCAAGTCACCACCGCCCCATCGGCGGCGGCGGCCCTGGGGCTGCTGGACGCCGCGTGCGAACGGCAGGCACCGCCGGCCCTGGTCATCCTCGACCAGCGGCTGCCCGACATGACCGGCGCGGCGCTGGGTGCCGCCATCCGCCGCATCCCGGCCCTGGACGGCACCCGCCTGATGCTGACCACCCTGACCGGCGATCTTGACGCCGGCCTGTTCGACGGGATGGTCAGCCGCCCGATCCGCCGTTCCTCGCTGATCGAAGCGGTGCGGCGGGTACTGGGCGTGCCGGTTCCCACCACGGCCCATCCCCCCCTGCCCGCCACCAAGGTTGGGGTGGGCAAGCGCATCCTGCTGGTGGACGACAACACCATCAACCAGCGCGTGGCGCAGTTGATGCTGAAGCGCGAGGGGTACGACGTGACCGTGGCGGGCGACGGGCCGCAGGCCATCGACCGGGCCAAGGAGGGCGGGCTGGACCTGATTTTGATGGATGTGCAGATGCCGGTGATGGACGGGGTGGAGGCGGCCCGCCACATCCGATCCCTGTGCTCCCCCTGCCCGCCCATCATCGCCATGACCGCCAACGCCATGCACGGCATGCGCGAGGAATACCTGTCCAAGGGCATGAACGATTACATCTCCAAGCCCTTCGTGCGGACCGAGTTTCTGTCCACCGTCGCCCGCTGGACCAGCGCCGCCGTCCCCCCGCCATCGGTGGAGCCGGCACCGGCCCCGGCACCCCCGGCGGCTGGTGAACCGCTGGTCGCCCCCGCCGTGCTGGAGGTGCTGCGCGGCATGGCCGATCCGCAGGATTTCGCCACCCTGGTGCGCGGCTTCATCGACCAGGGACGGCGGCGGATCGAACAGATCGGCGCCTGTGCCGCCGTCGGCGACACCGCGGGGCTGAAACGGGAAGCCCACGACCTGCTGTCCTCGGCGGGGAACATGGGGCTGTTGCGCCTGCACGGTCTGGCCACGCGCCTGAACGCGCTGCTGGAAAACGGCGACACCGCGGCGGCGATCGGGCTGACCAGCGCCATCGTGACGACGGGGGCGGACAGCCTGACCCTGCTGGAACGGACCTTTCTGGAACCGGCGGCGGATGGAGAGGAAAATTTAACCGCACCTGCCGCTATAATGGAGAGTACACCGCCCAATACCCATGAAGCGGGGCGTGCTATCGTTGGTGATGGGAGCGCGGACACCAGCCGGCCCCAAAACGGATCGATGCATTCCCCAAACGGATCGACGCAACCAAGGTGACCATGCCAAGCGGAACACCGGCATCCTATGAACAGGATTTTGCCGAGCTGACGCAGCTTTACCGTGGCACGCTGCTGACCAAGGCCGAGCGGATCGCGCATCTGTGGCAGCAAGTCCAAGCGGCATCCGCGGATTCCCGCAATGCGCTGGCCGATCTCCTGTCGCTGACCCACACGCTGGCCGGTTCGGCGGAAACCTTCGGCTATGACGAGGTGTCACGGCTGGCCGGATCGGCCGAACGGTTGCTGCGCGCGTGTGTGATGACTGAAACCGCAGCGATCCCCGCCGTCTCCGCCCGGACGCTGGGCACCCTGTTCGCCGATCTGGAACGGGCCGTCAGCGCGGGATGGAAACAGGGAGCCGCCCCGCGCCCGGCCCAGGTGCGCTGCGAGTCCGGCGCCGACGGGCGTGGGCGCATCATCGTCCTGATCGATCCCGACGAAACGCTGTGCCGCTGGCTGTTCGAACGGGTGGAACCGTTCGGCTATCACCTGCACAGTTTCCCATCGGTGGAAGCGGCACTGGCCGCCCCCGAACAGCCCGATGTGGTGCTGCTGGATCTGGCGCTGCACGATTCCGAACGGTGGGCCGACGCCGCCCATTGCTTCGGCGCCCGCGCCTCGGTGGTGTTCATGACTCCGCGGGCGGATTTCCAGGCGCGTCTGGCCGCGGTGCGGGCGGGCTGCGCCGGTTATCTGGTCAAGCCGGTGGATCCGCTGGATCTGGTGTATGTGCTGGACGACCTGACCGGACGGCAGGATCAGGATCCCTTCCGCATCCTGATCGTCGATGATGACGAGGCCTTGCCCGACGCCTTCGCCCTGGCCTTGCGGGAAGCGGGGATGGAGGCGACGGTCCTGCGCGAACCGGCCCGCATCCTCGACACCATGGCCGAGGTGATGCCCGATCTGGTGCTGCTCGACATGTACATGCCGGGCTGCAACGGGGTGGAATTGGCCCATGTGCTGCGCCAGCACCGCCGCTTCCTGGGCACGCCCATCGTGTTCCTGTCGCGGGAGGGGGACCGGGACCTGCAGCTTGCAGCCATGCGCCCCGGTGTGGACGATTTCCTGACCAAGCCCATCCGTTTCGACCATCTGGCCGAAGCGGTGCAACTGCGCGCCGAACGGGGCCGGGTGCTGCGCGCCGCCATGCAGACCGACAGCCTGACCGGCCTGCTGAACCACGCTCATTTCAAGGAACGGCTGGCGACCGAAATGGCGCGCAGCCGCCGCAACGGCACATCCCTGTCCGTGGCCCTGCTGGACATCGACCATTTCAAGCGGGTCAACGACACCTATGGGCACATGGCGGGCGACCGGGTGATCCGCACCCTGTCGCGGCTGCTGTCCCACCGTCTGCGCCGTTCCGACATCATCGGGCGCTATGGTGGGGAGGAGTTCGCCGTGGTTCTGCCCGACACCGACGAACACGTTGCCCACCGTGTCATCGACACCCTGCGCGACGCCTTCACCAAGCTGGAGTTTTCCGCGTCCGGCCTGACCTTCTCGCTGACCTTCAGCGCCGGGGTGGCGGGCGATGACGGGGAATCGGGGGCGTCGGCGCTGCTCAACTACGCCGACGCCGCCCTTTACGCCGCCAAACGGATCGGGCGCAACCGGGTGACGCGCGCCTCGTCCCTGGATCCCGGCTGTTAGTGCTACCGAACCGCACCGGGTTTCCCGACGGCTCCATTTCCTGAGCCGATTTGCAAGGTGCTGTTGATTGCCCCATCCACCAACGATGCCATGCCACCCGGCGGGCCGATGCATCCAAGGCGACGGCCCGCTCGCGAAGATCGGGCGGCGCCGTGCCCCGCTGACCGCGTGAACCGCCAGTTCCAGGGACCATGCCCGAATGCCTTGTGGGGTCGCTGTCGCGTGTGGGGTCGCTGTCGCGATGTGATTCAAGCCAAATGGCCCATCGCCAGTCTCGCCGTTGGCTGAAGCTGAGCACAGAGCAAAGCCCGCGCGTGCCCCGGCGCGTGCGGGCACAGTCTCAAGAATGTGGGGAACTATATGGAAGGGGATATGGCCCGTTCTGAATTTGCGCTGTGGATCAACGCTTTCCGGGGCAGAAGTGGCGGAGCGGGGGGGATTCGAACCCCCGGTACGGTTTAACCCGTACGACAGTTTAGCAAACTGCTGGTTTAAGCCACTCACCCACCGCTCCGCCGGGGTAACGCCGCAAACCGCGGCGTCGTGGTGGAGGTGTTTCTAGCGGGGCCAGGATGCCTTGTCAATCGCGAAGGCACCATCAATCGCCAAGGAAAACGGAAACCATGCCGCGCCACCCCCCATGCCACACATCAAATGAATCTGTGACAAAAACGCGTAAAATTTTATATACATTTTAGATCGCTCGCGCTATGATCGTCCCATCAGCAGTAGGGACCACAACCACGGTCGGGGAGACGGATCATGACGATATCCAAACGCTGCATCGAAACGCTGATCGACCTCACCGAGAACAAGCTGAGCTGTATGGAAGTCACCGACGCCGAGGACCGGCGCGAACGTGAACTGCTGGAACGCTGCATCACCGAGTTGAAGGCGGAAGCCGCGGGCGTCAATGCGTCCCTGCTGGCCATGCCGGCGCCCAAGCGCCGGGGCCGCCGCCCAAAGCACCTGCAGTATCATGAACTGCATGTGGCGTAAGAAACGGTGCCGGCTCAGCCGGCGGCGGGGTCCACCGACATCGGGTTGCCGCTGCCGCTCGTCGGGTTGCCGCTGCCGCTCGTCGGGGTGGCCGTCTCCTGAGGGGCCGTCACCGGCAGGGACAGAAGGAAGCGCGTGCCCTCCCCTTCACGGGATTCCACGCTGATCCGTCCGCCCAGCACCTGCGTCATGGTGTTGAACACGATGTGCAGCCCCAGGCCCGATCCGCCCTCCCCCCGCTTGGTGGTGAAGAAGGGGTCGAAGATGCGGGGCAGCACATCGGCGGGGATGCCCTTGCCGGTGTCCTCGAACAGCAGTTCCACCTGATCCTCGCCGATGCGGACAACGCGGATGGTGATGGTACCCTGCCCGCCCTCGCCAAAGGCATGGATCACGGCGTTGATGGTCAGGTTGCTCAACACCTGCGACAGGGCGCCGGGATAGCTGTCCATGGTGATGTCGGCCGGGCAATCCACCGACACCGTGACCTGGGTGCGCTTCAGCCGCGGGCGCAGGCTGAACAGGATTTCGTTGATATAGGAACCAAGGTCGAAACTGCGGCGGTCGCCGGAGCTTTGGTCCACCGCCACCTGCTTGAAGCTCTGCACCAGTTCCGCCGCCCGGTTGATGTTGGCGACCAGCAGGCGCGTGCCCTCGTTCACACGGGCCAGATAGGCCGACAGATCGGTCTTGCGCAGGGTGCCGGAGGTGAACAGGCCCTGGATGCGGTCGGTTTCTTCGGCGATGTGGGTGGCGGCGGTCAGGCCGATGCCCACCGGCGTGTTGATCTCGTGCGCCACCCCGGCCACCAACTGGCCGAGCGATGCCATGGTTTCCGCCTGGATCAGGCTGTTCTGGGCGATGCGCAGGTCGGTCAGCGCGCGTTCGGCCTGATCGCGGGCGGCGCGCATGGCGGCTTCGGCCAGCTTGCGGTCGGTGATGTCGTAAAGCCACGTCAGCAGCGCCCGTTCGCCGTCGAAGTCGATCTCGCTCCACGACGACAGCACCCACACGACGGTACCGTCAACACGTCGGAACGCCACCTCCGCATCGCGGAAGGAGCCGCCGGTTTCCAGCCGGCGGATCAGCCGGTCGCGGTCGGCGGGGTCGGCGTACCAGCCGGCCGCCGAATCGGTCAGCAACTCGTCGGGCCGCCGGCCGAAGATGGTGGCGCTGTGGGCGTTGCAGAACAGCCAGCGGCCATCGGCCCGCCGGGTGATGTTGACCGAGATGGGGGCCGCTTCCAGAATCGCCAGCAGCCGTTCGCGGCTGGCCCGCAGTTCCTCGTCACGGCGGCGGCGGTCGGCGATGTCGGTCATGATGCCGACGTAGCGGGCAACGATGCCGTTTTCGTCGCGGATCACCCGCCCCTTGTCCTCGATCCACAGCCACGAGCCGTCCTCGTGCCGCAGACGATAGATGATGTCATAGCTGGAGCAGCGGCCGCTCAGGCAGTCATCGACGCTGGTCATCACCCGGCCATGGTCATCGGGGTGCAGCCGCTCTTCCCAGAAGCTCCCCGGCATGTCCGGTTTTTCCCGGTACCCCAGCATCCGCCAGAAACTATCCGACCACCAGCAGGTGCCGGCCAGGATATCGGCGTCCCACACCGCCGAATTGGTCACCTCCAGCGCCAGTTCCAGCCGTTCGGCCAGATCGCGGCGCTCGGCATCGGCGGCCAGTTGCCGCGTCAGGTCGCGGATCCAGGAGATGTGATAGGGGTCCCGCTCCCGCTCGATGACGGTGGAGGACATGGAGCCGGTGTAGATTTCCCCCGTGCCCTTGCGCAGCAGCACCGTTTCCCCATCCAGCGTACCGTCGCGGTACAGCCGGTCCACATAGCGGTCACGGTCTTCAGGGTTGGCGTAGAGGGTGATGACACCGCCGGAGGCAAAGCTGTCGTCCCTGGCTTTGAAAAAAGCCAGCGCCCGGCTGTTGCGGTAGAGGTTGCGCCCGTCACGGGTGTTGATGATGACGCCGATGGGGGCCGTTTCCAGAACCCGGTGCAGGTACCCGGTCAGGGCACGGCGCGACGGAAAACGACGCCCGGCCAGCCCCCCCACCAGCAGGCCAGCCATCATCGCCAGAACCGCGGTGATAATAATATGGTTTACGAGCATTCACCCTCCCGCCAGCAACTCATGGATACCGGCGGAAGGGCAGTTTTCCAAACACTTTGTTCAGGCGGCGGTGCCAAAGCCCATATCCTGTGAGCTTTGGCCGCATCCCTTTAACCTTTGAGCTTTTTCGTCAGGATTTCATTGACCAGTGCCGGATTTGCCTTGCCCTGGGTGGCCTTCATCACCTGACCGACGAAGAAGCCGAACAGCTTGTCCTTGCCGCTGCGGAACTCCTCGACCTTGGCGGTGTTGGCCGCCAGCACCGCGTCGATGGCGCCCTCGATGGCGCCGGTGTCGGTGACCTGCCGCAGCCCCTTCTTCTCCACGATGTCGGCGGGCTTTTCGCCCGTTTCGAACATGGTGTCGAACACCTCCTTGGCGATGCGGCCGGAGATGGTGTTGTCGGCGATCAGGTCGATCAGCCCGCCCAGATTTTCCGCCGAAACGGGGCTGTCCTCGATCTCCTTGCCGGCCTTGTTCAGATAGCCGAACAGGTCGCCGGTGACCCAGTTGGCGGCGATCTTGGGATCACGGCCCTTGGCCACCGTTTCGAAATAGTCAGCGCGCGCCTTCTCGTTCACCAGCACACCGGCGTCATAGGCCGACAGCTTGTAATCCTCGATGAAGCGGGCCTTCTTCTCGTCGGGCAGTTCGGGCAGGGTCTTCTTGATGTCCTCGACCCAATCGGGATCCAGTTCCAGCGGCAGCAGGTCGGGATCGGGGAAGTAGCGGTAATCGTGCGCTTCTTCCTTCGACCGCATGGAGCGGGTGACCAGCTTGGTGGTGTCCCACAGCCGGGTTTCCTGCACGATGGTGCCGCCCTCTTCCAGCACCTCGACCTGACGCCGGGCCTCGTACTCGATGGCGGCGATGACGAAGCGGATGGAGTTGACGTTCTTGATCTCGCAGCGGGTGCCGAACGGCGCCCCCGGACGGCGGATCGACACGTTGCAGTCGCAGCGCATGGAGCCTTCCTCCATGTTGCCGTCGCACGAGCCGATGTAACGCAGGATCGACCGCAGCTTGCGCAGATAGGCCCCCGCCTCTTCCGCCGACCGCAGGTCGGGTTCGGAGACGATTTCCATCAGCGCGACACCGGCCCGGTTCAGGTCGATGTAGCTCTTGGCGGGGTGCTGGTCGTGCAGCGACTTGCCGGCGTCCTGTTCCAGATGCAGCCGGGTGATGCCGACGGTGCGCGACGTGCCGTCGGGCATGTCGAGCACCAGCTTGCCTTCACCCACGATGGGCTGCTGATACTGGCTGA
The DNA here is from genome assembly GCA_937927415.1 of uncultured Rhodospirillaceae bacterium. Classification (GTDB taxonomy): domain Bacteria; phylum Pseudomonadota; class Alphaproteobacteria; order Azospirillales; family Azospirillaceae; genus Azospirillum. The sequence goes on from CALBDS010000061.1 coordinate 201,431, forward strand.
TCTGGTAGCCGGACGGCAGGTCGGCGTAGAAATAGTTCTTCCGGTCGAAGACGGAATGCAGGTTGATCTTGGCCTTCAGCCCCAGCCCGGTGCGCACTGCCTGTTCGACGCAGTATTCGTTGATGACGGGCAGCATTCCGGGAAAGGCCGCGTCAACGAAACTGACCTGGCTGTTGGGTTCGGCCCCAAAGGCGGTGGCCGCCCCGGAAAACAGCTTCGCGTTGGAGGTGATCTGGGCATGGACTTCCAGCCCGATCACGATTTCCCATTCGCCCGTTTCGCCCTGAATGTAGCTCATCGATCCGCTCTTCGATCCTGTCCGGGCTTTGGCCGGACGCCTTCGATTGTGTTTCTTAACGCCCTTTCAGACGTTGCGCACGCCCTATCGCCACAGCCCGCACGGCATCGTCGGTCTCAATCGCCGCGACCCGGACAGTCAGAACCGCCGGATCGACGATACCGGCTTCCACTGCGGCCGTCACCCACACCAGATCCTTTTCCCGGCCCGCCATCAGCTTGGACGCAGCCAGGTCATGGATCTCCGGCACGATTGCCACAGCTCCGCCCGTGCTGGGGCTGGTGAACCGCACCGCCCGCTGGTCCCAATCCGGCGGCAGCAGCGCCGTTTCCGGCCCGATGCCATCGGCGTAGTAACCGAAGGTGGCGTGGAACGGCGAATCGCGCCCAATGCAGCCGTCGATCACATCCGCCAGTTCGGGATGGTGGAGCGGATAAAGATCCGCTTCCACCGATACCAGCATCCCATCGGGCGGGGCCGGAAACTGGGCCAGCACCGCCTGACTGCCGAGCACGATGAATTCGCTCTCGCCCGTGATCGCTGCCGCGGCCCGCAGGACGTGCTCGAGATGCGGCCGCTTCACGCGGCCCGCCCCATGGAGCCGGCCCCCACAGCCCGGATCATCGCCCGCTCCGCCGGGGTCAGCACACCGGCAAAGGGGTTGTTGGCCCGCAGCATCTGGCCCTCGTCGTTCTCGGCCATCAGCACGGCCTCCACCCCCACCGGCTGCGCCAGCAGGTGTCGCCATCGCTCCACGTACCAGGGGTGGCAGGTGCCGTTACGCTCCCACACCGCGATGTTGGCCAGGGCCTTGGCGGTCACGCCATCGGGATCCGCCGTCAGATGCACAAGAGCCAGACGGCACATTTCATAGGCACGCCGGTCGGATGTGTTCATCAGACTTCCCCCCTTCAACAGTCTTGGCACCGATGTGGGGACGGCGCCGGTGCAGGGAAAGAGGTCTCCCTCATCCCCGCACCGGCCCGCATCACGCCGTAAAGCCCGGCTTGGCCGTGAATTGCGCGGCGTCTTCGATCACGCCGCCGACGCGGAACAGGGTTTCCTCGTCGAACGGCTTGCCGATGAGCTGCAGGCCCAGCGGCAGACCGTCGGCCCCCAGGCCGGCGGGCAGGCTCATGCCCGGCAGACCGGCCAAGTTCACCGTCACCGTGAACACGTCGTTCAGGTACATCTGCACCGGATCGTCGGAGTTCTCGCCGATGGCGAAGGCGCCGCTGGGGGCGGTGGGCGTCAGGATCACGTCGCAGGACTGGAACGCCGCGTCGAAGTCGCCCTTGATGCGGGTCCGCACCTTCTGCGCCTTGACGTAATAGGCGTCGTAATAGCCCGCCGACAGCACGTAGGTGCCGATCAGGATGCGGCGGCGCACCTCCTTGCCGAAGCCGGCGCCGCGGGTGTTCTCGTACAACTCGTTCAGCGAGCCGCCGTCAACCCGCAGGCCGAAGCGCACGCCGTCGTAACGGGCAAGGTTCGACGAGCATTCCGCCGGCGCCACGATGTAATAGGTGGGCAGCGCGTATTTGGTGTGCGGCAGGCTGATATCGACCGGCACGGCCCCGGCGGCCTTCAGCCACTCGATGCCCTTTTCCCACATGGCCTCGATCTCGGCGGACATGCCGGGAACGCGGTATTCCTTGGGAATGCCGACGCGCAGGCCACGGATGTCGCCGGTCAGCGCCTTTTCGAAATCGGGCACCGGGATATCGACGCTGGTGCTGTCCTTGGGATCGAACCCGGCCATGGACCGCAGCATGATGGCGCAGTCGCGCACCGTGCGGGCCATCGGCCCCGCCTGATCCAGCGAGGAGGCATAGGCGATGATGCCCCAGCGCGAGCAGCGGCCATAGGTCGGCTTGATGCCGGTGATGCCGCAGAACGCCGCCGGCTGGCGGATCGAGCCGCCGGTGTCGGTGCCGGTGGCGCCCAGGGCGGCACGCGCCGCGACCGCCGCCGCCGACCCGCCCGACGAACCGCCGGGCACCAGCTTGCGCGTCCAGGTCTCCGGCGTGCCGGGGGTCCAGGGGTTCACCACGTCGCCGTGATAGCTGGTGGTGTTGGACGACCCCATGGCGAATTCGTCCAGGTTGACCTTGCCCAGCATGACCGCACCGTCGCGCCACAGGTTGGCAGTGACGGTGGACTCATAGGGCGGAACGAAGCCGTCCAGGATGTGGCTGGCCGCGGTGGTGGCCACGCCCTTGGTGCAGAACAGATCCTTGACCGCGATGGGCAGGCCGTCCATCGGCCCCGCCTCCCCCTTCGCCCGGCGGGCGTCGGAGGCTTTCGCCATGTCCAGCGCCTGTTCCGGCGTTTCGGTGATGAAGGCGTTCAGGGGCCGGATCTTTTCCACCGCCGCGATGTGGGCGGCGGTCAGTTCGACCGCGGTAAAGCTCTTGTCGGCCAGCCCCTTGAGGGCGTCGGCCATGGTCAGGTGCGTAAGCTCGGTCATTATTCGACCACCTTCGGGACCACGAAGTAACCTTCGGCCGTTTCCGGGCCGTTCTGCAGCACGGCGTCGGCATAACCGCCGTCCGTCACCACGTCGGGGCGGCGGCGCAGCTTTTGCGCGGCGGTGCTGGCGAGCGGCGGAACGTTGTCGGTATCGACCTCGTTCAATTGCTCGATGAAGCCCAGGATCTGGCTGAGTTCACCGGCCAGATGCTCCAATTCCTCTTCGGGCACCCGAATGCGGGCCAGATGCGCGATCTTGGCCACGGTGGCCTTGTCGAGCGACATGCCTGTTACTCTCTTCCGCGACGTCAACAATCAAGGCCGCGAGGCTATCACCCGCCGCGCGGCAGAGCAACGCCGTGCGCCACGCACAAGGGGCGGCGCACGGTGTTCCCGATCAGACCAAGCCGATTGGGCCGGGTCTTACTTGGAGCGGATCACGGGGGTGAGCTGATCGCCCCAGTTGCCCGATTCGTTGTGGTAGCGCGCCGTGCGCATCAGCTCGACGGTGATGCCGAGATCGACGGCCTTGACCACGGATTCGTTCAGACGGTGCAGGTTGTTGGCAAGAATGCGGATGGCGCTTTCCTGCTCGGGCGTCAGGGCCGAACCCTCTTCCGGCGGCGCGTCCTGAAAGCCTTTGGTGCTCATCGTGGCTTTTCCTTCCCCTGGTTCGTGGTGGCACAGGCCAACCATGGCAAAAGTCTTTAACACATTGGCGGTGCAGAACAAGCCTGCGCAACGTCAGACCCCTCACTCCCCCTTTGCGCGCCGGCCCGGTTCCGGCCTACCCTCGGGGTCCGACCTCCTGCCCCGGACGGGCAAAGATCCAGCGAAAAAAGATCCAGCGAAACAAGGGAAGATCGAGATGAGCACCGCCCCCCTCTCCGTCGCGTTTCTGGGCCTGGGCGTGATGGGTGCGCCCATGGCCGGGCATCTGGCCAAGGCCGGGCACAGCGTCACGGTGTCCAACCGCACCCCCGCCAAGGCCGACGCCTGGACCGCCAAACACGCGGGCCGTGCCGCCCCCACGCCGGAATCCGCGGTGGCCGGGGCCGACATCGTGTTCATGTGCGTGGGCGGCGACGACGACGTGCGTGCGGTGGGCGGTGCCGCGCTGGCAGCGATGAAACCGGGATCGGTGCTGGTGGACCACACCACCGCGTCGGCGCAGGTCGCCCGCGAAATGGCGGAGAAGGCCGCGGCGCTTGGCCTGCACTTCCTCGACGCCCCCGTGTCGGGCGGTCAGGCCGGGGCGGAAAACGGCGTGCTGACGGTGATGGTGGGCGGCGACGCCGATGTCTTCGAACGGGTGAAGCCGGTGATGGACGCCTACAGCCGTTCCGTCGTGCTGATGGGGCCGGCGGGGGCCGGGCAACTGACCAAGATGGTCAACCAGATCTGCATCGCCGGCCTGCTGCAGGGGCTGTCGGAGGCGCTGGCCTTTGCCGGCACAGCGGGACTCGACGCCAAGCGCGTGCTCGACGTCATTTCCAAGGGTGCCGCCCAGTCGTGGCAGATGGAAAACCGCGGGCACACCATGGTCGATGGCCGTTTCGATTTCGGCTTTGCGGTCGATTGGATGCGCAAGGATCTGGGCATCTGCCTGGACGAAGCGCGGGCCAACGGCGCCGCCCTGCCGGTGACGGCCCTGGTGGACCAGTTCTATGCCGACGTGCAGAAAATGGGCGGCGGACGCTGGGACACCTCCAGCCTCATCAAGCGGCTGCAGGGCTGATTCCCAACCTGCAAACTCGTGACGGGGTGGGGGAATGTGCTATCACTCCGATCCAGCCCCGTCACCCAGCCCTGTTACCCCAATCCCACCACCGATGCGGGCCGTTTTCCGTTCAGGAGAGTTTCCGTGACCGCCGACACCCACGCCCCCGGTCCTCAGGACATCGCCCCCGCGCCCGACGACGCGCTGGTGCTGGCGTTGCCGAAGGGGCGCATTCTGAAGGAACTGCGGCCGTTGCTGACCCATGCCGGCATCGTGCCGGAAGCGGAGTTCGACAACGACAACAGCCGTCTGCTGCGTTTCGCCACCAACGTCCCGAACCTCAGCATCATCCGGGTGCGGTCGTTCGACGTGGCGACCTTCGTGGCGTTCGGGGCGGCGCATCTGGGCGTGGCCGGCAACGACGTGCTGATGGAATTCGACTATCCCGAGATCTATGCGCCGCTGGATCTGGGGATCGGCAAATGCCGCCTGTCGGTGGCCGAGCCGAAGGCGCTGATGGAGAACGACGATCCGTCGCGGTGGAGCCATGTGCGCGTCGCCACCAAATACCCCGAGGTGACCAAGCGGCACTTTGCCGCGCGCGGTGTGCAGGCCGAATGCATCAAGCTGAACGGCGCCATGGAACTGGCCCCCACCCTGGGTCTGTGCCGGCGCATCGTGGATCTGGTGTCCACCGGCTCGACGCTGAAGGCCAACGGGCTGGTGGAGGTGGAGAACATCGCCGAAGTGACCTCCCGACTCATCGTCAACCGTGCTGCGTTCAAGACGCGGCCCGATGAAATCTCCAACTGGATCGAACGTTTCCGGGAGGCCGTGAATGCCGCTCAGGCTTGATATCCGCAATGCTGACTTCGCCCAGGGTTTCACCGCCCTGCTCCACGCCAAGCGCGAGGTGAGCGAGGATGTGCAGGCCATCGTCCACGGCATTCTGGACGACGTGCGCACCCGCGGCGATGCGGCCCTGATCGACTACACCGCCCGCTTCGACCGCATGACGCTCACCCCTGAGCGTCTGCGCATCGGCGCGGACGAGGTGCAGGCGGCGCTGGCCCAATGCAGCGCGGAGTTGCTGGCCGCGCTCGACCTTGCGGCCGCGCGGATCGAGGCGTTCCACCGCATCCAGGTGCCCGCCGTCACCGATTACCGTGATGCCGCGGGTGTGCGGCTGGGTGCTCGCTGGACGCCGGTCGGGGCCGCCGGGCTGTACGTGCCGGGCGGCACGGCCTCATACCCGTCGTCGGTGCTGATGAACGCGCTGCCGGCCCGTGTGGCGGGGGTGGAGCGCATCGTCATGGTGGTGCCGACCCCCGACGACACGCTGAACCCGCTGGTGCTGGCCGCCGCCCACCGCTGCGGCATCACCGAGATCTACCGCATCGGCGGTGCGCAGGCGGTGGGGGCGCTGGCCTATGGCACCGCCACCATCGCACCCGTGGATAAGATCGTCGGCCCCGGCAACGCCTTCGTCGCCGCGGCCAAGCGGCAGGTTTACGGCACCGTCGGCATCGACAGCATCGCCGGCCCGTCGGAAATCCTGGTGGTGGCCGACGCCCGGAACAATCCCGCCTGGATCGCCGCCGACCTGCTGTCGCAGGCCGAGCACGACACCTCGGCCCAGGCCATCCTCATCACCGACGACGCAGGGTTCGCCGATGCGGTGGCGGCGGCGGTGGACGACCACCTGACCCGCCTGAACCGTCCGGCCATCGCCGGGGAAAGCTGGCGCGAGCACGGGGCCATTATCCTGGTGCGCGACTTGGCCGCCGACGCCCCCGCCCTGGTGGACCGGCTGGCGCCGGAGCATCTGGAACTGGCGGTGGACGATCCCGACGCGCTGGCCGCCCGCATCCGCAACGCCGGAGCCATCTTCCTCGGCCGCTACACACCGGAAGCCATCGGCGATTACGTGGCCGGTCCCAACCATGTGCTGCCGACCGCGCGCAGCGCCCGCTTCTCCTCCGGCCTCAACGTGCTGGACTTCATGAAGCGGACCACCTTCGTGGCCTGCGACGCCCAATCCCTGAACGCCATCGGACCGGCGGCGGTGACGCTGGCCGAATCGGAAGGGCTGGGGGCGCACGCCCTGTCCGTGGCCATCCGCCTGAAGGGAGAGACGGCGTGACCGCACAGACCAGCCGCCGCATCGTCCATGTCACCCTGGACGAAAAAACCGTCGTCCGCCGCAAGCCGGAGGTCGAACACGAACGCGCCGTGGCGATCTTCGACCTGCTGGAAGAGAACGAGTTCTGTTTGTGCGAACATGCGGATGCCGGTCCCTATCATCTGCATCTGTCCATTGAGGACAACCGGCTGATCTTTGACGTGCGCGACAACAACGACGGGGCGCTGGAAAAGGTCATCCTGCCGATCACCGGGTTCCGGTCGATCGTGCGGGATTACTTCATCATCTGCGAGAGCTATTACAACGCCATCAAGAAATCCACGCCGTCCCAGATCGAAGCGGTCGATATGGGCCGGCGCGGCCTGCACAACGAAGGCTCGGAGCTTCTGCGGGAGCGGCTGACGGGCAAGGTGGAACTGGACCTGCAGACGGCGCGGCGGCTGTTCACGCTGATCTGCGTCCTGCACATTCGCGGCTGAACGGCAACGGCGGAACGGCATCCCTCATGGCCAATGTCCTGCAGCCGCTTCCCGTTACCAGCGTGCTGTTCGCCTGCACCTACAACATGATCCGCTCGCCCATGGCGGCGGGGTTGCTGCGCCATTTCCTGGGCCACAAGATCTTTGTGGATTCCGCCGGGGTGCGCGAGGCGGACGAGATCGACCCCTTCGTCGTCGCGGTGATGGAGGAATTGGGCATCGACCTGTCCCGCCACGTCTGCAAGACCTTCGAGGAGCTGGAGGACACCTCCTTCGATCTTATCATCTCCCTGTCGCCGGAAGCGCAGCACCGGGCCATCGAAATGACCCGCACCATGGCCTGCGACGTGGAATTCTGGCCCACCTTCGACCCCACCCTGGTGGACGGCAACCGCCAGGCCATGCTGGAGGCCTATCGCAAGGTGCGTGATGGGCTGCTGGAGCGGGTGAAGGAACGGTTTCCCTTGAGCCGGGGGCCGAGTGTATGACGGGCAATATTACGATTTCATTTCGTTGAAATTATATTTTTATCACTATCGATAAAATAGGGAATTGACTCCCCCACCGCATCGCTGTAGAAACAGCGTCAGACGGAACACCGTCTCGCGGGAATTTGACCTCAGCAGCTTGCGCCGCGTCATCAAACGCTAAAGCGCCACGATAGCATCGTGGGTCTTTGTCCGAAATCGGATCGTCCAGGAGTGACGGGCATGACCAACTTCTTCCCTGCCATCGGTATGGCATTCAAAGACCGCTCCCCATCCTGTCTCATGCGTCGGCTCTGTTCGATGTGCGGAACCGGGCAGCACCGCTTCTGTTGAGCGTGCGTCCCCTTATCCCCGCGGCCCTTCCCAAGGACCAGCCAACGACTGTCAGAAGACGATCAGCCGGGCGGCGCACGCGCGCCCCGGCGCAGGAGCAAACACGATGAACAACACCAACGCTTTTGCCATTGAAGTTCACGGGACCCCCGCCGGCCTGGTGGTGGGTGGTCACGGCGGCTATACCTTCTTTGCCTCCGACTGGGCCTTCAAGGAACTGGACCGGCGGGTCTTCCGCCACGTCCGCCATGCCGAGCGCGCCGCCGCCCAGATTCTGGCCGGCAAGCCCCTGGCCCGCAGCCGCTGACCAACACTCCTCCCGGATCACACAAAACGGAACGGCCCTGGGCAGTGCGCACTGCCCAGGGCCGTTTTTTTTCATCGGGAAAGCACCGGCTTTTCCCCACCTACACCGTCACGGAAACCCGACCCCCCGACAGGCTGCCGCCGGCGGGCAAGCCCGCGGCTCCCCCAAAAGCGGCGGTCCCCATGGATGGCCCCCCGCCCGCGGTCATTCCACCGCCCGTCCCCTGCCCCACCAAAGCTGCGGCCGCCTGATACAGGGCGGCCGCGCTGCGATTGCCGCTGCTGTTTCCAAGGGTGGAAAAACCGGAGGTGGCCGCATCCGCCGAATCGCCGCCGATCCCGGTTGCTGTCCGGCCCGTGCCACCAGCCTGCCCCGTGGACACCGATTCCGATGTGACGGGCGGGTCCAGGTTGGCCCGGCGATGCTCTTCCACCACCTGTTCGGTGGGAATCTGATCGCGGGTTTCGCCGGTGTCGGCATCGCGGTAGAACAGAACCGCCAACCGTGCCGCCTGATCGTAGCGCACGATCGGGCTGATATAGACGAACCCCGAAGAATTTTGCGGCGTACCAGCCGCCGGGGCCGCATCCGCTGATGCCGCCCCGGACGAAACCATCCTGGAAGAAACCAACGTGGACGCGGCGGTGTCTGCACCGGCACCCGCCGCGGCGCTGGAAACGCTCCGCGAAGAGGCTGTTGCAGAGCGCGCCAACGCGATTCCGTCGATCGCTTTGACGTCCATGGCTGCCTCCCGCTCAACCGGCTGCGAAAGACCGTAAGCGGACGGTTCAAACCACGATGTTCACATTGTTTCCGCGGGTGGCTGTGACCTGCCCGGGGCTGGGCTGGTTGTTGGCCGCCTGCGCATCGCGCGGCTGGTTGTCTGCCTGAGCCTGCTGGCTGGGGTCCTGGATCTGCTGAACGGACGCCGTGGGGCCGCTTTGCAGGGCGTTGGTGGTGGGCTGATAGCCGCTGTACCCACCGTAGCCGCTGATACCGTTGATGCCCATCGTCCTCTCCCTCACGCGAGTGGATTACACCCACCGAAAAGGGTAGGCAAAAACTACCCACTGTGCAAGCGCGCAAACGTCGCAATTCTGAATCACTGGTAAAAAGTCAATAAATAAGCCATCGGGAAAATGAAAATAATCGCATCGGCGATCAGATCGCATCCCCCGCCATTGCACATGCTCCCTGCTGGGACCGAATCATGTCGGCCAGGGCCAGCGGCGCCATCGGGCGGCCGAACAGATAGCCCTGAAGCAGGTCGCAGCCGATGGAGCGCAGGAATCGGTGCTGTTCGGCGGTTTCCACCCCCTCCGCCACCGTGACCAGCCCCAACCCGTGGGCCATGCCCACCGCCGCCCGCACCAGCGCCACGTTCTTGGCGTTTTCCGGCACATCCACGACAAAGGCACGGTCGATCTTCAGCTTGGCGACCGGCAACTGCTGCACATAGCTGAGCGAGGAATAGCCCGACCCGAAATCGTCGATGGCCACCTGCACGCCGATGCTCTCCAACTCGCCCAGGGTGCGGACCGCCACCTTCAGGTCACGCACCGCCGCCTGTTCGGTGATTTCCAGCCCCAGCCGGTTCTGAAGCTGCGGATGCAGCTTCAACAGTTCCTGGAGCCGGTGGGTAAGGTTGCCGCGCAGGAACTGCTGGCCGGAGATGTTCATGAACACCCGGTCGGGCAACACCCCGCCCGCTTCCCACACCAGCATCTGATGCACGACGGTGGTCAGCACCCAATCGGTGATGGGCACGATCAGGCCGCTTTCCTCGGCCACCGGGATGAATTCCGCCGGCGAAATGCCGCCCAGCGTCTCGTGGGTCCAGCGCAGCAGGGCCTCGGCGCTCTTCACATGGCCGGAGGCGGCATCGACGATGGGCTGATAGACCAGATGCAGTTCGTTGCGCTCGATGGCGTGGGCCAGATGCATGGTCAGCAGCATCCGGCGGGTGGCGGCAGCGGCCATTTCGGGGGTGTAGAAACAGACCGAATTGCCGCCGTTGTGCTGCACGGCCTGCAACGCCAGCTTGGCCTTGGTGTTCAACTCCTCCAGCCGCTGCACCGTCTCGTCGCAGATGGCCCCGCCCACCGACACCCGCAACCGCACCCAATGGCGCTCGGCGTAGATGGACGCGGTGAGGCGGTCGTGCAGCGTGTGAGCCAGGGTCTGGGCATCATCATCACCCGGCACCCGCGACAGGGCGGCGAATTCGTCGGCCGCGATGCGGCAGATGTAGGTTTCCTTGGGCAGAACCTCCATCACCCGGCTGACCAGCGCCTTGAGCGCGGCATCACCCACATGGAAGCCGAACGCCTCGTTCACATCGCTGAACTGGTCCACATCCAGGGTGTAGAGGGCGTAACAGCCGTCCATCCCCGGCACGTTGCGGGCGTTGGCCAGCACCGCTTCGCATTCCTCCAGAAAAGCGGCGCGGGTCAGCACCCCGGTCAGCGTATCGTGGCGGGCCAGGTACGTGGCCCGCTGTTCCGCTTCCAACTGGTCGGAGATGTCGCGGATGACGCCGACGAACACCACCTCCCCGTTCACCCGCGCCTCCCCGACGCTGAGATGGATGGGAAAGACGGCGCCGTTCTTGCGCTTGCCCAGGGAATCCCGCCCGATCCCGATGATCTTGGGCCGCGCGGTGTCCATATAGGTGTCGATGTATTTGTCGTGGTCGCGGGAAAACGGCGGCGGCATCAGAACCGACAGGTTCCGGCCCAGCAATTCCCCCTCCTCGTAACCGAACAGGCGGCAACAGGCCTGATTGATCGACCGGATGACGCCGCGACGGTCGGCCATCACCACCCCATCCACCACCGCGTTCAGCACCGTGGAAATGAACGGGTCGCGGCGCAGCAGGAAATCGGCGATCCGCTGCCCATCGGTGATGTCGTGCAACAACCCCAGAAAGCCGATGGTGCCGTCATCGTGCCGATGGGGCAGCACCCCGCCGGTCAACAGCCGGCGGCTGCCATCCGGCCGTTCCATCACCACATCCACCGGGTTGGTGGCGGCCGTTTCCCGCGCGCCGTCCAGCGCCCGGCCCAACGCAGCGGCGACAGGGTGCAGCAGCCCGGCCAGCGGCTGGCCAATAAGGGGCTGGTCGGTTAGGGGCTGGCCGTCTGCGCGCGCACCCTCTTCCCCGGCAAGCAGCGCCAGGGCCGGCTCGTTCAGGTGGCGGATCCGCCCCTGGGCATCCAGATAGAAAAGCGCCTGCGACGTATGATCCAGCACGCTACGGGCCAGGGACGCCAGAAACTCCACCTCGGAACAACCGGCGGGAGCACAGGGTGAACAGGGCGCCTGATGCCCGTCAGCCGGCTGAATCAAACCGGACTGGATCGATGCCGCCGAACCCGTTTCCACCATTCACCCTCGTGTTCTAACGCCCCGGCTGCCCGGAGGACTCTTCCTGCAAAAACAGTCACGCCCCCAAGTGCCGGCCCTGTCCCCTACAGACCGCCACCCGCATGACAGGTGAGAACCCACCAAAAAGATATATAACCCATAAAGGGTATAACCATGACGAATGTTCAGGGCAACCAAAACGCTAATGCACCATGAACGCTTGTCTCTCACTAAGAACTAACATGACCGCCGTGGCAAGAGTGTAAAAATCCGTTAGGAATGGAACGGCGTAATCTTATTGCGCCCTTCCCCTTTCCCCATCGTCAAACCGTCCTTTGGGGAAGGATGGGGTTGCGGATGATGCATACACCCCGATCGCTCACCGGCCCCCCTCCTCGGCCATGCGGTGCAGCAGCGCGACATTCCGGCCAAGGCAGGCGGGCAGATCATAGCCTTCCACCACCATCCGCCGGGCCGCCGCCCGCAAGGGAGCAAAGGCGCCGGGATCGGCCAGCGCCTCCACGACCCGGCGGGCCAGGGCCGCGGAATCGAAGAAATCGGTCAGCAGACCATTGTGCCCATCCTGGATCACCTCCCGCACCGGAACGGTGTCGGACCCGACGATCAGGCATTCCATGGCCATGGCTTCCAGCATGGACCACGACAGGACGAAGGGATAGGTCAGATAGACATGAACCCGCGACAGGCTGAGGACCGTCATGTACTGGTCATAGGGCAGATGCCCCAGAAAGTGGACCCGCCGGCTGTCCATCGCCACCTCTTTCAGCATGGCCTCCCGCCAGGTTCCCCCGCCCTGGGGACGAGCGCCATAGCTGACATCATCGGCACCGACCACCAGAACCGTGGCGTTGGGGCGGGCCTCGCAAATGGCCGGCAACGCCCGCATGAAGGTGGGAAAACCGCGGTACGGCTCCAGATTGCGGGCGACATAGGTTACCACCTCGTCCCCCCGGCGCAGTACCCGGCCATCGGGAAGCGTCAGGGCGGCCGTCGGGTCCGGGCGCAGGCGCGTGGTGTCGATGCCCTCGTGGATCACCTCGATCTTTGGCTGGTATGCCGCGGGATGGGTGGAGCGTTGCCATTGGGTGGGGGAAACGCCGCGGTCGCACGCTTCCAGCGCCAGCAGCAGCGGCGTGGTGCGCAACCGCAAACCCAGCCGCGCGTCGATGTCCGGTGTCACCGCCGGATCGAACCCGAAATCCTGCCCCTCGGGCCGGTAGAAATATTCGCAATAATTGAGATAGGGCGTTTTGGGGAACACATCCTTGACGAACAGGGTTTCACCCCACCCCGGATGCCCGACGATAAGATCGGGGACAAAGCCGCTTTGCCGCAAGGCCAACAGATGCTTGGCGACTTCCTGACCATGATAAACCGCGTCCTGGGTGGAACGCAGGTACAGATGCGGCTTCACGTCCGTCTTGCGGGTGCCGTAGAGCAGGCGCCGAACACCAGGCAGAGGGCGATCGGTGCGTTTGGTGATGAAAACCACCTGATTGGCGGGGTCGGCGGCCATGGCCGCGGCCAGATGCTTGTACTGCCCCGGCATGTTCTGATGGATAAAGACGACTTTCACGACCCCCCTCCAAAGACGAAGCACATTTCGGGCGGCGGTCATCCCATAAGGCTGTTCAATCCCGCGGCTTCACATTCGACGGCACGCCCCCGCAGCCGGATGGACCAATTACAGGTAGTGAATGGTATTGGTAAATACCAAACACCCGCTCTGGTTTGATTTTCAGCCGAGAGCCGCGGCAATCGACCGGGCCACGGCGGTCCAGTCACCGGGGACGGACTGACGGAACAGCCGGGTGCGGCTGTACCACGGGGTATCGCTGCGGGCGATCATCCACCGGCTGTCACAGGCGGCAGCGATCATTCCCCATGCCGGCACCCCCAGCGCCCCAGCCAGATGGAGAGGCATGGAATCCACGGTGATGACCAGATCCAGACAGGCGGTCAGGGCCGCCAGCCGTTCCAGCGGCATCAGGTCGTCGCGGGCAAAACGCAACAGGTCCAGACCGTCGGGTGCCGGCTGGTCAGCCGTCGCTCCCACCTGCAGCGACACGAAACGCACACCCGCCACACCCGCCAACGGCGCCAGATCCGCCAGCGATGCCGACCGCATGGGGTCCATGACATGGGCGGGGTTGCCGGCCCAGCACAGACCGACCAACCGTTCCCCCGGCACCGGCGCCAGACGCTGGCGCCAGTGCGCCATCAACCCGGCATCGGCGCTCAGATAGCCGTCGGCCTTGGGAATGGCCCCGCCGGAGCGCATGCGGTTGGGCAGTTTCATCAACGGCGCGGCGGTGACGGCCCCGCCCAGTTCTCCCTCGTTCACGATCCGCAGGCGCGGGTGAGCCATCGCCCGGGCCAGGAACGCGCGCAGCGCCGGCTGCACCAGCAGATCCACGTCATGCCCGGCCTCCGCCATCACCAGGGCGTAGCGGCAAAACTGCACCGTGTCGCCCAACCCCTGTTCGGCCAGCAGCAGCACACGCCCCGCCCGCGCCCCCGGCGGTTCGCCCCACCAGGGGGGAAGGGGCGGCGACGGCAGCGGGTCGGAGCCGGCCTCATGCTCGGCCCATCCCTCCTCGAACCGTCCGGCCCGCAGCAGGGCCAAGCCGCGGTTGGTGCGGGCGGTGCGCAGATCCGGGGCGATGGCAAGCGCCCGCTCGAAAACCGCCAGCACCGCATCATAACGGGCCTGATCGGTTTCGGCCTGCCCCGCCCGCTCCATGGCGATGCCCAGATTGCTCCACGCCCCGGCGCCGGCCGGGTTCAAAACCACAGCGCGGCGCAGGACGGCCCATGCGTCGGCGGGGCGGCGGTTTGTCAGCAGTGCCGCCCCGTGAGTGGCGGCGATCTCCCCATTGAACGGGTCCAGCGCCACCGCCCGGCACAGGCAGTCCAACGCCTCCTCCACCCGGTCGAGCCGCCCCAGCGTCTGGCCGGCACCGGCATGCCACGCAGCGTTGCCGTCGTCCAGGGCCAGCGCCTTCTGATAGACGGCCAGCGCCTCATCCAACCGGCCCGCCGCCGCCCATTGCTCCGCCACCAGCCCGTACTGCGCCGCGGCACCGGCCCGGTCGCCCTTGCGTTCCAGGGTCAGGGCCAAATTCTGGCGGATATCCCAGGCGTCGGGCCGCCGGGCCAACGCCTGCCCGATCAACGCTTCCGCCCGGTCAAGGTCCCCCTGCTGCCCGGCCACGATTCCCCGGCGGTGGAGAAACTCCGGATGGCCGGGATCGCTGGTCAGCAGCGCATCGTACAAGACGGCCGCGGCGGCCAGATTCCCGGCCCGGTGCTGCACCTCCGCCGCCTGGAACAGGCCGCGCAGGGAATTCTGGGAAATCTCGGAAGACGTCATGAGGGGCGCGCGGTCCTTCCCCCGCCATCAATAGGAAACGGTCAGGCCCAGGTGCGGGCGCTGGCTGCGGTCGCCCTTGCCCGGTGCGGTAATCAGGCCCCAACCGTAATCGAAGCGCAGCGACACGGCGGGCGCCACGGAATAACGCACCCCCACCCCCACGCCGGACAGGTGCGCGGTCTTGGCCTCGCCAAAGCCGGGGTTGCGGTTGTTGGCGATGCCATAATCCCAAAAGGCCAGGAACTGCAGCCGGTCATCCCCTTCCCGCCCGGTCAGTTCCCGCACGAGGCTGTATTCCGGGGAGCGCACTTCGTTGACCATGATGAAGCCCTGGTCCCCGTTGGCGGCCCGCTCCTCGTACCCGCGCACGCTGGTACCACCGCCGAAGCCCAACTGTTCCGACGACAGAAGCGCGCCGTTGGACATCTGCCCCTGAAGCCGCAGCACCCATGCGGTGTTGCCCGGCAACTGCGTCACCCGGTCAATGTTCAGGCGGCCATAGACATAGCGGGAATCGGTGTTGACCCGCTGGTCCTGGAACGCGGTACTGGTGTTGTGGCTGTTGAAGCCGCCGGGGCTGACGAACAGGTTGGCGCTGAGCGAAAACGCCCCCCAACCGTCGGGCCGCGAGGCGCTGTAACCCAGCATCCACTGCGCCACGTCCGCCGACGATGACGACACCGACGCCCCGCCGAATTCCAGGTCGTTGTTCGAGCGTTTCCAGTCGAACCCGGCCTGAAGCTCGTGGGTGACCTTTTCCACCATCGGCAGCGGCACGCCGTAACGGGCGGATGCCTGCGCCGACCGTCCGATCTGGTGGAAACTGCTGTCGATTTCCGGCACCGATTCCGAATAGCTGCCGAACAGCGTCAGCGTGTGCCGCCAGGGCAGCGGAATGATGTAGCTGCCGGAATGACTGGCCGAGCGCGGCTTTTCCGTCGGGTTGTTCCAAAATCCCGGACTGGCGGTGAACTGATAGGACAGCTGGTGGTCCAGCCACAGGGCGTTGCCCCAGTTGAAGCCCAGGAAGCTGCGCCCCCGCTCGGTGGTTTCGGTCCCGGTGTTCTCATAGCCGGCAAAGGCGCGGAACGGCAGCCGGTCCGTCACCCGCAGCGCAATGTCGCTGCGCCCCGGTTCCCGCGAACGCTCATAGACCAGATCGACCCGGCGGAACGGGTTCTGGTTCAGCCAGTTCACATCATCCAACAGACGGCTGCCGATGATGCGGTCGCCGGGGCGGGTGCGCACCTGCGGCAGCAGCAGACTGTCGGAGAACCACTCCGCCCCCTCGGTCCGGACGGTGCCGGCGCGGAATTCCAACGCCAGAATCTGGACCGCCCCGGTGGAGATGTCCTGTTCGGGAATCACCACGTCAACCAGCGGATGGTCGCTGTCGCGGAACTGGATCACCGTCAGCCGGCTGATCTCGTTCAGCATGTCCAACGTCACCGGACGGCCGAGAAAACCGGCCATCAGGTTATGGAACGCGGGGCTGTCCAGCACATCCACGCGGCTGCTGTCGATGCCCCGGTCCGCCACACCGTTGGGGCGGAGCTGCGCGGCCGACGACAGGAACACCATCCCTTTGAGGGATGGCAGCACCACCTGCCCGCCCCCCGGCGTGGGGGCTGCGACCGCGGGGGCCGGCAGGCTTTGCACCGGCGGGTTGGCCGGCGGTGTCTTGGGCGCGATCCGCTCGAAATCCTGAGCGGCGGCAGGCACGGCACAGGCCAGGGCGGCCCCGAACAGGGCGGAACCGCACAGGACCTTGACGGAACGGGAATCCGTCGGACGGCACGGGGTCACGGTCACGAACCGCCCTCCTGCTGCGCCCGCCGGCCGGTGCTGTCGGTGCCGGACTGTTTATCCTCCACAAGAGACACGTTCGGCGTTTCCTCCGCCTTGAAGGTGTTGAAGCTGGACGCGGAAGCCAAGGCTCCGCCGCCGGTCCCACCCTCCTGTGCGGAGGCCGAACCGCCGCCGGCGGACGACCCGGACGGTACCGGACCGCCCGGCCCCGTGACCGCCGGTGCCGAGACTGTCCCACCGGCCGGTGCTGCGCCGGGCGGTGCCCCCCCGCTCCCGCTGCCGGAGGACGATGAGCCGGCCGGTGCCACGGCCTGGCTGGCCGATTGGCTGTAGACCACGTTGAATCCCCCGGCACTGACCGACGCCTCGACCCGCGTGCCCGCGGGAAGAGAGGCGACTGCCTGTCCCGATACCGTCGGCGCGGAAACCTGCACGGTAACGACGCTGCTCGCGGCACCGGCTCCCGAAACGGTGGGTGTCACCAGCACCGACGGCGTGGCGGAAACCGCCCCCCCGCCCAGGTTCGCCGGCGTGTTGGCGGGCGCCACGGTGCCAGCCGATGCGGGCGTGCCCCCTCCTGTCTGGGGAACCGACGCGATCGGCAAAGCGGTGGCGCTGGTGACGGCACTGGTGCTGGACACCACCGAAACCGTACCGCCGATGACCGGAGGCGACTGCACGACCACCACCGTCGGCGCCGGCGGGGGTGGCGGAGGCGGAGGAGTTACGGGGGGCGACACCGGGGGCGAGACCGGCGGAGGCACGGGGGGCGAAACCGGCGGAGACACAGGCGGCGACACCGGAGGCGAAACCGGCGGAGACACAGGCGGCGAGACCGGAGGCGAGACCGGCG
>CALBDS010000062.1 GCA_937927415.1 uncultured Rhodospirillaceae bacterium
CGCCTATGGGGCTGCCGCCCCGGCCCCGCTTGGAGGTTGGCACCTCCAAACCTCCACCCATTTTATCAATCATCCTCGTCGGGCAGGATGGCACCGCTTTCATAGACCGCCTTGCCCTTGGTGCCGCGGACGCGCTGGCGGTGATGGGCCTTGCGCTCGCTGCGCAGGACGGGGCGGCCATGGGTGTGGGCGGGGATGTCGTCGATGGGGGCGCCGGGGCGTACGGGGCGCTCGGCGAAACGGCCCAGGCTGATCATCCGGTCGTACATCAGGATGCCCCCGGCCACGCCGACGTTGACGCAAAACTTCATGGGGATCTTGACCGTGAAGGCGCAGTGCTCCAGCACCTCGGGCGACAGGCTGCCGCGCTCCGGCCCCAGGATATAGGCGGCGCGCAACGGGTGGCGGAAGCTGGGCAGTTCGACCGCCTCGTCGGTCAACTCCACCCCGACCAGGGTGCAGCCCTTGGGCAGGGCCATGGTCTGGACCGAGTCATACACATAGACCGGCATGTGGATCGCCGCGTCGGAGGTGTCCACGAAGCGCATTTCCCGCATGTCGGGCTGGGGATCGATGGCGAAGAAAAACGACCCGCCGAAGGCATGGGTGGTCCGGACAAGCGTACCGATGTTCCCCGGTTTGCTGATCCGTTCGACGCCGATGGCAAAATATCCACGCATGGCGCGCACCATGCCCCACCCTTTTCCTGCAGTCCAGCAGCGGTTATGGTCCGTCTTTCTTCCTCTCTTCTCCCCGGTTTTTCCATGTCCGACACCTCCACCCCTTCCCCCACTCCCGAACAGGCCGCCGAACGGCGCGAACGGGCGAACCGTCTGGCCCGCAGCCGCCGCTGGACGCGCAACGACCTGGACACGCTGCAAGCCCTGTCGGAGGCTCTGGCGACGGCGGAGCGTGTGGATCAGGCCAGCTTCACCGGCGACAGCGAGGGCCGGGCGCGCTCGCTCCAGTCCCTGATGGTCCTGGATCTGGCGTTCGTGGACGACGGCGGCATCGGCATGGACGCCGACGCCCGCGCGGTGGCGGCGGACCTGCTGGCGTGGAACGCCAAGAAGCAGCAGACCGCGGCCAACCGCCAGCAAAAGGGCGAGGATCTGAAATCGGCCATCGTGCGGGCGGTGCGGACCACCTTCCCCGGCATCCCGACCGAGGTGGCGACGGGTGCCGCCACGCGCCTTGCCCCGGCGATGGCGAAGCTGAACCGCCTGCCCAGCCAGCAGGCGATGGTGGATGCGGTGGCGGCCATCCGCCTGGAACGCTGGCGCCAGGCGGTGACCAGCGACCGCGACGTGGCCGAAAAGCTCCAGGCCCGCCAAGTGCGCGGCGACACCAACCGCGCCGTCAAACGTTTCCGCGACCAGCGCGCCATCGAACGGGTGGAAGAGGAGATGCGCCAATGGCGCGGCGACCTCGGCCCCGTGACCTCCCACCGCCTGCGCTAAAAACTCATTGGTTCCCAAAGGCCCCCCGGCCTTTGGCGGGGTCGAAGGGGCAGCGCCCCTTCATGCCCGCGCCCACCGGACCATCCCCAGAGCCACCAGCATCAGCCCCGCCGCCACGGCAAAGGTCACCCGCATCCCCCCGCCCACATCCCCCAGCATGGCCGAAGCGGCAGCAAAAAGGCTTCCCATCATCGCCGCCCCGGTGACGAGGCCCAGATTGCGCGACAGGCTGAGCACACCCGACACCGCTCCCCGCCGTCCCTCATGCGCGCCGGTCACGATGGCGGTGTTGTTGGCGACCTGAAAAAAGGCATAACCGACGGTGACGGTGACAATGGCGGCAACATACCCGGTCACCCCGAACCGGACCGCCACGGTGCACAGCGCCGCCAGCCCAACCACCATGCCGCCCAGCCCGGCCACGGTCACCCGCCCCGTTCCCCAGCGGTCCACCACCCGTCCCGCCGGTGCTGAGGCCACCGCCGCCGCCAGCGGCCCCACCGACAACACCAGCCCGACACGGGCGGCGTCCAGCCCCAGCCCGTGGGACAGGTAGAACGGCCCGACCACCAGCGTCGCCATCACCACCGCCGACACCAGCAGCGTGGCGGCCAACCCGGCGCCCAGCGCCCGGCCCCGCAGCAGATCCAGATGCAGCAGCGGCGACGGGCTGCGCGCCTGCACCCGGACGAACAGCACGCCTCCCACCGCCGCCACGGCCAGCAGCACCGGAGCGGCCCCGGCTCCGCCGGTCATCGCCAGGGCGTAGGCCCCCACCGACAGGGCAAGAAGCAGAATACCCACCGGGTCCATTCCGGCCGGATCAAGGGCCGCCTGCCCATTCCTGTCCCGCGGCGGATCGGCGGGCAGGGTGCGCCACACCACCCCCAGCACCACCAGCCCCAACGGCACGGTCACAAGGAAGATGGCCCGCCAGCCGAAACCGGCGATCAGCAGCCCGCCCAGCGACGGCCCCAGCGCGGTGCCCACCGCCGACAGGGTGCCCAGCAGGCCGATGGCCCGCCCGGCCCGGTCCGCCGGTACCGCCGATCCCACCAGAGCGGTGGTAAGCGCCATCATGGCCGCAGCCCCCACCCCTTGCGCCGCCCGCGCCGCGATCAGGAACCACAGGGTGGGGGCAAGGCTGCACAGAAGCGAGGCGATGGTGAACAGCGCGATGCCGGCCAGCAGCACCCGCCGTCGGCCAACGATGTCCCCCAGCCGCCCAGCCCCGACGATCAGGGTTGTAACGGCCAGCAGATAGGACAGCACCACCCACTGCACCTGTTGAAACGGTGCGGCGAAGGCATCGGCCAGGACGGGCAATGCGGTGTTGGCGATGCTGGTGTCCAGCGACGGCATCAACATGGCGAGCGACAGCCCGCCCAGCGCCCAGCGTGCGGGTACGGACATGGTGTGCGTCATCGTACATCCCCCTTTGTTCAGGTTCATGACCGGGGGGAACGGTAACGGGGGCTGGCAGTATGGCGGAACGCGCAGCCTTTGCAGGTTATTCGTGCGTTTGACGCCATGTGTGGGTGGGGCGGTTCTGCTATGATCGCGCCATGGCGCACCCGGATTTCAACCTGCTCATCACCCTGAACGTGCTGTTGGACGAGGGCAACGTGGCCCGCGCGGCCCAGCGCCTGCGTCTCAGCCCCTCGGCCATGAGCCGTGCTTTGGCCCGGCTGCGGGCGGTGACGGGCGACCCGCTGCTGGTGCGGGCGGGCCGCGGTCTGGTGCCCACCCCCCGCGCGCTGGAACTGCGCGAACAGGTGGGTCCACTGGTTCAGGCGGTGGATGCGGTCCTGCGCCCGGCGGAGCGGCTGGACCTGAGCCGGCTGGCGCGCAGCTTCACCATTCGGGTGCGGGAAGGGTTCGTGGAAAGCTTCGGCCCCGCCCTGCTGGCGCGGGTGGCGGCGGAGGCGCCGGGGGTGCGGCTGCGGTTCGTGGCGAAACCCGACAAGGACAGCACGCCCCTTCGTACCGGCGGCATCGATCTCGACACCGGGGTGATCGGGGCGGTCACCGGGCCGGAGGTGCGGGCGACGGTGCTGTTCCGCGACCGCATGATCGGCGCCGTGCGCCCCGGCCATCCCTTGACCGCCGGCCCGGTCACGCCCGAGCGTTTCGCCGCCGGGCGTCACGTCACGGTATCGCGCCAGGGCCAGGACCGCGGCCCGGCGGATGGAGCGGCCGAGGCGATGGGGCTGACGCTCGACTGCGCTGTGGTGGTGGACAGCTTTTCCGCCGCCCTGGCGCTGGCGCGGTCATCGGACCTGATCGCCACGGTGCCGGAGCGTTACACCGGACCCTTGAGCGATGGCCTGGTGTGTTTCCCCCTGCCCTTCGCCCTGCCCGAGGTGACCATCTCATTGATGTGGCACCCCCGCCTGGACGCCGACCCCGCCCACCGCTGGCTGCGGGACTGCGTGCGGGAGGTGTGTGGGATGGGACGGGGTTAATCGAGATCCAGCGGACGGTCGATGTCGATCGGCTCGTCCGGGCATTTCGATTTTTTCATCTCGTTCTCGACGATGCTTTTGTGGTGGCAGGGCATGTCGTCGGCGCTGAAATAGGGCGGAAACAGGCGCAGATGGCGCAGCGACCGCCTGATGTCGGCGATAAGCTCCTGCATGCCCTGCTTTGTCTTGGCTGAACCCTTCTCGGACATCTTTTTGGTAAAGGGATCTTCGTCACGGTCCCACGGCGGGATGATCCCTTCGTTGCCGTCATTGATCCAGATGACCGGATAAGGCTGGTCATCGAAGACGCCTTTCAGGACGCTCCATCCCACATGGTGGAAATTCAGGCTGCCCGGCGTCCGTTCCCGCGACAGGATATCGGCCAGATCCAGAGAAACCACCGTCCGGCTGGGCATGGAATGCTTGCCCAGACGAAACCCGATGTCGATGTCGGGGCCGAGGTAATCATTGATGCCGTTGCCGAAGGGAACGACAATGCAGTTGCGGATCGGAAAGCCCGCGGTCCAAGCCGATCCCTTGATGCGAACGGGATAATATCCCATGACCTCGGTATCGTAATCCCGCAGCGCCTTCAAGAATCCGGAAATAATATCGTAAACTTCCGTCTCATCGGCGACGCGGGCCGAGAAAACGATTTCATCACCGATCGTCTTCCACGATTCGATTTTACGGGCCAGGGTATGGTCTCGGCGTGCCTGACTGATGTAGCTGATCAGGAGAGAATGGAATTCCTGATAAAGCTTGAAAAACAAATCCTTCCAGAACGGCGGGTAATCGTCGCTGTCCAGCCGGCTGTTCTTGTATTTCGTGGAGCCGGCGATATCCACCGACAGGAACAGGCGAAGCTGGCAATCCCACGATCCGTCCGGGCGCAGCATCAGAGGCCCAGGGATTCCAGACGAACCTCCGCCGCGCGCGGGGAAACGTTGAAGCAGCCGGCCAGCACCGGAATATTGCGGCCGAACTGGCGGGCCAGTTCGCGGAAACGGGCTTGAGGCATCAGCAGGGCGGCGGCGAAACGGTTGGCCTGCCGTTCCTGTGGTGTGTCGCCATAGCGCCCGAACGATCCCGGATCCGTGCCTTCGGGGGTTCCGGTGTGCAGGAAGTAATGGCCCAGTTCGTGGGCGATGGTGAAATTATCCCGCAAACGCCCGGTGTTGGGCGACAGGGAGATATGGAAACGCCCATTGCCTTCCACGATCAGGGAACCGCTTTCGGCGTGACGGATGTCGATCACGGGCTGAATGGTGATGGAGCCGCCAAGCCTTTGGGTAAAGGTACGGATATCATCCCATTCGGGATTGAATTCGTACCGGGCCGCAACCTCTTCGGCGTAAGCCTCGATGGTTTCCACGGTCAAGGTGTCAGGGCGGGGCATTGTCGCCACAACCGTTCTTGGTTCTTTCACGGGAAAGAATCATAGTTCCGCACCCCACCCCCGTCAAACGCCAATCTGATGGTTCCCAAAGGCCCCCGGCCTTTGGCGGGGTCGAAGGGGCAGCGCCCCTTCATACTCCCGCTCCGCCCATGACCGTTGACAAGATACCCTTAAAGGGTAATTTACTTCATGGAAAAGAGAACTCCACATTACGATCTGGCTCTCATCAAGGCTGCGGTCGAACGCCTTGGGGTTGCGTCCTTCACCAAGACGGCCATGGACGGGGGACGAGGCATGGGGCTGACCACAGCTGACATGCTGGCGGTGGTAGCCTCGCTGACGCGACGGGAGTTTTACAAATCCATGACCACATACGCCAATCATCAGGCTTGGCAGGATGTGTATCACGCCAAGACCCCGGTCAAAAAAGACGCCTACATCAAGATCACCCTGCACGGAAACAGGCCGGTGATCCAGTTCAAGGAGAAGTGAGGATGGATGAAACCTTTTGCTCAAGCTGTGGCGGGGCTGATTTTGTCCGTTTCACCGATGAAAGCTTCTCTATCGAACACGCCGGCCGGACGGTCACCGTCACCGGGTTGTCCGGGTGGCGTTGCCAAGCCTGTGGGGAAGTAGAATTCGATCCCGACAGCGCCCATCGCTACGCAGACGCCAGCGATGAGCTGGTGTTGAAGGCGCGGGAATTCGAACGGAATGAAATACGCCGGATTCGCCGGAAGCTGGGGCTGAGCCAGCGGATGGCAGCCACCTTGACCGGCGGTGGGCACAATGCCTTTTCCCGCTATGAGCGGGGGGATGCGGTTCCGATGCCGGCGGTGGTCAATCTCTTCAAGCTTCTGGACAAGCACCCGGAGCTGTTGAAGGAACTGATCCCCTTGTGATCCCCCAACAAAAGACCCCCGCCGGTCGCCCGGCGGGGGTCTTTCATCTCAGATGACAGCCGCTATCACCCGACCGCCTTCGCCACCTCGACGAACGAGGGGATCTGGTCGAAGTTCATGTAGCGGTAGATGTCGCCGGCCTTCTTGTTGACCACGTTCACCTGCTCCATGTACTCGCCCACGGTGGGGATCTTGCCCAAGAGCGCGCAGACCGCCGCCAGTTCCGCCGAACCCAGGTACACGCGGGTGTCCAGGCCCAGACGGTTGGGGAAGTTGCGGGTGGAGGTGGACATGGCCGTCGATCCCTTGCGGACCTGGGCCTGGTTGCCCATGCACAGCGAACAGCCGGGCATTTCCATGCGCGCCCCCGACTTGCCGAGAACGCTGTAATAGCCTTCCTCGGTCAGGATCTGGGCGTCCATCTTGGTGGGCGGGGCGATCCACAGGCGGGTCGGGATGTCGCTCTTGCCTTCCAGCACCTTACCGGCGGCGCGGAAGTGACCGATGTTGGTCATGCACGAGCCGATGAACACCTCGTCGATCTTGTCGCCGGCAACCTCGGACAGGACCTTCACGTCGTCCGGGTCGTTGGGGCAGGCAACGATCGGTTCCTTGATGTCGGCCAGATCGATGTCGATCACGGCGGCGTAATCCGCATCCGCATCCGGCTCCAGCAGGGACGGGTTGGCAATCCAGCCTTCCATCGACTTGATGCGGCGCTCCAGGGTCCGGCGATCCTGGTAGCCGTTGGCGATCATCCACTTCATCAGCGTGATGTTCGACCGCATGTATTCGATGATCGGCTCCTTGTTGAGCCGCACGGTGCAGGCCGCCGCCGAACGTTCGGCCGAGGCATCCGACAGTTCGAACGCCTGTTCGACCTTCAGGTCGGGCAGCCCTTCGATTTCCAGGATGCGGCCGGAGAAGACGTTCTTCTTGCCCTTCTTCTCCACCGTCAGCAGGCCCTGGCGGATGGCGTAGAGCGGGATGGCGTTGACCAGATCGCGGAGCGTGATGCCCGGCTGCATCTCACCCTTGAAGCGGACCAGCACGCTTTCCGGCATGTCCAGCGGCATGACGCCGGTGGCGGCGGCAAAGGCCACGAGGCCCGAGCCGGCGGGGAAGGAAATGCCGATGGGGAAGCGGGTGTGGCTGTCGCCGCCGGTGCCCACGGTGTCGGGCATCAGCAGACGGTTCAGCCACGAGTGGATCACGCCGTCACCCGGGCGCAGAGCGACACCGCCGCGGGTGGAGATGAAGGTGGGCAGCTCGTGGTGCATCTTCACGTCCACCAGCTTGGGATAAGCGGCGGTGTGGCAGAAGGACTGCATCACGAGGTCGGCCGAGAAGCCCAGGCAGGCCAGATCCTTCAGCTCGTCGCGGGTCATCGGACCCGTGGTGTCCTGCGAGCCGACGGTGGTCATCTTCGGTTCGCAATAGGTGCCGGGGCGCACGCCCTGGCCTTCCGGCAGACCGCAGGCGCGGCCGACCATCTTCTGCGCCAGGCTGAAGCCCTTGCCGCTGTCGGCGGGCGAGGACGGCAGACGGAACAGGGTGGACGGGGCCAGGCCCAGCGCCTCACGGGCACGCGCGGTCAGGCCGCGGCCGATGATGAGCGGGATACGGCCGCCGGCGCGCACTTCGTCGAAGATCACGTCGGACTTGACCTTGAAGTCGGCGATGACTTCGCCGTTCTTCAGGGCCTTGCCCTCGTACGGGCGCAGTTCGATCACGTCGCCCATGTCCATCTTGGACACGTCGAGTTCGATCGGCAGGGCGCCGGCATCTTCCATGGTGTTGTAGAAGATGGGGGCGATCTTGGTGCCCAGGCACACGCCGCCGAACCGCTTGTTCGGGACGTAGGGGATATCCTCACCCGTCCACCACAGCACGGAGTTGGTGGCCGACTTGCGCGACGAGCCGGTGCCCACCACGTCGCCGACATAGGCGACGAGGTTGCCCTTGGCCTTCAGCCCTTCGATCTGCTTGACCGGGCCGCGCACGCCCGCTTCTTCCGGCTCGATGCCGGGGCGGGCGTTCTTCAGCATCGCCAGCGCGTGCAGGGGGATGTCGGGGCGCGACCACGCATCGGGGGCCGGCGACAGGTCGTCGGTGTTGGTTTCGCCCGTGACCTTGAAGATGGTCAGGGTCAGGCTGGCCGGCACTTCCGGACGCGAGGTGAACCACTCGGCATCGGCCCAGGACTGCAGCACGCCCTTGGCGTTGGCGTTGCCCTTGTCGGCCAGTTCCTTGACGTCGTGGAAATAGTCGAACATCAGCAGCGTGGTCTTCAGGCCGGCGGCGGCGGCCTCCCCACACTCGGCATCGCCCAGCAGGTCGATCAGCGGCTTGATGTTGAAGCCGCCGAGCATGGTGCCCAGCAGTTCGGTGGCCTTGACCTTGGAGATCAGCGCACAGGCCTGTTCGCCCTTGGCGACCTTGGCCAGGAAGCCGGCCTTGACGCGGGCGGCATCGTCCACACCGGCGGGGACGCGGTGGGTGATCAGGTCAACCAGGAAGGCCTCTTCGCCCGCGGGGGGAGCGAGCAGAAGGCCGATCAGCTCCTCGGTCTGCTGGGCGGACAGCGGCAGGGGCGGAATTCCGAGCGCGGCACGCTCAGCGACATGCTGGCGGTAAGCTTCAAGCACTGGAAGATCCTCTCGTCTGATGGTTGCTGGACAACAAAGGTTCGTTTCGACCGATGGCTCCATCCCGTTGGCCGGGATTTCTTTGGATCGAGCGGCCAGAGGCGCTGCCGCTGCCCATCAGGGTCTGGGTCCGGCGGGGTGAGGACGCCGGGTGGTGCGGGGTATCGGGCGCAAGGGGCAAAGTCTCCGTCACCCGCCGGGCGCGTCCTGGGCGGGTGGAAAACCACCGTAGCACCGCGGCCGCGGGGGCCGGAAGGTGTGGTGATGACGACCGGAGCCGTGCGGCCATGAGCCTCCCCGTAAATTGGGGGGTGTTATAGCCCTCCTTTGCTCCGTCGGCAAGCGAACGCACGAGGATTCCAAAAATCGAAACGGCACAAAAACTCTGTGGCGATTTGAAGTGGTGTTACCTTTTATCGGCAAAGCCCGGCCTTGATTTGGCCGTGACGGGGGGATGGGACAGTGCAGGCGGGTGCGGGGATTTGGTCATACCAATTCACGGCTTGAGCCGGGCCGTGCGCGGGGCCACACTCCACCGCCACAACCCCCATCAGACGATCAGGGAGGGAGAACCATGGCTGAGAGCACCTGCGATCTTTACGACCGTTTCGAGGGCACGGCCCGCGTGGCCGATGCGGTGTTCCGCGATTTCGGCGCCCGCCGCCGCTTCCACGGCGCCGCGGTGACGGTGAAGTGTTTCGAGGATAATTCCCGCGTCAAGGAACTGCTGGCCACCCCCGGTCAGGGCAAGGTGCTGGTGGTGGATGGCGGCGGCAGCCTGCGCGCCGCCCTGATGGGCGACATGATCGCCCAGAGTGGCGTGAAGAACGGCTGGGAAGGTGTGGTGATCCACGGTTGCGTGCGCGACACCGCGGTGCTGGCCACGCTCGATCTGGGCATCAAGGCGTTGGGCACCATCCCGCGCAAGACCGTGCGCAACGGCGAGGGGCAGACCGGGCTAACCATCAGCTTTGCCGGGCTGCGCGTGGCGCCGGGGGATCTGGTGTTTGCCGATGAGGATGGGGTGTTGGTGCTCGATCCGGCGGAGTTTGAAGGGTAAGTGTTTAAACGCGTTTAAACGGCTGCGCCGCGGCCCCGGATCGCTTGGGCTACCGCCCAAACCCGTTTGGGGTGACCCCCAAACCCCCTTTGTTTTTATCGATAAAACAGTGGGGGTTTGGAGGTGCAACCTCCAAGCGGGGCCGGGGCGGCAGCCCCGATCACCCCGTTGCCGCCAGGGTGTCGGTGTTGGCCGGGGCGTTGCGGATGCGCAGGCGTTTGATCCGGCGCGGGTCGGCGTCGATGATCTCGAACTCCAGGCCCGAGGAATGGCGCAGCGTCTCGCCGCGGCCGGGAACCCGGCCCGCCAGCGACACCACCAGACCGCCCAGCGTGTCCACCTCTTCCCGTTCCTCTTCGGTCAGGACGGTGCCGACCTTTTCCTCGAAATCCTCCACCGACAGGCGGGCGTCGGCGATCAGGCTGCCATCGGGGCGTTCGGTCAGGTGGGGGACGTGAGCCTCGTCGTGTTCGTCCTCGATCTCGCCGACGATCTCTTCCACCAGATCCTCGATGGTGACGAGGCCGTCGATGCCGCCGAATTCATCCACCACCAGGGCCAGATGCTGGTGGGTCTGGCGCATCTGGCGCAGCAGGTCCAGAACCCGCATGGATGGGGCGACGATGCTGACATCGCGCACGATGTCGGCCAGGGTGCAGACGCGGTTGTTGGCCAGGCAGGTCAGCACATCCTTGATGTGGACCATGCCAACCACGTCGTCCAGGGTTTCACGGTAAACGGGCAGGCGGGAATGGGCCTCGTCGGCCATGCGGCGGATCAGGGCCGGCAGGGGGGTATCCACCTCCACCGCCACGATGTCGGCCCGCGGCACCATCACATCGCCGACGGTGCGGTCGTGCAATTGCAGGATGTTGGTGAGGAGGGCGCGCTCGCTGTCGCCCAGGGACGGTTCGGTGTCGCCGTCCTTCGCCTCGATCAGCCCGCCGATGGTGTCGCGCAGCGTTTCGTCGCCGCGGCCGCCAAGGACGGAACGGAGCCATCCACGAAAGATGTGCCCCAGGGAGTTGGTGTCATCGGCCCCGTCCGAACGGGGCGATCGACTGTCGGATGTTTCGGTCATGGTCCTGCAGTTCGGGTTTGCACGGGAAGGCCGCCGGCCGGCGGCGGGGTGGTGTAGGGGTTGGCGATGTCCAGACCCGCCAGCACCTCCACCTCCAGAGCTTCCATTTCCTCGGCGTCGGCGTCCTCCTCGTGGTCATAGCCCAGCAGGTGCAGGACACCGTGGACCACGAGATGGGCGAAATGGGACTCCAGGGGCTTGTTCTGTTCCGCCGCCTCGCGGACCAGGGTTTCATGGGCCAGGATCACGTCGCCCAGAATGGTGGGCGCGCCGTCCTGATCCGGATCTTCGGATTCGGTGAGAGCAAAGGAGAGAACATTGGTCGGCTTGTCCTTGCCGCGGTACTCGCGGTTGAGGCGCTGCACCAGGGCGTCGTCGGCCAGCACGACCGACAGTTCCGCCGGCCCGTCGTCCGGTCCCCAGAAAGGCGTCAGGGCGGCATAGGCGGCGCGGGCGGCCAAAGCGTCGGCGCCGTCGGGCCACGCGCCGGCCTCGCGGCTGACCGTGACCTCGACAAACTCGGCAACGGCCGGAGCGTTTCCGGCCGGGGCGTCAGGAGACACCGGGTTTATCCTCCGTTGCGCGGCCCTCGGGACTGCCACCCCTGGGGTTGCGGGCCGCCGCTTCAAACCGATCATAAGCGCGAATGATCCGGCTGACCAGAGGGTGACGCACGACGTCGGCATCGGAAAAGCGCACGAAGCGCACCCCTTCCACCCCATCCAGGATGTCGATGGCGTCGCGCAGGCCCGACCGGGTGCCGGCGGGCAGGTCGATCTGGGTGATGTCGCCGGTCACCGCCATGCGCCCGCCCTCCCCCAGGCGGGTCAGGAACATCTTCATCTGCATGGGCGTGGTGTTCTGCGCCTCGTCCAGGATGACGAAGGCATCGGCCAGCGTGCGCCCGCGCATGAAGGCCAAGGGCGCGATTTCGATCTCGCCCGACGCGATGCGCTTTTGCACCTGTTCCGCCGGCATCATGTCGTTGAGCGCGTCATAGAGCGGACGCAGGTAGGGATCCACCTTGTCCCGCATGTCGCCGGGCAGGAAGCCCAGCCGCTCCCCCGCCTCCACCGCCGGGCGGGACAGCACGATGCGGCTGACCTGCCCCGAGGTGAGCATGGACACCGCCTGCGCCACCGCCAGATAGGTCTTGCCGGTACCGGCGGGGCCGAGGCCGAACACCATCTCGCTGTCGGTCAGGGCCTGGAGGTATTCCGCCTGCACCGGGGTGCGGGGGCTGATGGCGCCCTTGCGCCGGGTGCGGACCTGGAAATCGGGGCGGATCAGGGCGGCCAGGGCAGCACCCCGGCCCGCGGCCCCGCCCGCCGCCTGCACCATGCGGATGGCGGCGTCCACCTCCCCCGCCCCGACGCTGAGGCCGAGCTTGAGACGCTCGTACAACGCTTCCAGGGCGGCACGGGCGGCGTCCATGCCGTCGGCCGAGCCGGTGATGGTCAGGATGTTGCCACGATGGATGATCGACACCGCAAGCTGGGTTTCCAGCCGCGCCAGATGCTGGTCGTGGGCGCCGTAGAGCATGGGCAGCAGCCGGTTGTCGTCAAAACGCAGGTCCAACCTCTGCTCCGCCGTTGCTGTCACGCGCGAATCTCCGTTACCGCTGAAGGAATGGGGTGTACGTCTGCCGCCGTGGTGGTGTACGTGCCGGTTTCCACGGTTCCCGCCAGACTGTTGGTGTGGGCGGCGTCGATGCGTACGGGCACGATGGTCCCCAGCAGCCGTTCGGGGGCCTGCACGTACACCGACTGCATCCACGGGCTGCGGCCCTGGATCTGGCCGGGGCGCTTGCCGGCGCGGTCGAACAGCACCGGCACCGTACGCCCGACGAAACCCTGGTTGAAAGCCGCCTGCTGGGCGTCGAGAAGCTGCTGCAGGGCGGTCAGCCGGTCCGATTTGACCTCTTCGGGCACCTGCACGGTTTCCACCGCCGCCGGGGTGCCGGGGCGCGGGCTGTATTTGAAGGAGTACGCCTGGGCGTACCCCACATCCTGCACCAGCCGCAAGGTGGCGGCGAAGTCGGCGTCGCTTTCCCCCGGATACCCGACGATGAAGTCGCCGGACAGCGCCAGATCGGGCTTGGCCGTGCGCAGCCTGTCCACCAGCCGGCGGTAATCGTCGGCGGTGTGGCGGCGGTTCATCGCTGCCAGGATGCGGTCGGACCCGGCCTGGATCGGCAAATGCAGGTACGGCATCAGCTGCGGCACCGCCGCGTGGGCGGCGATCAGCGCGTCGTCCATGTCCCGCGGGTGCGAGGTGGTGTAGCGGATCCGCTCCAGCCCGTCGATCTCGGCCAGGGCGTAAATCAGGCGGGCGAGGCCCCAGGTGCCGCCGTCGGCCGCAGCCCCGTGATAGCCGTTGACGTTCTGGCCCAGCAGGTTGATTTCGCGCACGCCGGCGGCCACCAGCCGCCGCGCCTCCGCCAGCACCTGGACGGCGGGGCGGGAATATTCGGCGCCGCGGGTGTAGGGCACGACGCAGAAGGTGCAAAACTTGTCACACCCCTCCTGCACCGCCAGGAAGGCGGTGGCGCCCTCCACCCCCGCCTCGTCGGGCAAATGGTCGAACTTGGATTCCGCCGGGAATTCGGTGTTGAGCACCGCCCCCGCCGCCCGGTGAGCGCGGGCGACCATTTCCGGCAGGGTGTGATAGGTCTGCGGCCCGAAGACGATATCGACATAAGGGGCGCGGGCGACGATTTCTTCCCCTTCGGCCTGGGCGACGCAGCCGGCGACGGCCAGGATCATGCGCCCGCCCTCCACCGTCGCCTTGCGGTCTTTCAGGGTGCGCAGCCGGCCCAGCTCGGAAAAGACCTTTTCCGCCGCTTTTTCCCGGATATGGCAGGTGTTGAGGATCACCATGTCGGCGCCGTCGGCGTCATCGACGGGGCGATAACCCAGGGGGGCCAGCACGTCCGCCATGCGGGCGGAATCGTACACGTTCATCTGGCAGCCCCAGGTCTTGATAAACAGCTTTTTGCTCAACCCTGACTCGCGCACTCGGAGAAACATGACACGCGCGCCGGAACCCCCGCCGCGCGTGTCGGATATGATATCGCAAGGGACCAAGGCAGTGTCAACGGCACCACCCGAAAACCCAGGATAACGACCTCAGCTTAACGAACCGGAACAGCTCCCCTCTCCCCCCCGGGGAGAGGGATGGGTGAGGGTCGATTTTCGCGCGGTAGCCCGAAAATTGAGCCGTCAGGCTCTCGAAACATAAGATTCGTGGTTGCTTCGCAACGGATTTCGGGCCTTCGGCGCGAAATCCGGCCCTCACCCTACCCTCTCCCGGGGCGGGAGAGGGAAAATCGGGGGATCGGCCTATTCCGCCGGCTGGACGGCGGGGGCCGGGCGGGCGTGGCGGCCCGACACGGCGCGGGACACGCCGCCGGCCACTTCCCGCCAGCAATGATCGGCCAGCGCCTTGCGGCTGGAAAAGCCGTCGATGGTCACCGGCGGGTGGAATTCCACCTCCACCGTCATGCGGCCCAGGGTGAAGACGGTCCACAGGTGCGGCAGCAGATCCATGTCGCCGTACCAGGCATAGGCCGGGCGCCACATCAGCCCCATGGGAATGCCGTCCAGCCGGGTCGCGGTGACGCTGACCGGCTGCACCGTCAGCGGCTGCCCGTCGATGCGCAGGCCCGCCACCGCGAACAGCGCCGTCTTGAACGGCAGCGTGCGGTTGCCGTCGGACGAGGTGCCCTCGGGGAACAGGATCAGGTTGTCGCCGGCCTGCAGCCGCCCCTGCATGTCGTCGCGCTGGCGCCCGACGGTGCTGCGGGCCTTGCGCTCCACGAACACGGTTTCCTGCAGCCGGGCCAGAACGCTGAAGAACGGCCAGGTCCCCACCTCGGTCTTGGCCACGAACGAGCCGGGGATCACCGACCCCAGGATGGTGATGTCGAGGTAGGAGGAATGGTTGGAGACGAACAGCACCGGCCCCCGCGGCACCCGCTGGCCGCGGACCACCACCTGAAACCCCATCAGCCGGGCGCAGATGCCGTGATAGAATGTCGGCAGCGAGGACCGCAGCGGCAGCCGGAAGCGCACCGCCAGCCACTGCAGCGGGATCAGCAGGCAGGTCAACAGCAGATAGGCCGCCACCCGGACGGCACCCACGGCGGGCGATCCCATCGTCACGCTTTCCCGTTCCTTGGCCGTTGGTCCCGTGACGCGCACCGTCATCATCCCGCCGGGGTCACGCCGTCGGGGTTTCGCGGACGCGCCGCCGTTCATAATGCTTGGAATATTTGTCGGTGATGAGGTCGGTCTTGACCACCACGCACACGTCGGTGGTGTTGAACTGGTGGTCGATCACCGCCCCGTCGCCGACGAAACCGCCCAACCGCAGATAGCCCTTGATGAGCGGCGGCAGGTCCACCAGCGCCCGCTTCACCGGCACCTCGTCCTTGGGCATCAGGTTCATCGACACATAACGGTCGGGCAGCGCCGTGGGCCGCAGTTCCGGCGGGGCCAGATGGTAATGGTGGAGGTAGGAGAGCGGACGGGCCAGCGCCTGCGGATCGGTGCCGGGCAGGCTGGCGCACCCGAACATGATGGCGATGTCATGCTGGAAGACATAGGCCGCGATGCCCTTCCACAGCAACTGCATGGTGCCGCCGTTGCGGTAGCCGGCATCGACGCACGACCGCCCCAGTTCCAGCACCTGACCGGGATAGGCGGCCAGCGCACCGACATCATATTCGTCGGAGGAATAGAAGCGCCCGGCCCGTTCCGCCGCCGGCCGCCGGATCAGCCGGTAGGTGCCCACCACCGAAGCGGGGCCGCCGCCGCGGGCGTGGTCGATCACCAGCAGATGGTCGCACAACGCGTCGAAATCGTCGAAATCAAGGCCGCGCGCCAGCATGTCCGGCGTCGGGCGAGCCGACATCTCGGTGTAGAAAACGCGGTAGCGCAGCGCCTGCGCCCATTCCAGCTCGTCGGAATTGGCGGCAAGCCGCACCTCCAGCGAGCCGACGCGCAAGTCGCCGTTCGCCTCATCACCGGGACCGATCGGGTCGGTGGTTGTCTCTGCCATGGTCCGGCACGCGCCGATGAACGGCGTCCTCATGTTTCAGCGTCGGCAACCGAACGCCCGTGCCGGCTGTGACCGGAAAGGCGCTCATGACAGTGGATACCATGAAGCGCCGGTTCCGGGTCAACCGCCTCGTGTAACGGCGGTGCGAAGAGAACCGGCGCCTTGTGCGCATCCCATCGGTGGGATGCGCCGCCGCGGTTCCCCCACACCAGCCTCAGGCGGCACCGCGGCGGGCGCGGGTGCCAAGCCCGATCTGCTTGGCCAGCGAGCTGCGCTGACGGGCATAGTTGGGTGCCACCATGGGATAATCGGCGGGCAGGCCCCAGCGGTCGCGGTATTCCTCCGGCGTCATGTTGTAGGCGGTCTTCAGATGCCGCTTCAGCATCTTCAGCTTCTTACCGTCTTCCAGACAGACGATGTATTCGGGGGTCACCGACTTCTTGATCGGCACCGCGGGCTGCGGCCGTTCTTCCACCGGGGCGGGTTCGACGCCGACATTGGCAAGCGACTTGTAAACCTGCTCGATCAGCGTCGGAAGTTCGCCCAGCGCCACTGTATTGTTGGAGACATGGGCCGCCACGATCTCCGTGGTCAGAGACAACAGGGCGTTGGAGGGAGACGCATTGCTCATGTAAGATTGCTCCAGGGAATGCCGTGCTTCTCCATATAAAGAGGTTCGGGCAAACACGCAATATCCAATCTTTGGACTTTAAGAGGAAAGGGCCTTGGAAACATTCGAGCCGGATTACTTCTTGGACATCACATCGCACGTATGCCCGCTGACCTTTGTGCGTGCGAAGTTGTTGATCGAACGGATGAGCCGCGGACAGACCGCTGAAATCCGCCTGAACCCCGGTGAACCCTTGGAGAATGTCCCGCGTTCTCTGGCAGAACTGGGCCACACCATTCTTTGCGTCGAACCGGAAGACCCCGCCGTCCCCGGCGGGGTGCATCTTGTTCGTGTGCGAAAGGTATGATGCTCGCTTAAATTTATAAGAGATCTAAGACTTACCCATGCAGCAGGAGATCCCGCCGCAGGATCAGCGCGGCCACACGGCCGTCGGCCCGGCGGTAATAGTTGGGGCGGCGCCCCACGGCCACAAAGCCGCAGGTCTTGTACAGGGCGCGGGCCGGGGCGTTGTCTTCCGCCACTTCCAGGAACAGGACGGTGGCGCCCAGCGCGGCAGCGGCCCGTTCCGCCGCCGCCACCAGCCGCCGGCCATGACCGGCGCCGCGGGCATGGGGATGCACGCCGATGCTGAGGATCTCGCCATCCTCCGCCGCCGCACGGGCCAGGACGAAGCCCAGCGGTTCCGCCGCATCCTCCGCCCCCGCCACCAGCAGGACGGCGGCGTGACCCGGCAAGCCCATCAGGCTGGCGACGGAGTCATCGGACCACGGATCATCGGGGAAACACGCCCGCTGCACCGCCGCCACCACACCGGCCAGGGCGGGACCGGCCTCCACCAGCCGCGGGGCGCTCACGCCGCCCCCTTGGGCAGGGTCACATCCGGCGCCCGCAGATAGAGCGGCACCGGCGCCAGCCCCTCGTCCGCCGCCGCCCCCAGCGCCGCCACCGACGCCGCGTCGGGGATGCCGGCGTCGGCGGAAAACACCACGCCGTCCCGCCCGCCCAGCACCGGCCGCAGGGCGGCGGCACCGTCGCCGGCCACCAGCAGCGACCCCGTCTCCCCCGCCGCGTCCAGCCAGGCGGGAACCGCGGCCGGGTCCAGCAGCAACGGCTCGCCGACCGGGGCCAGTGCTGCATCGAATCGCTGCAGATAGGGTTCGGTGCGGCGGGACTCCACAGCCACCAGCAGCCGGCGGCCCACCCGTTCGCGCGGGTCCAGGGCGTGGGCGATGGCGGCGAAGCTGGTCACCCCGATCACCGGCACCCCGGCGGCCAGGGCAAAGCCGCGCGCCGCCGCCAGCGCGATGCGCAGGCCGGTGAAGGCCCCCGGCCCCACCGTCACCGCCACCCGGTCCAGGTCGGCAAAGCCGATGCCGGCACCGGCCAGCGCGTCCTGCACCAGCGGCACCAGGGTTTCGGCCTGCCCGCGGGTCATGGGGGGCGCCCGCCGCACGGTCAGCCGCCCGTCGTCCCACACCGCCGCCGAACAGCCGGACGTGGAGGTGTCCAGACCCAGAACCCTCATGACCGGCCCATCCCAACGCCGCAGGGCTGATGCCGCGGGGAGACGGTTGCCCCACGCGCCGCCCGGTTTATGCTCATGTCCACGCTTTCCCTCTGTTGGCACCCGCACAAAAACATGCTGATCCCCATCGCCCCGCCCGCCTTCGACGTCACGCTGGACATCGTGTACGCCACCGCCGCCAATCTGACCGGACGGCCCGTGTACCGGCGGGCGGCGGCTTTTCTGCACGCCGATGCGGCGGCGGCACTGGGCCGGGCCGCGGCGCTGGCCAGCAGCGCCGGGCTGGGGTTGCGGCTCTACGATGCCTTCCGCCCGGTGGAAGCGCAATGGATGCTGTGGCACGCCTGCCCCGACCCCGATTACATCGCCGATCCACGCCTGGGATCGAACCATTCCCGCGGCGTGGCGGTGGACCTGACCCTCGACGGCCCGGACGGGCAACCGCTGGACATGGGCACCGGCTTCGACGACATGACCGCCCTGTCCCATCATGGCCGCACCGATCTGCCGGCGGCGGTGGTGCGCAACCGCGCCCTGCTGGCCGGGCTGATGGCCGCGTCGGGGTTCGAGCCGTACGCCTTCGAATGGTGGCATTACCAGTTGCCGAAGCCCGAGCGTTACCCGCTGCTGACCGACCGGGCGGCGGGCACCACCCTTGTAGACCCGTGAGCGGAGCGGACCGTGATGCGGCCACCACACGGAACTGTGATATTATTGCATCATTTTCCGGGAACCGGCGGATCGGCAAGCGTTCGTCTTGTCCGCTCCCCGCGGCTTGTGCCACACACCAAAACGCGGACACTCCGCGTTTGACCCCCACTGCCGAGCCATGTTGTTCCGCCGCGCCGTCGCCCGCATAGCCGCCGTTTTCATGGCGGGTGTCGCCCTCGTCACCGGCGGGGCCGCGACGGTTCCGCCCGCCCATGCCGATGGGACGGCACCGGCGGCCAGTGCCGTGGTGTTTGCCTACAACCGCTTCGGCGAAGACCAGTCGCCCAACAGCTCCATCCGCCTGGACCAGTTCGAATCCCATATCGAGGAGCTGCAGGACGGCGATTACACCGTCCTGCCCCTGCCCGAGATCCTCGACGCCATCCGCGCCGGAAAACCCCTGCCCGACCGGGCCGTCGCCATCACCATCGACGACGCCACCCGGCAGGTGTACCGCGAGGCGTGGCCGCGGCTGCGCGCCGCCGGGCTGCCGGTCACCCTGTTCGTCGCCACCGACCCGCTGGACCGCGGCGCCCCCACCCATATGAGTTGGGCGGAGGTGCGCCAGATGGCCAACGCCGGGGTGACCATCGGTCTGCTGGGATCGACCACCATGTCGCTGCTGGGCCGCCCGATGAACGAGGCCAGTTCCGACATCCGCCGCGCCGCCGACCGGGTGGAGGCCGAAGTGGGCCGCCGCCCCACGCTGCTGGCGTGGCCGCAGGGGGAATATTCCTCCGATCTGCAGGATCTGGCGGCGACGCTGGGGTTCACCGCGGCCCTGGGGCTGCAGTCGGGCGTGGTCTACAGCGGCGCCGACGACAAGGCGCTGCCGCGTTTCATGATGAACGAGGCATACGGCGGCATCGACCGTTTCCGGCTGGCGGCCAACGCCCTGCCGCTGCCGGTTGACGATCTGACCCCCGACGAGCCGCTGTTGACGGTCAACCCGCCGCCCATGGGCTTCACCGTGGTGGGCGACGTGGGGGATCTCGGCCGTCTGGCGTGCTTTGCCGGCGGCCAGGGGCGGATGAAGCTGGAACGCATCGACGACCACCGCATCGAAGTGCGCATCGCCGATCCCTTCCCCCCCGGACGCACGCGGGTCAACTGCACCCTGCCGGTGCCCGATGGGCGGTGGCGGTGGTTTGGTGTCCAGTTCGTGGTCCCCGACCACCCCTGAGCTTCCGGCCATCCTCTCCCGGTTCCGCTTGGGAGAGGATGGAATACAAACCCGTTTAAACGCGTTTAACGGACGGCGCGGACTTCCTGCACTTCGGGGATGTAGTGGCGAAGCATGTTCTCGATGCCGGCCTTGAGCGTGGCGGTGGAGCTGGGGCAGCCGGCGCAGGCCCCCTTCATGTGCAGATAGACGATGCCCTTCTCGAACCCGTGGAAGGTGATGTCGCCGCCGTCCTGCGCCACGGCGGGGCGCACGCGGGTGTCGAGCAGCTCCTTGATCTGGGTGACGATCTCGTCATCGTCTTCCCCCCCGCCCGTGCCGTCGGCCTCCCCGGTCAGCACCGGGCGGTTGGCGGTGAAATGCTCCATGATGATGCCGAGGATCGACGGCTTGAGCAGGAACCAGTCGCGGGCGTCCGACTTGGTGATGGTGATGAAGTCGCTGCCCAGGAACACGCCCTGCACCCCGTCCACCTCGAACAGGCGGGCGGCCAGGGGGGAACGGGCGGCGGCATCCTCACGGCCGGTAAAGTCGGCGGTTCCCTGCCCGAGCACCTCGCACCCCGGCAGGAACTTGAGCGTCGCCGGATTGGGCGTCTGCTCGGTCTGGATGAACATGATCATAACCCTTCGTCTGGCCGCGGACAGGACGGATGAAATGACGGAACGGTGTGCAAGAGCACTGGCGGCACGTCGCAAACTTGGTCAGTATTTCATCCAAGATCAAGGAGGGTTTCAGTGGGGTCTTTCACGGTGACAGCCGCCAGTCCACCCGATCGCACGCGCGAGCAGGAAGCCGCCATGGCCCGGCTGGCGTTCATCGACTGGATCCTGAGCGATGCCCGGCTGCTTCCCGATCTGCCCTCGTTGCTGGATGCCTTTGCCGGAAAGCTGCTGGCGGCGGGTGTGCCGCTGGTGCGCATGACCTTGGGGCTGCGGCTGCTGCACCCGCAGATCCGCTTCAAGAACTATTACTGGCGGCGCGACGAGGAAGCGGTGGAGATCGTCCAGCGCGGCCACGACACGGAAAAATCGCCGGAATATCTGGCCAGCCCCATTGCCGCCATCCTGGACCAGGGGGCGGAGGCGCTGCGCTTCCGCATCGAAACCATCGTGCCCCCCTGGCCCTACCCCATCGTCGGCGAACTGCACGAGCAGGGGGCCACCGATTACGTCATCATGGCGGTGACCTTCGCCAACGGCCGGCGCAACATGGCGAGCTTCGCCACCGACCGTCCGGGGGGCTTTTCCACCGCCGATCTGGCGCTGATCGACGGGGTGATGCCCGCCTTCGTCACGGTGGTGGAGGCGATCACCCTGCGCTTCCTCGCCACCACGGTGCTGGACACCTATGTGGGGCGGCGCACGGGTGCGCGCATCCTGTCGGGCGAGATCCGCCGCGGGTCGGGCGCCGACGTGCGGGCGGTGCTGTGGTATTGCGACCTGCGCGGCTTCACCCGTCTGGCCGACAAGCTGCCGCGGGAGGAGCTGATCGCCCTTCTGAACAATTATTTCGAGGTCATGGGCGGGGCGGTGGAAGCCCAGGGCGGCGAGATCCTGAAATTCATCGGCGACGCCATGCTGGCGCTGTTTCCCGTGGCTGAGGACGACGGCAACGGGGAACAGGCGGCGGCCTTCCGCGCCCTGACCGCCGCGGAAACGGCGTTGAGCGCCATGCAGACCCTGAACGGCGAGCGCGCCGCCTGGGGACAGCCGATCCTGCGCTGCGGCATCTCCTTGCATGTGGGCGATGTGATGTACGGCAACATCGGCGCGCCCGATCGCCTGGACTTCACCATCATCGGGCCGGCGGTCAACCTGCTGAGCCGGATCGAGGGGCTGTGCAGCCGTCTGGACCGCCCGGTTCTGACCTCGGCGGCCTTTGCCGCCCTGTGCCCCGGTCGGCTGGCCTCTCTGGGATGGCACCCGGTCAAGGGCCTGAGCGAGCCGGTCGAGGTCTATGGGCTGGTGGAGTGATCCGCCGTCCCGTATCCCTCCCCCGGCTTCCTCAACTGAAGGGTGCCGAATATCCCGGCGTAGACCGAAAGAGTTTTAAAAGATATTCCTAAAATTAAACGAAAGAGTTTTTCACATCTTTGCGCGCTCATTAGTCGCGGGATGGTGATTTCCCCCTGCCTTGACTTCCCATCCGTGCAACACGGACCATGCCGGTCCCATACCCGCAGCCGAAGGGGGGCCGTGCCGTCCGTGCCGGTTCATCCATAACGGGTCAAAGCATCAGCCGAAACACCATGAAGGTGGTCCATGCCGACCGGACGCCGGTGAGGGGCGCCAAAGGCATTGCCGGGAGGGAGGTTCATGTGTATGCACAGGCCATCAATCTTATCCGCTGTTTTGCCGAAAGGGCTTTCCAGGCCGTGAGCGGCGATCTCTCCCTCGACCAGCTCAGGGATCTGATCCATCCCCGCAACCATACCCTGCTGATCCAACGGCGGCGGGCGGTGCTGATCCATTCGCGGGTGCGCATGGTGGCGGCGGCCTTTGCCGTGCTCACCCCGCTGTGGATCCTCATCGACGTGCTGATCTTCGACTGGCCGCTGTGGGGGTGGCTGGCCGGGTTGCGCATCGTCGCTTCGGCCGGTTTCGGTGTCCTGGCGCTGCGTTACCGCATCACCGACGACATCCGTTCGGCCTGGCGCGGTCTGGCGCTGCTGCTGGCGGTGCCGACCTTCTTCTTCCTCATGTCCCACCCCATGCTGAACCAGCGGGAGGTGATGGGCATCGCCGGGGCCATCGGGTCGGGCTATGCCTTCCTGCCCTTCGTGATGGTGGCGGGCCTCAGCGTCTTTCCCATCACGGCGGTGGAGGGGCTGCTGTTCGCCCTGCCCATGCTGGCCGCCCACCTGGGGGCGGGGCTGTACGGGTCGCTGGTGTTTCCCTTCCCCCATTATCTGGGCGCCCTGTGGCTCTTGGTGCTGATTACGGTGGTGGCGACGCTGGCGGGCATGAGCCAGCTTCACTTCATGATGGCGCTGGTGGATCAGGCATCCCACGACGGGCTGACCGGCGCCTTCGGCCGCCGCATCGGCGAGGAGCTGCTGCGCATCCAGTTCTCCTACGCCCAGCGGGCCAACCAGCCGCTGGCGCTGGTGTTCGTCGATCTGGACAATTTCAAGCAGGTCAACGACCGCTACGGCCATGACGAGGGCGACCGGGTGCTGCGGGACTCGGCGGAATCCCTGCGGTCGGTGCTGCGCGGCAGTGACATCCTGGTTCGTTGGGGCGGCGAGGAGTTTCTGGTGGTGATGCCCAACACCACCACCGACGGGTCGCTGGTGGCGGTGGAACGGCTGCGCACCCATGGGCTGGCCCGGCGCCCCGACGACACGGTGCAGACCGCCAGCGTCGGCATCGCCGAATTCACCGAAGAGCATCCCGACGACTGGCCGGCGCTGGTGGAACTGGCCGACCACCGCATGTATGTCGCCAAGCAGAGCGGCAAGGACCGCGTGGTGACCGGCGCCACCGTGACCGCCGCGGCCTGACATTCCTTCCCTGCAGTGCCGATGAAAAAAGGGCGGCTGGATCTCTCCAGCCGCCCTTTTGTTTCCCGTGAAACGACGGGGGCCTGCAGGCGCCCGTTTACTGATTCCCCATTTACTGATTCATGGAATCGAAGAAGTCGTTGTTGGTCTTGGTGTACTTCAGCTTGTCCACCAGGAAGTCCACGGCATCGGTCACGCCCATGGGCATCAGGATGCGGCGCAGGATCCACATCTTGGACATGGTGGCCTTGTCCACCAGCATTTCTTCCTTGCGGGTGCCCGACTTGGACACGTCGATGGCCGGGAAGGTGCGCTTGTCCGACAGCTTCCGGTCCAGCACGATTTCCGAGTTGCCGGTGCCCTTGAACTCTTCGAAGATCACTTCGTCCATGCGGCTGCCGGTGTCGATCAGCGCGGTGGCGATGATGGTCAGCGACCCGCCTTCTTCCACATTGCGCGCCGCGCCGAAGAACCGCTTGGGCCGCTGGAGCGCGTTGGCGTCCACACCGCCGGTCAGCACCTTGCCCGAGCTGGGAACCACCGTGTTGTAGGCGCGGGCCAGACGGGTGATGGAGTCCAGCAGGATCACCACGTCGCGCTTGTGCTCCACCAGACGCTTGGCCTTTTCGATGACCATTTCGGCCACCTGCACGTGGCGCACCGCCGGTTCGTCGAAGGTGGAGGAGATCACCTCGCCCCGCACCGAGCGGGCCATGTCGGTCACTTCTTCCGGCCGCTCGTCGATGAGCAGCACGATCAGATAGACCTCGGGGTGGTTGGTGGCGATGGAGTGGGCGATGTTCTGCAGCATCACGGTCTTGCCGGTGCGCGGCGGGGCGACGATCAGCCCGCGCTGTCCCTTGCCCAGGGGGGCCACCAGATCGATGATGCGTCCGGTGAAGTTCTTCTTGGTGGGATCTTCCACCTCCATCCGCAGGCGTTCGTCGGGATAGAGGGGGGTCAGGTTGTCGAAGTTGATGCGGTGGCGGACCTTTTCCGGCGCATCGTAGTTGATGGTGTTGACCTTGAGCAGGGCGAAGTAGCGTTCCCCATCCTTGGGCGCCCGGATCTGCCCCTCCACCGTGTCGCCGGTCCGAAGGCCGAAGCGGCGGACCTGGCTGGGGCTGACGTAGATATCGTCGGGACCGGGGAGATAATTGGCCTCCGGCGAGCGGAGGAAACCGAAACCATCCTGGAGAACTTCAAGAACACCGTCGCCGTAGATGGGAATGTCATTTTCGGCAAGCTGTTTCAGGATGGCGAACATCATATCCTGCTTGCGCAGGGTCGATGCGTTCTCGATCTGCAGCTCCTCCGCGAACGCCAGAAGTTCGGCGGGGCTTTTGCATTTCAACTCTTGCAGATGCATCGGTGGCCTATGGGGGTGGATCGGTGCGGAGGATGCGGCGGGGAAAGGCTGGTCCAGCCCCAGGGGAAGGGCCGAACGGGGAACGCGCAAGCGGCGAAAACCGCCGTGCGCCGAGCCTGCCGGGCATAATGCGACCGGGACGCCGGATATAGAGGTGAGGCCCGCCAGGACCGGACGGCCCTGCAGGTGGGAAGATGGTTATCCCAACATCCCTGACAAGTCAAACAAAAGACGGATCATCCGCACAGGGTCATACGCGAATGGGCACGGTCACGGGGATGGAACATGGGGACGCACCCCCCCTGCATCCCTCCGGCCCCATGCTTACCTACGGACATGACGGCCCCCGCCATTCCCCCAAGGCCCATCATGCACGACCTCATCCCCCGCCCCTGGCACGCCCATCCGCCGGAAGAAACGGCCCGCCATCTGGACAGCCCCCGCCATGGGCTGGACAGCGCCGAGGCGGCGGCCCGGCTGGAACGCCTCGGCCCCAACCGCCTGACCCCGCCGCCCAAACGCTCGGCGTGGAAACGGCTGCTGAGCCAGTTCGACAACGCCCTGATCTATGTGCTGCTGGCCGCCGGGGTCGTCGCCCTGATCCTGGGCGAAACGGCGGATGCGGCGGTGATCGCCGGGGTGGTCATCATCAACGCCGTCATCGGCTATGTGCAGGAAGGCAAGGCGGAACAGGCCCTGGAAGCCATCCGCGCCATGCTGTCGCCACACGCCGCGGTCCTGCGCGGCGGGCGGCCCTGCACCATCCCGGCCGAAGAGCTGGTGCCCGGCGACCGGGTGCTGCTGGCCTCGGGCGACCGGGTGCCCGCCGATCTGCGGCTGGTCCATGCCAAGGGGCTGCGGGTGCAGGAAGCGGCCCTGACCGGGGAATCAGTGCCGGTGTCCAAGACCGTGGCGGCGGTGGACCCGCAGGCCCCCCTGGGCGACCGCACCAGCATGGCCTTTTCCGGCACCCTGGTCACCGAGGGACAGG
This sequence comes from uncultured Rhodospirillaceae bacterium, assembly GCA_937927415.1. Taxonomy (GTDB): domain Bacteria; phylum Pseudomonadota; class Alphaproteobacteria; order Azospirillales; family Azospirillaceae; genus Azospirillum. The sequence goes on from CALBDS010000062.1 coordinate 25,992, forward strand.
GACAGGGCATCGTGGTTGCCACCGGCGACCACACCGAACTGGGCCGGGTCGGGCGGATGCTGGCGCGGGTGGAAAGCCTGACCACCCCGCTGCTGGCCCAGATGGACCGCTTCGGACGGCGGCTGACGGTGGCGATCCTGGCGGTGACCGCCGGGGTGTTCGCCTTCGGCGCCTTCGTCCAGGGGGAACCGTGGGTCGATATGGTGATGGCGGCGGTGGCGCTCGCCGTCGCGGCCATCCCCGAAGGGCTGCCGGCGGTGATGACCATCACGCTGGCCATCGGCGTCACCCGCATGGCCCGGCGCAACGCCATCATCCGCCGCCTGCCGGCGGTGGAAACGCTGGGATCGGTGGGGGTCATCTGCTCCGACAAGACCGGCACCCTGACCCGCAACGAACTGACGGTGCAGGCGGCGGTCACCCCGGCGGCCTCCTTCACGGTGGACGGCATCGGCTACGCCCCCGACGGGACGGTGTGCCGCGACGGCCAGCCGGTGACCGGCGATGCCGCCCTGGCCGAGTTGGCCCGCGCCGCCCTGCTGTGCAACGACGCCGGGCTGAGCTGCGGGGAGGACGGGGCATGGAGCGTCACCGGCGACCCCACCGACGGGGCGCTGCTGGTCTTCGCCCACAAGGCCGGGCTGGATCCGGCGGATGAGGCCGCCGCCCTGCCCCGCCGCGACACCATCCCCTTTGAATCCGAACGCGGGTGGATGGCAACCCTGCAGCGCGCGGTGGCGGACGGCGGCGGTGTCCTCTACGCCAAGGGTGCCCCGGAACGGATTCTGCCCCGCTGCAGCGGCATCGACCCTGCAGCCTGGAGCAAACGGGTGGAGGAGATGGCCGGTGAAGGGTTGCGGGTGCTGGCGCTCGCCCGCCGGGTTCACCCCATCTGTCCGGACGGCATCGACGACATCGGGGATGGGCTGGAGTTCCTCGGCCTGTGCGGCCTGATTGATCCCCCGCGGGAGGAGGCACGGGCGGCGGTGGCCGCCTGCACCGGGGCCGGCATCGCCGTGAAGATGATTACCGGCGACCACGCCGCCACCGCCGTGGCCATCGCCCGCCGCTTCGGGCTGGCCGGGGACGGCCGGGTGCTGACCGGCGCCGACATCGACCGATTGGATGACGGCGCGCTGCAGGCGGCGGTGCGCACCACGGACGTGTTCGCCCGCACCGCCCCCGAACACAAGCTGCGGCTGGTGACGGCGCTGCAGGCCAACGGGGGCACGGTGGCGATGACCGGCGACGGGGTGAACGACGCCCCGGCGCTGAAGCGGGCCGATGTGGGTGTTTCCATGGGCCGCATGGGCACCGAAGCGGCCAAGGAAGCCGCCGACATGGTGCTGGCCGACGATAACTTCGCCAGCATCGCCCACGCGGTGGAAGAGGGCCGCACCGTCTATGCCAACCTGCGCAAGACCATCCTGTTCCTGCTGCCCACCAACGGCGGGCAGGCGCTGGTGATCCTGGCGGCGGTGCTGGCCGGCGGTGCCCTGCCCATCACCCCGGTGCAGATCCTGTGGGTCAACATGGTGACGGCGGTGACGCTGGGGCTGGCTCTGTCCTTCGAGCCGGCGGAACCCGGCATCATGCGCCAGCCGCCCCGCCCGCCCGCCGAACCCATCCTGCCCATGGCCTGGACCGGATACATGACGGTGGTGGCCGGGCTGCTGCTGGTGGCGAGCTACGGCCTGTTCCTGCTGCACCAGGACCAGGGGATGGATCTGGCCCGCACGGTGGCGGTCAACGCGCTGGTGGCGGGGGAAATCGGGTTCCTGTTCAACGCCCGCACCGGGCTGGGGCCGGTGTGGCGGGGCACCCGGCCCGGACGGGCGGCGTGGATCAGCGCCGGGCTGATCGTGGGGCTGCAGGTGGCCTTTACCCACGCCCCGCCGCTGCAGGCGCTGTTCGGCACCACCGGGCTGGGCATGGGCGACTGGCTGACCACCGCCGCCGCGGGGGTGGCGGTGTTCCTGCTGGCCGAAGCCGTTAAACCATTGTTCCGAAGATAGGTTTTCGAAAAAGGATCAGAACGGCTTGACGATGACCATGATGACGATGACGATCATCAGCAGCGTCGGCGCCTCGTTGATGACCCGGTAATAGAGCGGGCTGTGGGTGTTGCGGTCCTCGGCAAAGGCCCGGCGGGAACGGGCCAGCATCCCATGCACCGCCAGCAGCCCCACCACGCAGGTCAGCTTGACGTGCAGCCAGCCCTGCTGAAACCACTCGGGCGTCATCACCAGCATGATGGCGCCGAACAGGATGCTGGAGATCATGGCCGGGGTGGTGATGGCCTTCAACAACCGCCGTTCCATGACCTTGAAGGTTTCCGACGCCTCCGACCCCGGCTTGACCCCGGCGTGATAGACGTAGAGGCGCGGCAGGTACAGCATCCCCGCCATCCAGGCGATGACGCTGATGACGTGCAGCGCCTTCATCCACAGATAGAGCATGATCGGTTTTCCCTTGTGCTTTTACCGTTGCGGGCAGCCGCTGAAGCCTGCAGGGCACAGCCGCCCGCCCTGCTGGGAGCCAAGGCCGGGAGGACGGGACAGGCTGGCCCGCACCAGATCGGCCAGACCGGCGATGAAGGCGGGATCATCCCCCACCGTCGGCACCGGGGCGAAATACGGCACGCCGCACTGATCGGCCAGATGGCGGTATTCGATGCCGATCTCCACCAGCGTTTCCGAATGTTCGGAGACGAAGGCGATGGGGGCGACCACCAGCGGCACCCCGTCGCGGCCCGCCCGTTCGATTTCGGCGTCGGTGGCGGGACCGATCCATTCCAGCGGCCCCACCCGGCTCTGGTAACTGTTCAGCCAATCCAGACCGGGGATCTGCAGCGCCTCGGCGATGGCGGCGGCGGTGCGCTCGCATTGCCACTGATACGGGTCGCCGCGCTCCACCACCTTCTTCGGCAGCCCGTGGGCGGAGAACAGCACCCGCGGCGTGCCATGGGCCGCCGCCGCGTCATAGGCCTGCCGCACCAGCCCGGCCATGGCGGCGATGAACCCCGGCTCGGTCGGGTAGCAGCAGACGGTGTGGGTGGGAACCTGCAGCCCCGCCTTGGCCACGGCCTCGGTCCACGCCTTGACCGACGAGCCGGTGGTGGTGGTGGAGAATTGCGGATAGAGCGGTAGCAGCACCACGCGGTCGGGCGCGAAAGCCTTCACCTCCGCCACCGCCTGTTCGGTGAAGGGGTGCCAGTAGCGCATGGCGATGAAGCAGCGGACCTCCCCCTCCGCCCCCCCCTGCAGGGCGCTCTGCAGCGCCGCCGCCTGGGCCTGGGTGTTGGGCAGCAGGGGCGACCGGCCGCCGAGGTGGGCATAGATCGCCTGCGCCGGTTTCTCCCGGCGGGCGGAGATCAGCCGCGCCAGAAACCAGCGCACCGGCCCCGGTACCTGCAGGATGGCCGGATCGCTGAACAGGTTCTGCAAGAACGGGCGGACGGCCTGGGGGCTGTCGGGGCCACCCAGATTGAACAGGACGACTGCAGTGCGGGACATGAGGTCGGTTGGGTCAAGGCTGTGGCAGGGCCGTTTCCGGCCCGCCTAAGCTGGGGTGGAAGCCCCCGCTTGTCCAGCCCTTAACGCCATTCCGGCCACGTCCGCAGCAGACGGGTCAGTTCCGCGACAGTCTCCGGTGGCGTGGTCTGGGTGATGCCGTGGCCCAGGTTGAAGATGAACGGCCCGTCGGCCAGCGCCGACAGGATCTCATGCACCGAGTCCCGCAGGGCCTGCCCGCCCGCCACCAGCAGAATGGGATCCAGGTTGCCCTGCACCGGCAGACGGGTCTGCAGCGCCTTGGCCGCCCACGACACCGGCACCATGGTGTCCAGCCCCACCGCATCCACGCCGGTTTCCGCGGCGTAGGCCTCGTACATCAGCCCGGCGGCACGGGGGAAGCCGATCACCGGCACTGCAGGGTGCCTGGCCTTCAGCCCGGCGACGATGCGGCGGGTGGGTTCGATCACCCAGCGGCGGAAGGCCGCCTCCGGCAGCACCCCGGCCCAGGAGTCGAACAGTTGGACCACCTCGGCCCCCGCTTCGATCTGGCGGGACAGATACTCGGTGGTGGAGTCCACCAGCAGATCCATCAGCCGGCCGAAGCCTGCAGGGTCGCCGTAGGCCCAGGATTTGATGTGGGCGTATTCCTTGGACCCGCCCCCTTCGACCATATAGCTGGCCACGGTCCAGGGTGCCCCAGCAAAGCCGATCAGCGTTACTTCAGGGGGGAGTTCCTGCGACAGGCGGCGGACCGTCTCATAGACCGGCGCCAGCGTTTCGTGGAAGCGGTCCAGGGACAGGCGCTGCAGCCCCTCGGCCGAGCGCACGGGGTCGAGCTTCGGCCCCTCGCCCTCCAGATAGGCCAGCGGTTGCCCAAGCGCGTGGGGAACCACCAGAATGTCGGAAAACAGGATGGCCGCGTCCATGCCGTACCGGCGGATCGGCTGCAGGGTCACCTCCACCGCCAGATCCGGGTTGTAGCACAGATCGAGGAACCCGCCCGCCTTGGCCCGCACCGCCCGGTATTCCGGCAGGTAGCGCCCCGCCTGCCGCATGAGCCAGAACGGGGGCCGGGTCTGCGTCTGACCGGCAAGGGCGGCGAGCATGGGCTTGGACGTATCAGGCACCGGCAGACATCCTTCGTTTCTGAAAGGGCACACACAGGAGCGAACCCTCTACTCACTATTCTTTTTATAGTTAGAAAGGAAGAGGATGAGGTGGGTGCCTGTGGGAATCGGTAATCCCCCGAAACCCCGGATTCATCCACACTGCGTCTGCAGCTTACGCTCCGTTCGGCCCGGGCTGTGGATGAATCGGGGCACGATCCTTTCCAATGGCGGAAACACGGGGGCTTCAACGGTGGGTGAATCGGGGATAAGCTGCAGCCGCAGCCACCCGAAAACCAGAATCCCCCAGCTTCCGAACAGGCCGGGGATTCTGTCCCGATGGGTGTGGTGCGGGGTGTGGGGAGTCCCGCCGATGGGGATGGTTTGGCCCCACCCGGCTTTTCCACACCTTTTGCCGGTTTTCTCCACAAGATTTGGCGGACCATGAAAGAGTTCCATCTGCATCTGGTTTCCGATGCCACCGGCGAAACCATCAACAGCGTGGCGCGGGCCTGCGTGATCCAGTTCGACCACGTGCGCCCCACCGAGCATTTCTGGAACCTCGTCCGCACCGACCGCCAGCTTGATCTGGTGCTGGAGGGCATCCGGGAGCACCGCGGGCTGGTGATGTTCACGCTGGTGGATGAAAAGCTGCGCCGCCGCCTGCAGGACTTCTGCCGGGCGGAACAGGTGCCGTGCATCCCGGTGCTGGACCCGCTCATCAACGCGCTGGCCGCCTTCCTCGGTGTGGAATCCCAACGCCAGCCGGGCCGCCAGCACGCGCTGGACGCCGAGTATTTCGGGCGCATGGACGCCATGGACTTTGCCCTGACCCACGACGACGGGCAATCCTCGTGGGATCTGCACGAGGCGGACGTGGTGCTGCTGGGGGTGTCGCGCACCTCCAAGACCCCGACGTGCATCTATCTCGCCAACCGCGGGGTGAAGGCGGCCAACATCCCCGTGGTGCCCGGCTGCCCGCTGCCCCCTGAGCTGTTCCAGCTCACCCGCCCGCTGATCGTCGGCCTGACCAAGGATCCCGACCGGCTGGTGCAGATCCGCCGCAACCGGCTGAAGCTGCTGAACCAGAGCGAACAGTCCACCTATGTGGACCCCGAGGATGTGCGGCAGGAGGTGATCGAGGCCCGCCGCCTCTACACCCGCAACGGCTGGTCGGTGATCGACGTCAGCCGCCGTTCCATCGAAGAGACGGCGGCGGAGATCATGATGCTGCTGGCCAAGCGGCAGGCCGGAAGCTTTGCCGCCGTCAACCCCGGCGGGGCGCTGCCCGGCGGTCCCGGTGCGGGGGGAACCCCGTGACCGTGCTGGTTCTGGCCTCGGCCTCGCGCACGCGGGCGGGAATGCTGGAGCGGGCCGGGGTGACCGTCACCTGCGATCCGGCGGATGTGGATGAAGACGCGGTGAAGGCCGCGGGCCGTGCCCAGGGCAGCAGTGCCGGACAGGTGGCCGAACGGCTGGCCGAGGCCAAGGCGCGGGCGGTGGCCGTCCGCCATCCCGGCGCCCTGGTGCTGGGGGCCGACCAGATGCTGGACTGCAGCGGCCGCTGGTTCGACAAGCCCGCCGGGCGCGACGGGGCCGGGGCCCAGCTTCGCACCTTGCGCGGCCAGACCCACCGTCTGGTCAGCGCCGCGGCGGTGGTGCGGGACGGGGCGGTCGTGTGGCGGGGCATCGACGAGGCCCGGCTGACCATGCGGCCCTTTACCGATGCCTTTCTCGACGGGTATCTGCAGGCCTGCGGCGACGGGGTGCTGTCGTCGGTGGGCGCTTATCATCTGGAAGGTTTGGGGGCGCAGCTTTTCGAGCGGGTGGAGGGGGACTTCTTCACCATCCTCGGCCTGCCGCTGCTGCCGTTGCTGGGGTTTCTGCGCGAACAGGGGATCGTGACACCATGATGTTGAGTGGCAAGGCCAGGGTTGCCGGGGTGATGGGCTGGCCGGTTGGGCATTCGCGGTCGCCGCGGCTGCATGGGCATTGGCTGGAGCGTTACCGCATCGACGGCGCCTATGTGCCCCTGTCGGTGGCGCCGGACCGGACGGCGGAAGCGATCCGCGCCCTGCCCGCCCTGGGCTTCCGCGGCTGCAACGTCACCGTCCCCCATAAGGAGGTGGCGGCCGCCACCGTGGATGTGATGGACGCCAGCGCCCGCCGGGCCGGTGCTGTCAACACCATCGTGGTGCGCCCCGACGGTTCGCTGGAAGGAAGCAACACCGACGGCTTCGGCTTCCTGGAAAACCTGCGCGACGGGGCTGCAGGCTGGCAGGCGGACGCCGGTCCGGCGGTGGTGATCGGGGCCGGCGGAGCGTCGCGTGCCATCGTCGCCGCCCTGCTGGACGCCGGTGCGCCGGAAGTGCGTCTGACCAACCGCACCCGTGAACGGGCGGAAACCCTGGCCGCCGAGATCGGCGGGGCGGTGACGGTGGTGGATTGGGTTTCACGTGAAACGTCGCTCGACGGGGCGGCTCTGGTGGTCAACACCACCACCCAGGGCATGGTCGGCGAACCGTCGCTGGACCTGCGGCTCGACGCCCTGCCCCGGTCCGCCGTGGTGACCGACATCGTGTACACGCCGCTGATGACACCGCTGCTGCACGACGCCCACGCCCGCGGCAACCGGGTGGTCGATGGGCTGGGGATGCTGCTGCATCAGGCCCGCCCCGGCTTCGCCGCCTGGTTCGGGGTCGAGCCGGTGGTGGACGAGGAATTGCGCCGCGCGGTGCTGGCCGGGTGAGGCGGGCATGATCGTCCTTGGCCTTACCGGGTCCATCGGCATGGGCAAGAGCACGGCCGCCCGGATGCTGAAACGGATGGGGGTGCCGGTGTGCGATTCCGACGCCATCGTCCATGGGCTGCTGGCCCGCGGCGGGGCGGCGGTGGCGGCCATCGACGCCGCCTTCCCCGGCGTGGTGCGGGACGGGGCGGTGGACCGGCTGGCCTTGGGGGCGGCGGTGTTCGGCAACCCCCCGGCGCTGGCCCGGCTGGAACGGATCATCCACCCGCGGGTGCAGGCGGCGCAGCGCCGCTTCCTCGGCATCCAAATGCGGCGGCGGGTGCCGGTGGCGGTGCTGGACATTCCCCTTCTCTATGAGACGGGGGCCGACAAGCGGGTGGATGCGGTGATGGTGGTCAGCGCCCCCGCCGCCATCCAGCGCGCCCGCGTGCTGGCCCGCCCCGGCATGACGCCGGCCAAGCTCGCCGGGATCCTGGCCCGGCAGACGCCGGATGCCGAGAAGTGCCGCCGGGCGGACTTCGTGATTCCCACCGGCTTGGGAAAGGCTTACACCGCAAGGGTTCTGCGGGAAATAATAACGCGGGCGAAACGTCTTCCGTCCCGCGCTTTCCGTGGAACGGGTGCGTAACGATTTTTCGACGGGGATGACGGGCGATGCGTGAGATCGTGCTGGACACGGAAACCACCGGCTTCAAGCCGGAGGAAGGCCACCGGCTGGTGGAAATCGGCTGTCTGGAACTGGTGAACCATGTGCAGACGGGCAACCGCTTCCACGTCTACATCAACCCCGAACGCCCGGTGCCGCCGGAAGCGTCGGCGGTCCATGGGCTGACCGACGAGTTCCTGGCCGACAAGCCGGTGTTCGAGGCGGTGGCATCCGACTTCGTGGCCTTCATCGGCGATGCCCCGCTGGTGATCCACAACGCCAGCTTCGACATGAAGTTCCTGCGCTGGGAACTGAAGCTGCTGGGCTATCCCGACCTGAAGAACCAGGCCATCGATACCCTGATGATGGCGCGGCAGAAATTCCCCGGCGCACCGGCCACCCTGGACGCCTTGTGCAAACGCTTCGGGGTGGACAATTCGAGCCGCACGTTTCACGGGGCGCTGCTTGATGCCCAGCTTCTGGCGGAGGTCTATCTTGAGCTTCTGGGCGGACGTCAGGCCGGTCTGTCCCTGACCGATGCCCCGGCCGCCCGCCGGACCAATGCCGCCGGGGTCAAGACCGCCCGGCCTCGCCGCGACCCGCGACCCCATGCCCCGACGCCGGAGGAGTTGGAGGCGCACAAGGCGATGGTGGGGCAGTTGAAGAATGCTCTTTGGTTGCTGGAATAGCCGTGCCGAGCGGGGCGGCTGCCCCGACCCCGCTTGGAGGCTGGCGCCTCCAAACCACCCCCTTTTTTAGACGTAGAAGTCGGCACGGGAGGAGCCGGGGGTTTCGGCCTGTTGTTGGGCCGTGCGGTTGGCTTGGCGTTTTTCTTCCTCGTCGGCCAGCTTGCGCTTCTTCTCCAGATACTCGTCCATCCACTCCTTGGAGCCGGGGGTCTTGCCGGTCGGGGATTTTGCGCCCAGGACATCTTCCAGATCGACCGAGGATGTTCCCTGCGACCAGCTTTCGCTTTCGGAGGATGAGACGTAAGGGATGCCGTCGCTCACCGGGTTCTTGTCGCTGATGGAAAAGACGGAGCCGGTCGTCTGCATGGTCGTCTTGCTTTTGCCGGTGTCGATCGTCGTCTGACCCAGGCCCTGCATGTCGCGGTCGAGAACGCCCATCACCTTGGCGCGGTAATCGGCATCCTTCGCCATCTTCTCCAGATTCTTGTCGTCGATGTAGAGCAGGTTCTGGCCCTTGACGATGCCGGACGGCTCCTTGTCCGTCAGGGTGTAGCCGGGAAGGCGCTTCTTGATCATCGCCTTCACGTCATCGGCCGTCATCTCCTGCGAAGCGCCGTTCCCGCTGAATTCGGCGCGGTACTTTTCGGTCGCCTGCTTGCCATAGCTTCGCAGATGACTGTCCATCTCGTCGATGGAACGGTACGTCTTCGGCGCAAAGGGAGACGAGGTGCCGCCGCCCGCCGTGGCCCCCCGTGTCGCCGCGAAAAGGGAGGAGGGAGAGATTGCCGCCATGATCCTCTCCAAAATTCAATCGTGCACATTGATTATATCTAACTTTGATTGAATTGCAAAATTCTCATAAAAAGCGGTGCAACCTCCCCGCTCCCCCGTTTGGAGGCTGACGCCTCCAAATCGCCAAAAACAAAGGGGGTTCGGGGCGATGCCCCATAGGCGCTAACAAGAGGTTTTTGCTATTTT
>CALBDS010000063.1 GCA_937927415.1 uncultured Rhodospirillaceae bacterium
CCCTCTCCCCGGCGGGGAGAGGGAAAGTATCCGGATTCGTTAACTTGAGTTCGATGCCCCGTGCGGCAAGGTGGTCTTTGCCGCGATGCGGGGGGGTATGCTACACCCGCCATAAACGAATGAAGCATAAGAGGAACACGCCGATGGCACTCAGCATCTCCGGTCTGGATATCCTGGGACCGATCAAGCCGGGGTACGAAGCCATTCTGACGCCGGAGGCGATGGCCTTCCTCGCCGAGCTGGAGGGGCGTTTCGGCGGCGAGCGGGAACGGCTGCTGGCCGTGCGGCAGAAGCGCCAGGCCCTGATTGATGCCGGCGAAAAGCCCGATTTCCTGGAAGAGACGCGGGCGATCCGCGAGGCCGATTGGACCATCGCCCCGCTGCCGGCCGACCTGCAGGACCGCCGGGTGGAAATCACCGGCCCGGTGGACCGCAAGATGGTCATCAACGCGCTGAATTCCGGTGCGAAGGTGTTCATGGCCGATTTCGAGGACGCGACCACCCCGTCGTGGACCAACCAGATGGACGGCCAGATCAACCTGTTCGACGCGGTGCGCCGGACCATTGCCTACGACGATCCCGCGACCGGCAAATCCTATCGCCTGAACGACGCCACGGCGGTTCTGAAGGTGCGCCCGCGCGGCTGGCATCTGGTGGAAAAGCACGTGCTGATGGACGGGCTGCCCATTTCGGGCGCGCTGTTCGACTTCGGGCTGTTCGTGTTCCACAACGCCCGCGACCTGCTGGCCCGCGGCTCCGGCCCCTATTTCTACCTGCCCAAGCTGGAAAGCCATTTCGAGGCGCGGCTGTGGCGCGAGGTCTTCACGGTGGCCGAGGAATATCTGGGCCTGCCCTTCGGCACCATCAAGGCGACGGTGCTGATCGAAACCATCCTCGCCGCGTTCGAGATGGACGAGATCCTCTATGAACTGCGCGACCATTCGGCGGGGCTGAACTGCGGGCGCTGGGATTACATCTTCAGCTTCATCAAGAAGTTCCGCGCCGATCCCGCCGCCATTCTGCCCGACCGGGGCGACGTCACCATGGCCGTGCCGTTCCTGGCCGCCTACAGCCAGTTGGCGGTCAAGACCTGCCACCGCCGCAAGGCCCCGGCCATCGGCGGCATGGCAGCCTTCATCCCCGTCAAGGACGACCCGGCGGCCAACGACGCCGCCTTCGCCAAGGTCCGCGCCGACAAGGAGCGGGAGGCGAACAACGGCCATGACGGCACCTGGGTTGCCCATCCGGGGCTGGTGCCGGTGGCGCGGGCGGTGTTCGACGAACTGATGCCCACGCCGAACCAGATCCACCGCCTGCGCACCGACGTGGCGGTGACCGCCGCCGACCTGCTGGCCGTGCCGGCGGGGCCGAAGACCGAGGCCGGGCTGCGCCAGAACGTGGCCGTGGGCATCGGCTATATCGAGGCGTGGCTGCGCGGCCAGGGCTGCGTGCCGCTGTTCAACCTGATGGAGGACGCCGCCACCGCCGAAATCAGCCGCACCCAGGTGTGGCAGTGGCTGCACCATAAGGCGGCGCTGGACGACGGCCGCACCGTCACCCCTGCCCTGGTGGATTCGGTGATTGCGGAGGAGCTGGCGGCGTGGAAGACTCGCGTGGGCGAAGATCGTTTCGCTGCCGGGCGGTTCGGCGCCGCGGCTGAATTGTTCCGCGATCTGGTGATCCGCGATGATTTTGTCGAATTCCTTACCCTGCCGGCTTATGAGCGGATCGTGGCGGACGGTGCGTGACCGATCCCGGCCCGCCCCCGCCCGCCGCTGGGCGGGGGCGGTTCTGGTGGCTCTGACGGTGCTGGCGGGGGCGGTGCTGGCGGGCGGTCCGGTCCGTGCCGATGACGACCTGATCGGCACCCCGCCGTTCGACGTGATGTTCACCCATCCCGAGGACACGCTGCCCGACATCGCGGTGTCCCACCGCATCGGTTACACCGAACTGCGGCTGGCCAACCCCACGGTCGATCCCTGGCTGCCGGCGCCGGGCAGTCTGGTGCTGCTGCCCACCGCCCATGTGCTGCCGGCGGGCGACCGCCGGGGCATCCTCATCAATCTGGCCGATCAGCGGCTTTATTTCTTCCCGCCCAAGGGCGGGGCGCCGCAGAGCTTTCCGCTGGGCATCGGGACCGAGGGGGCGGACGTGCGCGTCGGCCGCACCACGGTGAAGGGCAAGCGGGTGGCCCCCACCTGGACCCCCACCGCCAGCATGCGGGTGGAAAACCCCGACCTGCCGGTCAGCATCCCGCCGGGGGACGACAACCCGCTGGGGCCGATGGCGCTGGATCTGGCGTGGACCGCCATCGCCATTCACGGCACCGTCAAGCCGTACGGTGTGGGGCGGCGGGTCAGCCATGGCTGCTTCCGCCTGTTCAACGAGGACATCACCACCCTGTTCGCCCAGGTGCCGGTGGGCACGCCGGTGCAGGTGGTGGACCAGCCGGTCAAGCTGGGCTGGCACCAGGGGGGGCTGTATCTGGAGGTCCACCCGACCATCGCCCAGGCCGAGGAGATCGAGAACACCGGCCGCTTCACCCCCATCGACGACGGCGCCGAGGTCAAGGCGCAGGTCGCCCGCACCGTCGCCGAACGGGCCGGGGCCGCGCGGGTGGACGAGGTGGACTGGGATCTGGTGGAAAAGGCGGTGGGGGAGCGCAACGGCCTGCCCGTGCGCATCCTGGCTCCGGGCGATGCGCCGGCACCGGGCGCGGCATCCGACAGCCCGGTGTCCAATGCTCCGGTGCCGGAGGTGCCGTCGCCGGACCCGGACAGCAACGCGGCGGCGTTCCGATAAACGCCGCCGCCCTGCTTACCCGAAAAGAACCGGAAACGCCCTTACATGGAAGTCTTGCGCTGGGCGCGCGAGAACATCCGATCGGCCTTTTCATTGGCGGCCTTGGCGTCGGCGGCGGCGGCCTGAGCGGCGGCGGCGGCCTTGCTGGCTTCGGCCTTCGCGGCCTGGGAATCGGACTGGGCCTGCATCAGCAGGGCGCGGTCCTCGCTGCTCAATTGTGTGCAGCCGGCGGCCAGCAGAACGGGCACGGCCAGGACGGCGAGAAGGGCGGGAATGCGGCGCATGGTAAGCTCCTTCAAATCCTGTACGATTGACGGCAATGCTTGAGGTTACGCCCGCATCGGTGCCCCCGGCAATGGGGCATGGGGCGGCAAATCGTCATGGCAGAACAGCCTGAACGGGCGGTGCGGCGCAACCATCCCCTGCGACTGCGGGTGTGTGCGTGTGCGCTATTGCTTGCATCCGTGGCGCGGCTCGGGCATCTATCGCCGATGGCGACTCGGGTATTCTCCGTTCTCGGAAGGGGGGCCGGGCGCTGCAAAAGTTTCACGATCGAACGTTTCACCATTCATTGCGGGGGGACGCCCGGTGAGTGCCACGGCCTTGAGCAAACGGATCACAGCCCCCGACGTCGCCGGGCGCAAGGGCGGGGTGCCGGTGGTCTGCCTGACCGCGTACACCGCACCGATGGCCAAGCTGCTCGATTCCCATGTGGATGTGCTGCTGGTCGGCGACAGCCTGGGCATGGTGCTGTACGGCTTCGACAGCACGCTGCCCGTCACCCTGGACATGATGATCGCCCACGGTGCCGCCGTGGTGCGCGGGTCGTCGCGGTCGTGCGTGGTGGTGGACATGCCCTTTGGCTCGTACCAGGAATCGCCGCAGCAGGCGTTCCGCAACGCCGCCCGCGTGATGGCCGAAACCGGCTGTGGGGCGGTCAAGCTGGAAGGCGGGGCGGAAATGGCCGAGACGGTGGATTATCTGGTCCGCCGCGGCGTGCCGGTGATGGGGCATGTGGGGCTGACGCCGCAGTCGGTGAACACGCTGGGCGGTTTCCGCGCCCGCGGCCGCGGCGATGCGGAGGGGGAGGCGATCATCGCCGACGCCCGCGCCATCGCCGACGCCGGCGCCTTTTCCATCGTCGCCGAAGGGGTGGTGGAATCGCTGGCCGAGCGGATCACCGCCGCGGTGCGGGTGCCGGTGATCGGCATCGGCGCGTCGGCCGGTTGCGACGGGCAGGTGCTGGTCAGCGACGACCTGCTGGGCCTGTTTTCCGATTTCAAGCCGCGCTTCGTCAAACGCTACGCCGAATTGGGGCCGCAGGTGTCGGCGGCGGCGGCAGCCTATGCCGACGATGTGCGCGAACGCCGTTTTCCCGGTCCCGAGCATGTGTTCGGGGCCAAGAAACCCGTCCCCGCTCAGGAGTAAGCCCCCGTGATTCAATTCGTCCGCGCCAAATTGCATGGCATCCGCGTTACCGATGCGAACCTGAATTATCATGGTTCCATCACCCTCGACCCCGAACATTGCGAAGCGGTGGGCATCCTGCCGCTGGAATTCGTGGACATCTGGAACCGCAATTCCGGGGCGCGGATCAGCACCTATGTCATCTATGGCGAGCGCGGGTCCAACTGCTGCGTTCTGAACGGGGCGGCGGCGCGCACCTGCCAGCCGGGCGATGCGATCATCATCGCCGCCTCATGGTTCGGCCAGCCCGCCGACGTCACCCAGATCCAGCCGCGGGTGGCCACATACAACCCCGACAACAGCATCGATCAGGTGCTTTACTACGACGTCACGGCGCTGGGCGACGGGCGCCACGATTTCCGCATCGCCCCCTGGCCCCCCGGCATCGAACACCCCGCCAACAGCGAGGAGCCGGAGGCCGAGGCCGCCGCCACCCTGCCCTGACCGGCGGTGCGCGCGGTTCTGTGCCAACGCTTCGGAGAACCGGCGGCGGTGCTGTCCGCCGGTTTCCACCCCGATCCCGAACCGGGGCCGGGTGAGCTTCTCGTGCGGGTGACGGCCCGCACCATCAACCCGTCCGACCTGCTGACCGTGCGCGGGGTCTATTCCCGCCACACCCCCCTGCCGCTCGTTCCGGGTTTCGAGGCGGTGGGGCGGGTGGTTGCTGTGGGACCGGGGGCCGATCCCGCGTGGATCGGGCGGCGGGTGCTGCCGCTGAAAGGATCGGGCACCTGGGCCGAGCTGGTCGTTTCGCCTGTGGAATGGGCCGTGCCGGTGCCGGACGCGGTGGACGATGAGTCCGCGGTGCAGAGCTACATCAACCCGATTTCCGTCGAACGGATGCTGACGGTGGAATCCGTGCTGGCGCCGGGGGCGGTGGTGGTGGCGAACGCCGCCGCCTCGTCCTGTGGCCGCATCGCCGCCCAGATCTGCCGCGACCGCGGATTCCGGCTGGTGGCCCTGGTCCGCCGCCCCGATGCGGTGGCCGAGCTTCTGGCCCTGGGGGCCGCGGCGGCGGTGGATGTGTCGGCGGATGACCCCGGCCCGGTGGTGATGGGCCTGACCGGCGGGGCCGGGGCGGCGCTGGGGCTGGATGCCGTCGGCGGTGCCGCCGGGGTGGACATGGTGCGGCTGCTGGCGCCGGGGGCGCTGCTGCTGTCCTATGGGCTGCTGTCGGGGAAACTACTGCGCGCGGATGTGCCGGAAGCGGCGGTGCGGGGGGTGACGGTGCACGGTTTCTGGCTGCGCCCCTGGACCGAAGCCGTGTCCCCCGACGGCTGGCAGGCGGCGTTCCAGGCTGTGTTCGCACGGATCGTTTCGGGATCGTTGCGCATGCCGGCAGCCGCCCGCTTCCCGCTGGAGGAGGTGGCGGCGGCGGTCCGCGCGGCGGAGGCGCCGGGGCGGAGCGGCAAGATTCTGTTGGTGGGACCATGATCGAACTGGACGGCGTGGAACACGGGTACGACGAGCGCCCGGTGCTGCGCGGCATCACCGCCACCCTGGCCGAGCGGCGCATCGGCATCATCGGCGCCAACGGCTCGGGCAAGAGCACGCTGGCGCGGATGTTCAACGGGCTGATCGTGCCCAAGCGCGGAACGGTGCGGGTGGACGGGCTGGACACCGCCCGCGACGGCCGTTCGGTGCGGCGGCGGGTGGGGTTCGTCTTTCAGAACCCCGACGTGCAGATCGTCTATCCCACGGTGGCGGAGGATCTGGCCTTCGGCCTCAAGCCCTTCAAGCTGCCGAAGGCGGAGGTGGCGGCGCGGGTGGATGCGGTGCTGGCCCGCTATGGTTTGGAACGCTACCGGAATCATCCTGCCCACCTGCTGAGCGGCGGGGAAAAGCAGCTTCTCGCCATTGCCGCCGTGCTGGTGACCGACCCGGCCCATGTGGTGTTCGACGAGCCGACGACGCTGCTCGACCGCCGCAACCGTCGCCATGTGCGCGCGGTCATCGACGGGCTGGCGCAGACCGCCATCGTCATCACCCACGACCTGGACCTGCTGGACGGGTTCGACCGGGTGCTGGTGGTGGAGGATGGGCGGATCGTCGCCGACGACACCCCCGCCGCCGCCATCGCCGCCTATATCGCGCGGATCGGCTGATGCTGGGTCTCTATCTGCACCGGGATTCCCCCGTTCATGCCGCCCCGGCGGGGGCGAAGCTGGGCGGGCTGCTGCTGGTGGCTGTCCTGCTGCTGGCGCTGCCGGGGTGGGGGCCGCTGGCGGTGGCCGGGCTGCTGGGGGTGGGGCTGTTGTCGGCCGCACGGCTGCCGGCGGGGCCGGTGCTGCGGCAGATGCGCCCGGTGCTGGTGATCCTGCTGCTGTTCTTTTCGGCCCAGGCGCTGCTGGGCGGGGTGGACTGGCGTGAGGGGCTGATGGCGGCGGGGCGGTTCGGGGTGCTGGTGTGGCTGGCGACCCTGGTCACGCTGACCACCCGCGTGTCGGACATGGTGGAGCTGTTCGAACGGCTGTTCGCCGTTCTGCGCCCGGTGGGCGTCAACCCGGAAAAGGCGGCATTGCTGCTGGCCCTGACCATCCGGCTGATCCCCATGGTGGGGGAGCAACTGTCCGACATCCGCATGGCCCAGCGCGCCCGCGGGGTGGAGCGCCACATCCTGTCCCTGTTCGTGCCGCTGTTGGTCAAGGTGCTGAGCATGGCCGACGATCTGGCCGCGGCGCTGGAAGCGCGGGGGTACGATGCCGCAGAGCCGCGCACCCCACCCAGCGAAAATGAGCGTGCTTGAGTGATCGGTTCTGGCATGACCGGCGACGGTGCCCGGCGGTTGTCCGTATCCCCAGCCATTCGCTTGATCTGAGGTCGGTCGATTACCTTTTCCGTAAGGTATAGAGATCTGTATTCATTATGACGCCTGTGTGTCGCCGCCCTTGCAAAGGAGGAGTTTGGGGTATGGAAATCATCGTTTTGGCGCCGTTGCTGTTTCCGGGGGCTGTCATTTCAGCCGATCACGTGCAGCGTTGGGGCAATACCATACGGGAAGCTCTGGGGGCGGACACCCGTATTCATATCGTTACAAAATTGAACAATGCGCCTCCCGTTGGCGGGGCGATGGGTGTCGAGATTTATCATCATGCGGGAAAAACCCGTTCGGACTTGATTCGCAATCACCTTGAACATGTCTCATGGGATATGGCATTTCGTCTCCCCCTCGATCAGGCCATCACGGCGGATACACTTCGGGAGATGAAGGGGCTGCTGGATAAGCATCCTGAATCCTTGGTGTTTACGGATTATACCCCTGATGGAATCCTGACGTGCGATGGCTTTACCAAAGCCTTGTATGACAAGACGTCCGGCCTGGACTGGGGGCGGTTTGGGGATGGGCGCCTGGAGAATTACAAGAAAGATGTTGAATATTACCATGCTGTTTCAATTCCAAGAGAGATAAAGTGTCTCGCCGTTGGGAAGGATAAGGAAGAAATAGAAAAAATTGTTGACATAAGAGTCTGGTTTAATCCTGTTAAAATTAAGAATCGTTACACATACTATTCTAAAGAATTTGATTTTATGCTGGATGATGCGCTTCTGGTGCCGCGCAATAAGGTGTTCAAGGACAAGCGAGTGCTGGAGGTCGCATGCTGGGAAGGGGCTTTGGGCAGCCAGGCGCTGGATGCCGGCGCCGCATCCGTGCATTTTACCGATTCACCGTTGCACTCTTTGGATTGGCGCTTGCCGTTTCCCAAAAGCCTTTTGGGAACACCCGCCTATGACCGGACGGTTGGGGAAAACATCGGGTCTTTGCCGTTTGTGCTTGCGCACCGTGATCCGGAAAAAGTTTCGTTTTCGCGGGCCAGTGTTTATGAACTGGAACGGGATCTGAATGGCCAGCGTTATGATGTGACGATTTTCGGGGGGGTCTTGTACCACCTGTACGATCCGATGCTGGCGATCCAGCAGGTCTGCAAGGTAACCGACGAGACGGTTATTCTGGGAACATGGATTCTTCAGGGGCGGGAACCCTTGGCGTATCTGCAAGAACCCCATGAAACCGACAGAGGCGATTCGACCACGTGGTTTTTCATGTCCTATTCCATGATAAAGCTGCTGTTCGCTCATAACGGCTTTGACCGCGGCACCATGCTGGGGGGGCAGCATCCGTTCAGCGGCGATCACAAAGCGCCCCCTGTTTATCGCTATATGATGTTCCAGCGGACCTCTCCCGCGTCGGTGTGATGGGTACGGCGTCCGATCCGTAATCTCGTAAGACCAAGCGTCAAAAGGCTCAAAGGACATGCTTTCCACCAAGGATCTCGTTTTGTCGGCCCTGTTTGCGGCCATCGTCGCTGCCCTGGGATTGTTGCCGCCCATTCCGCTGGGCTTTCTGCCGGTGCCCATCACCGCCCAGACGCTGGGGGTGATGCTGGCCGGGGCGCTGCTGGGGCCGAAACGCGCCGCGGTCGCCATGGCCGTGTTCGTGCTGCTGGTGGCGGCGGGGCTGCCGCTGCTGTCTGGCGGGCGCGGCGGGATCGGCGTCATCATGGGGCCGACCGGCGGTTTCCTGCTGTCGTGGCCGCTGGCCGCGGCGGTGGTGGGGTTCCTCACCGATCGGTTCGACGGGGCCGGGCGCCCGTTGCTGCTGTTCGCCGCCTGCGTGCTGGGGGGGATCGGCGTGGTCTATGGCGTGGGCATTCCGTGGCTGGCGCTGGTGGCCGGCATGGACCCGATGAAGGCCGCCACCGGCACCATGGCCTTCCTGCCCGGCGACGTCATCAAGGCGGGGGTGGCTGCCTTCGTCGCTGCCGGGGTGCGGCGCGCCCATCCCACCCTGCTGGCGCGGGGCTGACGGCATGACACCCCGTTCCCTTGCCGCCCCCGTCCTGGACCACGCCGCCGCGGCCCCGGACCGGCCGGCGGTGCGGCTGGGGGCGGGGACCGTCACCTATGGCGCGCTGGCGGCGGGCATCCGGCGGGTGGCGGCGGCGGTCGCCGCCCTGCCGGGACCGGCGCCGCGGGTGGGCATCCGCCAGGGCAACGGCCCGGCCTTTCTCGAAAGCTTTTTCGGCATCGTCGCCGCCGGCGGCACCGCGGTCCTTCTGGACCCGAAATGGAGTGCCGAGCAAACGGCCCACGCGCTGGGCACCGCCCGGCCGCGGCACATCGCCGATGGCGTCTCCTGGCCCGAAGCCGGGATGGATGATGGGCCGGAGCCGGGGGTGGTCGATCCCGCGACACCTTTTCTTATTGGTTTCACCTCCGGAACCACCGGACGGCCGAAAGCCTTCATCCGCGATCAGGCATCATGGTTCGCCACCCTGGACGCCAGCCGGGTGGAATTCGCCATCGGCCCCGACGACGGGGTGCTGGTGCCGGGGCCGCTGGTCCACGGGCTGGGGCTGTACGGTGCGGTGGAGGCGCTGTGCGCCGGGGCCTGCGTGCATCTCCTGGATTCTTTCGATGCCGGAACGGCCCTGGACGTTCTGGAGCGGCACGGGCTGACCACGCTGGTGGCGGTGCCCACCATGCTGGTGAAGATCCTGGAAACCGCCGCGGCGCGCGGAACGGTGCTGCCGCGGATGCGGCGGGTGATTTCCTCCGGCGCCAAGCTGTCGCCGCTGGTCCATGAGCGGCTGACCCTGGCGTTTCCGGCGGCGGAGGTCTTTGAATATTACGGCGCCTCCGAACTCAGCTTCGTCAGCGTCATGGCCTCGCGCGAAGGCGGGCCGGCGGACAGCGTGGGGCGCCCCTTCCATGGGGTGACGGTGGAACTGCGCGGCCCCGATGGCGCTCCGGTCCCGCGGGGGGCGGTGGGGCAGGTGTGGGTGCGCTCCGCCATGTTGTGCCACGGCTATCTTGGCGGGGCCGGCGACGGCGCGGGGTTCCGGGCGGAAAACGGCTGGGGCACGGTGGGGGATCGCGGCTGGTTCGACGCCGGAGGCTGGCTCCACCTGATCGGGCGCGAAGGCGACATGCTGATTTCCGGCGGCCTCAACATCTACCCGGCGGAGGTGGAGGCGGTCCTGCGCGCCCACCCGCTGGTGGCCGAGGCGGTGGTCACCGGCCTTCCCGATCCGCTGTGGGGCGATGTGGTGACCGCGGTTGTGTGGTGGCGCGGGGCGGAGCGGGCCGACGCCGACACCCTGCGCGCCTGGGTCCGCGAACGGCTGGAGGCGTACAAGGCCCCCCGCCGCCTGTTCGCCGCCGCCGACACCCCCCTGACCGGCAGCGGCAAGATCGCCCGCGCGGTGGTGAAGGGATGGGCGCAGGACGGTTCCCCCCTGTTGACGGAGATTGCCTGATGCCGCGCGCGGTCATCGTCGCCGCCCGCCGCACCCCCATCGGCCGCATCGGCGGCTGGCTGCGGACGCTCCCGGTTGAGGATCTCGCCGCCCCGGTCATCCGTGCGGTTCTGGCTGACGCCGGGCTGGACGGGGCGGCGGTGGACGAGGTGATCCTTGGCAACGCCGTGGGGCCGGGGGGCAATGTCGCCCGCCTGTCGGCGCTGGCCGCCGGGCTGCCGGTGTCGGTGCCGGGGGTCACGGTGGACCGCCAATGCGGATCGGGGCTGGAAGCCGTCAACCACGCCGCCCGCCTGATCGAATCCGGCGCCTGTTCCGTCTGCGTCGCCGGCGGGGTGGAAAGCACCAGCACCGCCCCCTGGCGCATGGCCCGGCCCGACAGCCCCCATGGTCTGCCGCGCCCGTACGCCCGCGCCCGTTTCGCCCCCGAATCGATCGGCGATCCCGATATGGGGGTGGCGGCGGAAAACGTGGCTCAGGCCTTCGGCATCACCCGCGCGCGTCAGGACGCCTATGCCCTGACCAGCCATCGCCGCGCGGTGGCCGCCCAAGCGGCCGGACGTTTCGCTCGCGAAATCGTGCCGCTGACGCTGGCCGACGGCTCCATGGTGGACCGTGACGAATGCCCCCGCCCCGACACCACGCCGGAGCGGCTGGCCCGCCTGAAGCCGGTGTTCGTGGCGGACGGCACGGTGACCGCCGGCAACGCCTGCCCGGTCAACGACGGGGCGGCGGCGGTGGTGCTGGTGTCGGAGGAGCGGTTCCGCGCGCTGGGCCTGCCCCGGGGGCTGGTGGTGGTGGATTCCACCGCCGCGGGGGTGGAGCCGGCGCTGCTGGGCACCGGCCCGATCCCGGCGGTGCGCCGGCTGCTGGCCCGCAACCCGTCCCTGCGGCTGGAGGATCTGGCGCAGGTGGAGTTCAACGAGGCCTTTGCGTCCCAGGTTCTCGCCTGCCTCGACACGCTGGGCCTGGACCCGGCGCTGGTGTGCCCCAACGGCGGGGCGCTGGCGCTGGGGCATCCCTATGGCGCGTCGGGGGCGGTGCTGGTCACCCGCCTGTTCTCCGACCTTCCCCCCGGCGGGCTGGGGCTGGCAACGCTCGGCATCGGCGGCGGGCTGGGGCTGGCCACGCTGGTGGAGGCGGTGGGGGAGGGCTGAGCCTCCCCCCGGTCTTCACGCCACCTCCCGCAACACCTCCCCGATCAGCCCCGTCATCTCGTCGATCTGCTCCTCCTCCACGATCAGCGGTGGGGACAGGGCGATGATGTCGCCGGTCACCCGGATCAGCAGGCCGCGTTCGAAGCAGCGCACGAACACTTCATAGGCCCGCTTGCCGGGGCCGTCGGCCCGCGGCTCCAGTTCGATGGCGCCGACCAGGCCGATGCTGCGGGTGTCGATCACGTGCGGGTGGTCGGCCAGACCGTGGATGGCGTCGGCCCAGCGGGATTCCAGGGCGTGGGCGCGGTCGAACAGCCCCTCGTCGGCATAGACGTCCAGCGTGGCTTCCGCCGCCGCACAGGCCAGCGGGTGGGCGGAATAGGTGTAGCCGTGGAACAGCTCGATCACATGCTCCGGCCCGGTCATCAGGGCGTCGTGGACGTGGCCGCGGGCGAACACGGCCCCCATGGGAACGGTGCCGTTGGTGATGCCCTTGGCGGTGGTCACCAGATCGGGGACCACCCCAAACCGCTCCACCCCGAACGAGGCGCCCAGACGGCCGAAGCCGGTAATCACCTCGTCGAAGATCAGCAGGATGCCGTGACGGGCGGTGATGTCCCGCAGCCGTTCCAGATAGCCCACGGGGGGCAGCAGCACGCCGGTCGATCCGGCCACCGGCTCCACGATCACCGCGGCGATGGTGTCGGCGCCGTGCAGGGTCACCAGCCGTTCCAGATCCTCGGCCAGATGGGCGCCCCAGGCGGGCTGTCCGCGGGTGTGGGGCTGGTGTTCGCGGCTGTAGGTGTGGGGCAGGTGGTCCACCCCCGCCAGCAGCGGGCCGAAGGTGCGGCGGTTGGACACGATGCCGCCCACCGAAATCCCGCCGAAGCCGACGCCGTGATAGCCGCGTTCCCGCCCGATCAGCCGGGTGCGCTGCCCCTCGCCGCGGGCGCGGTGGTAGGCGAGCGCGATCTTCAGCGCCGTGTCCACCGATTCGGAACCGGAGTTGGTGAAGAACACATGGTCCAGATCCCCCGGCATCAGGGCCGCCAGCCGTGACGCCAGCGCAAAGGCCCGCGGGTGGCCCATCTGGAAGGTGGGGGCGAAGTCCAGCTCCGCCGCCTGGGCCTGGATGGCGCGGACGATGGGCGCGCGGGCGTGGCCGGCGTTGCAGCACCACAGGCCGGCGGTGCCGTCGAGAACCCGGCGCCCGTCATGGGTGGTGTAGTGCATGCCCTCCGCCGAGGCCAGCAGGCGGGGGGCCGCCTTGAACTGGCGGTTGGCGGTGAACGGCATCCAGAACGCCGCCAGATCGTTGGGGCGCACGTCGCGTTCGGCGTCGATGGTCATCGTTCCTCCTCTGTCCCGTCCCTGTTTTGTTTCCGGTTTGCGGGGCGTTTTGGGCGGCCCCCTTTGGCCGCCGGTACCATCTTGAGTCTGTTTTCTTATCTTTGTCACCATACCTGCGGTTTCGTTTGCCCCTCAATCGCCGTCATCGTGTGGCGTTGCGGCGGGTTGATCGTGCGAGGGGTGGATATGCGCCGGATGGGTGTTGGGATTGCCGTTGCGGCCGGGCTGTGCGGCGTGGCGGGCGGGGGGCATCCGGCCCTGGCCCAGGCCGCGCGGGTGGACACCATCAACGGCTGGGTCATGGTCTGTCAGGGGGAGGAGCCGATCCGCCGCTGCAGCGCCGCCCGACCCACCCCCTTCACCGACAGCCAGGGGCGGGAGCATGTGGTCACGCTCAGCCTGCTGCGGGATGGCGCCTGTACTACGCTGAGCGGGGTGTTCGACGAGCCGATCGATCTGGGGCGCCCGGTGTGGCTGGCGGTGGACGGCGGGCCGCGGCTGGAGTTCGCCGCCATCCTCCCCGATCCGCCGCGGACCCGCGTGGCGGCGGGGGAGGGTGCGGATTTCCGGCACTTCGTCAGCAAGGCGTCCAGCGGCGGCCCGCTGCTGGCCGCGGGCATGGTGAAGGAGCCGCGGCGGGTGGCCGTCACCTGCGCCGCCATGCGCGAGTTGCTGCCGCATCTGGCCGCCGGGGCCGCCCTGCGGCTGGAGTTCAGCCCCACCGGGCTGGCGCTGCGGGAACAGCCTTATCACTGGCCCGTCCTGTCCCGCCGGGCGGTGGATGTGCCCCTGGCCGGCGTGGTGGCCCGGCTGAACCATCATTTCCAGGTGCCCTGAGAGATTTCCCAACGGCAAGGGGGCATCCCATCATGGAATGCCCCCTTGCCGGAAACGTTTGGCTTGGAACCTCAGAAACCAATGACCCGTTGGACCATGCCGCCGTCGCAGGCCCCCATCCACGCGGCCATGGTGGGATCAAGCGCGGTCCACGCGCGCCGGCGCACGGCGATCTGACGGCGGCAATCCAGCGAGCAGTACAGCGGTGCCGGTCCCCGCCGGGACGCGCGCTTGAACGGACGTCCGCAGCAGGCGCAATAGAGGGTATCCATGGATTCCTCCCGGATGTGTGATCCGAATTTATCGTTTGTTTCTTTTCTTCTGCCGCCGATCCTGGATCAGAAAGCGGGTGGATGACCAGACCGCAAAAGGACATATGGCTAGGTGGAGTAGAAGAAACTGTTTTTTATGTTGATCGATCACCAATCAAATTCCAAGGAATTCGGGAAGAATCCTTCCAAGCGCGTCATTCTGACGCAAAGAACTTCTGGTGCACTGCCAGATGAAATGGTGCAGGGCAATATTCCACCTTCACCTATGCGCCTGTAACTTTCGCATAACTGAATTTGAGTCTTATATCTTTCTGGGGTTGGAATCTGATCCGCCCCATTGGCATGGGCTGCCGGCATCCCCATCTGACCCGGGAGACGCCGGGGATCACGCGCCGACGGCCAACCTTCCCCATTCCTGGAACACCCGTGACACGAGGAGCCTTCAGCCATGAAGATCCCCGCGATCCGTGCCCTGTTGCACAGCGAAGCCGCCGCCGGCGTGATTCTGGTCATCGCCGCCGCTGTTGCCATGGTGTGGGCCAATTCGCCCGCAGCGCCCCTGTACCATGCCCTGCTCGACCTTCCCGCCGGGGTGCGGCTGGGTGACGGCGGGCTGGTCAAGCCGCTGGTCCTGTGGATCAACGACGGGCTGATGGCGGTTTTCTTCCTGTACGTCGGGCTGGAGATCAAGCGGGAGGTCCGGGTGGGGCAATTGTCCAGCCGTGCCCGCGCCACCCTGCCGGGCATCGCCGCCGTGGGCGGCATGGTGGTCCCGGCGCTGGTCTATGCCCTGTTCAATCACGACGATCCCCAGCGGCTGGCCGGCTGGGCCATCCCGGCGGCCACCGACATCGCCTTTGCGGTCGGGGTGCTGGCGCTGGTGGGGTCGAAGCTGCCGCCGTCGCTGCGGGTGTTCCTGCTGGCGCTGGCGATCATGGACGACCTGGGGGCCATCGTCATCATCGCCGCCTTCTACACCGCCGAGATTTCCTCGGGCGCGCTGGGGCTGGCGGCGATGGCGCTGCTGGCGCTGGGCTGGCTGAACATCATGGGGGTGCGGCGGCTGACGCCCTATCTGCTGGTCGGCGCGTTCCTGTGGGTGTGCGTGCTGAAATCGGGGGTTCACGCCACGCTGGCCGGGGTGGCGCTGGCCTTTGCCATTCCCATGACGCCGGATCGGGGCGGCGGGCACGGCACGTCCCCGCTGGCGGTGCTGGAACACGCGCTGCACCCGTGGGTCACCTTTTTCATCATGCCGGTGTTCGCGCTGGCCAACGCCGGGGTGCCGCTGGCGGGGGTGAACGTCGGCATCCTGGCCGAACCGCTGCCGCTGGGCATCATGCTGGGTCTGTTCGTGGGCAAGCAGGTGGGGGTGATGCTGGCGTCGTGGCTGGCGGTGCGGCTGGGGCTGAGCGCCATGCCCGCCGGGGCCACGTGGCTGCAGTTCTACGGCGTGGCGGTGCTGACCGGCATCGGCTTCACCATGAGCCTGTTCATCGGCAACCTTGCCTTTTCCTCCCCCGAATACGCGGTGGAGGTGCGGCTGGGGGTGCTGGCCGGCTCCATCGCCTCGGCGCTGGTGGGGTATCTCATCCTGGCCGCCGCCGGGCGGCGGGGTGCTGTGCTGCCGGCGGCCAAAGCGGCGGCGTAGCCGGGAACATCGGGGGGATCCGTGGGGTTGTTCCGATCAGCACGCTTGAGCGAGGGAGCACACCCCCATGGACCTGATCCGCATCATCCTGGCCCTGATCCTGCCGCCGCTGGGCGTCTTCATGCAGGTGGGATTCGGAAAGCATTTCTGGATCAACATCCTGTTGACGCTTTTGGGCTATTTTCCCGGCATCATCCACGCGCTCTATGTCATCGTGAAGGTCCGATGACCCTGCGGGCGGCTTGACTTCGGGCGGGGTTGACGTGGATCAAGGACTTTTTCCGCCTCTCTTTGCACTGTGGCACCCATGACCGTGATCGCTCCCCCCGCTTCGTGCTCTCCGGCCGCCGGCTTCGACGGGCTGGATGCCGCCCTTCTCGCCAAGTACGACGGCCTGCGCGTGCCGCGTTACACCAGCTATCCCACCGCGCCCCATTTCGGCCCGGCCGTGGGGCCGGAGCAGTACGCCGGCTGGCTGGCCCAGCTCGACACCGACCGCGCAGGCTCGCTTTACCTGCACGTGCCGTTCTGCAAGGCCATGTGCTGGTACTGTGGCTGCCACACCAAGATCGTGGCCCGCTATGACCCGATCGCCGAGTATCTGGGGCATCTGCGCCGGGAAATCGCGCTGGTGGCCGACACCCTGCCGGGCCGGCTGAAGATCCGCCACATCCATTTCGGCGGCGGCACGCCCACCATGATGGCGCCCGCCGATTTCGAATCCCTGATCGCGCTGCTGCGCCAGCGGTTCGACGTGCTGCCCGATGCGGAAATCGCGGTGGAGATCGACCCCCGCACCCTGACCGAGGAGATGGCGCAGGCGCTGGGCCGCGCCGGGGGCAACCGCGCCTCGCTGGGCGTGCAGGATTTCGACGAGGGGGTGCAGAAGGCGGTCAACCGTCTCCAGCCGCTGGCGATGACCGAGCGGGCGGTGACGTGGCTGCGTTCCAACGGCATCGGCGCCATCAACCTGGACCTGATGTACGGGCTGCCGCTGCAAACGGTGGACAGCGTGGCGCGGTCGGCGGAGATCGCGCTGGGCCTCGACCCCGCGCGTCTGGCGGTGTTCGGCTACGCCCATGTGCCGTGGATGAAGAGCCACCAGAAAAAGATCGACGAATCCGCCCTGGCCGACAGCTTGGGCCGCTGGCGCCAGTTCTCGGCCATTGCGTCGGTGCTGAACGCCGGGGGCTACCGCCTGATCGGGCTGGACCACTTCGCCCGGCCCGAGGACGAGCTGTCGGTGATGCAGGCGGCGGGCAAGCTGCACCGCAATTTCCAGGGCTACACCACCGACGACGCCGACATCCTGCTGGGTTTCGGCGCCTCCTCCATCGGCGAGCTGCCTCAGGGCTACATCCAGAACGCCGTTCCCTTCGACCAGTACGCCCAAGCCATCGAGGAAGGGCGCTTCGCCACCGCCAAGGGCTATGCGCTGGCCGGCGACGACCGGGTGCGGCGGGCGGCCATCGTGCGGCTGATGTGCGACCTGTCGGTGGATGTCGGTGCGGTGGCGGCGGCCCATGGCTATGATGCCGGCTTCTTCGATGCCGAACTGGCGGGCATGGGGGATCTGGTGGCCGACGGGGTGGCGGTGGTGGACGGGCGGCGGGTGACCGTGCCCGACAGCGCCCAGCCGCTGATGCGCATCGTCGCCGCCCGGTTCGACACCTATCTGTCCACCGGCGCCGGACGGCACAGCCGGGCGGTGTAAGGACCGGCCCTTATAAGAACGGAGTAATATAAGGGCTGTTTTTCATCGATTGCGCGTCTATGCCACACGAAATCTGTGCGCGGCGGGGGTATAATGCCCGCCCGTTCGGATTGTTTCGTGGATCATACGATGAGCACGGCCTCGGCTTCTCTGGCATCCGATCACCATTCCGCGGCGGGCAAGCGTCCGGCGGTGGGCCGGGTGCTGGTGTGGGTGGCCGCTGCCACGGTCGGGGTGGTGGGGGCCTATGCCCTGAGCCGGCTGAACTATCTGCTGTTCCATGGCATCATCGAATCTTTCCGTGCGGTGGCGGCGTTCTGCATCTTCGCCATCGCGTGGAGTTCGCGCCGTTTCCTGAAGGCCGGGAACGTCTGGTTCCTGGGTCTGTCCTTTGCCTGCACCGGCGTGGTGGTGCTGCTCCACATGCTGGCTTACAAGGGCATGGGGGTGTTTGCCGGGCAGGATACGGACCTTCCGACGCAATTGTGGGTGGCATCCCGCTGGGTGGTGGCGGTGGCGTTCGTCGTCACCGCCTTTGCCGACGGGCGGGAATTTCCCGTTGGCCCGTCGCTGGTGGCGGTTTTGGGCACCACGGCGGCGCTGGTGGCGTCCATCGTGGTCTGGGATGTCTTCCCCACCTGTTATGTAGAGGGTATCGGCCTGACCCCGTTCAAGCGGGGCAGCGAGCTGGCGGCGATGGTGCTGTTCGCCGTGGCCTATGCCGGTTTCCGCCGCGACGGGCACAGCCCGCGGCTGATGCGGCCGCTGCTGCTGAAGGGGGCGGTGATCGGCAATCTGCTGGGCAGTCTGGCGTTCAGCCTGTACGTGGACGTCTATGGCGTGTTCAACTTCGCCGGGCACATCGCGGTGGCGGTGGCCGATGCCTTCGTGCTGGCGGCCTTTGTGCGCAGTGGCGTCATCCGCCCGCAGGAACTGGTGTTCTGGACCATCGAACAGGACCGTCAGGCCCTGGCCAGTGCCGTGGAACGCCAGGGCGTGGAGCTTCTGACCGCCGAAGCCGAACTGGAGCAGGGCCACGCCGAACTGATGGACACCCGTCAGGCTCTGGACGCCGTACGGGCGCGCGAGGATGGCATCCTGGCCACGGTGGAGGAGGCGATCCTGTGCCTTGACCCCACGGGACGGATCACCTTCGCCAACCCCGCCGCCCTGCGTCTGCTGGGCGCTGACGGGCGGGTGGGGCAGATGCTGCCGCCGGTGCTGGCGCAGGTCCCGCTGGTGGCCGCGGTGCTGGCCGGTGGGCCGTGCCCGGCCTGCGGCAACTGTGACGTGCCGCTGCCCGCCGAGGATGGATCCCCCCGCACGGTGGAGGTCAATGTCCGCCCGCTGCCGCCGGTGGCGGGGGATGCCGCGGTGCTGGTGGTGCGCGATGTGACCGGCCGCCGGACCATGGCCGAGCAGCAGGCCCGCCACGCCGAGGCCATGCGCCGTTCCCTGTTCGAAACCATCGGCATCGTCGCGCAGATGGTCACCGCCCGCGACCCCTACACCGCCGGGCACCAGCGGCGGGTGGCCGATCTGGCCGCCGCCATCGCCCGCGCGATGGGCATGGACGAGGATACCGTGACCGGCATCTTCCTGGCCGGTCAGGTGCACGACATCGGCAAGATCAGCATTCCGGCGGAGATGCTGAACCGTCCCGGCCGTCTCAGCCCGCTGGAATACGAGTTGATGAAGACCCACGTGCTGGCCGGGTACGACATCCTGAAACACGCCGATCTGGCATGGCCCATCGCCACCATGATCGCCCAGCACCATGAAAAGCTGGACGGTTCGGGGTACCCTTATGGGCTGAAGGGGGATGCGATTGTTCCCGGCGCCCGCATCCTGGCCGTCGCCGACATCATCGAGGCCATGGCGTCCCACCGGCCCTACCGCGCCGCGCTGGGCATCGACGCCGCCCTGGCGGAGGTGGAACGGCAGGCCGGGGTGACGCTGGACGCCGATGTCGTGGCCGCCTGTCTTGCCCTGTTCCGCAGCGGGCGCTATCAGCTGCCCGACACCGCATCGTTCGGGGATGCGCCGCCGGTGCTGCGCCTTCAGCCCGGACCCGTGCCGGGATCGGTTGAGCAAAAGGGGTGATTGCGCCTCCGTAACGGTTTTTGACGCGGCACTGTCATCAAATCCTTGCAATCGCCGGCCCGTGGGCCGATAGTGCGCGCGGGAGGCTGGCGGCGGACGGGTCCCTCGCCAACCCGGTCAGGTCCGGAAGGAAGCAGCCGCAACGAGTTACGGCTCGGGTCGTTCGTCCAGTCTCCCACCTCATTTCCCCTCGGTGGTTTTTTGAAGCCAAGACGGTGCCGGAACGCTATGGTGCGTCCGCCGTCTTTTGTCGTGTCTTCAGGGACCGGGTACAGCGTGACCGAACTCACATCCCCTTCCGAGGGCGTTTCCGAGGCTCCCGCCGTTTACCGCGTGCTGGCGCGCAAATACCGCCCGCGCACCTTCGACGAGTTGATCGGGCAGGACGCCCTGGTCCGCACCCTGACCAACGCCATCACCTCCGGCCGCATCGCCCAGGCCTTCATGCTGACCGGCGTGCGCGGGGTGGGCAAGACCACCACCGCCCGCATCATCGCTCGCGCGCTGAACTGCACCGGCCCCGACGGCACCGGCGGTCCCACCGTCACCCCCTGCGGCGTGTGCGACAACTGCCGCGCCATCGCCGAGGACCGCCACGTCGATGTGATGGAAATGGACGCCGCCAGCCACACCGGCGTCGATGACATCCGCGAGATCATCGACGGCGTGCGCTATGCCCCGGTGTCGGCGCGCTACAAGCTCTACATCATCGACGAGGTTCATATGCTGTCGCGCAGCGCGTTCAACGCGCTGCTGAAGACGCTGGAAGAACCGCCGGCCCATGTGAAATTCGTCTTCGCCACCACCGAAATCCGCAAGGTGCCGGTGACGGTGCTGTCCCGCTGCCAGCGGTTCGACCTGCGCCGGGTGGACGCCGCGGTGCTGAAGGAGCACTTCACCCGCATCACCGAACGGGAAGGGGCGGTCATCGAGCCGGACGCCGCCGCGCTGATCGCGCGGGCCGCCGACGGGTCGGTGCGCGACGGGCTGTCGCTGCTGGATCAGGCCATCGCCTTGAGCGGCGGCGGGTCGGTGTCGGCGCAGCAGGTGCGCGACATGCTGGGTCTGGCCGACCGCAGCCGGGTGATCGACCTGTTCGACGCCGCCGTGACCGCCAAACCCGCCGAGGCGCTGGCCATCCTGGCCGACCTGCATCGGGTGGGCGCCGATCCGGTGGTGATCGTGCAGGATCTGCTGGACCTGACCCACAATCTGACCCGGTTGAAGGTGATCCCCGGCACCGCCGCCGACCCCTCGCTGCCCGAGGCGGAGCGGACCCGCGGGGGGGCCTTGTCCGGTGCGCTGTCCATGCCGGCCCTGACGCGGGCGTGGCAGATGCTGCTGAAGGGGCTGGGGGAGGTGCAGGCCGCCCCGGTGCCGCAGCAGGCGCTGGAGATGGTCATCATCCGCCTGAGCTACGCCGCCGACCTGCCCACGCCCGGCGAGTTGATCCGCCAGTTGCAGAACAGCGGTGCGGGTGGGGGGGGCTCCGCCGCCGGGCGGGCGATGCCCGTTCCATCCGCCGCCCCGGCCCCGTCCGCGATGGCGGCCCCGGCCCCCGCCCTTGCCGCCGCCCCCCGTTCGGGGGGGCCGGTGGCGGTGGCCGGTGGGGCGCCGCGGATGCAGTCCGCCCCTGTGGCGGACGCGGCGGTGCAGCCGGATGGGGCGGACCTGTCCCCCATGCCGCGGGACTTCCGCGCGCTGGTCGCCCTGTTCGCCGAACGGCGGGAAGGGGCGCTGTACGGCCAATTGCACAGCGCGGTCCATCCGGTCCGCATGGAGCCGGGGCGGCTGGTCATTCGTCCCACCCCGGCGGCGCCGTCCAACCTTGCCAACCGGGTGGGGGCGCTGCTCAGCGAATGGACCGGGCACCGCTGGGTGGTGGTGGTCAGCGACGAGCGCGGCCAGCCCACCCTGGCCGAAGAGGAAAATCAGGCCCACGCCCACGCCCTGGCGATGGCCGAGGCCAACCCGGTGGTGCGCGCCGTGCTCGACCTGTTTCCCGGCGCCAAGATTGCCGAGGTCCGCGATCTGGCCGCCCAGGTGGCGGAGGACGCCGCCGGAAACGGGGACGAATCGGCGGGATTCCTGCCGGCGCCCGTTGATGGCGACGGTGCGGGTGACGATGTGAGTGAGGATGCGGGGTTCTACCCGCTCGACTAACGCCGGGCCGACGTTGCGCCCCGTGCGTATTCCCTGAAGGAGCAAGAGAGCACGATGAAAAACCTTGGCCAGATGATGAAGCAGGCCCAGCAGATGCAGGCCAAGATGCAGGAAATGCAGGCCAAGCTGGCCGATGTGGAGGTGGCGGGCCAGTCGGGCGCCGGTATGGTGTCGGTCACCGTCAACGGCAAGGGCGAAATGAAGTCGGTCAAGCTGGCCAAGGAAATCGTCAACCCCGACGACGTGGAAATGCTGGAAGACTTGATCGTTGCCGCCTTCAACGACGCCAAGAAGAAGGTGGAAGACCACGTGGCCGACGAAACCTCGAAACTGATGGGCGGGCTGAAGCTGCCGCCGGGCATCAAGCTGCCGTTCTGATCCGATCATGACCGGGCCGGAAATCGAGCGGCTGATCCAGCTTCTGGCCAAGCTGCCGGGGCTGGGGCCGCGTTCGGCGCGCCGCGCGGTGCTTCACCTGATGAAGCGCCGCGACGGGCTGCTGGTGCCGCTGTCGGAGGCGATGGCGGCGGCGGCGGCGGCCATCCGCACCTGTCCCGTGTGCGGCAACCTGGACAGCCGGTCGCCGTGCACCGTCTGCGCCGATCCCACCCGCGACCGCAGCATCCTGTGCGTGGTGGAAGATGCCGGCGACCTGTGGGCGCTGGAACGCACCCGCAGTTACCGCGGGCTGTACCATGTGCTGGGCGGCACCCTGTCGGCCCTGCACGGCGTCGGCCCCGACGACCTGACCATCGACGCGCTGGTCGAACGGGCGAAAAGCGGGGAGGTGCGGGAAATCATCCTGGCCCTCAACGCCACCGTGGACGGCCAGACCACCGCCCATGTGGTCACCGACCGTCTGGCCGGCACCGGCGTCAGCCTGTCGCGGCTGGCCCATGGCGTGCCGGTGGGCGGCGAGTTGGATTACCTGGACGACGGCACCCTGACGGCGGCGCTGAAGGCACGCCGCCCGTTCTGACGCCCGTGCGGTTGTTACCGCTTCATCAGCGCGAACACGCCCCAGCCCAGGTAGTCGCGGGTATAGGTGGCGTAGCGTTGGGGTTCCGCGGTCAGGGTGGCCCGAACCTCCGGCGCGAAGCCGTCGTCGGGATTGGCGTCAAGCCATCGGCGCATGGTGAGCCATTTGGCCGCCTCGTACCGATCCCAGCCGTCCTGATCCGCCAGAACCATCTCAACGACGTCGTAGCCAAGGCGGCCGAAAGACGCGAGAAGGTCCGGCAGCATGAGAAAGTCGGAAACCGCGGTGGCAAGGCACCCCTTGGCAACCGCGTCCGTCGGCGGCAACTGCCGCCAATAGGGTTCGCCGATCAGGATGATGCCGCCGGGGCACAGGCTTTGCTCCAGAAGGGCCATGGTGCCGGCCACCCCGCCGCCGATCCATGTGGCCCCGACACAGGCCGCGACATCGGCCTTCGTGTCGGAGACATAGCCGGCGGCATCGCCATGGATGAAGGTGACGCGATCGGCGACACCGAGTTCGACGGCACGGCGTTTCGCCTGCTCGGTGAACAGCGGACTCATGTCAATGCCGGTGCCGGTGATGCCGTGGTCGCGCGCCCAGGTGCACAGCATCTCCCCTGAACCGCTGCCGAGATCGAGCACCCGTGCCCCCGCTTCCAGGCGCAATGCGGCGCCGAGAGTGGCGAGCTTTTCGGGCGTGATCGGGTTGTGGATGCGGTGGGCGCTTTCCGTGATGGTGAAGATCCGGGGAATGTCCACGGCGGAAGATGTCCTGAATAGGGTATGGCTGGGGATCACCCGTCGCCAGTATCGGCGAGACGGCTTGGGTTACGCAAGCGGTACCGGGAACGGACGAGGAGACTCAGGCGGCGCTGGCGTGGGATGCGGCGGCGCGCGCCAGATCATCCAGGTCCCCGGCCATGCGCGTGAACACCCCGTTCCAATCGCCGCGCGCCGTCTGGCGGAACAGGCGCATGGTGGGGTACCAGGGCGTGGCCTCCCCCGCCAACCCCCACCGCCAATCGGGCACCGCCTGCAGCGCCACCCACACCGGCCGTCCCAGGGCGCCGGCCAGATGGGCGGGGGCGGTGCAGGAACTGATGACCAGATCCACCCCGGCCATGATGGCGGCGGTGTCCATGAAATCCGTGACCGGGGAATCCGGGGCCAGAGTGCCGGGATCGACCAGCAGCGGCGGCAGCGGTGCTCCGGCGCGCAGATCCTCGCGCCCGTGACCCTGCTGCAGGATCACGAATTCCACCCCCTCCACCGCGAACAGCGGGGCAAAGGCCGCCAGCCCCGGCGACCGGGTGCGGTCCTTGCGGTAGGTGGGGTTGCCCGCCCACACCACCCCCACCCGCAAGGGCGCCCGCCGCGGCCCCAGCCGCAGCCCCCACGCCGCCGCCAGGGCGGGGTCGGTGTCGAGATAGGGAACCCCGGCGGGAATCGAGCCGATGCGGGTGCCGAACAGCCGCGGCAGGCTGAGCAGCGGACAATGGAAATCGACCGGCGGCACCACATCGCCCTCAAACAGCCGCTGCACCCCGTCCGGCAGGGTCGCCGCCAGCCGTTCCAGCGAGCGCGGCAGCGACAGGAAGATCCGTGCCCCGGTCCGCACCAGCAGCGGGATGTAGCGCAGGAACTGGATGGCATCGCCGGCGCCCTGCTCGGCATGGACCAGAATGCTGCGCCCGTCCAGCACCTCCCCCCGCCAGGGCGGGAAGGGGGTGCGGGTGTGGCCGTGCTGGAAGTCGCGGGTCAGCCACCGCCACTCGTATTCCTCCCACCCCTCGGCGAATCGGCCCTGGCTCAGGAGCACCAGCGACAGGTTCCAATGGCTGTCCGCGTGGGTGGGCTGCAGCCGGATGGCCGAGCGGTAGGCCCGCTCCGCCGCCCCCAGTCGCCCGAGGTCGTGGCACAGCAGGCCGAGGTTATAGCGGGTGGGAGCATGGTCGGGGTTCAGCCGGGCGGCGGTGCGATAGGCGGCTTCCGCCTCTTCCAGCCGGTCCTGGGCGTGCAGGACGGTGGCGAGGTTGTAATGGGCGACGGCGCTGGACGGCATCACATGGACGGCGCGGCGGTAACACGGCTCCGCCGCCGCCGGCCGTCCCTGGCGCTCCCACATGGTTCCCAGATTGACCAGCGCCAGCGCCAGGGCCGGCGCCAGCGCCAGCGCGCGGTGGTAGGCGTGGGACGCCGCCCCCACCCGGCCCAGCCCGCTGAGCGCGGTGCCGTGGTAGAAATGCGCCTCGGCGGCGGTCGGGTCGGTGGCCGCGGCATCGGCCAGCAGCCGTTCGGCTTCGGTGAAGCGTTTCTGCTCGTTCAGGATACCGCCCAGGCTGACCGCGTAGGCGGGGCAGGGGGCCGCCCGCAGCGCCCGGCTGATCAGGGGAATCGCATCCTCGGTCCGCCCCATCTGGTGCAGCCCCAGTCCCAGCAGATGGAGAAGATCAGGGTCGCCCGGCACCTCGCACAGGAGTTCGCGGTACCATGAAACCGCGTCCGTCACATGCCCGTCACGATGCAAGCCGACAGCCGCGTCGAAACGCTGCTGAAGAGTTGAGGCGGGCAGGACACAGATCATAAGGCACCAAGGACAGATTAAACGGGGCCGTCACCATGGCGATGAAATTGTAATCATCAGGTTAAGCGTACAGGATCCAATCTTTTAAAACCACGATTAGACGTGCTTAGCCATTTGGTTTATTAGTGTTAACCAATTTTATTTGCTGTAGAGAGAAAAAATGAAACAAAAGAAGAGATGAAATAAAATATCTATTCCACGAAAGGGAATAAGTTTGTGGTCTGCCGATCGGCGGGAATCCGCGCCCGGATCCGTGGCGGGCATAAGGCCGGGCCAAAACGGAAAAGCCCCTGAAAGGCGTTACCTTTCAGGGGCTTGTCGTGGTGCCGGATACAGGGATCGAACCCGTGACCTTCTGATTACAAATCAGCTGCTCTACCGGCTGAGCTAATCCGGCGGTTTGGATTTTTGTGGGCGAAGCCTAACCACCCGGACGTGCGAAGGCAAGCATCCGATTGCCCGGTGGGGCTTTGACGGTCACCCTCCTTGCGCGTGCGGCCTATTGCCGCAGACGAGCCACCTCGTACAGCGCCACCGCGGCGGCGTTGGACACGTTCAGGCTGCCGACCGGCCCGCCGGTGGGCAGGCGCACCACCTCGTCGCAGCGTTCGCGGGTCAGGCGGCGCAGCCCCGCACCCTCGGCCCCCAGCACCAGGGCGGCGCGTCCCGACAGGTCCACCTGGGCCAGGGTGCGTTCGCCGCCCTCGTCCAGGCCGACGCACCAGAACCCGGCCTGCTGCAGCTCGCCCAGGGCGCGGGCCAGATTGGTCACCCGCACCAGCGGCACGGCTTCCAGGGCGCCCGACGCGCTTTTGGCCAGCACGCCCGTCACCTCTGGCGCGTGGCGCTCGGTGACCACCACCGCCACCGCCCCGAAGGCGGAGGCCGAGCGCAGGATGGCGCCGACGTTGTGGGGGTCGGTCACCTGATCCAGCACCACCACCACCGCCGACGCCCCGATGGCGGGGTCGGCCACGATGTCGGCGATGTCCTGTTCGGGCAGGGGCTGGGCGTCCAGCGCCACGCCCTGGTGCACGGCGCCGGGGGGCAGCAGCCGGTCGATGTCGGCCCGTTCCACCCGCGACGGCTCGGGCACCCGGCATCCGGCGGCGCGGGCAGCGTCCAGGGCCGGGGTGATGGCGGTCAGGCCGGCGTCGGTGACCAGCAGGCGGCGGCAACGCCGGTCGGGGTTGGCCAGGGCCGCGGCAACCGGGTGCAGGCCATAGAGCCAACCGCCCGCGGGGGCGGCGGGGCGGCGGCCTTCCGGGGCGGACGGGCGCCGGTCCGCCGGGGGCCGGGAACCGTGGGAAGCGGGCGGGGGGAAAGCGCGGCGAGACGACATAGGGGGATGGCCGGAACGATAAAGGGGAGGGGGCGCGCGAAAGCGCCGTTCGATTTTTTTATGGTCGCTTGAAGAAAGTGCGTTGACAAGCCCCGAAAAATCCTCATATTCGCGGCTCCGAGCCGGACGCAAACACAAGCCGGACGGACCCATGGAAGGGTGGCCGAGTGGTTAATGGCAGCAGACTGTAAATCTGCCCTCTCAGGAGTACGTAGGTTCGAATCCTACCCCTTCCACCAAATTCTCTGAGGCTTAGCCGGGATCGACCCGGGAAGCAGCGCCGGCGGGGCTTGATAGGCGGGTGTAGCTCAATGGTAGAGCAGAAGCCTTCCAAGCTTACGACGAGGGTTCGATTCCCTTCACCCGCTCCAGCCCGCGCGCACTTCCCAGAGGCGATGCCGGCTGGCCTTATCACTGTGCCTCGCGAACGTCGGGAACGAAAGAAGCAGCCATGGCCAAGGCGAAATTCGAGCGGAACAAGCCTCACTGCAACGTCGGCACCATCGGCCACGTGGACCACGGCAAGACGTCGCTGACCGCGGCGATCACCAAGGTTCTGGCTGAAAAGGGCGGTGCGACCTTCACCGCCTACGACCAGATCGACAAGGCGCCGGAAGAAAAGGCGCGCGGGATCACCATCTCCACCGCGCACGTGGAATACGAGACGGACAACCGTCACTATGCCCACGTGGACTGCCCCGGCCACGCCGACTATGTGAAGAACATGATCACCGGCGCGGCGCAGATGGACGGCGCCATCCTGGTGTGCTCGGCCGCCGACGGCCCGATGCCGCAGACCCGCGAACACATCCTGCTGGCCCGTCAGGTGGGCGTGCCCGCCATCGTCGTCTTCCTGAACAAGGTTGACATGGTGGACGATCCCGAACTGCTGGATCTGGTCGAGCTGGAAGTGCGCGAGCTGCTGTCCTCGTACAACTTCCCCGGCGACGACATTCCGATCGTGAAGGGTTCGGCCCTGTGCGCCCTGGAAGACCGCAGCCCCGAAATCGGCCGCGACGCCATCCTGCGCCTGATGGAAGAGGTTGACCGCTACATCCCGCAGCCGGAACGCCCCGTCGATCGTCCGTTCCTGATGCCGATCGAAGACGTGTTCTCGATCTCGGGCCGCGGCACCGTGGTGACCGGCCGCGTCGAGCGCGGGATCATCAAGGTTGGTGAAGAAGTTGAGATCGTCGGCCTGAAGGCCACCGTGAAGACCACCGTCACCGGCGTGGAAATGTTCCGCAAGCTGCTCGACCAGGGCCAGGCTGGCGACAACATCGGCGCGCTGCTGCGCGGCACCAAGCGCGAAGACGTGGAGCGCGGTCAGGTCCTGGCGAAGCCGGGCACCATCACCCCGCACACCAAGTTCAAGGCCGAAGCCTACATCCTGACCAAGGAAGAAGGTGGGCGTCACACCCCGTTCTTCTCCAACTACCGGCCGCAGTTCTACTTCCGCACCACCGACGTCACCGGCCAGGTCGTCCTGCCGGAAGGCACCGAGATGGTGATGCCCGGTGACAACGTCGCCGTGGAAGTGCACCTGATCGCCCCCATCGCCATGGACGAAGGCCTGCGCTTCGCCATCCGCGAAGGTGGCCGCACCGTCGGCGCCGGCGTTGTTGCCAAGATCATCGAGTAATCTGTAGGGCCTGCCTGCCGCCGGTCCAAAAAAACCGGCGGCAGTGCTTTTTCGCTGGAATAGCGGCGGCAAATCCGCTATACCGCCCTCCGCCCTCCGGGGTTGCCGGGTCGGATGGGTCGCTAGGAGTGTAGCTCAATTGGTAGAGCACCGGTCTCCAAAACCGGGGGCTGGGGGTTCGAGCCCCTCCACTCCTGCCATCCCCTCGACGTGATCCGGCCGCGATAGGGCATCACAAGGCGGTCTGACCGCCGATCCGGAGCTGGCACGTACCGCACGATGGCTAAACTGAATCCGACAGAGTTTGCGCGCGACGTGCGCCGCGAGGCCGCCCGAGTGACGTGGCCGACGCGCAAGGAAACGGCCATCACCACCGCCATGGTTTTCGTCATGGTGGTTGTTGCCGCCATCTTCTTCCTGATTGTCGATCAGTTGCTCGGTTTCGGCGTGCGGCTGGTGCTGGGTCTGGGGGGTTAAGTCATGGCGATGCGCTGGTACGTCGTTCACGTCTATTCCGGTTTTGAAAAGAAGGTTTCCCAGTCGATCCGCGAAAAGGCCGCCCAGAAGGGTCTGGACGAGCTTTTCGAAGAGATCCTGGTCCCGACCGAAGAGGTTGTCGAGGTGCGCCGTGGCGCCAAGGTCAATGCCGAGCGGAAGTTCTTCCCCGGCTATGTCCTGGTGAAGATGGAGCTGACCGACGACACCTGGCATCTGGTCAAGAACACGCCGAAGGTCACCGGCTTCCTGGGCGGCGGCGGCAAGCCCCAGCCCATCAGCCAGCGTGAAGCCGAACGCATCATCCATCAGGTTCAGGAAGGCTTCGAGCGGCCCAAGCCCTCGATCAGCTTCGAGGTGGGCGAGCAGGTTCGGGTGTCCGACGGTCCCTTCACCTCCTTCAACGGCATCGTCGAAGAGGTGGACGAGGAAAAGGCCCGGCTCAAGGTGGCGGTGTCCATCTTCGGGCGCTCCACCCCGGTGGAACTGGAATACACCCAGGTCGAAAAGGTCTGATGGGGTTTGGCGGTGGCGCCGCTGTCAGCGTGCCGCCCCGCCCGATCCGCGGACCCGGTCCCTGGATAACG
Organism: uncultured Rhodospirillaceae bacterium; assembly: GCA_937927415.1. GTDB lineage: Bacteria > Pseudomonadota > Alphaproteobacteria > Azospirillales > Azospirillaceae > Azospirillum. The sequence continues at coordinate 29,405 of CALBDS010000063.1, forward strand.
CGCATTTTCATGCCGGTCGCGGGGTGATCCCCCGGCCGGCGTCTTCCGTGGGAGGCCCGCCATAGCCTGACCACGGAAACCCCGCGGCGACGGTATGCGCCAACGCCGCTCTTGGAGGTTGTGACATGGCAAAGAAGATTGTCGGTTACATCAAGCTGCAGGTTCCGGCCGGCAAGGCGAATCCCTCGCCGCCCATCGGTCCGGCGCTCGGTCAGCGCGGCTTGAACATCATGGAATTCTGCAAGGCGTTCAACGCCCGCACGCAGGATCTCGAAGTCGGCATGCCGATCCCGGTGGTCATCACCGCCTACGGCGACCGTACCTTCACCTTCGTCACCAAGACCCCGCCGAACAGCTACTTCCTCAAGAAGGCCGCCGGCATCACCAGCGGGTCGCAGACCCCTGGCAAGGGTGGCTTCGCCGGCAAGGTCACCATGACCCAGATCCGCGAAATCGCCCAGAAGAAGATGGCGGACCTGAACGCCCACGACATCGAGGCGGCCGCCAAGATGCTCGTCGGTTCGGCCCGTTCCATGGGCCTCGAAGTGGTGGAGGGCTGATCCTATGGCGAAGCTGGGCAAGCGTCTGAAGAAGGCCTACGCGGCCGTCGATCGTGATGCCTTCTACGGCCTGACCGATGCGGTCAAGCTGGTGAAGGGCAACGCCGTCGCCAAGTTCGATGAAACCATCGAAATCGCCATGAACCTGGGCATCGATCCCCGTCACGCCGACCAGATGGTCCGCGGCGTGGTGAACCTGCCCCACGGCACCGGCAAGACCGTGCGCGTGGCCGTGTTCGCCAAGGGGCCGAAGGCCGACGAGGCTCTGGCCGCCGGCGCCGACATCGTGGGCGCCGACGATCTGGCCGAGAAGATCCAGGCCGGCGAAATGAACTTCGACCGCTGCATCGCCACCCCGGACATGATGGGCGTGGTCGGCAAGCTGGGTAAGATCCTCGGGCCCCGCGGCCTGATGCCGAACCCCAAGCTCGGCACCGTCACCATGAACGTCGGCGAAGCCGTGAAGGCGGCGAAGGCCGGTGCGGTGGAATTCCGTGCGGAAAAGACCGGCATCGTCCACGCCGGTGTTGGCAAGGCGAGCTTCTCCGAAGACGCGCTGGCCGACAACATCCGCGCCTTCATCGATGCGATTTCCCGCGCCAAGCCGTCGGGGGCCAAGGGCACCTACATCGAAAAGGTGTCTTTGTCCTCGACCATGGGTCCGGGTCTGAAGCTCGACATCCCCAGCCTCAGCGCCCAGGCCTGAGACTGATCGAATTTATCGCCGCTCCGGCAACGGGGCGGCGGTGATGCGGGTGGGGGCAACCCCGCCCGGCCCTGTCCGAGACCGCTGGTGCCGATGGGTTTTATCCCCAAAGGCTTAATAACCGCCGGCGCAGACAGGAGTGGAAACCGGATTTCACGGGGGTTTGTTCCCCCTTCGATAACCGGCTTGTGCTTCTGGGACAGGTAGCGAACCGGGCAATCCCTCTCTTCTTTGGGAAAGCCCTCATGTGACCCTCGTGCATGGAGGCGATCCGTGGATCGTACACAAAAGGAAGCGACGATCGCGGACCTGCATTCGAAGCTGCAGGATGTGTCCGTTGTGGTGGTGACCCATCATCTCGGCCTCACGGTGGCGGAAGTCACCGATCTGCGTGTGAAGATGCGGGCCGCTGGCGCCAGCTTCAAGGTGACGAAAAACCGGCTCGCCCGCCGCGCCCTGAAGGGCACCCAGTTCGAAGGCATCGACGGCCTGTTCAAGGGGCCGACGGCGATCGCTTTTTCGAAGGACCCGGTGGCGGCTGCCAAGGTGGCGGCCGACTACGCGAAGTCCAACGATAAGCTGGCGATCATCGGCGGCAGCCTGAACGGCGCCGAGTTGAACGCGGAAGGGGTCAAGGCTCTTGCCACCCTGCCGTCGCTGGACGAACTGCGTGCGAAGATCGTGGGCATGATCCAGACCCCGGCGACCCGTATCGCCGGTGTGCTGCAGGCTCCGGGCGGCCAAGTCGCCCGCGTGCTGTCGGCCTACGCCAAGAAGGACGAGGCGGCCTGAGCCGCTCTCTCATCGCTCGATATCAATCCCAGAAACACCTGCTGTTTGGAGTAAAAAATGGCTGATCTGCAGAAGCTCGTCGAAGACCTGTCGGCCCTGACCGTTCTGGAAGCCGCTGAACTGTCGAAGCTGCTGGAAGAGAAGTGGGGCGTTTCCGCCGCCGCTCCGGTGGCCGTTGCCGCCGCTGGTCCGGCCGCTGCCGCTGCCCCGGTCGAAGAGCAGACCGAATTCACGGTGATCCTGGCCGACGCCGGCGACAAGAAGATCAACGTGATTAAGGAAGTCCGCGCCATCACCGGCCTGGGTCTGAAGGAAGCCAAGGACCTGGTCGAAGGCGCTCCGAAGGCGGTCAAGGAAGGCGTGTCCAAGGAAGACGCCGCCAAGATCAAGAAGCAGCTTGAAGAAGCTGGCGCCAAGGTGGATGTTAAGTAAGATCGCCTTGCTGCGATACGGATCTGATATATCCACGCCGACGGCGGCCTGCTCCCCCGGAAACGGGGGGCCGGTCGCCGCGCGGCGTTTTTGCCTGCACCGGACGGGGCGTACCCCGTGCGGCCTTTGCCGTCTCCGCGACGGAGGCGGATTCCGCGCTCGGCTCAGTTATTCCTCTCCGGCCGGGAGGCTCTGACCGCCATGAGCGCACACACGGACAGACGTTTGGGGACATCCATGGCCAAATCCTTTACGGGTCGTAAGCGTGTTCGCAAGAGCTTCGGGCGCATCCCGGAAGTCACCCAGATGCCGAACCTCATCGAGGTTCAACGAAGCTCCTACGACCACTTCTTGCAGATGGACGTGCCGCCGGAAAAGCGCGCGAACCTGGGGCTGCAGGAAGTCTTCCGTTCGGTGTTCCCCATCAAGGATTTCTCCGACCGCGCCATCCTCGACTTCGTGCGCTACGAGCTTGAGCAGCCGAAGTACGACGTGGAAGAGTGCCAGCAGCGCGGCATGACTTTCGCCGCTCCGCTCAAGGTGACTCTGCGCCTGTCCGTCTTCGATGTCGAGGAAGACACCGGCCTGAAGTCCATCCGCGACATCAAGGAGCAGGACGTCTACATGGGCGACATGCCCCTGATGACGGCCAACGGCACCTTCATCATCAACGGCACCGAGCGCGTCATCGTCTCCCAGATGCACCGTTCGCCGGGCGTGTTCTTCGACCACGACAAGGGCAAGACCCATTCGTCGGGCAAATATCTGTTCGCCGCCCGCGTGATCCCCTACCGCGGTTCCTGGCTGGATTTCGAATTCGACGCCAAGGATCTGGTCTACGTCCGCATCGACCGCCGCCGCAAGCTGCCGGCGACCACGCTGCTGTTCGCGCTGGACGGCGCCGATACCGAGGTGCTGCGCGCCAACCGCAAATCCGCCGGCAAGGACCTGCTGCCCTATGAGGCGCAGGGCATGGCCAAGGAAGAGATCCTCGGCTATTTCTACGACACCATCACCTATTCGCGCGCACCCGGCGGGTGGAAGACCCCGTTCTCGGCCGAGCGCATGAAGGGTGCCAAGCTGGTGTCCGATCTGGTGGACGCCAACACCGGCTCGGTGGTCGCCGAAGCCGGCGCCAAGATGACCCCGCGCCTCATCAAGAAGCTGCTGGAAGGCGGGCTGACCGATCAGTTGGTCTCGACCGAGGAGCTGATCGGGCGCTATCTGGCCGTTGACATCATCAACGAGCAGACCGGCGAGGTGCTGTACGAGGCCGGCGACGAGCTGTCGGCCCAGGATCTCGACAAGCTGGAGCACATGGGGGTCGATGAGATCCCGGTTCTGGCCATCGACCACCTGAACGTCGGCGCCTACATCCGCAACACCATGGCCGCGGACCGCAACGCCAGCCGCGAAGACGCGCTGATCGACATCTACCGCGTCATGCGCCCCGGCGAGCCGCCGACCCTGGAATCGGCCGAAGCCCTGTTCAACGGCCTGTTCTTCGACAGCGAACGCTACGATCTGTCGGCGGTGGGGCGTGTGAAGATGAACGCGCGCCTGAACTTCCAGACCGAGGACACCATGCGCGTCCTGCGCAAGCAGGACATCATGGAAATCCTGCGGGTTCTGGTGAACCTGAAGGACGGCCGCGGCGAAATCGACGACATCGACCATCTGGGCAACCGCCGTGTGCGCTCGGTGGGCGAACTGATGGAAAACCAGTACCGCGTCGGCCTGCTGCGCATGGAGCGCGCGATCCGCGAGCGCATGTCGTCGGTCGAGATCGATACGGTGATGCCGCACGATCTCATCAACGCCAAGCCGGCGGCGGCGGCGGTGCGCGAGTTCTTCGGCTCGTCGCAGCTCTCCCAGTTCATGGACCAGACCAACCCGCTGTCGGAAATCACCCACAAGCGCCGCCTGTCGGCGCTGGGGCCGGGCGGTCTGACCCGTGAGCGTGCGGGCTTCGAAGTCCGCGACGTGCACCCCACCCACTACGGCCGCATCTGCCCGATTGAGACGCCGGAAGGTCCGAACATCGGCCTCATCAACTCGCTGGCCACGTACGCCCGCGTCAACCAGTACGGCTTCATCGAAAGCCCGTACCGCAAGGTGGACAACGGCCGCGTCACCGACGAGGTGGTGTACCTGTCGGCGATGGAGGAAGGCCGCTACGTGGTGGCCCAGGCCAACGCCGAGTTGGACGAAAACAACCGCTTCGCCAACGATCTGGTGTCGTGCCGCCAGGGCGGCGAATACCTGATGTTCCGGCCCGAAGCGATCCACCTCATCGACGTGTCGCCCAAGCAGCTGGTGTCCGTCGCCGCGGCGCTGATCCCGTTCCTTGAGAACGACGACGCCAACCGCGCGCTGATGGGGTCGAACATGCAGCGTCAGGCGGTGCCGCTGGTGAAGGCCGACGCGCCCCTGGTGGGCACCGGCATGGAAGCCACCGTGGCCCGCGACAGCGGCGTGACCATCGTCGCCAAGCGGTCCGGCATCGTCGATCAGGTGGACGCCACCCGCGTGGTGATCCGCGCGACCGACAACGCGTCGGCCACGGCGCCGGGCGTTGACATCTACAACCTGCTGAAGTTCCAGCGGTCGAACCAGAACACCTGCATCACCCAGCGTCCGCTGGTGAAGGTGGGCGACCGGGTGCTGGCCGGCGACATCATCGCCGACGGCCCCAGCACCGAGCTGGGCGAACTGGCGCTCGGCCGCAACGTGCTCGTCGCGTTCATGCCGTGGAACGGCTACAACTTCGAAGACTCGATCCTCATCAACGAGCGCATCGTGAAGGACGACGTGTTCACGTCGATCCACATCGAAGAGTTCGAGGTGATGGCCCGCGACACCAAGCTGGGCCAGGAGGAAATCACCCGTGACATTCCCAACGTGGGTGAAGAGGCTCTGAAGAACCTCGACGAAGCCGGCATCGTCTACATCGGTGCCGAAGTGCATCCGGGCGACATTCTGGTCGGCAAGGTCACGCCGAAGGGCGAAAGCCCGATGACGCCGGAAGAAAAGCTGCTGCGCGCCATCTTCGGCGAAAAGGCCTCGGATGTCCGTGACACCTCGCTGCGTCTGCCGCCGGGTGTGGCGGGCACGGTGGTGGAAGTGCGCGTCTTCTCCCGCCGCGGCGTGGACAAGGACGAGCGCGCCATGGCCATCGAGCGGGCGGAAATCGAGAAGCTGGCCAAGGACCGCGACGACGAACGCGCGATCCTGGAGCGCAGTTTCTACACCCGCCTGAAGGAAATCCTGCTGGGCCAGACCGGCCAGGGCGGCCCGCGCGGCTTCAAGACCGGCGAGGTCATCACCGACGAGACGCTGGCCCAGTACACCCGCGGTCAGTGGCGCCAGATTTCCGTGGCCGACGAAAAGTCCATGGAGATCGTCGAGAACCTGTCCAAGGTGTTCGACGAATCGATCCAGGCGCTGCAGAACCGCTTCGAGAACAAGGTCGAGAAGCTCCAGCGCGGCGACGAACTGCCGCCGGGCGTGATGAAGATGGTCAAGGTCTTCGTCGCGGTGAAGCGCAAGCTGCAGCCCGGTGACAAGATGGCCGGCCGTCACGGTAACAAGGGTGTGGTCTCCCGCATCATCCCGCAGGAGGACATGCCCTATCTGGAGGACGGCACCCCGGTCGATCTGGTGCTGAACCCGCTGGGTGTGCCGTCGCGCATGAACGTCGGGCAGATCCTGGAAACGCACCTGGGTTGGGCGTCGGCCGGCATCGGCAAGCAGATCTCCAAGGCGCTGGACCAGTACCGTCTGGCTATCAAGCAGAACGCGGAATCCCTGGCGCCGCAGCGCCTGGAAGACCTTCGCGGCAAGCTGAAGGACGCCTACGGCGACCGGATCTACGGCGAAACCATCGCCGATCTGTCCGACGGCGAGGTCCTGGAGTTGGCCGGCAACCTGCGCAAGGGCGTGCCGTTCGCCACTCCCGTCTTCGACGGGGCGCGCGAAGACGACATCTGCCGCCATCTGGAGATGGCCGGCATGAACCGTTCCGGTCAGGTCACCTTGATCGACGGGCGCACCGGCGAGACGTTCGACCGCAAGGTCACCGTCGGCTACATCTATATGCTGAAGCTCCATCATCTGGTGGACGACAAGATCCACGCGCGCTCCATCGGCCCGTACAGCCTCGTCACCCAGCAGCCGCTGGGCGGTAAGGCGCAGTTCGGTGGTCAGCGTTTCGGTGAAATGGAGGTGTGGGCGCTGGAAGCGTACGGTGCGGCGTACACGCTCCAGGAAATGCTCACGGTCAAGTCGGACGACGTGTCGGGCCGTACGAAGGTCTACGAGGCCATCGTCCGCGGCGACGACAACTTCGAGGCGGGCATCCCGGAATCCTTCAACGTGCTTGTGAAGGAACTCCGGTCGCTCGGCCTCAACGTCGAGCTGAACCAGCGCACCTACTAAGGTTGGTGCCGAGAACCGCCGATGGGCCGGGATCACCCGGCCCATCGGCGGCACGTCCTTTTTCCGACAACGCGGCGGTTGCCAGCGGGAGACGGTCATGAACGAGTTGATGAATATTTTTGGCCAGGTTCAGGGTCCCCAGAGCTTCGATCAGATCCGCATCCAGATCGCCAGCCCTGAGCGGATCCGCTCCTGGTCGTTCGGCGAGATCAAGAAGCCGGAAACCATCAACTATCGTACTTTCAAGCCGGAGCGCGACGGTCTGTTCTGCGCCCGCATCTTCGGGCCGATCAAGGATTACGAATGCTTGTGCGGCAAGTACAAGCGCATGAAGTACCGCGGCATCATCTGCGAAAAGTGCGGCGTGGAAGTGACCCTGTCCAAGGTCCGCCGCGAACGCATGGGCCATATCGAACTGGCATCGCCCGTCGCGCACATCTGGTTCCTGAAGTCGCTGCCCTCGCGCATCGGCCTTCTGCTCGACATGACGCTGAAGGATCTGGAGCGCATCCTCTATTTCGAAAACTACGTCGTCATCGAGCCGGGCCTGACGCCGCTGAAGCTGCACCAGCTTCTGTCGGAAGAAGAGTTCATGAACGCCCAGGACGAGTACGGCGAGGATGCCTTCACCGCCTCCATCGGTGCCGAGGCTCTGCGCATCATGCTGTCGGCGCTGGACATGGAAGAGGAAAAGCGCAACTGCCGTGAGGAGTTGCGCGAAACCGCCTCGGAAGCCAAGCGCAAGAAGCTGGTGAAGCGGCTGAAGCTGATCGACGCCTTCATGTCGTCGCAGTCGCGCCCCGAATGGATGATCCTGGAAGTGATTCCGGTGATCCCGCCGGAACTGCGCCCGCTCGTCCCCCTGGACGGCGGCCGGTTCGCCACCTCCGACCTGAACGACCTGTACCGCCGCGTCATCAACCGCAACAACCGTCTGAAGCGGCTGATCGAGCTGAAGGCCCCCGACATCATCGTGCGCAACGAAAAGCGCATGCTGCAGGAAGCCGTTGACGCGCTGTTCGACAACGGCCGCCGCGGCCGCGTCATCACCGGCGCCAACAAGCGCCCGCTGAAGTCGCTGTCGGACATGCTGAAGGGCAAGCAGGGCCGCTTCCGTCAGAACCTGCTCGGCAAGCGCGTGGACTATTCCGGCCGTTCGGTCATCGTGGTCGGTCCGGAAATGAAGCTGCATCAGTGCGGCCTGCCGAAGAAGATGGCGCTGGAGCTGTTCAAGCCCTTCATCTACGCCAAGCTGGAACTGTACGGTCTGGCCTCCACCATCAAGGCCGCCAAGCGCATGGTGGAAAAGGAACGTCCCGAGGTGTGGGACATCCTGGAAGAGGTCATCCGCGAGCATCCGGTGATGCTGAACCGCGCGCCGACGCTGCACCGTCTGGGCATCCAGGCGTTCGAGCCGGTGCTGATCGAGGGCAAGGCGATCCAGCTTCACCCGCTGGTCTGCACCGCCTTCAACGCCGACTTCGACGGCGACCAGATGGCGGTGCACGTGCCGCTGTCGCTGGAAGCCCAGCTCGAAGCGCGCGTGCTGATGATGTCCACCAACAACATCCTGTCGCCCGCCAACGGCAAGCCGATCATCGTGCCGTCGCAGGACATCGTGCTGGGTCTGTACTACATCACGCTCGACCGTCCGGGTGAGCCGGGCGAGGGCATGGTGTTCGCCAACGTGGCGGAGATCGAGCAGGCGCTGCACGCCAAGGCCGTCACGCTCCAGGCCCGCATCAAGGCCCGCTACAAGGGCGTGGATTCCGAAGGCAAGCGGATCACCACCATCGTGGAGACGACCCCCGGCCGCATGCTGCTGTCGGAGATCCTGCCGCGCAACCCGAACGTCCCGTTCTCGCTCATCAACCGCCTGCTGACCAAGAAGGACATCGGCAACGTCATCGACGCCGTGTACCGCCATTGCGGTCAGAAGGAGACGGTGATCTTCGCCGACCGGCTGATGAAGCTGGGCTTCGGCCATGCCTGCCGCGCCGGCATCTCGTTCGGCAAGGACGACATGGTGATCCCGGCCGCCAAGGAGAAGCTGGTCAACGAGTCCAAGGACCGGGTGAAGGAATACGAACAGCAGTACCTGGACGGTCTGATCACCCAGGGCGAAAAGTACAACAAGGTGGTGGACGTCTGGTCGGAATGCACCGAAAAGGTGGCGTCCGAAATGATGAAGGCCATCTCCACCACCGAGCCGGGCAAGCCCGTCAACTCGGTGTATATGATGGCCCATTCCGGTGCCCGCGGTTCCGCGGCCCAGATCCGTCAGCTGGCCGGGATGCGCGGCCTGATGGCCAAGCCGTCGGGCGAAATCATCGAGACGCCGATCATCTCGAACTTCAAGGAAGGCCTGACCGTGCTGGAGTACTTCAACTCCACCCACGGCGCCCGCAAGGGTCTGGCCGACACCGCGCTGAAGACGGCGAACTCCGGTTACCTCACCCGCCGTCTGGTGGACGTGGCCCAGGACGCCATCATCGTCGAGCATGATTGCGGCACCACCAAGGGCATCACCGTGAAGGCGGTGATCGACGGCGGCGAGGTCATCTCCCCGCTGGGCGAGCGCATCCTCGGCCGTACCGCGGTTGGCGACGTGATCGATCCGCTGAACGGCGAACTCATCATTGAGGACGGCGGGCTGATCGAGGAAGCCACCGTGGACCGCATCGAGCGGTCGGGCATCGACAGCGTGATGATCCGGTCGGTGCTGACCTGCGAAACCAAGGACGGCGTGTGCGCCAAGTGCTACGGCCGCGATCTGGCCCGCGGCACGCTGGTGAACACCGGCGAAGCGGTCGGCGTCATCGCCGCCCAGTCGATCGGTGAGCCGGGCACGCAGCTGACCATGCGCACGTTCCACATCGGTGGTGCGGCGCAGCGCGGTGCGGAGCAGAGCCAGGTGGAAGCGGCGTTCAACGCCACGGTGCGCATCAACAACCGCACCGTCGTGATGAACTCCTCCAACATCCCGGTGGTGATGGGCCGCAATTGCGAAATCGTTCTGCTGGACGAGCAGGGCCGCGAACGGGCGCGTCACCGCGTGCCGTACGGTGCCAAGCTGCTGGCCGACGACGGGGTGAAGGTCGAACGCGGCCACAAGCTGGCCGAGTGGGATCCCTACACCCTGCCGATCATCACCGAACGCGAGGGTACGGCCCGTTACGTGGACCTCGTGGAAGGTGTGTCGATGCGCGAGGTGGTCGATGAGGCCACCGGCATCTCGTCGAAGGTGGTGGTGGACTGGCGCCAGCAGCCGCGCGGTGCCGATCTGAAGCCGCGCATCGCCCTGTTCGACTCCACCGGACAGGCGGTGAAGCTGCCCAACGGCATGGAAGCCCGCTACTTCCTGTCGGTGGACGCCATTCTCTCCATCGAGAACGGCGCCCAGGTCCGGGCCGGTGACGTGCTGGCACGTATCCCGCGTGAATCGTCCAAGACCCGCGACATCACCGGCGGTCTGCCGCGCGTGGCCGAACTGTTCGAAGCCCGCCGTCCGAAGGACTTTGCCATCATCTCCGACCTCGACGGCCGGGTTGAGTTCGGCAAGGACTACAAGACCAAGCGCCGCATCGTGGTGCGCAACGACGAATCGGGGGATGAGCGCGAGTATCTGATCCCGAAGGGCAAGCACATCTCGGTGCAGGAAGGCGACTACGTTCAGCGCGGCGACCTGCTGATGGACGGCAACCCGGTGCCGCACGACATCCTGTCGGTGATGGGGGTGGAGGCGCTGGCCAACTACCTCATCAACGAGATCCAGGAGGTCTATCGGCTCCAGGGCGTGAAGATCAACGACAAGCACATCGAGGTGATCGTCCGCCAGATGCTGCAGAAGGTTGAGATCACGGATGCCGGCGAAACCACCTTCCTGGTGGGCGAGCAGGTGGACCGTCAGGAGTACGACGAGGAGAACGAAAAGACGATCCGCGAGGGTCTGAAGCCCGCCGACGGCAAGCCGGTGCTCCAGGGCATCACCAAGGCCAGCCTGCAGACGCGCTCCTTCATCTCCGCCGCGTCGTTCCAGGAAACCACCCGCGTCCTGACCGAGGCGGCGGTGTCGGGCAAGACCGACAACCTGGAAGGGCTGAAGGAAAACGTCATCGTCGGCCGTCTGATCCCGGCCGGCACCGGCTCGGTGGTCAACCGTCTGAAGCAGATCGCCGCCGACCGCGATCGTGCGACCGCGGTGGGCGAGGGGGGCGAGGTTCCCGCTCTGCCGACGCAGGACGAAAGCAGCGCCGCCTGATTCCCAGGTGATCTGTTGACGTGACAGGAACGGGGCGCTCCGGTGACGGGGCGCCCCGTTTTCTTTGGCGGCATCGGCATGCTTATGCAGGCAATTGTCTTGGGATCGCTTTGTGCTACACTTCATCCGTGCAGCGGAGGGCGGCCATGAGCGATGCCGAGTTGAAGCGGTTGATCGGATCACTGATCGAGCTTGTTCAGGATCAGTCGAAGCGAATGGCGACGAAGGATGACATCGCCAACATGGCGACGAAGGACGATATCGCCAACATGGCGACCAAGGATGATATCGCCGCTTTGACTGTACGGATCGATTCCATCGAATCGCGGATGGCGACCAAGGACGATCTTATTCCTTTGGCAACCAAGGACGATCTCGCCGCCGTGGAAGCCCGGCTGGAAGCCAAGATCGACCATCTCGGCCAGCGGACCGCCGACCTGATCCAGAAGGATCGCGGGGATATCGCCGAATTGCGGGGCGCTCTCGACATGCTGGGCAAGCGTTTCGACGCCATCGTGCGCCCGGCCGCGGAATAGAGTCACGGATTCAGCACCGGGACGTCATCAAACCGGCATCGCGCCCTTGACGGGCCAGACGGCCACACCTATAGTCCGCGAACCTTACGCACAGGCAGGTTGGGCGTTTTCCGCCGGACCGTCCCCCCGTGTCGTCTTGGTGCATAGCCGACACCGAGCTTTTTCGGACGGCGCTTGTGGAACGGTCCCGCACGAGGCGGTCAACGCTTCGCGGCGGGATTTTGCATCATCCGGCCTGTGCTGGGTGTCAGACAGAGCGTCCGGCGCGTCCGGACGACGACAGAGGAATGAAGGGCAGATATGCCGACGATCAATCAGTTGATCCGTAAGCCGCGCGAGCCGCTCGCCGCGCGCAACAAGGTTCCGGCGCTGGAGGCGTGCCCGCAGAAGCGTGGCGTCTGCACCCGCGTGTACACCACCACGCCGAAGAAGCCGAACTCGGCCCTTCGTAAGGTTGCCCGTGTGCGCCTGACCAACGGTTTCGAAGTGACCTCCTACATTCCTGGTGAAGGCCATAACCTCCAGGAACACTCGGTCGTCATGATCCGCGGCGGTCGCGTCAAGGACTTGCCCGGTGTGCGCTACCACATCATCCGCGGCACGCTCGACACCCAGGGCGTGAAGGACCGGAAGCAGCGTCGTTCGAAGTACGGCGCCAAGCGTCCGAAGTAATCAGCGTCCGAAGTTCAAGGAGTATAGGCGATGTCCCGTCGTCGTCGCGCCGAAAAGCGTGAAGTTCTGCCGGACGCCAAGTTTGGCGACCGCGTTATCACCAAGTTCATGAACTGCCTGATGCTGGACGGCAAGAAGTCGGCCGCCGAGCGGATCGTGTACGGTGCCCTGACCCGCATCGAGACCAAGACCAAGAACGACCCCGTTCAGGTCTTCCACGATGCCCTCGGCAATGTGAAGCCGCACCTGGAAGTGCGCTCCCGCCGCGTCGGCGGTGCGACCTATCAGGTTCCGGTGGAAGTGCGGTCCGACCGCGCCCAGGCCCTGGCCATCCGCTGGCTGATCAACGCCGCCCGCGGCCGTTCGGAAAACACCATGACCGAACGCCTGTCCGGCGAACTGCTGGATGCCGCTTCCCAGCGCGGCACCGCGGTCAAGAAGCGTGAAGACACCCATCGTATGGCGGAAGCCAACAAGGCCTTCTCGCACTACCGCTGGTAACAACGCTCGTCCGAGACACGTCGAATCATGCCGCGTTCCCATCCACTCGACCGTTACCGCAATATCGGCATCATGGCGCACATCGATGCCGGTAAAACGACGACGACCGAGCGGATTCTGTACTACACCGGCAAGTCCTATCGCATGGGCGAGGTGCACGAAGGCACCACGGTCATGGATTGGATGGAGCAGGAGCAGGAACGCGGCATCACCATCACATCGGCGGCGACGACGTGTTTCTGGCGGGATCATCGCATCAACATCATCGACACGCCCGGGCATGTGGATTTCACCATCGAGGTGGAACGCTCGCTCCGGGTGCTTGATGGTGCCGTTGCGATTTTCGATTCGGTTGCGGGCGTCGAGCCTCAGACCGAGACCGTGTGGCGGCAGGCGGACAAGTACCGCGTGCCGCGCATGTGTTTTGTGAACAAGATGGACCGTGTCGGCGCGGATTTCTTCCGCACCGTTGACATGATCCGCGACCGGCTGGGCATCGCCCCGCTGGTGCTTCAGCTGCCCATCGGCAGCGAACAGAATTTTGCCGGCGTCGTCGATCTCGTGGAGAACCGCGCGATCGTCTGGAAGGAAGAGACGCTGGGGGCCGAGTTCGTCACCACCGAGATTCCCGACTCGATGAAGGAAGCCGCCGCCCATTGGCGCGGCAAGCTCATCGAAGCCGCGGTGGAGATGGATGAGGCGGCCACCGACGTTTTCCTGGAGAACGGCGCCCCGCCGGATGCGGATGCCCTGAAGGCGTTGATCCGCAAGGGCACCATCGGATTCCGTTTCGTCCCCGTCCTGTGCGGTGCGGCGTTCCGCAACAAGGGCGTTCAGCCCATGCTGGATGCCGTGGTGGACTATCTGCCGTCGCCGCTGGACATCGGTCCGGTTGCCGGCCACACGCCCGACGGCCAGCCGGCCGAGCGCCCCGCCGACGACGCGGCTCCTTTCGCCGGTCTGGCCTTCAAGGTGATGACCGATCCGGTTGCCGGCACCCTGACGTTCGTTCGCGTCTATTCCGGCCATATCGCGGCCGGGGACCATGTGTTGAACGCGGGCAAGGGGCAGGGCGAGCGGCTGGGGCGGATGCTGTTGATGCACGCCAACACCCGCGAGGAGATCCGCGAGGCGTTTGCCGGCGACATCGTGGCCTTTGCCTCGCTGCAGAACACCGTGACCGGCGATACCCTGTGCGCGCCCGAGTCGCCCATCGTGCTGGAGCGCATGGAATTCCCGGAGCCGGTGATCGAAATCGCCGTCGAGCCGCGGACCCAGGCCGATCACGACCGCATGGCCCAGGCGCTGCAAAAGCTGGCGCAGGAGGATCCCTCCTTCCGCGTGGCCGTCAACCCGGAAACCGGGCAGACGGTCATCAAGGGCATGGGGGAGCTGCACCTCGAGGTCATCGTTGACCGCATGAAGCGCGAGTTCAAGGTGGAGGCCGACGTCGGCGCGCCGCAGGTGGCGTACCGCGAGACCGTCACCAGCCGCGCCGAGATCGACCACACCCACCGCAAGCAGACCGGCGGCGTGGGGCAGTTCGCCCGGGTCGTGCTGGCGTTCAAGCCGCTGGCGCCGGGGGAGGGCTTCCGCTTCGTCAACCGTCTGGCCGGTGACGCCCAGGTGGCGAAGGAATTCGTCACCGGCGTGCGCGCCGGCCTGGAGGCGGCGGTGAACGGCGGTGTTGTCGCGGGCTTCCCCGTCATCGATCTGCAGGTCGATCTGGCGGACGCGGAAACCCACGATGTGGATTCCTCCGCCCTGGCCTTCGACCTTGCGGCGCGCACGGCGTTCCGCGAGGGCATGGCCAAGGCGGCTCCGGTGCTTCTCGAACCGATCATGCGGGTCGAGGTGCTGACTCCGGAGGAGTATCTGGGCGACCTTATCGGCGATCTGAACAGCCGCCGGGGTCAGATCAACGGCATGGACCGGCGGGGCAACGCCCAGGTCATCACCGCCGCCGTGCCGCTGGCCGCTATGTTCGGGTACGTCAACAGCCTGCGCTCCATGAGCCAGGGACGCGCCCAGTACAGCATGCAGTTCGACCACTATGAGCCGGTGCCGCAGGCCATCGCTGATGCCATTCGGGCGAAGATGGCCTGATTGACCGCAAGAATCGGGAAAAACGGAGAGTAGTTATGGCTAAGGCCAAATTCGAGCGGAACAAGCCGCACTGCAACGTCGGCACCATCGGCCACGTGGACCATGGCAAGACGTCGCTGACCGCCGCCATCACCAAGGTTCTGGCTGAAAAGGGCGGTGCGACCTTCACCGCCTACGACCAGATCGACAAGGCGCCGGAAGAAAAGGCGCGCGGGATCACCATCTCCACCGCGCACGTGGAATACGAGACGGACAACCGTCACTATGCCCACGTGGACTGCCCCGGCCACGCCGACTATGTGAAGAACATGATCACCGGCGCGGCGCAGATGGACGGCGCCATCCTGGTGTGCTCGGCCGCCGACGGCCCGATGCCGCAGACCCGCGAACACATCCTGCTGGCCCGTCAGGTGGGCGTGCCCGCCATCGTCGTCTTCCTGAACAAGGTTGACATGGTGGACGATCCCGAACTGCTGGATCTGGTCGAGCTGGAAGTGCGCGAGCTGCTGTCCTCGTACAACTTCCCCGGCGACGACATTCCGATCGTGAAGGGTTCGGCCCTGTGCGCCCTGGAAGACCGCAGCCCCGAAATCGGCCGCGACGCCATCCTGCGCCTGATGGAAGAGGTTGACCGCTACATCCCGCAGCCGGAACGCCCCGTCGATCGTCCGTTCCTGATGCCGATCGAAGACGTGTTCTCGATCTCGGGCCGCGGCACCGTGGTGACCGGCCGCGTCGAGCGCGGGATCATCAAGGTTGGTGAAGAAGTTGAGATCGTCGGCCTGAAGGCCACCGTGAAGACCACCGTCACCGGCGTGGAAATGTTCCGCAAGCTGCTCGACCAGGGCCAGGCTGGCGACAACATCGGCGCGCTGCTGCGCGGCACCAAGCGCGAAGACGTGGAGCGCGGTCAGGTCCTGGCGAAGCCGGGCACCATCACCCCGCACACCAAGTTCAAGGCCGAAGCCTACATCCTGACCAAGGAAGAAGGTGGGCGTCACACCCCGTTCTTCTCCAACTACCGGCCGCAGTTCTACTTCCGCACCACCGACGTCACCGGCCAGGTCGTCCTGCCGGAAGGCACCGAGATGGTGATGCCCGGTGACAACGTCGCCGTGGAAGTGCACCTGATCGCCCCCATCGCCATGGACGAAGGCCTGCGCTTCGCCATCCGCGAAGGTGGCCGCACCGTCGGCGCCGGCGTTGTTGCCAAGATCATCGAGTGATGGTATAAGCCCGCTCCTGGCGCCGGGGTGTCTGCCCCGGCGCCAGCGCGTTTAAGGAACCGAACCGCCATGGATAACCAGAACATTCGGATTCGCCTGAAGGCGTTCGATCATCGCGTGCTCGACCAGTCGACCAGCGAGATCGTGAACACCGCCAAGCGGACCGGTGCGCGCGTGCGGGGGCCGATCCCTCTGCCGACGCTGATTGAGAAGTTCACCGTGAACCGTTCGCCGCACATCGACAAGAAGTCGCGCGAGCAGTTCGAGATCCGGACCCACAAGCGTCTCCTGGACATTGTGGACCCGACTCCCCAGACGGTTGACGCGCTGATGAAGCTGGACCTCGCCGCCGGTGTGGACGTCGAGATCAAGCTCTAAAGTTGTTTTCGGGTAAGGGACCTCTCCGATAGTGGCGGATGTCCCTGGTCAGGAGATAGAAGTATGCGATCCGGTTTGATCGCGCAGAAACTCGGCATGACCCGCATCTTCACCGATGAGGGCGAGCATGTGCCGGTGACTGTGCTGAAAGTTGACGGCTGCCAGGTCGTCGCCGTGCGCACCGAAGAAACCGACGGCTACACCGCGGTCCAGATTGGCGCCGGCACCATCAAGGTGAAGAACGTCACCCAGCCGCTGCGCGGGCATTTTGCCAAGGCGCGCGTGGAACCCAAGCGCAAGGTTGTCGAGTTCCGAGTCGATGCCGACGCGCTGATCGAGGTCGGTGCCGAGTTGTCGGTGGCCCATTTCGTTCCCGGCCAGTTCGTGGACGTGACCGGGACCTCGATCGGTAAGGGCTTCGCCGGCGGCATGAAGCGTTGGAACTTCGGCGGTCTGCGTGCGTCGCACGGCGTGTCGGTGTCCCACCGTTCGCATGGTTCGACGGGTAACCGCCAGGATCCCGGCAAGGTCTTCAAGAACAAGAAGATGGCCGGCCATCTCGGTGACGAGAAGGTCACGGTTCAGAATCTGAAGGTCGTCTCGGTGGACGAGGCGCGCGGCATCATCCTGGTCAAGGGTGCCGTCCCCGGCGCCGAAGGTGGCTGGGTGAAGATCCGCGACGCTGTGAAGAAGAAGCAGGAAGGCCTGCCGTTCCCGGCCGCCATCAAGGCGCAGCCGGCGGCCGAGTCTCCCGCCGAGTCGCAGGAGTAAGTCCCAATGAAGGCGACCATTAAGAATCTGAGCAACGAAGCCGTCGGCGAGATCGAGCTGTCCGACGCGATCTTCGGTCTCCCGGTTCGCACCGACATCCTGCACCGCATGGTCAACTGGCAGCTGGCCAAGCGCCGTGCCGGCACGCACAAGACCAAGGGCATCAGCGAAATCAGCGGCTCCACCAAGAAGCCGTACCGCCAGAAGGGGACCGGCCGCGCCCGTCAGGGTTCGATCCGTTCGCCCCAGTTCCGCGGCGGTGCGACGATCTTCGGGCCGGTGGTGCGCAGCCACGAGCACGACCTGACCAAGAAGGTTCGCAAGCTCGCCCTGAAGACGGCCCTGTCCTCCAAGGCCGCCGACGGCAAGCTGATCGTTCTGGAAGCGGCGGCGGTCGATTCGCACAAGACCAAGGAACTGGCGGCCCGTTTTGCCACGATGGGCCTGACGTCGGTGCTCATCATCGACGGCGCCAACCTGGACGAAAACTTCGTCCGCGCTTCGCGCAACATCCCGCTGGTGGATGTGCTGCCGGAGCAGGGCGCCAACGTCTATGACATTTTGCGCCGCGACACGCTGGTTCTCACCCGCAACGCGGTCGAGCAGCTGGAGGCTCGTCTGAAATGAGCAAGCAGTCGAAACCTGCGGTGAGCCGCGAGCGGATGTATGACCTGATCGTCGCTCCCGTCATCACCGAGAAGTCGACCTTGGGTTCGGAGCACAACCAGGTCACCTTCCGCGTCCCCCTCTCGGCCACCAAGCCGGAGATCAAGGCGGCGGTCGAGGGTCTCTTCAACGTCAAGGTGAAGGCGGTCAACACCCTGATCGCCAAGGGCAAGACGAAGCGTTTTCGCGGTGTCGTCGGCTATCGCTCGGACGTGAAGAAGGCGGTTGTGACGCTCGCCGAGGGTCACAAGATCGACGTGACCACGGGCATCTGAGCGGGAGTGTGATCCGATGGCATTGAAGCAATTCCGGCCGATTACCCCGTCCCTGCGCCAGCTGGTCATCGTTGACCGCTCGGAGCTGTGGAAGGGCAAGCCGGTCAAGGCTCTGACCGAAGGTCTGAGCAAGAGCGGCGGCCGCAACAACACCGGCCGCATCACCGCCCGTCGTATGGGTGGCGGTCACAAGCGCGTCTATCGTCTGGTGGATTTCAAGCGCCGCAAGTTCGGCGTTCCGGCCACTGTCGAGCGGATCGAATACGATCCGAACCGCACCGCCTTCATCGCGCTGATCAAGTACGCCGACAGCACGCTCTCCTACATCCTGGCTCCGCAGCGCCTCAAGGTGGGCGATGTGGTCGTCGCGGGTGAAAAGGTGGACGTGAAGCCCGGCAACGCGATGCTGCTGAAGAACATCCCCGTCGGCACCATCGTCCACAATGTGGAGCTGAAGGCCGGCAAGGGTGGTCAGATCGCCCGCTCCGCCGGCACGTACCTGCAGCTGGTGGGCCGCGACAGCGGTTATGCCCAGCTGAAGCTGCCCTCGGGCGAGCTGCGGATGGTGCGTGGTGAGTGCATGGCGACCATCGGTGCCGTGTCGAACCCCGACCAGCTCAACATCAACCTGGGTAAGGCCGGTCGCGCCCGGTGGCTGGGGCATCGTCCCGCCGTCCGCGGTGTCGCCATGAACCCGATCGACCACCCGCACGGTGGTGGTGAAGGCCGGACCTCGGGTGGCCGTCATCCCGTCACGCCCTGGGGCAAGCCGACCAAGGGTAAGAAGACGCGCAGCAACAAGAAGACGAACGGACTCATCATCCGTCGTCGCACGAAGTAAGGAGGCCGGACCGTGGCGCGTTCCGTTTGGAAGGGTCCGTTCGTTGACGGCTATCTGCTCAAGAAAGCCGACAAGTCGCGGGCCAGCGGCCGTAACGAGATCATCAAGATCTGGTCCCGGCGTTCGACCATCCTGCCGCAGTTCGTGGGTCTCACGTTCGGCGTCTACAATG
Source organism: uncultured Rhodospirillaceae bacterium (assembly GCA_937927415.1). Classification (GTDB taxonomy): domain Bacteria; phylum Pseudomonadota; class Alphaproteobacteria; order Azospirillales; family Azospirillaceae; genus Azospirillum. Next base: position 48,737 of record CALBDS010000063.1, read on the forward strand.
GCCACAAGTATCTGCCGGTCCTGGTGACCGAGCACATGATCGGCCATAAGTTCGGCGAGTTCGCTCCGACGCGCACCTTCTATGGTCACGCGGCGGACAAGAAGGCGAAGAGGAAGTAAGCCATGGGCAAGCCCTCCAACCCCAGCCGGATCGCGGTGAACGAGGCGATTGCCTCGTCGCCCATGATCCGCACCAGCCCGCGCAAGCTGAACCTCGTCGCCCAGCTGATCCGCAACAAGGACGCCTCGCGCGCCCTGGCAGATCTGACGTTCTCGAAGCGCCGTATTTCGGGTGAGGTCAAGAAGGTTCTCCAGGCGGCGATCGCCAACGCGGAGAACAATCATCAGCTCGACGTGGACCGTCTGTACGTCGCCATCGCGACCGTCGGCCGCGCCATGGTGATGAAGCGTTTCCACGCCCGTGCGCGCGGCCGTGGCGCTCGGGTCGAGAAGCCGTTCTCCAACCTGACGATCATCGTGCGCGAGCGCGAAGAAGCCGCCGAAGGGGCCGAGTAAGATGGGTCAGAAAGTCAATCCGATCGGGCTGCGCGTCGGCATCAACCGCACGTGGGACAGCCGCTGGTTCGCGGGCAAGGATTATGCCGGCCTGCTGCACCAGGATCTGAAGCTGCGTGAATTCCTGCAGAAGCGTCTGGCCCAGGCCGGCTGCTCGCGCGTGGTGATTGAGCGTCCCGCCAAGAAGGCGCGCGTCACCATCCACTCCGCCCGTCCCGGCGTGGTGATCGGCAAGAAGGGCGCCGACATCGAAAAGCTGCGGGTCGAACTGGCCCGGATGACCGGCAGCGAGGTCAGCCTGAACATCGTCGAAATCCGCAAGCCGGAAATCGACGCCAAGCTGATCGCCGAGAACATCGCCAGCCAGCTGGAACGCCGTGTGGCCTTCCGCCGCGCCATGAAGCGCGCGGTGCAGTCGGCCATGCGTCTGGGCGCTCTGGGCATCCGGATCAACTGCTCCGGCCGTCTGGGCGGTGCGGAAATCGCCCGTATGGAGTGGTACCGCGAAGGCCGCGTGCCGCTGCATACCCTGCGCGCCGACATCGATTACGGTGTGGGCACGGCCAAGACCACCTATGGCACCTGCGGTGTCAAGGTGTGGGTGTTCAAGGGCGAGATCATGGCCCACGACCCGATGGCCCAGGACAAGCGCATGGCCGGCGATGCGGTGAACACGGACGGCGAACAGCCGCAGCGCCGTGAACGCCGTGACCGCGACCGCGATCACGACCGTGGCGGCCGCGAGCGCCGCGAGCGCGCTGAGCGCGAGTGAGGGGTTTGACCGATGCTTTCTCCGAAGCGTACGAAATACCGTAAGGCCCACAAGGGCCGGATCAAGGGCAACGCCAAGGGCGGCACCCAGCTGAACTTCGGCGCCTACGGCCTGAAGGCCCTGGAGCCGGAACGGATCACGGCGCGTCAGATCGAAGCGGCCCGCCGCACGATCACCCGCCACATCCGCCGTCAGGGCCGCGTGTGGATCCGCATTTTCCCGGATCTGCCCGTCTCCCAGAAGCCGGCCGAAGTCCGCATGGGTTCCGGTAAGGGTTCGCCCGAATACTGGGCGGCCCGCGTGGCCCCCGGCCGTATCATGTTCGAGCTGGACGGTGTGCCCTACGAACTCGCCAAGCGCGCGTTCGAACTGGCCGCCGCCAAGCTGCCGATCAAGACCAAGTTCGTGACCCGCCTCGGCGGTGAAGAGGTGGCGGCATGAAGACCGAAGACATCCGCTCCAAGAGCCCGGACGAGCTGAACGATCAGCTCCTCCAGCTCAAGAAGGAACAGCTGAACCTGCGCTTCCAGAAGGCCTCCGGCCAGCTGGAAAACACCGCGCGGGTCGGTGCCGTGCGTCGCGACATCGCGCGCATCAAGACGATCCTCGGCGAGCGCGCCCGCGCCGCCGTGGCCTCGAAGTAAGGAGGGCGATCGATGCCTCGCCGCGTTCTGCAGGGCACGGTGGTCAGCGACAAGTGCGACAAGACGGTGATCGTTCTTGTCGAGCGTCGTGTGATGCACCCCGTCTACAAGAAGTTTATCCGTCAGTCGAAAAAGTACGCCGCCCACGACGAAGGTAATGCGTTCAAGGTGGGTGATAGTGTACAGATCATCGAGTGCCGCCCGCTGTCCAAGCGCAAGCGCTGGATGGTCGTGACGGAGTCCGCCGCCACTGGCGGCGCCGCCTGATAGAGAAAGGTACCAACCATGATCCAGATGCAAACCAACCTGGAAGTCGCCGACAACAGCGGGGCGCGCCGGGTGCAGTGCATCAAGGTGCTTGGCGGGTCGAAGCGGAAGGTTGCCTCGGTGGGCGACATCATTGTCGTCTCCGTGAAGGAAGCCATTCCGAAAGGCCGCGTCAAGAAAGGTGACGTGCACCGTGCCGTCATCGTCCGCACCGCCAAGGAACTGCGTCGTGAAGACGGCTCCGCGATCCGGTTCGACCGGAACGCCGCCGTTCTGATCAACAAGCAGGGCGAGCCGATCGGCACCCGTATCTTCGGGCCGGTCACCCGTGAACTGCGCGCCAAGAAGTTCATGAAGATCATCTCGCTGGCGCCGGAGGTGCTGTGATGGCGTTCAAGGTTAAGACCAAGGACAAGGTCGTCGTCCTGACCGGCAAGGACAAGGGCAAGACCGGCGAAGTCCTGAAGGTTTTCCCCAAGGAAAACCGCGTCGTGGTGCAGGGCGTCAACGTCGTGAAGAAGCACACCCGTGCCTCGGCCCGCTCGGAAGGCGGTATCGTCGAGGTCGAGGCGCCGATCCACGCGTCGAATGTCGCCCACATCGATCCGAAGGACAGCAAGCCGACCCGCGTCGGCTTCAAGGTTCTCGAGGATGGCCGCAAGGTGCGTGTCGCCAAGCGGTCCGGCGAGATCATTGATCGGTAAGGACCGGACCAATGGCTGCACGTCTCAAAGACCTTTATGACTCCAAGATCCGCGCCGCGCTGAAGGAAGAGTTCGGTTACACGAACGATTTCCAGGTGCCGGTTCTTGAGAAGATCGTCATCAACATGGGCGTCGGCGAAGCCGTCGGCGACTCCAAGAAGATCCAGCTGGCGGCTGGCGAACTCCAGGCGATTTCCGGTCAGAAGCCGGTGATCACCCGTTCGCGCAAGTCCATCGCCCAGTTCAAGCTGCGCGAAGGCATGGCCATCGGGTGCAAGGTCACGCTGCGCCGTGACCGCATGTACGAATTCCTGGACCGTCTTGTCACCATCGCCCTGCCGCGCGTGCGCGACTTCCGCGGCATCCCGGGGAACAGCTTCGACGGCCGTGGCAACTATGCCATGGGCGTGAAGGAGCAGATCATTTTCCCGGAAATCGATTACGACAAGATCGATCAGATCCGTGGCATGGACATCATTTTCGTGACGTCCGCGGAGACCGACAAGGAAGCCAAGGCTCTCCTGAAGGCCTTCCAGATGCCGTTCGTGAACTGATCGGGCAGGAGCAAGAACCCATGGCCAAGACCAGCTCCGTCGAAAAGAACAAGCGGCGGATGAAGATGGCAAAGCAGTTCGCGAACAAGCGCGCGAAGCTCAAGTCCATCGCCAAAGATCCCTCGGTGTCGCCGGAAGACCAGTTCGCTGCCCGCCTTAAGCTGGCCGAACTGCCGCGCAATTCGTCGAAGACCCGTATCCGGAACCGGTGTGAACTGACCGGCCGTCCGCGGGCCTTTTATCGTAAGTTTAAGCTGTCGCGCATCGCGCTGCGGGAACTGGCCTCGACCGGCCAGATCCCCGGCATGGTGAAGTCGAGCTGGTAAGGAGGACCGCAAGATGGCTTTGAGCGATCCCCTCGGCGATATGCTGACCCGCATCCGCAACGGACAGCGGGCACGTATGGCGTCCGTGGAAAGCCCGGCTTCCAAGCTGCGCACCACCGTCCTGGAAGTCCTCAAGCGCGAAGGCTACATCCGTGGCTATTCCGAAGAGGAAGTGCGTCCGGGTATCCGCAATCTGAAGATCGAGCTGAAGTACCACGAAGGCGAACCTGTGATTAAGCAGATCGCCCGTGTGTCGAAGCCCGGCCGCCGCGTCTACTCCAAGATCGCCGATCTGCCCCGTATCTATAACGGTCTCGGCATCGCGATCCTGTCCACGCCGCGCGGCGTGATGTCCGACAACGAGGCCCGCACCGCCAACGTCGGCGGTGAGGTTCTCTGCCGCGTCTTCTAAGGAGAGCGCGATGTCCCGAATTGGCAAACATCCCGTTCCCGTCCCCGCCGGCGTCGATGTCAAGATCGACGGCAAGGTGGTGTCGGTGAAGGGCAAGCTCGGTCAGCTCTCTTTGACGCTGGTCGATGATGTCACGGCGGAACTGGCCGACGGCAAGGTCGTCGTCAAGCCCGCCAACGACAGCCGGCGCGCCTACACCATGTGGGCGACCTCCCGGACGCTGGTGAACAACATGGTGAAGGGTGTGGCCGACGGCTACACCGTGAACCTGGAAATCAACGGCGTCGGTTACCGCGCGGCCGTGCAGGGCAAGGAGCTGGTCATGCAGCTCGGCTTCAGCCACGACGTGAAGTACCCGATCCCGGAAGGCATCGCCATTAAGTGCGACAAGCCGACGTCGATCACGATCACCGGCTTCGACAAGCAGAAGGTCGGCCAGGTCGCGGCGGAAATCCGTGGTTGGAAGAAGCCTGAACCCTACAAGGGCAAGGGCATCAAGTACGACAACGAAACCATCCTCCGCAAGGAAGGTAAGAAGAAGTAACCCGCCATGCTCAATAGCAAGCAACTGCAAGAGCGGCGTAAGCAGCGCGTTCGCGCTTCGATCGCCAAGAAGGCCGGCGGGCGGCTTCGTCTGTCGGTGCATCGCACCAACCTTCACATCTACGCCCAGATCATCGACGATGCGGCGGGCCGCACTCTGGCGTCGGCGTCTTCTTCCGAGAAGGCGCTGCGCGAGGAGATGAAGCACGGCGCCAACGTCGAAGCGGCCAAGAAGATCGGTCTTCTGATCGCCGAGCGCGCCAAGGCGGCCGGCGTTTCCGAAGTGGTCTTCGACCGCGGCGGCTATCTCTATCATGGCCGGGTCAAGGCCCTGGCTGAGGCGGCCCGCGAGGGCGGCCTGTCCTTCTAAGGGAGCCTGGACTATGGCACGTGAACGAGGCGAACGCGGCGACCGGGATCGGCAGCCGCGTGATCGCGAAGAAAGCGAACTGATCGAGAAGCTGGTCGGCATCAACCGCGTCGCCAAGGTCGTCAAGGGCGGCCGGCGCTTCGGTTTCGCCGCCCTGGTGGTGGTCGGTGACGGCAAGGGCCGCGTGGGCTACGGCTCCGGCAAGGCCCGCGAAGTCCCGGAAGCCATCCGCAAGGCGACCGATCAGGCCAAGCGCGGCATGATCCGTGTTCCCCTGCGCGAAGGCCGCACCCTGCATCATGACTCCAACGGTCACTTCGGTGCCGGCCGGGTCGTGCTGCGGTCGGCCCCGGCGGGTACCGGCATCATCGCCGGTGGTCCGATGCGCGCGATCTTCGAAGCCCTGGGTGTTGCGGACGTGGTGACCAAGTCGATTGGCACCTCCAACCCGCACAACATGATCAAGGCGACCTTCGACGCGCTCAGCACCGTCGTCAGCCCCCGTTCGGTGGCGGCCCGCCGTGGCCGTCGCGTGAGCGACATCCTCGGCCGCCGTGAAACCGGTACGGCCGAGGCGAAGGAGGCGTGAGATGGCTGAGAAGAAGACTGTCGTCGTCACCCAGATCCACAGCGGCGCCGGGCGCAAGTCCGATCAGGTCGCAACCCTGAAGGGGCTGGGTCTGAACAAGATGAACCGGACCCGCGAGCTGGAGGACACTCCGGCTGTGCGGGGCATGATCGCCAAGGTCGCGCATCTGGTTCGCGTCGAGAACGAGGGCTGATGCCATGAAGCTGAACGATCTTCGTGACAACGCCGGTGCTCGTAAGGCGCGCATCCGCGTCGGCCGTGGTATCGGCTCGGGCAAGGGCAAGACCGGCGGCCGTGGCGTGAAGGGTCAGACCTCGCGCACCGGTGTGTCGATCAACGGCTTCGAAGGCGGCCAGATGCCGCTGCACCGCCGGCTTCCGAAGCGTGGCTTCACGAACATTTTCCGTGAAGAATACGCTGTCGTGAACGTCGGCTCGGTGCAGAAGGCCATCGACGCTGGCAAGCTGGACGTGTCCCAGACCATCGACGCCGCGGCTCTGGAAGCCGCCGGCGTGGTCGGCAAGGGCAAGAAGGCGGGCGTCCGTCTGCTGGGCAAGGGTGAGTTCACCGCCAAGGCGAACTTCTCCCTGGCCGGGGCGTCCAAGTCGGCGATCGAAGCGGTGGAAAAGGCGGGTGGCTCGGTCACCCTGCCGGCAGCCGCCGCCGAAGCCGCCGAGTGATCCCGTGGGACCGCATCCGTGCGGTCCCCGGTCGAACCCGACAGTGATGTTGGTGCGCGGGGCGGCCTGCCGTGTGGCAGGACCGCCCCGTTTGCATATTGGGACCCGCACACGGGTCATCCACACTGGGATCAAGGATCGAAGCCATGGCATCAGCGGCCGAGCAGCTTGCCGCAAACATCAATTTCGGCGCCTTTGCCAAGGCGACGGAACTGAAGAAGCGCATCTGGTTCACCTTGGGCGCTCTCATCATCTACCGGCTGGGAACCTACATCCCGTTGCCGGGGATTGATCCGCACATTCTTCAGGACGTTTTCCGGCAGCAGGGCGGCGGCATCCTCGGCATGTTCGACATGCTGGCCGGCGGTGCGTTGCAGCGTATGACCATCTTTGCGCTGAACATCATGCCGTACATCTCGGCCTCCATCATCGTGCAGCTTCTGACGGCGGTGTCGCCGACGCTGGAAGCCATGAAGAAGGAAGGGGAGGCCGGCCGGAAGAAGCTGAACCAATACACCCGTTACGGCACGGTGCTTCTGGCCACCGTGCAGGCCTGGGGGCTGGCCGTCGGGGTCGAGGCTATGACCGGCTCGTTCGGGCCGGCGGTTCATGACCCCGGGCTGTTCTTCCGCCTGACCACGGTGATTACCCTGGTCGGCGGGACGCTGTTCCTGATGTGGCTGGGTGAACAGATCACCTCGCGCGGGATCGGCAATGGCATCTCGCTCATCATCTTCGCCGGTATCGTCGCGGAACTGCCGCGCGCACTGGTCAACACCCTGGAACTGGGCCGTCAGGGCGCCTTGTCCACCATCTTCATCATCGTGCTGCTGGTGATGGCGGTGGGTGTGGTGTTCTTCATCGTCTTCATGGAGCGCGCCCAGCGGCGCATCCTGGTCCAGTATCCCAAGCGGCAGGTCGGCAACCGCATGTATGGGGGCGAAGCCTCGCACCTGCCGCTGAAGCTGAACACCGCCGGCGTGATCCCGCCGATCTTCGCCTCGTCGCTGCTGCTTCTGCCGCTGACGGCGGTGGGCTTTGCCGGGGGCAACGGGCCGCAGTGGCTGCAGACCGTGTCGCAGTACATCGCCCACGGCACACCGCTCTATATGGTGCTGTACGCGGCGCTGATCGTGTTCTTCTGCTTCTTCTACACGGCGATCGTTTTCAACCCGACCGAAACGGCCGACAATCTTCGGAAGTACGGCGGTTTCGTCCCCGGCATCCGTCCGGGCAAGAACACCGCCGATCATCTGGATTGGGTCTTGACCCGTCTGACGGTGATCGGGTCGGCGTATCTTGTCGCGGTCTGCCTGTTGCCGGAAATTCTGATTGCCCAGCACGCGGTTCCGTTTTATTTCGGCGGTACCAGCCTGCTGATCGTGGTGTCCGTGACCATGGATACGGTGGGCCAGATCCATTCCCATCTGCTGGCGCACCAGTATGAAGGGCTGATTAAGAAAGCGAAGCTTCGGGGGAAACGATGAATTTGATCCTGCTTGGACCGCCGGGCGCCGGCAAGGGAACTCAGGCGCGCCGCCTGGAAGATACCCGTGGTCTGGTGCAACTTTCCACGGGCGACATGCTGCGCGCCCTGGTGGCCAGCGGCAGCCCGCTCGGTCAGCAGGCCAAGGACATTATGGCCGCCGGCAAGCTGGTGCCCGATGAACTGGTGATCGAAATGATCTCCCAGCGCATCGATCAGCCCGACGTGAAGAACGGCTTCATCCTCGACGGCTTCCCCCGCACCGTGGCCCAGGCCGAGGCGCTGGACAAGATGCTGGCCGACAAGGGCCTGAAGCTCGACCATGTGATCGAGATGAAGGTGGATGACGCCGCCCTGGTGGAGCGCATCACCGGCCGTTACACCTGCGCCAAGTGCGGCAAGGGCTATCACGACACCTTCGAAAAGCCGAAGGTGGAGGGCGTGTGCGACCAGTGCGGCAGCACCGAGTTCAAGCGCCGGGCCGACGACAACGCCGCGACGGTCACCACCCGTCTGGAGCAGTACCACCAGCAGACAGCACCGATTCTCCCCTACTACGCCGAGCGTGGCGTGCTGAAGGGGGTGGATGGCATGGCTGACATCGACGTTGTGACCGAGCAGATCGGCGCCATTCTGGGCTGATGACGAACGGCGGACGGTTTTATGACCGTCCGCCGTTCTGCTTTGTTGACAGGACGATCCGTTCTTTTATACTGCGCGCCCTCGGAACCCGAAGGGTACGCATGACCTTCGGCGGTTTGTTGCATCCTGTTTCAAGGGTGCGTTTGAGCCGCCGGACCATGCTCATCGGATGATGAGTGAAGTTTATGGCCCCTTCGGGCCAGCAACGTTGAGATGGCCCCATGCGGGGCCGTGTAGTTGATCGAGGAGAGCAGGCGTGGCGCGTATCGCTGGCGTCAACATCCCCGCGCAGAAGCGTGTGGAGATTGCGTTGACCTACATCCATGGTATCGGCCCGTTCAAGGCCAAGGAAATCTGCGGCAAGCTGGGTATCCCGGCTGAGCGCCGTGTGAATCAGCTGACGGACGACGAAGTCCTTCGCATCCGCGAAACCATCGACGCCGATTACCGCGTCGAAGGTGATCTGCGCCGCGAAGTGGCGATGAACATTAAGCGTCTGATGGACCTGGGCTGCTACCGCGGCCTGCGTCACCGTAAGGGCCTGCCGGTCCGCGGTCAGCGCACGCACACCAACGCTCGCACCCGCAAGGGTCCGGCGAAGCCCATCGCGGGCAAGAAGAAGTAATTTAAGGATATCCTGCCATGGCTAAGCCGTCCGCTGCTTCTCAGCGTTTGCGCCGCCGCGAGCGTAAGAACATTACCTCGGGTGTTGCGCATGTGAACGCGTCGTTCAACAACACCATGATCACCATCACCGACGCCCAGGGCAACACCATTGCCTGGTCCTCGTCGGGCACGATGGGGTTCAAGGGGTCGCGTAAGTCCACCCCCTATGCCGCCCAGGTTGCCGCCGAAGACGCGGGCCGCAAGGCCCAGGAACACGGCATGAAGACCCTGGAAGTGGAAGTGAAGGGTCCCGGTTCGGGCCGTGAGTCGGCGCTGCGCGCCCTCCAGTCCATCGGCTTCACCATCACCTCCATCCGTGACGTGACGCCGATCCCGCACAACGGCGTTCGCCCGCCGAAGAAGCGTCGCGTCTGATTTTTGCGTTTGTTTTCGCTCCCGCGGGGGTGTTCGTTCCGGGACAGGCCGGCTGCCGCCATCGCAGCCGGCCCCGAAGTGGAACAGAGCACGCCCGCGGGATCGTTGTGACCCGATGGCAATGAGGCTATTCCCGTGATCCAGAAGAACTGGCAGGAACTGATTAAGCCGAGCAAGCTGGAAATCCAGACCAGCGATGATCCCGATCGCGTTGCGACGGCGATCGCCGAGCCGCTGGAACGCGGTTTCGGCCTGACGCTCGGCAACGCTCTGCGCCGTGTGCTGCTGTCGTCGCTGCAGGGTGCGGCGGTGGTGTCGATCCAGATCGACGGCGTTCTGCACGAGTTCTCGTCCATTCCGGGCGTGCGCGAGGACGTGACCGATATCGTCCTCAACATCAAGACCATGGGCCTGCGCATGCACGGCGATGGGCCGAAGCGCATGCGTCTGCGCGCCGAAGGCCCCGGCGAAGTCCGCGCCGGCATGATCGAAACCGGCCCCGACATCGCCGTCATGGACCCGGATCTGGTCATCTGCACGCTGGATTCCGGCGCCAAGCTGAACATGGAACTGACCGTTGCCACGGGCAAGGGCTATGTTCCGGCCTCGCAGAACCGTCCCGAGGACGCGCCGATCGGTCTGATCCCGGTGGACGCCCTGTTCTCGCCGGTGCGCAAGGTGTCGTACAAGGTGGACAACGCCCGCGTGGGCCAAGTCACCGACTATGACCGTCTGTCCATGTCGATCGAGACCAACGGTGCGGTGAAGCCGGAAGACGCGGTGGCGCTCGCCGCCCGCATTCTTCAGGACCAGCTCCAGCTCTTCATCAACTTCGAAGAGCCGACCCACGCGGTCGCCGAGGAAAAGCACGAGGAGGTTCCGTTCAACAAGAACCTGCTCCGCAAGGTGGACGAGCTGGAACTGTCGGTCCGTTCGGCCAACTGCCTGAAGAACGACAACATCGTCTACATCGGCGATCTGGTCCAGAAGACCGAAGCCGAAATGCTCCGCACCCCCAACTTCGGCCGCAAGTCCTTGAACGAAATCAAGGAAGTGCTGGCTCAGATGGGGCTGCACCTGGGTATGGAAATCCCCAACTGGCCGCCCGAGAACATCGAAGAGCTGGCCAAGCGGTTGGAAGAGCCGTACTGAGCATAAGAACAGGGCGAGAGGGCGCTGCCCTCTCGGCAACTCTCCCGCCAAGGGCCGACGGCCCTTGGATCCCGGACCAGGGGGTCCGGCCTTTCAATGCCGATTCATAAGGGTTGGAAGGGTCACCATCGGTTCCCTGAGGGGGGCCTTGCCATGAAGGAGACGTGGATATGCGTCACGGAATGAACGGGCGTAAGCTCAACCGCACCACCAGCCACCGCAAGGCCATGTTCTCGAACATGGCGAACGCTCTGATCAAGCACGAGCAGATCACCACCACCCTGCCCAAGGCGAAGGACCTGCGTCCGATCGTCGAAAAGCTCATCACCCTGGGCAAGAAGGGTGGCCTGGCCAACCGTCGTCTGGCGTTCTCCCGCCTGCGCGACGACGCCATGGTGTCCAAGCTGTTCGGCGCGCTGGCCGAACGCTACAAGGACCGTCAGGGCGGCTATGTCCGTATCCTGAAGGCCGGCTTCCGTTACGGCGACGCCGCCGCCATGGCCGTGATCGAACTGGTTGACCGCGATGTGGAAGCCAAGGGCCAGGATTCGGGTCCGGTCATCATCGCCGATGAGACCGAAGGCGAAGCGGCGTAACGCAGCCGTCGCCATGCGGTGATAAGATCAAAGCCCTTCCCCAGCCTGACGGGCCGGGGAAGGGCTTTTTTCGTTTCCCTCGCTTTTCAAAAGCTGTGGCCGGATGCTGAAACCGCTTTATGACTGGATCTTGCGGCGTTCCCAACGGCGGGACGCCGTATGGTGGATGGCCGGTGTGTCCTTTGCGGAAAGCTCGTTCTTTCCCCTGCCGCCCGACATCATGCTGATACCCATGTGTCTGGCCGACCGGCAAAAGCTGTGGCGCTACACCAACATCTGCGCGCTGGCGTCGCTGGTGGGCGGGATGGTCGGCTATGCCATCGGCTATTACCTGTTCGAGACCATCGGACGGATGGTGATCGAGGCCTATGGGGCGCACGAGTCCTTCGCCGGATTCCAGCATGCCTTCGATACTTATGGGCCGTGGTTCCTGATCCTCAAGGGGGTGACGCCCATCCCCTATAAGCTGCTGGCGATTGCCGCGGGCTTTGCCAAGCTGGATCTGACGGTCTTTGTCCTGTGTTCCATCGTCGCGCGTTTCTCACGCTTCTACATGATCGCCATCCTGCTGCATTTCTACGGGCCGCAGGTGCAGGAGGTGATCGAGAAACGGCTGATGCTGGTGACCACCGTGATGCTGGTGGTGGTGATCGGCGGCCTGTTGAGCTTCAAGGTATTCTGACGGGAGATGCCCCCGTTCAGGGGGGCATTCCTTCGTCCATGCGGTTCTGCTGCGACGGGGGCAGCTTGGCGCGGGCGCGGCGGTCGTTGCGGATGATGACGACGATCACCGCGGCCATCCCCACGCCCACCAGCAGCGGCAGCACCATGTCGCCCAGGCCGGCACCGCCGGTCATGGTCAGCATGCGGCCGAACATCATGACCAGCCCCACCGCCAGCAGGGCGATGACCAGCGGCAGGGTGTGCCGGCCCCGTGGCGGGGGTGACGAGGATGGGTGAGTGGTCATTTCAGCGTTTCCCTTTCTGGTGCCGATCCCGGCATAGTGAAGCGTGATCGTGGCTGCCGATGCCGGCGGGCCTTTCCAATGATAAGGATACAGGAGAGCCAATGTTCCGCCCCCTTACCTTTGCCGCGGTGCTGGCGGTCATGCTGGCCGGCTGTGCGCCCGAACCCGTGCGTCCGGCCGCACCCGCGGCCCCTCCGCCCGCCGCCGCCGGCACGCTTCCGGCGGTGCCGAAAGCTACTCCCCCCGCCGCTTCCCGTCCACAGGGGGATAACACCCCGCTGCTGGGCACGGATAACGACGCCGCGGCGAACATCGCCTCGTGCCGCCAGCGGTGCGAAGGCTCGTTCAACGGCTGCATGGATGGGGTGGCGTCCCGCCCGCAGGTCGATTCCCTGTTCGACAACACCCATCGCCCCTTCACCGCGACCAACAACTGCCAGGCGCAGCTTCAGCGTTGCTTTGACCGCTGCAAGCCGTAAGCCAGGCCGGTTTCAGGGGGGCGGATTTTGCCGGGCGGCAAGATCCGCCCCTTTTGTGTTTGCGGCTTTTGGTTGAAAAACAACGGGGTTTTCTGGTCTGGATTTTGCTTTTCCCACATGGGGGCTTTGAGGGAGAAGCAATTATGCCCAGCACCATCATGGGTAACGGGAACTATGTCCGCGCAAACAGCGTGGCGGCATCCTTCCCGTCGTCGGCCATCCGCAAGCTGTCGGCGGAGGATGATCCCCAGTTCGCCGCCATGCTGGACGTGGCGCGCGCCGCGGAAAAAGGCCCCGATGCCGTATCGCGGGAGCAGAACCGGGCGGTGCAGGCGCACACCGTCGTGCGTCAGGGCGGCCAGATCGTGGCGAGCATCGGGCGCGACGGGCAGGTGATGACCAGCAACGCCATTGCCGCCCGCCTGGACTGGGCGTCGATCGAACAGCGGGCCAGCGGCATGACCCCGGCCGACCGCCGCGACCTGATCGCCGGCGAACTCAGGAAGGCGGTGGGCACCGGCGCGGTGGTCGAAAGCTACGGCGAAAGCGGGGCCGCCCCCACCCGCGGCGCGCTGGAGGATGAAATGAGCCGCTTCGCCCAGGCGGCACGGCGGGCGGCGGGGCTGTGGTGACGGGGGATCATCCCTTCTGACGGGCGTCGCGCAGACGCGCCCAGTAATCCAGACGCTTGCGGATGTCCCGCTCGAATCCGCGCTCGACGGGGCGGTAGAAATTCTGCCGCTCCATCCCGTCGGGGAAATAGTTCTGCCCGGAAAACCCATCCTCGGCGTCGTGGTCGTAGGCATAGCCCTTGCCGTAGCCCAGATCCTTCATCATCCGGGTGGGGGCGTTGAGGATGTGCATGGGCGGCATCAGCGACCCGGTGTCCTTGGCCGCGCGCATGGCGGCCTTGTAGGCCATATAGCCGGCGTTGGATTTGGGAGCGGTGCCCAGATAGATCACCAGTTGGGCCAGCGCCAGTTCGCCTTCGGGGCTGCCCAGCCGTTCATAGGCCTCCCAGGCGGCGATGGCCTGGGTCAGGGCCGCCGGATCGGCCAACCCCACATCCTCCACCGCGAAACGGGTCAGGCGGCGGGCGATGAAGCGGGGATCCTCGCCGCCGGCCAGCATGCGCGCCAGCCAGTACAGCCCGGCGTCGGTGTCGGAGCCGCGCAGGGATTTGTGCAGCGCGCTGATGAGGTTGTAGTGCCCCTCCTGCGCCTTGTCGTAAAGGGGGGCGCGGCGCTGGATGGTGGTGGCAAGGGCGGTGGTGTCCAGTTCCACGCCGGGGGCCAGGGCGAACAACTCCTCGCACAGGTTCAGCAGATAGCGGCCGTCGCCGTCGGCCATGGCCTTCAGCGCCGTGCGCGCGTCGGCGTCGAGGGGGAGGGGATAGCCCATCTCGGCCTCCGCCCGCGTCATCAGCTTTTCCATGGCGGCATCGTCCAGGCGGTTGAGGACGAAGACCTGCGCCCGCGACAGCAAGGCGGCGTTCAACTCGAACGAGGGGTTTTCGGTGGTGGCGCCGACCAGGGTGATGGTGCCGTCCTCCACATAGGGAAGGAAGCCGTCCTGCTGCGAGCGGTTGAAGCGGTGGATCTCGTCGATGAACAGCAGGGTGCCCTGACCGCCGCGGCGGCGGGTGCGGGCGGCGTCGAACACCTTGCGCAGGTCGGCCACACCGGAAAAGACGGCGGACAGCGGCTCGAAATGCAGATCGGTGGTCTGGGCCAGCAGGCGGGCGATGGTGGTCTTGCCGCAACCGGGCGGCCCCCACAGGATCATCGACGCCAGCCGGTGCGCGGCCACCATGCGCCCGATGGGACCGTCGGGTTTCAACAGATGGTCCTGGCCCACCACGTCGGCCAGGGTGTGCGGCCGCAGCCGGTCGGCCAGGGGCCGGGGGGCCATGGTTTCGAAAAGTCCCGGACCCGTGGTCATGCTGATAAACTGCCGTTTTCGTGTTGTTCCCTTCCTTAAGGTGCGTCGATGACCGATGGGATGCAAGGGCCGTCGGCCTGTGCCGGGGCGGGGGCGGGGTGGACGCCGGCGCGGATCGTGGCGATCGACTGGTCCGGCGCCCGCGGTCCCCGTTACCGCGGCATTGCGGTGGCGATGTGCGGCCCGGACGATGATCCCCCGGTGCTGGTCCAGCCCCCGTCCGGCTGGTGGTCGCGCACCGCGGTTCACGACTGGCTGGCGACTCTGGACGATGCCTTTGTCGGCATCGACTGCGCCTTTTCCCTGCCGTTCGCGGTGGCGGGGCGCCATCTGCCGGCGGGGGCGACAGTCTTCGACCTGTGGGAGCGCATCGAGCGGGTGTGCGCCGGTGAGGATGACTTCGGCGGCGGCCCCTTCGTCACCGATCCGGTGTTCGGCCCCGATTTCTGGACCACGGGGCACCGGCCCGACACCTACGCCGACCCTCACCGGGGGACGGAATGGGCGTGCCGCCGCGATGGTCTGGGCGAGCCGCAAAGCCCCTATAAGCTGATCGGTGCGAAGCAGGTGGGGCGGGGTGCCCTGGCGGGGATGCGGATGCTGCGGTCCCTGCGTGGCGCGGCACCGGGGCGGGTGGCGGTGTGGCCGTTCGACACCCCGGCGGCTCACACGCGGATGGTGCTGACCGAGATCTACCCGCGGCTGTTCCTGATGCGCGCCGGGTTCGGACGGCGGAAGCTGCGCGACGGGGCGGACCTGGACGCGGCACTGGCGCAGTTCGGCGCGCGGCCCCTGGGGCTGACCGGGCCGCTGGACGACCATGCCACCGACGCGCTGGTGTCGGCGGCGGGGATGCGCCGTCTGCTGGCCGCGCCGGGGGTGTGGGCGCCGCCGGCCCTGGACGGGGAGGCGCGGCGGCGGGAGGGATGGATCTTCGGCGTCGGGCTGGCCGGGGCTATTCCTTGACGGTGTTGGCGGTGCCCTCGGCACCGATGAACACGCCGAGGATCTTCACCGGGGTGGTGCCGGTGTTGCGCCCGATGTGCCAGCCGGAGGTTTCGGAAATGGCCTGACCGGCGTGGATGACCTGAGGCGGCTGCCCGTCCGCCTCCACCAGCACCGAGCCTTCCAGCACATAGGCGATGAGGGGGACGGGGTGGCGGTGGCGCCCGGTGTCGGCGCCGGGCGGGATTTCCACCAGCAGGGTGGTCACCTTGGGCGTGCCGGCGGGATAGGCCAGGGGCACCCCGTCGCCCCAGGTGGAGGTTTGCAGCAGGGTGGTGGCCTTGACCGCCTCGGCATAGCCTTCCGCCCCCGCGGGGGCGGCGAGAACGGCGGCGGCAAGGCCGGCGAGGACGACGGCGGACGGCATGGTGCTGCGGCGGAGCATGGAGGTACCTTTCACAAGGGATCGCTTACATAAGGACCGACTGTGACGAGGCACCCACCCCCTGTCCATCCGTCCCGTTCAGGTTCAGCCAGCCGCTCACACAATGCCGCAGGCTGTAGCGGGGGTGTTCCTCCGGCGCAGGCGCGATGTCCCATCCCCATTGGTGATCGGCGGGGGGCAGGGACACCCCCCACAGGGAATCGTCGCGCTGGACCTCCTGTCCGCTGGGATCCAGCCACAGGGCGGTGGTGTCGCTGAACAGGGCGGCGACGGGGGCGCAGGCGCGCAGCCGGTCCACATGGGTGCTGATCAGGGCTTGGGCGAAGCAGCGGCGTTCATCCGCATCATGGCCGGACTCCTCCAGAGTGTGGACCGGCAGGATGGGAAGCTGGGACAGCAGGTTGCACGACACGGCAAAGGCGAACGGCCCGTCGGGGAACGCGGCGGTGATGGCGGGATCGGGCAGGGGGCCGCCCGCCGCCAGCGGTTCCAGCGTGCCGGTCACGTCCAGCCCGGCCAGCCGCACGTTGGCAAAGCGCGCCGCCCGCCGCCGGGCCGGGCGGGCGTGGATGATATCGACCAGCACCACCTCGGCGAATCGGGCGGCGAGGACGGCCAGGGGGATTTCGATCAGCAGACCCGACCCCAGCACCAGCGCCCGCCCGCCGGGTGGGGCGGCGGCGGCCGCCTGTTCGATGAAGGCGTGGCAGGCGGCCACATGGGGCGCCCAGGCGCGGGTCTGGCGACGGTGGCGGGCACCCAGCGCCACGGTTTCGGTGAGATAGCCCAGCGTACGGGCGGCGGCCGGGGCCGGGGTGGTCAGGTATTCCCACAGTTCGCGCAGCATGGGATGGTTCCCCCCGACAGGATGGTTCCCCGGACAATGCCGTGATGCTTTCCCTTGACCGGCGGCGGGGGCAAAGTACCTATGGCGGCATGGTTGAGATCAAGAGAAAAGCGGCCCTGGTGACCGGGGCCGGCAAGCGCATCGGACGCGCCGTCGCCCTGGACCTGGCCGCTCACGGCTGGGCCGTGGGGGTCCATTACCACCGTTCCCGCGACGACGCGGACGATGTGGTGCGGGAAATCGAGCACCGCGGCGGGCGGGCCGTGGCGCTGCACGCCGACCTGCTGCACGAATCCATGGTCGCGGCCCTGGTGGGGCAGGCGGCGGAGCGGCTTGGGCCGCTGACGCTGCTGGTCAACAACGCCTCCTGCTTCGAACGGGACGAGGTGGAGAGCGTGACCCGCGAGTCGTGGGACCGGCATATGGAAGCCAACCTGCGCGCCCCCTTCGTCCTGATCCAGGATTTCGTCCGGCGGCTGCCCGCGGGCGAACACGGGCTGGTGGTCAACATGCTGGATCAGCGGGTGTGGAACCTGACGCCGCACTTCATCTCCTACACCCTGTCGAAGGCCGGGCTGTGGACGCTGACCCAGACCCTGGCCCAGGCGCTGGCCCCGCGGGTCCGGGTGAACGCCATCGGTCCCGGCCCCACTTTGCGCAACGAACGGCAGACCGAGGACCATTTCGCCCAGCAGGCGGCGGCGGTGCCGATGCAGCGCAGCACCGCGCCGGCCGAGATCTGCGCCGCCATCCGCTTCCTGATCGATGCCCCGGCGGTGACCGGGCAGATGATCGCGCTGGACGGGGGCGAGCATCTGGGGTGGGCGCAGCCGTCCCGCGGCTTCGTTCCGGTGGAGTGACGGGAGCCGTTCCGTTTCGGCGGGTTCCGGGGGGAATCGGATTCGCGCGGGGGCCGCGTTTTACACAGGGAGGTGCGGTTGCGCAAGAGGTCATTTTCGCCGTGTGACAATTTTGAAACCTTGGGCGCCGGGAGTCCCTTGACAATATAAACATCGTGAAAAATCAATGGGTTGATAAAATAGCCTAAAAAATAGGCGACTCCCGGGAATCCCTTGAGGACTCTTACTCCCCATGTGGTAGCCCAGAGGTTATCGACAAACTTATCCACAGGAATCGTGGATAGAGTTACCACCATCGGACAGGGTGCCCCAAAGCGGGCCGGGCACCCCG
Source organism: uncultured Rhodospirillaceae bacterium (assembly GCA_937927415.1). Taxonomy (GTDB): domain Bacteria; phylum Pseudomonadota; class Alphaproteobacteria; order Azospirillales; family Azospirillaceae; genus Azospirillum. Next base: position 66,846 of record CALBDS010000063.1, read on the forward strand.
GAGTCCGCGCTTCGACCGGCCCCGAATCCGCGTTCATGACCGAATCTTTGCCGGAATCACCTGAGTCCCCGCTTCCCGCCGCCGCGGATGCGCCGGTGGCCGCCTCTGCCGAATCGGCTAAGCCGGTCCGCCGGGCGCCCGATCTGGCGCGGGGGGCCGAGGTGATCCGCACCCATCTGAAGACGCTGCCGGCCACGCCCGGCGTCTACCGCATGCTGGCGGGGGACGGGGCGGTGCTCTATGTGGGCAAGGCGCGGAACCTGAAGCGGCGGGTGACCAACTACACCCAGGTGAACAAGCTGCCGGTGCGGCTGCAGCGCATGGTGTCGGAAACCGAAACCATGGAATTCGTCACCACCCACACGGAGGTGGAGGCGCTGCTGCTGGAATCGAACCTCATCAAGAAGCTGATGCCGCGGTACAACGTGCTGCTGCGGGACGACAAGACGTTCCCGCACATCATGATCACCCGCGGCCACGACTACCCCCAGCTGACCAAGCATCGGGGGGCGCGGGGGAAGGACGCCGATTATTACGGCCCCTTCGCGTCGGCCGGGGCGGTGAACCGCACGATCACCGCACTCCAGCGCGCGTTCCTGCTGCGCAACTGCGCCGACTCGGTGTTTTCCAGCCGCACCCGCCCGTGCCTGCAATACCAGATCAAGCGGTGCACCGCGCCGTGCGTCGGCCGGGTCACGCCCGAGGAGTACGGCGCGCAGGTGGATCAGGCCCGCGCCTTCCTGTCGGGCAAGAGCCGCGATATCCAGGACGCGCTGGCCCACGCGATGATGGAGGCGGCGGAGGCGCTGGATTTCGAAGCCGCCGCCCGCTACCGCGACCGCATCCGCGCCCTGACCGCCATCCAGGCCCACCAGGACATCAACATGGAAGGGGTGCTGGAGGACGCCGACGTGATCGCCGCCTTCACCGACGGCGGCTCCACCTGCATCCAGGTGTTCTTCTTCCGCGGCGGGCGCAACTACGGCAACCGCGCCTATTTCCCCAGCCACGACAAGGCGGCGGCGCTGGAGGAGGTGCTGTCGGCCTTCGTCGCCCAGTTCTACGAGAACAAGGCGCCGCCGCCCCTGGTGCTGCTCAGCCACGAGCTTCCCGAACACGACCTGCTGGCCGAGGCGCTGGCGGTGCGGGCGGGGCACAAGGTCGAACTGGCCGTCCCCCAGCGGGGCGACAAGCGCCGGGTGGTCGATCACGCCCTGACCAACGCGCGCGAGGCGCACGGGCGCCGGCTGGCTGAAAGCTCGTCCCAGCGCCGGCTGCTGGAGGGGGTGGCGGTGGCCTTCGGCCTGGACGGCCCGCCGGAACGGATCGAGGTCTACGACAACTCCCACGTCCAGGGGGCGTTTTCCATCGGTGCGATGATCGTGGCCGGGCCGGAGGGGTTCATCAAGAACGCCTACCGCAAGTTCAACATCAAAAACGCCGAGGCGGCGGGCGACGACTACGCCATGATGCGCGAGGTGATGGAGCGCCGCTTCGCCCGCGCGCAGAAGGAGGATCCCGACCGCACCGGCGGATCCTGGCCCGATCTGGTGCTGATCGACGGCGGGCTGGGGCAGTTGAACGTGGTGCGCGGCGTGCTGGAGGAGTTGGGAATCGACGACGTGCCCCTGGTCAGCATCGCCAAGGGGCCGGACCGCGACGCCGGCCGGGAGCATTTCGTCCTGCCCGGCCGGGCGCCGTTCCAGATGGAGCCGAAGGACCCCGTGCTCTATTTCCTGCAACGACTGCGGGACGAGGCGCACCGTTTTGCCATCGGCACGCACCGGGCGCGGCGGACCAAGGCGATTTCCCAGTCCCCCATCGACGAGATTCCCGGAATCGGCCCGACGCGCAAGAAGGCGCTGCTGCTGCATTTCGGCAGTGCGAAAGCGGTGGCGCGGGCCGGACTGGCCGATCTGGAGGCGGTGGACGGAATCAACCGCACGGTTGCGAAAAAGATCTACGATCATTTCCATCCAGACGGTTAGAATGCGCCCGCCCGATCCCAAGCCGTCCAAGCACACATGTTGACCAGCCTGCCCAACATTCTGACCCTGTCGCGCATCGCGATCATTCCCGTGGTGGTGGGGCTGTTCTACGTGCCGGAATCATGGGCGGCGTGGACGGCCATGTGGCTGTTCGCCGCCGCCTGCATCACCGACTATTTCGACGGCTATCTGGCGCGCATCTGGTCGCAGGAATCGGTGATCGGCCGTTTCCTTGATCCCATCGCCGACAAGCTGCTGGTGTCGGCGGTGCTGATCATGCTGGTGGCAAAGGCGCGGCTGACCGGCGTGTCGGTGCTGGCGGCGGTGGTGATCCTGCTGCGCGAGGTGCTGGTGTCGGGCCTGCGCGAATATCTGGCCGGGCTGAACGTCGGTGTGCCGGTGACGCAACTGGCCAAATGGAAGACCACCATCCAGATGGTGGCGCTGGGGTTCCTGATCGTCGGCGACTATGGCCCGCCGGAAATCCCGTCCACCATCATCGGCACGCTGGGCCTGTGGGTGGCGGCCATCCTGACCTTTGTCACCGGATGGGATTACACCCGCGTCGGCGTTTCGCACATGATGGCGGTGCCGCCGCGCCCCGCCTCCTCCTCGTCCACCTCCGGCAAACCGGCGCAATCGGCGTGAGCGGGCAATCCGTGATGAAGATTTTCGGCCTGACGGGCTGGAGCGGCAGCGGCAAGACCACGCTGATCGTGTCGCTGATCCCGGTGCTGGTGCGCCGCGGCCTGACCGTGTCCACCATGAAGCACGCCCACAAGGGCTTCGACATCGACCATCCCGGCAAGGACAGCTTCAACCACCGCCTGTCCGGCGCCACCGAGGTGCTGGTCAGCTCCCCCTTGCGCTGGGCCTTGATGCATGAGTTGCGGGGGGAGGATGAACCCGCCCTCGACGACCTGCTGCCGAAGATGTCCCCGGTGGACCTGCTGCTGGTGGAAGGGTTCAAGCGCCAGCCCCACCCCAAACTGGAGGTGTGGCGGGCCGTGGTGGGCAAGCCCCTGATCGCCCCCACCGACCCGTCGATCGTGGCGGTGGCCAGCGACGGGCCGGTGCCGGAATCCCCGGTGCCGGTGCTGCGCCTGGACGATCCTGAGGCCGTGGCCGATCTGGTGGTGGCGCGGGCGACCGTGATACAAAGTGAAAGAGTGGAACAGGACGACGGGTCATGAAGCTGCGCTCGATGGACATCAAGGGGTTCCGGGGCCTGACCGAACTCCACCTGGATTTCCATCAGCGGCTGACGGTGATCGTCGGGGAAAACGGCATCGGCAAGACCAGCGTGCTGGATGCGCTGGCGATTTTGCTCGACCAGTATCTGGCCCGGTATGTCCGCGGCTCGGCCCAGAAGGCGCGGCAGATCAAGGATTCGGATATTAATCAATTCCCTGCAGGATTATTTCAATTTTGTGGCTTGAAAATTGATGTTGATGTTTCTGTTAGCGAAGTTGTTGAGTGGATGATTGTTCGTGATTGGCTGAGAGAGAAAACGAGTCTGCCTCAGAAGAGTAATTTCTCACACCTTAATAAATACATTGAGGATAAAATTCAGAAAAATGGGTTCTCACTGAAGGGTGAAAGTCTTCTGATTTATTATGGGCAAAAGCGAGTCGGAATTGATGTTCCGTCGCGTAATAGGGATAGTCTGGGATTTGGGCCAGAAGTAGCGTTTCGCTCTTCTCTGGAGCCTACAAGTCTGGATTTTAGGGAATTCGTTGCATGGTTTCGTGATAGAAGCCTACTAGAAGCCCAGCATTGGCAAGATAATAAAAGCTATCGTGATGTTCAACTTGAAGCCGTTCGCCAAGCCATGGAAGGAGAGGCAGGATTTTCTGGTCCTATTTATCAAATGAAATCTCCTTCTGGTCTCTATATATACAAAAGAGGGGCGGGTGGTGGCGAGCAAATTCTTTGGTTTAATCAGCTTTCCAGCGGCGAAAAGACCTTCCTCGCCTTGGCCGGTGACCTCGCACGCCGGCTTGCCATGCTCAATCCCGAGATGGAGCGTCCCTTGGAGGGTGAAGGGATCGTCTTGATCGACGAGGTGGAGTTGCATCTCCATCCCCGCTGGCAGAGACGGTTCATTCCCTGGCTGATGGAGACCTTTCCCAACTGCCAGTTCGTCGTCACCACCCATTCGCCCCAGGTGTTGGGCGAGGTGGAGGCGGAGTGCATTCGCATCCTGCGCACGGCACCCAAGGGGGCTTTGGACGCCCTTGTGCCGCGAGAAACCTATGGGTGGGACAGCAATTACATCCTGCAAAGTGTTCTGGGCGCGGATGAGCGGAGCCAGGAGGTCAAAGCACGCTTGGATGACCTGGAAAACGCCATATCCGACGGTGCGCTTGACCGAGCGGCGGAGCTTTTGGCCGGGTTGAGGCGGGATATCGAAGGCAATCCGCCGGAACTGACCATCGCTCAGGCCCGACTCGACCGGCGGCAACGGCGGGGCGATGCATGAAGCATTCCCCCAAACGCCCGGAGCCAAGCGAGTTACAGGTATGGAAAGAACTGGAGAATTCAGATTGGCAGCCTTCGTGGGATGATCTGCCTGGAGCGGTTATGCGTAGTATTCGCTCTGCTCTGTTGGCGGAGCAGGGGTATGTCTGCGCCTATTGCGGCTGTACCGTGAAGGCCGACGGCAGCGACAGCCACATCGAACATTTCTGGCCGCGCTCGCATTATCCGACTCGTGACATAGACTACGAGAACCTGTTCATAAGCTGCGGCCCAAAGGGAGGGCGGGGAGCACCAAGGATTTGCGGTGACGCAAAAGCGGATTGGCATGATCCGGCAAACACCGATGTGATTCCGTCCCACCCGGACAGTGAGCGGCGCTTTTCCTACAATGGCAACGGCAAGGTCCGGCCCTCCCGCCAGGGGGATGCTCTTGTCAAGACCCTGATTGAAGATGTCCTGAATCTGAATGATCCGTCGTTGATCGAAAAACGGAAGCGGATCATTGCGGGGGCGGAGCGTGCTCTCGCACAAGACGTGGCCTTCCTGGACGACACGATCGCCGGTTGGCGTTCGGTGGATGCCGAGGGCCGTGTGCAGGATCTCGGCCATGTGGCGGCTCTCTATTTGGAACAAGAGCGGAAATTCCTGTGACCCCGGCGGCCAATCCGCTCTGACCGTTCCGCCGCTTTGTTGTAACAATTTCGTCATATTGTCGATGCGACCCCGGCGGCCTATGGTTGTGTGACGCGGCCGGCTTCCGCGCACCCATGCCTCCGATTCCACGCCTGTGCCGCTGCCGGCCTCCTTCCATCACATCGTTGCAGTGGGGGGTGCCGGCATGGCGGCGACGCATGTTCTTCTGGGTCTGGCGGGCAACGTGGTGCTGTTGCTGTGGGGGCTGCACATGGTGCAGACGGGGCTGGTGCGGGCGTTCGGCGCCCGCCTGCGATCCGTGCTCGCCAACGGCCTGGGCAACCGCGGCACGGCGTTTCTGGCGGGCTTGGGCGTCACCACCCTGTTGCAGAGCAGCACCGCCACCGGGCTGATGGTCAGCGGATTCGCCGCCGGCGGCATGATGGGGCTGGTGCCGGCGCTGGCGGTCATGCTGGGGGCCAATGTGGGCACGACGCTGATCGTGCAGGTGATGGCCTTCGACGTGGCGGCGGTGGCGCCGGTGCTGCTGCAGGCCGGGTTCATCGCCTTTCGCCGCGGGGCCAAGACGCGCATCCATGACATGGGGCGGGTGGGCATCGGGCTGGGGCTGATGCTGCTGGCGCTGCACCTGCTGCTGCTGACGCTGGAGGCGGCGGAATCGGCGCCCCACCTGCGGGACATGCTGGGGATTCTGACCACCGATCCGCTGCTGGCGCTGCTGCTGGCGGCGGTGCTGACCTGGGCCGCGCATTCCAGCGTGGCGGTGGTGCTGCTGATCGCCTCGCTGGCCGGCGGGCAGGTCATCACGCCGGAAGCGGCGGTGGTGATGGTGGCCGGGGCCAATCTGGGCAGTGCGGTCAACCCGCTGATCGAAGGGCCGGGCAGCGGCGGCCCCCACCGCGATCCGGCGGCTCGGCGGCTGCCGGTGGGCAATTTCATCAACCGGCTGGCGGGCTGTGCGGTGGTGCTGGCGCTGGTGCACCCTCTGGCGGTGCTGCTGGCGGCGGTGCCGGGCGGGCCGGAGCGGCTGGCGGCCAACATGCACACCCTGTTCAATCTGGGAACCGCGCTGCTGTTCATCGGGCCGCTGCCGTGGCTGGCCCGGCTGCTGGCGCGGCTGTTGCCCGAGCGGGAGCCGGAGAGCGACCCGGCGCTGCCCCGCTACCTCGACCCGGCGGCGCTGCGGGCGCCCCATGTGGCCATCGCCAACGCCGGGCGGGAGGTGCTGCGCATGGCCGACACGGTGGAAGCCATGCTGCGCGCCACGCGGGAGGTTCTGCGCACCGACGACCGCAAGCGGGTGGCCGAGATCCGCCGCATGGATGATGTGCTGGACGGGCTGCACGACGCCATCAAGCGTTACCTGACCCGCATCCAGGTGGAGGATCTGGACGAGCGTGACGCCCGCCGGGTGGCCGAGGTGCTGACGCTCGCCATCAATCTGGAGCATGTGGGCGACATCATCGACCGCAACCTGATGGATCTGGCCGCCAAGAAGATCAAACGCAGCTTGCGTTTTTCCGACGAAGGGGCGGCGGAGATCGAAGGCATCCTGGAACGGGTGATCGAAACCGTGCGGCTGGCGGCGGTGGTGTTCGTGTCGGAGGACCGCCGGGCCGCCCGCACCCTGATGCGGGAGAAGGAGATCATCCGCGACCGCGAGGCCCAGGCCATCGACGCCCATTTCGCCCGCCTGCGGGCCGGGCGGCTGGAGAGCCTGGAAACCAGTGCGCTGCACCTGGACATCCTGCGCGACCTGCGGCGGGTCAACGCCCATCTTGCCACCGCCGCCTATCCGGTGTTGGACCAGTCGGGCGAGTTGCGCCCCAGCCGACTGCGGAGCGTGGACGAGGACAATCGTCACCAGATCATCGCCGGACCGTCACGGGCATGAAACAATAGATTGCGAAGAAAGGGACTTTCGGTTGTCTCTTTCGACGGAGTGCGTGTTTCATGTTTCGTACCATGATGCTGGCCGGGGCAGCACTGGCCTTGTCCGTTTCGGCGGCTCAGGCGCAGCAGGCGTTTCCCGCCACGCTGGCCGGTCATGCCATCCTGCCCGCCAAGACCTTCATCGAGGCGCCGGCCGACGCGCCGGAGGATCTGAAGGTGTCGGGCAAGTTCACCAACGGCCGCCGTGCGGACGCGCTGGGGGCGGTGATGGGGCTGTCGGGCAAGCGTCCGACCGGCATCGCGGTGCCGTTCCAGGGCCAGCCGATCCAGGGCCATTCCGGCATCAAGCGCATGGCCGACGGCAGCTTCTGGATCCTGACCGACAATGGCTTCGGGTCGAAGGCCAGTTCGCCCGACTCGATGCTGTACCTGAACCACTACACCATCGATTTCGCCGCCGGCACCTTCACCCGGCTGGGCACCATCTTCCTGCACGACCCCGACAAGAAGGTGCCGTTCCGCATCGTCCATGAAGGCACGGCCAAGCGGTACCTGACGGGCAGCGATTTCGACACCGAAGGTTTCCAGATCATCGGCGATAGCGTGTGGATCGGCGACGAGTTCGGCCCCTTCATCATCAAGGCCGACATGACCGGCAAGGTGCTGGCGGTCTATGACACGGTGGTGGACGGCAAGCCGGTGCGCTCGCCCGACAACCCGGCGGTGACGACTCCGGCGTCGCCCAACGGGACGGTGGCGTTCAACGCCCGCCGCTCCAAGGGCTTCGAAGGGCTGGCGTCGTCCAAGGACGGGCGTTTCCTCTATGCCCTGCTGGAAGGTGCTCTGTGGGACGCCGAAAAGAAGGATTATGAAAAGACCGCCGACGGCCGGGAATACCTGCGCATCATCGAATTCGACGTGGCGAAGGAAGCCTGGACCGGGCGGACGTGGCAGTACGTTCTGGAACAGAACGGGCTGGCCATCGGCGATTTCAACATGATCGACGCCACCACCGGCCTCATCATCGAACGCGACAACAACGAAGGCACCGCCGACAAGGCCTGTGCCCAGGGCCAGGCGGAAGACGGCTGCTTTCCCACCCCCGCCGCCTTCAAGCGGGTCTACAAGATCGAACTGACCGACGCCAACGCCGGCGGCCCGGTGCGCAAGATCGGCTACATCGACCTGATGAAGATCGCCGACCCGGAGAAAAAAGCGCGCAAGCCGCTGACCGACGGCGTTCTGACCTTCCCGTTCTTCACCATCGAGAACGTGGACGTGGTGGACGGCACCCACATCGTGGTGGGCAACGACAACAACCTGCCGTTCTCGTCGAGCCGCAGCCCGAACGAGGCCGACGACAATGAAATGGTGCTGCTGTCGGTGCCGGAGTTCCTGAAGGCCAAGTGAGCAGCGGGGCGGCAGCCCCATAGGCGCTAGGATAAGGGTGGACGAGAGGAATCTCGGTG
>CALBDS010000064.1 GCA_937927415.1 uncultured Rhodospirillaceae bacterium
AGCGGAGACAGGATCAGTCGGGCTTTGCCGACAGGGTGGCGATGGCGGCTGTCACGGCTTTGTCCGGGATGCTCTCGAACAGGCCCTGCATCAGCGCCGGCCGGTCGGCAAATCCGGGCTGGTTCACCACTCGGACAGGGGCAATCAATATGTGTCCATCAAGTACACCGAGCGTCTGCTCCTGGCTGACATCGAACCCTCCGTCGGCAGCGTCGGCGATTCCTATGACAACGCCTTGGCCGGAACCGTCAACGGTCTCTACAAGGCCGAGATCATCCACAGGCGCGGACCTTGGAAATCCTTCGAGGCCGTCGAATACGCCACCCTCGAATGGGGCGATTGGTTCAACAACAGGCGCCTGCTCGAACCCATCGGAAATATTCCGCCAGCCGAGGCCGAGCGACGTTATTATCTGACCGGGAGACCATGCCCATAGCGGCATGACTCACGAACAATGACCGCCGACAATCCCGGCGCGGTTCAGTTCAGCGGACAAGTCGGCCTCAGCGCAGCGGCACCTAATCGCTGCGCAACAGAACCGGCGGGGCTGTCAGGCGATGAAGGGGAACCAATCCTCCGGCGGGATGCCTGGGAATAAATCAGGGAAGCTCTGCAGCGGCTACAAAGTTGCTACCAGCTTTCCCAGAAGGGCACGATAATCGAGCGTGACCGGTAGGTTCCCGTCGTCGTCGACGGCGGCCGTCAGATCCGGCCAGTTTCCGTAAATCCCGGACTGGATCCGTCCACCGACGATAATCATCGCCCCGCCTCGGCCATCCTGTCGGCGGCTTGCTTGGCCAACCGCACCCTGCCGCGCATGCTGGCATTGGCCGGTTCCGCCCGCGTGGCGCTGGCTGGCCCTGCCACCCCGCTGGCGCCGCGCCTTTTCGCCTACGGGATCGAGACGCTGGCCGGTTTCGTCGTCACCGACCCGGGCGGGTTGGCCGATGCCGTTGCCCGCGGGGCAAAGCCCTGGGCCTTCGCTCCCTTCGGCCGCATCGCCCACCGTCGGCGGCCATGCCGGGACTGATCTTATCCCGGTTCGGTGGCTTTGCGTAGAGCACGCCGCCAGGATGGTTCGTCTCCGGGGTGGTTCACCCTTCGGATCGTCGCCCGTATCCTTGACAAGATCTGCCGCCACCCCGTACCGTCCGCCGGTGATGGTGGTTCCCCCGTTCCCGTGGTGATCGGGGGATGCAAAAGGGAACATGGTGCGTCCGTTCCATCCGGTGCGGACCCAAGCCATGGCTGCCCCCGCAACTGTAGGCGGTGAGCCGCCGCGCCCTTCGTGTGCCACTGGCCGGAGAACCGGCCGGGAAGGCCGGCGCGGCAGCAACGACCCGCGAGCCAGGAAACCTGCCGCCGTCCGTTGTTGTGTCGTTCCTCCGGGCGGGGTGCCCCGGTGGCGTGGAATCAGGGCGGCCTGGCACCGGCGGATCGGGTGCGGGGCGTGGTCTTTTTCCCTCCATCGTCCCCGGCCTCCCGGATCAACTGGGAGTGTCTGGTTCATGCATATCATGGAAGGCTTTCTGCCTCCCCTCCACGCCGCCGCCTGGACGGCGGCGGTGGCGCCGTTCGTCATCGCCGGCGCGGTGCGGCTGCGCCGCATCGTGCGGGAAAAACCCGAAGCCCGGCTGCTGCTGGGGGCATCGGGCGCCTTCGCCTTTCTTCTGTCGGCGCTGAAGCTGCCCAGCGTGACGGGAAGCTGTTCGCACCCCACCGGCACCGGTCTGGGGGCGGCGCTGTTCGGTCCGTCGGTGATGACGCTGATGGCCACCATCGTCCTGCTGTTCCAGGCGCTGCTGCTGGCCCACGGCGGGCTGACCACCCTGGGCGCCAATGTGTTTTCCATGGGCATCGTCGGGCCATGGGTGGCGTGGGCCATGGTGCGCGGCGGCGGTGCGGTGGGGCTGTCGGTGCCGGTGCGGGTGTTCCTGGCGGCGTTTCTGGGGGATCTCGCCACCTATGTCACCACGGCGCTGCAGCTTGGCCTGGCCTTTCCCGATCCGGCGACCGGCTTTGCCGGGGCGTCGGTGAAGTTCCTGTCCATCTTCGCCGTGACCCAGGTGCCGCTGGCGGTGGTGGAGGGGTTGCTGACGGTGGCGGTGGTCAACTGGCTGTCGCGTCACAGCGCCGACGACCTGCGCCTGCTGGCGGAGATGCGCGGAGAGGAAAAGGAGACGGGTCATGCTGCGTGACAACCGCATCGTTCTGGGGCTGGCCGCGGCCATCGTCCTGCTGCCGCTGGTGATGCCGTGGGACGAGAAGCCGGAATTCGGCGGCTCCGACGACAAGGCGTCGGGTGTGATCGCCGAGGTGAAGCCCGGCTACGCCCCCTGGTGGGAACCCCTGTGGGAACCGCCCAGCAAGGAGATCGAAAGCCTGCTGTTCGCCGCCCAGGCGGCGGCCGGGGCCGGGTTGCTGGGCTATTACGCCGGGCGCCGTTCCCGCCGGCGGGAGGATGAGGCGGGCCGGACCGCCCTGCGCCGGGAACGCGATGCACGCCCTTGACCGGGCGGCCCATCGGTCGGCGTGGAAGGACCGCGGCACCGGCGGCAAGCTGGCGCTCAGCCTGGGGCTGATGCTGGCGGCCATGGCCGGGGCGCCGCCGCTGGCGCCGCTGGCGGTGTTCGGGGTCGCGGTGGGGCTGGCGCTGCTGTCGGCCCGTGTGCCGGTGGCGGCGTTGGCCGGTGCCCTGCTGCCTCCGGCGGGGTTTCTGCTGGCCAGCCTGCCGGCGCTGGCCCTGACGCTGGATTGGCACGGCGGGCTGGCGCTGGGCTGGGCGCCGGGGGGGCTGGCGGCGGCACTGGTGCCGGTCGGCCGCTCCCTGGCGGCGGTGGCCGCCCTGGCGCTGCTGACCCTGACCACCCCGGCCAGCCGGCTGATCGGCCTGCTGCGTGGGCTGGGGCTGCCGGCGGCGGTGGCCGATGTGGCGCTGCTGACCTACCGCCTGCTGTTCCTGCTGGGCGACACCGTGACCACCGGCACGCGGGCGCAGGCGTTCCGGTTGGGCTATGCCGGCGGCTGGCGGCGGTCCCTGCGGTCGCTGTCGCTGCTGGCGGCGGGGCTGCTGGGGCGGGCGATGAACGCGGCGCGGCGGCTGGATGTGGGGCTGGCCGCGCGTTGCTACGGTGACGGCCTGGGCGACGGTCTGGCTGTACTGGCGCCGGGCCGGCGCACGCGGCCCGGGGAATGGGCGCTGGCGGCGGGCCTGCCGGCGCTGATTCTTGTGGGGGGATGGGCCGGTGGATGGATGCTCCCGTGAGTGATGTGATCCTGGAAGCCCGCGGGCTGGAATACCGTTATCCCGGCACCGGCGACGCCGCGCTGCGCGGGCTGGACCTGACGGTGCGGCGCGGGCGGCGGCTGGCGATTCTGGGCGCCAACGGTGCGGGCAAGACCACGCTGCTGCTGCATCTGAACGGCACCTTGCGCCCGCGGGCGGGCACGGTGCTGGTGGACGGGGCGCCGGGCAACCATGGGCGGGACGGGCTGACCGCGTGGCGCCGCCGGGTGGGGCTGGTGCTGCAGGAAGCCGACGACCAGCTTTTCGCCGCCACGGTGGCGGAGGATGTGTCCTTTGGCCCCCTCAACCTCGGCCTGCCGGCGGCGGAGGTGGAACGGCGGGTGGCCGAGGTCATCGGGTCCATGGGGCTGTCCGGCCTGGAAAGCCGTCCCCCCCACATGCTGTCCCACGGCCAGCGCAAGCGGGTCGCCATCGCCGGCATCCTGGCGATGCAGCCGTCGGTGCTGGTGCTGGACGAACCCACCGCCGGTTTCGACCATGCCGGCCAGACCGCGCTCCTGTCCACGCTGGACGGGCTGTCGGCGGCGGGCATGACCCTGGTGTTTTCCACCCACGACGTGGATCTGGCCTATGCCTTCGCCGACGATGCCGCCCTGTTCGCCGGCGGCACCGTGCTGGCCCAGGGGGAGGCGCGGGTGGTGCTGAGCGATGCGGCGCTGATGGCGCGGGCGGCCCTGCCGCTGCCGGCGGTGCCGGCCCTCAGCCGGAGATTGAGGAGTCTGGGTGTGCCGTTCGATCAGAACGCCCGGACGATTCTGGAACTGATACCGGCAAGCGATTGAACAGAATATAACAGGTCATTCCATGGAGCAGTCGGCATGAACTGCCCTCCCTCCCTTTAGAAACCTCTGTGACCGGATCAGCTCTTCACCACCAGCGTGCCCGCAATAATATCATGCAGGCCCTGTTTTTTACGGGTCCAGCCAGCCATGAAGAAACCGACACAAAGAATAAGTGTCGAGAGAATTTTTGCGAAATAACGCCCGCTCGCCCGGCCGAAGGAGATGCGGTTTCCATCTTCGTCAATGACCCGGATTCCTACGGCGCGTTTCCCCAACGTAGCTTGCCACGACGAACTTTCCATCGATGCGAAATAAATCCAGCCAACAACGGCGCCGATGAATTGGCCCAAGACAGATCCGACGATTTGGATCGAGTCCAGATCCGCACCCGATTGCGCCATCTGAAAGCCAAGCACAGCGCCAAATATCCCGGCGATGATGACGCTGATAATCGTCGAAAGGATCGTGTCGATTAGCAAAGCCACTGCGCGCAGCCAGAACCCACCAAAACGGGTGCTGGACTCGGAAACCGCCACAGATGTCATGGTTGCCCCCTTATCTTTATAATAGCAATTTAATAACTATTTTTTGCGATTTACAGAAATTACATTAGCAACGCGCAGTGGCGCACCCATAAAATCGCATCCATCGAGCCAAAATACCACTTATCAGGGCGTTGTAAAATGGAATGAATATGGAATTGTGCGCGGTCTTTCATTTTTTCCCCTTATGACGTTTATGGGAATTTCTCTTTCCATCGGAACGCCCCATCGATGTCCCTGCCGGCCGTATGGACAGGCCATGGGGTCCCGCGGCCGCGGTCACCGGGATCCCGCATGGGCGGTGTTCGACGGTTGCCTCCGCTACCGCGCGTAATGCAACATTTGGCCGCGTGTCTTATAAATTATGCCTTAAATTTTTCACCGCATTACAATCAGCGTGTGACCGACTTTTGCAGGGATCGATCTCATGCTGTGGCCAGACTTGATTCGCCGTTACCGCCGGGAACGGGGTGTCACTCAGATGGAGCTGTCGCGGCTGTTGAACGTGGATCAGGCCACCATTTCCCGCTGGGAAAGCGGCAAGCAGGATCCTCTGCCCATGATGCAGACCCGTTTGCAGGGGCTGTTTCGCGATCTGGACCGTCTGCCGCTCGATTATTCCATCCGCGCGCTGCTCAAGGGGTATCCCGGCTATGCCTCGCTGATGGATGCCAACGGCGTCTGCCGGATGACCTCGCCCACGCTGGCGGCGTATCTGGAGCGGAACCGGGGATCGATTCTCGGGCGCCCCATGTATGATTACCTGCCGGAGCACACCCAATCCCTGTGCGCGCCCTATTGGGCGGACATGATGCGGCCCGGCTCGCCGCTTTTGTCCATGACCTACACCGACCGGGCGGTGTTCTCCGACGCCATCGTGCGCCGCACCTACAATGTCCTGGTATCCGACAACGGACGGATGCTGATGGTGCAGGATCATGTGATCGGCGATCTGGGAGAGGAGCTGCCCCCCCCCGACATCGTTACCATCACCATGGATGATGTGGTTGGGGATGACGGGGTTGGCAATAACGCGGCGGGGGAGAGTGCGCGGGGGCAGGGGGCCGCGGCCTGACCCGCCCCCGTTTCGTCAGGAAAGCACGGCGGACAGGCGGTCGTTCAAGGCCACCCACCGCGGCATGGACAGCAGGTGGGCATAAACCAGCCCGATCCAGCCGCGCCGCCGCCAGTCCAGAAACACCTCGTCGGGCAGGGCGTTGAACGCGGCCTCGTCCACCACCCACACGCCTTCCAGTGTCAGGGACTGCGGTCCCTCTGCCGTGTTGACCACGGCGTTGACCGTCCGTTCGGCCAGCACGCCGCCGGTGTGCAGGGCGGTCACGAAATCGGTGGTGTCCTGATACTGCTGCTGATAGGCCGTGCAGATGCGCAACGCCTCCTGCGTCACCGGCGACGGCTGTCCGGCGATGAACAGCGGCTGTCCGGCACCGCCGCCCAGCGGCGCCAGCGCTCCGCGCTCGGCGCACAGATGGTACTGCTCCGATCCCGCCAGCGTACCGAAGATGAAGGGATAGCGGCGGATGTAGGCGGGAACGTAGCTTCCCGGCAACCACCCGCCGTCCGCCGTCACCATCAGGTTTTCCCGTTCCCGCAGCCCCACGGCGGCATAGGCTTCCGGCATGTCCGGCGGGCCGAACACGATGGGGTAATGCGCCTGGGCGATGGCGAATTCGTCGCGCACCAGGGGGATGGCGTTGGTGGGGCGGGCGAAGCCATAGCCGATGCCGTCCCGCACGCCCACGCGGGCATGATGGTCCGTCCGCAGCGCCTCGATGGCTTCATAAAACAGCGGCAGCCGGATGGACGCCGGGGATGGGGTGGTCATGAAAAGAATCCTTGCGTTCTAAGTCAGGTTTTCGGGCGCGCGTGGGTGTGGGGATGGTGGTGGTGTCCGCCGGGGTGATGATGATGCCCGGCCATGTCCACCGGCACCGCGTTCACCGCCCCGTGGCGCACCCCGGTTTCGGAGATGACGGAATCGGCGAAGCGGCGGATCTCATCGGTCGGTCCCTGGAGGATCGCCACCTCCATACAGGTTTCATGGTCCAGATGCACATGCATGGTGGACACGGTGAGGTCGTGGTGGGCGTGCTGGCTTTCCGTCAGGCGGCGGGCCAGATCGCGTTCGTGGTGGTTGAAGACATAGGACAGGCAGGCCACGCAATCGCCCGCGTCCCCATCGGCCAGCCGCTCGGCCTCCAGCGTCCGGCGCAGCAGGTCGCGGACCGCTTCCGAGCGGTTGCCGTAGCCGCGGTGGCGGATGTAGTCGTCGAACTGGGCCAGAAGATCCTCGTCCAGCGAGACGGTGAATCGGTCCATGGCAGCGCCCCCCTGTTGCCGTCCGTCTTTTGTGCCGTCTCTTCTTGAAAAAAGTCAGCCAGTTTTTTCCGCCGTCCCCGTGGATAGCCATGAACACGCACGGGACACGAAGGCCGCAACGCCCGCCGGGCCGCCGGCCTTCCTCAATTCACGGCATGATCGGGGTGTGATGCCCGCGGAAAATCCGTTTTCCGCGAACGCCCCCCGGCTGCCCGCGGGAGGCGGACGATGCAGATCACTTCCACCACATCCACCACGGCCACCGCGACGTCGTCCTCCTCGTCCGCATCGCTGGCGGCCAATTACCAGTCCTTCCTGACCCTGCTGCTGAAACAGCTTGAGGTGCAGGATCCGACGAACCCGGTCGATGCCAACGAATACACCAGCCAGCTCGTCCAGCTCGCCAGCCTGGAACAGGACGTGGCGAACGGGGACAAGCTGGACGAGCTGACCACGGCCATGACCCAGCTTGGGTCCGGCATCGCCGCCATCGGCTACATCGGCCATACGGTGGAGGCGGAGGGGGACACCACCTCCCTTCAGGACGGCGAAGCGTCGTGGGAATACGATCTCGACAGCGACGCCAAGACGGTGGCGCTGACCGTGCGGGATGCGGACGGCTCCGTCGTCTACCGCCAGACCGGCGATTCCTCGGCCGGAACCCATTCCTTTGCCTGGGACGGGGTGGGGTCCGACGGCACCGTCTATACGGACGGCGGCTTCACCCTCAGCGTGGATGCGGTGGACAGCGCCAACGCCGCCGTGTCCACCACCACCCGCATCAAGGCGGTGGTGAACGCCGTCGATACCTCCTCCTCCGACACGGTTCTCGACCTGGGCAACGGCGTGACCATCACCGCCGACGAGGTTCTGTCGGTGAGCTAGGCCCGCGCGCCCTCTCCTCCCGCCTTTTCTGACAATCCGATCCGAGGGGTGCTTCCATGAGCATCACCAATGCGATGTACAGCGCCACCTCGGCGCTGATGGCGCAAAGCAAGGCGCTTGCCTCCATCTCCTCCAACATCGCCAATTCCAGCACCACGGGCTTCAAGAGCACCGGTACCAGCTTTCAGTCGTTCATCAACCAGACCGAAGCGGTGGACGAGCGCACGGGCGGGGTGCTGGCCTACAACTACCGGAACAACGCGGCGCAAGGGGACATCCAGTCGTCGGCGGTCACCACCAATCTGGCGGTGAACGGCAGCGGCTTCTTCGTGGTGTCCGACGATTCCGCCGACGGCGACATCCGCTACACCCGCAACGGGTCGTTCTCCACCGACGAGGACGGCTATCTCACCAATTCCGAAGGCTATTACCTCTACGGCTGGGCGCTGGACGACGACGGCAGCGTGTCGGCCCGCAACAAGGGGTCGGTGGACAGCCTGGAGGCCATCAACACCACCGCCATCAAGGGCACGCCCAAGGCCACCACCACCATGGGCATCGACGCCAACCTGCCGTCCGACGCCGAAACGGGGGACGATTTCACCTCCGACGTGGAGGTGTTCGACAGCCTGGGCAACAGCCATTCCATCACGCTCACCTGGACCAAGACGGGGGAGAACACCTGGACCCTGGACGCCGACGATCCCACCCTGTCCAGCAACTCCGCCACCACCACCGGCACCGTGGGCGGGGTGCCCGTGACCATCACCTTCAACGACGACGGCACGCCGGCCAGCTTTTCGCCCGCATCGCCGTCGCTGACGGTCGGCGGTTGGACCACCGGTGCCGCCGACAGTTCCATCACCCTCGACCTGGGCACGGTGGACGGCAACGACGGGCTGACCCAGCACGCATCCGAAGACAGCGAGCCGTCGGTGACGGTGGAAACCACCACCCAGAACGGCCATGCCCCCGGCACCCTGACCGGCACCACCATTGATGAAGACGGTACGGTGCGCGCGGTGTTCGACAACGGCGAGACGCGGGCCGTCTACCGCATCCCCATCGCCACCTTCGCCAATTCCGACGGGCTGGACAGCGAAACCGGCAGCACCTTCATGCAGACCTACGAATCCGGGCAGGTGCAGTTGCGCACCGCCGGGGAAAACGGGTCGGGCACCATCGAAGCCGGGGCACTGGAAAGCTCCACCGTCGAACTGACCGACGAATTCACCCGCATGATCGTCGCCCAGCAGGCCTATTCCGCCGCGTCCAAGGTCATGACCACCGCCCAGGACATGCTGGACACCCTCATTAGCATGAAACGGTGAGGGAGGGTGCCGTGACCGCTCCGCAAACCGCACCGGCGTCCAACGGGCTGTTCGTCCAGGCCGACGCCCTGTTCGTGGAATCCCGCCGCCTGCGTGCCCGCGCCGATGCGGTGCTGAACGGCACCGGCGGCGGCCGGGCGGCGCGGCTGGCGCTGATCGACGACGTGCAGACGCTGCTGGCGGGTCTGCGCGCCGCCCAGGCGGCGGTGCGCACCGCCCTGCACCGCACCACCACCACCCGCGTGGCGATGGCCGCCTATGGCCGTGCCCAGAAGCGCCTGTGACCCGGAATACACGCAAAGGAGTGTCCGCCATGGCCGACCTGTCGCCCGATCCCGTGGGCATCATCACCGAATTCTCCGCCGCCATCGCCGCGCTGGCCGAACGCGCCTTCACCGCCGCCCGCAACGGGCAGGCGCAGGCCGCGGTGCTGGCGGCGGGCGAGATGCAGATGCTGCTGCGCCGGAAGAGGGAGGCGCTGCAACTGGCCCTCGACACCGGGCGCAGCAAGCGCATCCCCCCTGCCCAGCGTGCCGCCGTCCGTCTGGCCGCCCGCGATGCGCTGGCGCCGGTGCGGCGGGTGATGGCCCGCTTCGCCGCCGACGCCAAGGCGCGGCAGGTCCGGCAGAACGCCATCGGTGCGGCGCTGAGTGCCGCCACCCGCGCGCCCACCGGCGTCTATGGCGTGGCGTCGTACCGCGGCGGGCGGATGGGCGCGCACCTGACCGGGCGCACCGTGCGCCACACCGCCGACATCACCGCCTGATCCGGCGGAAAAGGGGAGGTTCCCATGTCCCTGCGCGTCGCCGGCTCCATCGCCGCCGCGTCCCTGCGGACCACCGAAGTGTCTATGGCGGTGGCGACGGCCAACATTGCGAATTCCGACACCGACGGCTACACCCGCAAGACCGCCGCTCAGACCAGCCGCAACATCGCGGTTCCCTACGCCACCGGGGTGGACGTTTCCTCCGTCACCAGCGTGGTGGACCAGTATCTGTTGAAGACGCTGGTGGGGACGGCATCGGATGTGGGCTACACCGGCACCATGAGCGCCACGCTGGACCTGCTCCAGCAGCGGCTGGGCAGCACCGACGGCAGCGGCGGCACCGGCATTGCCGATGCCATCGACGATCTGTCGGATTCGCTGGCCACCCTCGCCACCTCCCCCGAAAGCGACAGCGCCAAGGCGGCGGTGGTGGACGACGTGGGCGCCATGGCCGAAAGCCTGCGCGACCTGTCGTCCACCGTGCAGGATCTGCGCGCCCAGGCCGACGAGGACATCGCCGACACGGTGGACCGCATCAACGAAACGCTGACCACCCTCGATTCCCTCAACGACCAGATCGTCAGGGCCAAGGGGCTGGGACAGAACACCGGCGACCTGGAGGACCAGCGCAACACCGCCCTGCAAACGCTGGCCGCGGACATCGATGTCCGCTACCAGACCGACGGCAACGGGCGGATGCGCATTTCCACATCCGGCGGCACGGCGCTGCTGGACAGCGCGGTGCATTCCCTGTCCTACACCCCGGCGGCCAGCGTCAGCGCCGCTACGGTCTACAGCGCCACCGGCACCAGCGGCTTTTCCGCTATCAGCGTGGGCGGCAAGGACATCACGGGATCGCTGACCTCCGGCACCCTGGCGGCCCTGGTGGACCTGCGCGACGACGCCTTGCCGAACCAGCAGGCGCGGCTGGACGAACTCGCCACCACGCTGAAGGACGCGCTGAACGCCGCCGCCAACGCCGGCAGCACGGTTCCGGCGCCGCCGTCGCTGACCTCCGCCGGGGCGGTGTCGGCAACGGACAGCCTGTCGGGCACCGGCACGCTGCGGCTGGCGGTCACCAACAGCGACGGCACCGCGGCCGATGTGACGGACATCGATCTGTCCGGCCTGTCCACCGTGCAGGATCTGATGGACGCCATCAACGCCACCGGCACCGCTACCGCCGCCATCGGCAGCGACGGCAGGCTGACCATCGCCGCCACCGATTCCGATACGGGCATCGCGCTGGGCGGCGACACCAGCGTCGGCAGTGGCGGGGTGGGCCTGTCGGCCTTTTTCGGTTTCAACGACATCCTGACCGGCAGCGGGGCCGGTGACCTGCGGGTGTCGCAGACGCTGCTGGACGACAGCAGCCGGCTGCCCACCGCGGTGCTGTCCACCGCCGCCGGCCTTGGCGCCGGGGACACGGCGCTCACCACGGGCGATGCCACCACCGCCACGGCGCTGGGCGCTGTTCTGTCCGGCACCCTGTCGTTCGATACGGCGGGGGGCCTGTCGGGGCGCACCGCCACCGTCGCGGGCTATGCCGCCGACATCATCCAGGGCATTGCCACCGCCGCATCCACCGCCGACACCGCCGCCGACAGTGCCAGCGCCTATGCCGACAGCCTGACCACCACCTTCACCTCCCAGTCGGGGGTCAATGTGGATGAGGAAACCGCGACCATCTCGTCGCTTCAGTCCGCCTACGAATCCGCCGCCGCCGTGATGGAGGTGCTGCAGGAGATGTTCGAGACGGCGCTCAGCATGCTCAAATAAGGAGACGGGGCCATGGAACGCATCGCCACCGCCAACCACCAGAACACCCTGGTCCGTTGCATGATGCAGGGGGAATCACGGGTGGCTGCGGCCCAGATCGCCGCGTCCAGCGGTCTGAAATCCACCGATTTCAAAGGGGTGGCGTCCGACAGCGGGCGCATCGTCGATCTGGACAGCACCTATCGCCGCACCGAACGCTACATCGACGAGGGCGAGGTGGTGTCGGGCCGCATCCAGACCATGGACAGCACCGTCGGCAGCATGATCGACGTCACCAACCGCCTGCAAAGCCTCATCACCAGCCTCCAGGGTGCGGCCAGCAGTGCCGCGGAAGGGGTGCAGGAGGAAGCGGCCGGGCTGATGAAGGAATTCATCGGCCTGCTGAACACGCGGCAGGAGGGGCGCTACCTGTTCGCCGGGTCGCGCACCGACACGGCCCCGGTCAACAGCGACACCGCCAGCTATCCCCCCGCCACCGTTCCATCCTCCGCCGATACAAGCTGGTACAGCGGCGACGGCAGCCTGTCCTATTTCCAGGCGGCGGACGATCTGGTCATCGAATACGGCGCCACCGCCGACGACCCCGCCATCGAGAAGGCCATGCGCGCCTTCAACCTGATCGTCTCCATGGACCTCGATCCGGTCGATTCGGACGTTCTGGACGAGGCGTCCACCCTGGCGGCGGCGGGGGCGGACGGCATGTCGGTCATCCAGGCGCGCCTGGGGGTGGCCGCCGGCACGCTGGACCGCACGCTCGACCGCCATGTGGACACCCAGCTCGTGCTGGAAACCCAGGTGGACGACCTGCGCAGCGTCGATCTGGCCGAGGCCACCGTGCGCCTGTCGCAGCTTCAGGCGTCGCTGGAAGCGACCATGAGCCTGATGAAGATCCTGCAGGACACCAACCTCAACAACCTGCTCGCCTGACGGAAACGCCCGAAAAAAACCGCGCCAGTTTCCGTTCGGATCCCCGTGTGTCCAGCAGAGACGACCACCTTTCCTTCCCCTCTCCCCCCGCCGGGGAGAAGGGCATGACCCTTCAAGGAGAGCCGCCATGCCCGTCATCAGCACCAACACCGCCGCCAATTCGGCCCTGCGGTATCTGAACATCAATTCCGACAATCAGGCGACCTCGGTGTCGAAGATCGCCAGCGGGTCGCGCATCACCAAGGCATCCGACGATGCCGCCGGTCTGGCCGTGGGCACGTCGCTGCAATCGGACGTGACGGTCCTGAAGCAGGCGGCCACCAACGCCGCCCACGGTTCGTCCATCCTGCAAACCGCCGACGGCGGCATGTCGCGCATTTCCGATATCGTGCAGCGCATGCGCTCGCTGGCCACCCAGTCGCAATCGGGGTCGGTGACCGACACCGAGCGCGGCTATCTGGATGCCGAATTCCAACAGTTGCTGGAAGAAGTGGACGGCATCGCCTCCGGCACCCGTTTCAACGACGATCCGCTGCTGGACGGCACCGGCGACTGGTCCACCGGCGTCGATTTCCGCGTCGGCACGGAAACCACCGACAAGATCACCGTCACCATCGCCAACGTGAACGCCACGGGGCTGGGCATCACCGGCCTGGACATCGGCACGTCCACCACGGCGGAAAGCACGCTGACGGCGCTGGATACGGCGGTGGAAAGCCTGTCCACCGCGCGCGCCGACGTGGGCGCCCTGATCTCCCGCTTCGAGTTCCGCGGCGAGGTGCTGGACACCTCCATCGAAAACACCGAGGCGGCGCAGTCGGCCATCATGGATGTGGACGTGGCGGAGGAACAGACCAGCCTCGCCTCCACCAAGGTGCTGACCCAGGCGGCCATCGCCGTGCTGTCGCAGGCCAATTCCATGCCGGAACAGCTTTTGTCGCTGCTCCGGTAACCTCCTCGGCAGGACTGTGAATGTTTCCCTCTCCCGTTCCGGGAGAGGGTCGGGGTGAGGGCCGATTTTCGCGCGTCAGCCCGAAAATCGAGCCGTCAGGCTCGGGAAACATGGGGTTTGGGGTTGCTTCGCAACGGATGTCGGGCCTTCGGCGCGGCATCCGGCCCTCACCCACCCCTCTCCCCGGTGGGGAGAGGGCCTGTCAACCAGAGTCCGCCGCCCCGACCTTTGCTGAAAGGATCGCCGCGCCATGACAACCGTCTCGTCCGCGACATCAACGTCGTATTCGACCGCGGCCTCCACGGGTGCGACGGTCCTGCAATCCAGCGATTCCGGCACCGGCATCGATTATTCCGCCCTGGTGGAAGCGGCGGTGGCCCAGCGGCTGGCGCCCGCCGACCGCATCGATCAGACCATCACCGCCAATGATGCCAAGATCGCCGCCTACACCGAGCTTCAGGGGCTGCTGCAGGACATGGATGATGCGCTGGAGGGGCTGCGCAACCGCACGGCTTCCACCGGCAGCACCACCAACCTGTTCGATGAACGCACCGCCTACCTGTCCAGCAGCACGTCGTCGGTGGACCCCGACGACGTGCTGTCCATCACCGCCGAGGACGGGGCCGAGATCGGCACCCACACCATCGAGGTGCAGCAGCTTGCCACCCGCCACAAGATCGGCGGCGGCACCCAGACCAGCAATTCCACGGCACTTGGCCTGTCCGGCTCCTTCGCCATCGGGGTGGAGGACGGCTCCCCGGTGTCCATCGACGTGGTTGATGGCGACAGCCTGACCGACATCCGCGACGCCATCAACGCCCGCAAATCCACCAGCGGCGTCACCGCCAGCATCGTCAAGGTGTCGGACAGTTCCTATCAGCTCATCCTCACCGCCAACGACACCGGCAAGGAGATCACGCTGTCGGATTCGTCCGGGTCGGTGCTGAGCGAGCTGGGGCTGGTGGATGATGACGGTGCGGTGGCCAACGAACTGGTGGCGGCCCGGGATGCCGTGGTGGTGGTGGACGGGGTGACCGTCACCCGGTCCAGCAACACCATCGACGACGCCATCGACGGGCTGACACTCGACCTTTACGCCGCCCAGCCGGGCACCACCATCACCACGGAGATCTCCACCGACCTGTCGTCGATCAAGGACGCCATCACCGATTTCGTGGACGCCTACAACAGCTTCCGCGATTTCGCCCTGGCGCAGCAGGCGACATCCAGCGACGGCACCAAGAGCGACGACGCCACCCTGTTCGCCGACAGCCTGCTGCGGCAGACGGTGAAATCCGTCTATCAGGCGCTGAACACCAAGGTCACCACCGACGACGGGTCGCTGTCGCTGGCCGATCTGGGGCTGTCGTTCGACGAGAGCAATTATCTGGAACTGGACGAGACCACGCAGAACTCCATGCTGGTCAACGATGTGGACGGGGTGCGCCAGCTTCTCGGCCTCACCATGACCTCCTCGTCCAGCGACCTGCAGCTTCTGCGCTACACCGGCACCCAGACCAGCCTGTCCTTCACCCTCGACGTTACCATGGGCGACGACGGCGGCATCGCGTCGGCGTCGGTGGGCGGCGACGACAGCCTGTTCACCGTGTCGGGCAGCCGCATCATCGGCAAGGCGGGCACGGCGTACGAGGGGATCACGCTGGTCTACACCGGCACCGCCGGCGACAGCGTGGACGTCACCTTTACCCAGGGCATCGCCGACAGTCTGTTCACCACGCTGGACGCGCTGGCCGCCGATGACGACGGCAGCATCGCCACCCTGGTCTCGCAGCTTAAAAGCACCGACACCCAGCTCACCACCAAATCCGACGACATCAAGGCCCAGGCCGAGGATTACCGCACCCGCCTGACCGCCTATTACGCCCGGCTGGAGGCGGAAGCGGAAACCGCGAACATCCTGCTCCAGCGGCTGCAGCAGGAAGCCGACAGCAGCGACGACTGACACCCCGACCAAGGAATCCGTGCCATGATGACCAACCCGACCGTCAGCAAAGCCCTGTCCGCCTATGCCACCGCCAACAGCACGGTGCCGCCGCTGATCGCCGTCGCCCGCCTGTACGAACGGGCCACCACCAACGCCCGGCGTGCCCGCGAAGCGGTCCGCGCCCGCCGGTTCGACGAGGCCTTCGCCGACCTGGACCGCACCATCACCATCCTCACCGCCCTGGATTCCGTGCTGGACATGGGCCGCGGCGGCGCCGTTGCACAGGATTTGAGACGATTTTATCGTATCATGATCCAACAGGTGGCCAACGTTCCCGCCCGCCCCGATCCGGCGGCCGCGGCTGACGCTGTGGCGCGCCAGCTTGGGGTGATGGCAGAGGCGTGGAAAACCGTTGCCGAAACATATGGCATCCCCGGTGCCGCAGAACGCAGCACCGGCCGTCACACACCATCCGGAGCGACGACGGTCAAAGGATCGTCCGCATCGGTCATCGAAAGGTCGATGAAACATGCGAACGGCTCTCTCTTTGGCTGAGGAATGCCCGGCGGGCGGCATTGGCTGCCATCTGGCCCCGGTTGCCGCCGGTGTGGCGGCGTCCGGGACCGACGAGTCCGACGAAACGCTGATGGCGCGCATCCGGGCCGGCGATCAGGACGCCTATCGCCGGCTGGTGCGCCGGCACCTGAGGCGCGCCTATGCGCTGGCCCGGCGCATGTCGGGCAACGATGCCGAGGCCGAGGACATTGCCCAGGACGCCTTCCTGCAGATCTGGCAGCGCCGCGCCCAGTGGAGCGACGAGGGCGCCCGCTTCACCACCTGGCTTTACCGGGTGATCGTCAACCGCAGCATCGACCACCGCCGCCGCCCCGTGGGCCAGGATCTCGATGCGGTGGCGGAGCCGGCGGACGCCGCCCCCGATGCCGTCAGCCTGATCCAGCGCCATCAGATGGCGACCCGGCTCGGGGCTGCCTGCCGACGCCTGCCGCCGCAGCAGCAGGTGGCGGTCACTCTGTTTTATTTCGAGGGGCTGAGCGCGGCCGACACGGCTTCCGTTATGCAAATCAGTTTGGGCGCGGTAGAATCGCTGCTCAAACGTGCGCGCCAGCAGCTTCGCGGCCTGCTGCGGGCCAGCGCCCAGGCCGCGAAGGATGCCTTTGATGACTGAAGACGAATTTCAGCAGCATCTCGACCGGTTCGGCGGCGATCTGGAGGGGTGGCCGCCGGCCGTCGCGGCGGCGGCGCGCGCTCTGCTGGCCCGCTCGCCCGGTGCCCAGGCGCGGCTGGATGAGATGGTGGCGATGGAACTGGCCCTGGCGGACGCCGGGGCCGGGGACACGCCGCCCGACGATCTGGCCGACCGCATCTTCGACGCGGCGTTCGGCGCCGCACGGGGGACGGCCCCCCACCGTGAGGATCGTGACGGGGATACGGGAACGGCGGCGGACCGTCTGAACTGACGCTCCGCCTTAACGGTTTGTGTTCAGGCGGCGGAGATCCTGTCCGATCCGCACCAGGGCGGCGCGGGTGTGGGCCGCCGTGTGCGCGGTGAAACGGCGGCGGGTGGGGGGATGACGGGCCGGCAACCGCCCCCGATGCCCTTCGCCCGCCGGGTCGGGATCCAGGCACCACGCCGGCACCCCCAGCGCGCCGGCCAGATCGGCAACCGGCCCCGGCGGGGCGATCACCATGTCCAGGGCGCCGATCAGGGCCGCGGTCTGTTCCATATCCTCCATCAGGTCCAGACCGCGCCAGCGGTGGATGGGCACGCCGAAACGGCGCTCGGCCGCGGCGATGGCGCCGTCGTCCCCGTTGGGCTGCAGCGACACCAGCGTCAGGCCGGCGGCCAGCAGCACCGCCCCCCAGCGTTCCGGTGCGGCCCCCGGCACGCCATGCCACGCCACGCCGACCCGCAGCCGCCCACAGCCCACCTCATCCAGCCGCCCGTGCCAGTCGGCGATGCGGCGGTCGTCGGCGTACAGCCACGAAGAGCGCGGCGGAAACGCCGGCAGGCAGCGCAACAGCGTGTCACCCGAGGCGTGAAGGTCGCAGTTCACCACCTCCCACGGGATGGTGCGGGTGTCGGGCTGGCGCGGGCGGATGACGGCGCGGGGGAAGGAGCGGGCGAACAGCGACAGGTGCCGGCGCCCGCACTCGATGGTCACGCTGCCGGCTGCCCGGATCAGGTCGGGGTAGCGGCAGGCCATGGCGATGTCCTCGCCGTCACCGCCGGTCCACAGGAACAGGCTGCGGCCCGTCAGCGGCTGCCCCGCCCATTCCGGCACCGCCAGCCGCCGCCCGCCCGGCGCCAGCGGGACCGCGGGCGCCGGGGGAATTGCGGGCATGACCACGGGCGGGGTGGGGGTGGTGCGCCCGGACCAGCGGGGTTCCCCCGCCACCTCCGCCAGGGCGCGCATGGCCGGGGCGTGGAACGGGTCGATGGTCAGCGCCATGCGGAAACACGCCACGGCACCGGCGAATTCCCCGGCCCCGTGCAGCACCAGCCCCAGATGCACCAGCGCGTCCCCGCGGTTGGGGTCCAGCCGGTGGGCGGTGGCGAAGCAGGCCGCCGCCAGCCCCGGCTGGCCGGCGCGGCGGTAGACCTGCCCCGCCTCGATCCACACATGGGTGTCGTCGGGGCGGATCCGGGCCGACAGCCGCAGTGTCGCCAGGGCGGCGTCCATTTCCCCGACCACCGACAGGGTTTGCCCGATCAGCCGGTAGATGTCGGCGTTGTGGGGTGCCAGTGCCGTGGCGGTGCGCAGGTTTTGCAGCGCGGCATGGGGCCGGTGCAGCGCCGCCTGTGCCTCTCCCAGCAGCCGGTGCGCCTGCTCCATGGCCGGGGCGTGGGACAGGGCGCAGCGGGCGCACAGGGCGGCGCTGGCGTTGCGGTGCTGGGCCAGCATGGCGCGGCCCGCCGTCAGATACAGGGCGGCGACGGACGATGTGGGGGAAAGGGTATCAGATGCCCCGCCGATCCCGCTGCGATCGCGCCAAAAGGAAAAGGCGATGGCCCGTGCGCTTGTGTCGTCCATACCCATACGAACCCCGGCTGTGGGCGATGGCGGCCTCGTGGCGGCGCCGTCGCTTCTTTGGTACGTATGGAAGGGGTAAGATCCTGTGTTGTTTTGTTACCGGCACTGATGCCGATCATGACCGGAAGGGCCGGTTATGGGCCGCCGGAGAGGTGGGCAGGGCGTCAGGTCGCCGAGAGAGACAGGCCGAAGGCGCGGCCGCTGATGGCCACATCGCGGTTGAACCCTTCGGCAACCCGGTCGTTCCCTCCCGAGGCGAGGCACAGGGTGACGTTGATGGCCGCCAGGATGGTTTGGTCGATCTCATCGGGAGCCGGATCGTACCGCCGGATGGCAGAAAGGGCACGGGTCACGGAACTGGCCATAACTCTTAACTCCCGCACTGAGCCTGCCCGTTCGCTAATGAAAGAATATGTCTTTAGCGAAGCGGCAGCCGGTATAACCTGTCAAACGTCATAATCTCTAACTTTTAATGCAAGGTTAAGCAAGTCTCTCGACATCCGAATTACCACCACGGAGATAGCCCGCATGGCCGGTGATGCCGCGTGGCATATCGCCGCGGTTTCTCAAGAAAAGGGAGGGTGAGGATGATGCGCACGCGAAACGGGGTGATGGCCGTATCCCTGATGCTGGCCGCCTGTGCCCCGGCACCCGAATCGTCCACCGCGGTGCCATGGACGCCGCGGCCGGTGACCAGCCAGATCTATGTCCCATCGGCCTCGGCGCCGCTGGCGGCGACATCGGGGCGGACGGCCCCGGTTGCGGACAGCCAGACCGACCAGCCGCCGCGGCCCCGGCGGGGAAGCTCCACCCCGCCGCCGATGCTGAACGATCCGGGCGCACCGCAGCCGGTGCCCGTGCCGGTGCCGCCGGGGTCGGAGGACGCCACCGCCCGCTTCAAGCAGGATCTGATGCGCCCGGACATCGACCGCCTGCGCCACGATGATGCGCTGGGGCGGCTGTCCCCGTTCGAGCAGCGCGATCTTTTCAAGCGGGAACAGGAGATGTACCGGCTGGAAAACGACCCCTTGCGCCGCTGATACCCGGGCCGACAAAAAAGATCCGCGCTTTCGTGACCGTTTCGTGACGCAATTCTGGGTGGGGCGGCGCTGTTTATTGAACGGATGCTGCAAAGATCCTATGTTTATCCGGCTTTTTGCGGCTTTATCATTCAGGAAAGGACGCCGTTTCCCATGCGCACCGTCACCGTAGCGGCAACCCAGATGGCCTGTGATTGGGACCGGGCCGGCAACATCGCCCGCGCCGAACGGCTGGTGCGGGAGGCCAACAGCCGCGGCGCCCACGTCGTGCTGATCCAGGAACTGTTCGAGGCGCCCTATTTCTGCCAGGACCAGCACCACCCCTATTTCGATCTGGCGGCCCCCTTTGCCGACAACCCGCTGATCGCCCGTTTCGCGGCCCTGGCGGCGGAGCTGGAGGTGGTTCTGCCGCTGTCCTATTTCGAGCGGGCGGGGCAGGCCTATTTCAACAGCCTGGCGGTGATCGACGCCGACGGGCGGGTGCTGGGCAATTACCGCAAGAGCCACATTCCCGACGGCCCCGGCTATACGGAAAAATTCTATTTCAGCCCCGGCGACACCGGGTTCCGGGTGTGGGACACGCGGGCGGGGCGCATCGGCGTCGGCATCTGCTGGGACCAGTGGTTCCCCGAATGCGCCCGCGCCATGGCGCTGGCCGGGGCGGAAATCCTGTTCTACCCCACCGCCATCGGCTCCGAACCCCACGACTCCACGCTGGATTCCAGCGGCCACTGGCAGCGGGTGATGCAGGGGCACGCGGGCGCCAACCTCATGCCGCTGGTGGCATCCAACCGCATCGGCACCGAAGCGGGGCGCAACGGCACCAGCATCACCTTTTATGGTTCATCCTTCATCGCCGACCCCACCGGCGCCAAGGTGGCGGAAGCGGGGCGGGGGGATGAAACGGTGCTGACCGCCACCTTCGACCTCGACGCGGTGGCCCATCAGCGCCGGTCGTGGGGGGTGTTCCGCGATCGGCGGCCGGACCTGTACCGTTCGCTGCTGACGCTGGACGGCGGCATCGCCGGTTCGTACACACCCCCCAAGGCATAAGCCCGCGCAAGCCGGGTGGTTACTTGACGAAACGGCGGAAGTCCGGCTTGCGCTTTTCGCGGAAGGCGTTGCCGCCCTCGGCCGACTCCGCGGTTTCGTAGTAGAGCTTCAGCCCCTGCATCGCCATGGCCGACAGGCCACGGATCATTTCCGAATCCACGTTGAACGAGCGTTTGGCGAAGGCGATGGCGGTTGGGCTTTTCTCCAGGATCTCCTGGCACCACAGGCGCACTTCGGCGTCGAGCTGGTCGTGGGGCACCACGGCGTTGACCATGCCCATGGACAGCGCCTCCTGCGCGGTGTAGCGGCGGCACAGGTACCAGATTTCCCGTGCCTTCTTCTCGCCCACCACGCGGGCGAGATAGGCGGTGCCGAAGCCCGGATCGACCGACCCGACCTTCGGCCCCACCTGGCCCAATTGAGCCTTGTCCGACGCGATGGCCAGATCGCACAGGGTCACCAGCACGTTGCCGCCGCCGATGGCATAGCCGTTGACCCGCGCGATCACCGGCTTGGGAATGTCACGGATGGCGCTTTGCAACTCCTCGATCGGCAGGCCGATGGTGCCGCGCCCGCCATAGCCGCCGTCCTGCGACCCCTGATCGCCGCCGGTGCAGAACGCCTTGTCGCCCGCCCCGGTCAGCACCACCACGCCGATGGTCCTGTCGAATTCGGCGTCCTTGATAGCGTGGATCATCTCCTCGCAGGTCTGGGCGCGGAAGGCGTTGTAGGAGGCGGGGCGGTTGATCGTGATGGTGGCGATTCCGCCGTCCTTCACATAGAGGATGTCCTGATAATCCATGATGGGTTCGTTCCTGACGTGGTTGTTCTGGAAAAGGGGAGATATCAGCCGGCCATGGTCAGGCCGCCGGACACGCTGATGACCTGTCCGGTGATGAAGGCGGCGTCGTCGCTGGACAGGAACGCCACGATGCCCGGCAGGTCGTCCGGCTGGCCCAGGCGGCCGAAGGGGATGGAGCGGGCCAGACCGGCGCGCAGCTTGTCGCCATAGTCGCCCTCGCCGCAGAAATCGCGGAACAGCGCGGTGTCGGTCGGGCCGGGGCAGACCACGTTGACGCTGATCCGCTGGCGGGCCAGTTCGCGCGCCATGGTCTTGGAAAAGGCGACGAGGCCGCCCTTGCAATAGGCATAGACCGCTTCGCCCGACGACCCGACGCGGGCGGCGTCGGACGCGATGTTGACCACCCGTCCCGCCCCGCGCGCCACCATGCCCTCCAGCACCGCATGGTGCATGTAGAGGGGGCCGTAAAGGTTCACCGCGACGATGCGGTCCCACAGATCCTTGTCGGTGTCGAGGAAGGCGCCGGCCCGGTCCCACCCGGCGTTGTTCACCAGAACGTCCGTGGGGCCGAGGGCGGCTTCCGCCGCCGCCACGGCGGCGACGACCGATTCCTGGCTGGTGAGATCGACGGCGAACGCCTGCGCCGTGCCGGTGCCGCCGTCGCGGATGCCGGCGGCCACCTGCTCGGCGGCATCGCGGTTGATGTCGAAGACGGCGACGCGGGCGCCCTCATCGCCGAAGCGGCGGCAGATGGCGGCGCCGATGCCGCCGGCCCCGCCGGTCACGATGACGGTCTTGCCGTTCAATCCGCGCATGATGTTTCCTCCTTGATGAAAAAGACGCTGTTCGAAAAGGATGCGGGGGTTGATGCCTTGCCTTCGCCCCACTCCTGTGATCCAATGGCCGAAAGACCAATTGTGGTGTGTCATTCGATGAGTGAATTGCCTTCCGAGAAGTCGCCGGCACTTGACGAGATCAACAACAGGCTCTTCTTTCGATTTTTCCAGGCCGCAAATACTCTTCATACGAAGGGAACGCAGGCCTTGAACGACTTTGGTGTTACCACACAGCAATGGTCGGTTCTGGGTGCCCTGTCCCGGCCTCAGGCGGCCGGGGGGATGTCGGTCGGCGAGATGTCCCGTTACCTGCTGGTCAGCCGCCAGAACCTTGCCGGTCTGCTGGGGCGGCTGGAGCGGGACGGGCTGATCGAACGCGCCACCGACGAAGACGACCGCCGGTCCCGCAAGGTGCGCCTGAGCGCCAAGGGGGCCGAGTTGTGGGCGGCATTGGCCGATCCGATCCACGCTTTCTATGACGCAGCACTGAAGGATTTTTCCTTCGACGACCGGCTGGCCTTCATCCACTACATCAGCCGCCTGCAACGGAACATGTCCGGGCTGTAAGGCCCGGCCCACCGCCCCCGGGGCCTGTCTCAGGGACGGTGGGCAGCACTCATCTGGCGGGCGATGATCATCTTCATGATCTGGGCCGTGCCGTCGCCGATCTGCAAACCCATCACATCCCGGTACCGCTGGCCGAAGGGATAGTCGCTGCCGTAGCCGCCGTGACCGTGGGTCAGCAGGCACTGGTGGATGATCTCGCTGCCCAGCTTCGGCCCCCACCATTTGCACATGGCCGCTTCGGCCGTGTGGGGCTGGTGCCGGTCCTTCAGCCACAGTGTGCGCAGGCACAGGGCGCGGCAGCCCTGGTAATGGGTTTCCGCCTCGGCCAGGGGAAAGCTGACCCCCTGGAAATCGCCGATGGGCTTGCCGAACGCCTCGCGCTGCTGGATGTAGGCCCAGCTTTCGTCCAGGGACGCGCGGGCCACCGCCATGCATTGCAGCCCGATCAGCGCGCGGCTGTAGTCGAACCCCTGCATCACCTGCACGAAGCCCTGACCCTCCTCCCCCAGCATCATGGACGCGGGCACCCGCACGCCGTCGAAGAAGATCGATCCCCGTCCGACCGGGCGGGTGCCGATGTCGTCGAAGGCGGTCCGCGTGATGCCCGGCAGGTCCATGGGCACCAGGAACGCGCTGATGCCGCGCGCCCCGTCGGCATCGCTGCCGGTGCGGGCGAACACCACCGCGACATCGGCCTGGGTGGCCAGAGAGATCGAGGTCTTCTCGCCCGTCAGCAGGAAATCGCCGCCGTCGCGCACGGCGCGCAGCTTCAGCCGTGCGGCGTCGGACCCGGCCCCCGGCTCGGTCAGGGCGATGGCGATCAGCTTGCGCCCGGCGATGACCGCGCGCAGCCATTCCTCCGCCACCTCGGGCCGGGCGTAGCGGGCGACGATCTGCCCGCACAGCGACACCAGAAGATTGACATAGGACACGTTGAAATCGCCGTAGGCGATCTGTTCCAGCAACAGCCCGCTGGTCACGCAATCGACGCCCAGCCCGCCATGGGATTCCGGCAGTTCCCCGCCGAGAAAGCCCAGTTCCCCCATTTCCAGAACGATGTCCCGTTCGATGCGCAGGGCCTGTTCGCGCGCCCGGTAGCCGGGGGCCAGACGGTTCTTGGCAAAGCGGGCGGCGGCGTCGGTCAGCGCCTGCTGCTCATCGGTAAGGCTGAAATCCATGGCTGATCCTCGTTCGCCGGGAATGGCGGGATGCTAGCGAGGGTTCGGGTTTTATGTCAATACATTGTCTTAAAATGGGGCGGCGGATTTTCCGTCGCGGCACGGATTCCGCATCGCACAGCCCATAAACTGCCGAAAAGCAATAAATTGACAGAAAATAGATGCTGCAATGCGGAATAGACGGCATAGGCCATTTGAAAGAAAGGTCAATATATTGACATTAAGCGCGGCCATCACCTAGGATGACGGCAGAGCGCACGAACGCGCCTGCCAGCCAATGGCGACGACCGACGTCAAGGAGATGGCGCATGGTCAGGGATGAAACGCACCCGCCGCATCTCCTTTTCCCAACGACACCACCGCCGGTCCGGCCGTGTGCCCGTTTTGACGCGGCGCAGGCCCGGCACCGTGCCGTCAGCAAAAGGATTCCCCATGCACTTCGATCCCGTCCTGCTCGCCCCGCGCCTCGTCCCCATGAAGGAAAGGGGGCTGTGGCGGGACGAGACCATCGACCTGTACGTCCGCCGTGCCGTGGAACGCTGCCCGGACAAGACCGCCATCGCCGCCTATGCGCCCGGTGACGCTCCGCCCGTGCGCCTGACCTACCGCGTGTTGAACGAACGGGTGGACCGGATCGCCCGTTCGCTGGCGGCGCTGGGGGTCGGGCGCGGGGACGTGGTGGCGTTTCAGTTGCCCAACCGTTGGGAATTCATCGCGCTGGCGCTGGCCTGCGTGCGCATCGGCGCGGTTGCCAACCCGGTGATGCCGATCTTTCGCCAGCACGAACTGACCTTCATGCTCACGTTCGGCGAAGCCAAGGTGTTCGTGGTGCCGAAGAGCTTCCGCCGTTTCGATCATGAGGCGATGGCCCGCGCCATGATGCCGGACCTGCCCCACCTGCGCCATCTGGTGGTGGTGGACGGGGAGGGGGAGGACAGCTTCGACGCCAGGCTGCTGCGCGACGATGCGCCGCCGTTGACCGGGCCGGGGCTGGCGCCCGACGACGTGTTCCTGCTGATGTACACGTCCGGCACCACGGGGGAACCGAAGGGGGTGATGCACACCTCCAACACCCTGTTCGCCAATCTGCACGCCTACATCGACGTGATGGGGCTGAGCGGGGACGACGTGATTCTGGGGGCCTCGCCCATGGCCCATCTGACCGGGTTCGGCTATCTGGCGATGATCCCGCTGATCCTGAACTCCACCACGGTTCTGCAGGAGATCTGGGACCCGCGGCAAGCCCTGCGCATCGCGCGGGAGGAGGGGGTGACCTTCAGCATGGCCTCGTCCCCCTTCGTCGCCGACCTGTGCTCGGCGGTGGAACAGGGGGAACCGCCGGCGGACCGCTTCACCACCTTCAACTGCGCCGGGGCGCCCATCCCGCCGGTGCTGATCGAGCGCGCGCACCGGCTGATGGGGATGCGGGTGTGTTCGGCCTGGGGCATGACCGAGATGGGGGCGGCCACCGTGACCGAGCCGGCGCGGGCGCTGGAAAAGTCGGGCGTGTCCGACGGCCGTCCGGTGGCCGGGATGGAGGCCAAGGTGGTGGACGCCGACGGCCGGACCCTGCCGGCCGGGCAGGCGGGGGAGCTTCTGGTGCGGGGCGCGTCGGTGTTCGGCGGCTATCTCAAACGGCCCCAGCTCAACAATGTGACGGAGGACGGGTGGCTCGACACCGGCGACCTCGCCGTCATCGACGACGAGGGGTACATCCGCATCACCGGGCGGACCAAGGATGTGGTGATCCGCGGCGGCGAGAACATTCCGGTGGTGGAGATCGAGAACCTGATCTTCCGGCACCCGGCGGTGGCGTCGGTGGCGGTGGTCGGCTACCCCGACGCCCGGCTGGGGGAACGGGTGTGCGCCTTCGTCACGCTGAGACCCGGCGCGTCGCTGACCTTTGCGGACCTGAGCGACTATCTGGAGCAGCAGCGGATCGCGCGGCAGTATTTCCCCGAACGGCTGGAAATCGTTGAGGATCTGCCGCGCACCCCCAGCGGCAAGATCCAGAAATTCAAGCTGCGCGACACGGCGCGGAGCTTCGCCGACCAATGAACGCGCACGACAGGGCCGAGCGGGTGGAGCGGCTGTTGCGCGGCGAACCCTATTCCCGAAGCCTGGACATCCGGCTCGTCTCGGTGGAGGACGGTGCCGCGCTGCTGGAGATGGTGGTGACCGGGGCGATGACCAACGACAAGGGCACCTGCCACGGCGGGGCGCTGTTCACCCTGGCCGATGTGGCCTTTGGCGCGGCGGCCCTGCACAGCCACCCGGTGGTCACGGTGTCGTCGGACCTGCATTTCCTGCGGCCGGGCCGCTGCGGCGACACGCTGCGGGCCGCAGCCTGCCGCGTGTCACGGACGCGGCGGTCGGGGCTGTTCCAGGTCACCATCACCGATGCCGCCGGTGAAACCGTCGCCGCCGGGCTTTTCAAAGGCCAATGGCTGGTTTCATAAAACAAAAAGAGCAGAGGTCTGGAGATGCCAATCTCCAGGCGGGGCCGGTGCGGTTGATCGTGTCCCGTGCCGTGGTGTAGGATTGGGCGCGCCAATCATCACGGTTCCCC